>NZ_JAGINQ010000006.1 GCF_017876165.1 Azospirillum soli
CGGATGCTGGACTCGAACCAGCGACACGCGGATTAACAGTCCGCTGCTCTACCGACTGAGCTAATCCGGAACGGAGGCCGGCTTATACGGAGCCGGTGCCGTGGACGCAAGCACGAACCTCCGCGCGGCCGGAGAGGGAGCGAAGGTTCCGGTCCTCGCGGGTCCGCAACGATCGCGGCGCGCGGCTCAGTTTGGCTTCGCCACGCCGTGGCGGCGCCGATAGCTCTCCACCCTGCCCGGCGGCACGTCCTTGGGAAAGCACAGGGGCGCCCGCCCGCCCGGCCGGCTGTAGGCGCTGGTGCCGCCGCACCGCCGCCCGTTCCGCATCGTGTTGAAGGGGCACGGGCAGGTGCCGGGATAGGCGTATTGTCGACCGCCAAGCCGGCCGTTCAGCGCTTCCGCCCCAGGCCGAGGGACTTCGCCATGTCCGAGCGGGCCGCCGCATCGTTCGGCGCCACCATTGGGTACTCCGGCGGCAGGCCCCAGCGGGCGCGGTGCTCGTCCGGCGACAGGTTGTGGGTCGAGCGCAGAGAGCGCTTGAGCATCGTCAGCGTCTTCCCGTCCTCCAGGCAGACGATGTGGTCGGGGGTGACGGACTTGCGGATCGGGACGGCCGGTGTCGGCTTCACCGCCGGCGCGGACGGAACCGCCGGTTGCCCAAGCCCCGCCACGGCATCGCGGACCGCGGCGATGAGGGCGGGCATGGCGCCGACGGCAACGGTGTGGTTGCCGACGGAGGCCGCGACAACGGCGGCGGTCAGGTCGGCGATGCTGGTGGAGGGCTGCGACATGGAAAGGTCCCCGGCCAATGGTGTGCGCAAGAACGATCCACGTTGCCTGAGCTTGGCAACCGACGGGAGAACGGATCGTAAGGGGTGCACGGAGGCCGTCCGCGCCCTTTCATTGCCCTTCTGGACGTCTGTCTGCACTTGGCCCGGCGCCCATCTCACGTGGAGGCCACGCCGCCCCGCGCGGCGAGAATCGGAGGATGGACGATGTCGATGCGAACCGCTCGAGACTCACGGGCCGAAAAGCGGAAGGCAAGCCGCAAGGCCAAACTGCGGCGGAAACGGGCCGCGAGGAACCGTTGACGTCAAGCGGCTTTGCAACGGTTTGCCCGCTGCGCGACAGTCGGTTCGACTCGGTCCATGCGTGATGTCCGCGAGGACCGTGGCCCCCTTGGCCGCCGCCCCGACACGGTTCAGCGGCACCATGGATTGGTCACATCCAGAGCGTCGTCGTCCGATTGTGCATAGCCACTGCGAGCGAGCGTCGCTCCGACATCAACACCCGCCCCGTTCATGACCCGGGCCTTAAACCGGCTTCCCTGCGGGCCGGGCGACACGTCATAGACCGTGACGGGTTCCATCATCAGCAACGCCTTGGTCGTCTGCAACGCGAGCAGAGCGCGGGCTGATTCCGCCTCGCACGCCCCGTGGATGGCGGGCGTCGCGACGCTGATGATGCCAATGTCCGTTTTCCCCAGAAGACCCGCAGGCGCTTCGCTGACGGTATCCCCTGCGCTCTGCGCAGGGGGAGAGCCCCCGAAGGGGGCGCGGCGGCCGTGGCGGTGCACGGTCCCTGGCCGGCCCGCGCCGAACGTTCGAACGCGTGTGCCGCTGTGGTGGACGGCAAGCACCCGCTGAGCAGCGCCAAGGCTCCAGCGCGCGGGCGATCCCACCGCATGCCCCCTTATTGTGCCAAGTGTCGGCGCAAGCGCCTGACCGCGGGAGCGTTGGCCGCTGGTCGCCGGCGGCGTGCCATGGCGCTCGGCGCGGTCGGCCCCCATAGAACACCGAAGGGACGATTCGCACCGCGGCCGGCCGCACCGGGGTGCTGGGCCGCGTCAGAGCACCAGTGGCTCATTGGCTGCCATCGCGTGGGTGAACGCATCAAGCGTGGCGAACCGAAGGCGGGTGCCAAGGAACCCCGCAAAGTCACCCAGCCCAGCCATGACCGCGGACGGGTCACCGCGGTCGATGCCGTAGTCCAGGACATGAAAAATCCCCGCCAGAGCGCGGTCCCGTTCCGCCAGAACGCTGTCGATCCGCGCTTCCAGGTCCATCCGTTGCCGACGAAGCTCGGCCGCTGCCGCCTCGGCCAGGGCCATCACCCGTTCCGCTTCCGCCTTGTCCAGACGGGCCGTCTTGAAGATCGCGATGCACGATTGGTACACGGCGGCGGTCACGATGCTCGCGGCGGTGGCCGCCAGGATGACGGGCACGCTGATCGGCGCGCTGACGCCGGCGACGGTGATGGTGACCGCGCCGGCTTGTCCGAAGGCCGCCGCGGCTGCTCCACCCGCGTAAAAGCTGGCCAGCGTCGTGCAGCCGGTTTGCCCCAGAGCCTCCGCAGCCTCGTCGGGCGTCATGTTGCCTTTGACAAGGTGATAAATGGATCGGCCGACCTCGACCACCGCCGTGGCGGCCACCGCGGCCGGAGCGCCGGTCCGCAGCGCCTGCACCCCGGCTTTTTCGGCGGCGGTCCGGATCGTGACGGCCAGCGCCGCCTGGCCGGCCGCCCGGGCGGTGGCGGAGCCGGTCTCCGCCGCGATGGCCTTGGCGGCGGTGGACGCATCGGTTTGTCCCCGGGCCAGCTGCACCGAGTGGCGAATCACCGAGACCGTGCCGCCGATGACGGCGGCGCCGAGGGCCGCCGACCCGGCCGTCACCACGACCTCCTTGCCATAAGCTTTCAGCTGAAGCTCGAGGTGATAGCGCTTCCCGTCGCTCACCGTCTGCGTGACATCGTCCCGGCTCACACCGGCGCGCAGACGCTTGGCGGCGTCCAGGTAGCGCGCTTTGGCCTCCGGGTCCGAGCTCCGCTCAGCCAGCTTTAGCATTGCCTCCTTCCACGCCGACACCTCACCGTCGGGAACGGCCAGGTCCATGCCGGCGTACTTTTCGTTGGCCAAAGACTTGAGGTTCTGCACGGTGGGGCCGGACAGCAACTTGTCCTGGCGGGCGAGAATGACTTTGCCGTCGACCACGAGGACGGAGTCCTGTGGCGCGGTGTTGGCCCCTTGGAGGCGCGTGTTTTGCCAGGTGCCCGGCTTGCCCGCCTCGGCGCGGCCGATGTTGTCCTTCAGGTCATTGAGTGTCTCAAAGACATTGCCGCACGCTTGGGCGCGATGAACCTGTGCCCATCGGGGATCGGCGCTGTTGAGCTTGCCGGCCTCGCTCTCCAGCATCCGCTTCACGGCCGCCCACCCCGGATCGACCATGTCGGCGGCTCGCGCGGCGTTGGCGCCGGCGTGGGCGGCGAACTGCGTGGTGCCCTGGGCAACGCCGTCCGCGACGGCGCCGCGCTTCTTCTTCGAAAGCCAGCCGAACATGGTCCGCTCCTGCGTTTAGGCCGTGATCCGGCGCGCTTTGCTTTCGACCGCGCGCGGCAGCGACAGCACGTCGGTGCAACGCGCGTCGATGGCGCCGTCTTCGCGCAGCAGCGGCGTTTCGAGCAGCCGCTTCATCACGCTGGCGCACTCGTAGGCAAGCCACACGATCTGCTGTTGCTGCGGCGTGTAGTCTTTGTAGGACGTGCTTGGCCCTCGCCGTTTCCCGCGGAGGGCGTCGAGCAGGCGCACCAGCAGAGGAGGCCGATGGACCGGCGCCGCCGCGATGACGACCTGGAGGGCACCAAGGGTCATCCGGAACGTCCGCTGGAACTGGAGAATGGCCGCCTCGAATTGCCCAGAGACGCGCGTGATTCCCCGGACGGCGGTCGTTGCCAGCGCCATGTCCTCGGCGGCCTGCCGCGCCTCGGCGAGGTTGGCCCGGGCCTTCGCGAGGTTCGCGTCCGCCTTGGCCGACATCGCCCAGCCACCGACCAGGAGCGCGGGACCGGCGATCACCCCGCCGAGAACCGCCATGCCGCCCGCCACGCCGGCGCCGCCCGCGGCAAGGCTTCCCCCGCCCAGCCAAGCGAGGGTCGCGTTGGTGGCCGCCGCCCCGGAAAGAGAGCCGATCGCCACGCCGGTCGAGGACGTGGCGAGCGCGCCAACCCCGCCGTACGCCGCCACACCGGCCAGCGCGCCGGAGGCGATGGAGCCCACGGCCGCGCCGCCGAGTTCGGCAAGGCGCAAGGAGGTTTCCTTCAGGGCCCCCAACTGGTCCGGGCGGACCAGCGTCTTGGCGAGGTCGTCGATGTGGACATTGCCCGTGAGTTCCACGTCTTTGATCCGTTCCATCAGCCGCACAAAGTCTTTGATGTCGGTTTGCCAGACATCGATCTTCAGCCGACCAAGGTCTTCCAACGCGCTGTTGGCGGCCTCACGCGCGCCCTCGAGCTCGCCTTTGGCGCGATCAAACAGGTCGGCGGCTTCTTCGCCGAGGGATTGCGCTTCGCTGTTGGCGCTGCTGGCGTCGAGCATCTTCTTGCCGCCCCACAGGCCAGCGACCACGGCTCCGCCGATCAGGATTGCGGGAAGGGGCATCTCAGGCCTCCACTGCCATCAGGGCGGCCGCTTCGCGCATCAGAGCAAATTGGCGAACCACCCAGTTGCGCAGGACCTCAAACTCGGTCGGCGGAAGGCCGAAGGCGGCCACGATCGTTTCCAGGGCCGATGCTTCGCGGTCGTGGACATGGCCATCGACCAAGCTGAGACCGATCAGTTCCAGCACGGCGGCAACCTTGGTGGCGCGGGTGTCAAACACCGACGCCGCGTCCGTGATGGACCGCCCGTCCGGCTGCACGGCGGCGGGAAGCCCCATTTCCGCCTTCATGGCGGCAAGCATGGCCGCTTCTTGATGGGCGACGGCACCGTCGGCCTGGATGATGGTGTCGGCCAGGACAAGGAACGCTGATTTCTGCCGTTCTTCAAGTTGCGCCAGGAACACGTCCGGTTTCCCCTTCTTGCTGCGGTGATGGTGCGGTGCGTGCCCTCAAGGCATCGCAGGCGGCGCGGGTGGCCGCGTGGTATTCCGACCGTGTTAGCCCACCGACCAGGCCCGCGTCGTACGCGGCGTCGATCCGACACTGCAGTGGACGCTCGGCGTAGACCGCGCACAACCCGGACGCGTCGTCGAAGTGGCGGCAAACGCCGTCGCCCCGATCCAGCGGCTGGTACAGCGCATGGAGCGCCAGACTTCGGCAGCAGGCGCCACAGCGGTCACAGGCGAACGGGGGCATCGCGGCTGACGTCATCCACGGGGCCGGTCACTCCAAACAGCGCCCTGGCGTGCGGCCGCCGATCGATGTCCACGAGCGCATCCGGGCGGACGCGTGCCGCGACCTGAAGCGATGCCCGCACCTCTCCACCCAACCGGTGGCGGCCACGCGCACCAAGGTGCGTCGTGCGCTGCGACAATGCCTTCGCTGCGGCTTCATAAAAAAATTCAGGTTCGACCGGCCCGTCGCCCTCTCCCACCGATGCCGCCCGTCGCTTTGGCGGGGCGGCGGCCTGAGATTGCCACAGGAGCGTGAGCCTGCCCCCGGCCCCCTCCGGTGGGAGGGCGGTTGATTCCTGCGATGGCTTCAACGGGCCGGCGCGATTCACGCTTAAGCTCATGGTGGGGGTGGCGCTGGGGGATATATCATCGATTTTCTCGCCATCGCGCAACCGTAAGGTTGCAGATACTTCGTGCACGAAGTCAATTTTCTCGCCACTTCCGTCACCGAAGCATCTTGTGCGCGATCCAATGGCCACGCGCTCAACAAGACGCAAACAGACCATGCCCGGCGCAGATCGGCGTTCCTCGGCGTTCCTCGGCAGCGTCGTGGCGTGATCAATCGCCTTCGTTGTTCGGCTTCTCGGCCTGCGCGAGCGTGGAAGCGCCGACCGTCGGCGGTCACGGGCCCCTTGAGCGGCCGGGCAACTGGGCTGTCTGGCAAACGGCAACGGCACGACTTCGTCTGCGACTCAACCTGCTTTCGGGGGATGTTGTCCTCGCCCTCCGAATGCGTGTATGCCAAAATAGATATACCTCATTTCTGACGCGGGTGGAAGGGAGCTCGCGGCGCTGCCAGGATTGGACCTCATGCCGGACGTGATCGACGCGGTACGCGGGTACATTGACCGCCGGGTGTTCGCCCCGGCCTTGGTACACTCAGAGGTGCCTGAGGATGTGAAAAGCACCGTGCGCAATTCCGCGCGGTGGTTGCGCCAGTTCCGACGGGTTGGCGACTTGCTGCACTACATGGATCGTTTCCGCGGCGCTCCCGAGACCGCCGTCTACACGGGCTTGAAGGCGGCGGGCCTGTCGACCTTCGAAGACATCCGGGCTGATCTGCTCGCGCAGTTCGGCGCGTGGCAGACCGACCGCACACGCCTGGATGATTTCGTCGTTGGCGGCACGTACGGATCGAGCGAGCTCGTCATCTTCGCCGAAAAGTATGACAACCGCAGCGGCGGCATCTTGCCGATCGGTCCCAAGGACCACCACAAGGCTGTGTTTGTGAAGGCCACGCTGTCGGGCGGCAAGTATGGCAACCAGTGGCTCGAAGACGGCCAGCGCCTCAAGTATTTCCTGAAGAGCCGAAACAACGTCTTCAAGGAGAGCTACTCCGAGAACGCCGCCATCATCAACCATCCCCATGTGCCCGTGTACGCCTTTGTTCGCCACCAGGCGGAAGGGCCGTTTCGACTGGCGGGCTTGTTCAAAAACGCAGGCGTCCACACCGAGGAGGATGGCTCCAAATGGTTTGAGCTTGTCCTCCGCTCGCCGGCCGAAACCGACGTGGCGCTTGACGCGCGCGCGTTGCGGGACGCGCACGAGCGCGAGGTCCGCCGGGCCCAACGCTCCTCCACCGCCGAACGGCGCCAGCGCCTGGCATCGGCGCCACGCGCGCCGGTCACGGTCACCGTGGTGACCAAGGCGTTTATCCGAAACCCCGACGTTGTGGCGGAGGTGCTGGAGCGCGCGGCTGGGACGTGCGAGGGCTGCGGACACGCCGCGCCCTTCGCGCGCCGCAGCGACGGGACGCCGTACCTGGAGGTTCATCACAAGGTGCCCCTCGCCGCCGGCGGCGACGACACCGTCGAAAACGCGGTCGCTCTGTGCCCGAATTGCCATCGCAACGAGCATTACGGCTCGGCGGTGTGGCCGTGGCAGGACCCCGATTCATGATGCGGCGCCCCACCCCACACACCTGAGGCGCCAGGCGTCGCTCCGGCCGGCGCCAGGGTGGTGAGGGTATGCCTCTCATGCCCCCCACCGGCCACGCGACCGCGGGGTTGGCCGGGCGCTGGGCAACGGTCACGCCGAGCGGCCCGGAGCGGCGTGTGGGCGCGACGCCGTGCCGGCCCGCTGGACGCACGCCATCCTAACGTGCCGCGCCCAACGCGAGACGGGCGCGCGCCAGCCAAGGCCGCGGGAGTGCTGGCCCGACGATGCCCTGGAGCTGGCGGAGGCGCTGGTCGCCACGGGGGCGCCGTGCGTGACCGCCCGCGCCCCCATCGTAAGCCCGTGGCCCCCCAATTGCGGGTCGGCGGCGCGTCGTCGCCGGGGCGCATCGCGGCCCACGTGTCCGCAGCGCCCTCCGGCCACAACGCGGACTCCCTGGCCGTCTCCTCAGCCCCCGCAGTGTGCTACTCTGGGTTTGGCTCGGCTGGGCGAGTGTGCGCGATGAGAGGGGTGATGGGCCGACACGGTCTGGAACATACGGTGGGGCCGACACACGCTCCATCCAGCGGCGTGGGCCCGCGCACGCGGCGCGTCACAAGCGGCTGCGTTTCGGCGGTGGCGCCGAGGACGGCGGCGGTGACGCGGACGGTGGCGCGATGAAGGTGTGCATCCACCGCGGCACCAAGCAAATCGGCGGGTTGTGCATCGAGCTGGAGCACCAGGGCGCGCGGCTGGTTCTCGACCTTGGGCTGCCGCTCGACGCGGACGCCGCCCTACCGGACCTGCTGCCGCCGGTTGCCGGCTGCCGCGACGCCGACGCCAGCCTCCTCGGCGTGGTGGTGTCGCACCCGCACCAAGACCATTACGGGCTGGCGCGGCGGCTGCCCGCATCGACCCCGCTGGTCCTGGGGGCCGCGGCCGAGCGCATCATCGCCGCCGCCGCGCCGTTTGTACCGGGCGGTGTGGTCTTGCGGGCCGCCCGCCACCTCCGCGACGGCGTGCCGCTGGAGATCGGCCCGTTTCGCGTCACGCCCTACCTGGTGGACCACTCCGCCTACGACGCTTACGCGCTGCTGGTCGAAGCCGGCGGCCGGCGGCTGTTCTACAGTGGCGACCTGCGGGCCCATGGCCGCAAGGCCGCGCTGTTCGAACGGCTGCTGGCGCGGGCGCCGCGCGGCGTCGACGCCCTGTTGCTCGAGGGGTCGAGCATCGGCCGGCGGCCCGCGGAGGATCGCGTTCCCACCGAAGCGGACCTGGAGACGGCGCTCGCCGCCCTCGCGCAGGCCACCAGCGGCCCCGTGCTTGTCGGCGCCTCGGCGCAAAACATTGACCGGGTCGTCACCGTGTTCCGCGCGGCGCGACGCACCGGGCGCCTTTTGGTGATCGACCTGTACGCGGCCGCCATCCTGGCGGCGACGGGCAACCCCAACATCCCGCAGTCGCACTGGGATGGTGTGCGCCTCTTCGTGCCGGCGTGGCAGCGGCGCGCGATCAAGCGGCAGCGGTTGTTCGACCTTCTGGAGCGCCACGCGCGCCGCCGGGTGTTCCCCGAAGACCTGGCGGGGTTGGCGCCCAACGCGATGGTCCTGTTCCGCGCCTCCATGGCGAGAGATTGGGAGGAGGCGAACGGCTTGGCGGGCGCTCGCCTGGTGTGGTCGCAGTGGGGCGGCTACCTGAACGAGCCGGCGGCGGCGGGGCTTGTCGCGTGGTGCAACCGCCTGAGCCTGCCGTTCGATCACCTGCACACCTCCGGACACGCGGCGGTGGCCGATTTGCAGCGCCTCGCCGCGGCGCTGACGGCCAAGCGCGTTGTCCCGATCCATTCCTTCGAAACCGCTCGCTACGCCGAGTTCTTTTCCAAAGTCGCGCGTCACAACGACGGTGAATGGTGGTCCCTATGAATGGCAAGCAACGCCGCATCAGCCCTCAGTTCGATGCCGATCTGCTGACGGGAACGCTCCGGCCGCTGCTGGACGTGGTTCGCGCCGATCGCGACCTCATTTTGGAGGTCCGGGACGGGTGCGTGACGATTTACTGCAAAGGCCAATGCCTGGCGTCGATCAAGCCGAACGGCGGTGGCTACGCGATCACCGCCGACCAAGCGTTCTGGAGCCCCAAGGCGTTCTGGAAGGACGGCCCTCCTGTGCTGACGTCGGCGGCGCAGGCGTCCGACTACGTCGCGACCCAGCTGCCGTTCATCAAGCAGACCATCGCCGTGCACGCGAAGAGCGGTGGCGGCGACGCGAGCGCCAAAGGCCTTGAGATTGAGTACGAACAGTTTCTGATCCGGGCCAACAACAACGAACCGAGCCTCAACACCGAGTACTTTGCGGTTGATCGCCAGTACACGCTCGAGGCAGGCCAGGATCGGCTGGACGTCCTCGGCGTGTGCTGGCCGCGGTCCCGGCGGCACAACGACACGGAAGTCGCTCTGGCGCTGATGGAGGTGAAGTTCTCGCTGGCTGGCGGGGTTGATGACATCGCCGTACAGGTCAAGCGCTACCATGACGCTCTCGTCCGCAACATCGACGCGATCGCCGACGACGCGGAGTATCTGCTGCGGTTGAAGCTGAAGCTTGGCCTCATCACCGGCGCGTCGCCGAACGCGCTCAGCAAGCTGGCCACGCTGCCGGTGTCGCGCGATCCGAAAAAGACCAAGATCGTTCAGGCGCTCGTCGACTACAACCCGCACAGCAAGCTGCTGGACCTGAAGGCGATCGGCAAGCTGCCGTTCGCGGATCAGATCGAGATTCACCGTCTCGGCCTGGGGCTGTGGAGCACCAAGGGGGAGACGTTCGCCAAGGCGCCCGCCGATGCCCCGGCGTGACGGAGACGCCGAACCGGACACCGGGCCGGGGCGACCGCTGGTGTCCCCCAGCGGGGTGTTCGCCGCCCATTGGGCGGCACTCGGCACCCCGCGGGTGCGCGCCCGGTGGGACCAAGGGGAGGAGGGCTGGTCGTTGCGCCACTCGCTGGTGACGCTGACCTGCCCGCCCTTGGAGGCGGCCCTCGACGACTGGCGCGGCGTGCTCGCCGCCGCGCTGGCGCCGGTGCGGCTGACGAGCGTGGAGGTGACGGTGCTCCGCCCGGCCGTGCCGCCGGCCAATCCCGTGTGCGGTGCCGCCTCCGTCACCGCCTTCGCGCGTCGCGCGTTGGACGCCATGGCCACCCTCTCCGCCCCGCCCGTGTGGGTACCGGTGTCGCTCGCGCTGCCCTCCCCCTGGGGACGCGCCCGCGTTGGCGATCCAGAGTGGGATGTGGCTTTTGATCCCGCACGCGACGCGATCGCCCAAGCCGCTGACGCTCTGGCGGCTGAGGTGGAGGCGTGGCTTGGCGGCGTGGCGGCCTTCCACCTGCGCCTCCTCGTGCCAGCGCCAACCACGGCGCTGGCCGCCAGCGCGTTGTGACCCCGCTAGCGCGATCCGGCGCACCAGCGGGGTCACGCAACACGCGCGTCCTCCACTCCAACTCGGAAACGCGCGCACCGACGCCGGTGACGGAAGGCTTGGGCCACCACCGGGCGAGCGTCGTGGTCGCGGTCGAGGAGCAGGACGCGCCGGCGACACGCCGTGTGGCCGGCGACGTTCAAGCCGTCGCCCCGGACATCGTCAGCGCGCTGCGCACCGTGACGATCGCCTGCCGGCGCGTGCGCCTCCGCGACCGGAGCCACACGGGCGAGGCTTGGCACCGGGTGTGTCCGTACGGCTTCCTCTACGGTCGCCGCCCCTATCTCACCTTCAGTCTCAACCCGGGCGTCTTTGCCTACCGCAGTTTTCGCCTGGCCAACATTTTGGAGGTGGAAGACACCGGACAGCCGTTCCGGCGGGACGACTTTGCGCACAACGATTGGGCCGCGCGCAGCTGCGGTGTCTTTCAGGAGGAGCCTTTCGACGTGGATTGGCGGTTCGCGCCGGCGGTCGCCGCCGAAGCGCGCCAGTTCCTGTTCCCTCCGAGCCAGAGACTGGACGACGAGCCGGACGGCGGCGTCACCGTGCGCTTTCGCGCCGGAGGCGCGCTGGAGATGGCGTGGCACCTGTACACCTGGGGGCGCTCCGTCACGGTGGTGAAACCCAGCGATTTTTGGGACCGCGTCGAGCGGGCCGGAAGCCTGCGACTCGATGCACGAACGGGGTGATGGAATTCCAAGCTTACGACGAGGGTTCATTTGCAACGTCCACACCCTGTATTATGCTTGCAGCCGGCGAAGGCTGCCGAACCGAGCAACAAGGACACCTCAATGCTTAAACCCCAAACTATTCAGAAACTCTACCCGGAAACAAACCTGTTTCTATACGCTAAGCTCAACGATGAAGATCGCGTCATTTTGTTTGACGCTATCGGCAGACCACTACTCGAATTTGAAGAAGAGGCCATTGAGTATGTCATTAACGTTTATCTGCAGGCCATTGACGGCCATGTCAAAGCTAGAACACACAAGGAACTAAAGAACACTTTTGCGGCCATTCGGGACGCCGTTTCAAGCTTTAGCAATGAGCTAGAAAAACTAACAGGAGAGAATTTCTCAGCCCGGCATTTAGGTTCCTTGGCCGAAGAGTTTGAATCCATAGAAGAAGCCGAAGATGCAGTGCAATCGGTGGAAAACGCAGATCTCCTTGCAACCGCATTCGCCTTTATAGAAAAGGAAGCGTTGTTTACCTACGATAAAGCCTTTAGTCTAGAGGATTTTGCGCGCAGCCTCGATATTTTGCAAGGAGCCGCCGACTCGCTTTCAGAAAAGTTTACAAAAAAAACGGGCCGGCCAGGCGATCCCTTTTTCTCGACACTCGTTGCCGACCTACTGCACATCTACAACGCCATTGCCGATGTTCGCGTGCACTCGGAAGGACCTTACAGCTTCATCCATGCTGCCGCGCGCATTGCGGAGCGACACCTTGGTCAGCGCGGCCTGCTCGCTGATGGGGTTAAGGTGCATAAACTTTCAAAATCCGCCATTCAAGAATGGGTCAAGCTCGCCCGCTCTGAGGACTGAGGTGGTCCCCGTTTCCCGGACAGTTGGATAAGCTTGGTTCGCCCTGAGGTGGTCCCCGTTTCCCGGACAGTTGGATAAGCTTGGTTCGCCCGACGGAAAGGACGGACCCGATGACGGGGAATCGAAAGCGGTATTCAGCGGAGTTCAAAGCGAAGGTGGCGTTGGAGGCGATCCGGGGCGATCTGACCGTGTCGCAGCTGGTGGCCAAGCACGGGGTGCACCAGACGCTGATCAACGCCTGGAAGCGGCAAGCCGTGGAGGGCATGGCGGCGGTGTTCTCGGACAAGGCGGAGGTGGCCGAGGCATCGCACGCCACCGAGGTCGAGAAGCTGCACGCCAAGATCGGCCAGCTCGTCGTGGAGCGGGATTTTTTGCGCAAGGCCTCCGGTCGATGAATGTCGATCGGAGGCGGCAGATGATCGAGCCCGAGCACCCTCGGCTCTCGATCGTCCGGCAGTGCGAACTGGTGTCGATCAGCCGCTCCGCGTACTACGGGCCAATCCGTGGCGAGGGGCCGTTGAACCTGGCGCTGATGCGCCTGATCGACGAGCAGTTTCTGGAGACGCCGTGGTACGGCTCGCGGCAGATGGCCCACCATCTGCGCCGACAGGGCTACGAGGTCGGCCGCAAACGGGTCCGGCGGCTGATGGCGAAGATGGGCTTGGCGGCGGTCTACCAGCGGCCACGGACGACGGTGCCCCACCCGGAGCAAAAGATCTGGCCGTACCTGCTGCGCAACCTGGTGATCGACCGCCCCAACCAGGTCTGGTGCGCCGACATCACTTACATCCCGATGCGGCGCGGCTTCCTCTACGTGGTTGCGGTGATGGACTGGGCAACGCGCAAGGTGCTGGCGTGGCGGCTGTCGAACACCATGGACGTGGAGTTCTGCATCGCCGCGCTGGAGGAGGCGCTGGCGCGCTATGGCCGGCCGGAGATCTTCAACACCGATCAGGGGAGCCAGTTCACCAGCCCGCGCTTCACCGGCCTCTTGACCGAGGCTGGCGTCCGGGTTTCCATGGACGGGCGCGGGCGATGGATGGACAACGTGTTCATTGAGCGGCTGTGGCGGTCGATGAAGTACGAATGCGTCTACCTTCAGGCCTTCGAGACCGGCAGCGAGGCACGGGCCGGGCTCGGCCGATGGATCACCTACTACAACTCCCAGAGGCCGCATTCGGCGCTCGGCGGCAGGACGCCGGACGAGACCTACATGGGCATCCTGGACGGCATCGAATTGGCGGCGTGATGGAGACCTGAACCAAGCTTATCCCAGCCGCTAAACTGTCCGGGAAACGGGGACCACCTCAGACATCCAAGGCTGACCGCACAGTGGGCGGCTCTGATGCGACGAATGCGTGTTCGACACGTCCGACCTCTGCGACCGGCTGACCAAAAACGCGGGGGAGGCATCCCAAGGCTGGACATCCCGTCAAAAATTCTGTCCTACGAGGAGTAACGCTCCACGGAAAACGATTTTGGGCGACATATTCCCATACCGCCGAGCGCATTCATGTGAACACTAGCCCGTCATCCGCAACCTGATGACGGGCTATAAAACCATGCACCCCCACACCTACAACCTTATGAAGGCCGCCTACAGCGTCACGGAGACCACGTCCCTCCTGTCGCTCGGCCGCACCAGCATCTATGAACTCGTGAAGTCCGGAGAACTCAAGGCCACCAAGTGCGGCCGGCGCACCCTGTTTCTGGCCACCGATGTTGCGGCCTTTCTGGCCAAGCTCCAGGCCGGAGGAGAGCGCTAATGAACCGCATGCCATTTGTGGTGCCGGCCGACGTTGACCGTCTCGGTGTCGCCAAAACCGCCGGATTGCCCGTAAGCGTGCCCAGCGTGTCTCCCTATCCATTGGAAGACCGGCGCCTTGCGCTTGCCGGGCCCAAGTTGATCGATGCACTTCCGGCATCATCGTTCAAAGTTTTTTTGCAATACGCGGCGCACACCCTTCAGGTGTCTGAAGACATGACGATGCTGAACGCCATCGGCGCGGTGAACACAGCAGTCAATGGCAAATTCGAAATCATCCGGAATTGCGGCCACCGTGAGCCGCTGTCCCTCTACATCGTCGTCGTTGAAGAACCGGGAGGACGCAAGTCTGCCGTTGTAAAACTCGCAAAGCAACCCCTTCACAATTGGTTGGAGCAAAGGCGCGCGCAGGACGGTCAGTGGAGCCACGACGGCAAGAGCCGGCCGGCCATTCGTCTCTATTTCCAGGATACAACCGCTGCTGCGTTAAAGCGCGCGCTGGCCGAAACTGAAGGGCGCCTGTCCTGCCACGAACCTGAGCCCGGCCTGCTCGACATGCTCGCACGCTCAGGCGCTCACATGTCGCTCTTCTGCAACGGCTATGATCACGAACCGATCGTGGTTGACCGAGTCAACAAACCACTGTTGGAGATTCCGGCGCCAGCCTTTTCGCTCTGCATCTCAGCTCAACCCGAAGCTGCCTTGCGCTTTGCACGCAATCATCGTGTTCGCAGCTGCGGGCTGCTGGCGCGGCTCCTCGTTGTCCGCATTCCGTCCCTCATGGGAACACGACGCGTTGGACTTCCCCCTATTCCTCAGCATTCTCTGGACTTCTATAACGCTCTGATCAGGCGCCTGCTCGACATCCCGGCGCTGCCAACGGGCATGGCCCGCCACGCGTTGGAACTGACCGACAATGCAGAGGCCCTGTTCGCGGGCTTTGCGCGTTGGGCGGAACTGGAACTCCTGCCTTGCCGATCGTTGAACTTCGACACGGGGTGGGGAGCGAAGCTTCCGGGAAAAGTCCTGCGGCTGGCGGGTTTGTTGCATTGCATTGCGCACGATGATCCACGCCGCGCTCGCATCGACACCGACGTCATGGGCCAAGCGATCTGCATGGCACACTTCTTTGCGGCTCAAACCCGGAACTTTTTCTGGCATGCGGAGCACGGGGAGGTCCAGGAGGTTGCCGATGAGATCGTAAGGTGGGCATCCACGTACGCCACAGCGGGCTTTTCCGTGCAGGACGTCCAAAGTTGCCTGTCCAGGCATTCGAGGCAGCAGATTCAGGCAGCGGTCGACCTGCTTCTTCGGCTCCAAGTGATCCACGAGGATCTCATGATCTACGCGCATCAGCAGGAGCGCTGGCGCAGAGGCCGGCCCCGCGCACCGCGCTTTCGCCTAGCCTATAACTATAACGCAGGGACTCAGCGATGACGCCACACCAAACGAGAATCCTCCGAGGGGCGCCGCGATACCTCTATTTTTACCGCAACGTCAACTGGGGCAACGGGCTGATACCCGATACGCCCAAGGCGCGGCAGTGGGCCGTTGAGCAAGGTGCCAGGCTGTTCGATGCCGTCCCGCTCTATCGGTTTGAGGTGGATGGAACGCCTCAACGCTGGGGTCCAGGAAACTTTTCCTTCCGGGTTTCCCGCTACCCCGATCGGCTTCCGGTGTTAACAGCCCGCGTTTCCGAAATGCTAAACACAGTGCTCCGCCGTCGCCTCAACGTTCCCGAGACCTCATTTCTAAGGGCAACGTATATTGGAGAACAGGATGTGGAAATCGGATTTCCTCATGCATTCTTTTCGCTCGAAGAAAATTTCCAGCACCTGGCAGAGTTCCACAAAGCTTTTGCGGAAAGCTTTAAGGTTTGGGCACGTGATTTGGGATTCGGCGATGTGTGCATCAAACATAGGCCATGCGTTGTCGCTGACAACTGCACACAGCCGGATGGACGCCGCGCGATCTCCATGCCGTGGGATGAGTTCTGCTCGCTGTCGGCGCAAGGCATTGGCTCTGCACTGGATGTTCCCCGGCCTGTACCGGGCATTCCGTGCCGTCACCACATCGGTTCGGCGAACAAATGCGAATTGGTCACAATTGCACTATCCGCAGTTTCGAAGCGCCAACGCTTGGACACCACCGCTTTCAGCGCCACGACCGGCGATTGCCGAGCGTGGCGCCCGCTGATACCGCTCCTTGATGCGTCGGGCGTCTCCGCGTGCAGCTCTGCGTTTCCCGAGCGAACGGTGAGGTGCGCCATCAAATTGGTGGCGTGGTTGCGATCGTGCGGGGTGACTGAGTTTCGCCGCCGGGATGCCTTGCGTGCCGTCGATGGTACATTCACGTTGAACAAGGGAGTGGCTGATGCATTGACCGTCTTGATTGCGCATGGCCATCTGAAAGAGTGCCCGTTTCCACCCTATTCTTATCCGGGGAAGAGAGCGTCACCCTGGTTTATTGTAAACCCCGCCGTTTTTTCCGCGGCATGAATCGCGCTGCTTTCGCATACGGACGGCGGGTGAAGGCTTCCTTTGAGGTGCTGGCGGCCCACTTGTCTGAGGATGGGCCGCAAGGTTCACCTGGTTCATCACCTTGAGGCCGATGAATCGCATCGGCTGTACAAGGAAGCGAAAGACGCGACGGAGCGGACGCACCTTCAGATCATCTGGTTGCTGAGCAGCGGGCGTTCGGCGCAGTTCGTGGCCGAGGTGACGGGCTATACGCCGCGCTGGATCAGCGTTCTGGTGGGGCGCTATAACGAGGCCGGGGTTGCGGGGCTGGGTGACCAGCGCTAATTCCACCCCGGCGCCAGACCGCCGCTCGACGCAGGCCAGCAGCGCCGCCTAGGGGATAGCCTGGAGGCGCCGCCGCCCGACTACGGCTTCTGGACTGGGCGCTCGATGGCGCAGTGGATCGCCGGCATGCTCGGCGCCTGATCTCGTCGCGGCGTGGCACCGAATACCTGCGCCGCCTCGGCTTCACGCGCCAAGTGCCGCGCCATGCCGAAGCCGATCCGCTGGCACAGGAAGGTCTACAAGGCACGCTTCCGCCGCCGCGTGCAGGCGCTCCAGCAGGAGGCCCCCGGCACACCGTTGGCGGTGTGGGCGATGAACGAGCATCGCGTCGGCCTCAAGCCGGTGCTGCGCCGGGTTTGGGCGCCGCGCGACTGCGGCCCCATCGTCCATGGGCATCACCGCTTCGAATGGATGTCCATTTACGGCTTCGTGCGCCCGAGCACCGGAGCGGTGGTGTGGTTCCTAGCCGACGGCGTCGGCACCGCGCTGTTCAGCAAAATCCTCACCGCGTTTGCCCGCGACGTCGGAGCGGGAGCGGACAAGCGCATCCTGCTGGTGCTCGATGGGGCGGGCTGGCATGGCGCCGGCGAGGTGGAGATCCCGGCGGGCACCACCCTGGAGTTCCTGCCCCACTACTCACCCGAGTTGCACCCAGCCGAGCATCTCTGGCCGCTGTCCAACGAGGCGGTCGCCAACACCCTCTTCGAGGATCTCTCGGCGGTCGATCAGGCCCTCGCCGACCGTTGCTGCGCGCTCGCCAATGCCCCCGGCCGCCTCAAGGCCATCACTTGGTTCCATTGGTGGCAGCAACGCGCATGACATCCCATCGATGGAACCCTCCACCCGCCGTCCGTATCAGATGTGTTGGCAGGGCGCTTATCAACGCTGTTCCAATGCCGGGACCAAAACCTCCCCTCCCCATCCCTTCGTATGCTTGGGCTGCACAGCCTGAAGCGGGCGGGTGGCCACGGCAGCCCGCCCTGTTTCATGCCGGGTTATCGACATACCCAGCGAGTTGCGGGCAATTACCGAGACACCGCAGAATCCCGCACCGTTGACCTGCCCACACCTTTCGATTTGGTGATGTCACGCACACGCCGCTCCAGTTCCAACCACCTGCACCTGTAGATCGCAGGGTTATGGCCCGTTGGGTCCTTTGGCCGAGCGGATCGAGGCTCCTCAAGCGACAATTGGCAGTTGCCCAGATGATATTCCCGATCGCAGCTTTTGGCGCCGTAACAGCCATTGATTGACGTGAGAGCACCGGGTCGCCAGGCTCTCACGCCCGTGTCGGGCGATTTCGCACATGCAACACCGGCCCTCTCCCACCACATCTCCGCCTCTTGTCCCAAAGCCGCCGAACACCCAACGGCGAAATCCCACCGGAAGCAGCGATGAGGGCGACGATACCGGCGAGGCTATGAACTGGCCTTTATGATCCAGGGATAGGCGCACAGGGAGCGGACACCGCCGGTTCCGTGGCGACGGTGTGCCAGGCATGCATGCAGGCTTGGACGACGGCGTCGGTGTCATTGAGGAGCCGCAGCGACAAGAAGCGTGACCTGCTCCCCAAGTTTCCTCCACTCAGAGTGCGAGTCCCCTCATGTGATGCCCTGAACGGGCGTTGATGGCAACCGGGGCCGGGGCATGCCCCGGCCCCGGTTGCGGCGACGTCCGCGTGGCGACTTCGATCGGCGTGGCGCCGCCGAGGCCGGAGTGCGGTCGGACGTGGTTGTCGTCGCTCCGCCACGCCTCCAGGACGGCACGGGCATGGGTGAGCGAGGTGAACAGAGTCTCGTTGAGGCATTCGTCGCGCAGGCGCCCGTTGAACGACTCCGCGAAGGCGTTCTGGAACGGCTTGCCGGGCGCGATGTAATGCCACTCCACCCGGCGCTCCTGCGCCCAGGCGAGAATGGCCATGCTGGTGAACTCGGTGCCGTTGTCCGACACGCACACCGCCGGCCAGCCGCGGCGCGCGGCGATGGCATCCAGTTCCCGCACGACGCGCCGGCCCGACAGCGAGGTATCCGCCACCAAGCACAGGCATTCGCGCGTGAAGTCGTCCACCACCGCCAGGATGCGGAAGCGACGGCCGTCGCTCAGGGCGTCGCTGACGAAGTCCAGCGACCAGCGCTGGTTCGGTCCTTGCGGCACGGCGACGGGGGCACGTGTGCCCAGGGCACGCTTGCGGCCACCGCGCCGGCGCACCCGCAGCCCCTCCTCGCGGTAGATCCGTAGTAGCTTCTTGGTGTTCACCTTCACCCCTTCGCGCGTCAGCAGAAGCCCCAGACGCCGATAGCCAAACCGGCGCCGCTCGGCCGCCAACTCCCGCAGGCGAACTCGGAACGGCGCGTCGTCCATACGCCGGGAGCGGTAGCGGACCGACGATCGGTCCACGCCAAGAAGGGCGCACGCCCGCCGCGGGCTGATCCCATGCGCCGCCTGCGCATGGGCCACAGCCGCTCGTCGAGCCGCGGGCGTCACCATTTTTTTGCGGCCAAGTCCTTGAGCACCGCGTTATCGAGCATCGCTTCGGCCAGCAGACGCTTCAGGCGGGCGTTCTCGTCCTCCAGCGTCTTCAGCCGCTTGGCCTCCGACACCTCCAGGCCGCCGTACTTCGCCTTCCACCGGAAGAACGTCGCCTCGCTGACCCCGTGCTTGCGGCAGACCTCCGCCGTCGGCCTACCGGCCTCCTGCTCGCGCAGGATCCCGATGATCTGTTCCTCGCTGAACCGGCTCTTCTTCAGGTCCGTCTCCTTGCTCGACGGACTCTAACTCAGCGCGGAGGAGTTTCAGGGGAGCAGGTCAAGCGTTCGCGCAGATCGAGCGAGACGCGCTCGAGTTCCGCGTTGAAGGGCAAAAGTGTGAGGCTGTCCGAAACGTGCCGCGCCCTGGAGGCATGTCAGCCGGCACAATCTCGGACGAGGACAGCGCGCACCTCCATCGGCAGTGTGGCGGTGAAGCGAGCGACGACCCAGTCCATCAGCCCGGCGTTGGCGCCCGGCTGTCTCCCTTCAGGGCGGCGGCAATCGCGTACACCCACTCGGCCGTTTTCACATCCTGTCCGAGCCGCGCCAGCCCCTCAAGTCGCCCGGCGACAGATCATTTTGGATGCTTGGCGCGGTGCCCATAGCCGCCTCCTTCCAGTTCCCCTTGCTTCAGCAGCCAGCTGAAGAACGTTGCGCCAGAAGGTCGAATCCTTTGCTCCCCGGCATGAAAGCAAGGTCAGAAAATTCCGACAAAAAGGGACAAAAACCGACACAGTCGCCGAGCGTGCGCTCACCACGAGAAGGCTGATAGTGAGGGCGTGGAAAACGGCGGCCTATCCATGGCGCCCAAGCACGACGGACGATCACGCTCCCCTTGGAGGTCGCGTGAACGGAAATCTCCGGTGTCCGGAAGAGGCGGCCCACCGTCGCAACGATGCAGTATGTGGTCTTTGAAAAAGATCAGACATCGGGCAGGACCACCGTAACCGGCACGACGCGGGCTGAGGTCCGGCCCCGGCGCATCGGCGCCGGTGACCGAGTACCATAAAGCGTCAACGGCGCTGTAACAGAGCGCTTATACCAAGTCCCAGTGATCAGAACCTATGTGGCCTGGCGTGAGCCGCCACGACCGGACACCCGATCCGGGGCATGGGTTGGGATCGGTGAGACTTGGTATTAGTCCTGGGGAGCCTCCCCACGCTTTGGTTTCAGTTGCGACGCTCCAAATTCCCGCACCCGTTTCGGGGCCCCGCCCTTGGTGTGCGTCTTGATGAGATAGGAGGCGCGATCGTCGAGTTCGGCACGGGCCGCGTTGAACCGCTCCTCTTGGCGGGTGCGCTCTTCGCCCTGCGCCTTGGAGGAGGGCCGCTTCAACGGCACGTGCCCGATCCCCGGTTTCCCATCGTGTGCGTGGTTGCAGTGATCGACCAGCCCGGATGGATCGCTGCCGATCACGCGCCCCCAGACGTCTTCCATCTTCTTCAGAATTCCGTAGGGGCTTCGAACACGATCCCCATTAACAAGCAGAAGCGCGTGATAATGAGGAACCTCGCTGGTTGCTTGCTCCCGGACCCAGACATAGTGCATGCCCACCTTCCGCTCCGTGTGCGATTCCTTCACGAGCTTCATGAGTTTCGACACATCGCCGTTGGTGCCGTCGTGCGGATAACCCTGGGGATACCGGACATCGCAGCGGATCGCCAGGACCTTGCTGTGATTGTCAATCATGTGCTCCACTCGGGCGTTAATGCAGTCCATGATGTCCTGCCTGTGAGAACGCTGACTAAACATGTATTCCTCTTGGTGTCTTGGTTGCGGTTAACTCTCGTACAATACTATGATATAGAAAGTTATTTATTACCAATAACCGAGCTAATATTAGAGAACAAAACCCCGACACCGCGGGGGCGAAAAACAGAAAAGTTCTGTTTTTACGAGGAATGTCGAATCCGAGAGTTAACTCAAAAAAGGAAAATGGCGCGACATTGGCTCCGTGCAGCGTGCGGAGTTGCCGTGTGGGTGCGGATCAACGCAGGCCGCGGTGCGCGGGCCTTTGAGATTGTCGGACGAATCTGTTGCACGTCGCCCTCTCGCCTACAGTGCCTTTCGGTGATTGCGCACGGTGACGGACAGACGCTGTTTCCAGCGCATCACTGTCGGCCACTCCGGCGGGCCAATCGTTCACCTTGCTGAGAAACCTTCAGCGGTCCAAGGCAGGGCCGGCTGGCGCCGGCCCTGGCCACCGATCATCCCGATTGTGCGGCCTCGGCGACCGGCCCGTCGTGGGAAGCCTCCTTTCGGTGCACGGTCGCGACGGCTCCGACGATGACACCGGCCCAGCCGGCGATCGCCGCCGCTCCAAGAATGTCGACGGCGGTCTTGCCAAGCAGCGCGGCCTTGATCGCGCCATACACAGCCCCGAAGCCGGCGACGGCCGCGACCGTCTTCGGATCGACGCCGTACGTCGAACGCCGCTTCTGATCCCCATTGCTCTCAGGCATGCTTTTCGTCTCCTTGTTGCAACGCGGTGTTACGCTTGGCCTGCCGCGACGGCCGGGCCTCTCCAGGCGTGTTCAGGCTCGGCGACGGCCACGTGCCAAGCGAGGACGCCGCGGAGGACGCAGGGCGCCTAGCGGACGGTGACAAGGTCTTTCCCCTGACACGACCATGCTCGGTCGCCAGCGCCGCGGTCGACGACCCGTCGCCGACGGCTGCGAATGATTGCGATGTTCGTCGTGGCACGGGCGGCGTCTCCGGCGCGTGCCACGGGCGCACTGGCGGTCAGGCGTCGCTCGGCGTGACGGTGATGGTCAACAGGCGGTAGTTGGCCTCGGGATCGGGGCTGTCGACCAGCCCCGGCAGCTGCTCATCCGCCGGGACGGCGATGCTCCAAGCCAGCTTGAGGCGGCCGTGCAGGATGACGCCGGCGATGTTGGCGGTGGCGAAACCGGCGGCGCAGAGCTGAGCGTGATCGGCGAGCTTGTGCAGCGCGGTGGGCAGGCTGGTGTCGGTGACGGTGAGCACGCCGCTGACCAGCCAGACCGTCGGACCAGTGCCGGCGGATCGCGGACGGGAGTGGTCGGAAGGCGTCGAAGGGAATGAGGCATCGGTCATGATCGGCTCCGGAATCGTTGGCGCGCGTCGAGCGGGTCCCGCAGCAGGGCGGAGGGCACCGCGCCGGCGCGGCGGTCCTTGGGGTCGGTGGACGGAGGCAAAGGGGCGGCCCGGCGAGACGGCGGCGCGCGAGCCCACGCAAGGGGGCTTGGCGCGCCGCCCGACACTTTGCTCCTGATGGTGATATATGCCTGATCCGGGATGACCTGCGGTTGGCCGACGCCCACCAACCTGCACCATACGGGCGTAACCGGCGGCCTTGATTTCGGTCCGCGATTGTGGTGCTCTCCGCGGCGCACCACCGCTCCCGGTTCACGCCCGCATGCTGGTTCGCCGCCTCATCCACCACCACGACCGTTCGACCGCCGTTCGCCTGGAGGCGGCGTTTTGGCGGTTCCTTGAGGACATCGCTCAGCGCGAAGCGCTGCCGGTCGACGACCTGTGCGCCGCCGTGCTGGAGCGCGCGGCCGGCATCCGGCCCTGGACGCGCGTCGGCATGACGCCGTCGCGCTGGGCGGCAGCGGCCTTGCGGGTCTTCACCACCGCCTATTTCCAGACCGCCGCCACCGACGACGGGCACCGCCGCGCCGGCCACGGGCGCGGCGATCTCCGGCCGTCGGCGCTCGACGACGCGATGGCCAGCGCCGGCTGAGTTCCCGCGGTCAGCGCATGCGCTGCGGGTCGGCGGCGTCGCGCACGCCATCGACCAGCAGATTGACGGCCAGCGCCGTCGTGAAGACGGCGAGGCTCGCCGCCAGCGCCATCGCCGGCCGGGCGGCGATCACCGGCAAGCCGTCGCGGATCATCCCGCCCCAGCTCGGCAGCGGGTCCTGAACGCCAAGGCCGAGGAAGCCGAGCGCGGCCTCGGCCAGCACCGCCTGCGCCGCCAGCGCCCCCGCCCGGGCCAGCAGCGCCGCGCGGATGTGCGGCAGAACGTGCCGCCACAGCACATAGCGGCGCCCGGCCCCGCAGGCGGCGGCGGCGCGGACGTACGGCTCGCGGTGCGCCGCAGCGACCAGCGCCCGCGTCAAGCGCGCCACGTCGGGCCAGCTGGCCAGGCCGATGGCCGCCGCCGTGGCCGGCACGCCCGGCCCGAGCAGGGCGACCAGCACCAGGGCGAGCACCAGCTTTGGGAAGGCCAAGGCCACGTCGACGGCGTGGCCGACCACGGCCTCCGCCCAGCGGCCGGCGAGGCTGCCAACGATCCCCAGCGCCACGCCGAGCAGCGTGGCGAGCACCGCCGCCGCCGCCGCCACGAGCAGCGAAGCCCGCGCGCCGAGCAGGAGCCGGCTGACCACGTCGCGCCCGAGGGCGTCGCAGCCCAGCCAGTGCGCCGGCGACGGTGGTGCCCAGGCGCGCGCCAGATCGACCGCGGCCGGGTCGTGAGGCACGATGAGCGGCGCCGCGACGGCCACGGCGGCCAGCGCCAGCAGGACGGCGGCGCTCATCGCCCGCGCCCCGGCCCCGCCGCCCCGCCGTCCTGGTCCGCCGGTCACGGGGGGCCCTGCCGCAGCGACGGGCGGGGGTCGACCGCCGCCGCCGCCAGGTCGGCGCCGAGGCCGACCAGCGTGTGGATGGTGGTCAGGAGCAGCGCGCACCCCAGCACCACCGGGTGATCGCGCGCCAGCACCGCCTCGGCCGCCGCCCGGCCGAGTCCCGGAATGGCAAACACGGTTTCCACGACGACGGCGCCGCCGAGCAGACCGCCGAACGCCGCACCGGCCGCCGCCAGCAGCGGCCCCGCCAGCAGCGGCAGCACGTGGGCGCTGAGCACCCGGTGCTCCGGGAGGCCCTTGGCGCGCGCGGTCCGCACGTGCGGCCGCGCCAGAGCGTCGGCCGCCAGAGCGCGGGCGAGGCGCCCGAGCAGGCCGGCCACCGGCACCGCCAGCACGAGGAGCGGCAGCACCGCCGAGGCCGCCCCGCCCCACCCGGCCACCGGCAGCCAGTCGAGCGCGACGGCGAAGCCGGCGATCAGCGCCACAGCCAGCGCCGCCGCCGGCAACGACAGCGCGGCCGTGAGCCCGGCGGTGATCACGCGGTCCACGGCCCGCCCCGCCCGCGCCGCCGCCCACAGCCCGAGCGCCACGCCAGCCGGCAGCGACAGCGCCATGGCGCCGGCGGCCAGCGTCACCGTCGCCGGCACCGCCTCGGCCAGCAGCGTGGCGACCGGGGTGCCGACGTAGCGGTGCGACTGCCCCAACTCGCCGCGGGCCAGCCCCGCGGCAAAGGCAACCAAACGGGCACCGAGTGCCCGGTCCGGCCCCAGCGCGCCGCCGACCGGCCCGGCCAGCGCGGGATCAGCGCCGTGCGCGCCGAGCGCCGCGCTCACCGGATCACCGGGCATGGCTTCGAAGGCGAGGACCAGCAGCACCGTAACCGCCGCCAGCCGCGCCAGCCCGCCAAGCACCTTGCGCACCGCGTAGCTCAGCATGTCCCGTGTCGCTCGCCGCGCGGGCCGTCTCAGGGGCCGGGGGCCGGGCGTTGCCCCGGCACGCCGGCCACCGCGAGGAGGCCAAACGGCGTCGGCGCGACGCCGGATGCCTGGGGATGGCGCAGCAGCACGTGCATCGGCACCGCCAAAGGCACCGCGGGCACCGTCTCGGTCAGGCGCCGCCCGGCCTGCTTGTAGAGCCGGTCGCGCTCGGCGCCATCGAGGGCGGCGCGCGCGCCGTCGAGCAGCTGGTCGAGCGCGTCGTCGCGCCAGCGCGTCTGGTTGTAGGGGCTGGCGCTGTGCCACAGCGAGCCGAGAAGCGTCATCGGGTCGGGATAGTCCGCCGACCAGCCGCCGAAGAAGAAGGCCAGCGCCCCGGCGTTGGCGGCGCTGACGAAGGCGCTGCGGTCGCGCGTGCGGACGGTGACCGGAAGCCCAAGGCCCTGGCGCAGCTGGTGCGCGTAGTAGGCCGCCTCGTCGCGGCCGGCGTCGATGGCGACGAGGTCGAGCGGCGGCAGCCCCCGCCCGTCGGGGTAGCCGGCCTCGGCGAGCAGGCGGCGAGCCCGCGCGACGGCGTCGGTCGGCGGTGGCGCCTCGGGGTCCGCGCCGTGCCCCGGGACGCGCGGGGGGTACCAGCCGGGCAGCGTGGCGTAGCCGCCGTAGAGCCCGTCGACCACCGCGGCGCGGTCGAGGGCGAGGGCCAGCGCCACGCGCACGCGCGGGTCGGCAAACGGCGGGTACAGGCCCTGGTTCATGCCGAGAAAGCGGACCTGCTGGCGCGGCACGGCCACCGCGGCGGCGCGCAAACGCGGCGTGTCGGCCACCCGGCGCAGGGCGGTGTCGGAGACGCTGACGAAGTCGAGCGCCCCGGTCTCGAACATCAGCAGCGCCGTGTCGGCGCTGGGGATGATCTGGAAGCGCAGCCCGTCGATGGCCGGGGGCCCGCCCCAGTGCTCCCGGTTGGCCTCCAGGCGCACCTCCTGGCCGCGCCGCCAGTCGGTGAGGCGGAACGGCCCAGTGCCGGCGGACGCGCGGCGGGCCCCGTCGGGACCAACCGCCGCACGGTCAAAAATCAAGAAGGGGTAGTGGGGGAACAGCGCCACCGGTTCGGTGAAGCGCACCTCGAAGGTGAGCGGATCGATCTCGGTGAAGCCGGCCAGCCGATCAACCCGCCGCTGGGCAAAAGCCTCCGCGCCGACCAGTTTGACCAGGAAGGTCGCCCCGATGCCGGGGCGCGGCGTTGTCAGGAGCGCTTCGAACGTGGCGCGGACGTCGGCGGCGCTCAGCGGGCGGCCGCTGTGAAAGCGGACGTTGGGGCGCAGCTGAAAGCGCCAGCCGCGACCGCCGTCGAGCGGCTCCCAGCCCACGGCGAGCGCCGGCACCAGCTCGCCGTCGGCCGCGACCGCGGTGAGCCCCTCGTAGACCAGGCCAAGCACCCGGCTGCCGGTGGCGCCGAGAAAGGCCGCCGGGTCGGCGGTGGGGAGGTCGTCGGGCAGGTTGGTGCGCAGCACCGGGGCGCGCAGGTCGGCCGCGCCCAGCCCGCCCCCCGGGCCGATCAGCAACGCCAGGGCGAGCGCCGCGGCGCGCACAAACGATGGGCGGACGGCGGCGGAACGGTGCGAAACAGAGACGGCGAACATCGGGGCGAAGCTCTTGCGAGATGGCACACGGGGAGCGCGACACCACTGTAATCGCTTCCCGGTGAGCGGCAAGGCGTGATCGCCGCCGCACGTTCAGGCCACGGCGCGCGCTCCGTCGCTCGACCGCGGGCGTCCGACGACGGGCCGCCGCGGCTCGCCGGTTGGTCCAGTTGCCCGGTCGGTCGCCGCCGGCGCGTGAGGCGCCTCGGCGGGGGGCTGATTCCAGTCCGGGCTGGCCTTGGCCGCGGTCAGGAAGTAATCGGCGATGAACACGCGCACGGCGCTCGTCAGCGAGGAGTGGTCGGGCGCACGCTTTCCCGGGCGGCCGCCATCTTCGGCCGGCGCCGGCCGGCCGTCGTGCAAGCGCCGGTCGATTTCCGAGCAGAGCTGGTGGATCGACAGGTCTTCCCGCCGTGCGATCTCCGCCAGCGCCGTCCACATGAACGGCTCCAGGCGCATGCTCGTGCGGCGCCCGTTGATCATGACGTTCTGGCTGCGCAGGGGACCGAGGTCGGGCAACGAAAGGCTGTGCCGCGGGGCGTTTTCGGACATCTCAGGCTCCGGTGAGGCAACCGCCGGGTCCGCCGCGGCGAACCCGGCACACGGGGGTGGCGTGGCTCAGTGACGAACGTCGCGCGCCACCACCCAGCACTGCTCGGCCTGCAGGTCCGGATCGGTCACCGCGGCGCTGCTCCGTTCGGCCAACCAGCATTGCTCCGCCCGCAAGTCCGCGTCGGACGGTGCGGCGCCGTCCAGCCCCGGCAGCGCGACGTTCATCCGCTCGGCGAACTGCGCCCGGGTGAACTCCCACGCTTGGGCGAACGCCGGCGTCCCGAAAGCCTCGGGGTCGTGGTGGAGGATCGTCCCGAACACGGTGCGGCAGAACTCGTTGTAGCGCTCGTTGTACAGCATGTGCACGTGCCACGCCTTGTCCGCGCCGGCGGGCGGCGCCACCGGCCGTTCCGGGTGGTCGGCGGCGATCTCCAGGAAGCACCGGTAGTGGCGGACGGCGCGCGCCGCGCGCGCCGCGTCGAAGCCGTGCCGGCGCATCAATTGCGGCTCCAGCCAGGACAGGTCGAGGGCGGCGAGCGTTTCGCGCTGGCTGGCAGCGGTGGTGTTCAGCATGACGGGTGCGTCCTTTCTGCGTTATTTTTCGAACACGGGGCGAAAAAAGGCGGATATCTGGGCGATCAGCCGGACCAGTTCGCCTTGCCGGACGAGGCCGGTTTTCTGAAAGACGACCTTCAACTGGGTGCGCACCGTTTGCGGCGACGTGCCGTAGCGCTCGGCGATTTCGTCGATCCGGGCGCCACGGCCGATTTCCGCGGCAACCCGCGCTTCCGCCGCGGTCAAGCCGAAGAGCGTCGCCAAAATGGTCGGCGAAATCGGCGGCGTGATGCCGGGGTCGAGCACGACGATGTTGGCGAGCGCGGTGCGGCCGAACGGGGACGGCTGGTGCGACACATTCACCAGATACGCCGTGTCGGCGCGCTCGCGCGTCACCCGCATGACCAGTTCGCGATGCCCGGTCGCGTTGGCCGCCTCGGCGAGCAGCCGGAGGAACGCGTCGTGCTCGGCCGGCCGCGCGACCGACAAGCGGCCCCCCACCTCGAGCAGGCCGTCGCGCGCGTCGAGCAGCGCGGCCATCGCGTCGTTGGCGTCCAGGATCACCCCGGTTGCGGTGGTCACCGCCGAGGCGATCGGCAACGTGTCGATGGCGGTCGACACGGCTCGGGATTCCGCCAGGCCCGTCCAGGCGATCGGGCCGAACAGAGCTCCCCGCTTGCTCGCCTTTTCCGTCACCTCGATTCGCGAGAAGTAGCTGCCGACCCCGGGAATGACCTCGTGCGTGACGATGTAAGAGCGCTGATCCGGGTAGATTTTCATGAATTGAGCGAACTGATGATACCGGCGGAACTGCAGGGCGCCCGCCAGCCAGCGCTCCGGGTCCTGATACGCCTCGGCCTCGACAAACCGCTTGTGCGCCAGGCACGCGCGGAAGACGTCTTCGTAGGTGGGCTGCTGAGCAAAGTCGACGAATTCGTAGAGGATATTGTTGGCCTCATTGGAATAGATGATGCGATCCTCTTGGTCGAAGACGACCAAACCGGCCCCCGTTGCCTGAGCGGCATCCGCCAAACGCCAGATTGAGCTTTCGAACTGCATCAGGGTCCGTTTCGGCACGATCAACATCCTTGTGTATTCAAGGTGACGGAGCGGACGTCCGGCTTCATACCCCAAATGGGGTATGTGCGAGGAAAAGCTTCAAGGGTGAAGCATGCGGAGCCTGGGGGCGCCACGCACCGGCCGGCGACGGGGCTCACGGGCGATCCGCCGCCAGCCGACACCGCTGAGCGAAGGCGATTGGCCCTCCAGGGCGGCGCGCCTGAGCGTTCGTTGTTGCCGACAACGCTGGAGCGGCGCCCGGCCCCGTCGTCCGCCGCGCGCGAACACGCGGCCTGCGCCGCTTTGCGCTTGGTGCACCCAAGGCCCGCCCGTTCATTCTGGTCGCGCTGCGTGTCTCGGCCCCCCGCCTTCCGTCATGCGCCGGTCCAAACCCAAGTGATTAGGATCGCGGGGGAGTGGGGCTTGGCGGCGACCGCGCCGGCTGGCGGTTGCGGGCCCGCCCGCGCGGCGCACCTTGGAGTGTGCACCGCGCGGGGGACGGGCGTCTGTGAACTTGTTCACGTCCGCTGCCGGCCCTGGACAGCGCGAAGGCTGGGACGCCAAGCCGTATGGGCGCACGGTCATCGATGTCGGTGTTTCACCCGAGAATGAAGAGCCGTCAGTGCCACACGGAATGGCAAGCGCGACCACGGCGGCGGGCACCGCCGCCCCGGTGCGCGGCCGTCGTGACCGTATAACGCAGGACCGGGCAACATTGGCCGGCTCGTGACGGAGGGGAGAGCCGAATGCTGGGCGCTTCCCCAAACCTGTTCACAGCGGCAGGAGCATCCGCACTAGGCGGCGTGCCGCACCCGCCGTCGCGTTGACGCCATGGATTTCACCAGATCGAACAGCCGGCGCCGCACCTCCGCATCCGCGACGTCATAGTAGGCCCGCACCAACTCCAGCGTTTCGCGCTTGGCCAGCACGTCCACCGCGTCCGCTGGACACCCGTCTGCGGCCGCGGCGGGACCGCCTGGAGCGGCGCGCGGGACGTCCGGCATGTCGTCAAAGAAGAAGGACACCGGCACGTCGAGCGCCGCCGCGAAGGCCCACAGGCGCCCGGCGGACACGCGGTTGGCCCCTTTCTCGTACTTCTGTATCTGCTGGAAGGACAGATCGAGCCGCGCCCCCAACGTGGTTTGGCTCATCCCGAGCAACGCGCGCCGCAGCCGGATGCGGGCCCCGACATGCTGGTCAACCGCATCCGGCCCCGCTTCACTCTGCCCTCGCGACTTCCGCGGCATCAGTGCGCTCCCCAGCTCGTAAACAGGGTTGAAAATCCAGCAGCCCACAACGCGCACAACCGGCGCGCCAGACCGCCAACCACACGCCATGGTATGTCAGATTTCTATTCTATGTCCATCGGCGAGAGTCTGTCGCGCGTGCGTCGCCTCGGTCGAAGCCGCACGGCGCGAGATCAGCGCCGGAGGACGCCGCCGCCAAGCCGCTCCCTCCACGTCCGTGCCGCGATCACCGCCGTTGGCGAAGGGTGTGAAGCTCGGCCAAAAGAGTTCCGTTCTTCAGCGGATCGATCCGATCGGCCTCGGTCAACGCCCAGGCGGCCCACCGGTCCAGGTCGTCACGCGCGACCGGCAGGTCGGAGGCACGGTCGATGACCAGGCGGACGTAGGCCCTGATCGCGTCGGCCTGACGCAGTGTGGTTGCTTGACCAACCAGGCGCTCGATCCGCTCTTGCGCTTCCTTTTCCCGCCGCTCGCGGGCCAAGCGCTCCTCCTCGATTTTCCGGCGGCGCTCCGCCTCCTCCAGCTCGGCTTTCCGTTGCACGAGCCATTGGTGACGGTATACGGCGTTCTCGCGGTGGAAAGTTTCGCCGGCGACGATCAGGTCGATCACAATGGCGCCGATGAGACTCTCGAGCGGCGCCGTGTCGGAATCCTCCCAGGATTTCAGCACCGGAGCTCCGTAGGAACGAGACGGAACGACCAACCGCATGCGCGGCGCGCGCGGGCTCGCGGAGGATGGCTTCCCCCGCGGTCCAATCGGTTCCAAGACGAAGGAGACGTGTTGGTTGCCCACCTGCAGGCCCGCCTCGTTCGGGTTGCGCGGATACTTGGAGGTGTCCAGCGAGGCCGGGCAGCCCGCCCGGGCGGCAGCAAGGAAGATGGCGTTCAAAATGCGCAGCCGTCGCTTTTCGACCGGGGAATCGTGGCGTGGCGCGTCAAAGCTGTAGCCGGTTCTGAGGTATTCGTCACGGCGCGCTTGGTCCTTCTCCAACAGCGTTGCGATCAGCCGATGGGGCTTGGTCGCGAGCCGTGGGACGGTCACCGTGCCCACCATCTTGCGGACGCGTTCGGTCAGCGCGGTCCTGTCCTCGTCGAAGGTCGGCGCCGGCGGCAGCGGCGTCTCGAGGCTGACCTCCGGTGCGAAGCCGCGCCACGGCTTTCCGCCCACGTCGACAATCTCGGACGCGCCAGGGAAGCGAGCGGGCAACGGGCGCCGGGTGGTCGGCTTTCCCGTCCGCGTCTTGGCCCAGTGACCGCGCCCCGGCACGGGAATGCCGGCGTGCCGGCAGGCCTTGGCGAGAGCCACATCGGACACACCGACCGCGGCCGCGAGCGTGCGCATCGGCTGCGACCAGACGAGGTCGTACAGCTCCTGCCGGGTGAATTGCCGCCCCGTCATCACAACACCCAGTATGGACACCCAGTCACGAATGCGTCGGCGCAGCGACGCTGTTGCGTCGAATGACGTTGGGCGAAGACGCGACGGCGTCGAGAGGCGGAGCGCTCGTCGGCGGACGTCTTGGACGAAGCCACTCACTCCCCAGCGCCGGAAACTCAATCTGAAGGCCAAAGGCGGACTGAAGGTCAAAGGCGGACTGAAGGTCAAAAGCGGACTGAAGGTCAAAAGCGGACGTCTTCACCGCCTTCTGCCCGGCCCCGGTCAGCTGCATCACGCTGGCGGTGAAGGTTATCGGCGATGCGGAAGTCCATGGCCCCTCACCCTAACGACGCCACAATACCACAGCGAGGCGCGCAGATTTCCAGAGCAACAAGGGCAACGAAGCGCCAAGCCTCCACAAGCGGCCAAGTCCACCTCTTACGATCCGAAAAAGCCGCCGCTTTTCCGGCTCTGGCCTCTTGTCGAAATCAAAAGTCTTGACCGTAGCGTTAGCCACCTTGGCTCCAGCCAATATCGAAAACCAAATGTAGAACAACCAGCGTATGTGCTTGCTCTTCGCCATGTCCTGCTGCTTGGCGATCAGCTTCGCTTCGCGCTCCCGGAGCTGGACCAGGGTTGGAACAATGCACTCGCTTGCTACGTACAAGGTGGCAGTCAAACCATCCTTTCCGTCGTATCCATCCAGAGGTTCTGGAAATGATCGACAAATCTCAGAAGGCGGCCTTTGGCATGAATCAGATGGCTTAGATAGTTGACGCACGCCATTTCCTAGATTGACGATCGGACATTTCTCATTATTGCCTTCCTGGATCTCCCTGCGCAACGTAACGATCTCGTCTTCGTTCAGGTGTCTCCAGCCGATCTGATAGAGCTCTGCCGTAGTCTTCGGACCAAGGTCATGATACAGGACCGACGGCCATAGCGAATACTCAATCAACTTTTCCTGTGAAAAGCTGGCCCACGCACAAGAAATGTGTGAAACATTGCCCCTTTCCCGACACTCTGCACTGTAGTCCCGCAATTGCCGAGCGAGATATCCCGCGGCAAATCTTCTAGAGTCCGAAACCTCTACCAAGCTTTTTTCGATTCTGCTGGCAGCATTGTCTCCTACGAAAAAAAGTCCGGCGATGATCGCCATTGAGTACCAGAGATGGTCAAAAATGTTCCTGTACCTCTCGCCGAGGCTGAAAAGGTCCATGCCAATGATGGCCGTCGACCATCCCATACACAGAGCGAGTATGACGAGTGGAACCATTCCCGGAACCTCGCCCAGGACACCCGTGCCGCCAACAACATACTCGTCGGGAACAAAGCTAAATCGCGGGATAATTCCCACCAATGAAGCAAGCCCCGGCGAGCAAATTACAAGAGCTGAAATTACCATTCCCTTCCAGCGACCGATAACGTAACCGGAGAGAAAGATGCAAAAACTCATGATGACGAAGAGTATCAGCAACATGCCAAAAGGAAGGAACATTGCTTCTGATGCTGACCAATAGCTGTGGGCGACCATCCCATCAGAGTCATATTCCACAAAATTAGACGAATACATATGGAGGCCATCCAACGTCTGCTGGATGTTGTACGCAGCTCCGATGAGAAATCGGACATATGGAGAAAAGAATTCTCCGAGCATGTTTCTCAACATCATATCTCTTTGGTCTAAGTCCGCACATCGAGCCCACACCCAGGTGCAGCGGTGAGGTTTTGTCACCAATTACACGCACAAAGGTCCGCTCCCACACGCTGCCATCTCAAGAGAAGTCGAAAAAATCAGAGAGGAAAAAGGCGTTGGGATCGAGCTTTTTTTCGCCCGGTCGCCGCCCGTCGATGGTGACCACTTCAACGCTCTGATTTCGGAGTTCGTTCACCTGAGCTTCCGAGAGCAGGTCCCCAGGGTCGCCATCTTGCCGAGGATGGATTTGGACGAGGCGGACGCGTTCCGGCCAGAAAGCGTCGCGAATGGCTTTGCAGGTGGCAACCGCGTCGGGCATCTGGTTCGCCGCGTTTGGTTGGATTGCGGCGGCGAAGTTCGCGCGCCAGAAGCCGAAATTCCACCAAGCCCGCTCCAGGTCGCGGTCGATCTTGCCCAGGAAGATCTCCAGAGTTTCCCCTCTTTCGTGAGGAGACGTGAACCGAACGACCAACCCCCGTTCTCTGGACAGACGAACAGGAACTACCCGCGAATGGGCGGGGATGTGCCCCTTGGTGCCGAATCTCGGATCGACGAACATGTTCCGCAGGCGGCTACTCTTTCCGGCATTCTGTCCGCCGCAAACCAACAAAACCCGTTCCAGATGCGCACGCTTGCGATTTCTCTGCTCGTAACCGTCAGCCATAATGCCCCCTATCAAAGCGGGCATAAGCATCGCACATTCAGCCTCCGACGACTAGCAGTGGAGAGTGCGGCCATAAATATTAACCTATCCGGTATATGGCTTGGCACGATCGCCACCGGAGTTGCCGCCGCAGGGATCTACTCGCGCCAAATGATGTTGATAGTCACGATCGCTTGGCTAATCAGCACGGCAGGCTTGCGGATGTTCGCCAAGTCGGCCTCAGTCCAGTTCCTTAAGAGGTTTGACAGTATCGTGTCCGACCACGACAGGTGCGGCGCAAGACACGACCCGCGCCCTGGCCACCCGCTACGGGCTGAACCCGAAGACGGTGGCCAAATGGCGCCAGCGCACCACGACAGCGGATCTCCCCATGGGGCCGCGCCGGCCACGCAGCACTGTGCTCACGGAGCTGGAGGAGGCCGTTATTGTCGAGTTCCGGCGCCGCACCCTGCGTATCCATCCGGTGATCCTTTCAATTACCCACATCCGGCCGCGCAGTCGGTGACGGCGGCCCCCGCCTCGAACCCGGGCGGTCTCCAGCCTGTTGGCATCGAACGATGTTCGGGAGGTGCCGATGGCCACGGGATCAAACGCGTGGATTGAGGATGAACTCGCCGGCTGTCACTTTGCCGATGAGCGTCTGGGCCGACGCCTGAGCACGTTGCTCGATCAGATGGCCGGGGCAATGGGCGACAGCATCCCTTTGGCCTGCCAGGACTGGGCCAATACCAAGGCAGCCTACCGGTTCTTTGCCAATGACCGGGTAAGCGAAGCGGTCATTCTCGCCGGCCACTTCGGCTCGACCCGCCAGCGGGTCGCCGCGACTACCGGCCCCCTCCTGGTCATTCAGGACACCACGGAGTTCTCCTTCCAGCGCGAGCATCCCGAGAAGATCGGTCAGACCGTCCGGGTGAACAGCGGTCAGGACCAAGAGGGACGGTTCCGCATGCACGCTGATGCACGCGAGTCTGGCGGTCACGACCGAGGGCCTGCCGCTGGGCCCCGGCGCCGTCAAGTTCTGGACCCGGACCAAGTTCAAGGGCACCGCCGCCCTGAAGAGGAAGATCGTAAGCGTCCGCCGAGCTACGCGGCGTCGGCGTTTCCGGTGACGTCGGCGGCCTTGGTCCAGTTCCAGGGCAGCAGCTCGTCGATGCGGCTGATCTTGTGATCGGCGATCCGGGCGATTACGTCGCGCAGGTACGCCTCGGGGTCGAGCCCGTTGAGCTTGGCCGTCTCGATGAGCGTGTACATCGCCGCGGCTCGTTCACCCCCGACGTCGGCGCCGGCGAACAGCCAGTTCTTCCGCCCCAGCACGACCGCCCGCAGAGCCCGTTCGGCGGCGTTGTTGTCGATCTCCAGGCGGCCATCGTCCAGGTAACGCGTCAGCGCCGTCCAGCGGTTGAGCATGTAACGCACCGCCTTGGCGGTGTCCGACTTGCCGTCGATCCGCCCCAGCGTGTCCTCCAGCCATGCCTTCAACGCGGCCATTTTCGGGGCGGCCTCGGCCTGACGCACGCGCCGGCGCTCGTCGGCATCCTGGCCGGCGATCTTGGCTTCCACCGCATACAGCTCGCCGATCCGCCGTAGCGCCTCGGCCGCGATCGGCGCCTTGCCCTTGGCCGAAACCGCCACGTCGTGGAACTTGCGGCGGCCATGGGCCATGCAGGCCACCTCGATGATCCGGGCCCGCCCGTCGGGTCCCGGTTCGTACAGGCCGTTGAACCCGGCGTAGCCGTCGGCCTGCAGCGCCCCGTGGAAATCCTTCAGGTGGCCGCACGGATGTTCGCCGCCGCGCCCGGGGCTGTAGGGGTACAGCGCCGCCGGAGGCGGCGGGCCGTTCCAGGGTCGATCATCGCGCAGGTAGACCCACAGGTAGCCGGTCTTGGTCCGCCCGCCCCCCGGGCTCAGCACCGGGACCGGCGTGTCGTCGGCGTGCAGCTTGGCGGAGCCGGTGATGCTGGTCTCGATCGCCTGAATCAGCGGGCGCAGCAGCCGAACCGCGTGGCCGACCTGATCGCCCAGGGTGGAGCGGCTCAACTCCAGGCCGAGGCGGGCGAAGATCTCCGCTTGGCGATACAGCGGCAGATGATCGTCGAACTTGCTCACCAGCAGGTGCGCCAACAGCCCCGGCCCGAACAGGCCCCGCTCAATCGGCAGCGCCGCCGGCGCCTGGGTGATCGCCTCGCAGCGCCGGCACGAGAACTTCGGGCGGACGTGCTCGACCACCTTGAAGTGTGCCGGCACGTACTCCAGCTGCCGGGCGCGGTCCTCGCCCATGTGGCGGGGTATGTCTCGCCTGATCGTGCGCATCCGGTGAGCACCGCCTTGGCAAAGTAGGGGCCGGCGTCTGAGGTTTGCGTGGCGCGTCATCGCGCGGACGCAAACGAGTTGCAAACGTCATGGCTTACCAGCGGGTCGAGGTTCTGACGGGGACGGAGCGGCGGCGCAACTACACGCCGGCGGAGAAGGTGCGGATGGTCGAGGAGGCGTTCCGCCCCGGGGTGGTGGTGACGGAGGCGGCCCGCCGGCTGGGTGTTCACGAGAGCCTGCTGTACCGCTGGCGGGGGCTGATGAAGGCTACCGGGACTGCCATGGCCGAACCGTCCAACTTCGTCGCGGTGACCCTCACGCCGGAGCCGACCGTAACGGAACCGCCGGTGGCGGAGCCCCCTGGACCAGTGCCGCCTCCAGCGACGCCAGCCACGAGCCCGGCGATCCTCGAGGTCATCCTGCCCAGTGGGGCACGCCTACGTCTGGAAGGGCCGGTCGACCCGGCCCTGGCGGCGGCCGTCATCGGTGCCCTGGCATGATCCCGGTGCCGAGCGGAGTGCGGGTGTGGCTGGCGACCGGGCACACCGACATGCGCAAGGGCTGGGCGAGCCTGGCGTTGCTGGTTCAGGAACGCTTCGCCCAAGACCCGCACAGCGGCCATCTCTTCATCTTCCGCGGCCGCCGCGGACATCAACCGTCATTCCGCATACCAATTCGAGTCGGTCCGAGTTGAGTACCCGTGGCATCCGCTCTTCGGGCGACGGCTCCCCATCGTTTTGCGTCAGACACGCGGAGGGTGCGATATCGTCTGGCTCGAGGAACGGCCGGGGCAGAACCGCGAACTGCCGGCGTGGATGTGCGACGCGGTCGCCTGCCGGCCCATGGTGACGCTTGGCCCACCCATGGTCCGGGTCGAGGCCTTGGGCGCGTTGGCGGCAGTCCTCTCGGCCCGGATGCCTGGGCAAGACGGAAGCGCATCATCGGACACCTCACCTGCCAAGGAGGCTGCCGATGAGCAGACGAGCATCGCCCAGGGGGCAACTGGCGCTGGACCTCGCGCCTACTCCAGCACCGCTGCCGATGCCGGCGGTGCCGCACGAAGCCATTCAGGCTTTGGCGGATCTGCTTCTGGAGGCTCTGGGCGGCAGAGCGTCGACGACCAGCAGGGAGGGCGGTGATGAATTCCAAGATCACACCTGACCATCTCGGCCGCGGCGCCATCGTGTACGTGCGCCAGTCCACCATGAGCCAAGTGGTCGGCAACACGGAAAGCCAGAAGCGCCAGTATGCCCTGGTGGAGCAAGCCCGAGCCGCCGGCTTCGTGTCCGTCACCGTGATCGACGACGACTTGGGGCGATCCGGCTCGGGCCTCGTCGAGCGGCCTGGCTTCCAGCGGCTGGTGGCGGCCGTCTGCGCCGGCTCGGTCGGGGCGGTGTTATGCCTCGAAGCCTCCCGTCTGGCCCGCAATGGCCGGGATTGGCACCACTTGGTCGACCTCTGCGCCCTCGCTGGGACGTTGGTCATCGATCCGGACGGCGTTTACGATTCGCGTCTGGTCAACGATCGCCTCCTGCTTGGGCTGAAGGGCACCATGTCCGAGTACGAACTGAGTTTGCTGCGCCAGCGGGGTCTCGAGGCTCGGGACAGCAAGGCCCGTCGGGGCGAGTTGCGCTTCACCCTGCCGCCCGGCTACTGCTGGACGGAGGCCGGGCGGATCGAGGTCGATCCGGACGAGCGGGTCTCCGGCGCCATCCACATGGTGCTCGCCAAGTTCCGCGAACTGGGCAGTGCCCGCCAAGTCTTCCTATGGAGCCGCCAAGAGCAGCTCATGCTGCCCGTCGTGCAGCGCAACCTGAGCACGTGCAAAATCCTTTGGCGGGCGCCGGCGTATCACTCGGTGATGCAAATTCTGCGGAACCCGATCTATGCCGGGGCCTACGCGTTCGGTCGCACGGGCAACCGCACCACGGCCGTCGACGGGCGCGCGCGCAAGACCAGCGGTCATCACCGCGCCATGGCGGACTGGGGTGCGCTGCTGCACGACCACCATGACGGCTACATCACTTGGCGCGAGTTCGAGGAAAACCAGCGCCTGCTCCAGGAGAATGCCCACATGCAGAAGCGGGCTTCCCGGAAAGCCGCCCGGGGCGGGCGGGCTCTTCTGACCGGCCTTGTCCGTTGCGGCCATTGCGGGCGGATGATGCGGGTGTTCTACGGCATGCGATCTGGCCACGCCCACCGTTACCAGTGCCGAGGCGACGACGCGCACGTCGGGGCCGGCTTGTGCATCGGCATCGGCGGCGTGCGGATCGACCGCGCCGTGGTGGCCCAGATGCTGGAGGCGGTGTCGGGCCGGGCGGTGGAGGCGGCCCTGCTCGCCGCCGACCAGATGGCCAAAGCCGATGACGATGTCCGGCAGGCGCTGCAGCGCGACCTCGAGGGCGCGCGCTATGACGCTTCGCTGGCGGCCCGACGCTACGACCTGGTGGATCCGGCCAAGCGCCATGTCGTGCGCGAACTGGAGGCGCGGTGGAACACGGCGCTGGAACGGGTCGCCCAGATCGAGCGGCGCCTCGCCGACCTGGACGCGCAAGCAGCGGCACGCCCCAGGATCGACCGCGAGGCCTTGATGAGGCTGGCCCACGACCTGCCGGCGGCGTGGAATGCGCCGACGACGGATGCCCGGACGCGGCAGCGCCTGACGCATATTCTCGTCCATGAGGTGGTGATCGACCTCGATGATGCGGCCAACGAGGCGGTCGTCCTCATCCACTGGGTGGGAGGCTGTCACACGGAGGTGCGGGTTCCCAGGGTGAAGACCGGGCGCTATCCCGCCGACCGGCGGCCCAGCCCCGTGGAGGTGATGCGCAAGCTTGGCGGTCAATGGCCGGACCGGGAACTTGCCGTGACGATGAACCGGATGCGCTGCAAGACGGAGGACGGGGAGACTTGGACGACGGTGAAGGTGTGCGCCCTGCGCGAACGGCTCGGCATCGCGCCGTTCGATCCTGCGGATCACCCAGCACCGACGATCGGCGCCGATGAAGCGGCAAGCCGGTTGGGGATCTGCGTCGGCTCCGTGCAGCGGCTCATCCGCCAAGGCATTCTACCGGCGACCCAGTTGATGCCCTCGGCCCCTTGGAAGATACCGGTCGACGCGCTGAGCACCGAGGCCGTGCAGACAGGCGTGCGGGAAATTCAGAAGCGCCGACCAAGGAATTTCGTGTCTTATCAACGAGATGACACCATGAGGTTGCCCGGAATTTGAAGGGAGGGATGCACTATGTCACGTGATCGGGCGATCTGGTGAAGATCATCTGGTATGACGGCCAGGGCAGTTGCCTGTTCATGAAGAGGCTGGAGCGGGGCCGTTTCACCTGGCCCACGCCGGCGGACGGCGCGGTGGCGATCTCGGTCGGGCAGATGGGCTATCTGCTCGAAGGCATCGACTGGCGCAACCCGCAGAAGACTTGGCGCCCCGAGTCCGCGGGGTGACTGCGACACGGTGAATCGACGGGCCGGTTCAGGGGAGATTGCGGCGGCTCGAAGGGGCGATCCTGGGTAAACTGGCGCCATGACCGCCGCTACGTCTCCTGCCGCCTTGGCCGACGACATCGCCAGCCTGCGCGCCGCCTTGGCGCAGGCCGAGGCGCGGGCGGACGCGGCGGAAGCCGAAGCGGCCCGGGCCAAGGCGGTGGCTTCGAACACCGAGGCCCTGATCGCCAGCCTGAAGCTGGAAATCGAGAAGCTCCGGCGCGAGCTCTACGGCACGCGCTCCGAGCGCAAGGCGCGCCTGCTGGACCAGCTGGAGTTCCAGCTCGAAGAACTGGAAGCGACGGCCAGCGAGGACGAGTTGGCGGCCGAACAGGCCGCCGCCAAAACCACCGCGGTGGCGGCCTTCACCCGCAAGCGGCCGTCGCGCCAACCCTTTCCCGACCACCTGCCGCGCGAGCGCGTCGTTGTGCCGACGCCGGCGAGCTGCCCGTGCTGCGGCTCCGACAAGCTGTGCAAACTGGGCGAGACGATCACTGAGACGCTGGAGGTGATCCCGCGCCAGTGGAAGGTGATCCAGACGGTGCGGGAGAAGTTCACCTGCCGGGCCTGCGAGACGATCACCCAGCCACCGGCGCCGTTCCACGCCACCCCGCGCGGCTGGGCCGGCCCCAACCTGCTGGCCACCATTCTGTTCGAGAAGTTCGGCCAGCATCAGCCGCTGAACCGACAGGCCGAGCGCTTCGCGCGGGAGGGCGTGCCGCTCAGCCTGTCCACCCTGGCCGACCAGGTGGGCACCGCCGCCGCGGTGCTGAAGCCGCTGCACGACCTGATTGCCGCGCATGTGATGGTGGCCGAGCGGCTGCACGGCGACGACACGCCGGTGCCGGTGCTGGCCAAAGGCGAGACCGACACCGGGCGGCTGTGGGTCTACGTGCGCGACGACCGGCCCTTTTCCGGCCAAGCCCCGCCGGCGGCGCTGTTCCACTACTCGCGCGACCGCAAGGGCGAGCACCCCGAACGGCATCTGGCCGGCTTCCAGGGCTGGCTGCAGGCCGATGCGTTCGCCGGCTACAACCGGCTGTACGAACCCGACCGCCGGCCGGGGCCGATCCATGCCGCGCTGTGCTGGGCGCATGCCCGGCGCGGCTTCTTCAAGCTGGCCGACATCGCCGCGAACACGAAACGCGGCAAGGATGCCCCGCCGATCTCGCCGCTGGCGCTGGAAACGGTGAAGCGCATCGACGCCATCTTCGATCTCGAACGCGCGTTGACCGGCAAAACGGCGGCCGAGAGGCTGGCCGCGCGCCAGGAACTCGGCGTCCCCCTGGCGGATGCCCTGGAGACTTGGCTACGGACGGAGCGTGCCCGGCTCTCCCGCCATGCCCCCGTGGCCAAGGCGATGGATTACATGCTGACCCGCTGGGACGGCTTCACCCGTTTCCTCGGCGACGGCCGGCTGTGTCTCACGAACAACGCCGCCGAGCGTGGCCTGCGCGGGATCGCTTTGGGCCGGAAGGCTTGGCTGTTCTGCGGTTCCGATCGCGGCGGCCAGAGGGCGGCTGTTCTCTATGGCCTGATCACCACGGCCAAGCTGAACGATGTCGATCCCCAGGCGTGGCTCGCCGTAACCGTCCGACGATGACCGCCTTGCGGGGCGTGGACGAAGCGGGCTGAGTGAGGACGCCGCGGATGGCCGCGGCTTGGTCCTATGTCCAGCCCCATGGCTATGCTTATGACTTACCAGCGCGTCGAGGTGATCACCGGGTCGGAGAAGCGCCGGTTCTACAGCGCCGCGGACAAGGCGGGCTTGGTGGCGGAAGCGTTCCGGCCCGGCGTGGTGGCCTCCGAAGTGGCCCGTCGGCACGGCCTCAACGTCAGCCTGCTGTACCGCTGGCGCCGGCAGATCGAGGAGGAGCGGGCGAGCCCGTCGCCCGAACCAGCGGTGAACTTCGTGCCCGTGCGGATCGCCGACGCCCCGCCGTCCATCCCGGACGACAAGATGGCGCCCCTTCCGCCCGCCGGAACCGGCATCATCGAGATCGTGCTGCCCAGCGGCCATTGCCTGCGCGTCGATCGCCATGTCGATGCGGGCGCCCTGCGTCGGGTCCTCGCCGTTCTGGAGCGCCGATGATCCCGGTCCCCGCCGGCGTGCGGATCTACCTGGCGATGGGCGCCACCGACATGCGCAAGGGCTTCGACGGCCTCGCCCTGTTGGTCCAGGAGGTTCTCAAGAAGGATCCCTACTCCGGCCATCTCTTCCTGTTCCGGGGCCGGCGCGCCGACAAGATCAAGATTCTCTACTACGACACCAACGGCCTGTGCCTGTTCGCCAAGCGCCTTCAGCGCGGCCGCTTCGTCTGGCCGGTGGCGCGCGAGGGCGTGGTGACGCTGACCCCGGCGGAGCTGGCGATGCTCGTGGAAGGGTTGGACTGGCGCGCGGCGGAACGGACCTGGAAGCCCGACTTGGCCGGCTGACCCGGCGCGGGCCGGGCGCGACACGGTAACTCAGCCGCCCTCGGACCGGTCGTCGGGATCCCGGTGTCCTGGTAAGATCGCGCCATGGCTCCCGATCCCGCCCAGCTTCTCGCCGACAACGCGGCGCTGCGTCAGCTCGTTGCCGAGCAGGCGGCCCGGCTGCACGCCCAGGAGGCGGCGCTCGGGGCGGCGCTGGAGGGCATCAAGAGCAAGGCGCTGGAAATCGAGAAGCTGAAGCTTCAGCTCGCCCGGCTGCGCCGCATGCACTTCGGCCAGTCCTCGGAAAAGCTGGGCCGGACCATCGCTCAGCTGGAATTGGCGTTGGAGGACTTGGAAGCCGCCGAAGGCGAGCAGGCCGCCATCGTCACGGAGGCCGACGCGCCGCCGGTGGACGCCGACACCAGGCGCCGGCCCAAGCGCACGCTGCCGCCCGAGCATCTGCCGCGCGAGGAACGGGTGCACGAGCCCGAAGGCGGGACCTGCACCTGCACGCAATGCGGTGGCGCGCTGCGTCGGCTGGGCGAGGACCGCGCCCGGCAGCTGGAATACGTGCCGGCGCACTTCAAGGTCGTCGAGCACGTCCGCCCGAAGTTCTCGTGCCGGCGCTGCGAGGCGATCACCCAAGCGCCGGCGTCGCTGCCGATCGAACGCGGCCTGTTCGGGCCGGGGCTGTTGGCCCACCTGCTGGTGAGCAAGTTCGACGATCATCTGCCGCTGTACCGTCAGGCGGAGATCTTCGCCCGCCTGGGCCTGGAGCTGAGCCGCTCCACCCTGGCCGATCAGGTCGGCCACGCGGTCCGGCTGCTGCGCCCGCTGATCCAGGCGATCGCGACCAGCGTCACCGGCTCCGCCAAGCTGCACGCCGACGACACGCCGGTCCCGGTGCTGAGCCCAGGAGCCGGGCGGACCAAGACCGGCTACCTGTGGGTCTACCTGCGCGATGATCGCCCCTGGAACGGCCCATCACCTCCGGCGGCGCTGTACCGCTACAGCCCCGGGCGCAGCGGCGAGCACCCGTGCGGCCACCTGAAGGATTTCCACGGGGCGCTGCAGGCCGACGGCTACGCCGGGTTCAACGGCCTGTACGAACCGGGCCCCGACGGGCGGGCCCGGATCATCGAGGTGGCCTGCATGGCCCATGGCCGTCGCAAGTTCCACGACGTGGAGGTCTCGGCCAAGGGCAAGGCGCCGATCGCGACTGAGGCGCTGCGACGGATCGGCGAGCTGTATGCGGTGGAGGCCAGGATCGCCGGCTGGGATGCCGGCGAGCGCCGGCGCGTGCGTCAGGCCGAGGCCGCCCCGAAGATGGCCGCGTTGAAGGCGTGGCTGGAGGACGCGCTGGGGCGGCTCGACGGCAAGTCGGACACCGCCAAGGCGGTGCGTTACATGCTCAACCGCTGGACGGCGCTGACGCGTTACCTGGAGGATGGCCGCCTGGAGATCGACAACAACCCCGCCGAACGGGCGCTGCGGGCTGTCGTGCTGGGGCGGAAGAACTGGCTGTTCGCCGGCGCCGACGTCGGGGGTGAACGAGCCGCGGCGATGTACACGCTCATCGAGACGGCCAAGCTCAACGGCCTCGACCCCGAGGCGTACCTGCGCGACGTGATCGCCCGGATCGCCGATCACAAGATCAGCCGCATCGACGAGTTGCTGCCCTGGAACTGGGTCAAGGCCGCCGACGGCACCGGAAACGCCGACGCCGCGTAGCTCGGCGGACGCTTACGGCTCGCCGACGTTCTGGCGCGCATCAACGACATCCCCCAGACCCGCCTGCACGAACTCCTGCCCTGGGAATGGAAGGCTATTCGCGAGCAGGCGAAAGCAGCCTGATCGCGGCGCTCAGCGGATGCTTACGCCTGATCGACATTGCCTTGGGTTCGGAGATCGCGCCGCAGCTTGTGGGTAACTGAAAGGCTCACCGAATGCGTACGCTGCGCCGCCCTCCGGCGCCGGTGATGACCTCAATACGCTGGACCGCCACGGTGCAAACCACGCCGCTTGCCACGATGCCAAGCCGGCCACGCCCAGAGGCGGCGCCGACCTCCAGCTTTCAGCACGCCGCCCACCGGTCCCGCAAGGCAGCCTCCAGACGACGCTTATGAAGCGTGGCGATGGGGCGGATCAGCAACAGGACCACGTCGCCGAAGAACAGCGTCAGCCCCCACGACTGAGCGCATGACGGATCGCGTCGGCCCGCGTCGATTTGCGCGACACTGCCACGAGCTGCTTCTCTGGCCACGCTTTCAGCTCCGCACCCAGCGGCGCGGCACGGGCCTGTCGCTCCCCACGCCGCGCCGTCAGGGTCGCGGATCTCCGCTTCCACCGCTTACAACTTGGCGAACACCTCCGGATTGACGAATGATGGAGGTGCATCGCTATCATTCGATCGATTTCTCGACGAACCCGAGCGTGTTGGCGTTCTCGACCAAGGTCCGCACCTTTGAACGTTCAAGACCACCCGGCACTTCTGCGTCAATCTCGAGCCTGAGCTTCACTTGGCTGCCCGGCAGCGTCGTGAGCTGCTCGACGATCGCCTCGACGATCTGATGGATGTCCCTTGCAGGCCGTTCCGGCGAGATCATGACAGCCCCTGTGAAACGGGTCGGCTTCTTCTCTGACGGAGGCGAACCCGGCGTTCCTCCCGTGGGCTCGTCTCCAGTCTCCGGCGGATTCTCGCCAGGTGCTTCCGGGCCACTGGTCGGGCCGGGCTGCGCGGGGGCTGGCCTGTGCACCTCGGCAACGTCAGGCTTCACAATCACGCTATCGCTGTCGACGACCACGACCGCATTGACGGCACGCTCGATCGCCAGCCCCACATAGGTATCTGCCTTCTCGTCCCACCGCTCAGCATAGGCGAAGGGGCCGGGCAGCATGCCGCCGATGGACGCCTGCACGGCCTTGATCAGGACATCCTGATTCTTCATTCGCGGCAGATAGACGTAGCGATTGAGGTACTCCCGCAGGTCCTTCAGCGACAGGTGCGTCTTGTCGTTCCAGATGTATTTCTGAAGGTCACGATCGAGCCGCGCCGGACCCAATTCGGTGAGCAGACCTTCCTCGGCCACGAGCTTCTTGCTCGCCCGCGCCAACAATCCATCCTGCGCCGGAATTTTGCCGGAGACCCATTCCACATCGGCCTGCGCGCTCTCCTGCGCCGGATAGTGCAGATAGCACCACGCCTCCTTGAGGCGTGTCTTCATCGTCTCATTTGATTCGGCCAGCTTTGCCTTGGCGAGCGCGCTGTCGCTCTGCGTAAGGTTGAGCCGGTCAGTGTCGCGGACGATCTCACCCCACGCTAGGAACGCGCGCACGGCGTCTTTCAGATTGTCGAGCTGGCGCGCATCCGCGGCGATGAACACCAGCATGTTGCGGTAAACGCGTGGTGTGCTGCCGCGCTGCGTCAGGATGTCCTTCGCCTCGGTCAACGCTTCCGAGCTGTCACGCCCATTGTGCGGATGCGCGACTCCCAGCACCACGACCCGTACGCCTCCGGCTTCATCAGGCACTTCGGACGATGAAGCGGGCGCCACTTGCACGGCATCGAAATGGCCCCGGTCCGCCAGACCGTTCACGTACTTGCTCAGCTCGCTGTCAATCGTCATCAACACGAGCGCATTCTCGAGCTGTGCTGCACGATCGGTCACGATGCGGTTGAGGCTGGCCGACATCGAGTACCAGTAGCGGCCAAGATCGGCATGCATGAACTTGGCTTGGTTGGTCAGCCGCCGGAGTGCATCTCCGAAAATTGCCGGACGCTCCCCAGGCTGCACGACGCCCAGATTGATCTGCTTGTCGTCGAGGCCGGTGTTGTGCTGCTGGTGCGTCGGCGCGGTGCCCATGAAGATTGCGCGGGCGACCCGCCGGGTCGCCGAATAGCGGTTCAGGTTGGGCGCAGACTGGTCGATCTTGTAGGGCGTCGACGTCGTGCCATCGACATCCGCGGCGATGATCGACTGCCAGCTCACGTCGAGATAGTGCAACAACTCCGGCTCGACGCGCGGTGAGCTGATCGCAACGCTGCCCGGCATGATCATCACCGAGGGATCGCCGTTCATCCAGAGTTCGTGAATGGCCTGCGCCATCAGGCGCAGCACGCCGCGCGTGCGCTGGAATTTTTCAAGCGATCCCCAGCATGTATAGAGCTGGTCGAACAACTCGGGATGAATTGGGTAGGCCTTCTCCAGCTTGCGCCGATAGTCTTCGTCCGCACAGCCTTGCGGGAAGTCGTTGGCGTTATCCCGATAGAGCTTCGCGAATTGCTTCAGTGTGTTGTCGCGGTGATGGAACTTGTCGCCGGGGATATCCTTGAACAGCCGCCGCCGAACGATCTCATAGCTCTCTTCCTGGCTCGCGGGTCGCCATGAGGATTCGACACGGCTGAAGGTTTGCTTGAGACGTGCGAGCGCTTCCTGGCCGCCTTCGCCGCCGACCTCGATCTGCGAAGCCGGCAAGGAGGCAACCAGCAAGGTGCCGGGACTGGCCTTGACCGCCTCGGTCAGCGACTGGACGAACGAAAGGTTGGCATCGAACGAGCCCGACGGCAGCCCCTCGACCCGATAGATCTGCCGCAGATAGGCGACCCACTCGTCGATCAGGATCAGGCACGGCGCGAACTTCTTGAAAATCGTCTCGAGCAAGTGCGATCCCGGCGCGATGCCGTTCGCATCATTCTCCGCGATCATGTCGAAGGCTTCGGTGCCGCCGAGCTGCCACGCCAGCTCGCCCCAGGTCGTGCGGATCTTGCGGCCACCTTCAGCATTCAGGACGTCCTGCGGCCCGCGCGAGGTGCCGACCAGCACCGCACGTTTGATGCCCTTGGGCACGCTCAGTTCGTTTTTCTCCAGCAGTTGATCCAGGCCTGACAGGTCCTGGACCGGCGTCGGCCCTGCCATGTGGTAGAGGGCCAACATCGAGTGTGTCTTGCCGCCGCCGAAGTTGGTTTGCAGTTCGACGACCGGATCGCCGCCGCTGCCGGACAGCCGTTTTGCCGCGCCGACCAGAAGCGCGCTCAGACCCTCAGTTAGATAAGTGCGGCTGAAGAACTGGCGCGGGTCGCGATACTCGGCGGGCGCGCTGCCCGAATGTACCTTGGCGAGATCGGCCGCGAACTCGGCCTGCTGGAATTCGCCGGTGGCGACATCCTGGTGCGGCTCCACCACTTCGCGCCATGGAAGCAGGCCCGCCACGGTCTCGACGGAGATTTCAAGGCGCTGGGTCTTCCGGCGTTCCTCATTGCGCTGAAGCTCGGTGAACTTCGTGCGCAGGATCGTGTCGCGCATCTTCGAGAGCTGCTCAGCGGTCTCGCCCGCGCTGATCGCTTCCATCAGCCGACGCATGGAATCGAGCGCGCGCTCTGCGTCGTCATAGGTGAAGGTCTCATTGTGCGAGAGCTTGTTTCGGACATCGCCAAGCTCATTGACCAGCGACCGCTCCGCGCGGCCGAGGACGGCCTTGAACGCTTCGCTCCAAAAGCGGTCCATCGCATTGAACAACGCGGCCTGGTCCCAGCCGACCTCTCCGTTGCTGTTGGGGCGGAGACTCGGCAGCTTCTCTAGAACCTGAACCTGCCAAGGCCCCTTGAGCGAGCTTTCCAGCCGCTTTTCGACGAATGGAATGAGGGCTGCGGGCAGCAGCTCCATGCCCTCGAAAACATATTGGCGCGTGCTCTTGGCCATTGTCCCGCTCCCCCTCAGAGATCCAGGCGGATCTGACGATCCCCGCTCGTGTCATGAATCGCCGCCGCCTGCCGTGTCAGCTCCGTCCAGTCAGCGATCAAGGCGTTGTAGGCCGTGGCCTCCTTCGCATCCTTCCGCTTGTTGGCACTGATGTCGTAGAGGCAGTAGGCAAGGTCCTTCACGGCCTCCGCCTTCGCGTCGATCTTCTTCAATAGGACGGCGGTATCGTGCGAGATGCCGTCCTTCTCGTACTTGCGGACGAGGTGCTGAAGGCACTCCCACACGGTCAGGTGGGCGTCGCCTTCCGGTTCCCAGTCGTCGTCCAGTTCGTCACGCGCCAGGATGCGTACTTTGCCGGCAGCGCTCTCAACAATCCCGGCATGCTTCACGCTTTCGACCGAGATGCCACGGGCGCGCGCAAGGTTGTCCGCGGCGCCATAGTCGCCCTTACCCATGCCATTCTGCTCGAACCAAGTGATAGCAAAGCGGGTGTCAGCGTCGAACTCGCCCTGGATGCCGCCAAGGTACTCGTCCAACTCACGATTGATGAGCTGAAGTGCGGTCTTCACGCTCATCGGGCTGTCGTCGGACTCAAGCACCGCCTTATAGCGCGAGAAGACACCCATACCGGGGCCGATGGCCGATTGCGGCATGTCGGCTGGGGCGATGTTGGCGGCCTGAAGCTCGGCGATAGCCGGGGGCAGCTCACGCTTCAGGGCACGGATGAACTCGGCGCGGGTGATCACCTCGGCCGTGGCCTCCTTCTTGCGACAGACGAGGACAACTGAGTTGGCGAGGGCGTTGGTGCCCGACGCGATCATCCGGTTCGCCATTTCGGTGCGCAGTGGCCATGTGCCGACCACGGCGTAGCCCGCCTCAACCACAGCTTGCAGAAAGGTAGCCCATCCGGTGGAGCTGATGCCTTCCTGATCAATTTCGCTTTGCTTAAAGGCGTAGTAGATAGCTGCAGGGAAGTTTGTTGAGGAGTAATTGACCATATTTGTAATGGCGCGCCTCATGCCATCCAAGAAGAATGCATCTGCCGCTTCCTTGCTGCCATGACGAAACTGAGTTGCAACCAGCTCTTCTGCCTTTGGTGTTGCCAGGACCCCAAAGGCATCAGGGAACACATTTTGCAGACTACGCCGCATCCAGCAGTAGAAGAAATCCGAAAGATCGGCATACCCAATATTGTCGTAATATGGAGGATCGGTGGAGATCACCACTTCCTTCGGCATGATAACAGTTTGAGCATCCGCGTTGGATACTGTGCCTGGCGCAGCAGGTGAGAACCTCTCCAAAGCTTTTGCGACCCAATCAACATTCCCAAGGAAATTACCGCTGGCATTAGAGAATGGATTACCTTCCGCAAAATCCCATGTCATCGGCAGGGCCTGCCGAGCGAAGGTATTGCGGAGAGCCTCCATTTTAGGTGAGCTGTCCCAAGTGCAAATAGAGGAGCCTCTGTCGACTGAACGATTGATCGCAAATGACAGATATACACTCACTGCTTCAGCGTAAGCGCTGGGACCACTGCCGCCGCCTGCAAGGCCAACGTCGTCATCTGCGGGCCACGATCCATTGATATCCGCCAATACTTGCTTTCGTACGCCATCCAAGAAATCTCCCAGCGTCAGAAACAAGAGTATTTGACGATCAATGAACAGCTTTCCCCATTCATCCAATCCGTAGGCGGAGCAAACACCACCCGTAATCATTGCTCTCGTCGGAGTATTACCAGACAAGAACGTCTGGCGCGCACGAGCAACCTCCGCAAGCTTTCCTGCGGAGGCTGCAACCTTTTCCATTTCTTCAGATGCTGGAAGATATATTCGGCTATTCTTTCCCTCAGCGACAACCGCGATCAAGCGCAGACCCAATCGACCAGATCGACCCTCGTCCCGAATATAATCACGAGGAATAGGGTAGCCAGATAGCAAGCAAAGAAAATCTTGCGCCTTGCCAGCTTTTGTTCCAAGCGCAGCTTTATCCAGTTCAGCTCTACCAAAATTCCCGGTTTTGATTTCAAATCTATATGCTCTTGAGTTTTTGTCGACAACTGGCGAAATAATATTTTTCTTCCCAGCCTTGGAAGAAAGCACGTATGAACTGATTAAGGGAACGTGGGCGCCACCGAAGGCTGGGTCTGGGCTAGCAACTGTCCGCGCCCAAATCCAGGCGATCACTGTTGCCTTGCCTCCACCATGTTCCTTAGGAAGGTCCACCTGCGGGTAAAAGTGCCCGAGGCGCGCCCACGCCTTCTCGCGCATCCATTCGCCATAGTGTTTCACATCCTCCGCCAGCCCTTCGGCGTTGCGGTAAAACGAACGCTCCTTGATGCCAGGGTGGATGGGGAGCATGTCCTTGAACTTCGGCGGGATCTCGATCATCGCCTTGCCGATCATGACCGCTACCGGGTTCAGGTCGGACCCATAAGCGGGCAGACCCAGCCGCTGCGCCTCGAGCGGGATCGCTCCTCCACCCGAGAACGGGTCATAGACAGGCGGCAGAACGCCGCCGCAGCTGCGCCGGATTTCCGTGCGCGCACGCTCCAGCACCTCCTCGTTCGTCGAGCTTTCCCACTTAACGAGCTCGTCAATGATCTCGAATAGCCGTTTGCGCTCAATGTCAGCCGCGCAGTCCTCCAGCGTAGGCTCGGGCGTATCGGGCACATTGCTCGGCGCATCGGCTGTGCGTTCCTGCCATACCTTAAGGCGCATGGCCAAGTCAGCTTCCGCCTGCTTACGAATTTCCGGGTCGTCCAGCAACTGGCCCGCGTATTCTGAAGGGTCATCGACAAGCTGCGCGAAAAGAACCGCCCGGCACGCCGCCAGCGGCCGCCGCGCCCACCACAGATGCAGTGTGGACGGATGCCCGTGCCGGATCGACTTCTCCCGCGCCGACGCCGCGTTAATCGCCTCGAGCGGGAGCGCAACCTCAATGAGCTTCTTTTTGTACTTATTGGTCGAGGTCATAAACCAGCCTGTATGTTGCAGGGTGAATGGTGATTTCGCCGCCGTCACGCAGCGCGCGCAGGCGAGCGCCCGTCATTTCGACAGGTTCGCCCTCCGGGTTGACGAGAATGAACGAATAGACGTCGGGCCTCTGGTCGAGCAGGCTCCAGACATCGGCCTCAATCTGAAGCGGTTCGCGCTCCAGGCAATGGTCCTTCGGATAGTAGTGACGCTGCACCTCGCCACCCGACGAGCGCCGCTCCCACGGAAAGCGTGCGCCGTTGGCGCGGCCGATCCAACTTCCATCCAAATGGTAGAAGCGATCATCTCCATCCGGCTTGTAGCCGAGGGCCAGCGCGAAACGCGCGATGACACTGGGCCGCGTCGGTTTCGCCGACGTGCGCGGACGGCTGACGGTCTCCGGCTCCAACAGCCTGCCTTCGAGGTCATGATGCGGCTGCTCGGGCTCGGTCGCGGGTTCCTCGTCCTCTGACAGGTCCTGATCACCCGTTGGTGGTGCCTCACCAACAAGCGGGGCGACCTTATCGGGATCCTGGGACGGATCGCTGACCCCATGTGCACCGACAGGCGCAACGGAAGGCGGTGGCTCGACGACGGACGCAGCCGCCTTCTGCTCGGGGCCCAGAGTGAAGTTCTCTTCGAGATAGGCCTTGATGTCCTCGGGCGACCGCTCGAACGCATAAGCCAGCGCGGCACGAACATCCCCGCTCAGGCTCTTGCCGATCTCCTCGGGCACGCGCTTGGCGAGCTTCGCCTTCGACAGCGGGCTGACAAACAGCTTGCCGTCGAGCCAGAGAATATCCGTGAGCCGCGCCGTGCCTGCGGGCACCCCGTCGAGATAGGGTATGACTTCCAGTTTCGGCACCACGACCCAGCTTGTCGCCGCGATCGCTGTTGCGACCATCCGCACGCGCTCGGTCTCAACGGGATCGGCCAGCTCGATCCGCGCAAGCTGCGTTCCGAAGGCCGTAAGCCAGGTGCGCCGATCTTCCAAGCCTGGGAAAAGGGGCGGCTGGTTGAAGCGTTCCTTGACGAGATCCGAAAGCGCCTGCAGTGACGAGAATGGCGGGTTGCGCACCATGTCGGCCGAGAGTTGGCGAAAATCGGCGGTCTTGCGCTTCACCCAATCATGGAGATGCGAATAGGTGAACAGGCTCTGCATGCTGAGCCCATAGGTGAGTGCGTCGGTTTCGACCCATTCGCCCGCGATGTTCACCCAATGGCCGCACTCCTCCCAGATACGGGTCGGGTATCGCGACATCAGAGTGCGAACACGGCGGGCGTCGTCGGCCGACAGCGCCTTGCCTGACGCCAGCGTACCGAGCCATCGCAGAGCCAGATCAGCGGACGGTCGTTCGGCGATGCCGATGCGGCGCCACAGGCTGAGATCGAGCACCGAGGCCCGGATAACCGCCGCGCCCGGCACATCCTCCTCATCGCCGGCCAGGAAGACGCCGCCGGACGTCACCCACGTCCCGTCCTGGGCGAGGATCAGCTTCTCGCTCGTGAAGGCGTTCTTGATGTTCTGGGCGTCGGCCGTCGAGCATCCGTCGAGCATCTGGTCGAGGCGGCGATACCATTTCTCGACTTCATGCGCTGGAGCCTTGTCCGAGTTCGCCAAGGCGCGCAGCCGGTCGAGCAGACGTCCGGACCCGCTCGGCGTGCTGCGGACGCCGAGAAGGTCAAGCAACGGGCGCGTCGTTTCGCGGTCAAGCAGCCCGTGGACGAAGGGCTCAACGTCGATCAGCGCTTCCGTCTCGGGCGTCCTACGCACGAGGTCCGCCGGCAACCGGACTATGTTGCGCGTGTCGGGAAGGCAGGGCTTGGCCCGCAGCTTCAGCAGCCAATCTGTCAGCAGAGGCTCCGAAGTGGTCGATCGGGTCGATCCGGTGGTTGCTACCTGCGACAGTCGGGCGCTCGCAGCGCGCGACCAATAGGTGTCGCGCTGTTCCAGAATTTTCCCGACGACCTTGGCCCAAATGCCGGGGTCGGCCTTCGACAGCCCCTCCCAATGCTCCCAATAGCCGGCAGGGAAATCCCAGTCCTCGATGACGAAGCTATTGGTAACGTAGGAATAGTACAGCGCATGGCGCTGCCCGCGTGCCTGCGCCTCCGCAGCGGCACGCGGGCGCCCATAGATGCTATTCCGCTTCTGGACGAGCGGCGCGAATGTCTGAAGCCCGGAACGGCCGGACGACACCCAGCGCAGCCAATCCTCTCGCGAGCAGGACGTGAAATTCGCCACATAGTCAGCGTGCAGGAGTTGTGTCATTTGGACCGACTCCGGCAACAACTCCTCCAGCGTGCCATTCTCGTCGAACAGGACACCCTTGCCGATTGCTCGAAGTTTCAAATCGGCGCAGGCATATAGGAAGGATTCACCGATGGTGACGCCGAGCTTGGCCGCGATCTGGGTGAGTTGGACGCACTCGGCCAGCTTCGGCTGCCCGGAGCCGAAATAGTCCGCGGCAACCCGCTCTATTACGGCATTGACGTCGCTCGCGTCATCCAGACCGATCTTCTTGAGCACCGCGAAAGCACCTTGGATGGGGTCACCTCGACCATCGCTGTCGACCCTGTCGCGGCGCTGCTCGGCGAGGAAGCGGGGCCAATTCTGATTGAGGACGATTAGGTGGCTGGCGAGGAACTCCCAATCCGCTTCCGATTGGAGGAGCTTCTTCTCGCCGAGCCGGACGATTTCGGACGCCGCGTAGAGCACCTCTTTGCCCTGGACGGGCACGATTCGTAGCCGGTCGGGATCACGGTACTGCCAACTTGCCACTTCGGGCGCGATGTAGGACCAGAGGTTCAGCAGGTGCCGCCATGTCGACGGACGAGGGAGGTGGTTGGTGCGCAGCCGCTCAAGCAGGTCAGCCTTCGAGAACTCCTCGACCAAGCCCCAACGAACGAGCTTGATCCGGTCCTTGGCCGATACATGCTGGCATAGCGCTGGTCGTGATTGTGTGTCGAGCAACGCCATGGCCTGGTCGGCCGGCCAGATGTCGACTATCTGCTGCGGAACGGCGACCGCGCGATCAGCGGCGACCAGTGCGCCATCCTCGGTCAACAGGATCGGCCGGCCATCAATCGCGTCGGCAAACGCCAGCTCGACGATCGAGCCACAGGCCCCTTCGAGCGTGGTCGCCTCGCGGTCCACATCGGGCAGCAAGCCATAAGCGTCAGCCCGATCCCGCGCGCTGGTGTCGGTCTGCACCAGCCACTCCATCATCGCGCTGGCGGCGAGTTCGCCGACGCGATTCAGAAGCCAGCGATTGGTCGGCGAGGTCTCCGGGTCCTTAATCTTGAGACGTGCCGGGTCTTGGATGAAGGGTGCGTTGCACGCAAAGGGGAGCGTCGTTTCGACTCCGGTCGGCAACACGACGTAGAGTCTTCCTTTCGCGCCCAGCACGATCTCGACCCGGCAAGGCGGAAAGTCGCTGCTGTCCTCGGCCCCCAGCATGCGTTCCTTGCGGATCTCGTCGAGCGCATCAGCCGGAAAGGCTTCCTCATCCGACTGCACCAGAAGGAAGGGACCGTCCGCCTTTTCGCCCAAGGTCATCCATTCGCTCCCGGCGATGGGACCCGGTCCAAGGCTCTGCCAATGCACCTCGCTATCGCCGATCTGCAGCCGGCGAATCTTCTTGAAGAAGAGCAGTGATACCGGGCTCTTCAGCCATTCATCGAGGTTTTTCTCCACCTCGCGGCGCAGCAGCGGATTGGCGATCCCAACTTCGACGCGCGTGGTTCCGGACGTCAAGTAACGACCGTCGATCCAATAGGGCTGGGTGAACCGCGCTCGCTCGAAGGCGACGGCCAGGGTCGGCGTGAACAGCTCGACTCGATCACCTAAGCTGAACGTGCTCTTGAACCCGATCCCCCGGAACCCGATCGTGTGAAGTGCGCGCTTGTTGGAATAGCCGAAGCGGCAAATCGATGCGAAATGAGCCTCGATGAAGTCCCCGCCGTTGTGCTCGAACACGAAGCGTTCGTTCTCGATCGACACGCGCGCTTCGCTGGCGCCGGCATCGTCGGCGTTCTGGAGCAGCTCGGAGAGGACATGACGCGGGCTCTGCACCTGCTTGAACAACTGATGCCAGGGCCCCGCGAGCTCTGGGTCCGCTTCAAGCTGGTCCCAGCGCTTCGAGGCACGTTCCTGGATCGGCTGAAAATAGCCTGGAGGAGCAGCGTTTATGGTCTCTAGTTCGCGCCCCGCCATCATAGAGGTAACTCCAGCGTCGACAGCGTGGCGACCAAGTCAGGTCCGCGCGGTGCTCCCGATTGAAGGTGCTCCAGCGGCATGGACGCGGGAATGGAGAAGTCTCGGATATCGAACATGACGCCCCCTATGCCGGCTCTTGCGCCCGCTCTAGCAGGCGCGGAAGGTCGAACTGGATCGCCGTTTCGAGGAAGGACGGCTCCCGTTCGACGAGCGGGCCTCGCACGTAGCGCGGCGCATGGGCGAAGCCGTCCTTGATTGGAACGATCGCCAGGATGAATTTCTCGGGCTCGTGGAGCGACGTAATAACTTCCTGACGGGTGATCATCACGGTATCCGCGCCGTCGATCCGGCCCTTCACCTCGATGAAGCGAAGATGCCCTGACTTCGGATCATGCGAGGCGATGTCGTAGCCAATCTTTTGGGCAGAGACATCGACCGGAGCGTGCCCCAGCGCGCGTTCCGTCGCCATGACCGCCTGCATCGCGGCAAGCTCGATTACCTTGCGGGCCGCCGGATCCTCTGCGAAATGGGTCGGAACGTTAGGCGTCTTTCGCGCGTCCAGAAGACCTCGCGGGATGACCACCATGCCTCCCCGGACGCGCGGCGGCTGCGAAGAGATGAACCGCTCCTGCTGGAGTTGATCCATCCGGCGCTTCTGGCGTTCCGCCAGTTCCTCGGCGCGCCGCTGCGCATTCTGCCAGTTGAGACGCGTCTTCTTGCCTGCCTTCTCTTCCTCCTTCAGCTCAAAAGCTCGTGAATCCCAATAGTTAATCTCCTTTTTGAGGCGGGATCGAACCTCCTGCTCTACCTTCTCGATCTCGGGCAAACGGCGAGCCTTGACTTCGGCGACATGCGCCTGCGCTAGCTCCACCGTTGCGAAGCGGATGGCCATCTTTTCCAGTTCGCTCGTCAGCCAGCTCTCCTCGAGCAGGTCGCGTACGCTCCCGACCTCTTCTACTGTGGCCGGGCGTAGGTTGAGGTGCGGTGCAATTCCGGCGTTGAGTGCTTGACCCGCCTTGTTGATCGCTGCGAACTGGAGCCGCTGCGAAATCACATGCGGTTTGCCGGCACTCGTAGTGCGCCCGTCCTGGACCGTGTGCTCCAGAAGGAAGATCGCGGAGATCACCTCGCCCGGATCAGTCTCATCCACCAGGATCGCGCCCTGGCGCATGATCTGCTCATACTGCTCGCGAATGAGGCTGATCACGGCCTCGAGCAGCGGGTGGCCCGGGCAGATGAAGGCGGCGACCGGCTGCTGGTTGATCTGGCTCTTCTCAAAGCAGATCCGCTCATATTGCTTCTGGATGGGCGCGCCAGTGCCGATTTGGCGATCACGCTCGCGAATGCGCACCGGAACGTGGGTGATCTCCCAACGCCCTTCTTCGCGGCGCCTGAGACGGCCGCCGAGATGCTGGAAGGCCTCGACGAAGAAGCTCTGGATATGATGGGGCTGAAGGCGCAACGCCTCGGCCCGCTCCATTTCGAGGCGCAGTTCCTCGACTTTAGCCTCCGGCATGGTGTCGTTGGTCAGCGCCCTCCGGCGGAGCAGCTCGAGCAGATGCGCCTGATCAACCGCGCCATCAACCTGGCGGAAAAGACGCGCCTTCACCTCTTCCTGCTCGCCATATTGGATCGCTTGAAAAAGCAGATCCTTGAGCGCCGTGCCCTCGAACAGCTCGCCGAGCACATCATAGACACGGCCGCCCAGAGCCTCGCGCGCGGCCTCCAGCTTTTCGAGGAGGCGGGCATACACCTCGCCCTCGCGCGTGTCGGCGGCGACCAAATTCCAGAGGTGGCAGACCTCGGTCTGCCCGATTCGGTGGATGCGGCCGAACCGCTGCTCGATCTTGTTGGGATTCCACGGTAGGTCGTAGTTGACCATTAAGTGCCCGCGCTGGAGGTTGACGCCTTCTCCGGCCGCGTCGTTGGCGATCAGCACGAGCAGGTCCTTGTCCTGCATGAACCGCTCGATCACCTTGCGACGCTCCTCGCGCGACACCCCGCCGTGGATCACGTCCACGGCCTCCGGAATGCCGAGGCGCGCGCGCACCTTGTCAAGCAGGTAATGGAGCGTGTCCTTGGGCTCGGTGAAGATGATCAGCTTACGGCGATTCCCGGCGGCGTCGATCATCAGGTCGTCGTCGAGAATACGATTGAGCTGGGTCCATTTCGTATCCACACCGGAGCGAAGCACGCCCAGCGCCTTGGACTCGAGGCCCTTCAGCGTCTCGACCTCCAACGCGAGTTGCTCAACCGTCTCCGCTGTCGTTGCGCCGGTCGAGATCAGATCCTCGAGTTCGTCGATCTCCTCCTGACCATATTCCTCGATGTTTCCCAGCATGTCGGGACTGACCGCGGGCTCCGCAATCCCAGCGCGGCGTCCTTTGGCAGCAAGCCGCGCCTCGCCGAGCTCAGCCTCTAGCCGCTCGCGGCGGCGCTTCAACGACTGGTAGATGGCTGCTGGTGAGGAAGCGAGGCGTCGCTGGAGGATCTGCAGGGCGAAGCCGACATTGTTGCGCTTCTTCCCGTCCCCCTCGGCAAACCGCTGCACGCGATTCATCTCGGTACGGACATACTCGGTAACGGCGGTGTAGAGTGCGGCTTCCCCCTTAGAGAGCTCATACTTGACGGTATAGGCCCGCCGCTCGGGGAAGAGCGGCCTGCCGTCGAACTTGAGCAGCTCCTCCTTCGTCAGCCGCCGCATCATGTCTTCGGTGTCGGCATAGTGGACACCGTCTCGGAAGCGGCCCTCGAAGCGGTCGCCGTCGAGCAGCGCCATGAAGAGCTGGAAGTCCTCTTCCTTACCATTGTGCGGCGTCGCCGACATGAGGAGCAGATGCCGGCAGACTTGGCCGAGCTTCTGGCCGACTTGGTAGCGGCGCGTATACTTTACATCACCCCCGAAATAGGTGGCCGACATGCGATGCGCTTCGTCGCAGATGATCAGGTCCCATTCGCGTGCGCTCATGAGCTTCTCCTGAAGCTCCTCGTTGCGCGCCAGAACATCAAGCCGGACGATCAGTCGGTCTTTGTCATTGAATGGGTTGCCAGATCGCGACGTCTCGATCATGTCCCGGGTTAGTATGTCGAATTCCAAATTGAACTTCTGGCCAAGCTCGTCCTGCCACTGCTCGACAAGGCTACCCGGCGCGACGACGAGGCAGCGTTCGAGATCGCTGCGCGCAATCAGCTCTTTGATGAGCAGACCAGCCATGATCGTCTTGCCAGCGCCGGGGTCGTCCGCGAGCAGAAAGCGGAGCGGCTGACGCGGCAGCATCTCGCCATAGACCGCCGAGATCTGATGCGGCAGCGGATCGACCAGACTGGTATGAATCGCGAGATACGGGTCGAAGTAGTGCGCCAGCTTAATGCGATTGGCCTCCGTCACCAATCGCAGCAGCGCGCCATCGGCATCGAACGACCAGGGTCGTCCATTCTGCTCGACCTCAAGACGATGTTCGTCGTCGCGGTAGAGAACCGCCTCCGCGACCGTTCCGTTATGGTCGCGATAAACGACGTTGAGCGCCTGATCGCCGATCCAGTCGACCGAGACGACATACACCGGCTGCGCGGATGCGATGCCGCGAACCGATGCGCCATTCTTTATGTCTTCGAGTCTCGTCACCATCAGCCGGCGCCCCTCTGTCTTCATAGCTGAAGCTCTGCCTTCTCTAGCGCGGCCTCAGTTTCTTTACGGTTTATAGTAACGATATGCTGTGTACGAGCGCTTTGCTTGGCCGCATCGCCTAGCAGGCCTAGTCGCTTCAAGACATAAAACAGCATTGCGTAGCGAACCGAGAGGACGCCATTGCCGTGATCGAAGCCATAATCCTTGGCGACGACCTTCTTCTGGCTCTCGGTTAGGGCAGGATGCGGGCCGATAACGACATCAAAATAATTGTTCCAGAGCCAGTCCTGCTCTCCCGTCGCACCGGGATCGCCTTTGACGCCGACCTCCAGAATGCGCGGCAAGAGGAAATCCTTGAACCTATGCTCAAGGTGGCAGTAGGCCCGGGCATGCCAACGGAAACCGTCATAACCGAAGGCGTGCGGCGTAATCCTGCGCCAGATCGGATCCGGGCGCATCTTGTTCATCGACTGATAGAGCACCTCTACAGAGACGCCTTCGCGGGTAGCGTCGAGGGTCTTGCGCAGGACCTCGATATCGATGTCTCTCTTGGGGGTCAGGGCGACGTCGGCTCTAGGAAGCGCCGCGATCCAAGAATCATGGGAGGAGCCAATGCCTTCGGCGACCGATCGGAGTTGCCCGAGATAGACGTAAGGGTCGGGGTCGAGAAAGCGCAGAACGAACTTCTCGGCGGCGACATAGCGCTTGCCGCGCGTGTCGTACTCCATGTTTCCGGGCGCCCGCCCCTGGTAGAGCGTTAGATCCTTTGAGGCCTGCGGAACCGACACGCCGAAAAACTCCACGATATCGGCGCGGTTGATCGAGCCCTCCCAGAACAGGCGAAACTCAATAAACTCAAGCCTCTGCTCGACACCCCAGCGCACCGCGCCCCCTTCCAGTTAACAAACTATACGGATATCAAAGGACGTGCGACTAGTTTATATACCGACCACTGCCATTGAGTCAATGGCGCGCGAAACTGCAATGCGCGGCGTATACGGTACCAATCTAAGGGGTGGGCCGCGGAAGGACCTGACGGCGAGTGCGCGAGGACCATCCATTCCACGCAGCACCAAGCCAAGTAAGCTTCGGGGCAAAGGGTTAGTAATCTCAATGACCGCGAGGTCTGCATTCAGGGACGTGACAGCCGCTGACTTTCTCTATCGAAGGCACTATGTCAGCGCCGGTTGAATACAGGCCCATCCGCATTCTCGGTGCAGCGGAATGGCTGGAGCGCCACCGTTCAGGCGGCTTCAAGGACCCGATGGCACAGCAGGTCGTATCCGCCGCGTCCGTTCATGGTGCGCTTGGTCGTCTTCAGTTTGCTGATTTGCCCCTCCACCGGCCCGGTGCTCCAGGGCAACGTCACCCCCGCACGCACCGCCGCCAGATCGCGCTTGACGCCTTCGGCAAAGCCGGCCAGGGCCGTGTCGTCGGCCGCCGCGAGCCAACTGTCCAAGTCGTCCCTCTGTTTGCCGCGCACCATGACCCGAAACGCCCGGGCTGCCTCGATGGTCGTGTCAGCTTGGGCGCTCCAGCGATCAGGGCCGCGACGAAAGCCCGTTCGGTCGCATCAATCTCCCCGTCATCCGCCACCACCAACCACACCGCCCGGCGGCGTGACGGCGTCCGCCACGATGCCGCCGCTCCGGATGGCGCTAAGGGGATCGTCTTCCGTCGCGGCTGTGCCCAATCCCGGACGACGCTCCGCTGCCCGGTGAAGCCGAGGGCACGGATCTCCCGCCACAGCCGGGCGGCGTTGTGGCAGCCCTCGTCCCAGCGCCGGGATAAATGGTCGGTGAACGGGGTCAGCCCGCTGCCTTTGGTCGGCTGATCCCACGATGGTGGCTGACCAGCGCGCAGCCAAACCCGTACCGTCTTGCGGCCGAGGTCGAGCGTTTGGGCAATGCGCGTCTGGGACCAGCCGCGGGCGTTCAGCGCCGCCGCCTCTTCATGTCGGGCCAGCCGTGCGGTTTGGGTCGCCATCCGGCGTTGCTCCCTGCGGGTTGCCGGTCGGGGGTCGGGAATCGGCAGCACCGTCGGCTTGTCGCCGGTCGCGGCCGTGGCCTGTTTGGCGGCGGTCCGAAGGTCGCGCTGGTGGCCGGTGAGCACCTGGCCCAGCGCATCGCCGAGATTGCGCAGGAGATGCCAGCGGTCGGCCACTTGGATCGCACTGGCGCGCCCTGGCGAATCCCGTCGGCGTAGGCACCAGCCCGGTCACGGGCGACGATTTCCACGCCGGGGTGCGCCTTGAACCACGTGGCCACCGTGCCGGCTTGCCGGTCGGGTAGCAGGTCGATGGGGCGGTTGCGCTCAAGATCGACGACGATGGTGCCATAGCGCTTGCCCCGGCGCCAGGCCCAGTCATCGATGCCAATGACGCGGGGCGTGGTGGCAGGCTCCACTGGCACCGCGCGGATCAGGCGCAGCAGCGTGTCGCCGCTGACCGGCATGCCGAGCGGTGTGGACAGCCGGGCGCCAGGGTCCCCGCCAGCGTTCAGCGCAATGGCGCGCTGTGCCTCAGCGAGCCGGTGGGTGCGCCGGACCCGGGGTGCCGCCACGGCGGGCAGGCGTTCGGCGAAGATGCGGCGGGAACAGGTCGCCGTCGCACACCGAAAGCGGCGGACCTGCAGATGGAGTTCGCCCACCCGGCCCTGCCAGGGCAAGTCGCCCAAATGACGACTGTACCGACTGTGGACGCGGAAGGAAGGGCGCGGCGTAGCAGACAGGCCGCCTTTGCGGCACGCACATGGGCCGTAACGGCCACCCGATCCGCGTCACCGGAAACCCGGTCGACGACAAGGCCAGCTGGGAGCAACGAAAGCAGCGATTTGGACAAGGGAACAGGTGCTCTGGAGGGAAAACCATTTTCTCTATGTGCTCATCCTCGCTCCGATCTGCATCGGGAATGCGGATGGGTCAGTATTCAACCGGCGCTGACAGGGGCTGACCGGGATCAGCGGGCCGAGGGCTTGGGCTTGTCATGGCGGCGACGGACCGCTGTGCGCCCTTGCTCCGCTTGACGCGGCACGCTCGGGCAAGCCCCGCGAACATCCAGCCATATTCCTGGATGGCCCAACAGACCGGTTCCCAACAACATTCCGCCATCACACCTGATGTGAGTAGCTACAGCATGTTGCGGCCAAGTCGGGACATGAGATAGAACCCGGCGTGAGTGCGGCGAATTATACGGAGCATGATGTGTCGGAAAGGTTATTAAACGGGCCCAAGATCTTGTCTTGGTTAAATGTCCGGATGTATAAACCTATCTGGAATCCGGATAATACGCAAGCCGGCGATGCCGATTCAATCAGCGGATTTGCAATTCAGTTCCGTCACAATCACTACCAAATGCTTTTAAATATCATTGAAAGGAGATATCCCGGAGTTGAACTGTACTATTATTTTCTTAACGAAAATAGAGTAAATGCCATAGCGGGACGCGTGAAGCCGTATAAAAAGGTATTTGTCGTCGGAATAACCGTTGGCGCCTTACGCGCGCTTCATAGCATGTTCTACAATCAGGTGTGCACATCAACACTTCTTTGTAGCCTACCAGCACATGGCCTATTCGACCAAAAAGCTGCATCACGAATGCTGATGTATTTTTCCATGACCTACCTGCTGCTTCATGAGTTCACCCATATAGGTCGTGGACACATCGGCTACTTAGAGTCTATCAGAACGAAAAAGCCCCGCTTCATAGAAAGGTGTTCACTGAAAAATATGGGCATCCTAGAAGTTAATAGCCGAATTGAGGACGATCATGAGAATTTTGAGAGAAAACTAAGCGAGTGCCAAGCCGACACTTATGCTGGATTTATGTTGTCAACGTTTGTAGCTTATCAGGCGGATGAGCTCCATCGCAGTTCATGCGGTTTACCGAAGACAAAAATTGAAGACGCCTTAGCAATGTTGGCGGCTTGTTCAGTGCATCTTCTATTTTGTCTATACGAAAGCGAGCATAAGCGTCCTCATCCGCATTACCCACCACCGATGATCCGCTCCGGAATGATCGAAACGCAGCTCAGTAGAGGCTTCATGGAAATGCGCAAAAGGAGTATTCATCATTATGTAGTTACTGGCATGATGATTGCCAACCAAATTGCTGTTTCTATGAAGATCCCTCAGAGCACATATAACCTCACCCAAGCTTACTGCGAGTTTCGCAAGCATGTTCTGCCGCATATCGACGACCTATCTACTCGCGCTGCGGCATTCATGCCGCAAAATATACGTTGAAGGTTTCATATCTATCTTGGCGTGAATGTGGATAGTGTGATACCCCATTTAGGCAATATCGCTTCAGGAGTGTACAGTGGCACGGCTAATTGAGTACCAACGCGCCGAGAGGTCTTTTGGCCTCGGCAATAAGCCTGAGACTGACGAAGAGGGGCAGGGCGATCATTTTACTACGCGCCTGGCGAAACTTATGCCAGCAGAGGCTGTAACAGTCTGGATAGCTGCGACTAACGCAATCAAAATTATTCAGGAGAAAAATGAAGGTATTGGGCCGCACGTCAATACATTGTCTTGGATTTTATTTGCTGTCGTGTTAGTAGCTACTCCAATTTACCACTACCGTGTCAACGGAAAAGGCGGCTTCAACCAAGCTCTGGCATGCGCATTCGCGTTTACGGTTTGGGTTTTTTCTTTGGGAACACCATTCAATACGCTACCTTGGTACGGTCCGGAGTTGGCATCTTTAGCATTGCCGCTCGCTACCTTTCTTCTTCCGTGCATAATCGGACCAGCAATTCGCCCATAATATTGTGCGTTATGCGGATTGTATTTGTTTGCAACAACGCGATCCGTCTGGGTTGAGCCACCACGTGTTGCAAGGCATCGCGCCACGCTAATGTAATAAGCGTCCAACGAGCTACGCGGCGTCAGCGTCTACGGTGAGGTCGGCGGCTTTGGTCCAGTTCTGGGCAGCAATTCGCCGGTGCGTGTGATCTTGTGATCGGCGATGCGGGCGATCACGTCGCGCAGGTACGCCTTGGGATCAAGCCCGTTGAGCTTGGCCGTCTCGATAAGCGTGTACATCGCTGCGGCTCGTTCACCCCCGACATCGGCTCCGGCGATCAGCCAGTTCTTCCGGTTATGGACACATATGCATAACCGGAAGAACTGCCTCTTCGCCGGGTCGGAGGGCGGTGATCGCCTCGCTGGTGGAAACCTGCAAGCTCAACGGTGTCAAGCCCTTCGCCTACCTCCGTGACATCCTGGAGCGCATGGTGAACGGCTATCCTGCCAACCGCTTCGCCGAGTTGCTCCCATGGAACTGGAAGCCGACCGTCAACGCCTGATCCAGTGCGATCACGCTCCGGTTACTATTATCCCCTCACAGTAATCCGCCCACATTTCCATTAGATCGCGCCGCTTCTCCAGCAGGTCGGAGCGGCGATACGCTGCCTCCACCTTGCTCTCGAGCGCGTGGGCGAGTGCCGCTTCAGCGACCTCGCGCGGCACGGTGGTCGCTTCCGCGCACCAATCCCGGAAGGACGAACGGAACCCATGCATTGTCGCGTTCACCTCCAAGCGCCTCAGCAGCATGGTAAGGGTCATATCGGACATCGAACGGCCTGACTTCTCGCCTGGGAACACCAGCGCGGCAGGATCATCACCGGTGCGCAGCTTGGCGGCCCCCTCCAGCACCGCCACAGCTTCTGGTGACAGCGGCACAACGTGGGCCTTACCGGCCTTCATGCGCGCAGACGGGATGGTCCACATCTTACTGACAAGGTCGATTTCCGACCACCGCGCCCCGCGCGCCTCTCCGCTCCGGACGGCCGTCAGCACGACAAACTCAAGCAACAGCTTGACCATCGGCCCCGCCTTGGTGGTCTCGCGCAGGCGAGCGAGAAAGGCCGGAACCTCGGCATACGGCAACGCGACGAAGTGCTCGGCCTGAGCCTTCTGCTTGGGCAGGCCCTTGATGACAGAGCGCACCGGGTTTTCCCCCTCGCGGAACCCCTTGGCCGCGGCCCAGTCCAGCACCGTTCCGATCCGCTGGCGCACCCGGCGCGCCGTCTCCGGCGTCTTCAGCCAGATCGGCAACAGGCAGTCGCGCACCTCGGGCGTGCCGATCGCATCCACCGTCACCGGCCCCAGGGTCGGGAAGACGTGCGTTTCCAAGGTCGTCAGCCACTGCGCCGCGTGCTTGTCGTTCTTCCAGCTCGCCTTATGCTCGTCGTGGCAGGCGCGCGCCGCCTCTTCGAAGCTCGGCGCCCGCCGCTGCGCCCGGCGCCGGTCCGCCAGCGGGTCGCCGCCGTTGCGCGCCTGCCGCCGCATGTCGAGCGCCATCTCGCGCGCTTCGGCCAGCGTCACCAGCGACGCCGAGCCAAGCCCGATGTCGCGCCGCTTGCCCTGGATCGTCAGGCGCAGCAGCCAGCGCCGCGCGCCGGTCGGGTCCACCTCCAGGTAGAGCCCGTTGCCGTCCGCGTGCCGACCCGGCTTGGCGGCGCGCACCGCCACCGCGCTCAGGGCCTTTTCGGGATGCCGTCCGGTCCGCTTTGGCAATTCGAATCCCTGCCCCGCTCACCCCACATTTTCCCCACATTCTAAACCGGGTGCACGCGGACGGCAACACACGATCGCGAACGGCGGCGAAATATCCTCCAGAGTGTTCAATGACTTAGCGAACGCGCGCGAACAGCGGCAAACACAGAAAACCCCAGGTTCGAAAGACACCCCATCCGCCACTGACCTTCCAAGCCGTGGAAGATCAACAAGTTGCTGAAAAGTAAGCGGTTTCTGACCCCGACTGCTACAGCGATGTGCTACAGTCAGGGTATGAACATGCCGCGACACACCCGCCTTCACCGCCGAAACGGAACCTACTATCTCCGTGTTGCCGTCCCTCAAGAACTCCGGGAGGCAATCGGCAAGCGCGAGATTTGGAAAAGCCTCGGCACCTCCGATCCCAAGGAGGCGAACTCTCTGGTGAAGTCAGAGAGCCTGAAGGTTGACCAGCTTTTCGAGGCCGCGCGCAAAAGGCTCCGGGGTGAAGACGATCAGATCAGTGATACAGAGGCCGCACGGATTGCGGCAATTTGGCTGTCTGCGGTCCTCGAAGAGGACGAGGAAATTCGCCGTGAAGGGCTGGATGAGCGCGATTACCGGAAATACGCGGAAGCCCTGGACGTGGTAGACGTTGGCGGAGGCTACTCGCTGGCAACGGGTGATGCCTCACACCTCGAATTCGAGATTGACGAGGCTCTATCTCAGCATGGGCTAACCACGCCCAAGGGGTCACCATCCTATCGCCGCCTCGCCTATGCGATGCTGAAGGCCAGCGCCCAGGCAACGGAGATGATGAGGGCGCGCCATGCTGGCAAAGTAGTTGAGACCCCCTCCCCGTCTATCGTGCCCACCCGAGGGATCACGCTTGGCGAACTCATCGACAGGTATATGGAAGCACCGGAGCGGAGCAACCTGTCCGGGAAGACGAAAGACGGGTATAAAGTCATCTTCCGCTTGCTGAGGGAGGCGCTTGGGGAAAACCGGATGATACGATTAATCACCCGAGACGACTGCCGCGCGCTACAGCGAACGCTAACCAACCTGCCTCCGAATGCAACCAAGCGGTTTCCGGGGCTGTCACTGGAAGAGGTTACCAAGCTCGCTCAGCTTCAGGGGCTCACGCCCATGAAGGCCACGTCAATCAACAGCTACTTGAACAATCTGGCATCCCTGTTCAATTGGGCTGTGCAAGAAGACCTACTCGACAAGAACCCCGCGACAGGCTTGAGCGTCCCCGACACTCGCAAGGCCAAAGACCGGAAAAAGTCTTTCAGCACTGACCAACTGAGGGCCATTTTCAACGCTCCGCTCTACACGGGCTGCGTTGATGACGGGGAGGGCTACGCCAAGGCAGGCCCGAACAAACCCCGCCGTGGTCGCTTCTGGGTGCCATTGCTGTCATTGTTTTCCGGTATGCGCCTGAACGAATGTTGCCAGCTACTCACGTCCGATGTCCGCAGCATCGACGGCGTTGATTGCATATTGATCCATGAGGACCCTGAAGGAGGAGATGAAGCAGACAAGAAGCGTGTCAAGACGGATGCCGGTGAACGTTATGTGCCAATCCATCCTGAGTTGGCAAAGCTAGGCTTCATTGTGTTCGTGGCAGAACAACGCCGCGCCAAACAGTCCCGCCTCTTCCCAGAACTCACACTCGGCGCAAACGGTTATTATTCCGACCCATTCTCAAAATGGTATAGCCGCTTCCTAAAATCCGCCGGAGCATATACTACCAAGACCACATTCCATTCATTCCGGCATTGCTACAGGGATGCCATGCGGGAAGCCGGCCTACCCCGTGATGTCGTCTTGGCCCTTGGTGGCTGGGAGGGCGGTTCCGTGGATGACGACTATGGAAGCGGTTTCCGGGCCAGTACGCTCTACCAGCAGATTGAGAAAATCGCATATCCAGGGCTGGACTTGTCCCACCTTCACCGGGATTGATCGTAGCCCCAGCGATCCCCAGAGAAGAACCCACAGGGACGCCGTTCTCCTGTCCGTGGGGGTCACCAGCACGGCCTAAGACGCACCAACGCGGACAAGAGGCGCGCTGTGATGCGGCTTCTGGAGGACCCTGAGTGGTCCGGGTGGAGTGACCGGGAGATTGCTCGGCGGTGTGGGGTGGTTCACGCCTTCGTCAACAAGCTTCGGAAGGAGTTCACTGTTCACGGTGAACAGCCAGACGAACCCCAATCCCGCACCTACACGAACCGCCACGGTTCCACCTCAACGATGAACGTGGGGAACATCGGGAAGACGAAGCGGGAATAAACACAATTATCTATGTCACGCAGTCTCTTGCAGATTTCATGAAAATATTGACTCTGGCCCCACCAATATGCACCATGAAATTTCTATCATCTTGATTGGTGCGTTTATTATGAACTCAGAAACATCACGAAACAGCAACAAACTCCTTAGAGCCCTCTTGCTTCTCAATCACCATCTGGACAAAAACCTCTTCAGTTTGCTTTGGTCCTCGCCTTCGTTGCTGGAAGGCCGGGCATTTCCTTCCAAGACATCCTGACCCTCTCAGACGTTAGCAAGGCGTCCCTTTCGCGCATCATGGCGTGGCATGAGGAAGCCGGACTTGTGATTACCCGCCCCATGCCGGATGACCGCTCAAGCAAGGTCGCGTACCTCACACCGAAGGGCGAGAAGTTCGTCAATGAAGTCTGGGCGGTCCTCGATTAGCGACATCCCATTTGGGTCCACCTTTACAGCGACAAAAGCGGCCCGCTTGCCGGTGTAGTGACTGCACCTGCGGCGGGTCGTTTGCGTTTCAACGCATCCAATAACCGGCAAAAGGACCCACCGAAATGAAGTCTACCGTTAGCATCGAGACGCTTATGAAGATGGTCGAGCGCGTCAATGAACTAGAGAGCGAATTGAAGCAAGTGCGTAAAGTCAACCGCTCACTCTTTTCCTCTTACGAAACATCCAAAGCGGAACGGCAAGCTGCTTTTTTGAGGATAGCCGAATTGAAGGATGAGCTAAGAGAAAAGGAACCGGCTCGAAAGCGCCAGAGCCCGCTCAAGTCAGCCTACGCGGCTCAATAACACAGGACCTATCAGCCGTATCTTTTGCCGACAAAACTCTCAGACCCCAACCGCTACACGGCTTGCGGCGGCTTCCCCCCGTGCCCCGGCACCCTCCCCCTGGGGGTGCTGACGGTGCCTCCCCCCACCGTGGTCTCTACGGAGGTGCGCGGTGGACGCCGCTGAGGGGCCTTTGGGTTCCTGGGCTCCGACCTATGCGGTGGAAGCTTGGGCGTATCCTGAGGGGCTACCGCGCACCTTGGCGGGGGCGTCTGAGCCGGAAGGACTTCACGGGTCACCCAATCCTGAAACGCCTGGGCCTCGGGCTTGTCCGAACGCATGACCAGCTTGTAAAGGCCGCTCTCGGAGATGAGGGTGACATCCTTTCCCGGTGTCATTCCTAAGTGAACTCGTTTCACTTTGGTCATTTGATCGGGGTCAAGGCGGTTGTGGATGTGGCCCATACCGTTAGTGGTCCCAAACAACACACGAAGTATGTCAGGACCGACCAACCACGGGGCACCATTGATGGTCACCACGCGGACGGTTCGAACATGCGCCAGACACAGGGCCGGAAGCCCATACGGAAAACCCCTCCCGAACCACACGCCCAAATCCCTGTATTTCCGCCACGGCCAAGGCCCCGTTTTCCTCATACGGTAATCATTCGTTTTCCGTATGGACGGGTGTGGGGTTTCGGTATAGGGTTCCCGTATTGACCAGGGAGCCCAGACCATGACCAGCAACACCAGCATCAAGCGCGCCGCCGTCTACCTCCGGGTCTCCACCGATGGACAGACCACGGACAACCAGCGGCTTGACCTTGAGCGGCTGTGCCAGCTTCGTGGCTGGGACGTGGTGAAGGTCTATGAGGACGCCGGTATCAGCGGCTCTAAGGGACGGGACCAGCGCCCCGGCCTTGATGCCCTCCTCAAGGATGCCCGTCGCCGTCGCTTCGATGTCGCGGTGTTCTGGTCCGTGGATCGTCTGGGACGCAGCACGGCCCATGTGACGACGATCATGGACGAGCTTGAGGGTGTGGGCGTTGCCCAATTCTACTTCAAGGAAAGCATGGACACCTCGACGCCCCATGGCAGGGCGATGCTGGAAATGGCGGCGGTGTTCGCGCGGCTTGAGCGGGGGATGATCCGGGAGCGCGTCAACGCCGGTCTGGCGCGGGCCAAGGCGCAGGGGAAGACGCTGGGCCGTCCCAAGTCCGGTGACGACATAGAAGCCCGTATCCGCACCCTGAGGGCCGAGGGCAAGGGCATTCTCAAGATTGCCCGTGAGGTTGGATGCGGCGTGAGTGTCGTTCAGCGGGTGGTGAAAGAGGCGGAAACCGAGACGGCAGAGGGAACCTGAGACCGATTGGTTTCGAATGAAACCGGTATAGTCTCACTATACTTTAATTTGGGGCTCCCTTTACCTCTCCGGGTTCCATTAAGGTTATAGGAACAGGGGGAACCCTGGGGCTGTCCTCTGGTCTCACTGAGGGGGATGGTCCTTCATCGCCCCCTCCCTCGCTCCTTCTCTCAAGGAGTGTCTTGGGGTGAGGATCCTTCATCGTCCATCCCGCCCCAGCGCACCGGCAGGTTCCCCGCTGGAATGCCCCGCGAAGGTATGCGCTATGCGCCCAGGATCGCGCCTGAGGGTCCGGATCGGCCAAGGTAGCCGGAACCGGCAAAGCCCCTCCACGGGACACACCGCACCACCGGAACAGTTCCGTTCCAAGCCTCTGTTCTACACATGGAACCGCTCCGGTAACGGAACTTTTAACGCATTGACACAGTGAAATCACAAGGGGTAGGTCTCCGGGTGTCTGTGAGGTGTAGTCACTACACCTCCGCAATCCTGAGGAGACCACCAATGCGCATCGAGTTCGACCGCCACACCGGAGCCTACCTGTCGTGGGCCAAGGGCTTCCTCTGGGTGACCAAGCTCAAAGGAGCGGGAGCAGCCCTTGAGCACCCCAAAGGCAAATCCTGGGGGCTCTGGCGCGAGGACGGAGAGACGTTCTTGAACGCTGGCCCTATTGTTGCCGCTCTCGGGGTCCATAGGCACGCGTAAATGGGGCCTCCTTTACCACAAGGGAGAACCGTACATTGCTTGCGTGTCCGTGAGGACATCTGTTGGGAACTTTGACCAAACCCCCGTGGCGCATCCCCGGTGTTTCCTGAGGTGTCCCATGGGGGCCTGTAGCGCACCGCCAGCGCCTTCAAGGTGTAGTCACTATACCGGAGCCCAGACGGCACCGGAGCGGGGACGGAAAACGCCCTCCGACATCCGACACAGAGCCATTCTCTGACACGTTGAAGGTGCCCAGGGAATTAGGGGACACCTTTACTCCGAGGCTGAGATACAGATTATCTAAGGGTTCTCTTAAGATGAAGCTTAAGGCTCTCTATACATCATCTTTAATGAAACCCTCTCCTATAGCTGTATCTAAAGCTTCTTCCTAAGGTTTACCCTAGGAACCACCTTCCTTTGTGTCTCATCCAGGGTCATCCATCCTGGGGGACACCTCCCTTTTTCATTAACGACATCCCAAGGAACTCCGCATGAAGGAACCCAAAGGGTCCCGCTACAAGGAAGCGGTCTTGCACCGCTCCCAAATCCGCCTCAGTCCCACCGACCGGGAAACACTCAGGCGCATCCGGACACGCTACGAGGATGAGCGAGGGGTCAACCCCAGCAATTCCATCATCCTGTCCATGGCCCTGTCTTCCCTCTCCGAGGAGATGAACAAGGGGATACTAAGGGGGCATCCGTCGCTGACCTGACGGAACCGCCAAGCTCGTTCTTCGCCTCCTCCCTGACGGTCTCCGGATCGTCGGTATAGTGACTATACCCGCCCACCCATCGCCCAACGCGCCCAGCCATGTCCAGTTTTCACATTCTTGTGTCGTTATTTCTGGGTTTCGTTGTACATTCAGCCCATAGGTTCCATGCTCCACGCCACCATCGCCAAGCAAACTTGCACCTGCCCCGCCCTTGGCATCTCCACCACAGCCGACACCGACGAAGACCCCATCCTCATCCTGTGTCGCAAGCTCGATGCCGCTGGGTACGGGGACGAAGCTCTCACCGTCTCCCGCAACGGAACCCCAGCGGTTCACGTCAGCTGCATCCTACAGGCCGCACGGCGCACCGTGGTCGAGAACAAGAGCGTCGGCCCCAGGTTTGGGCGCTTTCGCCCGTTCTCCCGGTGACGCTCAAGGAAGGCCCTGAAGCCCTCCCGGCCACTACCCTACCGGACACCCTCTCAGACGCAATCCCAGGCCCCGACCGCACACCCTGGCGGCGATGCCTGAAGGCTGCCCCCATCCACCCCCAAACGGGAACCCGACATGACCGAAACCGTCACCCCTGCCGCGCCCTCGTTTCCCTCCATCAACCTCCCGGCTTCGATGTCGATTGTCCCGGCCACGGCGGAACATGCCGCCCACCTCGCGCCGCGACTGCGGAAGGCTGACGTTGAGGAAATCGCCGCGTCATCCGGCAGGACGCCTATCGAGTCGCTTCAATGCTCCGTTGCCAGTTCAGCCGAAAGCTACGCCGTCATCTCCGATGGCCAGCCCATCGCCATCTTCGGCGTCGTCAGCATCGTTGACGGCGTGGGCTTCCCCTGGCTGATGGGGTCCGACGAACTGAGCCAGTACCCCGAAGCGTTCATCAAGTCCTGTATGCCGGTGATCGAGTTCTTCCATGGCCGGTTCCCCGTTCTGACCGGCATGATTGATGCCCGGAACACGCTGCACCTCCGTTGGCTGGAATGGTGCGGCTTTGAGCTTGTCCAGCGTCACCCTGATTTCGGGGTGGGCGGGGTCGATTTCTGGCAGTTCCGCCGGGTGCATCATGTGTGAAGCCACAACCATGTTCGCCATCTCCTCGGCTATCACCGTCGCGTCCACAGCGGCGAGCATGGTCGGTCAGTCGCAGATGGCGAGCGCACAAAAAGCCTACAACAGGAAGACCGCCGACGCCGCGCGACAGGCGTACAAGGACAACATCGCCACCCTTCAGCTTCAGCGCACCCAGGAGCGGGAAGCCGCGTCCGCCGTGTTGGAGAACGCGGGGCGGGAAGCCCTACAGGCCCGCGCCACCCAGCGCGCGGCAGCCGGTGAGGCTGGTGTCTCCGGTCTCTCCGTGGATGCCCTCACACGGGACTTCATGGCCCGTGAGTTGAACTTTGCCACCAACACCAAAACCAACTTCCAGAACAAATCCGAACAGATCGACCGGGAGATGGTGGGTGCACGGGCGGGGGCTATCAGCCAGATCAACCAAGCGAACGCTCCGGTGAACCGTCCGAACTACCTTGAGGCTGGTCTGAGGACGGGAGCGGGGGTGTTCAACTCCTATGACCGCTACCTTGACCCGCTGAAGATCAATCAGCCGCAACCCCGTGTGTCGAACGCTGGCATGGCCGCCCTGGCAAACCGGGGTTCCAAGTGGTGAGCCCGCAGAAAGGCTTGACTACCTACTTCCGCCACCGACCTACCGGACACCCCCTCAGGCCCGATCCAGGGCGCATAGCGCGCACCCTGGCGCGGCTCCCGGGAAGCCGCTTATCAGGAACGGATGAACCGCCTGAAGGCACCAAGGATGTCTTCAGGAAGGTAGCTGAGGAGCCCCTAGGCCGGAACCTGGGGCTCCTTGCTCCCATGTCACAGCGCGCACGCACGCATGAGCTCTCTACCAAAATGCGTCACATAAAGCCTTAATTCGTCCCCAGTGATTGTGTTGTGCAGAGCCACGTTGTTATAATCAGAAATACAGCCGAGTCTTTTTAAATTATCAAAAGATACAAACAACTCATCTTCGCGCACCCCCAACTGCTCCGGCCAACTATCGTGATAAACTACGGTCTGCGCGCCACCGAAGGACGCTATTTTATCCAAAACAACCGCATCAAGTGCGTCTAGTTTTTTAATTGCTTCGATAAAGCTTGTTCGGACGCCAGACCTACTACCATCCATTGCATTTGCCAACAGCCTAGCCCATAGCTCTTGAAGCTCTGTGCGGCTTTCATCCTGGGCAGCCTCAAACAACGGAATAGCAAGCGTTGGACTTACCGGCTCAACTCGGGCATCCTCACGCTGGCCCAAGACTTCTTCTGTCCTCTGCTGAAGTCGATGAATGTTGCGTATACGGACTTCGCGCAGCCAATCCCCTACGATCACACCAACGGCATCTTGAGGAACCGTGCCGAGAACCTTTCCGATGAAGCGCCCGATTTCAACGCCAGCGTCAACGGCCTTCCCGACCGTGACCGCCACAGCCTGAGTGGCCTTTGCCTCTGTTTCCACACCGCCCCCTATAACTTTCGCAGATGATGAAGATTAGGGATGCCACCTTTAAGGCAAATTTCCGAGAGAGCGCACACCTGAAACAAACCTTTGGATGTCACTCAGCCGCCCCCACTCAAACCGTACGCCACCCATAGCGCCGCGTTCCGCACCCTTCAGGTGTTTTCAAGTTACCGAGAAGGCTTCCCCGCCACAACACCGGCCCAGCGAAGGCCAGCAACACGCAATGATAGAGACTGGATGCCACCACACAGTCAAACCTGCCATTTTAGCTAAATACGCCACCCTCTTACAATCTATTTCCAATCCAAACTCTTATATGCAGATGCAACAACCCAAAACGCCTCCTCAGCGTCACTACGAGACACATCTATTCCATGGATTGCCCGGTTTGCAACAGAGAGAGCCCACCGCAGTTGCTCAAGAATACTACCGTTAACCAAGCCAACTCTTCCCAAATAGTGCAACATAGATCCGGCTGACGACTTTCCAATCGGCAAATTATTTTTCTCAGCTAGTTCATTCAGATTGATTTCGAGATCGCGGCGCATCCGCGCAAGCCCATTCCAAACCTCACCAATTCGGATTTCATTCAAGGCCAAGCGCAAATTAGATGGCAAATCATCCGCGATGCCGTCTTGTGGATACGCAGAAACGGCCACATCGGACTTTTCCAGATCGTCGTCAGCAGAAAGCATATCAGCAATTCTGCTAAGGTATTTATGAAGCTGGTCCGCCTTTTCATCTTCCTTCGCGTACTCATAGACAGACACTTTCCCAAGAGTATTGTGTAAATAAGACCCTAGCGTATCGATTTTGTAGGAATTTATGGCTTTATCAAATTCAGCTTTACGAAGCGCCTTCTCATACTGGACGTGCTTAAAGGCAGAAGCCAATAAATTGTATATTGCATTAACCACTACAGCCGAAGCAAAGAAAATAGAGGCGGTAGTGATGTTTCCAGCCACATCCCCCACCTTTATCGATGAAATAACATTTGCAACTACCTCAATAATATATGACATAATTTAGCGCTCCTTGTTATACATAATTAGAAATTTCTGAATTCTCTTAATGTCAGAGAAAAGCTTAATTGCAGATAGATACTCCCTGTTATGCCTCCTAAGGACAAACAACCGAAATAGGCCAAAAAGGAAGAGAACGAGGGTAGCAGCAAGTCCTCCTTCGATTTGAGCCGGGGTTATGCTAGCCCCATCTTTGACAACCGCAACCCCCAATGCGATTAGGAACGATATTCCAGCCCCAAACAAAAACTTTACCATTTCTATTTCACGCCCATACCTCCAGTCAAAAAGCTTTTCGAGCTTTTTCTCGCCGTCGGGAACATCCGACGTTACAATATTGATGATGTCTTTAACTCTAAGATCTTTCACGGACGCTAGCTCTCTACTCAAGGAAACGCTATGCAACGGTGCATAGAATATGAACGCCGTTTCTGGTGAGGTCAAGGCGCATAGAAGTACCTTCATGCGCGCGAAAGACGATCCACCTGCGCCAAATACGCCTGAGGAGGGAGGTCGTGGGAACGACAGACCAGTGTTCTGACCCTTTCAAGCCTCTTGCTTATACCCCAACCAACTGCTACAGAGAAGTTCCGTCGGGATCGATATTTTCGCATAGTTTCAGTGACTTAAGTGGATGGAACGGATGATCCCACCCCATCCGCCACCCCCCCAAATTCTGGCACGCTTGGCAAAGGCATTTCTTGCCCTGCACCAAACGTCAGGACACGGCGCCCGGCAGCTTCGCGCCACCGCGCGCATAGACCTGCCCCGGCAGGCATTCCCGGTCGACCGGCACGACGACGGCGCCCGGCTGGTCCTTCAGCGCCACCCAGGCGTCATAGCCGACGATCTCCTCGACACCCCAATAAACGCCGTACACCAGCCCGCGAACGTTGGAGATCGGGATGCGAGCCCCGGCCAGCATGGACGCCACCACCGCGTTGCACGGGTGGGGGCTGAGCCGGTCGAGAGTCTCCACCGCGCCCGGTTCCGGCGTGCCGCGCGGGGACGGTTGCAGGCCGGCGCAGGCCGCCAACAAAAGCAACGGCGCCAACAGCAGCGGCACACGGCGCACCCCGCGCCGACCGGTTCGCGACTTCGCCATGGCCCCGACCTCCCAACCCGTTTCCGTCCCTTCGGCAGAAACATGGAGCCATTCCGGTGCTAGAGTAAGGCCTTTCGCAAGAGGTTCCCCGCCCGTGTCGCGCGCCGAACGCCTTCTCGACCTGATCCAGATCCTCCGGCGCCACCGCCGACCGGTGAGCGGGCACGTGCTGGCCGGCGAACTCGGCGTCAGCCTGCGCACCCTCTACCGCGACATCGCCACCTTGCAGGCGCAGGGCGCCCAGATCGACGGGGAACCGGGGGTCGGCTACCTGCTGCGGCCGGGCTTCGTGCTGCCGCCCCTGATGTTCTCGGAGGAGGAGATCGAGGCCCTCGTGCTCGGCTCGCGCTGGGTGGCGGAGCGCGGGGACCACCGCCTCGGCGCCGCCGCGCGCAACGCGCTGGCCAAGATCGCCGCCGTGCTGCCGGCGGATTTGCGCGCGGATCTCGACGCCTCCACGCTGCTCGTCGGGCCGGGGGAAGCGATCGCCGCCGGGGATGTTGAACTGGCCGCGATCCGCAGGGCGATCCGAACCGAACGCAAGGTCGGCATCACCTACCGCGACGGCAAGGAGTCGCAAAGCCAGCGCACGATCTGGCCCTTCGCGCTCGGCTTCTTCGACCGTGCACGGGTTGTCGTCGCCTGGTGCGAGCTGCGGCAGGCCATCCGCCATTTCCGCACTGATCGTATCCTGGCGTTGGCAGTAACGGAGACGCGCTACCCGCGCCGCCGTCAGATGCTGCTCAAGGAATGGCGGGAGGTGGAGGGGATCCGCGCGCAGTAAGGGGGGCGTTTCACTGCTGACAAAAACTGACAGCATGCCCGCGTAGGGTCGGTCCATCGAAACGCGGAACCAAGGAAACGCCGCCATGACCGACCTCAGCTTCGTCCTCCTCTACGTCGAGAGCCCGACCGCCAGCGCCGCCTTCTATGCCGATCTGCTGGACAAGCAGCCGGTCGAGGCCTCCCCGACCTTCGCCATGTTCGCCATGGAGTCGGGCGTCATGCTGGGCTTGTGGTCGCGCCACACGGTCGCCCCGGCCGCGACGGTTCCGCCCGGCGGCAGCGAGATCGCCTTCACCGTCGCCGACGCCACGGCGGTCGAGGCCACCCATCAGGATTGGCGCAAGCGCGGCCTGACCATCGTGCAGGAGCCGACCGCCATGGACTTCGGCCACACCTTCGTCGCGCTGGACCCGGACGGTCATCGCCTGCGCGTCTTCGCGCCGGCCGCTCACTGAGGAGGGCGCGCCCATGAGCAAGGCCATAAGCAAGACCATGAGCCGCAACTGGATCGCGGTCGCTTCGGCCGAGCATGTCAGGCTCGGCCGGGCCGGGGGCTTCATGCAGGTCTGCCACGGGAAGGCGGCGCCATTGCGCCGCATCCACCCCGGCGACCGGGTCGCCTACTACTCCCCCTCGGACGCGTTCCGGGGGAAGGACCGGCTTCAGTCCTTCACGGCCATCGGCGTCGTGAAGGACGGTGTGCCCTACCCCTTCGACATGGGGGGCGGCTTCGTCCCCCACCGGCGTGACGTGGCGTGGCTGGACGGGCGGGAGGCGCCGATCCAGCCCCTGCTGGACGCCCTGGACTTCTCGGCGGGTGTGCGGAACTGGGGCTATCAGCTGCGCTTCGGCCTGTTCGAGGTCAGCGACCACGACCTGCGCCTGATCGCCGACGCCATGGAGGCGCCGCTGCCCGCTTGACAGCCGCTATTCGTTCATGGGCAGCGACGGCCAGGGCATCGATGGACGGTCCGGGGGCTGCTGCGAACAGTCAGACCGCGCGCAATCGCAGGCCGGGAACATGCAGCCGTCCCCGTTCACGTCCGTCGCCCGCACCGCAAGGTCGTAGCGCACCCCCTGCATCAGCCGCGCGCCGTTGCGCGCGTGCCGTTCGTAGCATTCGACGACGTTGCGTATACGAACCAGCAGCGCGCGGCGTTCGTCGATGGCCGGGTCCATGGCCGCTCTCCCGTCTTTCGTGTGTCTTCGATGGTAACGGTCCGCCGCGCCATGCCTCCCCGGATCATCGGTGGATCATCCGTCCGTCGCCTCCGTTCCCGTTCCAGAAAAAGCAGGAGACGCATATGGATCGGGACAAGCTGAAGCGCGTGGCCGACGCCCTGGGCGAGGTTCACCTGTACGACAAGCACCACACCGGCGAGATGATCGCCATGCGGCTGCGGGATTCCCTGGCCGACCTGCCCGGCTACGGCCCTGCCGAGGTGGAGGACAAGCTGATGCGGCTGGCCCGCGTGGCGATCGAAGCCGTTGAAGCGGGCGAGACCGACCTTGGAAAGCCGGGGCCGTGAGAAAACCGAAGACGTGAGCTTGCGCCGCCCCGCCTGTTGTCCGGACGAACGCACATGTCCAGGGGAGACGCCGCATGAGTGACAAGTCCATGAGCGATAAGCCGAAACCGAACGAAACCCACCCGCCGCGCAGCTACGATCCCGGCACCGACAAGCCGTTGAGCGACCGCGACGAGGCCCGCCCCGGCACGCCGGGCACCGGCGAGGACATCGACCCCAAGACGGGCGATAAGTTCAACGAGGGCATCGGCGGCGCCTGACCGTCTGCGCAACGGCCCCACCCCTCCCCCGCTTCACGGCGGGGGAGGGGTGGGGCCGTCATATTTTTATCGTCAGCGTTTCGTTATCAGCGGACGCGCTCGCAATGCACCACGCCGTCGTTGCGGCTGGTCACCCGCAGGGTGAAGCGCCGTGCCCGGTTCGTTGGAGCGAGCACGTTGATCAAATCGCCGACGCTCAGTTCCCGCGCGGTGTCGAGCAGATTGCCCTCCGCCAATTCCTCTTCCAGGGCGGGCGAGGCCTCGATGCTCCAGATCGTGCCGATGGGCGTGTGGCTGTCGCGATGCAGGCCAACCGCCGGAGCCGGTTTCGAGGGGCGACGCGAGAAGAACCCCATGATCGACGATCCTCGCTTGCTTTGGAACCCCGCCGTCAGAACGCCTGATTTCAGAACGCCCGGCGGCGGCGCGCCCACACGTCGGCCGGAAGGCCGCTCATCAACCCGATGGGCACCATGAACAGGGCCAGATTGATCCAGGAGAACGGACGCTGCGGCCGATTGGTGGCGCCGACGTTCCGCCCCTGCCCGCTCCGCCCAAGTCCATTCCGCCCATGCCCGGCGCGTTCCATCCACCCGCCGCTCGCCCCGCTGTATTCCGGCATGGGGTTCAGCACCGCGCCGGGCGTCTCGCGGGCCGGGCGGTTCTCGAACATGTTGCGGTCCACCATGTGCGCCATCATGCGTTCGGTCATGGCCGGCGCGACGGCGTGCTGCAAGGCGGCGACCCGGCCGACGTTGCCGACGAACACGTCGTTCTTCGGCTTTTCGGCCAGCGCGACGATGGCGGCGGCCACCTGTTCCGGCGGATAGAGCGGGTCCAGCGGCTTGATCGCGCGACCGGTGTAGTTGGCGGCGTGCTGCCACAGCGGCGTGTCGATGGGGCCGGGCATGACCGTGCAGACGTGGATGCCCGGCTCCTCCACCAGCTCCTGCCGCAGCGTTTCGGAGAATCCGCGCACCGCGAACTTGCTCGCCACATAGCCGGCGGTGTAGCGCTGCCCGACCGTGGAAGCCATGGAGGACACGTTGATGATCGTCCCCTTGCCCCGGTCCAGGAAATGCGGCAGCACCGCCCGGCAGCCGTTGGCCGTGCCGAAGAAGTTGGTGCGCATGATCTCTTCGAAGACGTCCTGCGGCGTCTCCTCGAAGCGGCCGAAGGCGATCACGCCCGCGTTGTTCACCCAGACGTCGATGCCGCCGAAGGCGTCGATCGCGCGCTCGGCCAACCGGTTCATCTGCTCCTGGTCCCGCACGTCGGTGGGCACCACCATGGCCCGCCCGCCGGCCTCCAGGCATTCCTCGGCAACCTCGTGCAGCGCCGCGTGCCGCCGCGCCGCCAGCACCACCGCCGCGCCGCGCCGCGCGAAGTCCACGGCGGTCGCTCGGCCGATCCCGCTGGACGCGCCGGTGATGACCACCACCTTGTCGAGTTGCGCCATATGCTCCGTTCCCGCACCGTTCCGTTGGACGTGTCGCAGGACTAAACACCGCAACACCGCAAAGGTGCCCCGAATGCCCCTCTTGACCAGAAGTCTGGAGACCGGTGCGCGAACCCGCTAAAGTCGCTCCGGACATTCGGAACGGCGAAGGGAGCGGCGACCGTGGCGGCGAAGGAACTCGACGTGAAGGGGCTTCACTGCCCGCTTCCCATCCTGCGCACGCGCGCCCTTCTGGACAAGATGACCCCGGGGGAGGAGGTGATCATCTACGCCACCGACCCGGCCTCGGTCATCGACTTCAAGCACTTCTGCAACACGACCGAGAACGAACTGCTCGCCCACGAGACGCGCGGCGAGGTGTTCGTCTACCACATCCGCCGGGGCACCCCCGCCCCGTGACGCCGCACCATGTGACCGACCCAACGATGGAGGCCGTTGCCATGCCGACCCTGCGCCCCGCGGTCCCGCCGCCGCTGCGCCCCGGCGCGGTGATCCACGGCCCCGGCTCGGCCGAGGTGGACGACCTGCTCGACCGTTTCACGACAGAGCTGCGGCGGCGCGGCTTCCGCGTTGGCGGCGTGGTTCAGCGCAACTACGGCGCCATCGACGACTGCGCCGACCGGATGGAGCTGGTGGACGTCGCCACCGGCCGTGCCTTTGGCATCTCCCAGAATCTGGGCCGCGAGTCGCAGTCCTGCCGGGTCGATCCCGCCGGCGTCGCCGACGCCAGCCAAGCCGTCCGCCGCGCCATCGCGGAACGCGTGGACCTGCTGGTCGTCAACAAGTTCGCCGGGCTGGAAGCGCACGGCGAGGGGCTCGCCGATGAGCTGCTGACCGGGATATCCGAAGGCATCCCCGTGCTGACCAGCGTGGGCAGCCGCTTCCTCAACGAATGGCAGACCTTCACCGGCGGCTACGCCGCGTTGCTGTCCCCGGACGACGCCGCGCTGTGGCGCTGGTGGGGCACCCACCGGCTCTACGACGACCTGCTGCTCGGCGTGCGCGACACCGTGGTGCAGCGTGTGGTGATCGGCGCCAAGTGGATCATGGTGGAGACGGACGCGACGGTCGGCCTCGCCGCCCGCCCCTCCGTCACGTCGGGCGCCGACATTCCCGCCCCCGAAACCTGGGCCGGCAGCAGCCTCAAGGATCTCGCCGCGCAGGCCGTCCGTTCCTGGGACCCACTGGAATCGGCCATCGGCGTCGCCGCGCTGAACGCCCACTACAACCACCCCGGCCAGCGGGGCGACCAGGGCAACGGGCTCGACCTGTTCGCCGGTGTGGCGGGGCGCGTGGTGGTCATCGGCGGCTTTCCGGCCATCGCCCGCCGCCTGCCGAACGCCCAGGTCATCGAGATCGACCCGCGCCCCGGCGAATACCCGGAGGCCGCCGCCGAATGGCTGCTGCCCGACGCGGAGGCCGTGGCCGTCACCTCATCCTCACTTGCCAACCGCACCCTGCCCCGCCTGCTGGGTGCTGCGAACGGCGCGCGGGTGGCGCTGGTCGGGCCGGGCACGCCTTTGACCGAGCGGCTGTTCTCCTATGGCGTGGACTCGCTGGCCGGCTTCGTCGTGGAGGACCGGGAGGCGGTGGCGCGCGTCATCCTCGACGGCGGCTCGTCCCAGAGCTTCCACCGCTTCGGGCGCTTCGTCACCCTGCACAAGAACAACGCGCACAAGAACAACGGCTGATACCCAGGAGGGACATCGAGATGGACGAACGGACCCGCATCGAACTGGAGGCCGCCGCGTTCCGCGGCCTGGTCGAACATCTGCGCAAGCGCACCGACGTGCAGAACATTGACCTGATGAACCTCGCTGGCTTCTGCCGCAACTGCCTGTCCAAGTGGTACGCCGCCGCCGCCAAGGAGCGCGGCATACCCCTGACCGACGAGGAAGCGCGCATCGCCGTCTACGGCATGCCTTACTCGGAGTGGAAGGAGAAGCACCAGAAGGAAGCCACCCCCGAACAGCAGAAGATGTTCGAGGACACCAAGCCGCTGCACGCCGAAATCAGCGGCCATTACGTGAAGAAGTAGGCTTACGCCGCCGTCCGCCGCGCGAACAGCGCGACCGCCTCGTCGATGTAGGCGGCGAGTTGCGCGGCGGCGGATTCCCCAGCACTGATCGCCGCGTAACGCGCCCGCGCCTCGGCACGGGCGCGCTCCAGCAGGCCCGCATCGCCGGCTAGCGCCGCCGCCCGCTCCACGAAGGCCGCACGGTCGGGCACCGTGAAGGCCGGCCCGACGACGCTCGCCACGTCCCCCTGCGGCAGGGTTATCGGCGGCACCCCATCGGCCATCGCGTGCGCGGCACTTCCGCCCCCGCCCGTGCGCGGCGGGTTCAGGAACAGGTCGCTGAGGCCGAGCAGTCCCCGGATATCGTCCACGAACCCCAGGCAGCGCAGCGCCCCGGCATGGCGGGAACGCGCCAGCCGTCGCGGCAGGGTTTCGACGCCGCCTGCGAACAGCACCAGCGCGCGCGGCACCCGGTCGATCACCGCCTCCAGCAGCGCCAGGAAGTCGTCGCCCACCTCCTCGTCCAGCCGGTTTCCGACCACGGCGCAGACGAAGGACTCATCCCCGATGCCGAGATCGGCGCGGCTCATCCCACCCGGTTCCCCACGCAGGGAAAAGCGGGTCCGGAACGGCCGCCACGCCGCCGCGAGCCGCGCATGGCCTTGCGGCGGGCTGGCGCCGCCGTAATCCAGCACGATGTCGGCCATCGACAGGGCGACGCCGGTCGTGGTCGGAATGGTCAGCGTCGGCCGGGCCGGGGCCAGCAGGTCGGCGACCATCACGGCGCCGCCGAAGCCGATCACCACGTCCGGATCGTGCCATTCCACCGCCCGCAGGAACCAGCCCAGCTTCTCCGCCGTGATCGCCGGTTCGGTCGAGGACAACATGCGGAAGGACCGCCCATCCACATCGACGATCTGCTTGCCGTCGAAGGTCGGCTCCACGTTCGCCGCGAAGGGCGGCACAAACAGGGTGTGGAGCGCGGCCGGCATCATGTTGGTGTTGAGGATCACCACCTCCTTGCCGATCCGCTCCTCGACCATCGTCGCGTAGTCCAGCAGGTCGCGCGAGGGCTGGTGGTTGGCCGACAGGAACTGGTTGGTGACCAGCACGGCCCGCCCGGTGGCCGGCGCGCCCGCCGCCCGTGGAATCGGCCGCAGGTCGAGCCTCCGCGCGATCTCGCCGATCAGGCGTTCGTAAAAGGGCAGCAGCCGTCCCGTGGCGAAGTCCGGCATGCTCGCCGCGTCCATGGATGCCATGAACTGCTGGCGGACGATGCTCCACAGGATGTGGTTCAACGCCTCCAGCGGCGCGGTGCCGAGGGCGGCCTCCGCTCCATCTAGAATGCGGGCGTGGTGGCGCAGGTCGCCGCTGGCGAGGCCGAGTGCCGAATCCATCAGGAGTGGATCGGCGTTCGGCGCGGCGCGGCGCAGTTCCGCCTCCAGCGCCGGGTCGGCCCCGGCCCCCGCCATCCGCACCGCCTCGCAGGCCTCCACGACGGCGGTCAGGTCGGCCACGCTGCGGACCGGAGCCCGCAGCCGCTCCGCCAGACGCGCGACGGCGGCGTGGCTCACGCGAACAGGCCGGTGAAGGGCAGGAAGTCCACCATGTCCCCCGGCCGGATGGCCGTGGCGTCCGCCGGCATGTCCACCAGCCCGTCCGCCTCGACCATCGAGGTCAGCACGCCGGAGCTGTCGCTCGGGAACTTGTGGGCGACCGGGCGTCCATCAGCCCCGATCTCCAGCCGGGCGCGCAGGAACTCCCGCCGGCCGGGCTTCTTCTTGAACTCGAACCCGGCGACCACGAGGCAGCGCGGCGTCGCCGTGCTTTCCGCGCCGGACAGGCGCAGCACCAGCGCCCGCCCGACCAGCATGAAGGTCACCATGGCCGACACCGGGTTGCCCGGCAGACCCAGGAACGGCGTGTCGCCGATGCGCCCCAGCGCCAGCGGCTTGCCCGGCTTGATGGCCAGCTTCCACATGTCGATGGAGCCCAGCGAGGTGACCACCGCCTTGACGTGATCCTCCTCGCCCACCGACACGCCGCCCGACGTGATCAGCAGGTCGGCGGTCTTCGCCGCCTCGGCCAGCGCCGCCCGCGTGGCGTCGTGATTGTCCGGCAGGATGCCGAGGTCGCGCACCTCCGCCCCCAGCGCCTCCAACTGGGCGGCCAGCGTGTAGCGGTTGGCGTCGTAGATGGCGCCGTCCGGCTTTTCCGTCCCCGGCTCACGCAACTCGTCGCCCGTCGAGAACAGCACGACGCGCAGGCGCTTGCGCACCGATAGGCTGTTGCGGCCTACCGCCGCCGCCAGCCCGACCTCCTGCGCGCGCAGGCGCCGGCCGGGGGTCAGCACGGTGGCGCCGGCCGTCATGTCCTCGCCGGCCGCGCGGATGTTCGACCCGCGCGGCAGCGCGGCGGGCACCAGAACGGCGCCCTCCTCGGCCCGGCAATCCTCCTGCATGGCGACGGTGTCCACGCCCGCCGGAACCGGCGCGCCGGTGAAGATCCGCACCGCCTCGCCCGGCCCGACCGTGCCCGCGAAGACGGAGCCCGCCGGCACGCGCCCGATCACGGTCATGCGCGCGAAGCCTTCACCCGCAGCCTCACCCGAAACCTCCGGCGCGCGATAGCCCCAGCCGTCCATGGCGGAGACCGCCACCGGCGGCACATCGACCGGCGCCGTCACCGATTCCGCCAGCACGCGGCCCAGCGCCGCGCGCAACGGCACGCTTTCCGGTTCGGTCACGGCCCCGTAGGTCCGGTTCACGCGGGCGACCGCCTCGTCGAGCGACAGGGCGGCCGGGCCGTGGGCGGTGCAGCAATCCATGCGGAAATCCTCTTCCCCGATGCGCTCAAGATGTGACGCGCGAAGGGCGCGATCTCAAGCCATATATGGCGCAAGCGCGACCGCTGGGCGCCTTGACCACCGTCAAGATGCGCCTTGCGGCCGGCTTCGGGAAGAGCGCCGGACGGAACGAAGGGGCCGAACGAAACTCAGGAGCCGCGCATCGTCGCCGGGACGGATGCGGGGGCCGACGACTGGGGGGATATCTTCGCCGACAGCGGGCGCACCGTCTTCTGATCGACCTTGCCCGCCGGCGTGGATTGCGGCGCGGGCGTGGATTGCGGCGCGTCGTCGTAGATGCCCGGATGGACGCGCACCGTGCCCTCCGGCTCCACGAAGGCGGTCCAGTAGACGAAGCGCACCGGCACCGCGTTCGGCAGGGCGATGGTCTTGGTCTTGCCGCTTTCCAGCTGGCGGTCGATGGCCGCCGAATCGACCTTGGCGGGGCGCAGCAGGGTTTCCGCCACCATCCGCGCGTCGGCCAGACGCACGCAGCCGGAGCTGGCGGCGCGCAGGTCGCGCTCGAACAGCCTCGGGTCGTTGGTACCGTGCAGGAAGATCCCCTCGCCGTTCGTCAGGTTGAAGCGGAACCGGCCGAGCGCGTTGTCGTCCCCCGGCCGCTGCACGATGCGGATGCGGTCCGGCGTGACCGACCACCAATTGACGGTCTCCGGCGCCACCTCGTTGCCGTCCAGATAGACAATGGCGTCCTTGATGCCGGAGTTGCCCTTCTTGCGCAGGATCGGCAGCTTGTCCTCGACCAGCACGGTCGGCGGCACCGTCCAGGTCGGGTTGACCGTGATGCTGGTCACCTTGTCCTGCAACAGCGGGGTTTGCCGGCTCGGCCGCCCGACCACCGCGCGCATGGTGAACTGAAGCTTGCCGCGCTCGACATAGGTCACGGTCTGGCTCGGCAGGTTGACCAGAATGACCGTGTCGGGAACGGTCGGCTGGAAGGCGCGCATGGACGTCACGGCCTTGCGCATCAGCGCCGCCGCCTGGGCCGGCGTGCGGTCCAGGGCCTGCCGCGTCACCTCGCCGACCTTGCCGTCGGGCATCAGCCCCTCGGCGATCTGGAAGGCGCGCACCGCCGCCTCGATGTTGTCGTCGAACGTGTCGGTGACGTGCTCCGGCGCCAGATGGCCAAGTTCGACCAGCCGGTTCGCCAGCCGCTGCACCCGGTCGGCGCTGCGCGAGCGCACCTGGATGATCAGCGGCGGCGGTGGGGGCAGAGCCGCCTCGACCACCGGCGCGCCAGCATCCGCCGGAGCCTCCGGCGAGGATGGCACCGCCACGGGAGCCGCCAGGGGAGGCACGGCAGGAGTCGCCGGCGGGACCACGGGAATGTCCGGCACGGCCGACGCGTCCGTCTCGCTCGGCTGGACCGGGCCGGGAGCGACGACATCCACCATGCCGCCGTCGCCCTTCTTCAGGACCAGACCGTAACCGACCCGCGTCGCTTTCACCTTTGGGGCGGTTTCCAGCTCCGTCGCGCGTTGCTCCAGCCGGGCGATCCAGCCGCCGACCAAGTCCCGGCCGGTGGCGGGGCCGGAAGCGGCCTCGGCCGACGAACCGAAGGGAAGCAGGATCAGGCCGGCGAGGAGGCCCACGGCCATCCCCGCCCGCAGACGGGGCCGGGCGTAGGTGCGAAGAGCGTTCAGCATATCCGGAGCATCCCACGCGCTGGTGAACATAGGGCTAACGACTTGGCCTGAACGGAGCCTTGACAGGCTCATCGGCGGTTCTCAGCTCTGCCCGCCGCAGTGGCATATGACAAGTGACATCGCGTGGCATCCTGCCCCGCTGTTGCATAATCGCGCCAGCGTAGCAGCAACAACACAGCATTGCGTTGGATGGCCCGGCCGGGGGCTTGAACTTTCGCGCGCGGCGAACATCCAACACATTCTTTTTTAACCGTCTCCGGCCTACTGGAAGCGACCACACACCTTCCGCCCCGGTCACCATCATGCCGCGTTCGCCGTTCGGTCTCGCACTGCCGCTCCTGCTGTCGCTTGCGCTCGCCGCCCCCCTGTCCGTCACCCCTGTGGACGCCCTGGCGAAAACCACCCAAACGCAAACTCAAAAAACGCAAGCCCACGCTCCGGCCAAGCGTACGGTCACCAAGACCACGACCACCAAAACGGCGGTCAAGACAAAGGCGAAGCCCAAGGCCCGGACGGTGGCCAGGGCCGCCGCCGTCAGTGCGGCCGGCGCGGCCGTGGGCGCGGCCGCGGGCAAGGGCTTCCAGCCCGTGCACGCCTATGTGCTGATGGACGCCCAGTCCGGCCGGGTCCTCGATTCCAGCAACGCGGACGTGGTCACCTACCCGGCATCTCTGACCAAGATGATGACGCTGCTGCTGACCTTCGAAGCGCTGGACCGTGGTGCGCTGCGCCTCGACCAGGAACTGCCGGTGTCGGTGCACGCGACGCGGCAGAAGCCTTCGCGCCTCAACGTCGCCGCCGGTTCGACCATCCGCGTCGAGGACGCGATTCTCGCCCTGACGGTGAAGTCCGCCAACGACGTCGCCGTCGTCCTGGCCGAGGCGCTGGGCGGCACCGAGGCCCAGTTCGCCGAGATGATGACCGCCAAGGCGCGCGCCCTCGGCATGACCAGCACCACCTTCCGCAACGCCTCGGGCCTGCCGAACAAGGAGCAGCGGACCACCGCGCGCGACATGGCCAAGCTGTCCAAGGCCGTCGTCAGCCTGCCGCAGCGCGACTACACCTACTTCAGCCGGACCCGCTTCGACTGGAACGGCACCACGGTCTCCGGCCACAACCGCCTGCTCGGCAAGGTCGAGGGCTACGACGGCATCAAGACCGGCTTCGTCAACGCCAGCGGCTTCAACCTCGCCGGCAGCGCCAGCCGCAACGGCCAGCGCCTGATCGCCGTGGTGCTCGGCGGCAGCACCGCCGTCGTCCGTGACCGCGAGGTCGCCGACCTGCTGGAAAAGGGCTTCAAGGGCACCGCGAAGCAGACCGTCGCCGCCTCCGACGCCAGCGCCGTCCGCTAACGCGAGGCCAGCGAGGCGATTGGTTTCAACCGATCGCCTTCTGCTTCGCCCGAAGCACGTCGAGCTTCGCTTCCAGCTTCCGGATCTTCTTGTCGAGCTTCCGGCGCCGCTTCAGGCCACCCTTGCCGACGGTGCCGCCCCGCGCACGGATCCGTTCGTTGATGGCGGCCTTCTCCTCGTCGGACAGGCGCTTCCACCCCTTCACTTCGGCCTTGGTGCGGAAGCAGCCGACACATTCGCCCGCGTCGAAGCGGCAAACCTTGGTGCAGGGGTTCCGGGTGTCCGTCTTGCCCACTCCAACCTCTATCGGCCCAACCTCTATCGGCGCACCCGCCCCGACAGGCAGGCGTCGCGCGCCCGATTGTCGAGATCGCTGACCCGCGCGTCAACCGGCCCTTCCGACCGGTAGCGTTCGACCGGCAGCGCCGCGCCCGCCTTGCTTCCTTCCCTGCGGTGCCAAGACAGCACGCAAGCGCACAGCCGCGCCGCGTCCACCGTGTCCGAGGCGTTGGCCGCCGCGAAGGGGCCGCCTTCGCAGGCCGCCAGGAATTCCCGGTTGTCCGCCGCGCGCCCGCCGTCCGACGGATCGCCGCCGAAGATCACGAAGGCGGCACCGCACACGAACAGGAACAACAGGAACAGGGAGCGGAATTGGCGGAACACCGGCTGGCCTTTTCTTTAGGGGCTTCTGATTGGGGAGCCTTCCTTTTGCACCAGTTCCGCGCCCTCGTGAACCCTTCCCACGCTTCCCATGTTTTTCGACGTGGGAGGATGCCGGATGACCACGCTCTTGCCGACCACCCCTTTGCACGACGCCGTATCGTCCTGGCTGGCGACCCTCGACGTGGTCGGGGACCGCCGCAGCGCCGGCCCCTACGCCTGGATGCGCGACGGGTTGGCCGACCTCGTGCCCATCGCGGAGGCCGCCGAACCGAGCCCTCTCCGGGACGCCGTGCTGAAACTGGCCGAGGCGTACGACGACGTGTGCGTGCTGGCCGCCGCCGGGCTTAACCTCACCGTCGAGACGCGCGGAGCCGCCGTCGAGCGCGTCGTCCGGCGCTTCGACAGCGTGGCGCGCCTCGTAGAAGAATGAGCGTCGAAGAATGAGCCCCCCTCACCCCGGCAAGCGCTGCCGCACCTCGAAGAACTCTTCCCACGGATCGCCTTTCGGCATGTCGCCGATGCCGTGGCGCAGCGCCGCCGGATCGTCGCCCAGCGCCTCCCACGCCAGCGGCAGCGCCACGGGCGCGCCGGGCCGCGCGCGGGTCGAATAGGGCGCGACCGCCGTAGCGCCCCGGCTGTTGCGCAGATGGTCGAGGAAGATCCGCCCTTCCCGAGCCTCTTTCAGGGGATTGGTCGTGTAGCGCTCCGGCTGTTCATCCGCCAGCCGCGCCGCCACGTCATGGGCGAACTCCTTCACCGCATCCCAACCGGCGCGCGGCTCCACCGGGACCACCACATGCAGCCCCTTGCCTCCGGTTGTCTTGACGAAGCTCTGCAACCCCAGCCCGTCCAGTGCTGCGCGAATCGCCCGCGCGCCCTCCACCACATGCGCCCAGGGCACGCCGTCGTCCGGGTCGAAGTCGAAGACGATGCGGTCCGGCCGCTCCAGATCGTCAACCGTCGCACCCCAGGGATGAAGCTCCAGAACGCCCATCTGCACCAGCGCGACGAGGCCGCTCGCGTCGTCCACCGCCAGCCACTCGTCATCCCCGTCGCGCACCCGCCGCACCGCCTTGGGCAATCCGGCCCACGGGTGCTTCTGGACGAAACAGGCCTTTTCATTCCCCGACGGGCAACGCACCAGAGTCAGCGGCCGGTTCGCCACATGCGGCAGGATGCGGCCGGCGATGCCGGCGTAATAGGCCGCCAGATCGCCCTTGGTGATCCCTTGCGTCCGCCACAGCACCCGCTCCGGGTGGGTCAAAGTGATTCCGGCAATCTCCATAATCGGGCAACACCGGACACGGCAAAACTGATCCGAGGGGGTTGCAGGAATTCCGTTTGCCGACAGCCGCCGGTCGCACCAGACTGGCCGCATGCCACATTCCCCAGTTTCGCCCGCGCGGGCGCAGGCCGTCCCCTTCGCCGAGTTCGTCGCCCTCATCGCTCTGCTGATGGCGCTGACGGCGCTGTCCATCGACATCATGCTAGTCGCGCTGCCGGACATCGTGCGGTCCTACGGGGTGACCGGGGCGAACGACCGGCAGCTGGTCGTCACCGCCTACATGCTGGGCTTCGCCACCGGACAGCCCTTCCATGGCCCCCTATCCGACCGTTTCGGGCGCAAGCCGGTGCTGGCCGTCGGGCTGGTCATCTTCGCCATCGGGTCGCTGTGCGCCGCCGTCGCCCCCAGCTTCGCCACGATGCTCGCCGCGCGCGCCCTCCAGGGGTTCGGCGCGGCAGCCCCGCGCATCGTCGCCATCGCCATCGTGCGCGACCGCTTCGTCGGGCGCGAGATGGCGCGGGTGATGTCCTTCGCCATGATGATCTTCATCATCGTGCCCGTCATCGCTCCGGCTCTGGGTGAGGGCATCCTGCATCTCGGCGCATGGCCCTGGATCTTCGGCGTTCTGTTCCTGGCCGCCGTCACCGCCTTCGCCTGGTCGATGCTGCGCCTGACGGAGACCCGCCCGGCGGAAGACCGCATGCCGCTGTCCGGGACCGCCCTCGGCCATGCCTTTGGCAAGGTGGTGGGGAATCGCGTGACGCTGGGTTACACGGTCGCCATGGGCTTCATGTTCGGCGGCCTACTCAGCTACGTCGGCAGCGCCCAGCAGATCTTCGTGGACGTCTATGAGCTGGGCGACCTGTTCCCGCTGGCCTTCGGCTCCATCGCCGCCGTCATGGCGCTGGCGTCGCTGACCAACGCGCGGCTGGTCGGGCGGCTCGGCATGCGCCGGGTGTCGCACACGGCGCTGCTCGCCCAGGTCGCCGCCTGCGCCGTCGTGGCAGTCCTCGGCTTTCCCGAACAGCCGCCCCTGATCGCGCTTGGCGCCTTCATGTCCGTCATCTTCTTCTGCTTCGGCCTGATCGCGCCGAACTTCAACGCCATGGCCATGGAACCGCTCGGCCACGTGGCGGGCATGGGGTCGTCCTTCATCGGCTTCTACACCACGGCGGCGGGTGCCTTCGTCGGTTGGTTGATCGGCCAGTCCTTCGACGGGACCGTTCGGCCGCTGACCATCGGCTTCGCCTGTCTGGGCGTGCTGGCGCTGCTGACCGTCCTGGCGACCGAGCGCGGCAAGCTGATGCAGCCGCACCACGGTCCGTAAATCCATTCCGGACACCGGCCAAAGGTCAGAGGAACCGGCCCTTTGTGCTGGTATTGCCGAGGATTAGAGGTGTGTCACACTGACGCGGAGTGAAGGCATCGAAAGGCGTCCTTATGGAAAGCCGTCGCAATCCGCCGCCCAATCATCCACCGAGGCACATCGTCCTCACCTCTCACCCCGGCGGGGCGAAGCCGCGCTACACGCCGGTGCACTGGGGGGCCGCCTCGGCGGCGGAGCGCGGGCCGGTGGTAGCCTCGCTCTCCGACCCGGCCCGGCGCAACGCCATCGGCGCGCACGCCGGCAGCTACGCCGTCTACCGCGCCCTGGCCGTGGCCGCCGGCCAGCTCAGCGCCTACCACGTGCCGGACCTGACCAACACCGCGCCGGCCGAGCCCATCGGCCCGCACCCGCAGTGGTTCGACCCGGACCGGATCGTCTCCATCGATCCCTTCGGCCACATGGTCAGCGAGGCGTTCGGCGACCATCTGGACCGTGGCGTGGACGTGCGCCCGACCATCGCGGTGACCAAGGCCCGCATCAAGATCCCCGAATTGGCCGACGCCATGAAGGCGGGCCGCCTCGCCGCCGACGGCCAGATCCTTCTCCCCAGCGGCGACGCCCGCGTCACCAAGATCGCCATCGAGCCGGTGTGGTTCCTGCCCGGCGTCGCCAAGCGCTTCGGCATCACCGAAACCGCCCTGCGGCGCGGCCTGTTCGAGCACACCGGCGGCATGTTCCCCGAACTGGTGACGCGCACCGACCTGAAGGTCTTCCTGCCGCCGATCAATGGCCTGACCGTCTACATGCTGGGCGACATCGCGGCGATCACCGACCCGGCGCGCAAGGTCGCCTGCCGCGTGCACGACGAATGCAACGGGTCGGACGTGTTCGGCTCCGACATCTGCACCTGCCGCCCCTACCTGACCCACGGCATCGAGGAGTGCATCCGCACCGCCCAGGACAACGGCGTAGGACTGATCGTCTACAACCGCAAGGAAGGCCGCGCGCTGGGCGAGGTGACCAAGTTCCTCGTCTACAACGCCCGCAAGCGTCAGCCCGGGGGCGACCGCGCCGAGGCCTATTTCGAGCGCACGGAATGCGTGGCCGGCGTCCAGGACATGCGCTTCCAGGAGCTGATGCCCGACGTCTTCCACTGGCTGGGCGTCACCCGCATCGACCGCATGGTCTCGATGAGCAATATGAAGTCCGACGCGATCCGCCGCGCCGGGATCGAAATCGTCGAGCAGATCCCCATCCCCGACGAGTTGATCCCCGACGACGCCAAGGTGGAGATGGACGCCAAGAAGGCCGCCGGCTACTTCACCCCCGCCGTGCCCACGGCGGAGGAACTGACCGTCGCCAAAGGCCGGGGGCTGAAGGATTGAGCGCCCAGCCTGATGCCGCCGCGTATCTCCTGTCCGCCGACGCGGTGCGGGAGCGCGCCCACGCCCTTCTGGCTGAAGCGGAAGCCAGCCGTCTGACGCATTTCGACCTGCACCTTGATCGCTTAGGCGATGCCGCTGACCTCGTCGCGCGGGTCACGCGCGAGACCTACCCCGACCTGAACGTCCCCTACCACAGCCGCTGGCGGCACTTCGTCGTGGCCGGCGAGGACCGTTGGGCGACGCTCGCGAAGCGGCTCGACCTTGTGGACCGGGAGGAATTGGCGCGCATCCGTTTTGACTTGGCGGTCACCAGCGTGCTGCTGGATGCCGGTGCCGGCGAGCGCTGGCGGTACCGCGACAGCAACGGGAACGAGTTGGCCCGCTCCGAAGGGCTGGCGGTCGCCAGCTTCGACCTGTTCCGAACAGGGGGGTTCTCAAACGATCCCGCATTCCTGCCGTTGCGTGCGGACGCGAAGGCGTTGCTTCACGTTGATGAAGCAAGGTTGGCTCACGCCTTCCAGGTCACCACCGACAACCCGCTGGTCGGGCTGGAGGGCCGCGCCGCCCTGCTCCGCCGCCTGGGCGAGGCGCTGACCTCGGCCCCGGACCTGTTCGGCACCCCCGGCCGCGTCGGCACCCTCTACGACGCGCTGAAAGCGCGCGCCACCAACGGGGAACTCCCAGCTCAGGCCATCCTGGACGCGGTGCTGCGCGGCCTCGGCCCCATCTGGCCGGGCCGGATCGAACTGGACGGCGTCAATCTCGGCGACGTCTGGCGCCACTCCGCCATCGGTCTCGTTCCCTTCCACAAGCTGTCGCAATGGCTCAGCTATTCCCTCGTGGAGCCGCTGGAGGATGTTGGCATCCGCGTCACCGGGCTGGACCGGCTGACCGGCCTGCCCGAGTACCGCAACGGCGGCCTGTTCGTGGACACCGGCGTCCTCACGCCGAAGGATCCCCGCATGCTGACCGACGCCCTGGAGGTCGGCGTCGAGGCGGTGGTCGAATGGCGGGCGCTCACCGTCGCCCTGCTCGACCGCCTCGCCGATCAGGTCCGCGCGCGCCTGAACCTGCCCGCCGACGCTTTCCCCCCCGCCAAGGTCCTGCAAGGCGGCAGTTGGGCCGCCGGCCGCCTGATCGCCCGCCGGCTCCGCCCGGACGGAGGCCCGCCAATCCGCATCCGCAGTGACGGCACCGTGTTCTGACGAAACTTGCGAAAAGGTCGCCCATGCCCATACCGACGCTCACCGTCATCGACCATCCCCTGGTCCAGCACAAGCTGACCCTGCTGCGCCGCAAGGAGACCCCCACGGCCCGCTTTCAGGAGGTGATGCGGGAGCTGTCGCAGCTGATGGGCTATGAACTGACGCGCGACCTGCCGCTCGAAGAATGCCCGGTTGAAACGCCGCTGACCAGCTTCGACGCGCCCCTCCTGACCGGCAAGAAGCTCTGCCTCGTTTCCATCATGCGGGCCGGGCAAGGCATGCTGGATGGCATGCGCGCCCTGCTGCCCTCGGCCCGCATCGGCCACATCGGCCTTTACCGCGACCAGGAAACCCTAACCCCCGTCGAATACTTCTTCAAGGTGCCGGAGGACATCGAGGAACGGCTGGTCATCCTGCTCGATCCCATGCTTGCCACCGGGCACACGGCGACGGCGGCCGTGCACCGGTTGAGGGAAGCGGGTGCGGTGTCCATCAAGCTGGCGATCCTCGTCGCCGCTCCGGAAGGGCTGCGGAACTTCCACGACGCGCACCCCGACGTGCCCGTCTACGCCGCCGCCGTGGATTCAAGGCTGGACGAGAACGGCTACATCCTGCCCGGCCTCGGCGACGCGGGCGATCGCCTTTACGGCACGCGCTGAATCCAACGTCCGGTTGATCGAATCTGTCAACAGGCACAGGCGACAGAACAATCGTCCGGTCTCCGCATCGACTTTATGCAACGGTTCAGTTCCGGCGAGAAACACTGTAATCTCAACGCCGGTGAAGACACGGGCAAACGCGGACGATGCTTACCCCCAGCGACGAACGATTGCCCATCCTGCGCTTCGACAGCAGCACCGCGCCGACCCGGGAGGCGTTTGATCTCTGGCATGACCAGATGGCGCTGATCTTCGACGTGGAGGTGATCGACCATGACAACGATCACGGCTTTCACGGCGTCCTGGAGACCTTCCATCTCGGCAGCCTTCTGCTGGGGCGCTGCGAGTCGGTCACCCAGCGCTTCACGCGGCCTCCCCGGCTCATTGGGCACAGCGGGCTGGACCATTATCTGATCCAGTTCATCGAACGGGGCGGGTCCGGCGGACGGATGGGCGGCCGCGAGATGCAGGCCCACGCCGGCGACGTGACCATCATCGATCTCGCGCAGCCGACCACCACCATCGACAGCGATTTCTCGACTCTCACCCTCTGCATCCCGCGCGAGGTGCTGGCGCCGCTGATGTCTTCCCCCGACGCGCTGCACGGCGTTGTGCTGCCGGCCGCCAGCCCCACGGGTTCGCTGCTGGGCACCCATATCCAATCCCTCTACAAGGCGGCAAATTCCCTGTCCGCCCGCGACGCCATGGCGGTCGCCCGTGGCTCGGCGGCCTTCGTCGCCGGTTGCCTGGGACCGGCGCTGGACGCGCTCGACCTCGTGCTGCCGGCAATGCGGACCAACCGGCTGAACAGCATCAAGCGCTACATCGAGGACAATCTCGCCAACCCGGAGCTGGACGCGGCGCTCATCGCGCAGGCAGCCGGACTGTCGCGCCCGACGCTTTACCGGCTGTTCGAACCGATGGGGGGTGTGGCCGCCTATGTCCTGCAGCGCCGCCTGTCTCGAGCCGTCGCCGACCTGATGAATCCGAACGAGCGCCGACGGATCGTGGACATCGCCCACCATTGGGGCTTCAGTTCGGAGACGGCGTTCAGCCGGGCCTTCCGCACCGCCTTTGGGCTGTCGCCCCGCGACGCGCGCAACGCCCGTGGTCAGCCACGGGCCGGGCAGCCCCAGGGGGCCGACCCGGCCGACGAATTCAAGCGTTGGTTCCGCACGCTTGCGGCGCTGTAGCCGCTCGACGCTTCGGGTAGCGCCATCCCCTCATTGCACGTTTGAGACGGCAAGTTTGAGACGCTGTGCCAAGTCTTTGAGACGCGGCGGCGGGCGAAGATTCGGCACGGTTGTTATCGTGGCGTTTCTTTGCCCGCAACCCGGCGGGGCATCGGACGACCGGTGAGGCCACTCGCTCCCGTCCGGGACCTCGCCCCTATCGTCCAGCCCCGCCATGCACGACACCGCCACCAATCCCGACTCGTTCCAGACCGGCTCCCGGATCGGTCCCGCGCGCTCCATCCTCATCGCGGATCGCGAACTGGAGAACGTCGGCCACCTGCTGGACGGGTTGAAAGGTGGCGTCGAGCTGCGTTTCCTCGGCCAGGACGAGACGCCGGTAAGCGCCCTGAAAAGCGCGTTGGGCGAGGACGGGGTGAAGGCCGTCCACCTTCTGGGCCACGGCGCGCCCGGCCGGATGGTCTTTCCGTCCGGCATTCTCGACGCCGCCTCCCTGACGGAGATTCCCGCCGGGACCGGACGCGGGGTGGAGGTGGTCCTCTACGGGTGCCGCACCGGCGCGGGTGCGCCGGGCCGCGCCCTGCTCGACGCGGTCGCGCGGCACACAGGGGCGCCGGTCCGCGCTGCCACGCACTGGGTCGGCAGCGCCGCGAAGGGCGGTTCCTGGCGGCTCGACGCCCGGCGCGGCCGGCCGACCGAAGCCGTCGCCTTTTCCGAAGCGGCCACCGCGCGCTACCCCCACCTGCTGGACAGCGACCCCTACGCCACCGTCAACCCGCTGACCACCAGCGACACGTCGCCGACCCTGACCGGGACCGTCGGCAATCAGGGGAGCCTGGCGCTCATCGTCGCCGTCAATGGGACGGATTACAGGATCACGCCGACCGGCTCGACCTGGAGCCTCGATCTGCCGGAAGGGATCATCGGCCCCGACCGGCTGCAGGTGGACGTGGTCGTCTCCCTCTTCGACGAGATCGACGGGATCTGGATGGAGGCCGACCGGCAAGCCCTGCGGTACGACGCGACGCCGGCCTATGTGACCCTCACCTCGCCGACCCTGACCAACGACGCCACGCCGACCCTGTGGGGCTATACCGAATACAACTCCACGGTCACGGTCACGGTCGGTGGTGCCACCTACAGCCTGTTCGTCCCGGGAAGCCCGTTCACGCCCGACCGGGCGTGGTCTCTCGATCTCGGCAGTGCCACGCCGTCTTCCGGCACACTGTCGCTCGACACGAACGGGCCCAACACCGTTACGCTTCAGGCCGTTGACCAAGCGGGCAATCCCTCCCCGGAAGAGACCATCACCCTGACCATCGACACCACGCCGCCGTCCGTCAGCATCGGAACGGTCGCTGGGGATGACCGGATCAACGGCGTCGAGGATGACGATGCCGTCGCCGTTTCCGGCACCACGACCGGGGCCGAGGCCGGTCGGACGGTAACCGTCCGCGTCGGTTCGGTCGTGAGGACGGGGACCGTCGCGGCCGACGGGACCTGGACGGCCTCCCTGCTCTCCGCCGATCTGGCCGGCCTGTCCGAAGGCACGCTGACCGTCACCGCCGACGTGAGCGACGCGGCCGGCAACGCCGCCACCCAGGCGAGCCGGACCGTCCTTTACGACCGCACCGCGCCGACGACGACGATCAGCGGCATCGCCCTGTCGCAGGACACCGGCAGCCTGACCGACGATTTCGTGACCGCGACCGCGCTCCAGACCGTCACCGCCACTCTGTTGTCCGCCCTGCAGACGGGCGAGGCGCTTTATGGCTCGACCGATGGCGGAACGACCTGGACCGACGTCAGTGCCTTCGTGACGGACAAGGCGATCGCCTGGACGGGCGCGACCCTGTCGGGCAGTTCCTCGCTGCAATTCCGGGTCAGCGACACCGCCGGGAACCATGCCCCCGTGGCCATCCAGGACTATCGGCTGGACGACACGGCGCCGACCCTCGACACGGCGGCCGGCCAAGTGTCCGGCGGCAGCCTGACCCTGAACTTCAGCGAAGCCGTGATCCTTCCCGACGATCCGGCCGCGAAGACCGCCGGCATGTCGGTGACGGTGGCGGGACAGACCGTCGCCATCACCGACGTGGCCGGATCGGGAAGCCGGACCCTGACCCTGACGCTGGCGACCCCCACCACGGCCGGGCAGGCTGCCACCTTCACCTATGACCCGGCGGCAACCGGCAGCGGGCTGAGCGACACGGCGGGCAACGAGGCCGCCGCGATCTCCGCGACCCTCGCCAACGTCCTTCCTCCGCCGCCCCCTCCTCCTCCTCCTCCTCCTCCGCCTCCACCACCGCCACCCTCGGACAGCGGTGGTTCCACCACGACGATCGGCGGGGTTCCGGTGACCACGGTCAGGACCACGAACGCGGACGGCTCCACCACCCAGACCCTTTCCGTTCCCCCGACCGCCACCGGCGCGGCTCCGGTCATTCCGCTGGTGTCCTCGGATGGAGCGTCGCTGACGGCCCAACTGCCGGCCGGATTCGGATTGCAGGTCACGGGCTCTGCGACGCCGCAGTCCGCCGACGCGGCGAAGGCCGGCCTGAAGCGTCAGTTGGAAACCCTGACCTCCGGGACGGCGGGCGCCGAGGAACTGGCCGGGGAGAATTCGGGCTTCCTAAACAGCCTGCCGAGCACCGGCGCCGTGCTGGTGCAGACCCTGACGCCGACCGTGACGGGAGGCGCCACGCCCGGCGCCCCCTTGGTCATCAGCGGCAGCGCGACCGCCAGCGGCACGCCGACCGCTTTGCTGATCGACACGCGCAACCTGCCGCCGGGCACCGTGCTTGAACTCCAGAACGTCGCGTTCGCGGCGGTGATCGGCAACGTCCAAGTGGCCGGCGGCGAGGGATCGCAGAATGTCTGGGGCGACGGCGCCACCCAGTACATCGTTCTGGGCGCCGACGACGACACGCTGCATGGCGGCGGCGGCGACGATTTCATCGGGTCGAAGACCGGCAACGACCTGCTGTACGGCGACCAGGGCAACGACACCGTCCAGGGCGGGGAGGATCACGACACCCTGTTCGGCGGCAGCGACAACGACCTGATCTTCGGCAATCAGGGCAGCGACCTGCTGCTGGGCAACATGGGCGCCGATACGCTGTACGGAGGGCGGGACAACGACACGCTCCACGGCGGACGGGACGACGACCAACTGAGTGGCGACCTGGGCGATGACTGGCTGTCCGGCGACCAAGGGAACGACACGGCCTTTGCCGGAGACGGCCAGGACACGCTTCTGGGTGGCGACGGCGACGACGTGGCGTTCGGCAACATGGGCAGCGACCTGCTGCTCGGAAACGCGGGCGCCGACACGCTTTATGGAGGAATGGGGGCCGACATCCTGTTCGGTGGCCAGGACAATGACCTTCTGTTCGGTGATGTCGGCGACGACGTGCTTCACGGCGATGCCGGCAACGACACGCTGACGGGCGGTGCCGGCGCCGACCTGTTCGTCTTCGCGGCCGGCGGCACCGGGCATGATGTCGTCACCGATTTCAACGCCGCCGAGGGCGACCGCATCCGGCTATCCGCCGGAACTACCTACAGCGTCGGCGCGGACGCCGCCGGCAATGCAGTGATCGTGTTCTCAACCACCGACGACGTGGTGTTGCGTGGAATCGGGGCCGCGCAGGTTTCCGCCGGTTGGTTCCTGGTGGGCTGATCCGCGCGGACAACCCGTTTCAGGCTGCCTTGAGGTGATATGCGTGTTTCCAAGACGCGGATTGCACGGGCCTGATTGAATTCAGAATAAACCCGCGCAATCCGTGTCAGTGTTGTGACCGGTTTCGCAGCTTACGCCCGCTTGGACCAGCCCGGCGCCGGGAAGACCGGCTCCATCTCGGCCGAGCCCTTGGGCAGGACCACGGTCGGGCGCTGGTTACGGTTCTGCACGCAGGCCGAAATGAGCTGCGTGTTCTGCCCCTTTTCGTCGAAGGTGATGGCCGGGCCGACCATCATCTTGTCCTTCAGGTTGGTCTGGCGCAGCGCGGTCAGCAGGGTCGCCGGATCGGCCGAGCCCGCGCGCTTGAAGGCGTCGGCGGCGACGAGGATGGCCTCCAGCGTGAAGGCGACGTTGAAGGCGTAGCCCTCGAACCGGTCGTTCGGGTACTGCTTCTTGAAGGCGGCCTCGACGCGCTTGGTCAGCTCGGCCTTCGGATCGTACCAGGGCAGGTTGGTCATCGCGAAGTCCGCGTACTTGCCCAGCACCTTGTAGAATTGCTCGTCATAGAGGCCGGGCGAGCCGGGGGAAACGATGCCCTTGGGCTCCCACCGCTGCTTGACCATCTCGCGCACCATCATGATGGCGTCGTTGGCGCGGGTCGTGACGATGGCGAGATCGGCGCCGGTCGCCTTGGCCTTCGCCACCTCGACCGCGAGATCCTGCGCCTTGGGGTCGTAGGAGATCGACTCCAGGATGGTGAAGGGCATGTCCAGCTTGGGGAACAGGGCGTCCAGCGCCTGCTTGTTCGCCATGCCGAAGGTGTCGTTGGCGTGCAGGAACACCGCCGACTTCGGCGTCGTGCCGGTCGCCGCGAACAGGTCCTTCATCAGCGCCAGACCGTTCGTCACCAGCATGGTGGAGGTCGGGAAGTTGCGGAAGACCGTCTTGTAGCCCTGCTCGGTCAGGCGGTCGGCGGCGGCGATGTTCATCACCAGCGGGACGCCGCGCTGCTCGCACACCTGGGCGGCGGCGGCGGTCTGGCCGCTGTCGAAGGCGCCGACGATCACGTTGGCCCCGTCGTTGATCAGCTTCTCCGCGCGCGAACGCGCCACGTCCACGTTCGATTCGGTGTCGGCCAACAGGATCTCCACCTTGTGGCCAAGTTCGCCGAGCACGGCCGGCGCGATGTCGGCGCCGCGCTGGCAAGCCTGCCCCGCCTGGGCGAGGTGGCCGGAACGCGGCAGCAGCACGCCGACCTTCAGCGTCGTGCCCTGCGCAAAGGCCGGCGCCCGGCCGAAGGCGGTCAGCGCGCCCACCGCGGCGGCAGCGGTGCCGAACTGGCGGCGGGTGAGTCCTCCCGTGTTCGTGAAGTTGCTCGTGCTGTCGTTCTTCATTGTCGGGCGTTTCCCTGCGGCGTGTTTGCAAAACCGATCATTTCGCGCGCGGCACCCGCTGTCAAAGCGGAATGTCAAAGCGGAACCCCGTCATGATGCGACGCAGCACCTTGGGCGGGACCTTCGGGCGTCCGGAACTGTTTCAACACTGACGATCTCACCGCCAGACGCCCGACCATGCCGCCGCGCGCCCTCCCCGTGACCGCCGACAAGGAGCCCTTCGACATCGACGAGGCGTTCCGCCGCCTGCGCCAAGCGGTCGCCGATCTGCCGAAGGCGGCCATGTTCGCGTTGCGCGACCGGGGCTACGACAGTCCGTTCGAACAGCTGGTCGGCAGCCTGATCTCCGCCCGCACTCGCGACGAGACGACGGTCGCCGTCTGCGAGCGGCTGTTCGCCGTGGCGCGCACGCCGGCCGACATGGCCGCGCTGCCGGAAGCGGAACTGATCCGGCTGCTGAACGGCGCGACCTTTCCGGAGCCGAAGGCGCGCGACATCCTTGCCCTGTCGCACCGCATCGTCGCGGAGCATGGCGGCGCCGTCCCCGACACGCTGGAAGAGCTGATGGCCTTTCACGGAGTCGGCCCGAAGATCGCGGCGCTGACCATGGCCGTGGGATTCGGCATGCCGGCGGTAGCGGTGGACGTGCACGTGCACCGGATCACCAACCGCTGGGGCTTCGTCGCCGCGCCGACGCCGGAGCGCACCATGGTCGCGCTGATGGCGACGCTGCCCCGCCACTACTGGGTCGAGATCAACGAGCGGCTGGTGCCCTTCGGCAAATGGATCTGCACCGGGGAGCGCCCGCGCTGCTCCACCTGCCTGATGTTGTCCATGTGCCGGCAGGTCGGCGTGACGACGCACCGCTGATACCCGTTTCTTGACGCACATCATCGCGCTTGCGGTAGAAAGGCCGTCTTTTCCGGCTGTCCACCCGTTCAAGGAAACGCGCGATGATCCTGTACGCCCTGCGCTGCGAGTGCGGCCACGAGTTCGACCAGTGGTTTGACAACATGGCCGACTACGACGCCAAGAAGGCCTCCGGCCTGAACTGCCCGTCCTGCGGCGGCACCAGCGTGTCCAAGGCAATCATGGCGCCGCGCGTCGGCAAGGCGCAGGCCGCCCCCGCCCCGATGCACGCCTGCAATCCGGTCGGTTGCGGCAATTCCATGTGCCCAATGGCGCAAATGGCCTGACGGCCATCCGCGATCCGCTTTACCGCCGGCCGCGACCGCCGCTGGTCAGGGGCGGCAGAGAGCCGGTGGTCAGTTCCTCCCGCCGGGTGCCGCCGAAGCTCGGTTCGCGGCGGGTCTCGCGGGGTCCATCGTCGCGTGGGGCGGGTTTCGGAGCCGACGCCCGACCGCTGCGCCACCACGCGAAGCCGATGCCGCCGACCGTCAGGCCGACCACAGCCATCACCACATAGCGCAGCCCGTTCATCACCCAGGCGGGCAGAAGCGAGCCGCTGTCCGCCGTCGGTTCGACCAGCGGGGCCGGCTGTCCCGTGGGCGTCGTGGCGGTGACGCTGGCGCGCGGGGCCGCCTGGGGCACAGGCCCCTGGGACGCATCACGGGATGCGGTGTCGCGGGGAACGATGGCGGCCGTGCCGGGGGCGTAGGTCGGGGCCGAAGCACTGGAGGTGTTGGGGCCGCTGGAGGTGCTGGGGCTGCTGGAGCGGCTGCCGGTGGCCGGGGGGCCGGCGCTGAACTGAGCGCCGCCGCCAAGCTCGGCGCCGTTGCCTTCGATCCGCTGGGTCGGGGCGGCGCGTGGCGCCACCTCGCGCTGGGGTTCGCGCGGCGCCTGACCCGGCCCGCCGCCGCCCGGACGCTGCTGGGCGAGGTTGCCCATGGTCGGGGCGGCCTTAGACTGCCGCTCGCCCATCATCTTGTTGACGGTCGCCTGATCGAGCTGGCCGGTCTGCGGCAGGCCGACCGACTTCTGGTAGGCGCTGAGCGCGGCCTTGGTGCCGGGCGTCATCTGGCCGTTGGCGCGGCCGCCGATGTTGAACCCCTTTTCCTTGAGGATCGTCTGCGCCCATTGCACGTCGCCGGCCTGTTGCGCCAGCGCGGGCGGAACCGTCAACGCCGACAGCACAACCGCCAGCGCAACCGAGCGGCGCGCGCGTTGCGAAGCCCCAGACATTCCCATCCTCCGTCGGAGAACCCAGCCACAAACACCTTCTGCGATTATGTGTTACCAGATTGCGGCGGATTTCCGGGCGCGATTTTTGTGCGCCTGCGTTGCACGCGACTCAGGACAGGATCTCAGGCGGCCCTGGCGACAGATTCGGAGGCCCCTGCCGGCCACAGCCGGTCGGCCAGCGCGTCGCGGATGGCCGGGTCGAAGGCGCCGACGACGGCGCTGCCCCGCCGCTTCGCCTGACGAACCAGCCGGACCACCGCGTCGCGCGTCTCGGCGTCAAGGCCGGAGGTCGGGTCGTCCAGCAGCAGTATCGGGTAGTCGAGGACGAAGCCGCGCGCGATAGCGACACGCTGGCGGTCGGTGGTTTCCAGCGTGACCGCCGGCTGTGACAGGCGCCAGGACGGAAAGCCGAGCGTCGCGAGCAGGCGCCGCGCCGAGGCCTGCGCGGCCATGGGTGTGCGGCCGGCGCGGACGGCGGGTTCGGCGGCGGCGGACAGAGCCGTCACGCTGGGCAGCAGCCGCATGTCCGGCCCGATGCAGCCGATGGTGATCCGGCGAACCTCCAGAACCCGGCCCGTGTCGGCGGCGGTGAGGTCAAGGTCCGCACCGGCGTGATGCACCATCACCGACCCGGCATCGGCCCGGTCTTCGCCGCCGAGGATGCGCAGCACCGTCGAAGCCGCCTCATCGGTTACCGTGGCCAGCGCCACGCACTCCCCCGCCCGCACCTCCAGATCCATGCCGGAGCGCACGGCGAGGCGCCGCCCCGGCGGCTGGAGAAGGGTGCAGAGCCTGGACACGCCCTCGACGCGCAGAAGCACGGTCATGCCGTTTCCCCGGTCTCGTTTTCTCGGTCGGGATTACCCCGGTCCGGTCACTCTGCCCCGGCACGGGATCGGGCGGCGATCCCCTCAATCGTTGCATACCCGTTCGAGGGGGGCGTTTGCGACCAATGGGTGCGCGGCGAATTCCCCTTCCGTTAACGGATGCGCGGACAAATTCGTGGTATTTTCGGGAACGCGCAAAGGGGGGATGAGCCCATGACGAGGCTGAAGCTTGCGGTTCTTCTGGGTGGCGTTCTGACTGGTGTTCTGACTCTGGCCGCCTGCGGCAGCACGCCCACCTACCGGGAATGGACGGCGACCGAGACCACCGCCCCCGCCGCCTTCGACGAATGCACGGACGAGGTGGACACCACCATGCGCCTGCGCGGCTATCCCTACCGGCCGCTGCCGGAGACGCCGCAGTTCAAGTACCGCAAGGAAATCTTTGCCCAGTGCATGCGCCGGAAAGGCTATTCGGCGGAGTGACGATCACGGGGCCGGCAGGCCGTAGCGCAGGTACACCAGCAACCCCACCAGCGCGCCGATGACGATCACCGTCAGGTAAAAGCGCAACGGCAGCCGGATCTTTTCCTTGGCCCGCCCGGCCTTCGGCACCGGCTTCAGGGCCGGGCGAACGCGACCGCCCTTCTGGGTGGGGTCGTACAGCTCAATGAGCTTCCAGTTGAACTCCATGCCCTCGTAGGCCGAGTCGGCGTTGTAGTCGAGCTGAATCAGGCGGAAATAGGCCCTCGGGTTCACCTTGATCATCAGCTCGAAGCGGGCGCGGGCGTGATCCAGTTCATCCCCGACCTCCAGGGTCGTCCAGCCCTTGCCGCGCGCCTTCTGGATGGCGAATCGAGTCGGCTGGGGCGGCAGGTTGGGCGGCGGCATGCGCGGCACTCTAGCACAAGCGGGACGGCGTGCTATCGTCGCGCGCCATGCGCATTCAAACGATCCTCGCCCATCCGCTGCCCGACAGCTTCGCCGCTTCCGTTCACCGCAAGGCCGCCGACACATTGCGCGCCTGCGGGCACGAGGTGGTGGAAACCGACCTTTACGCCGAGGGGTTCGAGCCCGCCCTGACCGCCGCCGAGCGCGCCGCCTACTACGCGCCGGACTACGACATTTCCGCCGTCCGGCCGCTGGTCGAGCGGCTGCAATGGTCGGAAGGGCTGGTCTTCTGCTTCCCGCACTGGTGGTTCAACTACCCGGCGGTGCTGAAGGGCTATTTCGACCGGGTCTGGGCGCCGGGGGTGGCCTTCCGCCACGACCTCGCCGGCGGGCGGATCGAACCGTTGCTGGGCAACCTGCGCTCCGTCGCGGTGCTGACCAGCTTCGGGTCGCCCTGGTGGGTGGTGGAGTTGTACATGCGCAACCCGGCGCGGCGCATTCTGAAGGCCGGCCTGCTGACCGCCTGCGCGCCCAAGGCGTCGTTCCGCTACGCCGCCCATTACGACATGGACCGCTCCACGCCGGAAACCCGGGCGAAGTTCCTGGCGCGGGCGGAAGCGATGATGCGGCGCTTTTAGAGCGGATTTCGATCCGCTCTGGACCGCGACGGCGGTCCCGGACGCCCATGCGTCCGAAGCCCGGCCTCTCGCGGGAACGCAGTTCCCGCTGGCGGCAGGCGGATGCCACAGCATCCGCTGAGAGCCGGCAAGTGAGGCCATTTGAGCTTAAAGCGAACAACAGTTCGCTTTAAGCCCCCTCCGGCACGCCGTTCTTGCGGATCACGTCGGCGTACCAGTGATAGCTGGCCTTGGGCGTGCGCGTCATCGTCTCGCGGTCCACCTGGACGAGGCCGAAGCGGCGGCGGTAGCCCTCCGCCCATTCGAAGTTGTCGAGCAGGGTCCACACGAACCAGCCCTTCAGATTCACGCCCTCCTCCTCCATCACCTTGCGGGCGTGCAGCAGGTGGTTGCGGATGAAGGCGATGCGGTCGCCGTCCCGCACCGTGCCGTCCGGGCCGGGCTGGTCGTCGAAATGGGCGCCGTTCTCGGTCACGTAGACCGGCGGGTTGCCGTAGCTCTGCTTCAGTTCGACCAGCATTTCGGCGAGGCCGTCGGGCTCGATGGGCCATTCCATGCCGGTGCGCCGGGTGCCCTCCGGCGGCGAGCCGTAGCCGGTGCCGAACAGGCCGCCGGGGTCCGGCTGCTGGTGCATGCGGCTGTAGTAGTTGATTCCCAGGAAGTCGATGGGCTGGCGGATCGTCGCCAGATCGCCCGCCTTGATCAGCGGGGCGAAGTCCTTCGCCAGAAGCTCCGGATACTCGCCCTTGAACAGCGGGTCGAGGCAGGAACGGTTCCACACCGCGTCCCACATCACCGACGCCGGATAATTGGCCTCCAGCCCACCGACCGGCCAGACCGGTTGCAGCGACAGCACGGTGCCGAGCTTCCAGCCCTTGGCCCCGCCCTCCGCGCGCAGGGCCTTCAGCGCCGCCCCCTGGGCAAGGTTCTGGTGGTGGATCGCCTTGATGCAGTTGGCCCGCCCGGTCATCCCCGGCGCGTGCCCGCCCGTTCCATGGCCGAAAATGGCGTGGACCGAGGGTTCGTTCAGCATGCACCAGTGCTTGGCGCGGTCGCCGATGCGCCCTGCGACAAGCAGCGCGTAATCGGTGAACCAGCCGGCGATGTCGCGGTTGGTCCAGCCGCCCCGGTCCTGCAATCCCTGCGGCAGTTCCCAATGGTAGAGGCAAGGCCAGGGTTCGATCCCGCGCGCCAGCAGCGAATCGGTCAGCCGGTCGTAGAAGTCCAGGCCCTTCGCGTTCGCCGGGCCGGTGCCCGTGGGTTGCACGCGCGACCACGCCACGGAGAAGCGGTAGGCGCGCATCCCCGCCCGCGCCATCAGCTCCACATCCTCCGCGTAGCGGTTGTAGTGGTCGCAAGCGATGTCGCCGGTGTCGCCGTTCGCCACCTTGCCGTAGCTGTGGCTGAAGGTGTCCCACACGCTGGGGCCGCGCCCGTCTGCGGTCACTGCCCCCTCGATCTGGTAGGCGGAGGTGGAGCAGCCCCACAGGAAACCCTTCGGGAATTCCGCCAGACCCTCCGGCGCCTGCGCCAGGAGGGGACGACCGCTGACGGACATCAGGCCCGAGGAAACCAAACCCGCCGCTGCCGCCGCCTTCAGGAAGTTCCGCCGACGCATGCCCTGCCCTTCTCGTTCGCTGGCCCCATCATTCGGCGGCCCTTTGCCGCGTCAATGTAAGGTCCAGGGCGGAGGGTGCAACGCATCGGTTGACGCACGAACGCATATAGGAATATAACCTTATTTGCCAACAGCACCCGTGCGCCCGCCCGCTTCCCAGCCGGCGGGCTTTTTTCGTTTCAACTTGCCCTCTGCGGAGAGATCCATGTCCACTTTCCTGCCTCGGGACGATGACTTTCATCCCATTCCCGCCCTGCGCCTGAAGCCGGACGGCGCGCACAGCGTCGCGGTCGGCGCCTCCGGCGCCCGCAACGCCGCCGCCTTCGCGCCGGGCACCCGCGTGGTCGCCGTGCACAGCGACGTGCCGGCCTACATCCGCAGCGGCGACTCGGCCGTGGCGGCGACGGCAACGGACCATTTCCTGCCGGCCGGAATGTACCTGTACCTGTCGGTCGGCGACAGCCGACAGCTGCGGCACACGCACATCGCCGCCGTCGCCGCCGACGCGCTGGACGGCACGCTCCACATTTCCGAGATGGAGTGAGCGCGATGATCGGCACCCTTCTCGGGCGGGGCCTCGCCCCCACCCTGGCGCTCGTCTGGCTGGTGACGGCGCTGCTGAGCGAAAGCGGTTCGGCACTCGCGACCGAATCCGGCCTCACCCTGACCCTGGAGTGATCCCATGCCCGCCGTGACCATCAGCCAGCTCCCGGCCGGATCCGCTCTGACCGGGGGTGAAATTCTGCCCGCCGTGCAGGACGGCGCCACCGTCCGCACCACCGTCGATCAACTGCGCGCCGGCCTCGCCGCCGCCGCGCACGGGCACGCCCTCGCCGACGTGGCGGGGCTGCAAACCGCGCTCGACGGCCTGCGGGTGCTGGGGCGCCGCAGCCTGTGGATTCCCGCATCCGCGCTGGAGGCGCCGGCCAGCGCCGGGGCCGAGGCGGGGTCAGTGGAGGGCGCCGCGCACGGCCTGCTGCGCCGGACGCTGGATTTCGACCCGACCGTGCCGGAGTCGGCGCAAGCCACCCTCGCCCTGCCCAAATCTTGGGACGGCGGGGCGCTCGCCTTGCGGCTTCTGTGGACCGCCCCGGCCGGAACGGGCGATGTGGCCTGGATTATCAAGGGGGCGGCCATTGCCGATGGCGAGCCCCTGGACGCCGCCTTCGGCGCGGCGGTGACGGTGACCGACAGCCTGTCCGCCCCCGAATCGCTTCACACGACCGACGAAAGCGCCGCGATCACGCCGGACGGCACGGCGGCGGACGGCGGAATCGTCGTGCTCCGCATCACCCGCGCCGTGGAGGATGCGGCCGACACGCTGGATGCCGACGCCCAACTGCTGGGCCTGCGCGTCTTCTACGACGTGGATGCGGCCAGCGACGACTAGGCCGTAATGGGGAGGCGCCGCCGGGATAGGCGGCGCCCCTCGGGCACGCTATATTCACGCCCATGAACGAGCTTTTCGCGGTTCTCCTGATCCTCGCGCTGGGACTGGTGGTTGCCTCCCTGTTCGCGGGGCTGTTCTTCATGGCGCGTGGCGGTCAGGACGATCCGCGCAAATCGAACAAGGCGATGCGGCTGCGCGTGACGCTTCAAGGCGTGGCGCTGGTGCTGTTCCTGCTCGCCATGCTGACACAGGCGTGAACCGGCCATGGTAAAGCTGACCCGCATCTACACCCGTGGCGGCGATAAGGGCGAAACCTCGCTCGGCGACGGCACCCGTGTGCCCAAGCACGACCTGCGCGTCGCCGCCTACGGCACGGTGGACGAGGCGAACGCCGTCATCGGCATCGTGCGGCTGCACACCGCCGCGTGGCCGGAGGTGGACGCCATGCTGGCTCGCATCCAGAACGACCTGTTCGACCTGGGCGCCGACCTCTGCACGCCGGAGGAACCGAACCCGAAGTACCCGCCCCTTCGCGTTCAGCAGTCGCAGGTGGACCGGCTGGAGCGCGAGATCGACGCGATGAACGCCGAACTCGCCCCCCTCACCTCCTTCATTCTGCCGGGCGGTTCCCCGGCTGCCGCGCACCTGCACCTCGCCCGCACGGTGGCGCGCCGTGCCGAACGGTATATGACCGAGCTGGCGGGTCTGGAATCCGTGAGTGCCGCTGCCCTGAAGTACGTCAACCGCCTGTCGGACCACCTGTTCGTGCTGAGCCGGACGGTCAATGATAAGGGGGCAAGCGACGTGCTGTGGGTGCCCGGAGCCAACCGTTAAGTCAGCAATGCCCTAGGCTTAGGCGGCGTTGACAGTACAAACCGCAAACCCTTATGGTCGCAGCGCTGTTACAGCTGCCCATTTCGGCGTTTGCCCAGAAGGCGCGCCCCAAATCGAAAAATAGGGTGGGATATGAAGGTCCTCGTCCCGGTCAAGCGGGTGGTCGATTACAACGTCAAGATCCGCGTGAAGGCGGACGGGACTGGCGTTGAGACCGCCAACGTGAAGATGAGCATGAACCCGTTCGACGAGATCGCCGTCGAGGAAGCGGTTCGCCTGAAGGAAGCCGGCAAGGCTTCGGAGATCATCGTCGTGTCGGTCGGCCCAACCGCCGCGCAGGAGACGCTGCGCACCGCGCTGGCCATGGGCGCCGATCGTGGCATCCTGGTGCAGACCGACGCCGAAACGCAGCCGCTGGCCGTCGCCAAGGTCCTCAAGGCGCTGGTCGAGCAGGAAGGCCCGACGCTGGTCATCCTCGGCAAGCAGGCGATCGACGACGACTGCAACCAGACCGGCCAGATGCTTGCCGCCCTGCTCGGCTGGCCGCAGGGCACCTTCGCCTCCAAGGTCGTGCCCGGCGAGGGGACCGTGACCGTGACCCGCGAGATCGACGGCGGCCTGGAGACGGTGGAACTCAAGCTCCCCGCCGTGGTCACCGCCGACCTGCGCCTCAACGAGCCGCGCTACGCCTCGCTGCCCAACATCATGAAGGCCAAGAAGAAGCCCATCGACACCGTCGCGCCGGACGCGCTGGGCGTGGACGTGGCGCCGCGCCTGACCACGCTGAAGGTGGCCGAGCCGCCCAAGCGCAAGGCCGGCGTCAAGGTCGCCGACGTGGCGGCTCTGGTCGATAAGCTCAAGAACGAAGCGCGGGTGATCTGACATGGCTATCCTCGTCATTGCCGACCACGACAACGCCGCGCTGAAGCCCGCCACGCTGAACGCCGTGGCCGCCGCGCAGAAGATCGGCTCCGACATCCACCTCCTGGTCGCCGGCCAGGGCGCGCAGGGCGTGGCCGAGGCCGCCGCCAAGGTCGCGGGTGTCTCGAAGGTGCTGCTGGCCGACGACGCGGCCTACCAGCACCACCTGCCGGAGAACGTGGCCCCGCTGGTGGTTGGCCTCGCCAAGGGCTACGGCCACGTGCTGGCCGCCGCCACCTCGGAGGGCAAGAACTTGGCTCCGCGCGTGGCGGCTCTGCTCGACGTGGCGGCGATCTCCGACATCACTGGCGTGGTCTCGCCCGACACCTTCGAGCGGCCGATCTACGCCGGCAACGCGATTGCCACCGTGCAGTCGGCCGACGCCATCAAGGTCATCACCGTACGCGCCACCGCGTTCGAGGCGGCGGCAGCGACCGGCGGTTCGGCCGCGGTGGAGACCGTGTCGGGCACCGGCGACGCGGGGGTGTCAAGCTTCGTCGGGCAGGAGCTGACGAAGTCGGAGCGGCCCGAGCTGACGCAGGCCAAGATCGTCGTGTCGGGCGGGCGCGGCATGCAGTCGGGCGAGAACTTCAAGCTTCTGGAAGCACTGGCCGACACGCTCGGCGCCGCGGTCGGCGCGAGCCGGGCGGCGGTCGACGCCGGCTTCGTTCCCAACGACTACCAAGTCGGGCAAACCGGCAAGATTGTGGCGCCGGAGCTGTACATCGCGGTCGGCATCAGCGGGGCCATCCAGCACCTCGCCGGCATGAAGGACAGCAAGGTCATCGTCGCGATCAACAAGGACGAGGAAGCGCCCATCTTCCAAGTGGCCGATTACGGGCTCGTCGCCGACCTCTTCAAGGCGGTGCCGGAGCTGACGGCTGAGCTGGACAAGGTGCGTTAGTCGGACCTCCCACCAACCTTCCGCGGGAAAGCTCTTATGTCCACGATCAAGAAGATTGGCGTCATCGGTGCCGGCCAAATGGGCAGCGGCATCGCCCACGTCTGCGCGCAGGCGGGTTATGATGTGATCATCTCCGACATCAGCGAGGAGATCCTCCAGAAGTCGCTCGCCGGTATCTCCAAGAACATGGACCGTCAGGTTCAGAAGGGGAAGCTGAGCGAGGCCGACAAGACCGCCGCCATCGCCCGCATCTCGACCGGCACCGACCTGTCGGTGTTCGCGGACGCCGACCTCGTCATCGAGGCGGCGACCGAGAACGAGGCGCTGAAGCGCGAGATCCTGAAGAAGCTGGTCCCGAACCTGAAGCCGGAAGCGCTGATCGCGACGAACACCTCGTCGATTTCGATCACCCGTCTGGCCGCGTCGACCGACCGTCCGTCGAAGTTCATGGGCATGCACTTCATGAACCCGGTGCCTGTGATGCAGCTCGTCGAGCTGATCCGCGGCATTGCGACCGACGAGGACACCTTCGCGGCCATCGCCGAGCTGACCGCCAAGATCGGCAAGACCGCGGCCATCGCCGAGGACTTCCCGGCTTTCATCGTCAACCGCATCCTGCTGCCGATGATCAACGAGGCCGTCTACACCCTCTATGAGGGCGTGGGCAACGTGCAGAGCATAGACACCGCGCTGAAGCTGGGCGCCAACCATCCGATGGGCCCGCTGGAGCTGGCCGACTTCATCGGTCTGGACACCTGCCTTGCCGTCATGCAGGTCCTCTACGAGGGTCTGGCCGATAGCAAGTACCGCCCGTGCCCGCTGCTGGTGAAGTATGTCGAAGCCGGCTGGGTCGGCCGCAAGGTCGGTCGCGGTTTCTACGACTACTCGAAGAACCCGCCGGTCCCGACCCGCTGAGGGCCAGGCCGACGAAAGTTCGTCCGATAGGGCTGATGCGCAAACCCGCTCCGGGCAACCGGGGCGGGTTTCGTCGTTTTTGGAACCGCCGCGCTTGCGCTCTGTTCGCCCCTTCAGACTTCGGTGACGCGGGAAGGACGGACGATGCGGCGCACTCTCCTGGCGGCGGTCCTGCTGGTGTGGATCGGGGACGCGGCAATGGCCCAGCCCATGGGGCTGACCCGACAGGAGCGCAACTTCATCGCCGAGGCTCTGGCCGACAGTCTCGGCGAACGGGCGCTCGGCAAACTTGCCCAGGATCGGGCCGAGGACGAGGCCGTCCACCGCTTCGCCCGGCGCATGGTGGACGAGCATGAGATGGTCGCCGACCGTCTGGTCGGCATGGCCCAGCGCTACGACATCCCCATCCCGCGCGAGCCGAACCTGACCGCCAAGGCGCACATGGCGAGCCTGCGCGACACCCCCGATGGCGCCTTCGACCGCCGCTACATGGCCGCCGAGGAGGAAACCCACGCCCGCACCATCAAGCTCTACACGGCCCAGGCGGAGCGCGACGGCGAGACCGCCGAGTTCGCCCGCGCCACCCTGCCCATGCTGCACGCCCATTTCGAGGAAGCGCGGACGATTTTGGCCGATCTGGCGCGTCGGCAGACTCAGGCGCCGCCGAGTTCGGGGGCGTCGCAGTGACCCTCAGCCACCCGTCCTGACCACGCCGCCCCGGCTGTCCCGCGCCGGGCTGCCGCCACGACCTCCATACTGGCCCATGTGCTTGCGCAGGAAGGCGACGATCTCCGGCGAGTCCCACTCCACCGGTCCCTCGATGCGGCCGAGTTCACGGCCTTCCGGGTCGACCAGCAGCGTGGTCGGCAGGCCGCGCAAGGACAGCGTCTGCATGCTGGCGCTCGCCGGGTCGAGGTAGAGGCCGAGGCTTTTCACGCCGATCTTCTGGTAGAAAGGCGCCACCTGATCCCGCCCTCCCCGGTCCACCGACAGAGCCACCACCTGGAAGCCCGGCCCGCCAAGCTGCGCCTGGAGCCGGTCGAGCGCCGGCATCTCCTTCACGCAAGGCGCGCACCATGTGGCCCAGAGATTCAGCAGGACCAGCTTGTCCTTGAACTCCGACAGGTCCACCCGGCGGCCCTCGCCGTCCAGAAAGGACAGGTCCGGCATCGGCTTGGGCGCCTCCGTCGCACGGTACTTGTCGAGGCCCACGGCGACCGGCGGCTGGTCCGGCTGGTTCAAAACCACAACAGGCGGGGCGGCCGGCTTGGCGAGGGCGACCCACAAAGCGGCGCCGCCGAGCGCCAGACTCACACAAAGGATTGCGGTGGCCGCCAAAGTCCGCATACTCACGCTTCCCGCTCCCCTACCCGAATTTTGCCCGTCATGAGCGCCGAAAACTCGAAGTCGAATGCACCCGCCGCCAGCCAGATGTGGGGCGGCCGTTTCGCCCGCGGCCCCGCCGCCATCATGGAGAAGATCAACGCCTCCATCGGCTTCGACAAGCGTCTCGCCGACCAGGACATCGCCGGGTCGAAAGCGCACGCCGCCATGCTGGCGAAGCAGGGCATCATAACCCAGGCCGACGCGGACGCCATCCGCGATGGGCTGGACCGCGTCAAACAAGAGATCGACGCCGGAAGCTTCACCTTCAAGGTCGAGCTTGAGGACATCCACATGAATGTGGAGGCGCGGCTGGCCGAACTGATCGGCGAGCCGGCCAAGCGCCTGCACACCGGCCGCTCGCGCAACGATCAGGTGGCGACCGACTTCAAGCTGTGGGTGCGCGACGCCATCGACCGCGCCGAGCAGGGGCTGAAGGCGCTCCAGGCCGCGCTCATCGACCTTGCGGAAAAGCACACCGACACGGTGATGCCGGGCTTCACCCACCTGCAGGCGGCGCAGCCGGTCAGCTTCGGCCACCATCTGCTGGCCTATGTGGAAATGTTCGGGCGCGACCGTGGCCGCCTGCGCGACGCCCGCGCGCGGCTGAACGAATGCCCGCTGGGCTCGGCCGCGCTGGCCGGCACGCCCTACCCCATCGACCGCTTCATGACGGCCGAGGCGCTGGGCTTCGACCGACCCACCGCGAACTCGCTGGACGCCGTGTCCGACCGCGACTTCGCGCTGGAATATCTGGCCGCCGCCTCGATCTGCGCCATGCACCTCTCGCGCTTCGCGGAGGAGATCGTGCTGTGGTGCTCGGCCCAGTTCCGCTTCATCAAGCTGACGGACGCCTTCACCACCGGCTCCTCCATCATGCCGCAGAAGAAGAACCCGGACGCGGCGGAACTGGTGCGCGCCAAGGCCGGCCGGGTCATCGGCAGCCTGAACAGCCTTCTGGTCGCCATGAAGGGCCTGCCGCTGGCCTATTCCAAGGACATGCAGGAGGACAAGGAGCCGGTGTTCGAGGCCGACGACACGCTGGCCCTGTGCATCGCCGCCATGGAAGGCATGGTGCGCGACATGGAGCCCAACGTCCCGGCCCTGCGCGAGGCGACGGACCGCGGCTTCCTGAACGCCACCGACCTCGCCGACTGGCTGGTGCGAGAGCTGAACATGCCCTTCCGCGAGGCGCACCACGTCACCGGCCGCGCCGTGAAGGCGGCAGAAGACCGGCGCGTCGGGCTGACCGACCTGTCGCTGGCCGAGTTGCAGGCCATCGAGCCGCGCATCACCGAGGCCGTCTACCAGGCGCTGAGCATCGAGGCGTCGCTGGACAGCCGTCGCAGCTTCGGCGGCGCCTCCCCCGTCCGCGTGCGCGAGGCCGTGAAGGCGGCACGGGAGCGTTTCCTGTGAACCGCCTCGTCCTCACCCTGGCGGTCGCGGCGGTCGCCCTGACGCTGGCCGGCTGCGGCAAGAAGCCCAGCACGCTCGACGCCCCACAGGGCAAGGAGGCCGACCGCTTCCCCCAGCCCTACCCGAACCCGATCACCGATCCCAAGCCGGGGCAGCCCGCCCCCGGAGTCCGCTTCCCATGAGCGCTTTCGCCTATCGCAACGGCGTGCTGCACGCCGAGTCCGTTCCGCTGTCCAAGATCGCGGAGTCGGTCGGCACGCCCTTCTACTGCTATTCCACGGCGGCGCTGGAGGCGCATTACGGCGCCTACGCCGGGGCCTTCGCGGACCAGGATGCGGGCGTCTGCTACGCGGTGAAGGCCAACTCCAACCTCGCGGTCATCCGCACCTTCGCGCGCATGGGCGCCGGCGCCGACGTGGTGTCGGGCGGCGAGATGCAGCGCGCGCTGGCCGGCGGCATCCCGGCCGAGCGGATCGTCTTCTCCGGCGTCGGCAAGACGCGCGCGGAGATGCGCGCGGCCCTGGAAGCCGGCATCCACCAGATCAACGTCGAATCCATCCCCGAGGTGGAGGCGCTGAGCGAGGTGGCGACGAGCCTGGGCGTGGTGGCCCCCATCGCCTTCCGCGTCAATCCGGACGTGGACGCCAAGACCCACGCGAAGATTTCGACCGGCAAGAAAGAGAACAAGTTCGGCATCGACTACGACCACGCGCGCGAGGTCTACGCGCAGGCCGCCAAGCTGCCGGGCATCAAGCCGGTGTCCATCGCCGTGCACATCGGCTCGCAGCTGACCGACCTTGCGCCCTTCCGCGCGGCCTATGAGCGGGTCGCCGCCCTGCTGCATGTCCTGCGCGAGGACGGGCACGACATCCGCCGGCTGGACCTCGGCGGCGGCCTCGGCATCACCTACAAGAACGAGCGCCCGCCGGAACTGGCCGACTACGCCGCCATGGTGCGGTCGCTCACCGGCAACCTCGGCTGCCGCATCACGCTGGAGCCGGGCCGCTCGCTGGTCGGCAACGCCGGCATCCTGGTGTCGAGCGTGATCTTCGTGAAGCAGGGGCTGCACCGCCGCTTCGTCATCGTGGACGCGGCTATGAACGACCTGATCCGCCCGGCGCTGTACGAGGCCTATCACGGCATCGTGCCGGTGACGGAGCCGGACCCCACGGCCCCGACCGAGCCGTTCGACGTGGTCGGCCCGGTGTGCGAGAGCGGCGACACCTTCGCCCTGCAGCGCCTGCTTCCGCCGATGGGGGCCGACGATCTGATTGCTTTCCTGTCGGCCGGCGCCTATGGCGCGGTGATGTCGTCCAGCTACAACACGCGCCCGCTGATCCCGGAGGTGCTGGTCAACGGCGACCAGTTCGCCGTCATCCGACCGCGCCCTACCGTCGAGGACATGCTGAAGGCGGAACGCGTTCCGGACTGGCTGAAGGGCTGAAGCCGATCAATCCCCCACTCGCGCATGCGCGAATGGGGGATTTGCGTCACCAGTGCTGGCGATGATGGTGACGGTAATGGCCGTGTTTGCGCGGATGGCCGTGGTAGCCATAAGCGCGAGGATAACTGTAATAGGTGTAGGCGCGCGGGGCCTGATAATACCCGTAATAGACCGGCGGCGGCGATTCGTGGACCACGTAACAGCCGGACAGAAGAAGCCCGGAAACGGCAAGAGCCAGAAAGTTGCGAAGCGTCGCTATACGGAGCGTCATGGCGGGCCATCGTAAACCGGTGGTCGTCGAGGTGCGGACACCTGCCGTGATGAACGCTCATGATCGAATGTTTATTCCCACCCCAAAATAGCCGGGTCCAGGGGCCGTTCGGCCCCTGGCGGGTGGGTGCGGGAGGGCGGAGCCCTCCTGCTGTTCCCTACCGCCGCGGTCGCCGCTGCTTCTTGGGCGCCCCCTCGGGAATCCCCCGCCCCTGGCGCGCGGAACTGATACCGATGCTGCCGGGCTGCTCCAGGCCGAGGTCCATCGCCTCCAGGCGGCGGAGTTCGTCGCGGAGCCGGGCGGCTTCCTCGAACTCCAGGTCGGCGGCGGCGGCCTTCATGCGCTTTTCCAGATCGGCAATGACGGCCTTCAGGTTGTGGCCGACCAGCTCGTCTTTGCTGAGCCCGGTCTTGACGGTGACGTGGTCGCCGCGCTCGTAGACGCTTTCCAGAATGTCGCCGATGGCCTTCTTGACCGACTCCGGCGTGATGCCGTGTTCCAGATTGTAGGCCTGCTGCTTTTCGCGGCGGCGCGCCGTCTCGTCGATGGCGTACTGCATGCTGGCGGTGACCTTGTCGGCGTAGAGGATCGCGCGGCCCTCCACGTTGCGCGCCGCGCGGCCGATGGTCTGGATCAGCGAGGTCTTGGAGCGCAGGTAGCCTTCCTTGTCGGCGTCGAGGATCGCCACCAGGGCGCATTCGGGGATGTCCAGGCCCTCGCGCAGCAGGTTGATGCCGACCAGTACGTCGTAGGCGCCAAGCCGCAGGTCGCGGATGATCTCGATGCGCTCCAGCGTCTCCACGTCGGAGTGGATGTAGCGGACGCGCAGCCCCGCCTCGTGCATGTATTCGGTCAGCGCCTCGGCCATCTTCTTGGTCAGGGTGGTGACCAGCACGCGATAGCCCTTGGCGACGACCTCCTTGCACTCGTGGATCAGGTCGTCCACCTGGGTTTCGGTGGGGCGGATGATGACTTCCGGGTCGATCAGGCCGGTGGGGCGGACGACCTGCTCGGCGAAGACGCCGCCGGTGCGCTCCATTTCCCAGTTGCCGGGGGTGGCCGAGACGAAGACCGTCTGCGGGCGCATGCCCTCCCACTCCTCGAACTTCAGGGGGCGGTTGTCCTTGGCGCTGGGAAGGCGGAAGCCATAATCGCACAGCGTCGACTTGCGCATGTAGTCGCCCCGGTACATGCCGCCGATCTGCGGCACCATGACGTGGCTTTCGTCCACGATCAGCAGGGCGTCGCCGGGCAGGTATTCGAACAGCGTCGGCGGCGGGTCGCCCGGCGCGCGACCGGTCAGGTAGCGCGAGTAGTTCTCGATGCCGGCGCAGGAACCGGTGGCCGCCATCATCTCGATGTCGAAGGTCGTGCGCTGTTCCAGGCGCTGCGCCTCCAGCAGCTTTCCTTCGGAGGCGAACACCTCCAGTTGCAGCTTGAGGTCGCGCTTGATCTGCTCGATCGCCTGGTTGAGCGTCGGCTTCGGCGTGACGTAGTGGCTGTTGGGGTAGACGCGCACCGCCTCCAAGCTGGCGAGCTTTTCGCCGGTCAGGGGGTCGATCTCGTGAATGCCCTCAATCTCGTCACCGAACAGGGAGATGCGCCAGGCGCGATCCTCCATGTGGGCGGGGAACAGTTCCACCGTGTCGCCGCGCACCCGGAACAGGCCGCGCCCGAAGGCGGCGTCGTTGCGCTTGTACTGAAGCTCGGTGAATTTGCGCAGCAGTTCGGGCTGCGAGATGATCTCGCCCTTGCGCAGATCGACGGTCATTTCCGAGTAGGTTTCGACCGAACCAATACCGTAGATGCAGGACACCGAGGCGACGATGATGACGTCGTCGCGCTCCAGCAGAGCCCGCGTGGCCGAGTGGCGCATGCGGTCGATCTGCTCGTTGATCGAGGATTCCTTCTCAATGTAGGTGTCGGTGCGCGGGACGTAAGCTTCCGGCTGGTAGTAGTCGTAGTAGGAGACGAAGTATTCCACCGCGTTGTTCGGGAAGAAGGACTTCATCTCGCCGTAGAGCTGCGCCGCCAGGGTCTTGTTGGGCGCCAGAACCAGGGTCGGGCGCTGAATCCTCTGGATGACGTGCGCCATGGTGAAGGTCTTGCCCGAGCCCGTCACGCCGAGCAGGACCTGATCCTTTTCCCCGGCCTTCAGCCCGGACGTGAGTTCCTCGATGGCCTTGGGCTGGTCGCCGGAGGGGGTGTAGTCCGACACCAGCTCGAACTTCTTGCCGGCCTCCAGCTTGGGTAGGGATTTCTGCGGAATCGCGGAGAGGACGGGGCTGGCCATGGGGAGCGGGATCCGGGAAGGGTACGGAACGGGAACCGATTATATGGCCCACCCCCACCCTCCTGTCGAGCGTGGGCTTGTCGGGGGAGACGCCTCCCCCATCCGGCTCAGGGCGGCCGGCTCAGCGGGGCCGGCCGTAGACGGCGATACAGGCCGCCGCACCGTCCACATAGGTTTGGGCCGTCACATAGGCATAAAGGGTTCCCCCAAGCCGCTCGGCCTCGGCGACCAACAGCTTCAGATTGGTGTAGCAGCCCCCATCGCCCTGCTGCTGCGCCGCCTGGGCCATCCGTTCGTAATCGAGGCGCTGGAAGGGTTGCGGTTCGCGCGATTGCGCGCCGCCTTTCGTTTCAACGGCGAGAACACCGACGCGGTCGCGATAGTCCTGTCCGGGTACCCAACGCAGGGCGATGTCGGCGTTGAAACCGGCGTCCTGAAGCGCGACGTAGGCGCGCTCAAGAAAATCCGGAGAACCGACCAGAGTTCCGCAGGCCGCCACCTTGAAGGAGTGCGGCAGCGCTCGCCCCGGCACCATCGCTTCGACGATTTTGTTCGTGTTGCTCAGGTCCATGCCCGAGAACGTCATATCTCCGTAACCGTATTTCTCGTCGATGAAAATCGGGCGGAATGGGATGCTCATGCCCCAGTCTTTGCCCAACTGCCGGAGAACGCCGCCAACGGCGTAGCCGCCGCTCACCGTCTTCTCGCTGTTCTGGTCGAAGCACGCCATGTTGCGTGCCCCAGGCATTCCCGCCAGGGTCAGAAAGCCGATGCCCCCGATCTCGCGCAGCGATGCGAAGTTGATCGGCAGTCGCAGCGCCGGGTCACGCACCAGACGCTCGGTGATCTGAACGCGCTTCGCAAGTTCGTCCAACAGCGTCCCCTGCGTGAACTTGACGACGCCGGGGTTTTTCTGGCCAACTTCAATGCAGGCGTTGAAAATTTTGTCTTCGTACCCCATCACGCTATACCGGTCGGCCTTCCGCTGCGCCATAAGCTCAGCAAACTGGGTGCCGACCAGCTTGGACATGTCGTCGCCGATTTCCTGAAGCTGGATGAGAGTCGCATCGGGAAGGTTGGTCGCCATGGTGATGAACTCCATCACCCTCTCGGCTTTCCTGCGGCGGCTATTGAGGCCGGATTGGGTGCTTTTCTCCGCGATCATGGTCAGGGCGGAACCGATGTCCTGCCCCTTCTCCTTCATCGCGACTGCCGCTTCGTAAATATAAACTTCGGTCATCAATTTGCAGATGGCGACGCTGGAGAGGTCGAGCACTTCCGGCGCCAGCACGCGCGCAATCCGGACGGCGTCGGCGCTCACCGGCGCACCAGCGTTTATTTTTTCTTCTTCCAGCCCCCGTGCTTCGGCAATGGAACCGTAGTCGCTTGGGAAAACCAGATAATACTCACTGTCCCTGGCGGGATAGGGATCACGCAACGTTATGACGCCACGAGCGTTGGTTGTTCCATCTTGCGCAAAGGAACGATCGCTAAGCAACGTGGCGGACAGCACAAACACCGCAATCACGGGCACCAGACGCGCCACGCGCGTTTTCAAAGACCAGAGCAAGCCGCTTGGCATGAAAGTTTTTTCCTTTTTATCGTTTGCCGCTTGAGCGAATAACGGAAGAACAGTTCCGGCCGGGGAGGCACGGAGAAACACGAGCAACGCGATGCTCTGGCCGGCGACAGGGCTTTGGCTGGCGACAGGAGGCCGCCGCGAATTTGACCGCCGCCCCCTCGCTTTCCGAAGAAGAGAGGGGGCGGGTCAGAAACTCACGCCCGCACGGCCGCGTCGTAGTCCTTCACCAGCGTCTCGCAGACGCGGCCGGGGGTGAAACTGTATTCGCCGATCTGGCCGACCGGGGTGACCTCGGCGGCGGTGCCGGTCAGGAAGACCTCCTGGGTGTTGGCCAGTTCCTCCGGCTGAATGTGGCGCTCGATCACCTCGATGCCGCGCTTCTTGGCAAGGTCGATGACCGTGCGGCGGGTGATGCCGTCCAGGAAGCAGTCGGGCTTCGGCGTGTGGATCTTGCCGTCCATCACCAGGAACAGGTTGGCGCCGGTCGCCTCGGCCAGCAGGCCGCGGTAGTCCAGCATCAGCGCGTCCTGATAGCCCTGCCGCTCCGCCTCATGCTTGGAGAGCGTGCAGATCATGTAGAGGCCGGCGGCCTTCGACGCGGTCGGGGCGGTGTCCGGGGCTGGGCGGCGCCAGGGCGCCCACATCAGCTTGATGCCGGCCATCTTGGCCTCGGGGCTGAAATAGCTCGGCCACTGCCAGACGGCGATGGCGACGTGGATGCGGCTGGCCTGCGCCGACACGCCCATCATCTCGCTGCCGCGCCACGCCACCGGGCGGACGTAGGCGTCGGCGAAGCCCATGGCCTTCACGGTCTCGTTCGTCGCCGCGTCGATCTCCGCCACCGAATAGGGAAGCTCGAACCCGAGGATCTGGGCGGACTTGGCGAGGCGCTCGCTGTGCTCGGTCAGCTTGAAGACCTTGCCGTTGTAGACGCGCTCGCCCTCGAACACGCAGCTGGCGTAGTGCAGGCCGTGCGTCAGGACGTGCAGGTTGGCCTCGCGCCACGGCACCAGCGCGCCGTCGTACCAGATCACGCCGTCGCGGTCGTCGAAGGGAAGGATGGACATGGACGTTTCCTGTCTTGGTGATGCCCAATTTCGGGCGTTGTTGAGCGTTGCCCTTGTTTCAGGGCGCTTGTTCGTTTATGTCTGAGTTGCTGACCCATTTGTAACGATTCGCACCAATCACGTCAACATGGCTGACATAAAAGCAGGCGTGAACCAGCTGTTCCTCCGGGAGGAAGAGCTGCGCACGGGCATGGAACTCCTGTTCTATGCGTACAGGGAGTTCACCGCGGAACCGGACGAGATCCTGGCGGAGATCGGCTTCGGCCGGGCGCACCACCGCGTGATCTATTTCGTCGGGCGCTACCCGAAGATAACGGTGTCGGAGCTGTTGGCGATCCTGAAAATCACCAAGCAGAGCCTGTCCCGCGTCCTGGGCGAGCTGGTGCGGCAGGGCTTTATCCTGCAACAGACGGGCGTGCGCGACCGCCGGCAGCGGCTTCTGGAACTGACCGAGAAGGGCGTGGAACTGGAGCGGCAGCTGTCGGAAACGCAGCGCCAGCGGATCGCCCGCGCCTACCGCATGGCCGGGGCCGAGGCGGTCGAGGGCTTCCGCAAGGTCATGCTGGGGATGCTGGACGACGAGGACCGGGCGAAGTTCACGCCGCCACTACCGGCCCGCCTCGCGGCGGTGAAACGCTAGGAAGAAAAAAGGGGAGAGAGCGCCACCGGCGCTCTACTCCTTCGCGGTGTCCGAAGCGGGGGTATCCGAAGCGGGGCTTTCCGGCTCGGCCGGCTTGGCCTCGGCGGTTGCCGCCGCGTTCGGAGCGCCCCGGCGGCGGAACGAGGTTTTCTTGTAGACGACGCTGTCCGACGATCCCGGCGGGCATTGGACGATCTTGCCCCCCTTGGCGAGGAACTCCCTGGTCATGGAGTCGATATCCTTACGGTCGGCGGAACGGCTGTCGGATGTCATTCATACCTCCTGTGATCGTCTCAAGCCCGGCCGGGGGCCGGGGCCAAAGCCAGCTTCGGCTTCGGCGTCAGTGGCGCCGGGGCGGCGGACGCCGCGCGGCGCCACCCGGCGGCGCACCGCCTTCGGTCTTGTGCCGGTAGTTGATCCGGGCCTTCGTCAGGTCGTACGGCGTCATCTCGACCGTGACCCGATCGCCGGCCAGGATGCGGATGCGGTTCTTCTTCATGCGTCCGGACGCATAGGCCATCACCTCGTGCCCTGCCTCCAGCTGCACGCGGAAGCGCGCGTCTGGCAGAACCTCGGTGACGACCCCGTCCATCTCGACCAGGTCTTCCTTGGCCATGGAAACGTTCCTTCGAATTAAGCGTACCACGCGGCCCCGGGTACCGATTGAACAGTGCCGATCAAAAGGGCCGGTCAGAAAGGGGCGGCCGTTGCCGCCCCTGGAGAGCCACTCGAACGACGAGTAGCTTGCACGGCGGCGGCTTACAAGGCCTTGAGGTTGGCCGCCGACGACTTGCCCTTCTTGGGGTCGCGCTGCAGCTCGTAGGACAGCTTCTGCCCCTCGCGGAGATTGCCGATCCCGGACCGTTCGACGGCGGAAGCATGGACGAAGACATCGGCCGTGCCGTCATCCGGCTGGATGAAGCCATAGCCCTTGGTGGTGTTGAACCATTTCACGGTTCCAGTGGTCATTCGGACAGTCCCATGCTTGACGTTGCCCCCGGCGCGCATGCCGGAGGCATCAAATGACTGCGGGGAACGACCAGACGCAGCAGCCTGCACGAGGACCGTAGACCCAAAGAAATTCGACCCCTCTAAAATGGGGCCGGAGCGCAGTGGATGCAACCATATGCGCCTTTTGCTTTCCCGAAGCCCGCCGCGTGCCAAGGTTGGGGGCCGAAGGACATGTTCGCCATTGCCGCAAATTAGGCGTGACCCCATATTGTTTTATACACCAACAGATAACGCTGCCAACGGCGGCCTTGGACCAGAAATCCCAAAGCCGAAATCCTAAGGCCTCCCCCAAAGCCAGAACCTTGGGACCGGGACCTTGGGCCTGCCCTTCGGCCGAATTGCGTAGGTTGCGCTGCCTCCCTCATAGTTGTCCGCACGGAAAAGAATTCCCTCCGGAGGACATGCGGCATGCAGCGCGCCCGTCTGGTGGCCGCCTTCCTGGCGTTCGGCGCGCTGTGCATCGGTGTCTCCACGCTGTCGGCGTGGCGCGATCGCATCGCCACGCTGGAGCAGGCGCGACGGGAAGTCACCGCCACCGCCCGCCTGCTGGACGAGCACGCCAGCCGCGCCATCGAGGCGAGCGACGTCGCGCTGCAAAGCTTCATCGACACGCTGGAGCCCTGGGACCTGAAGGACCCCGACATGGGCCGCCGCCTCTGGAACACGCTGCGCGAGCGCGTCCGCGCCATTCCGCAGGTCGGTGCCGCCTGGGTGGTGGACGCGTGGGGCACCGCCGTTCTGGGGACCTGGGAATTCCCGACGCCACCCCACAACTACGCCCACCGGGACTATTTCAAGGCGCATCAGGACGCCTCTCGCGTTCTGTTCCTGGAACCGAGCGCGCCGGGTTCCCGAACGCAGAAGGACCGCTTCACCATTAGCCGCGCCTTCCGCGATGGCGAGGGTCGGGTGCGCGGCGTCGCCGTGGTCGCAATCCACAGCGACCACTTCTCAAATCTGTACGGGCAGACCGGCTGGGGCAACGGTTCCCGGCTGGCGCTTTACACCGCCGGAAAGGAACGGCTGGCGCAATGGCCGCCCGAAGAGAGCGCGCCGCCGCCAGCCGCCGTCTGGCCTGCCCCGGGACAGGCGGAGGCCAGCCCGGCGGTCATCGACGACACGCACGTCACCGCCGCACGCCGGCTGGAAGGCTACCCCGTCGTCGTCGTGGCCAGCCGCCCGCTGGACGAGATCCTGGCCGGCTGGCGGGAACGCACGGTCTGGACGGCGGTCTATGCTGCCTGCGTACTCGCCGGGGCGGCCCTGCTGTTCCTGAACGCGCTGAACGGCATCCGGCGCGAGGCGTCTATGCGGGCCGAACTGGTGCGGAACAACCAAAGCCTGGACGAGCGCGTGCGCCAGCGCACGGCGGAGCTGGAGTCGGCCCTGCGCACGGCGGAAATGGCCAACCTCGCCAAGATGAAGGTGCTGGCGACGGTCAGCCACGACCTGCGCCAGCCGTTGCAGGGGCTCGCCGCCTTCCACGACCTTCTGCTGAAGCAATCGGCCAGTCCCGACCTGCATCGGCTGGGCGCCATGGCGTCCGCCTCCCTGCAAGCGGGGCAGAGGCTGCTCGACGACCTGCTGGCGCTGTCGCGGCTGGAGGCCGGCGTGGTGCCGGTGGAGGAAAGCGCCTTCGCCCTCGGCCCCGTTCTGGACCAGCTGGCGGCCGAGGTGCGGGCGGAGGCGGAGGCCAAACGCCTGCGCCTGACCGTCATGCCGACCAGCGCCTGGGTGCGCAGCGACCCGGCGCGCCTTCAGCAGATCCTGCGCAACCTGCTGTCCAACGCCGTGAAATACACGGAGCGGGGCGGCGTCGTGGTCGGCGTGCGACGGCGCGGCGATCAGGCGCGGATCGAGGTGTGGGACAGCGGCCAGGGCATCCCGGCCGTGGAACTCGGCACCATCTGGGAGGAGTTTTACCAGATCGGCAACCCGGCCCGCGACGGATCGCGCGGGGCCGGGCTGGGCCTGTCCATCGTGGAGCGCACGGCCCGGCTGATGGGGCACAGGCTGGACGTGCGGTCCCGCGTCGGGCGGGGGTCGGTGTTCGCGGTCACCCTGCCCCGCATCGCGACACGGGCCGCGCCCATCGCCCCACCAGTCCCGACAACCGGCAGGACGGCGGCGGGACGTAAGGACAGCCGTCAGGAGGGGCGGCTGCGCGGGCGCCTCGTGCTGGTGGTCGAGGACGACCCCCTGCAACGCAATTCCCTGACCCTGGTGCTGGAACAGGCGGGCGCCCGCGTGGTGGCGGTGGAGACCTTCAACGCGGCGCTGGCCGCCGCGCGGGCGGCGCTGCAGCCCCCCTCGGCGATTCTCAGCGACTACCGCTTGCCGGGCGGCACGGACGGGCTGAGCGGCATCCAGGAATTGCGGGCGACGCTGGGGGTGGAACTGCCGGCGGTGCTGCTGACCGGGGAGCTGTCCTCCGATCTGGCTCGCGCGGCCAAGGCGGCGGGTTGCGCCCTGCTGACCAAGCCGGCCTCCCCCGACAGCATCCTGACGACGCTGGCCGAGATGACCAAGGCTGCCGAGGCCGCTTAACCACGCGTCAGCTTAACCACGCGTCAATGCGGGTGGCGGTGGTGGATGTCCGGGAAATGCGGGTGGGCGTGCACCAGCGGCGCGTGGGCGTGCGGGTGGCTGTGCGGCTCCGGCCCTTCCCAGCCCTCATGCTCGTGCTGGTGATGCTCGTCGTGGGTGTGGCGGTGCTCGTGCTCCGTCGCCTCGTGCCGGTGCTCGTGCTCGTGCCGTTCGACGAGGTGAAGGTAGAGGCCGACGCCCATCAGAGCGGCGGCGGCAACGAAGCGCAGGGTCAGCGGCTCGCCAAAGGCCAGGATCGCGGCGGCGGCTCCGACGAAGGGCGCCAGTGAGAAATAGGCCCCGGTCCGGGCCGAACCGAGATGACGCAGAGCCAGCACGAACAGGGCCAGCGAGATGCCGTAGCCAAGGAAGCCGATCACCGCCGCCCCGGCGAGAAGGCCTGGCGACGGCAGCGCGGCGCCGGCCGACAGGGCGAGCGCGCTGTTCACCACCCCGGCGGCCATCCCCTTGACCATGGCGATCTGGAGCGGATCGGCCGACGACAGCTTGCGCGTCAGGTTATTGTCGATACCCCAGGCGAGGCAGGCGGCGGCGATGAACAGGCCGCCTTGTCCGACACTTTCCGGCCCGCCGTTCCCCCCACCACCCCAGGACAATAGGACGGCACCGGCGAGGATGGCCGCCGCGCCCAGCGCAATGCGCCGGTCCACATTCTCCCGGAACACCACCCAGGCGATGCCCAGCGTGAACAGCCCTTCCAGATTCAGCAGCAGCGAAGCGGTCGAGGCCGGCGTGGTGGACAGGCCCTGCATCAGCAGCACCGGCCCGGCGACGCCTCCGGCCAGCACGACGGCGGCAAGCCATGGCAGATCGCGGCGCGCCAGCGGCGCCTCCGCCGACAGGCCGCCGCGCAGCCGATGAACAAGGTGCAGGACCGCCAACCCCAGCCCGGAGCCGAGATAGAGCAAGCCGGCCAGCATCCACGGCCCGATCTCGCCCAGCAGCGCTTTGGCGAAGGGCGTGCTGGCGCCGAACAGCGCGGCGGAAAGAAGAGCGTAAGCAATGCCTTGCCACCGGTGTGTCACGGTGCGGTTCCCTGGAACGAAGCCGAACGGTTTTGGGCCAAACGGTTTTTGGGAAGATGGTGCAAGGGGTCGGCGCCGTCGAGCGTTTCGCCGCTGGAAACGCCGGCCGACGACGCCCGTTGGAGCAATCCCGGTCCGCGCGCTATAGTCGCCGCATGACCGAAGACCAGCCCGACATCCTGCCCCATATCCTGGTCGTCGACGACGACACCCGCCTGCGTGAACTGCTGCGCAAGTATCTCGCCGGCAACGGCTTTCTGGTGACCACCGCGAAGGATGCCGCCGACGCGCGGGCGAAGCTGGCCGGTCTCGACTTCGACCTGCTGGTGCTCGACATCATGATGCCGGGCGAGAACGGGCTGGAGCTGACCGAATCGCTACGCAAGCAGCGCGACATCCCCATCCTGCTGCTGACCGCGCGGGGCGAGCCGGACGACCGCATCGCCGGGCTGGAGGCGGGCGCCGACGATTATCTCGCCAAGCCCTTCAACCCACGCGAACTGCTGCTGCGCATCAACTCCATCCTGCGCCGGCAGGCCAGCCGCCCGCCGGAACCGGCACCGCCGCAGCCGGTGCGGCTCGGCCCGCTGATCTATCTGCCGGACCGCGACGAGCTGCGCGCTGGCGAGGAGGTCATCCGCCTGACCACGGCGGAGGCCAGCCTGCTGCGCATCCTCGCCGCCTCCCCCGGCATGACCTTCACCCGCGAGGAACTGACCGAGCGCAGCAAGGTCGCCGGCAACGCCCGCACCATCGACGTGCAGGTGACCCGCCTGCGCCGCAAGATCGAGCCCGACCCGCGCGAGCCGCGCTACCTGCACACCGTGCGCGGCGAGGGCTATGTGCTGAGGCCGGATTCATGAGGAACGGTCCCATGAGGAACAGGCCATGAGCGCGGAGACCGCCGCTGGGCCGGCGGCGCCGCGCCGCGGATTGGCGCCGTTGGGGTTGAAGCGGTTCCTGCCGCGCACCCTGTTCGGACGGTCCCTGCTGATCATCGTCACGCCGGTCATCCTGGCCCAGGCGGTGGCGACCTGGATTTTCTACGACCGGCATTGGGAGACGGTGACCAACCGCCTCGCCTTCGGCGTGGCCGGCGACATCGGCATGGTCATCGGCATGCTGGAGCACGACCCGACGCCGGAGGGGCGCAACTGGACGCTCGCCACCACCGCGCGCAGCACCGATCTGATCGTGACGCTGGAGCCCGACCGTACGCTGCCGGAACCGCGCCCGCCGTTGCGCGGCATGCTGGAACGCGCGCTGGGCAAGGCGCTGGACGAGCGCGTGCGGCGGCCCTTCGCCATCAACACCCGCGTCGCGCACGAATGGTACGAGATCCGCGTGCAGATGCCCGACGGCGTGCTGTCCGTCATGTCGCCGGAGCGGCGGCTGTTCAGCCCGACCAGCTACATCTTCATCCTGTGGATGATCGGCTCGGCCAGCGTGCTGTTCACGGTCGCCATCGTCTTCATGCGCAACCAGATTCGCCCCATCAAGCGGCTGGCCGCCGCCGCCGAGGCGCTGGGCAAGGGGCGCGAGGTGCAGAACTTCAAGCCGGAGGGCGCCACCGAGGTGCGGCAGGCGGCCTCCGCCTTCCTGCTGATGCGCGAGCGCATCCAGCGCCAGATCAACCAGCGCACCGAGATGCTGGCCGGCGTCAGCCACGACCTGCGCACGCCGCTGACCCGCATGAAGCTGGCGCTGGACATGCTGGGCGACGGGCCGGAGGTCGAGGAGCTGATGACCGACGTCGCCGAGATGGAGATGATGATCGAAGGCTATCTGGCCTTCGCGCGCGGCGAGGGGACGGAGGCCGTGCAGCCCAGCGATCTGACCCGCATCCTGAACGAGGTCGTGGCCGGCGCCCGGCGTGAGGGAGCGGACGTGATGCTGGACACGCTGGAGGAGGATCTGTTCCTGCCCCTGCGGCCGAACGCCACGCGCCGGTGCCTCGCCAACCTGCTGTCCAACGCGCGGCGTCACGGCACGCGCATCTGGGTGCGGGCGGAACGGCGGCGTGGCGCCATCGACATCGTGATCGACGACGACGGTCCGGGCATTCCCGCCAAGTCGCGCGACGACGTGTTCAAGCCCTTCTTCCGCCTGGACAGCTCGCGCAACCGGGACACGGGCGGCGCCGGCCTGGGCCTGACCATCGCCCGCGACGTGGTGCGCAGCCACGGCGGCGACATCACGCTCGGCGACAGCCCGCACGGCGGATTGCGGGTGCTGGTGCGTTTGCCGCTGTAGGGCAATCGGAAAAGGGCCGTCAGGCCGGCTTCCGCCCGCCGTACACCACGAAGCTCCAGTTCTTGTAGACGCAGTCCACGTCGGCGAAGCCGGCCTCGGTCAGCCAGCGAAGCTGATCGGCGAGCGGGGCCATGCGGTCGAAGGTCTGGCGCTGGCGGGCGGCCGCGAATTCCGCATCACCGACTCCGTTGGCGCGGACCTGCCGCACCCAGGTCTCGTCATAAAGCTTGGCGAGCGCCGGAGTCGGCCCTTCCGCCTGATCGGCGTTGACGAAGCGCCCGCCGGGGGCGAGCACCGCGAAAATCCGCCGGAACAGCGCCTGCTTGGCCGGATGCTCCAGATGGTGGATCGACAGGGCGGAGACCACCGCGTCGTAGGGACCGCCGAGGTCGCCGTCGATGTAGTCGGCGGTGCGGAACTCCACGTTCGTGTCCCCTTCGAACCGGCGGCACGCCACGGCAAGCATGTCGTCGGCGAGGTCAAGCAGCGTGATGCGGGCGGCCGGGAACCGCTCGCGCACGAAGGCGGACAGCAGGCCGGTGCCGGCCCCGAGGTCGAGGACCCGCAGAGGCGCACCGGACGGATCGCCGAGCAGCGCCGCCGCCGTCCCGTAGAAGTCGTCGAAGCAGGGAATCAGCGCGCGCCGCAGCCCGTCATACTGCGGGGCGGCGCGGTTGAAGGAGTCGGCGATGCTCACGATCCGGGTTCCTCAGTAAAGGCGCCCGCCGTTGGGGACGGTCTGGCCGGGACCGACGAGGACGACCTCCCCCTCGGCATCGGGCAGGCCCAGGCACAGAACCTCGCTGGTGAAGGGGCCGATGCGCTTGGGCGGAAAATTCACCACGGCGAGAACCTGCCGGCCGACCAGCTCATCCAGGGCGTAATGGCGGGTGATCTGGGCCGAGCTGCGCTTGGTGCCGATCTCCGGGCCGAAATCGACGGTCAGCTTGTAGGCGGGCTTGCGCGCCTCCGGAAAGGGTTCGGCCGCCGTGATGGTGCCGACGCGGATGTCCACCTTCAGGAAGTCGTCGTAGGTGATGGTCACGGTCTTTCCCTGGCCCGTTGGTTCGTTGCGGGCAAGGCTAGCACCGGTTCCGGAAACGCGAAAGGGCCGCCCGGTGGGCGGCCCTTTGCGGGAAACGTCCGAAGGCGGAGCGTTCGCGTGCGAGCCGACGCTTACTTGCGGGCCGACTGGGTCTTGGCGATGGCGGCCTTGACCTCGTCCAGGCTCTCCGACACGCGCTTGGAGAGGATCTCGGCGGCTTCGCTGTTGGACTTGGCAACCAGTTCGGCCAGCTCGCGGGCGTTGGCCAGCGCCTTTTCGAAGGCGGCCTTGGCCAGTTCGGTCTGCTTGGCGGCCTTCTCCTCCGGGGTGCCGGCGGCGACGACCTGGTTGACGTAGTTGCTGCTCTCTTCCACCGACGCGCGGAGGATTTCCGCCTGACGGCGGAGCACGGCCTGCAGCCCTTCGATCGCCAGCTGGTTGGCGGCGGTCACCGCCTCGATGTTCTTGCGCTGGCTAGCCATAATGGCTTCGACGTCAAGACCGGGGACCTTGAAATCGCCCAGCGTCTTGGAAATGTCGAAATCGAGGAACGGGTTACCGGACGACTGCTTGGCCATGTTTCTCACCCCCGACGAAAGGTTTTATCAGCATATTGCGGCGCAACATACCTGAAGCGCGACTATGCAGAGCGCCGAAAAGATAGTCAACGCGTTTGTGCAACGCAACAAACTTTACGCCGCAGCCGACACACCTTCAACCGGCGGGCGCGTCGGCGGGTTCCGCCGGACCTGATCCTTGGGTGCCTGATGCTTGGGTTCTTGATGCTTGCGGTCTCCGCCGGAGAGTCGCGGCCCACCGCTCCGCCCGGCGCAGTTCGGCGTCCAGCGCCGCCATGGTGCGGGCGAGGTCGGCGGTGTCGTCCTCCAGGAACACGCGCATGACGCGCGCCTGAACGGCGCCGAGACCGGCGGTCAGCAACGCCCCGCCGCGCCCGTCCGCCTCCACCCCGGCGGCGCGCAGCATCCAGGCCATGGACCGCCCGAAGTGGCGGGAGAAGGCCAGTGCGGTCAGCGGCTCCGCCCGCAGGTCGCGGACGACGGCGCGCAGGCCGTCGCGGTAGGGCAGCAGCGCGTCATAGCGCCGCATCATCACATCGAACAGGCGGTCGCGGGCGCCCTCCTCCTCGTCGAAGGGCATGTCGCCGGCCAGCACGGCGGTGTCGGCGATCCGCGAGACGGCGGCCAGCACGTCGGCACGGTCGGGATAGCGCCGGTAGAAGCGGTCGAGCGCCACCCCGGACGCCCGCGCCACCTCCAGCAGGCCGGTGCGGCGCCACCCCTTCTCCGCCGCGAGACGCATGGCGGCCTCGGCCACCCGGTGGTCGAGGTCGTCGGGGGTGGACTCGGGCGTGGGCGAATCGTCCGTGGCGGTGTCGTTGATGGACATGAAAAGCCTCGTCGTTTGACGAGAGCTTATGTGGGGGCGCCGATCCTCAGGAGACAGGGGGGCCGGCCGCGCAGGCCAGAACGGCCCCCGGATGAAGCCGTCACTTGCAGAAGGGGAACGGCTCGACGCGCTTCATGTAGGAGGGAATCCAATAGCAGTGGCCCGACGGGTCCGGCAGGCGGCGGGCCTCGATGACCGGCCAGACATGGGCCACCACGACGACCAGCGCCACCGTGCCGTATATCCAGCGGCGCGGCTTGGCGCGTTCCAGCAGGCCAGGAAAGCGCACCAGAACCCAGGCGGCGGACAGCGCGGCCAGGGGATCCGTGTAGGCCGCGTAAGCACGCTGGAACCCGCGCAGGGAGAACAGTGCCTCCAGCCCCCAGGCGACCAGCAGCAGAAACACCGCCTGGAACGCGGCCAGCCGCTCGCCCCGGCGCCACAGGACGAACGCCCCGGCCAGCGCGAACCACTCCACGACGATGGTCTGCGGGATGTTGTCGGGGTGCAGCACGATGGTGCGGATCGCCAGCGTGCGCCACACGCCCTTTGCCAGCAGCATGAACAGGCTGTCGGACAGGATCTGCTCCTGCCCCTGGAGCGCTGTCTGGTGCTTCCAGGAGGAGAAGACAAACATATGCTCGATCAGGTTCGACACGGCGATGACGTTCTGTTCGTGCGGGCGGATGGTCAGCGCGAGCACGCCGAGCGCCAGACCCAGGGCGACCGCGCCCATGCAGGCCAGCGCGTGGGCCGGGCGCACGCGCCAGACGGCGGCGTAAACCGCCATGGCGAGGAACACCCAGCCGACGATCACGCCCTGGTACAGGCCGGACAGCCCGCCGCCGACGCTGCGGTAGGGATAGAGCGACTGCCCGGCGCTGGCGATGCCGTGCTGGATCAGGCCGACGGCGGGAAGCGCGGCGACGGCGGCAAGCAGGGCCAGGACGCCCGCAACCAGCCAGGAGCCCGCTTCACCCGTGAAGCGCCGGCCGAAGACGAGCGCGATGACCGGAATGCCCATCGCCAGAAAGATCGCCTGAATCTTGGTGACAACCGCGAGCGACGCGAGCAGCCCCCCAAGCGCGAGCAGCGCGACCGGACGCCATCCCGGCGCCGTGCGCACCGCGACCAGCACGAGCAGAAGCGCCGTCACCACGAAGGACGCCGAGAGCAGGTCGGTGCGCATCTGCCGCGCCTGGGTGGTCACACCGATGCCGAAGGCCAGGACAACCGCGGCGAGAATCGCGATGCACCGATCGCCGACCAGCGAACGGACCAGCGTCGCGTAGACCAGGACGAAACCCGTGGTGATGGCGATGGACAGCGCCCGCCCGGCCTCCACCAGCGTCTGCCACGCGGCGGCGTAAGCGGCGGTGTCGGCGACCGGCGGCAGGGCCGACAGCGTGATGATGGGCATCAGCCCCAGCGCGTGCAGCAGCCGATACCAGCCCGCGATCACCAGGAAATAGGTGTAACCGGGGTGGTCGAAATACTCCTGCGGCAGGCCTTCGTTGAACAGCAGCCCGTGATAGGCCAGCACGAGATCCTGGTCGGCGTGCGCCCAGTAGGGCAGCCGGAACCCGACCGCCAGCGACGACGCCACCATCAGGACGGCAAGCGCCGCGCACAGCACCCACCAGGGACGGGCCTGGGGATTGGAGACGGTGAAGACGGCGGTCCGGTCGGTGGAGGTCATGCGGAACTCGGGCGTTGGGTCTGGCGGCGTTGTGCACGAATCCGGTCGGTTTGGGAACCGCCACGATGCTTGGCTGTTGGATGCGAGCCACAACTCTGGATCGAAGGAGCTTTGCCGCGCCAATGCCAGATCCCGACGACCGCCCCCCGCTCCGCACCGCCGATTCCGCCGCCCAATCCGCCACGCAATCCACCGCCCAATCAACCGACGGCAAGACACCCCCGACCGGCCGCGCGCTCGTCATCCTGCCGTTGCTGCCCGGCGCTCCGGATACGGCGCGGCAGCCGGAGGCCCGGTTGGCCGAGGCCATCGGGTTGGCGCAGGCGATCCGGCTGGAGGTGCCGCACGCGGAGGTGATCCGGATCGCGCGGACCGACCCGGCGACCCTGTTCGGGCGCGGCACGGCGGAGCGCATCGGCGGTCTGGTGGAGGCTTTCCACGCCGATCTGGTGGTCATCGACCACGCGCTGTCCCCGGTGCAGCAGCGCAATCTGGAACGGATGTGCATGGCCAAGGTGATCGACCGTACCGGCCTGATCCTGGAAATCTTCGGGGAGCGCGCCCACACCCGCGAGGGCCAGTTGCAGGTGGAGCTGGCGGCGCTCACCTACCAGCGTTCCCGGCTGGTGCGGTCCTGGACCCACCTGGGCCGGCAGCGCGGCGGCTTCGGCTTCCTGGGCGGTCCCGGCGAAAGCCAGCTGGAGTTGGACCGGCGCCTGATCGCCGAGCGCATCACCCGCCTGAAGCGGGAACTGGAGGAGGTCCGGCGCACCCGCACCCTGCACCGCGCCGCCCGCCAGCGCGGCGCCACGCCGCTGGTTGCCCTGGTCGGCTACACCAACGCCGGCAAGTCCACCCTGTTCAACCGGCTGTCCGGCGCCGACGTGACGGCGGAGGACATGCTGTTCGCCACGCTGGACCCGACCGTGCGTCAGGTTCCCCTGCCCTCCGGGCGGACCATCGCGCTGTCCGACACGGTGGGTTTCGTGTCCGACTTGCCGACCCAGCTGGTCGCCGCCTTCCGCGCCACGCTGGAGGAGGTGCAGGCGGCCGACCTGATCCTGCACGTCCGCGACGCGTCCCACCCCGACACCGACGCGCAGAAGGAGGACGTCCAGGCCGTGCTGGCCGACCTGGGCATCGACGCGGAGAACGACCAGCGCGTCATTGAGGTGCTGAACAAGATCGACCAGATGCCGGCCACGGCGCGCGGTGCGCTGACCCTGCGGCTCGCCAATCAGCGGATGATCGAAGGCGCGGAACGCGCGGTCGCCGTGTCGGCCCTGACCGGGATGGGGCTGGACGACCTGCGCGAGCTGCTGGACCACCGCCTGTCCAGCGAGCGCCGCGTGGTGGAGCTGGACGTGCCGCTCAGCGACGGCCGGGCGCTGGCCTGGCTCTACGAGCACGGGCAGGTGCTCGACCGCCGTGACGAGGACAGCGTGGCCCACCTGCGCGTGGCGCTCGACCAGGCGGACGTCGCACGGTTCGAAAACCAGTTCGCAGGGTAGAAAAACGATAGGTCCACCATGCGCGAGGTGCGGATCGAATCACTGATCGACTACATCGACTTCATTTCCGGCCTGTCGGAGCACACGGTCAGCTACCGGGGTTCCAAGGACCCGGTGGAGGACATGAAGCCGACCGTGGTCCGCAGTTGGCAGCGCAACCGGGCCATCCGCGCCGACACCCGCCGCGCCCGCGAACCGCTGGAGCTGTGGGAGTATGAGGAGCGGCTGATCGAGAATTTCCAGCGACAGTCGCTTCCCTTTCTGGAAACGACGCCCGGCTGCCATCTCAATTGGCTGGCGGTGGCGCAGCACCACCAGTTGCCGACGAGGCTGCTGGACTGGACGCGAAACCCGCTGATCGCGCTCTATTTCGCGGTCAACAACCGGGGCCGCTACGCCAAGCCGGAACATTGGGCGGATGTTTACGTCTTCCTGTGGGAGGTCAGCGATCACGTGGACAGCCACCGCCACATGCTGCCGCTCGACAAGCTGCCCGCCATGAAGCCGCGCGGAAAGGGCCGGATCGCCCCCGCCGAGAACAACGACGATGCGGATCGGATCCAGGCCGACGCGGTCCATCTGTTCAGCCCGCCGAACCTATCCTCCCGGATTGCCTCGCAGGAGGGTCTGTTCAGCTTCGAGGAACAGCTGTCAGAAACGTCTTTTCCCGATCTCGCGGAGCGGGAGGGGTTGCGGCTCACGCGCATCACGGTGCCCGGCCCCGCGCGGCTGGACATCCTGAAGCACCTCAACCGACTGGGCGTTGAAACCGGCAAGCTGTTCCCCGATCTGCCGGGGCTCTGCGCGCATCAGAAGTGGGTCGCGGAATGGCTGTGGTGAGGAGACGAGTTGCATGAGCGACATCAACCAACGCATCGAGCGCCGCGCCCACGAAATCTGGGAGCGCGAAGGCAAGCCGCACGGCAAGCACGACGAACATTGGGCGCAGGCCGAGGCCGAAATCCGCGCCGAGGCCCAGTCTGAAAAGGCCGGAACGGAAAAGCCGGCCAAGGCTGCGGGCAAAGGCAAGACGGCCACAAAGGCCGCCGCGAAGCCGAAGAACGGCGGCTCCGGAGAAGGCAAGGCCGGCGAGAGCAAGAGCGGCGTCAAGCGCGGCACGCGCGCGGCGGCGGAGAACCTGTCGGCGGTCGCCGCCGGCCGGACCGAGCAGACCGGGACTACCAAGACCGGCGGGCAGATCTCGCGCGGCGGCGCCTCGCGCGGGAAGACCGCCAAGGCCGCCAAGAAGGACGCTTCGCCGTAACCCCCCGCACCTGCGGGCGCGGGACTGCTCTGCGCAACGGAAGTCTGGTTTCTACCCCTCGGGATTGCTAGTGTTGCGGCCCACTTGACCCCGCACGCAATGTTCGATCCTTCGAGGTAGACCCATGCCGCATTATCGCTCCCGCACCTCCACGCACGGCCGCAACATGGCGGGCGCGCGCGGCCTTTGGCGCGCGACGGGCATGAAGGACGGCGATTTCGGCAAGCCGATCATCGCCATCGCCAACTCCTTCACGCAGTTCGTGCCGGGCCACGTCCACCTGAAGGATCTGGGCCAGCTGGTCGCCCGCGAGATCGAGAAGGCCGGCGGCGTCGCCAAGGAATTCAACACCATCGCCGTGGATGACGGCATCGCCATGGGCCACGACGGCATGCTTTACAGCCTGCCCTCGCGCGAGCTGATCGCCGACGCCGTGGAATACATGGTCAACGCCCACTGCGCCGACGCGCTGGTCTGCATCTCCAACTGCGACAAGATCACGCCGGGCATGCTGATGGCCGCCATGCGGCTGAACATCCCGGCCGTCTTCGTGTCGGGTGGCCCGATGGAGGCCGGCAAGGTCAACTGGCGCGGCAAGACCAAGTCCGTGGACCTGATCGACGCCATGATCGCCGCCGCCGACCCGACCGTGTCGGACGAGGAGGCGGCGGAGATGGAGCGCGGCTCCTGCCCGACCTGCGGGTCCTGCTCGGGCATGTTCACCGCCAACTCCATGAACTGCCTGACCGAGGCGCTGGGCCTGTCGCTGCCGGGCAACGGCACCATCCTGGCGACCCACGCCGACCGCAAGGAGCTGTTCCTCGCCGCCGGCCGCATGGCGGTGGAGCTGTGCCGCCGCTGGTACCAGGAGGAGGACGCCACCGCCCTGCCGCGCGGCATCGCCACCTTCGAGGCGTTCGAGAACGCCATGACGCTGGACATCGCCATGGGCGGCTCCACCAACACGGTGCTGCACCTGCTGGCCGCCGCGCAGGAAGGCGGGGTCGATTTCACCATGGCCGACATCGACCGGCTGTCGCGCCGCGTCCCCAACGTCTGCAAGGTCGCTCCGGCCGTTGCGGACGTGCACATCGAGGACGTGCACCGCGCCGGCGGCATCTTCGGCATCCTGGGCGAGCTTGACCGTGCCGGCCTGCTGAACCGCGACGTGCCGATGGTGCACGCCAAGACGCTGGGCGAGGCCATCGAGCGCTGGGACGTGACGCGCACCCAGGACCAGGGCGTCCACACCATGTACAAGGCCGCCCCCGGCGGCATCCCGACCACCATCGCCTTCAGCCAGGAAAAGCGCTGGCCGGAGCTGGACCTGGACCGCGAGAAGGGCGTCATCCGCTCGGCCGAGCACGCCTTCAGCAAGGACGGCGGCCTCGCCGTGCTGTTCGGCAACGTCGCCGAGAAGGGCTGCATCGTGAAGACGGCGGGCGTGGACGAGTCCATCCTGACCTTCGCCGGCCCGGCCCGCGTGTTCGAAAGCCAGGACGAGGCGGTCGAGGCCATCCTGGGCGACAAGGTGAAGCCGGGCGACATCGTGATCGTCCGCTACGAAGGCCCGCGCGGCGGCCCCGGCATGCAGGAGATGCTGTACCCGACCAGCTATCTGAAGTCGAAGGGCCTCGGCAAGGTCTGCGCCCTGGTGACGGACGGCCGCTTCTCCGGCGGGTCGTCGGGCCTGTCCATCGGCCACGTCTCGCCGGAAGCGGCGCAGGGCGGCACCATCGGTCTGGTCGAGGAAGGCGACCGCATCGAGATCGACATCCCCAACCGCCGCATCACGCTGGCCGTGCCGGACGAGGAGCTGGCCCGCCGCCGCGACGCCATGAACGCCAAGGGAACCGCCGCCTGGAAGCCGGCGACGCGCAACCGCATCGTCTCCCCGGCGCTGCGCGCCTACGCCGCGCTGACCACCAGCGCCGACCGGGGCGCGGTTCGCGACGTATCCCAGGTCGAGGGCATCGCCGTCCAGCGCTGAGCCGGAGGGCCGGAGGCGAATCGGAGAACGGCCTGCACCGGCCGTTCTCCGTCGCCCGTTGCAACCGTATGCAGGAAGGGACGGCGCCGTACACAAATGCGGCGCCGTTCTCTCGTAATGCTCGCCCAATACATACGGGCGTATGCAATCGCGACGGCTCTTCGAAAAGAATCGCGTGGAAATTGGTTCCATATCTACAAAGAATGAATTGCATGCCCTAATATGTCTGTGAAAGGTCCGCGGGGGGCCTTGAATGGCGGACACGCATTTGGGATCGCAGGAATTGCCGGAACCGCTGCCCGGAGAGGCCGCGAATGGAAGCGCGTTATCGCGCCCGGATTCTGTCCGCCCGGACCAAAGCCGTGAGGCCGCGATCCGCCGCACCCCGGCGGAACGCAAGGTCGTCACCGTCCTGTTCGCCGACATCGTCGAATCCTCGGCCATGGTGTCCGGGCGCGACCCGGAGGAGGCCGATCAGGCGCTGCTCGCCATTCTGCAGATTCTGACCGACGGGGTCGGCCGCTACGGCGGCACCATTGCGCAGATGCTGGGCGACGGCATGATGGCCGTGTTCGGCGCCCCGTCAGCGTTGGAGGACCACGCGCTGCGCGCCTGCCTCGCCGCCCAGGACATCGCCCGCGCGGCCATCGAGTCCGGCGAGTTCAAGGTGCGCGTCGGCATCAGCTCCGGCGAGGTGGTGGCCCAGATCGTCGAGAGCGGCGTGTGGAGCGACTACCGCACCGTGGGCGAGACCGTGCACATCGCCGCCAAGCTGCAACAGCGCGCCGAACCCAACACCGTTCTTCTCAGCCGGGAGACGCGAGACCTCGTGCCGGCCGGGCTGGAGGTGCGCCCGGCGGGCGTGCTGCGGCTTGCGGCGTCGGCCGAACCGGTGCCCGCCTACGCGCTGGAATCCGCGCGCGCCATGCGGCGCACCGCCATGGACCTGCTGTCGTCCGACGCCAGCCTGTTCGTCGGCCGCCGCCGCGAACTGGACGAACTGACCGGAGCCCTGCGCCGCGCCGAGGAGGGGGCGGGCAGCCTCATCCTGCTGACCGGCGAGGCCGGCATCGGCAAGTCGCGCCTGACCGGTGAACTGACGCGCGGCTCCGCGGCGTCCGGATTCGGCGTGGTGCAGTGGCCGCAATTCCCGATCCGCCGCCTGGGCGAGCCGGACGACCTGGAAGCGGTGGCGCGCAGCCTCGCCCTGCTGGTGGCCGGAAGCGCGACCGGTGAAGGCCCGGCCCTGGTCGCCGCCGCCGCCGAGCGCGGCGCCGGAGAACTGGCCGGCGAGGCGGTGCGCGAGCTTTTCGGCACGCCCTCCTTCCACCCGCTGTGGCAGGGGCTGGATCAGGCCCAGAAGGTGGATTTCAGCATCGAGGGCCTGGTCGCCGCCATCCTCGACCTGTCCTACGAACGCCCGTTGCTGGTCCTGGTCGAGGATGCGCACTGGACGCGCGGCCTGACCAACCGGCTGCTCGACTCGCTGGCCGGCGCGGTGGAGGAAGCGCGCGTGCTCGTGCTGGTCACCGCCCGGCTGGACACGCCCGGCGGCTGGACCGCCCCGGACCACGTCCGGCGCGTCGCGCTGGAACCGCTCGAATCGATGCAGATCGACGAGTTCCTCGACCATTGGCTGGGCCATCACCCGTCGCTGGCCGAGTTGAAGGCGCGCGTCGGGGCGCAGAGCCAGGGCGTGCCGCTCTATTTGGAGGAGTCGCTGCGCGCGCTGGAATCGGCGGGCGCCATCGTCGGCAGCCCCGGCCAGTACGAGCAGGGCAACGCCGACGCCAAGGTCGTCCTGCCCGCCACCGTGCACGGCCTGCTGGCGGCCCGCATCGACTCGCTGGAGCCGCTGACGCGCCGCACGCTGCTGCACGCTGCGGTGATCGGCACCTCCGTCGATCTGGACCTGCTGCGGCACATCGCGCCGGTGCCGTCCACCGACCTGCCGGCACTGCTGGAGCGGCTGGAGCGGGATGGATTCTTCGCCCGCTCCCGCCTGCTGCCCAACATGGAGGTCGCCTTCCGCCACGCGCTGGTGCAGGAGGTCGCCTACGCCACCCTGACCAAGCGGGAGCGCCAGCCGCTGCACGGGCGTGTTCTGCGCGCCCTGCGCAAGCGCCATGACCGCGATCTGCCGGCCCGCATTGAGTTGATGGCCCACCACGCCTTCTTCGCCGAGGACTGGCCGGCCGCCTGCGCCTACGGTCGCCGCGCCGGCCAGCGGGCGGAAGGGCGATGCCGGCACGGCGATGCCGGTCGGTTCTACACCAACGCGCTGAAGGCGCTGGAGCATCTGCCGGAGACGCGGCGCAACGCGTTGCGCCGGATCGACTTGTGGATCGCCGTTCCCCGCATCCTGCTGCCGCAGGGGCGCCAGGGCGCTGATACCTTGCTCGATAAGGCGCGCGAGTTGGCCTTGTCCATCGGTGATGGCACACGTTACGCCCACGCCTCGTCAATGCTAGCCTCTTTCCAATGGGTCTACGGTGATCTGGACAAGGGCATCGCGCTATCAAGAGACGCGCTGGCGCGCCTAGACAAGGGTAGCAGCGCCCAGGCCCGAATCCAGGTGCTGATGCGGATGGGCGGGATGCTCACCGACAAGGGGCTTTACGTCGAAGCCTACGAAGTTCTGAAAGAGGTGAGTGCCCTTGCCACAGCCGCCGACCTTCACGGACGTTTTGGCCTGACCGGCGTGGCCGCCGCTGCCGCCGCTGCTTACAAGGCGCGCTGCCTTGTGGAATTCGGCGACCAGGACGAAGCGGTGCGCCATGCCCAAACGGCCGTAGGCATCGCAGAAGAGGTCGGCCATGCCTTCACCAACGCCGTTGCGAATCTCTATCTTGGCCTGACACACCTTGGCATTGGGCAGTTCAAAATGGCCATTCCGCCGTTGAAGACCGCCCTCACCATCACAGAGGCCACACGCCTGCACATCTATCAGCCGTTGACGCTGGGCGCGCTTGGCTTCGCACTGGTCCGCTCAGGATCCAGGGCCGAGGGGACCGCGCTGCTGAATGCAAGCCTGGAACACTCGCGCATGCTGAACCAGTCCGTGCCGAAGCCGCAAATCCTGAACTGGATCTCGGAGACGGCGATGGACACCGCCCAATACGAGGTGGCGATCCAAGCAGCGGAAGAGGCCTTATCCACAGCGCGTCGTACGGGCCAACGCGCTGACGAGGCGCGGGCACTGCTAACCCTGGCCCGAACCTTCCTGGTTATGTCGCGCACAGCCGACGCCTTGCCGCTCCTTGATGAGGCGGAACGGCTCGGGCGCGACTTATCCATGGCCGTCCTGCTGGCCCGCAGCACGGAAAGCCGGCGCAAGATGGAAGCCGCGCCTCAGGCCTGAGAGACGGATTTCAGCGCACAGCCGTCACACGGCCAGCACAGCGCAACCCGCATCGCCTTTCCGGAAATGGTTCAGCACGTATACGCGCACGCTCGTGGCGAAGGGAATGCCTTCGGTGCGGCTACCGTGGATTTCCGTGCACAACGCTTCAAGCGTCAGGCCCTTTTGCTGGGCAATTTCCTTCAGCCCATCCCAGACCGTCGCCTCCAGACGGAGGCTGGCGCGGCGTCCGCCCACCAGCACCGACCGCGATACCACGGCGGGCGGGGCCGTGAGGCTGCTGAGGTCAGCCATGTCATCAAGGCTGCGCGGTATGCGGCGGTCCATTTTCATCGTGGCGCTCCTGTCAGCAGGTTGGGCGAGCGGTAAGGCGCAAGTGCGCGCGGGTGACCGTTTTGTACCGCCTGCACCACCTCCCGGCGTGTGAAGTTCTTCACAGTCCGGACGGCCCTTTCGGCCTGAAGTATCGGCATACCGCAGTACTCGCGGACCTCGCCGAACTTCAGCCAAGGAGCAGCGTCCATGACCACCGCCATCAACCAGACCGCCCTCATTCGTGGCGCCGACGGCCGTCTCTTCTCCGTTTCCGCCCAGGGCGTTGCCGAGGTTGCTGAGCAGGCTGCCGAACTGACCGCCGCCACCCGTCTGGCCGATCGCGGCTTCAACAACGACGACCATCAGGCCGGCCGCTATCTGGTCACTCCGGGCCTCTGATCGGCGGGTTCACCCTGCGACTTCGGGCCGTGGCGACCGGCATTACTTGGCCGGCCTGCCACGGTCCCGCCCGATCACACGTGGTATATTAATTCGCGGTGTAGTATAGAGCAGGCGGTTCTCGCCCGGAGAGCCTTTTCCCGATGCCCTTCGACGCCGCACTCCAGCCCATGGTCTTCCAACGCTCCGCCGCGCAGGCCGTCAAGGCCCACACCACCGGCACGCACCGCATCGTGGCGCCGGAGCAGACGCTGGCCCGCGTCGCCCCGTTCCTTCCCATCATGGGCATCACGCGCGTCGCGAACGTCACCGGCCTGGACGAGGTCGGCATCCCGGTCGTGATGGTGACCCGGCCCAATTCCCGATCCGTCTCCGTCTCGCAGGGCAAGGGCGTGACCCTGGCCGCCGCCAAGGCGTCCGGCGTCATGGAATCGATCGAGGGCTTCCACGCCGAACGCATCACCCTGCCTCTGAAATACGCCAGCTATGAAGAGCTGCGCTGGACCCACCCCGTCGTGGACGTGGGCCGTCTGCCGCGGCTTGCCACCGGCACCTTCACCCCGCACACGCCGATGCTGTGGATCGAAGGAGAGGATCTGCTGGCCGGCGGGACCAAGTGGGTGCCGTTCGAGATGGTGCACCTGAACTTCACCCTGCCGCTGCCGCCGGGCTCGGGCAGTTTCCTTGCCGGGTCCAACGGGCTGGCGTCAGGCAACTGCGCGGCGGAAGCCGTCGCCCACGCCGTCACCGAACTGGTCGAGCGCGACGCCGCCACCCTGTGGCGCCTGAAGGACCGCGAGGCGCAGGAGGCCACGCGCATCGACCCGGCCACCATCGCCGATCCCGTCTGCCAGTCGCTGCTGGATCGGTTCGACGCCGCCGGAGTGGATATCGGCGTCTGGGAGATCACCAGCGACGTCGGCCTGCCGGCCTTCCTGTGCCGCATCGTGGCGCGGGAGGACGCGCCGCAGCAGTCGGTCCGCCCGGCGCTGGGCATGGGCTGCCACGCCGCCCGCGAGGTTGCGCTGTCCCGCGCCCTGACCGAGGCGGCGCAGAGCCGGTTGACCTTCATCGCCGGGGCGCGCGACGACATGCCCCGCGCCGAATACGAGCAGCACCTTGACCCCGCCCATTACGCCCGTTGGAAGGAGCGGATCGCCGGCGGCGCGGGAACGCGCGATTTCGCCACCTGCCCCACCTTCTCCGGCCGCACCATCGAGGACGATCTGGCCTTCCAGTTGGACCGCCTGCGCGCGGTCGGCATCGAGGAGGTCGTGGCCGTCGATCTGGCGAAGCCGGAATTCGGCATTCCCGTGGCCCGCGTGGTCATCCCCGGCCTGGAAGGCGTGGACGAATCCCCGGACTATCTGCTGGGCGCGCGGGCGCGCTCCATTCTGGGAGACCCCGCATGAGCGGCCTTGCCGTCTTCCTCGGCCCCACCCTGCCCCGCGAGGACGCGGAACGCGAACTGGACGCCGCCTATCTGCCGCCGGTCGCCCAGGGCGACATCATCCGCCTGTGCTCGCGGGACGAGAAGCCCAAGGCCATCGGCATCGTGGACGGCTTGTTCGAGAACGTCCCCTCCGTCTGGCACAAGGAAATCCTGTTCGCCATCAGCCAGGGCATCGCCGTCTTCGGCGCCTCCAGCATGGGGGCGCTGCGCGCGGCGGAGCTGCACCCCTTCGGCATGATCGGCGTCGGCGCCATCTTCGAGGCGTTCCGCGATGGCCGGCTGGAGGACGACGACGAGGTCGCCGTGATCCACGGCCCGGCGGAACTGGGCTACACCGGCCTGTCGGAGGCGATGGTCAACATCCGCCGCACGCTGGCCGACGCCGTGGTGGACGAGGTGATCCCGGCCGAAACCGCCCGGCAGTTGGAAGGCATCGCCAAGGCCCTGCCCTACCGCGAGCGCGGCTATGGCCGCGTGCTGCGGTTGGCCGCCGACCGGGGCGTGCCGGAAGAAGAACTGGCCGACCTGAAGCTGTGGCTGCCCACCGGCCGGTTCGACCAGAAGCGCGAGGATGCGCGCCAGATGCTGCGCGCCATGCGCCGCTGGGCCGCACAGGGAGCGGTCGCACCGGAGGCCCGCTTCCACTTCGAACGCACGGTCCTGTGGGAAAAGGCCGTGCGCGAATCGGCTTCGCTCGCGACGGGACCGGAAATCCGCTAGTCTGATCGCATCGCGCGCGGCTCCTTCGCCGCGCCGGCACGCGGGGAGCGGTCTGGACGGGCATGAACGTACTTGCGGATGTCGCCAACATCCTTCGGCGCAACCGCCTTCTGAGCGGTCTTGACGACCGGCACATGGCCGAGCTGGTGTCGCTCGGGCGATTGTCGCGCTTTCACGAAGGCCAGACGGTCTTTGAAAAGGGCGATCCCGGCGACTGCCTCTACGCCATCCTCAAGGGTCAGATCGCCGTCTCCACCGGGTCGGTGGACGGCAAGACCATGCTGCTGAACATCCTGGACGCCGGCGACGTGCTGGGCGAAATCGCTCTGCTGGACGGCAAGGAGCGCACGGCCGGGGCCACCGCCCTGCGCGCGTCGGAACTGTTCCGCATCGACCGCCCGGCCTTCATCGCCTTCCTGGAGCGGCACCCGAAGCTGTGCATCCAGATGATGGCGGTCCTGTGCGAACGGCTGCGCTGGGTGTCGGAAAACATCGAGGACGCCGTTTTCCACGATGTGCCCCGCCGGCTGGCCCGGCGCATCCTGCTGCTGGCCGAAACCTACGGCCAACGCACCGCGACCGGCCTGAAAGTCAACCAAGCCGTGTCCCAGGAAGGGCTGGCCGCCATGCTGGGCGTGACCCGCGAGATGGTGAACAAGAGCTTGAGAGCGCTGCGCAATTCCGGCGCCATCACCTACACGAAAGGCTTCATCGTGGTCACCGACCTGGACCTGTTGAAGGACATGGCGGGCGAGAACGTGCGGGAGCCATAACGCATAGGTCTACCTCCGGCAAGTTTTGTTGTCGCAATCTCTTTCAATCGCGCTATAGTGTGAATTGGGAGTGAGTGAGGCTCAACAAGGGATAAATGCGCCATGGCTGGACAGGAGTCGCAGGCCAACGAAGCCGCCCAGACGGCCGCCGGTGTGATTCCGCTGGTGGCCCGGTCCGTCAAGCTGTTCGGCTGCCCGATGCAGATCCGGCTGGAGCCTTCCTATTGGGAAGCGCTGGACGAAATCTGCCGGCGGGAGGATCTGACTGTCGATGAGCTGTGCAGCGACCTGAAGGAGCGCCTGGACGAGCAGTCCAAGCGCGTGCGCGGCGTGGGCAGCGTGTCGCTCGCCAACGCGGTGCGCGTCTTCATCGTCGGCTACTACCGCAAGGCCGCCACCGAAAAGGGTCATGACCGCGCCGGTCACGGCCGCGGCGATCCGTTCATCAGCACCCCCTTCGACCTGCCGCAGCCGACCGACGAGCGCTGAACGGACAATCTCGCGCCGGAAAACCACAAGCGAGAGCCGCGACAATCCCACCTAGTCCATTTGAGGAGATTGTTGTTAAAATTCGGCTTCAACGCATTTCCGCGGAGCCGACGAGCGCATGACCACGGTTGAGCCGGCCGCCCACACCCCCACCGCCGCCCGCCGGGCGCGGGACACCACGTACCTTCCCGAGGTGGGGTTCATCACCGGCACCATCGTGGTGCTGTTCCTGGTCATGCAGCAGAATTTCCTGCTGTTCCACCTGAGCGCCGAGCTTTTCGCCATCGCGGTGTCCATCACGATCTTCATGATCGCGTGGAACACGCGTGCTTCCAACCAATCGCCCTTTCTGTCCTTCGTCGGCCTGTCGATGCCGGCGGTGGCACTCCTGGATTTGCTGCACGCCATTTCCTACCAGGGGATGAACGTCATCGGCGACGGCAACCCCAATCTGGCGACGCAGCTCTGGGTGGCTGGCCGCTACGTCCAGGCGGCTATCTTCCTGGCTGCGCCGCTGCTGTCGGAAACGCGTCTGCGCACGGGCGATGTTTTGCTGGTCCAGGCCGGAGCCTTCGGCGCCGCCATTCTGGCGATCTTCACCTTCAAGATCATGCCGGACTGCTTCGTGCCGGGCGAAGGGCTGACTCCGTTCAAGATCGTCAGCGAATATGTGATCGCGTCGGCGACGGGCGTAGCCTGTCTGTTGTTGATAAAGCGACGGCGCCAGTTCGACCGGGGCGTCTTCCGGCTGGTGCTGGCCGGCATCGCGATGCTGATCCCGCAGGAAATGGCCTTCACGCTCTACATGGACCCGCACGGGCTCATGAACGCGCTGGGGCATTTCCTCAAGATCCTGTCCTTTTATCTGCTCTACAAGGCGATCATCGTCACCGCGCTGCGCAACCCCTACGACCTCGCCTTCTACCGGATGCGGCGCAGCGAGGAGGCCTTGCGCGACCATCTCGGCGGGCTGGAATCGCTGATCGCTACCCGCACCGCCGAGTTGCGGGAGAGCGAGGCGCGCTGGCGGGCGCTGCTGGAATGCTCCAACGACTGGTTCTGGGAAACCGACGCGCGGGGGCGCTTCACCGCCCTGTCGCCGCGCGCCCAGGAATCGACCGGGCGCGGCGGGTCGGAACTGCTGGGATTCACCCACGCCGATCTGCTCGATCCCAATCGGCCGGAGGAGGATTTCCCCGCGCTGTTGGAGGCGCTGCACAAGCGCGAGCCGTTCCGCCGCCTGTCCTTTCCGCTGGCGACGCCGGGCGCGGCCTCGCGCTGGGTCATGGTCAGCGGCGTCCCGCGTTTCGCCCCGGACGGAACCTTCCTCGGCTATCGCGGCACCACCAGCGACACCACCGCGCGCCGGCAGGCGGCCGAGGCGGCACGGCAGAAGCAGACCATGGCGGCGCTGGGCAGTCTGGTCGGCGGCCTCGCCCACGAGATCAACAACCTGCTCCAGCCCGTCATCAGCCTGTCCGAACTGGCGATGAACCGCGCCGGTGAGGACAAGAAGCTGCACACCTACCTGGGCGCCGTCCATGAAAGCGGCCTGAAGGCCCGCGCGATCCTGCGCGACGTGCTCCAGTTCGCGCGGGTGGAGGTCGCGGAATCGCCCCCCGGCGACCTGGAGGATGCCGTGCGCTCGGCCGTGCAGCTGGCTTCTCCCACCTTGCCCGCCGGGGTGCGGCTGAGCACGCGCACGGGCGCCGGCCTGAAACCGGTGACGATCACCGCGACTGAATTGACACAAGTGCTGTTGAATCTGATACAGAACGCCCGCGACGCCATGCCGGAGGGCGGCACGCTCGGCATTCAGGCCGATCTCGTGACCCTGAAGGAACCGGAGACGTCCCGCCGACAATTGTCCGAGGGGAAATACGTGCGGCTCGCCGTGTCGGACACCGGCACCGGCATGGACGAGGCGACGCGGCAGCGCGTGTTCGACCCGTTCTTCACGACCAAACCGGTCGGCAAGGGTACGGGGCTTGGGCTGTCGGTCGTGTATGGTATCGTGCGGAATGGAGGCGGCGACATAACGGTTGAAAGCGCGCCGGGGCGCGGCACGACGTTCGTCATCGACCTGCCCGTCGCCGAACCCGGCGACCAGGGCTTCGACAAGGATGGGAAGAAGGTTCATGGCGAAGGTTCTGGTCGTTGAGGACTCCGCCGCCGTCCGGCTTGCCGTCACGGAAGTGATCGAGCAGGCCGGACACGCCGTCGCGGAGGCGGAGAACGGCCGCATCGCCATCGAGCGGCTGGAGACCGAGTCCTTCGACCTCATCATCACCGACGTGCTGATGCCGGAGGCCGATGGGGTGGAGGTCATCAAGGCCGTCCGCGCCCGGCACCCGGACACCCGCGTGCTGGCCATTTCCGGCGGCGCGCCGAATTTGCCGGCGGGCTATGCGCTGAAAATGGCGGAAATGTTCGCGGCCGACGCTGTTCTCTACAAGCCGTTCCTGAACGACGAGCTGAAGAAGACGGTTGCGCGCCTGCTGAGCGGCGAAGGCTGAGACCGTTCGTCGCACAAACCGATCAGAAGGCCAACCGATCAGAGACTTGACTGTTCGTTTGAGCCGCGCTACTGGTTACGCCTCTAAACCGTATGGTGCGCCATGCGGTTTGGTTAGAGACCGGCGGGCCGGGGCGCGGGGAGGGAGATCCACAATAACAAGCGCCCCGCCCGCCATTTCATTCCCGAACTCCCGACACACTCAGGCGGCCTGACGCTTCACCAGCAAACCGCGCAGCACGCGCGAGAGCAGGTCGGCCAGCTGGAACTGCTCGTCCCCCGGCAGCGCGGCGATGACGCCCGCAAATTCCTTCAACGGATCGTGCTCCAGCAATTCCAACGCCTTCGCCGTCGGATGCAGCTGCACCACGCGACGGTCTTCCGGCACTGGCACACGGGTCAGCAGGTTCTTGGTCACCAGCACCTCGACCATCTGCGAGGCGGCGCCGCGCGTCGTCGCGTGGAAGTCGGCGAAGGCCGAGACGGTGCGCTGGCTGGGGTTAGCCCGCGCGAAATAACGCAACGCCGTCCACTGCGAGGGCTTCAGCCCCTGTGTGTAGCCGAGGCTGTCGGCGATGTGGCCGATGTGCATCATGACCTCGGCGATTGCCTGTGCCGAAGCCGGTGACGGATGACTTTTCGACATGGCGGCCGGGTCTCGCTTGATCCTCGGTTGGCGTCAGAACTGGTACTACCAAGCCCGAGTCTACACGGTATAGAGGCTATACGACCAGCAGACTAGCAGGCATTCGGGGAAGAGTCCAGAGAAGCCCCACCCCGGCGACGCGCCCGACATTATGCCATGGCGCACCGAAACGAAACCTTTCCGTAACCATGATGGCCCCCACACGATGTCGCACCCTTGCGCAGCAGGCGCTTTGCCAGGGGATTAGGGGCGCTCTACCCCCTCCTATCCGAGTGGAATAGTGCGTTTTGGCTGGCGTTGGGGCGCGACTCGGCTATATATGCGCGCCATGACCACGCCCGTTTCCAAACCCGGTTCGAAGACCAGCCTCGCCAACGCCCCGAAGGTCGGGATCGTCAGCCTGGGCTGCCCGAAGGCGCTCGTCGATTCCGAGCGCATCCTGACCCGCCTGCGCGCGGAAGGCTACGACATCTCCCCGTCCTACGACGGCGCTGATGTCGTGCTGGTGAACACCTGCGGCTTCCTGGACAGCGCCAAGAAGGAGTCGCTGGAGGCCATCGGCGAGGCGATCAAGGAGAACGGGCGCGTCATCGTGACCGGCTGCATGGGCGTGGAGTCGGACATGATCCGGCAGGTCCACCCGGACGTGCTGGCCGTCACCGGCCCGCACCAGTACGAGCAGGTGGTCAGCGCCGTGCACGACGCCGTGCCGCCGATCCACGACCCCTTCACCGATCTGGTCCCGCCGGAAGGGCTGCGGCTGACGCCGCGCCACTACGCCTACCTGAAGATTTCCGAGGGCTGCAACAACCGCTGCACCTTCTGCATCATCCCGAGCATCCGCGGCGATCTGGTCAGCCGGCCGGTCGCGTCGGTGCTGCGCGAGGCGGAGAAGCTGGCGACCGCCGGCGTGAAGGAACTGCTGGTCATCTCCCAGGACACCAGCGCCTACGGCATCGACCGCAAATACGCGGAAGAGGACTGGTACGGCCGCAAGGTGCGCGCCCGCTTCCTCGATCTGTGCAAGGAGCTGGCGAACTTCGACGTGTGGGTGCGCCTGCACTACGTCTACCCCTACCCGCATGTGGACGAGGTCATGCCGCTGATGGCGGAAGGCCGCATCCTCCCGTACCTGGACATCCCGTTCCAGCACGCCTCCCCCACCGTGCTGAAGGCCATGCGCCGCCCGGCCGCGCAGGAAAAGCAGCTGGACCGCATCAAGAAGTGGCGGCAGGAGTGCCCGCATCTGGCGATCCGCTCCACCTTCATCACCGGCTTCCCCGGCGAGACCGAGGAAGACTTCCAGTTCATGCTGGATTGGCTGAAGGAAGCGCAGCTGGACCGCGTCGGCTGCTTCAAGTACGAGCCGGTCGAGGGCGCCCAGGCCAACGACCTGCCGGGCGCCGTGCCGGAAGAGGTCAAGCAGGAGCGCTGGGAGCGCTTCATGGAGACCCAGAAGGCGATCAGCGCCGAGCGCCTGGAGCAGAAGGTCGGCTGGACGCTGGGCGTCATCATCGACGAGGTGGACGAGGACGGGGCCATTGGCCGCTCCTACGCCGACGCGCCGGAGATCGACGGCAACGTCTTCCTGAACGGCGAGACGAACGTGAAGCCGGGCGACATCGTGGACGTGACCATTGAGCACGCCGACGAATACGACCTCTGGGGTTCCATCGAAAAGGTCGAGTGAGGCCCCTTAAGGAAGGATTGGGGCCATGCCCGTCAGCCCTGAAGACAGCCAGGTGATGGACGTGCTTCAGGGCGGGCGGTGTTTCCTGTGCGGCGAGCCGGTCGGCGGCAAGGCGACCTTCGACCACCTGATCCCGCAGGCCTACGGCGGCGTGGACGAACCGTCCAACGTCGTGCTGGTGCACCGCCGCTGCAACCAGAAGAAGGGCGACCGGCTGCCGACGCCGGAGGAGATCGAGCGCTTCATCCAGCAGCGGCGCCGCAGCCGCCTGGGCGTCTGGCCGCCCCTGCTGGCCCTGCTGGAGGCCGAACCGGGCGACGAATGGATGACGGTCGCCAAGGCGATCGCGGGGACCCGGTGACTCAGCGCACCACCCGCCACGACCCGTCCGGTTCCTGGCACGCCGTCCCATAGATCGGCACGCGTTGCCCCCCGATCACCCCGCTTCCCTGAAACTCGCGGCAATAGCGTCCGGAAGGCGCGAGGTAGGTCGGCGAGGCCGGCGCCACCACCATGGGCGCAGGCGCATACACGACCGGCGGCGGCGCGTAGATGACCGGCGGAGGCCCCCAATAGCCGGGCGTCAGGTTGAGGCCCAGGCTGAAGCCGAACACATTGCCGCCGTGCCCATGTCCCCAGCCGGAATGGCTCCAGCCGCCGTATCCGTGCCCATAGCCGCCCCCCCCAGCCACCGCCGTGCCAGCCGCCGCCGCGGGCGTGGTTCCAGCCGGCATCGGCGGGATTGGCGGCAAGGGACAAGGCGACCACCGCGATGCTGCCCAGCGTCAGGACGGCGGTGGTGATGCGGTGCGCGGCAAATCGGGACATGACGCCCCTCCTCTGCGGCCCGGATGGACTCAGGCGCTTTCCATTATATTCGATCCGACGCGTCCGCCGCAGACATGGCGTTCGGATGATGTGCTTCAGGACAGGGAGGAACGGTCGCCGGAGAAAACGGTTGAGGCATGCAGCCAACCGAAGGGAAAGCCCAACCGAATAGAAAGCGAGGCACTGCGATGAAGCAGCCGCACACCGAGAAGTCCGTCAAGCACACCGACGACCAGCAGAACACCGGCAACCACAAGAAGCCCGACGCGCCAGACGCCAAGGGCGCCGACCGCTTCGGCGGCACCCGCAAGGGCGCGGAGAACGTGGAGCCGACGAAGGAGAAGTAAACCGCCCTCCTCACCCCGCCCCCCTCTCCCGCTGGGGAGAGGGGGGACCGCAAGGGGGCGGCAAGGGGAGCAGAGTCCTTACCGTTGCGCCGTTTCCTTCATGCGCTGGTTCTGCCGCTCGATGGGCTGGAGCATGTCGCGCGAGGCGCGCATGGAGATTTCGAACAGGCGAGAGCTGATGTCGAACCACGCCCGCATCGCCTCGCCCGCAAGGCGCCCCTGCACCTCGATCATCCGCTGGGGCGAGGCCGACCGGGACAGTTCCCGAGAACCGTAAACAGCGGCCCGCGTGGTCGTTTCCATCCAGTCGACCAAGGCCCGGCCGGCGTCGTTGGCGGCGCAGGCCGCGACGGTCGGCAAATTCGTCAGCGTTTCGATCCCGTCGATCATCGGCGTCGCGACACGCCGCGTGACGCCCAGCGCCTCACGCGAACCACGCAGAGCCACCTCCGCGCCGGCTTCGGCGGTGCGCCGGGTCGCGGCGGCGCCGGTCTCAGCGACCTGGGCTGCGTTCTCAACCGTCTTGCCAGCCACGCGGGCCATCGCCACGCTGGCCTCCCGGATGCGGTTGGCCTCGGCCCTGGCTTCCTCTTCCATCCGTTCGGCCGCTTCGCGCTCGCGGCGGGCGGCGGCGCGGCGCTGCTCGGCCTCCTCGCGCTTGGCCTCTTCGATCTCCGCCTTCCGAGCCTCGATCTTCTCGGTCACCGCCTGGGCCTCCTCGTCGGTCAGCACCTTGCGGATGGCCGGCAGCAGTTCCTTGCGGTCGTCGCGGACGTGCTGCTGGAAGACGCGGCGCAGTTCGGTGACCTTCCTGGCGAAGTTCTCGTCGTCCTTCGGCATGCGTTCCAGCTCGGCCAGCAGGACGCGGGTCTGCTTGTTGTCCTCCACCGCGTCGGCGACCAGATCCTTCAGCTCCTTGTGCTTGCGCAGCGCCGGGAACAGGTGCTTTTCCTCAAGCTGGGCCTGGAGATCCAGTTCCTCGCGAAGTTCGGCCAGCAGGCGCTCGCGGGTCTTCACGGCACCGTCGGACGTGTCGGCCAGCTTGGCGAACAGCTCGTTCGCTCGGGCCGGGGCGGCCTGGATCAGTTGCGTGATGGTCATAGTCTCTCTCCTGCGTTTTTTGCGCAGCGCAAAAGACTGATGCTGCGCTGCGGTATGCCGCGAAAACTCAACAGCAGGAAAAGGGTTCCTTCGCCGTCTGCCTGATGTGCATGTTCCATCGGTCGGGGGAGCTTGCGGCGGCCCTGCCGGACGTGCGACATCCCAAGACCGAATTTCCTACACCGCCGGTGCACGCCATGGCCCACGCCATGTTCAAACATTACAAGGTGCTGTTCACCCGCCCCCTGCCCGGCCTGCGTCCCGGCCGCCCGGAGCGCGACGCCATGGTGGAGCGGGTCAAGCGCTTCGCCAGCCAGAACGGTATGGCCGGCGACCTGCACGCCATCTCCCCCAACGCCGGCTTCGGCATCCTGGAAATCCAGTGCACGGAAAAGCTCGCCCGCCGCCTGAGCGATTTGTCCGAGGTCGAGACCGTGCAGGAGGGTTAAGACCGCGCTTCTACCTCCTGTCCAGTTGACGCGGGTTCGGCTTGCCCGGCCCGGACGGCATCCCTATTTGGTGAGCCCACGCGCCGCCAAATACACAGCATAACCGGCTGATTATTTGGCGCAAATCGAAGGAAATTTTCCGGATATGCGCCATGGGGCCGGATTTGTCATCGCGGGATTGCTCGTCATGTCGTCTCTGTTTTCCGCGCCCGCCAGCGCGAATGTTGGTGGTGGCCCTGGCGGTGGCGGAATGAACCGCGCCGTCGTCGTGTTTGGCGACAGCCTGTCCGACACCGGCAACGCCGGAATGGGTCGTTTTTCCAACGGCCCCGTGTGGGTCGAGCGTCTGGCGGAACGGCTGGGCACGCGCCTGACCGCCTCGTCGCAAGGCGGGACCAACTACGCGGTGGGCGGCGCGCGCACGGTGGGCACATCCGGCCCGACCAGTCTGCGCGCCCAGGTGGACGGCTATCTGCGCAAGACCGGACGGCAGGCCGACCCAAAAGCGCTGTATGTGGTCTATGGCGGCGGCAACGACCTGCGCGCAGCGGTCGGCGCGTCCGATCCCTGGGCGGCGGTGATGGGGGCGGCCGGCACCATGGGACACATCATCGCCGACCTCGCCAAGGCGGGCGCCACGGAATTCCTGGTGCCGAACCTGCCGGATCTCGGCCGCATTCCGGAGATCCGGCGCTACGGCCCGAACGCCGTGCAGATCGCCACCATGGCCTCGATCGGCTACAACCAGACGCTGGCGCGCAGCCTGGACGAGGTGGAGCAGCGCCTGCCCATCCGCCTGCACCGGCTGGACGTCTGGGCGCTGTTGCAGACCGTGCTGGCCGATCCCGCAGCCGCCGGCTTCGCCAACGTGACGGAGCCCTGCGTCGCCCAGGGTCCCTGCCGGGATCCGGACCGATTCCTGTTCTGGGACAGCATCCACCCGACGGCCGCCGCGCATGCCCGTTTGGCCGAGGCGGCACTTGGAGCCGTTTCGGGTGTTTCACAGGATGGACGCCGTTAGGAGCACTCCATGAACCCTCGTTTGCTGGCCGAGGTGCTGGAGCCCGTGCTGAACGCCGCGGAGGAGGACGACGTGGCGATGCTGGAGGCCGTGAACCTGTCGGCGGAGGCGCTGGCGGCGCTGGGCGCCGTCATCCTCGACCGTGACGGCCAACCGGCCGACGGCGTGACCGACGAACGCGCGGTGGTCGCCGCCCTGAACACGCACGCCCACACCATGATGCAGTCCGGACGGCTCGACGACGTGGTCGAAGCCCTCCAGTTGGCCGAGCGCATCGGGCGCCTCGCGCAATTCCCGCACCACCCACGCATGTCGGACGGCTAATCCCGAGAGGAGGTACCCGAGGAACGACGCGTCCACCACGTTGTTGTGCCAAGCCGAGCGCTCAACAGTGGAGACGTGTCTTGCCGACCGCCTCGAAACCCAACGCATTCCCCGCCCCCATCGAGGGCGAAGCCCTGTCGCTGCTTCAGGACGACCTGTTGCCGGGGTTTCTCGCCGGCCGGCGCTGGTACGCGGCCAAGGATGCCGGCACTCCCCGCGTGCGGATCGTGGACGCCCTGCCCTTGCCGCTCTCGTCCGGATCGGCGCAGCTCTGCCTGCTGCGGGTCGAGCCGCCGGGGCGGGACGCGCAGCTCTATCAGCTGCCGCTGGTGTTGGACCGCGACGGCCGGGCGGCCCCGGACGATCCCTTCGCCATCGCCGGCCCGGACGATCTGCCCTGGGCGGGTGCCTTGCGTGACGGTTACGGCGATGAAGGGGTGGTGCGCGCGCTTCTGGACGGGATCCGCAAGGGAGGCGGCAGCGGCGGCGCCCTGACCTTCGGGCGGACGCAGGCCTTGACCGACGTGGACGCGGCGCTGACGAACGCTCCCCTGCGCTGGATGGGGGCGGAGCAGTCCAACACCTCCATCCGCGTCGGTGACACCGCCATCCTGAAAGGCCTGCGCAAGCTGGAAACCGGCATCCATCCCGAACTTGAGGTCGGGCGCTTCCTGACCGAGGTGGCGCATTTCCCCAACACGCCGGCCCTGCTGGGCTGGGCGGAACGTTCCGGCGAGGGCGGCACCGCCGCGCTGTGCATCCTGCAAGCCCTGGTGCCCGACGCGCGCGACGCCTGGAGCCACGTCACCGACCGGCTGATCGAGCGCGTCACCCGCTTCGACGACGAGGGCGCCGACGAGATCGAGCTGATGATGTTCATGCGCCGGTTGGGCCGCCGCACGGCGGAACTGCACCGCGCGCTAGCCACCCCCAGCGAAGACCCGGCCTTCACGCCGGAACCCGCCACGCCCGACACGCTCGACGACTGGGCCGAAGACGTGCGGCGCATGGCGCGCGGCATCCTCGGGCAGTTGCGCGACGCCGCCGACCGCCTGGACGGCCCCATCGCCGGCTATGCCCGCTCGCTGGGTGCCGCCGAGGCGACGGTGATGGCGCAGATCGACGCGCTGATCCCGGCCGGCACCGACCTCTGCGCCATGCGGCTGCACGGCGACTATCACCTGGGTCAGGTTCTGGCGTCCAAGGACGACGTGTTCATCGTCGATTTCGAGGGCGAACCCATGCGCCCGCTGGCCGAACGGCGGGCCAAGCACTGCATCCTGCGCGACGTGGCGGGAATGCTGCGCTCCATCGCCTACGCGGCCGCCACCGCGCGCCGCGCCCTGCCCGACGACCTTGAAGAAACGGCGCGGGGTGCGCGCGAAGCCTGGCTCGCCTGGTGGGAGGGCGAGGCCGGCTCCTGCTTCGTCGCCGGCTACCGCGAGGGGATCGGCGACTGCCCCGGCTATCCGCGCGACCCCGCCGTGGCGATGCAGCTTTTGAAGCTGTTCCTGCTGGAAAAGGCGCTCTACGAGGTGGGGTACGAACTGGCCAACCGGCCGGACTGGCTGGCGATCCCGCTGGCCGGGGTCATCGGCATCCTCGGCGTCGATGCCGGGCCGGAGGTGGCCGACGCGGTGTCGGGCCCGGTCGGGCAGGCCGCCCCCGGCGCCGTTCACATCGGGGAGGCGCGGGCGCACCCCATGCCCTTCGGCGCGCAGGTCTTGCCGGACGGATCGGTGCGCTTCCGGCTGTGGGCGCCCACGGCGGAGCAGATCTCCCTCTGGCTGGAGGACACGCAGGCGCTGCTGCCCATGATGCGGCAGTCCGACGGCTGGTTCGAATGGAGCACGTCGCAGGCGCACCCCGGCACCCGCTACCTGTTCGAGCTGGAAGGCGGCGTCCGTGTACCGGACCCGGCATCGCGCTACCAACCGCAGGACGTGCATGGGCCGAGCGAGGTGGTGGACCCGACTGTCTACCGCTGGAACGACGCCGCCTGGACCGGGCGCCCCTGGCACGAGACGGTGCTGTACGAACTGCACGTTGGCACCTTCACGCCGGAGGGCACCTTCCGCTCGGCCATTGACAAGCTGGGCGATCTGGTGGACCTGGGCGTCACGGCCATCGAGCTGATGCCGGTGGCGGACTTCCCCGGTGTGCGCAACTGGGGCTACGACGGGGTGCTGCCCTTCGCGCCGGATTCCTCCTACGGACGGCCGGAGGATCTGAAGGCGCTGGTCGACGCGGCCCACGCCAGGGGGCTGATGGTCTTCCTGGACGTGGTCTACAACCACTTCGGGCCGGAGGGGAATTACCTCCACACCTACGCCGACAGCTTCTTCACCGACCGGCACAAGACGCCCTGGGGGGCCGCCATCAACGTGGACGGGCCGCGCAACGCCACGGTGCGCGACTACTTCATCCACAACGCGCTCTATTGGATCGAGGAGTTCCACATGGACGGGCTGCGCTTCGACGCGGTCCACGCCATCCTCGACGACAGCGACAAGCAATTCCTTGAGGAACTGGCCGAGCGCGTCCACGACCTGACGCGCGGGCGGCGGCTGGTCCATCTGGTGCTGGAGAACGACGAAAATCAGGCCCGCTTCCTGGAACGCCACCCGGAGGGCGATCCGCGCTGGCACACCGCGCAGTGGAACGACGACATGCACCACTGCCTGCATGCGGCGGCCACTGGGGAGGCCAGCGGCTATTACGCCGACTACGCGGGCGACGCGAACAAGCTGGGCCGCGCGCTGGCCGAGGGCTTCGCCTTCCAGGGCCACCCCTCCTCCTACCGCGAGGGCGGCGCGCGCGGGGAGCCGTCGGCCCACCTGCCGCCGACCGCCTTCGTGAACTTCATCCAGAACCACGATCAAGTCGGCAACCGCGCCTTCGGCGACCGCATCGGCCACATCGCCAAGCCCGAGGCGGTGCGCGCGGCGGCGGCGGTCTATCTGCTCGGCCCCTCCATCCCCATGCTGTTCATGGGCGAGGAATGGGCCTCGGCCCGGCCGTTCCCCTTCTTCTGCGACTTCGAGGAGGAACTGGCCGAGGCCGTGCGCCAGGGCCGGCGGGCGGAGTTCGCCAAGTTCCCCGAGTTCCAGGACCCGGCCGTGCGCGACCGCATCCCCGACCCCACGGGCATGGACACCTACCTGTCGGCCAAGCTCGACTGGAACGTTCGCGACCAGCCGCCTCACGCCGAATGGCTCGACTGGTACAAGCGCGCGCTGGCCGTCCGCCGGGCGGAGATCGCACCCCGGCTGGAGGGCGCGCCGGGCGGGGCGGCGAGCTACGACGTGATCGGCCACGCCGGCCTGCGGGTGGACTGGAAGCTGGGCGACGGCAGCCGGCTGCACCTGCGCGCCAACCTGTCGGACACGCACGTCCCCGGCCTGTCCGACGCCCCCGGCCGCATCCTGTGGACCGAGGGCGACGGCTTCCGCGACGGCGCCCTGGCGGCTTGGTCGGTCGTCTGGTCCATCGAGGAGGCCTCGGCCCTCGACCGCCTTGCCGAGCGCATGGGCATCGAGACGGAATACACCAGCGCGGCGGGCGAGACCGTCCGCGCGTCGGAAGGTACCGTGCGCGCCCTGCTGAAGGCCATGGGGGTGGACGCCCCCGACGACGCGGGCGCCGCGCGGGTGCTGGACGGCATGGTGCGGGACGAGCTGTCGCGCCCCCTGCCCCCGGTGGTGGTCCAGCGCATCGACCGCCCGCCGCTGTCGGTGACCGTCACCCTGCCCGAGGGATCGGGCGAGTTGCGCTGGACGCTGGCGACGGAGGATGGCGAAGCCCGCAACGGCGCTGTGCTGTTCGGCGACCTGCCGCTGGTCCGCCGGGCCGCTTTGGACGGGTGCGGGATGGAGGTGCGGCGGCTCGACCTCGGGACGGCTACGCCGGGGTCCATGCCGAAACCCGGCTATCACCGCCTGCTGGTCGAGACAGACGGGCTTCGCGCCGAGACGACGGTGATCACCGTCCCCGACCGCTGCCACCAGCCGGTGCCGCTGGAAATGGGCGAGCGCATCTGGGGCCTGTCGGCAATGCTGTTCAGCCTGCACAGCACGGGCGACTGGGGCATCGGCGACTACGGCGATCTGGCGAGCCTCGCCGACGTAGCGGCGGCGCGCGGGGCGGGGATCGTCGGGCTGAACCCGCTGCACGCCCTGTTCCTCGACCGGCCAGAGCAGGCCAGCCCCTATTCCCCGGCCAGCCGCCTGTTCCTGAACCCGCTCTACATCGACGTGATGGCGGTGCCCGACCTGATGCAGTGCGAGAAGGCCCGCGCCCGCATCGCGTCGGAGGACTTCACGCGGGCGGTCGAGGCCGCAAACGCCGCCCCCATGGTCGATTACGCCGCCGTCGCCCGGCTGAAGCTGCCGATCCTGGAAATTCTGTTCGAGACCTTCCAGAAGGACGGCTCGGTCGAGCGCTGGAACGCCTTCGCCGCCTTCCGCGCCGAGCTGGGCGAGGGGCTGGAGCGCTTCTGCACCTTCCAGGCTCTGCGCGAGCATTTCGCGGAGGTCGGCAAGCCCGACTGGCGCCGGTGGCCGGACGGCTTCAGGAACGCCGGCTCCGAGGCCGTGCGCCGCTTCCGCGAGGAAAACCGGGAACGCATCGACTGGTTCGCGTGGCTGCAATGGGTGGCCGACAGCCAGCTTCAGGCGGCGTCCGAGCGGGCGCGGGAGCGCGGCATGGCCGTGGGCTTCTACCGCGACCTCGCCGTCGGCGCGGACAGCGCGGGCGCGGAGACCTGGGCGGCGCCGGACGTGGTGGTGTCGGCGGCGCACGTCGGCGCCCCGCCCGACCTGTTCAACCCCGCCGGCCAGGACTGGGGCCTGCCGCCCTTCAACCCGCACGCCCTGCGGGAGGAAGGCTACGCCCGCTTCATCGAGCTGGTGCGCGCCAACATGCGGCACGCGGGCGCGATCCGCATCGACCACGCCATGGCGTTGCAGCACACCTACTGGATTCCGGAGGGGCGTCCGCCGTCCGAAGGGGCGTATGTGGCCTATCCGATGGACGACCTCCTCGGGATTCTGGCCCTGGAGAGCCGGCGCAACCGTTGCCTCGTCGTCGGTGAGGATCTGGGCACGGTGCCGGAGGGGTTCCGGGAGCGCATGGCGGAGGCGGGGGTCCTGAGCTACCGCGTGATGTTCTTCGAATGGACGGAGGACGGCGGGTTCAAGGGGCCGGACGACTATCCCTATCTGGCGCTCGCCACCGTAGGCAGCCACGACCTCGCCACGCTGCGCGGCTGGTGGGAGGGACACGACATCGACCTGAAGGAGGAAAAGAACCTATATCCGGCCGAGGGCGAGGCGGCCAAGCAGCGCGAGCGCCGCCGCGAGGAGCGCGCCCGCCTGATCGAGGCCCTGCGCGCCGCCAACCTGCCGCTGCCCGCCAGCTTCGGGCCGGAAAGCGCCTATGACGACACGCTGGGCCACGCCGTGCACGCCTTCCTGGCGCGGACCAACGCGGCCATCGCCATGGTGCAGCTGGACGACCTGACGGCGGAGCGCGAGCAGGTGAACCTGCCGGGCACCGTGGACCAGTACCCGAACTGGCGCCGCAAGCTGAGCCTCAGCCTGGAAGAACTGGCCGACGCCCCGGCGGCGAGCGCGCTCGCCAGCATCCTGGCGGCGTCCCGGCCGGCGGCAACACCAAACATATAGCCCCTCTCTCCTTGTGGAAGAGGGGTTGGGGTGAGGGGTAAACGCTTGCGCGAAAACACCTTTCCGGCCTTGCGGCCGCCCCCTCATCCCAACCCTTCTCCCACACAGGGGAGAAGGGCTTTGAACTTGACCCAGGAGACCACCGATGGCGTCCGACGCCGAGAAGCCGATCCCCCGGGCCACCTATCGCGTGCAGTTGCGCGCCGAGTTCGGGTTCGACCGCACCGCCGAGATCGCCGACTACATGGCGCGGCTGGGCGTCAGCCACCTCTACGCCTCGCCCTACATGAAGGCGCGGCCGGGCAGCACGCACGGTTACGATATCGTGGACCACAACGCCCTGAACCCGGAACTGGGCGACGAGGCCGCGTTCCACAACATGGTCGCGGCGCTGAAGCGCAACGGCCTCGGCCAGGTGCTCGACTTCGTGCCCAACCACATGGGCGTGGGCGGGTCCGACAACGGCTGGTGGCTGGACGTGCTGGAATGGGGGCCGGACAGCCGCTTCGCCGGCTATTTCGACATCGAGTGGGAGCCCGACCGCCGCTACCTGCAAGGCAAGGTGCTGGTGCCCCTGCTCGGCGACCAGTTCGGCGCCGTTCTGGAGTCCGGCGCGCTGGAACTGAAATTCGACAAGGACGCCGGCAGCTTCGCGGTGTGGGCCTACGGCACGCACAAGCTGCCGGTGCGGCCCATCGACTACGGCAGCGTCCTCGGCGCCGACCATCCGGAGCTGGAGCGCATCGGCGACGCCTTCGCGCATCTGGGCTATGTGCACCCGCACCAGATCCGCCGCGCCGAGGCGCTGAAGGCCGAGCTGGCCGCCCTGGTCGCCGAACGCCCGGACGTGGCCGAGGCGGTGGAGCGCCGCCTCAACCGCTATCGCGGCGAGGAGGGCGAGCCGGAGAGCTGGAACCGCCTGACCGACCTGATCGCACGGCAGAACTGGCGGGCGGCCTATTTCAAGGTGGCGGCGGACGACATCAACTACCGCCGCTTCTTCAACATCAACGAGCTGGCCGGCCTGCGCATGGAGGAGCCGGAGCTGTTCGACGTGGCGCACCGCTTCGTGCTGGGCCTCGTCGACGACGGCACGCTGGACGGCCTGCGCATCGACCACATCGACGGCCTCTACGATCCCAAGGGCTATTGCCGGCGGCTGGTCGGCGCCGCCTCCCGCCCCTTCTATCTCGTCGTCGAGAAGATCCTGGCCCGCCACGAACGCCTGCGCGAGGACTGGCCCATCGATGGCACCACCGGCTACGAATTCGCCAACCTGCTGGGCGGGCTGTTCGTGAACCCGGACGGGGAGGAGTCCTTCACCCGCCTGTACCGCGACTTCACCGGCCGCCGCGAGAGCTTCGAGGAGGTGGTGCGGACCTCCAAGATCCGCATCATGGAAAGCGAGATGGCCAGCGAACTGCACGTGCTGGCCCGCGAGGCCTCGCGCATCGCCCGCACCAACCCGCGCACCGCCGACTTCACCGCCAACATCCTGCATCAGGCGCTGAAGGAGATCATCGCCCGCTTCCCCGTCTACCGCACCTACGTGGACGGCAATCATGTCGATGGGAGCGCGCCCTCCGACCTCGACCGGCGAGACATCGACTGGGCCATTTCCCAGGCGCGGCGAGTCGAACAGGGTCCGGACCAGTCCGTCTACGACTTCCTGCACCGGCTGCTGACCACCGATCTGGTCGCCGAACCGCGCAGCGGCTACAGCCGCCAGCAGGTCACCCGATTCGCCATGAAGCTCCAGCAGTACAGCGGCCCGGTGATGGCGAAGGGTCTGGAGGACACCGCCTTCTACCGCTACAACCGGCTGGTCGCGCTGAACGAGGTCGGCGGCCATCCCGAACATTTCGGCGTCGGCCCGACCGCCTTCCACCGCGCCAACCAGGAGCGGGCGACGCGCTGGCCCGGCGCCATGCTGGGCACCACCACCCACGACACCAAGCGCGGCGAGGACACCCGCGCCCGCCTCTACGCCCTCTCCGAAATGCCGGAAGAATGGGAGCGGCAGATCCAGACCTGGAGCCGCCTGCTGCGCGCCCGGCGCGGGGACGTGGAGGGCACCGCCCCGCCCGACCGCAACGACGAGTATCTGTTCTACCAACTCCTGCTGGGCGCATGGCCGGCGGAGCTGACCGGCGCGGACCCGGCCAGCCTCGACCCGCAGGCGATGGGCGAATTCGCCGAGCGTATTACCGGGGCCATGACCAAGTCGATGCGCGAGGCCAAGGTGCATTCCACCTGGGCCGCACCGAACGAGGCGTATGAGAGCGCCATGATCGGCTTCGTCCACGACGCGCTGGACGTGACGCGCAGCAACGCCTTCTTCGACGCCTTCCTGCCCTTCCAGGCGACGGTGGCCCGCATCGGCATGCTCAACGGGCTGAGCCAAGCCCTGCTGAAGCTGACCAGCCCCGGCGTGCCCGACATCTACCAGGGTTGCGAGCTGTGGAACTTCAGCCTCGTCGATCCCGACAACCGCCGCCCGGTGGACTACACCGCCCGCCGCCGCCTGCTGGAGGAGGTGGAGGGGGCCGACATCGCCAGCCTGCTCGACCGCTGGCAGGACGGCGCGGTGAAACTGGCGCTGACCCACCGGACGCTGCGCCTGCGGGCGGACAAGCGCGACCTCTTCGCGTCGGGCGACTATGCCCCCCTGGAGGCGACCGGCGGCCGGAGCGAGCATGTGGTGGCCTTCGCCCGCACGCTGGGGGACGACGCGGTGGTGGTCGCGACACCCCGCCTGATCGGAAGGCTGGGCGACAATCCCGATTGGGGCGACACCTCGGTGCCGCTGCCGCGCGGGCAACGCTGGCGCGACATCCTGACCGGAAAGACCGTGGAGGCGTCCGGCGCCATCACCGCCGCCACCCTGTTCCGCGATTTTCCCGCCGCTCTGCTGGTGCGGGAGGGCTGACGGCATGCAACACCGGCTCGTGCCACTCGACTCCGGGCTGATGGAGGATGATCCGGGCAAGCCGGCCGAGTTCGGGGCCGTGCTGTTCGGCGATCCGCGCGAAACCTTCCTGAACCTCTTCGACAGCGGCAACACCCGCTTCGCCTGCGGGGTCTGGCGCTGCACGCCGGGCGTCGTCGCCATGAACGACTGGCCCTACGACGAGTTCTGCGTGCTGCTGAGCGGACGGGTCGTCATCACCCCGCAGGGCGGCGAGCCGCGGGAATACGGCCAGGGCGACGCTTTCGCGATTCCCAAGGGTTTCACCGGCACCTGGGACGTGCGCGAGACAATCCGTAAATACTACGCGATCCAGAAACACGGCGGGCGGGCGGAGGCGCTGAAGCGTCTCATTCCCGCCCCCCTTCGGACTCCGCTGCTGGGCGTGGCGCGGAAGATGCTGCGCCGGTAGCGCGGCATCCCGGCGACGGGTGACAGGCTGGGCGGCGGTGGCGTAGGATCGGCCGGACCGAACGGCGGAGACCCCATGCGGCTGCCATCCTTTCTCGTGACCCCGGCACAGCTTCGGGGGGAGGACGTTGCGGCCTATCGGGACAAGGCGCGGCACCGCGACCGGATCGTGCTCCGCGTCATCGCGGCGCTGATCGTCTCCGTCCAGACCTCCCGCCTGTTCTTCGATCTGAACCTGTCGCCCGGCTTCGTCCAAGATGGGTTGGCGTACCGGCTGTTCGGCATCGCGTGCCTGCTCGCCCTGTTCGCCGCCTCCTTCCACCGCGTCACCCTTGCCCACCTGCACGCCGTGGTCGGGGTGGGTTTCCTGATGGGCACCGCCTCGCTGGCAAAGGCCTACGCCGAGGCGCATGGGCAAATGTCGTTTGCGAACACGACCGTCGGAATCGCGCTGATCGTGCTCGGCGCCTTCTCCTTCGGCCCCCGACTGGTGGCGCTGATCGGCGTCACGGCGGTGACGATTACGTTCGTCCACATGCCGCTGGTCGGTCTCGACGTCATGGGGTTGGGGCCTCGCCTGATCGGCAGCGGCATGGTCGCCGCGACGACCCTGCTGGGAAGCTGGCTGCTCGACCAGCATTGGCGGCGGAATTTCCTGACGGAACGGGCTCTCGCCCTGTCGCACGAGAACCTGCGGCGCGCGCACCGCGAACTGGCCGACGCCCACGCGACACTGACGGAGACGCAGGCGCAACTGCTCAAGGTGGAGAGGGCGGCCGCGCTCGGCCGGCTGGTGGCTGGGCTGGCGCACCGGATCAACACGCCGGTGGGCATCCAGGTCAGCCTCGCCAGCCACCTCGCCGACACCACGGAGCGGTTTTCAAAGACCGTGGCGGACGGCGGCGTGCGGCGGTCGGACCTCGCGAGCTATGTGGACACGGTGCGCGACACCGGCGCCATCGTGCTGGAGAACGCCCGGCGGATCGCGCGCCTCGTCGAGACCTTCAAACAGCTGGAGGGCAAACAACTGGAGGCCAGCGCCGGAGCCAGCACGAGACAGGGCGCCGCCATCACCGACATCGGTGACCTGCTGGCCCGAACCCGACCATTGATCGAAGCGATGATGCCACCCGGAATCGCGCTGGTGGTCGAGGCGCCGCTCGGGCTGAAGGTCCGGGGCACCCGGAGCCTGCTTGAAACCGTTCTCTCCCAGACGGTGGGCAACGCCGTGCGGCACGCCTTTCCCGACGCCCGCGCCGGCACCGTCACCTTGCGGGCCGACCGCGACGCGGACGGCGGCGTCGTGCTGACCGTCGCGGACGACGGCTGCGGCATCCGACCGGAGCATCTGGAGCATGTTTTCGATCCCTTCTACACCGATGGCACAATCGGCGGCGGCGAAGGGTTGGGGCTGTCCATTGTCCAGAACGCGGTGACCGGCCCCCTCGGCGGCCAGATCGCCATAGACAGCATCGCCACAGACAGCCGGGAGGGCGGCGGCACGACCGTGACCGTCCGCCTGCCAGCCGCCGCGCCGGCACCCGAGGACGCCGACGCGCGGACGGCGGCCCGCCCCCTGATGGTGGACTGACGGGCCGCCTCTGGGGAATCGTTTACCTCTGGAGAGTCGTTTACCTCTGGAGAGTCGTTTACTGGCCGCCGCCGCCGGCGCCGCCCGAACTGCCGCTCGACCCCGACGCGCCGCCCGAGGAGCCGCTGGCCCCGGCGCCGCCGGCACCGCCGGTTCCGCCCGACATGCCGCTGCCACCCATCCCGGTCGAGCCGCCGGCACCCGAACCCGTGGTACCGCCACCCATACCCATGCCGGTACCGGTACCGGTGCCGCTACCCATGCCGGTGCCACTGCTGCTGCCACTCATTCCGGACGATCCGGAGGTCGAGGACCGCGCCGAGCCTTCCGCACCCGACGACCCGCTGGTGCCGGGGCGGCAGGCCGGATCGGTGCTGCCGGCCGGGCAATTCATGTTGGAGGTGCTGCCGGCGGAGGTGCCGCTCTGCGCCTTGTTCGTGCTCGATCCCGCCGCGAGCGCCGGGCCGGCCAGCAGGGCAAGCGCCGTCGCGGCGCCGATCATCCATCGATTCATGAAGCCAGTCCTTTTTCAAAATCGTCCCAGGTCCGAACCAACAGCCCTGCCGTGGGATGGTCGCGGGGCGCTGTGCCGAATTGCACGGACGAGCGTTATTCCCTTACCCCAAAGACAAAGAGCCAACCGGAAACGAAAGGAAAGCCCCGTCCCATGAACCCCTATCTCGCCGGGGCGCTCGCCGGGCTGGTGGCGACGGCGCCGATGACTTGGGCGATGAACCGCATGCACCGCCGTCTGCCGGAGCGCGAGCGCTACCCCGTGCCGCCGCGCCTGATCACCGAGCGCTTTGCCTCCGCCGCCGGGGTGGCCGACACCATGACGGAGCGGCAGCACGAGGCGCTCGCGCTGGCTAGCCACTACGCCTACGGCGCGGCGGTCGGGGCCGGCTGCGCGCCGGTGATGCGGGCGATCGGCGGGCCACCGGTCGCAACGGGCATCGGCTATGGGTTGGGTGTCTGGGCCGCCAGCTATCTGGGCTGGATCCCGGCGGTGGGCATCTTGCGCCCAGCCACCGAGCATCCGGCGGAGCGGGTCGGCATGATGCTGGCCGCGCACGTCGTGTGGGGCGGGGTCACCGGCTATCTGACCGCGCGGCTTTCCGAGTGGGACACCGACCGCTCGCCCGCGCGGGGTGCCTGGACGGCGGAGCGGGTGGAGGGCACCGACCTGCCCCGCGAGAGCGCGGCGCCGCAAGACCACCAAAGGCACGGTGTGGCGACAACGCCGGGCTGAACCTGTTGTTCAACGCAACCAACCATCGAACGGAGGGGAGCGACCATGAGTGAAGACCGTCAATGGGTTGAACTGGACCCCACCAACGGCGCCGGCACAGCGAAACCGCAGGAAGCCTCCCGGGATACGGCCCAGGAAATGGCGAAGGATGCGGGGACGGACACCGGCAAGGACGCTCCCACCCCCGCAACCCCGACCGTCGAGGGCGGCGCCTAAAGCGAACGTCGGTTCGCTTTAGATTCACATGGCCTCACTTGCCGGCTCTCAGCGGATGCTGTGGCATCCGCCTGCCGCCAGCGGGAACTGCGTTCCCGCGAGAGGCCGGGCTTCGGACGCATGGGCGTCCGGGAACGCCGTTGCGGTCCTGAGCGGATCAAAATCCGCTCTAATCGCGCCGCGCCGCCACGGCCGGCGGGCGGGTTGCGGGACGGCCGAACAGCTCCAGGGCCGGCGGGATGGAGGACGGGCGCAGGCCCCCCAGGATCTCGCCGATGACGCCGACCGCGTCGATCAGCGCGTCGGGCATGACCGGCTTGCGCAGAAGGCCCAGCGCGAAGTCGCGCGCCTCCTCGGCCCGGTGGTCGTACCCGGTGATGAGCAGGGAGGGCACGCCATACTCCTCCCACAGCTTGCGGGCCAGCGTCAGGCCGTTCTCGCCGCCCGCCAGATAGACGTCCACGAGCGCGAGGTCGGGCTGCTCGCGCGCGCCCAGCCGCGCCGCCTTGGCGGCGTCGCGCAGCGGGCCGACCACGGTATAGCCGGCGTTCTCCAGGACGGCCTTGACGGCCGGCCCGATCAACGGATCGTCCTCGACGACGAGCAGCTTCAAGGCTCGTGTTCCTTCCCTGGCAGCACATTTGGGAGACCTGATCGCCTCCCTAACCCGAACCGGCCATGTTTGTCGATGCACTGCATCAATCAAGGGGCCGAAGGTGTAGATCCTTCAGGTTAGGAGAAACCGACGCGATCAAAGCGTGTTTATGCCGTTCTGGACGAGGTGCAACCACGTTGGAGAGCCGCGCATGAGGTTTGTCGAGTTCACCGACCGGGCGGGGGCCGCGGTGATGGTCAACCCCGCCGGCGTGCTGTTCCTGCGCACCACGGAAGGGGACCGGACCGAGCTTCATCTGGCGGGCCGGGCCGAACCCCTGGTCGTCGCCGCCCCCATGGACGAGGTCGCCCAGGCGCTGGAAGCGGCCGTTCCCGAACCGCCCGACCCGACCCTGGCCCTGGTGTCGTGATGCCATCGGCGTGAAGCTGTGGGCCGGTTCACAGGCGGGACGGCTTCTTCCGGGCAGAGTGGACGCGTTCCCTCGTCCCCCGTGGAGGTCCGCCATGCCGAAGCCGCTCGCATTCCTCGCCCTGGCCGCCGTCGCGTTAACGACGGGCCCGGTGCTCGCCGACACCGTGCCGTCCGTGCAGCGCAATTACACGAACCTTCTGCTGGTCCAGAAGCCCAAGCCGCCCGTTCCGCCGCAATGCCTCAGCTGCCCGCCGCTCGGCGGTTCGCTGTCCGGAAAGCTCAATCCTGGCGTTCTGCAAGGGCTGAACCCGCAGCCCCTGCCGCCGAAGGAGTTGTGGATCCGCTGATCCCGCCGACGAAAAAGCCCCTCTTCCGTTGGAAGAGGGGCTTTTTGCGCGGTCAGGCGATGCCGCGCATGGCCTGGATGCGCTCAGGCGGCAGGTTCAGGCGGGCGGCGAGGTATTGCAGATAGGACTGCTCGGCAGGCGTGTCCGCCTCGATGGCGATGGTCGAGGCCATGTAGACCTGCTCCGCCGTCTCCTCGTCCCGGACCTCGCGCAGCAGGGCGTCCATCGACAGCGGGTTGGCGAGTTCCTGTTCGAGCACGCGATGCTCGTCGGGACCGGCGCCGGCTTCGTCCATTTTGCTGACGATGACGCGCCGCTCGTCCGGCGTGATCACGCCGTCGGCGTTGGCCGCCGCGATCATGGCGCGGATCAGCAGCAGCGCCTTGCGGTCCTCCATCGCCAGTTCCGGAAAGCCCGAACCCGGCGCCGGCTGGGGCGCTTGCGGGCTGAATATGGATGACAGCCGCTCGCCCAGCGACGGCCCGCCGCTCGCTGTCCGAGTGGTGGGCGGCGTCTGCTGCGCCTGATTGGCCTGACGGTCCTGATAGGCCTTGTAGGCAAGATAGCCAAGCGCCGCGAGCCCGGCCGTGTTCTTGAAGCTGCCGCCGCGCGATGCCCCCATCGCGGACGCGAAGCCCGGCCCGCGATGGCTTCGCCCGGCCAGACCGGTCGCGAGCATCGTGCCGAGCAATTTGGGGAGGTCTGCCATGACCGGCTCCTTCGTCGTTGGGGATGGCCGGTCAACAGCGACGTTGCGGGTGGGTTTCGGTCGGCCCTCTCAGAACCCGGTTTCTGCGGGGCGGGAGGGGGCCGACCGACGCGGACACGCCACTTACACGTCGTAAATATTTACACGTCGTAGATCTGGCCCGGCGTCTGCTTGTTCTGGCCGCCGCGCTTGCGCTCTTCCTTCTCGGTCAGTTCGGCCTCGCCGCCCTGGTCGGGCTTCGTGGTGCCCTGCTGGCTCTGGTCGATTTTGCTGTCCTGCTGATTCGTCCGGTTCCGATCTTCGGGCATGACGTCTCTCTCACGGGTTGTTGAATCAGGGGTTGGCGTTCCCCCGGATCAACAACCCGAACGGCCGGGACGTTGCGCGCTCAACCGCGCGGAAAGGCGGGCGGCCGCTTTTCGAAGAAGGCGGCGATGCCCTCGGCCGCTTCCGCGTGGTACAGCGCCTCGACGAAGGCGTCGGCCTCGCGGTCGAGCTGTGCGTCGGGCGGGCCGTAGGCCGCTTCGATCAGGCGCTTGGCCCGGCCGATGGCGACGGTCGGCCCTTCAGCCAGCCGCGTGGCCCAGGCGGTCGCCTCCTCCAGCGTGCCGCCAGGGACGGTGACGCGATTGACGATGCCCAGCTGGGCAAGCCGCTGGGCGCCGATCCGCCCGCCTTCGAACATGATCTCGGCCGCCAGCTGCGGCGGCACCGACCGGCCGAGAAAGGCCGAGGCGCCGCCGTCCGGGTTCAGCCCAACCTTGACGTAGGCCAGCACGAAGCTGGCGTCCTCCGCCGACACGACCAGGTCGCATCCCATCGCCACGGAGAAGCCGGCCCCGGCGGCGGCGCCCTCGACGGCGGCGATCACCGGCTTGGGGCACGTCCGCATGGCACGGATCCAGCCGTGGAAGCGGTCCATCATGTCGCGGATGACCGACGGATCGGCCTTGCGGCTGCTCATCAGCTGGCCGAGGTTCCCGCCGGAGCAGAAGGTGCCGGCGGCACCCGTCAGCACCACGGCGCCGACCTCCGGGTCGGTGGCTGCCGATTCGAAGGCCGCGTGCCCGGCGTCCATCATCTCGGCGCTCAGCGCGTTCTTGGTGGCCGGGTCGTCCATGGTCAGGACCAGCACGCGGCCCTGACGGACCGCATCGATGCGTCCGCTCATATCCCATCCTCCCTGTCGAGGGCTTGCTTTGCCCGTTTTGAGGGAACGACCATGCCGAACGCCCCCTCCCCTGTCCAGAACGGAGAGCTGATGCGCGTTCGACAAGGCTTGCCCACAGCCATCCGGCCGCTAAGCTTCCCTGCAACCGCTGATGGGAAGGAAAGACATGATCGACTTGTATTACTGGCCGACGCCGAACGGGCACAAGATCACGATCTTCCTGGAGGAAGCCGGCCTCGCCTACACCATTCATCCCGTGAACATCTCGGCCGGCGACCAGTTCAAGCCGGAGTTCCTGGCGATTTCCCCCAACAACCGCATGCCGGCCATCGTGGACAAGGCCCCGGCGGACGGCGGCGAGCCCATTTCGATCTTCGAATCGGGCGCCATCCTGCAATATCTGGCGGAAAAGACCGGCAAGTTCCTGCCCTCCGACGTGCGCGGGCGCAAGACCGTGGCGGAGTGGCTGTTCTGGCAGGTCGGCGGCCTCGGGCCCATGGCCGGGCAGAACCACCACTTCGTCCAGTACGCGCCGGAGCAGGTTCCCTACGCCATCGACCGCTACGTGAAGGAAACCAACCGTCTCTACGGCGTGCTGAACAAGCGTCTGGCGGGCCGCGCCTTCATCGCGGGCAACGAGCTGACCATCGCCGACATGGCCGCCTATCCCTGGATCGTGCCGCACGAGCGCCAGCGGCAGGATCTCGCGCAGTTCCCCGACCTGAAGCGCTGGTTCGAGTCGATCCAGCAGCGCCCGGCGGTGATCCGCGCCTATGAGAAGGGCAAGGCCGTCGCCGCCCAGCCGGCCGTGACCGAAGAAGGCAAGAAGATCCTCTTCGGCCAGACGGCGGCGAACGTGAAGGGGTAAGGGCTTCTCGTTTCCCTCTCCCCTCTGGGGAGAGGGAAATACGGCTTACGGACTCGCCCCGAACCCCAGCGAGACCATGCGTTCGTAGAGCGAGGCGCGGGAAATGCCGAGGAGCTTGGCAGCCCGTGCCTTGACGCCGCCGGTCTGCTCCAACGCCGCCGCGATGGCCGAGCGTTCGGCGGCGCTCAGCACCTCCGACAGGGGGCCGTTCAGGGACAGCGGCGGGGACGCGCTCGCCCCGGCGGGGGGCTCGGCCGCGTTGACGAGACCCCGCACATGCTCGGCGGTCAGGACCGGTGCGTCGCTCATGGCGACCGCCCGTTCCAGCGTGTTGTAAAGCTCCCGCACGTTGCCGGGCCAGTCATGAGCACGCAGAGCGTTGATGGCCGTGTTGGTCAACTCGCGCGGCGGGCAGCCGTGTTGGATGGCAAGCTGTTCCAGAATGCGGTCGGCGATGCTCTCGATGTCCTCGGTCCGCTCGCGCAAGGGCGGCAGCGTGATCGGGACCACGTTCAGCCGGTAATAAAGGTCTGCCCGGAACTGCTTGTCCCGGACCAGCGCCGCCAGATCGCGGCTGGTCGCCGCGATGATGCGCACGTCCACCCGCACCACCTTGTTGGACCCGAGCGGCTCGATCTCCCGCTCCTGCAGCACGCGCAGCAGCTTGGCCTGAAGCGGCAGCGGCATGTCGCCGATCTCGTCCAGGAACAGGGTGCCGCCGTTGGCCAGCTGGAACTTGCCTTCGCGCAGCCGCCGGTCGGCGCCGGTGTAGGCGCCCGGCGCGACGCCGAAGAACTCCGCCTCCAGCAGGTTTTCCGGGATGGCCGCCACGTTGATGCCGACGAAGGGGCGGTCGGCGCGCGGGCTGGCGGCGTGGATGGCCTGGGCCAGAAGCTCCTTGCCCGTGCCCGTCTCGCCCAGCAGCAGCACGGTCGAATCCAGCTGCGCCGCGCGCCGGCCGAGCCGCTTGATCTCGCGCACCGAATCGCTGACACCGAGGAACTGCGAGAAGGAGTATTTGGCCCGCCGCTCGTGCGCCAGCTCCCGTTGCGCCTGGGTCAGCTCCTCCTGAAGCTTCTGGTACTTGGACACCAGCGGGCGCAGGTGCTCCGCCCGGTCGAACAGGACGAAGCCCACCGCGCCGATCACCGCGCCGTCCACATCCTTCAGCGGCAGGCGCGTGACGACGAAGGACCGTTCCCCGAATTCCATGATGTCCACCATCATGGGCTGGCCGGTCTCTACCGCGCGGCGCAGCTGGCTGTTGGGGATGACCTCTTCCACCGGCTTGCCGCGGGGGTCGTCGTCGACGCCCAGAAGGGCCTTGTACTTGTCGTCCATCCAGGCGATGCGGACGTGGCGGTCCACCGTCACGGTGCCGACGCACATGCCCTCCAGATGCCCGAACAGCGACTGCACGGCGCGCTCTTTCAGCGCCTCGAAATCCAGATCACCGTCCACGACTTCCTCCCGATAGACCCGACTGTTTTTATCGTTCGCGTCATTGCCGCTGCAGCGCAGCAAGACACGCCGGTATTATTACCGACGCCGATGGTACAGCATCACAACACGGAAGGGGAAGGCGCGCATACATGCGCCGCGCGCAGGAGCATCCCGCGCACGGACGCCACTTTTTCTTAAGGAATTCTCCGGATTTACCGGGCCTGCTCCGACATCTATTCCGAAAACCTCAAGCGAAAGTCATAGGCGGAAGGGGAGCGCCGGGCGGGCGACGCTCCCTTCCTCACCTCACTGGGCGGTCCATCCACCGTCCATGGTGAGGTTGGAACCGGTCATCTGCCCCGCCGCGTCGGAGCACAGGAAGACCGCGAGCGCGCCAAGCTGATCCGGCGTGACGAACTGGCCGGACGGCTGCTTGGCGCCCACCAGTTCGGCGCGGGCCTGATCGTCGGTCAGCCCCTTGTCGGCGGCCAGCGCGTCGATCTGCTTCTGCACCAGCGGGGTCAGCACCCAGCCGGGGCAGATGGCGTTGCAGGTGATGCCGCTGCCTGCCGTCTCCAGCGCCACGGTCTTGGTCAGCCCGACGACGCCGTGCTTGGCGGCGACATAGGCGGCCTTGTTGACCGAGGCGACCTGTCCGTGCACCGAGGCGATGTTGATGATGCGCCCCCAGCCGCGCCGCTTCATGCCCGGCAGCGCGTGGTGGATGCCGTGGAAAACCGCCGACAGGTTGATGGCGATCACCGCGTCCCAGCGCTCGGCCGGAAACTCCTCGACCGGGGCGACGTGCTGGATGCCGGCGTTGTTGACCAGAACGTCCACCCGGCCGAACGCCTCGTCAGCCTCCGCGATCATGGCGCGGATCTTGTCGGGCTTCGACAGGTCGGCTCCGTGATAGGCGGTGCGCACGCCGAACTCCCGCGCGATGCCGACGCGGATGTTCTCGATCTCGTCCGCGTCGCCGAACCCGTTCAGGAGGATGTCCGCGCCGGCTTCGGCCAGGCAGCGCGCGATGCCGAGCCCGATCCCGCTGGTGGAACCGGTGACGACGGCGACTTTTCCCTTCAGACTCATGCCCCTCAGACTCATGGACATCGTTCCTTATGACGAGGCCAGTTCGCCGCGTTCGCGGAACTGGTCGAGGGCCTGCGGGTTCGCCAGCGCCTCGGTGTTCTTGATGGGGCGGCCGTGCACCGCGTCGCGGACCGCCAGTTCGGTGATCTTGCCCGAGCGCGTGCGCGGAATGTCGCTGACCTGGACGATCTTCGCCGGCACGTGGCGCGGCGAGCAGTTGTCCTTGATGCGCTTGCGGATGGTGTCCTCAAGCGTCTTGTCCAGCGTCAAACCCTCGCGCAGCACCACGAACAGGATGACGCGCACGTCGTTATCCCATTCCTGGCCGATGCAGACCGCCTCCATGATGTCGGGCAGCTGTTCGACCTGCCGGTAGATCTCCGCCGTGCCGATGCGCACGCCGCCGGGGTTCAGCACCGCGTCGGAGCGGCCGTAGATCACCCAGCCGCCATGCTCGGTCTGCTCGATGAAGTCGCCGTGGGTCCAGATGTTCTCGAACCGCTCGAAATAGGCGCTGCGGTACTTCTTGCCGTCCGGGTCGGCCCAAAAGCCGACGGGCATCGACGGGAACGGGCGCGTGCAGACCAGTTCGCCCTTGTCGCCGCGCACCGCGTGGCCGTTGTCGTCGAAGGCCTCCACCGCCATGCCGAGGCCGGCGGTCTGCAACTCGCCCTTCCACACCGGGGCGATGGGGTTGCCCAGCACGAAGCAGGACACGATGTCGGTGCCGCCGGAGATGGAGGCCAGATGCACGTCCGCCTTGATGGAGCGGTACACGAACTCGAAATTCTCCGGCATCAGCGGCGAACCGGTCGAGGTGATCGTGCGCACCGTGTCGAGCGTGTGCGTCTTGATCGGCTCCAGGCCCGACTTCTCGACCTGCTGGATGAACTTGGCCGAGGTGCCGAACAGGGTCATGCGCTCGGCGTCGGCGTAGTCGAACAGGATGTTGCCGGTCGGCGCGAAGGGCGAACCGTCGTAGAGCAGCAGCGTCGTGCCGCTGGCCAGCCCCGTCACCAGCCAGTTCCACATCATCCAGCCGCAGGTGGTGAAGTAGAAGAAGCGGTCGTCGCGGTTCAGGTCGCAGTGCAGCCGGTGTTCCTTGACGTGCTGGATCAGCGTGCCGCCGGTGCCGTGCACAATGCACTTCGGCTTCCCGGTGGTGCCGCTGGAATAGAGGATGAACATCGGGTGGTTGAAGGGCACCCGCTCGAAGGTCAGTTCCGCCGGCTCGTGGGGCGCGATGAAGTCGGTGTAGCGCACGCCGTCGCGGATGCCGCCGACGTCCGGCTCCTCGTTCACGTACGGCACGACGACCGTGCGCTTGACGGTCGGCAGCTCCTTCAACACCTCCGCGATCTTGGCGCGGACGTCGTGGGACTTGCCGTTGTACCAGTAGGCGTCGGGGGCGAAGAGGACGGTCGGCTCGATCTGGCCGAAGCGGTCGACGATGCCCTGCACGCCGAAGTCGGGCGAGCAGGAGGACCAGATGGCGCCGAGGCTGGTCGTCGCGATCATCGCCGCCAGCGTCTCCGGCATGTTCGGCATCACGGCGGCGATGCGGTCGCCCTTGCCGACGCCCATGGCCTTCAGCGCCTGTTGCAGGCGGGACACCTGGGCCTTCAGGTCACTGCCGGACCAGCGGCGCTTGACTTTGTCCTCGGCCCAGAAGACCACCGCGTCGCCTTCCGGGGCGCCGGCCAGCAGGTTCTCGGCATAATTCAGCTTGGCGTCGGGGAACCATTGGGCGCCGGGCATCTTGTCGCCGTCCGCCAGGGCGGTGGCGCCGAGATCACCCTTCAGGCCGGCCCAGTCCCACAGAAAACGCCAGAAATCCTCCTTCCCCGCGATGGACCAGTTGTACAGGTCGGCGTAATCGGTCAGGCGCAGGCCGAAGCGGGCGTTCGCGGCTTCGCGAAAGGCGGTCAGGTTGGAGGCGGCGACGTGCTCCTCCGACGGGCTCCACAGCGGCTGATCCATGGACATTCTCCCAATTCTTTATTCTTTGGCGTCCCAAAAGGAAGGGGGCTTTGACACCCCCTCCAGGGAGGAATCGCTCGGACTATAAACACCGCTGCCGGGTTCAGGATTTCCGGCGAGCCAGGAACGCCTGCAACTCGCCGACGATGCCGCGGCGGAAGAGCAGGACGCAGACGACGAAGATGGCGCCGATGACCACCGGGACCGGCAGGTTGGTGCCGGCCAGATAGCTCTCCAGCGTGACCACCAGCGCCGCCCCGACCACCGGGCCGAACAGCGTGCCCATGCCGCCCAGCAGCGTCATCAGCACCACCTCGCCCGACATCTGCCACTGCACGTCGGTCAGCGAGGCCAGCTGGAAGACCAGCGCCTTGGTCCCGCCGGCCAGACCGGCCAGGCTCGCCGACAGCACGAAGGCCAGCAGCTTGTAGCGCTCCGTCCGGTAGCCCAGCGAGATCGCCCGCGGCTCGTTCTCGCGGATCGCCTTCAGCACCTGCCCGAACGGCGAGTGCACCGTGCGCCAGATCAGCGCGAAGCCGAACAGGAAGATCGCCAGCACGAAGTAGTACATGACCAGCGGCTGGTTCAGGTCGAACAGCCCGAACAGCTGGCCGCGCGGCACGCCCTGGATGCCGTCCTCGCCGCCGGTGAACTTCAGCTGCAAGGCCAGGAAGAACACCATCTGGGCCAGCGCCAGCGTGATCATCGCGAAGTAGATGCCCTGGCGGCGGATCGCCAGCGCCCCAAACGCCAGCCCGAGCACGGCGGAGAAGCCCGCCCCCAGCAGGATGCTCAGCTCCGGCGGCAGCCCCCACACCTTGGCCGCGTGGGCGGTGATGTAGGCCGCCCCGCCGAAGAAGGCGGCGTGCCCGAAGGACAAAAGGCCGGCGAAGCCGATCAGCAGGTTGAAGGCGCAGGCGAACAGCGCGAAGCACAGCACCTTCATCACGAAGACGGGGTACAGCACGAAGGGCGCCGCCAGCCCGACCGCCAGCCCGGCGGCGAGCAGCAGGGTGCGCCGGGTGGTGTCCTCGGAGGTCTGGCGGACGGCGACGGTGGTCATCTTATGCGTCTCGGCGGTCATGGGTCAGCGCTCCCGTCCGAAGAGGCCCGCGGGCTTGATGAGAAGGACGATCGCCATCACGACGAACACGACGATGTTGGAGGCCTCCGGGTAGAACACCTTGGTCAGGCCCTCCAGCAGCCCCAGCCCCAGCCCGGTGACGATGGCGCCGAGGATCGAGCCCATGCCGCCGATCACCACCACGGCGAACACCACGATGATCAGGTTGGAGCCCATCAGCGGCGACACCTGGTAGATCGGCGCGGCGAGCACGCCGGCCAGCCCGGCCAGCGCCACGCCGAAGCCGTAGGTCAGGGTGATCATCACCGGCACGTTGATGCCGAAGGCCTGGACCAGCACCGGGTTCTCGGTGGCGGCGCGGAGATAAGCGCCGAGCCGGGTGCGCTCGATGGCGAACCAGGTGCCGAAGCAGACGACGATGGAGGCGGCGACGACCCAGCCGCGATAGTTGGGCAGGAACATGAAGCCGAGGTTCTGGCCGCCCTTGAGGGCGTCGGGGATCGGGTAGGGCTGGCCGGAGACGCCGAACTGGTGGCGGAAGGCGCCCTCGAAGATCAGCGCCAGCCCGAAGGTGAGCAGCAGGCCGTAGAGGTGGTCGAGCTTGTAAAGCCTGGAGAGCAGCGTCTTCTCGACGATGACGCCGACGAGGCCGACAGTGGCCGGGGCCAGCAGCAGCGCCCACCAGTAGCCGAGCCCGAGCTTGTTGAGCAGGAACCAAGCGACGAAGGCGCCGATCATGTAGAGCGCGCCGTGGGCGAAGTTGATGACGTTCAGCATGCCGAAGATGACCGCCAGCCCGAGGCTCAGCAGCGCGTAGAACGAGCCGTTGATCAGGCCGAGCAGCAATTGCCCGAACAGGACCTGGGGCGGCACCCCCAGCAATTCGAACATGTCCGATCCTCCCTGTGTCTTTGTGTTCTTGTTGAGGCGCCGGCCGGTGGGCCCCCATCCCAACCTTCCCCCATGCTGCGCACGGGGGAAGGAGCTTTAAGTCCCCTCCCCCGCCGAAGGTGGGGGAGGGTTAGGGTGGGGGCCCGCGGCAGGGGCTATTACTTCACCAGCGAACAGCCGCTCTTCGCCGGGTCCAGATAGGCCTGCTCGGCCGGGATCGTCTTCACGATCTTGTAATAGTCCCACGGCGCCTTGGACTCGGCCGTGGTCTTCACCTGGGCCAGATACATGTCGTGGAACATGCGGCCGTTGGCGGCGATCTTGCCGTTCTTGGCGAACATGTCGTTCACCGGCAGTTCGCGCATCTTCGCCGCCACCTTGTCCGGATCGTCAGAGCCCACGGCCTCGACCGCCTTCAGATAGTGGCGGACGGCGGAGTAGACGCCGGCCTGCACCATGGTCGGCTTCCGGCCGGCCTTGGCCTCGAACTTCTTGGTCCAGTCGCGGGTCTGGTCGTCCATGTCCCAGTAGAAGCCGGTGGTCAGCATCAGCCCCTGCGCCGCCTGGAGACCCAGCGCGTGCACGTCGGAGATGAACAGCAGCAGGCCGGCGAGGCTCTGGCCCGACTGGGTGATGCCGAACTCGGCGGCCTGCTTGACCGCGTTGGTGGCGTCGCCGCCGGCGTTGGCGAGGCCGATCACGTCGGCCTTGGAGGCCTGGGCCTGAAGCAGGAAGGACGAGAAGTCCGAGGTGCCCAGCGGATGGCGGACGCTGCCGGCCACCTTGCCGTCCAGCTGCTTGACCATCTTGGTCGTCTCATCCTCCAGCGAATGGCCGAAGGCGTAGTCGGCGGTGATGAAGTACCAGCTCTTCTTGCCCTGCTCGACCAGCGCGCGGGCGGTGCCGGCGGCCATGGCGTAGTTGTCGTAGGTCCAGTGGAAGCCGTACGGCGAGCAGGCCTTGCCCGTCAGGTCGGTGGAGCCCGGACCGGACATCAGGAAGATGCGCTTCTTTTCCTTGGTGATGCCCTGCACGGCCAGTGCTGCGGCCGAGTTCGGCACGTCGGCGACGACGTCCACATTCTCGGTGTCCACCCACTGACGCGCCGTGTTGGCGGCGATGTCGGCCTTGTTCTGGTGGTCGGCGACGACGATTTCGATCGGCGTGCCGGCGACCTTGTTGCCGAACTCCTCCGCCGCGAGGCGGGCGGCGATGGCCGAACCTTCACCCGCCAAGTCGGCGTAGATGCCGGAGCGGTCGTTCATCACGCCGATCTTGATCACGTTGTTGGAAACCTGCGCGTGCGCCGCACCAGCGGTGAGCGCGAGCAGAGCGGTTCCGCACAGCAACGTCTTGAGCATCTCTAACTCCCTTATCTTTGTCTCGTATCGAACTTGACTGTTCTTGATTGGTCAGACGCCGAGATAGGCGTGCAGCTTGTCCATGTTCTGGGCGAGCTGGTCGTTGTGGATCATGTCCACGACGTGTCCCTCTTCCATGACGTAGTGCCGGTCGGCAATCGTCGAGGCGAAGCGGAAATTTTGTTCGACGAGCACGATGGTGAAGCCGCGCTGCTTCAGCTTGCGCACCGCCACGCCGATCTGCTCGATGATGACCGGGGCGAGACCCTCGGTCGGCTCGTCGAGCAGGATCAGGGTGGCCCCAGTGCGCAGGATGCGGGCGATGGCCAGCATCTGCTGCTCGCCACCGGACAACCGCGTGCCCTGGGTGGTGCCGCGCCCCTGGAGGTTCGGAAACAGCTCGTAGATCTGCGGCACCGTCATGCCGCCGTCCTTCACCACCGGCGGCAGCACGAGGTTCTCATCGACGCTGAGGCTGGAGAAGATGCCGCGCTCCTCCGGGACATAGCCGATGCCCAGGCGCGGGATCTTGTGCTGGGCCATGCCGATCAGCTCGCGGCCCTGGAACGTGATGGAGCCGGTGCGCTTGCCGACGATGCCCATGATCGAGCGCATCGTCGTGGTCTTGCCGGCGCCGTTGCGGCCCAGCAGCGTCACCACCTCGCCCTGGCGCACCTCCAGATTGACGCCGTGCAGCACGTGGCTCTCGCCGTAGAAAGCCTGAAGGTTTTTGATCTCCAGCATCGGAGCGCCGCTGTTCTGGATATCAGGCATGCCCCACCTCCCCGGCGGTCGTCGAACCCATGTAGGCTTCCATCACCTGGGGGTTGCGCGATACGACATCGTATGGCCCCTCGGCCAGGATCTCGCCGCGGCGCAGCACGGTGATGGTGTCGGACAGGTGGGCGACGACCGAGAGGTTGTGCTCGACCATCAGGATGGTGCGGTTGGCCGAGACGCGCTTGATCAGCGCGGCGGTGCCCTCGATGTCCTCGTGGCCCATGCCGGCCAGCGGCTCGTCGAGCAGCATGACCTCCGGGTCGAGGGCCAGCGTGGTGGCGATCTCCAGCGCGCGCTTGCGCCCATAGGGCAGCTCGGCGGCGGTGTGGTTGGCCCAGGGGGTGAGGTTGACCGCCTCGATCAGCTCCAGGGCGCGGTCGTGCAGGTCGTACAGGCTGGCCTCCGGCTTCCAGAAGTGGAAGCTGGTGCCGCGCGGCCGCTGCAGCGCCACGCGGACGTTCTCCAGCACGCTGAGGTGTGGGAAGACGGCCGAGATCTGGAACGAGCGCACCATGCCGAGCAGGGCCACGTCGGCGGGCTTCATGCCGGTGATGTCGCGGCCCTTGTAGAGGATCTGCCCGCGCGTCGGCGTCAGGAACTTGGTGAGCAGGTTGAACACCGTGCTCTTGCCGGCCCCGTTCGGGCCGATCAGCGCGTGGATGGTGCCGCGGCGGACCTGGAGGTTCACCTCCTTCACCGCGATGAAGCCCTTGAACTCCTTCGAGAGTCCACGCGCTTCGAGAATGATGTCCTCGCTCATCGCTGTCTTCCAACCCTCCCTGTCGTCCTTTTGTCCTCCGGCCACAGCCGGGTGCGGGACGTTGCTGCGGCATACACAAGCACGCGGCGTGCCAAGTCGGGCCGGATCGCCAACAGTGTTGGTTTCCCTGACTTTCGGCATCCCGGCATCACCGTCGGCCAAGCGCCGGGGGCGTCAGGTTTCCGGACAGCCTGTCACGACACCCCGACACATCGCCCGACACCCCGCCCGACACCCGACGTGCACGCATATCCGCTTGCCAAAAGCTGGGCACCCTGCAATTCTGCGCGTCCGATTGGTGCCCCGCCGCCGAAAGGCCAGGGGATAATAGGGAATGCGGTGCGGATCCGGATGGGGTCCAAGGCCGCGGCTGCCCCCGCAACTGTATGCGGCGAGTTTCCTTGCCAAAGCGCCACTGGCTCCCAATGGGCCGGGAAGGTGGCAAGGGAACAGCGACCCGCGAGCCAGGAAACCTGCCGTCGGACAAACGCAATTCCAGACCGCCGGGTGTGGCGGAGAAGGGAACCATTATCATGCTGAACAACGCCGTCCGTTCGTCGTCGGCCTCGTCGCTCCAGACTGTTGTCGCCGCCTTCGGCGCGATGCTGCTGGGCTCCTTCATCCTGTTCGGCGTGGCCTTCGCGCAGCCGCAGGCGATCCACGACGCCGCCCACGACGGCCGTCATTCCTTCGCTTTCCCCTGCCACTGAGCCATTTCCATGGCGCTGTTCCGGCGGCTGTTTCTAGCCGCTGTGGTCGCGGGCGTGCTCTCCGGCACGGCCGCGTCCGTCGTTCAGCAGGTCACGACCGTTCCGCTGATTCTCGCCGCCGAGACCTATGAGTCCGGCGATGCGTCGGTTCATGCCCACGGGCAGGCGGCCCCAGCGCACCAGCACGCCGCACCGGCTGCCGCTGCGGATGACGAGGCGTTCCAGCGAGTCGGTTTGACCGTGGTCACCAACATCTTGGTCGGGGTCGCCTACGGGCTGCTGCTGGCCGGCGTCATGCTGCTCGTGGGCGCACCGGTGGACGCGCGTCGCGGACTGGTGTGGGGCATCGGCGGCTTCGTCGCCTTCGCGCTCGCCCCGGCCGCCGGCCTCCCGCCCGAGCTTCCGGGCATGGGCGGTGCCGGTCTGGAGGCGCGTCAGGCGTGGTGGATCGCGGCGGCGCTCTGTGCCGCGGGCGGGCTGCTGGCCCTGGCCTTCGCCAAGAACCGCTTCGTCGTCGCGGCCGGCGTCGTGCTGGCGGCCCTGCCGCATGTCATCGGCGCACCGCATCCGGAAAGCCCGGAAGGCGTCGTCCCGCCGGAGTTGGCCGCGCGCTTCGCCGCCCTGTCCATCGGTGTGGCCGCCCTGTTCTGGGCCGCACTCGGCAGCGCCTGCGGTGCCCTGATGCAGCGGGTCGTCGAGCCTCGCCGCTGAATCTCGCCGCTGAATCTTTTCTTGTTAGGAGACGGCCGATGAAGACCGGCCCGACTGTTTCGAAAACCCCAGCCACCGTCATCACCGGCTTCCTCGGGGCCGGCAAGACGACGCTGATCCGCAGCCTGCTTGAGCAGGCCGCGGGGCGGCGGCTGGCGCTCATCATCAACGAGTTCGGCGACGTCGGGATCGACGGCGAGATCCTGCGGGCCTGCGGCGATCCGACCTGCGCCGAGGACGACGTCATCGAACTGGCGAACGGCTGCCTGTGCTGCACGGTCGCCGACGACTTCGTCCCGGCCATCGAAAAGCTGCTGGCAAGGCCCCAGCCGCCTGAGCACATCATCATCGAGACGAGCGGCCTCGCCCTGCCGAAGCCGCTGGTCCAGGCCTTTCACTGGCCGGCGATCAAAACGCGGGTGACCGTGGACGGCGTCGTCGCCGTGGTGGACGCGGCGGCAGCATCCGAGGGCCGCTTCGCCCCCGACCCGGCCGCACTCGCCGCGCAGGCCGCCGAAGCCGGTCAGCTGGATCACGAAACCCCCGTCGAGGAGGTGTTCGAGGACCAGTTGCTCTGCGCCGACCTGATCGTCGTCAACAAGACCGATCTGGTGGACGCGACGGCATTGGCGAAGGTCGAGGACATCATCCGGGGCGCGCTGTCCCGCGACGCGAAGATCCTCCGGGCCTCCAACGGCCATGTGGATCCGCTGGTGCTGCTGGGCATTGGCGCTGCGGTCGAGGACGACCTCGCCAACCGCCCCTCCCACCACGACGAGGAAGAAGGCCACGACCACGACGACTTCACCAGCTTCGTCGTGGACCTCGCCCCGCAGCCCGATCCCGCCGCGCTGGTCAAGCGGCTGGAGCAGGTCGCGGCGGCCCACGGCGTTCTGCGCCTGAAGGGCTTCATCGACGTGCCGGGCAAGCCGATGCGCCTGTTGGTGCAAGGGGTGGGCGTGCGCGTGCAGTCCCACTTCGACCGCCTGTGGAAGCCCGACGAGCCCCGCCGCAGCCGCCTCGTGGTGATCGGCGAGACGGGCCTGGACCGGGACGCCGTCACGGCGGCGCTGGGCTAAATCCCTTCTGCCCTCTGGGGAGAAGGGTTGGGATGAGGGGGCGGCCGTCAGGCCGGAAAGGCTCGGCGGCGCCGACGTTTCCCCCTCACCCTAACCCTCTCCCCGGAGGGGAGAGGGAACAACACACAAAGTTCCGTTCCCATGCATCTGCTCGCCGCCCGCCAGGAAGATCTCGACGCCGGCCCCCAGGCCGTGGATTTGGGGCAGTCGCCGGCGGACATGGTGGTGCTGTCCTTCTCCGACAGCGATCTGACGGCGCTGGCCTCCGCCTGGACGCGGGAGCGCGACCATCTGCCCTCCCTCCGGTTGGCGAACCTCGCGCGGCTGGGGCACCCGCTGTCGGTGGACCTCCACGTCGATGCGGTGGTGCGCAAGGCGAAGCTGGTCGTGCTGCGCCTGCTGGGCGGTGCCAGCTATTGGCGCTACGGCCTCGACCATGTGGCCGCTGCCTGCCGCGAATCCGGCGTGGCACTCGCGGTGCTGCCGGGCGACGCCCAGCCAAACCCTAGCCTCGACGGCTACGGCACCGTCCCCTCTGACGCCGCGCAACGTCTGTGGCGCTACTTCACCGAGGGCGGCCCGGACAACACGGGCAACCTCCTGGCCTACGCCGCGACGCTGGCCGGGCACGAGCGCCCGTGGAGCGAACCCGCCCCCGTCCCACGCTTCGGCGTTTATGAGGGCTGGCAAGGCACGGCCGAGGGGCCGAACGCCCCGGTGGTCTTCTATCGCTCGCACCTGCTGGCCGGCGATCTCGCCCCCGTGCACGCCTTGTGCGACGCGCTGGCCGAACGCGGCCTGTCTCCCCTGCCCCTGTTCGTCGCGAGCCTGAAGGAGCCGGACTGCGCCACGTGGATGCGCGCCACCCTGACCGCGCGGAACGCCGCCGTGGTGCTGAACGCCACCGGCTTTTCGGCGGCGCGCGAGGACGGCTCGCCACTGGAGGCCAACGGCACGCCGGTGTTGCAGGTCATCCTGTCCACCACGCCGGAGGACGGCTGGCGGACCTCGGCGCGCGGCCTCGGGCCGTCCGACCTTGCTATGAACGTGGTGCTGCCGGAGATGGACGGCCGCATCCTGACCCGCGCCATCGCCTTCAAGTCCGAGAGCGCCGTCGACCCGGATCTGGAATTCGCCCCCACCCTGATCCGCCCGATCCCCGACCGCGTTGCCTTCGCCGCCGACCTTGCGGCGGCCTGGGTGCGTCTGGGCGCCCCCCCGCGCGCCGAGCGTCGGTTGGCGCTGGTGCTGTCCGACTATCCGGGGCCGGGCGGCGGGATCGGCCACGCGGTCGGCCTCGACACGCCCGCCAGCGTCGTCGGCGTGCTGAATCGCCTGCGGGCCGAAGGCTACGCCGTGGACGGCATCCCCGCCGATTCCGCCGCGCTGATGACCGCCCTGGCTGGCAAGGCGACTGTCAGCCTGAGCCTGGACGATTACCGCAGGCTTGCCCCTGCCGACGCCCGCGAGCGCATCGCCGCGACCTGGGGTGCGGACGCCTCCGACCCGCTGTTCAGCGACGGCGCTTTCCGCTTCCGCGTTCTGACCTGCGGCAACGCGGTCGTCGCCGTGCAGCCCAGCCGGGGGCACGGCCCGCTGACCACCGCGCAGCACCACGATCCGGAAACCCCGCCCAGCCACGGCTATGTCGCCTTCCACCTCTGGCTGCGGCAGGTCGCTGGCGTCCAGGCGCTGGTGCAGGTGGGCGCGCACGGCACGCTGGAATGGCTGCCGGGCAAGGCGGTGGCCCTGTCCAGGGATTGCTGGCCGGAGATCGTCGCCGGTCCCCTGCCCTGCCTTTACCCCTTCATCGTCAACAACCCCGGCGAGGGCGTGCAGGCCCGCCGCCGCCTTGGCGCCGTGCTGATCGGCCACCTGACGCCGCCGCCGGTCGAGGCCGGGCTGCACGGCGACCTCGCCGGCCTCGAACAGGCCATCGACGAGTACAGCCAAGCGACCGGCCTGGACCCGCGCCGGCTCGGCGCGCTGCGCGAGACGATCCTCGATCTGGCGTGGCGGTCGGGCGTGGCCGCCGACTGCAACCTGCGCCCGGACGACGACCCGGACACGATTCTCGGGCGCCTCGACGCGCATCTCTGCGACATCAAGGAAATGCAGATCCGCGACGGGCTGCACGTCTTCGGCACCACGCCGGAGCCGGAACGCCGCGCCCGCCTGCTGGCCGCCGTCGCCCGGCATGCCAGGGCCGAGGAGGTGTCCGCTACGCTGGACGCCTGCGGCGAGGCCGAGATGGCGGCACTGCTGGCCGGTCTGGACGGCCGGTTCGTGAAGCCCGGCCCCGGCGGCTCCCCGGCGCGCGGGCGGGCGGACACGCTGCCGACCGGGCGGAACCTCTACGCGCTCGACCCGCGCGGGGTGCCGACGCCTACCGCCTGGACGCTGGGCTGGCAGGCGGCGGACGCGCTCATCACCCGCTATCTGCAAGACCATGGCGACTGGCCGAAGCGGCTGGTCGTGGACTGCTGGGGCACGCCGACCATGCGCACCGGCGGCGACGAGCTGGCCCAGGCCATGGCCCTGCTGGGCGTGCGCCCGCTGTGGGAGAACGGCTCGGGCCGCGTCACCGGGTTCGAGGTGATGCCGGCCGGCGTGCTGGGCCGCCCGCGCGTGGACGTGACGCTGCGCATCTCCGGCCTGTTCCGCGACGTGTTCCCGCAGCAGATCGCCCTGTTCGATCAAGCCGTCCGCGCCGTCATGGCCGAGGACGAGCCGGAGGACACCAACCCGCCCGCCGCCGCCTTCCGCGCCGACCGCGCCGCGCTGGAAGCCGGCGGCACCCCGGCGAAGGATGCCGGCCGCTGGGCCAGCGCCCGCGTCTTCGGATCGGCGCCGGGCGTCTACGGCACGGCCATTTCCGGCATGGTGGCGCGCGGCGACTGGACGGCGCGCGCCGACTTCGGCGCCGCCTATCTGGAGGGCAGCTGCCACGCCTACGGCAAGGATCTGGAGGGCATTCCCCTTCCCGCCCTGTTCCGCCGCCGCGTGGGCGATGCCGACGCCCTCGTCCACCACCAGGACCAGCGGGAGCATGACGTGCTCTCCACGGACGGCTTCATGCAGTACGAGGGCGGCTTCTCCGCCGCCGCCGCGCTGGCCGACAACGACCCGTCGCTCTATCACCTCGACAGTTCCGAACCGGACCGGCTGGCCGTCCGCACCCTGTCGGAGGAAATCGCCCGCGTGCTGCGCGGCCGGGCCGCCAACCCGCGCTGGATCGCGGGCATGATGCGGCACGGCTATCGCGGTGCCGCCGAACTGGCCGCCAGCGTGGACACGCTGTTCGCCTTCGCCGCCACCACGGCGGCGGTGCGCCCGCACCACTTCGACCAGCTGTTCGACGCCTATGTCGAGGACGCGGCGGTGTGGGACTTCCTGGTGCAATCCAACCCAGCCGCCGCCCGGCACATCCTGAACCGCCTGTCCGAAGCCCAGGAACGCGGCCTCTGGCACCCCCGCCGCAACGCCACCGGCGACGAGATCCGCCGCCGCAAGGAGATGGTCGCATGACGACCCAAACCATCACCGCAGCCGTGACCAGGAACGCCCCGCGCCGTCGCGGCATGTGCCCCGGCGTGCTAGCCCCCATGGAGGTTGGCGACGGTCTGCTGGTCCGCGTGCGCGTCCCGGCCGGGGTGCTGCCGGCGGCTTCGGCCAAGCGGATCTCGGAGCTGGGGCGGCGCTACGGCAACGGCCTGATCGACCTCAGCCACCGGGGGAACCTTCAACTGCGCGGCGTGCGGCCGGAGGACATGGCCGCCCTGATCGAGGAGCTGCGCCCGCTCGGCTATATTTCCGCCGACGCGGAGAGCGAGGCGGTGCGCAACGTGATGACCTCCCCCACGGCGGGGCTGGACGCCGAGGCCGTGCTGGACGTGCGGCCGCACGCGCTGGCACTGGACGCCCGGCTGGCGAGCGACAGGGAGTTGCATCAGCTGCCGCCCAAGTTCGGCTGGCTGGTGGACGGCGGCGGGCGGGCTCCGCTGTTCGACAGCAGCACGGACGTGCGCTTTGACGCGGTGATGACGGAGGACGGCCCGCGCTTCCGCGTGGGGCTGGGTGGGACGCTGGAGGGTGCGGCGGTGCTGGGGTCTTGTCGGCCGGAGGAACTGGTCGAGGTCGCGGTGGCGGTCGCGCGGGCGTTTTTGGGCCTGCGCGAGACGCTGGTGGAGCCGCCCCGGCGGATGGCGGGGTTGGTGAAGACGGTGGGAGTGGAAGCCATTCGGGAGCGGGTCGGTGCGCATTGCCCCCACCCTTCCCATGCTTCGCATGGCTCCCTTCCCTCCCCCGCTAGGCAGGGGAGAGAGTTTTTTGGCGTGCAAGCATCGTGGCTCGGCGTCGCTTTCCCCTTCGGGCGGCTGGACTGCGACCGGCTGGAGGCGCTCGCCAATCTCACCCATGAAATCCGCATCACCCCCTGGCGCGCCCTGCTGCTGGCCGGCGCAGGAGAGGATGCGGCCGCAACCGCCAAATCCCTCGGCGGCATCCTCGACCGCGATGACGTGCGCCTGAAGGTCACCGCGTGCAGCGGCGTCACCGGCTGCGACGTGGGCACCACCGACACCCACGCCGACGGCCTCGCCATCGCAGAGCGCGCGCCGGGGTTGCTGCGACGGGTCCGGATGGTGCATGTCTCCGGCTGCGCCAAGGGCTGCGCGCATCCCGGCGCGGCGGATGTCACGCTGACCGCGCGCGAGGGCGTCTACGATGTCGCGCTGAACGCCGCCCCCGGTGCCGCGCCATGGCGGTCCGGCCTGACGCCGGACGAGGCGGTGGACGCTGTTGCCGGTCTTTCTGTTGAGGAGTTGTCCCGTGTCTGAGCCGCTTTACGACTACATCCGCGATGGAGCGGCCATCTACCGGCAGTCCTTTGCCACCATCCGGGCGGAGGCCGACCTGTCGGCCCTGCCCGACGATCTGAAGCCGGTCGCGGTGCGCATCATCCACGCCTGCGGCATGGTGGACGCGGCGAAAGACCTGATGTTCTCCCCCGACGTGGGCACCGCCGCCCGCAAGGCTCTGCGCGCTGGCGCTCCGATCCTCTGCGACAGCGAGATGGTCGCGCACGGCATCACGCGGGCGCGCCTGCCGGCCGACAACGCCGTCATCTGCACGCTACGCGACCCGGCGGTGCCGGACCTCGCCAAACAGGTGGACAACACCCGCTCCGCCGCCGCGCTGGAACTGTGGCGCCCCAAACTGGAAGGCTCCGTGGTCGCCGTCGGAAACGCCCCGACCGCGCTGTTCAAGCTGCTGGAGATGATCCGCGACGGCGCGCCCAAGCCGGCGGCGATCCTGGGCTTCCCCGTGGGCTTCGTGGGTGCCGCCGAGAGCAAGGACGCGCTGGCCGAGCATTCCTACGGCATTCCCTTCTTGGCCATCCGTGGCCGGCGTGGCGGCAGCGCCATGGCGGCGGCGGCGGTCAACGCCCTGGCGAGCGACGTCGAATGAGCACCGAACCTCAAGCACTTGGACGCTTGTACGGCGTCAGCGTCGGCCCCGGCGACCCGGACCTGATGACGGTGCGCGCCATCCGCACCATCCGTTCCTGCCCGGTCGTGGCCTATTTCTGCAAGCGCGGCACCTCCGGCCACGCCCGGCGCATCGCGTCGGACTGCATCACGGCGGAACACATCGAACTGCCGCTGGTCTACCCGGTGACGGTGGAACTGCCGCCCGACCACCCGGACTACGGCCGGCAGATCGAGAATTTCTTCGACGAGTCCGCCGAACGGCTGGCCGAACATCTGGCCGCCGGGCGTTCGGTCGCCGCGCTGAACGAGGGGGATGCCTTCTTCTACGGCTCCTTCATGCATCTGTTCCTGCGGCTGTCGCAGCGCTTCCCGACCGAGGTGGTGCCGGGCGTCACGTCGATGATGTGCAGCGCCTCCCTGCTGCCGCGCCCGCTGATGCTGCGCGACGACCTGCTGACGGTCATCCCCGGCACGCTGAGCGAGGACGCCCTGCTGCGCGCGCTGATCGGCACCGACGCCGCCGTCATCATGAAGCTGGGCCAGAACCTGCCCAAGGTGCGCCGCGCCGTGATCGCCGCCGGCCTCGCCGACCGCGCCTGGTACGTGGAGCGCGCGAGCATGGAAAACCAGCGCGTCCTGCCCTTCAACGAGGCGCCGGACGTTGCCCCCTACTTCTCGCAGATCGTCATTCCGGGTGAAGGGAAACGGCGATGAGTGGCGGCTGGTTGAAGGTCGTCGGCCTGGGGCCGGGCACCGAGGACTGGCTGACGCCCGAGGCCCGGCGCGATCTGGCCGAGGCGACCGACCTGATCGGCTACCAGCCCTATGTGGACCGCGTGCCGCCGGGTTCGCAGGTGCGCCACCCCTCCGACAACCGGGTGGAGTTGGACCGTGCCCGCCACGCCCTGCAACTGGCGTCCGAGGGGCGCAAGGTCGCGGTGGTGTCGGGCGGCGACCCCGGCGTCTTCGCCATGGCCGCAGCCGTGTTCGAGGCGCTGGACGACCCGAACGCCCCCCAGGCTTGGCACCGCGTCGCGCTCAGCGTCGATCCCGGCATTTCCGCCATGCAGGGCGCTGCCGCGCGGGCAGGGGCTCCGCTGGGGCATGATTTCTGCGCGATCTCCCTGTCCGACAACCTGAAGCCCTGGGACGTGGTGCTGAAGCGCTTGCGTCTGGCCGCGGAGGCGGACTTCGTCATCGCGCTCTACAACCCCATCTCCCGCGCCCGCCCGTGGCAGTTGGGCGCCGCCTTCGACGCGCTGCGCGACATCCGGTCGCCCGAAACGCCGGTGATCCTGGCGCAGGCGGTCGGCCGCGCGGACGAAAACCTGATCGTCACGAGCCTCGGCGCCGTGGACGCCACCCAGGCCGACATGCGGACCTGCGTCATTATCGGCGCCTCGCACACTCGCCTTGTCCCGCGCGACGGCGCCCAGCCCTGGGTCTACACCCCGCGCAGCTACGGGGTGCGGGCGTGACCGGCCAGCCCTTCCAGCCAGCGGAGCGCCGAGCCCGCATCATGCACCTCGGCCACGCCGTTGCCGGGGGGGCGTTCGACCATCACCACGGGGATGCTCCGGCGGCGGGCCGCTTCCAGCTTGGCTTCGGTGGCAGTGCCGCCGCTGTTCTTGCTGACGATCACGTCGATGCGGTGTTCGGCCAGCAAGGCCAGTTCGCCGTCCAACGTGAAGGGACCCCGGTCGAGGATCAGCATGTGGCGCGGCAGGTTGGGCATGGGCTCCGGCGGATCGACCGCGCGGATCAGGTAGGTCTTGTCGGGTGTGGCTTCGAACACCGCCACCTCCTGCCGGCCAATGGTCAAAAAGACGTGCTCGCCCAGCGGACGCAGGGCCTCGGCGGCGGCGTCCATATCCGGCACGCCGATCCAGCGGTCACCCTCACCCGGCAGCCAGGGCTTGCGGGTCAGCACCAGCAGGGGAATGCCCGTCTTGCGGCAGGCCGCCGCCGCGTTGGCGGAGATCTGGTCGGCGAAGGGATGCGTGGCGTCCACCACCGCTTGGATGCCGTTCTCGACAAGATGCGCGGCAAGGCCGTCCACGCCACCGAAGCCGCCGATGCGCGTCGGCAGGGGCGGCAGCACCGGCTGCTTGGTGCGCCCGGCCAGCGAGACGGTGGCCTCGATCACCGCATGTCCGTTGAGCAGACGCGCGAGCGCTGCGGCCTCCGTCGTGCCGCCGAGAATCAGCGCCTTCATCCTGTCCCTCTCCGCTGGTCGGTGGCCGCATGAATAGCACAGCCGAAAAGCGATGGCTCCGCATCGTCGGCGTCGGTGAAGACGGGTGGGACGGCCTGTCCCCCGCCGCCCGCGCGCTGGTCGAAAGCGCGGAACTGGTGGTGGGTGGCGCGCGACAACTGTCGCTGGTGCCGGAGATGTCCGGGCAGGAGAGGATGGCGTGGCCGTCGCCGCTGTCCGACGCTTACCCCGCTCTGCTGGCGCGGCGCGGGCGGCGGGTCTGCGTGCTGGCGAGCGGCGATCCTTCCTGGTACGGCATCGGCGCCACCCTGTCGCGCATCGTTCCGGCCGAAGAGATGCTGGTGGTCCCGGCCCCGTCCTCATTCAGCCTCGCGGCGGCGCGACTGGGTTGGCCGTTGCAGGACGCCACTTGCCTGACCGTGCATGGCCGGCCGCTGGAACTGGTCATCCCGCACCTGCACCCCGGCGCCCGCCTGCTGATCCTCAGTTGGGACGGCACGACGCCCGCGAAACTGGCCGCGCTGCTGAAGGCGCGTGGCTTCGGCCCGTCGCGCGTCGTCGCCCTGGAAGCTATGGGCGGCCCGCGCGAACGCCGCGTCGACACCACCGCCGACGGCTGGAACGCGGAGCGCGTTGCCGACCTGAACACGCTGGCCGTCGAGTGCGTCGCCGCCCCCGGCGCCCGCAGCCTGCCGCGCACGCCGGGCTTGCCCGACGACTGGTTCGAGCACGACGGCCAGATCACCAAGCGCGAAGTCCGCGCCGTCACCCTGTCCTGGCTGGCGCCTCGACGTGGCGAACTGCTGTGGGACATCGGCGCCGGTTCGGGCTCCATCGGCATCGAATGGATGCTGTCCGACCCGACCAACCGCGCCATCGCCGTTGAGCACAAGGAGGACCGCGCCGCGCGCATCCCTGCCAACGCCGCCGCCTTCGGTGTGCCGGGGCTGGAACTGGTGCGCGGCAAGGCCCCGGAGGCACTGAGCGGCCTGCCCGCCCCCGACGCAGTGTTTATCGGCGGCGGCCTGACCAACGACGGCGTGCTCGACGCCTGCTGGTCCGCGCTGAAGCCCGGCGGGCGGATCGTCGTCAACGCCGTGACTCTGGAAAGCGAAGCCATGCTGATCGCCACGCACAAGCGCCTGGGCGGGCAGCTGTCGCAGATCGCGGTCAGCCGGGCCGCGCCCATCGGCGGTTTCCTCGGCTGGCGTCCGCTGATGCCGGTGACCCTCTGGCTGGGGGAGAAGCCCCTATGATCGCGGCGGGGATCGGGTGCCGGACGGGCTGCGCGGGCGACGAGATCGCCACGCTGGTCCGCGCCGCCTTCGATGAGGCGGCCATTCAGGATGGCACCGTCGCCGTCCTGGCCGCGCCCGAGCGGAAGCGGCATGAAGAAGGCGTGCACGAGGCCGCGCGCCTGCTGGCCCTGCCGCTTCACTTCATCGATGATGCGGCGATGGCTGCCGCGCAAGACCGGACGCTCACCCGTTCGGCGCGCGTCGAGGCGGCCGTGGGCATTGCCTCGGTCGCCGAGGCCGCCGCGCTGGCCGCCGCCGGACCGGGGTCGCGCCTGCTGCTGCCGCGCCGCTCCACCCCTCGTGCTACTTGCGCGCTCGCCATTTCGGGAGATTCGGCATGACCGTCCATTTCATCGGCGCCGGACCGGGCGCGCCCGACCTGCTGACCCTGCGCGGGCGCGACCTGATCGCCTCCTGCCCGGTGTGCCTCTACGCCGGTTCCCTGGTGCCAAAGGAAATCCTCGCCTACGCCCCGCCGGGTGCGCGTGTGGTGGACACGGCGCCCATGACGCTCGACCAGATCGTGGCCGAGTTCAAGGCGGCCTTCGAACAGGGACAGGACGTGGCGCGCCTTCATTCGGGCGACCTGTCGGTCTACAGCGCGCTGGGTGAGCAGACGCGGGCCCTGCGCGAGCTGCACATCCCCTACACCATCACGCCCGGCGTGCCGGCGTTTGCCGCCGCATCGGCGGCGTTGGGCCGCGAACTGACCCTGCCCGAGGTCAGCCAGACGCTGATTTTGACACGCACCGAGGGCCGCGCGTCGGCCATGCCGGCGAACGAAACGCTGGAGGTGCTGGGCCAGTCGGGCGCGACGCTCGCCATCCACCTGTCGGTCCACGTCATCGACCGCGTCGTGGAGCGGTTGACGCCCCTGTACGGCGTCGCCTGCCCGGCGGCGGTCGTCTACCGCGCCACCTGGCCGGACGAGCGCGTGCTGCGCGGCACTCTGGCCGACATCGCCGCCAAGGTGGCCGAAGCGCCGATGGAGCGCACGGCGCTGATCCTCGTCGGCCCGGCGCTGGGCACCGATGATTTCCGCAACAGCGCGCTGTACGACGGCTCGCACATCCGCCGTTACCGGGGGTTGGGGGAGTGAACAGGCCCGCGCCAACCGGCCTCGCCCACGATGTTGCCCTGGCGGTCGGTGACCAGCACCTCGACCTCCACCGGCGCGCCGTCCAGCACGCCGAGCGCGGCGTCCCGGGCCAGCGCCGCCACGCGGTCGGCCAGCGGCAGGCCGGCGTCCGTCGCCATGCCCAGCACATGGGCGGCGGTGTTGCCGGCGCGGGCCTCGGACACCAGTTCGGGCGTGGCGCCCAGGTCCGCCATCCGGTCGGCCAGCCAATCGAGATCGACGCTGCCGCGCTTGGAATGCAGGTCCAGAATGCCGCGTGCCAGCTTGCCGAACTTGGCGAAGCCGCCGCACAAGGTCAGGCGCGGAACGGGATGGCCGCGCAGGTACTTCAGCGTGCCACCCGCGAAATCGCCCATGTCGATCAGCGCCTGTTCGGGAAAGCCATAGCGCGCGGTGACCGCCTTTTCCGACAGGTCGCCGGTGCAGGCCGCGACATGGGTCAGCCCGCCGGCCCGCGCCACATCGATGCCGCGCTGGATCGATGCGATCCAGGCCGCGCAGGAATAGGGCACGACGATGCCCGTCGTCCCCAGGATCGACAGGCCGCCGATGATGCCGAGCCGCGCGTTCATGGTGCGGCGGGCGAGGACCTCGCCGTTCTCCACGGACACCTCGACGACGATGTCGGGGGCCTGACCCGCGAGGGATGCCGCCTCTTCGACCGCCTGACGGATCATGGCGCGGGGGACCGGGTTGATGGCGGGCTCGCCGACCGGAATGGGAAGGCCGGGGCGAGTCACGGTGCCGACGCCCTCTCCCGCGCGGAAGACGACGCCCTGGCCGGGCTCGGCGCGGCTGACGCGGGCACGGATCAGCGCGCCGTGGGTCACGTCCGGGTCGTCGCCCGCGTCCTTCACCACGCCGGCCGCGGCCCATTGTCCTTCCTGGCCGTCACCTTTGTCGGTCCAGGCCAGCGCGAAGGCCGGCATCTGGCCGCCGGGCAGGGTCACCGTCACCGGGTCCGGAAAGTGGCCGGTGAACAGCGCCTCGCAAGCCGCGCGCGCGGCGGCGGTAGCGCAGGTGCCCGTCGTCCAGCCCCGGCGCAACGTCTTGCCATCGCCGTTCGCCACACCGTTTTCCGTCGCTGAGTGCTCGTCCATGACCATAGAGCCGTTGCCCGACTCTCTCCTCGTTCCCTTCGCCGCCGGCAGCGTGTGGCTGGCGGGCGCCGGCCCCGGCGATCCGGGATTGCTGACCCTGCTGGCGCTGCAAGGTCTAAGGCAAGCCGACGTGATCGTCCATGACGCGCTGGTCAGTGAACGGATCCTGGGGCTGGCGTCACCCACGGCAAGGCTGGAGTTCGCGGGAAAGCGCGGCGGGCGCCCGTCCGCCCACCAGGACGACATCACCAGCCGCCTGATCGAGCTGGCGCGCGAGGGGCACCGCGTACTGCGCCTGAAGGGCGGCGACCCCTTCGTCTTCGGCCGTGGCGGGGAAGAGGCGCAGGCGCTGGCCGAACAGGGCATCCCCTTCCGCATCATTCCCGGCATCACCTCGGGCCTCGCCGGGCCGGCCTATGCGGGCATCCCGGCGACGCACCGCACGGCCAACCAGGCGGTGGTGCTGGCGACCGGCCATTCCTGCGCGGGCGGGCCGGACTGGCGGGCGCTGGCGGCGGCCAAGGTGCCGCTGATCCTCTACATGGCCTGGAAGGGCCTACCGGAAATCTCGGCCGAGCTGATGGCCGGCGGCCTGCCCGCCGACACGCCGGTCGGCGTCGTCACCGACGCGACGACCGAGCGGCAGAAGGTGCTGGTCACCGCGCTGGGCACCTGCGTGGACGACCTCGCCAAGAGTGGCCTTGAGCCGCCGGCCATCATCGTGATCGGCGAGGTGGTACGGCTGCGCCCCGTTCTGGAATGGCTGCCGACGGAGGTCGTGGATGTCTAGGGGTCTGATCGTCGGCGCGCCGGCGTCCGGCACCGGCAAGACGACGGTGACGCTGGGGCTGCTGGCGGCGCTGCGCGCGCGGGGGCTGCGCGTCGGGGCGGTCAAGGCGGGGCCGGACTACATCGACCCGGCCTTCCACCAGGCGGCCACCGGGCGGCCGAGCTTCAACCTCGACAACTGGGCGATGGGGCCGGACCTGCTGGATTCGCTGGCCCACCGCGCCGGGCAGGACACCGACCTGATCGTCTGCGAGGCTCTGATGGGCCTGTTCGACGGCGTGGCGGGCGTCGGCGCGACGGGCACCGGCGCCACCTCGGAACTGGCCGCCCGCACCGGCTGGCCGGTGATCCTGGTGGTCAACGCCAAGGGGCAGTCTCAGTCCGCCGCCGCGCTGGTGAAGGGCTTCGCCACCTACCAGGAGGGCGTGCGCATCGGCGGCGTCATCCTGAACAATGTCGGCAGCCCCCGGCACAAAGCCCTGGCCGGCGGCGCCATCGAGGCGTTGGGCATTCCCGTGCTGGGCGCCCTGCCCCGCACCCCCGACGTGATCCTGCCGGAACGGCACCTGGGGCTGATCCAGGCCGAGGAAACGGAAGGCCTCGCCGAACGGCTGGAGGCGCTGGGCCGCTTCATCGCGCAGCATGTGGATCTGGACGCCGTGGCCGCGTTGGCGACGCCGTCCAAGGCCCCGGCCGGCGTCTTTGCCCCCGCCCTGCCGCCGTTCGGACAGCGCATCGCCATCGCGCGGGACGCCGCCTTCACCTTCACCTACCCGCATCTGCTGGAAAGCTGGCGCGCGGCGGGGGCGGAGGTGGTGACCTTCTCGCCACTCGCCGACGAGGCGCCGCCGGCCGGCGGCGACGCTGTCTATCTGCCGGGCGGCTATCCGGAACTGCACGCCGGCCGCCTCGCCGCCGCCGCGACCTTCCGCGACGGCCTTCGCCGCTTCGCCGAAACCCGCCCCGTCTATGGGGAGTGCGGCGGCTACATGGTGCTGGGCGAAACGCTGGAGGACGCCGAGGGCACGACGCACGCCATGCTGGGGCTGCTCGGTGTGCGGACCTCCTTCGCCAAGCGCAAGCTGCATCTGGGCTACCGGCGCGCCGTGCTGCTGGGCGACACGGTCCTGGGCCGGATGGGCACGGCGCTGCGCGGGCACGAGTTCCACTACGCCTCCGTCCTCACGCGCGGAGAGGAGGATCCGCTATTCGCGGCCACGGCGGCGGACGGATCGGACCTCGGCCCGTTGGGCGGGCGGCGCGGGCTGGTCAGCGGCTCCTTCTTCCACGTCATCGCGACGGACACCGCAGAATGACCGACGCCTTCACGCCGGAGGAGCGCGAGGCGCTCTACAAGGCCATCTTCTCCCGCCGCGACGTGCGCGGGCAGTTCACGGCCGAGCCGGTGGACGACGCCGTCCTGACCCGCATCCTGACCGCCGCGCACCATGCGCCGTCGGTCGGCTTCATGCAGCCCTGGAATTTCATCGTCGTCCGCGACCCGGGGGTGAAGGCGCGCATCCACGCCGACTTCACGCAGGCCAATGAGGAAGCGGCCTCGCTGTTCACCGGCGAACGGCAGGCGCTCTACCAACGGCTGAAGCTGGAGGGCATCCGCGAGGCGCCGGTCAATCTCTGCATCACCTGCGACCGCGAGCGGTCCGGCCCGGTGGTGCTGGGCCGCACGCACATCCCGGCCATGGACCTCTATTCCTGCGTCTGCGCAGTGCAGAACCTGTGGCTCGCCGCGCGGTCTGAAGGGTTGGGCGTCGGCTGGGTCAGCATCCTGCACGAGGACAAGCTGCGCGAGGCGCTGGGCATTCCGGAGCGGATCGTGCCCATCGCCTACCTATGCCTGGGCCACGTCTCCCATTTCCATGAATCGCCGGAACTGGCGAAGGCCGGATGGCGCCAGCGCCTGCCGCTGGAAGAGCTGGTTTTCCACGACCGCTGGGACAACCGCGCCTGACTCGGCTCCCCGCGCGGGCAAGAAAAAAGGGCCGCGGAAGTCCACGGCCCTGAGTCTAGGGAGGAAACGCCCCGAGAATGGGCAGGCGGAGAATAGGGTTTTTGGCCGAGCAGTGGTATTACCAATCGCGTATAGGTGCGGTGCGGCATACGCATACGCCGTAAACTTACTGTGATTTCTATGGGATTTTGTTCTTTTAGGCGGCGGCGCTGGCCGGGGTTGCCGCGCGCCCCGTGGCGCGGTCCAGCGCCGCCCACACCGCCCCCTCGTCCAGAACCGGCCAGCGCGCCGCCACATGCTGGTCGGGACGGATCAGATGCACCGATCCCGGACGCCCGCCGTAGCGCCGCCGCGCCAGCCCCTCCGCGTCCGTCAGCACGGCGAAGTCTCCATCGAACGAAGCCGCGTCGGTCGCCACCACCAGTTCCCGCAAGCCCGCCGGGTGATGCTGCAACGCCTTCAGCGCGGCGCAGTCCGGCAGATCGGCGGGGCTGTCGGCGAAGACCAGCAGCACGAAATCGTGCCCCAACTCGTTCAGCAGCCAGCCCGGCGCCCCGTTCGGCTCCCGGATCGGCGCGTCGGGACACGGCAGGCCAGGGCCGGCGCCGTCCTCCCACTCAGCACTGTCCGGCGTCTGCAACGCCAAGCCGTCCAGCGCACAGGGCAGCGACAGCCGCCCGCTGTTGACCAGCCGCCGCGCGAAGGGCGCGTCGTCGGCAAGGCCCAGCACCGCGTCGCGGAACAGCGTGGCCCCCGGCCCCTTGGGCGTGATGAAGTCGGTGGAGCGGGTGGAGTTGCGGATATTCTCGTCCGCACCCCGGATGCGCTCCTCGTCATAGCTGTCCAGCAGCGTTTCCGGCGCCGCCCCGCGCAAGACCAGCGCCAGCTTCCACACCAGATTGTCGGCGTCCTGGATGCCGCCGTTGCCGCCCCGCGCGCCGAAGGGGCTGACCTGATGGGCGCTGTCGCCGACGAACAGCACGCGCCCGTGCCGGAACCGCTCCAGCCGCCGGCATTGGAAGGTGTAGACCGACACCCATTCCAGGTCGAAGCGCGCCGCCTCACCCAGCATGGCGCGCAGCCGAGGGATCACGCGCTCCGGCTTCTTTTCCTCCTCCGGATCCACGTCCCAGCCCAGTTGCAGGTCGATGCGGAAAACGTCGTCGGCCTGCCGGTGCAGCAGCGCGCTCTGGCCGGGGTGGAAGGGCGGATCGAACCAGAACCAGCGTTCGGTCGGAAAATCGGCGGCCATCCGCAAATCGGCGATCAGAAAGCGATCCTTGAACACCTGCCCTTCGAAGCTCAGCCCCATCATCTTGCGCAACGGACTGCGCGCGCCGTCGCAGGCCAACACCCAATCGGCCTCCACCGCATAGCAGCCCTCGGGCGTCTCGACCTCCAGCGTCACGCCGTCCGGAGCGGCCGTCAGACCGACGACGCGGCTTTTCCAGCGCATCTCGACGCTGGGCAACTCGGCCGCGCGCTCGATCAGATACTCCTCGACGAAATACTGCTGAAGGTTGATGAAGGCCGGCATCTTGTGCCCGGCTTCCGGCAGCAGGTCGAATTGGTAGACCAGCCGGTCGCGGTGGAACAGCTTGCCGACCTTCCATGTGATCCCCTTGGCGAGCATCCGCCCGGCCACGCCCAGCCGGTCGAAGATCTCCAGCGTGCGCTTGGACCAGCAGATGGCCCGGCTGCCGGTGGATACCGCGTCGTCCTCGTCCAGCAGCAGGACGGGAATGCCGTGCAGCCCGCAGTCGATGGCGGCGGCCAGCCCCACCGGCCCGCCGCCGACGATGACTACCGGGCGGCGCCCGGCCGTCTCCCCGCGCAGTTCCGGCGGGGTGGCGTAGTGCAGGGGAAGGCTGCGATGCGGCATGGAGCACCCCCACGGCGTGTCGGCGTTTCTGGTCCCGGACAGTCCAGAGGTGGTTTCCGCCCAAACCGTCGGCAAGTCGTTCCATCGGGGGCTTGACCGATCGAGCACAGCTTTTGCGGGACAATTTGCGCACTTCCAAATATCACAAGCATGTTTCAATTTGATGAAACACCCATTACGCGCCCAGGACGCAGCCTATTTCCCGAACAAGGACATGGCCTGGCCAAGGTGCCCCCGGCCCGAGGAGTCCCATGTCCACCGCCACCCACGCCGTTCCGGCGGAAAACAGTTTCGGCGCCGCGCTGCGCCATTCCTCCTTCCGTCTGTACTGGTTCGCGCGGGTGGCGGCGTGGCTGGCCGGGCAGATGCAGGCGGTGGCGGTCGGCTGGCACGTCTACGACCTGACTGGCGATCCGCTCGACCTCGGGCTGGTCGGGCTGTTCCAGTTCCTGCCGACCCTGATGCTGGCCCTGGTCGCCGGCCACATCGTGGACAACCACTGCCGCCGGCGCATCCTGGCCGCCGCCCTGGCGGTGGAGGTCGTGGCGGTCGGCGCGCTGTTCGCGCTGACCCTGTCCGGGGCGGCCAGCACCGCCGCCATCTTCGCCGCCGTTTTCGCCATCGGCGTGTCCCGCGCCTTCGCCGGACCGTCCTACCAGGCGATCATCGCCGCCATCGTGGAGCCGAAGGATCTGCCCAACGCCGTGGCCTGGAGTTCCTCGGCCATGCAGGTGGCGATGGTCAGCGGCCCGGCGCTGGGCGGCATCCTCTACATCGCCGGGCCGGCGGCGGTGTACGGCACGGCCACGGCGCTGAACGCCCTCGCGGCGCTCCTCGTTCTGGCGTTGCGCCCGCGCCCCGTCGCGCTGGCCCGGCGCGCGATGAGCTGGGATTCGCTGTTCGCCGGGCTGGCCTTCATCCGCAGCCGGCCGGCCATCCTGGGTGCCTTGTCGCTGGACATGTTCGCCGTGCTGCTGGGCGGGGCCACCGCGCTGCTGCCGGTCTACGCCCGCGACGTGCTGGACGTCGGCCCCTGGGGTCTCGGCCTGCTGCGCAGCGCGCCGGCCATCGGGGCTCTGGTCATGGCGCTGGCGCTCGCCCGCTGGATGGTGGCCGGCAGGGCCGGTGTCGCCCTGCTGAGCGGTATCGCGCTGTTCGGCGCGGCGACCGTCGTCTTCGGCCTGTCCACCGAACCGGCCCTGTCCTTCGCCGCGCTGGTGGTGCTGGGCGCGGCCGATCAGATCAACGTCTTCGTCCGCCAGACCCTGATCCAGCTGGCCACCCCCGACGACCTGCGTGGGCGCGTGGGTGCCGTGTCGTCGCTGTTCCTCGGTGCCTCCAACCAGTTGGGGGAGTTCGAATCGGGCACGGCGGCGGCGTGGTTCGGGGCCGTGCCGGCCGTGGTGGCGGGCGGCGTCGGCGCCATGGCGCTGGCCGCCGTCTGGGCATGGCGGTTCCCGGCGCTGCGGACCGCCGACCTGCGCCAGCCGATGCACTGAGGCCGATGCATTGACGGCGCCCGCGACCATTCGGCTAGCGCTCGGCACTTCAACTCCGGCGGCTGTGCGCGCATAATCCTCGCGCGAAGCGGGAATGCCTCCTTCGAACCTCATTGCGCACCGGAAGGCCGCGCACCAGAAGACAAGGATCGGCATGCCGTCGTCCCGCCTCCGCGCTGTCCTCCTTCTGGCCTTGGCGGTGTTCCTGCCGCCGTGGCCGGCGAGCGCGGAGCCGTTCCGCTTCACGATCCTCTACGCCCACGGCACCAGCGAGCTGGACGAAGGCCAGGAGCGCGGCGGCCTGTCCCGGCTGGCCGGGCTGATCCGGCGGGAGCGCGCGGGCGGCGGCGCAGGGAACGGACCCGTGCTGGCGCTGCACGGCGGGCAGACGCTGGCGCCCTCGGCTCTGTCCTTCTACGACCAGGGTGCCCACATGGTCGATCTGCTGAATCGGGTGGGGATCGACGCGATGGCCGTCCTCAACCTGGATTTCCAGCACGGCGACGACGCCGTCAGCGCCCGTGCCTTCGAGGCCGCCTTCCCCTTCGTCACCACCAACACCGCCGACACGGCGACCGGCAAGCCGCTGGAGGGGGTGGAGCGCGCGGTGCTGCTGAACGCCGGCCCCTACCGCGTCGGCGTGCTGGCGGCCACCCCCGTGCTGACGCGCGACACCACCGTCGCCAAGCGGACGGAGTTCCGCGACCCGGTGCCGGCCCTGCGCGAGGCGGCCAAGACCCTGCGCGCGGAGGGGGCGGACCTGATCGTGGCGATGACCGGCAACGTCGGCAACACCCACAAGGACATCATGGCCGCCGGCATCGCCGACATCGTGCTCTACCAGGATCGCGGCCGGGCCATCGGCGTGGAGTATGACGGCAGGACGCTGACCGCCACCGTGGACCCGCAGGCCGCCTGGGCGCTGGGCATCGACGTGACCATCGACCGCGAGACCAGGGACGGAGCGGGTCGCGTCGTCTGGTCGCCCGGCGTGCGCGCCATCGACACCGCCACGGTGACGCCCGACCCCGACACGGCCGTCCGGGTGAAGACCTACATGGCCCGGCTGGACGGGCTGCTGCGGATGCAGCTGGGCCGCCTGGAAACGCCCATGGACACCCGGCGCGAGGCCGTGCGCGGCGCCGAGAACGCCTTTGCCAACGCGGTCGCCGACGCGCTGCGCGCGGCGATGGAGGCCGACGTGGCCCTCATCAATGGCGGCATCATCCGGGGCGACCGGCTGTACGAACCCGGCACCACCCTGACCCTGCGTGACATTCAGACGGAAATCCCCTTCCACGACACCCCCGTGCTGGTCGAGGTCACCGGCGAGCGCCTGCGCGAGGCGCTGGAGGCCGGCTATTCGGGCGTGGAGCAGTTGCAGGGCCGTTTTCCGCACCTGTCGAACGCCCGCGTCGTCGTGGACCTGAACCGGCCCGCCGGCCAGCGCGTGACCGAACTGACCGTGGGCGGCAAGCCGGTGGACCCGGCGGCGCGCTACCGGCTGGCGGTCGGCAGCTACATCGGCGGCGGCGGCGACGGCTACGCCGCGCTGGCCGGGGCGCCACGACTGGTGGACGGGCGGGACGCCGACTTCTTGTCCAAGCTGATCGCCGACCACATCGCCCGCGCCGGCAGCTTCGCGCCGCGCCTGGACGGTCGCCTGACGGTGCAGCGGTAACGGCCAGCCATGCCGCTGTCCTCCCCCGGCACCACCCCGATCCCCCACCCTCCCGCAAGGCGGCGGGGCGGCATCGTCCTGCGCATCACTCTGGGCCTGTCGGTGATGGCGCTGCTGGTCGTGCTGATCGGCGGCGTGTCGCTCTCCTCCTTCCAGCAGTTCCGGGGCGAGGTCTCGTCGCTGTCCGCCACCACCCTGCCAGAGGTCATCACGGCGGCGGAGCTGCGCGGGTCGCTGCAAAAGCTGGTCGCCCGCCTGCCGGTGCTGGCCGGGGCGGCCTCCACGCCGCAGCGCCGGACGGTCCATGACGAGGTGATCGGAGAACTGGAGGTTCTGCAAACCCTGGTCGCCCGCATGAACGCGCTGCTTCAGACCGGCGGCGGCGAGAATGAGGGCGACGACGGGGAAGGCGACGAGACCCGCCTTCTGGAGCAGGTGCGCTCCACCCTGTTGATCCTGGCCGCCACCGTCGCCGACCTGAACACGGAGGTCGATCGCCAGATCGAGGCCGCCGACCGGCAGGCCGATTCCATCCGCGCGTTAGCCCAGATGGCCGATGCGCTGGAACGGCTGTCCGGCCCGGATACGGGCGGCCTGCTCGGCGCCTGGGCGGTGAAAGCCGGCGCCCTGATGGCCCGCGCGGCGGGGGCCGCCCAGCTCGACCACCTGAACCGGCTGAAGGGCGAGCAGCGCACCGCCGAACGCACCCTGGCCGAGTTGGGGCGGATCGCCGCCATGGCCCCCGATCCCTCCATGACCGCGATGACCGAGGTCCGCGACCGGCTGGCCGGCATCCTGGTCGCCCCCAACGGCCTGTTCGACAGTTCGGCGGCGCGGCTTCAGGCGCGCAACCGCGCCCAGGCGCTGTCCGGCCAGTCCCGCGTGCTGGTGGAGGCGGTGGACCGCTCCACCCGCGCGCTGTTCGACTCCCTGCACGAACAATCGACCCGCCGCACCGGCGCGCTCGCCGCGATGATCCACGAACGCTCGCGCGCCGTGCTGGTCTTCGTCGCCGCTTCGGTCCTGCTGGCCATCGGCGTCTACGTCTTCTTCCGGCGCTTCCTGACCTCGCGCGTCACGCGGCTGAACGGCGCGGTTCTGGCTCGCCTGTCGGGGACGGCCGCGCCCGCCCCGGCCGCGGTGCCGGTGGAGGGCGACGATGAGATCACCGACATCGCCGCCTCCATCCGCTACTTCATCGACGAGATCGACCGCCGCCAGCGCGATCTGGCCGACAAGGAGCGGCATTTCCGCGATCTGGTGGAAGGCTCCATCCAGGGCATCGTCATCCACCGCGACTTCCGGCCGCTCTACGCCAACGACTCCTTCGCCCAGATGATCGGGGAGACGGTGACGGTCGAGGACGTGCTGCGCATCCCAAGCATCCTCGCCTTCGTGCCGGAGGAGGAGCGGCCGCAGATGCTGTCCAACAACCGCGTTCTGCTGGAGACCGGGAGCCTGCAGCCCCGGCGGCGCATGCGCGCCCGCGACGCCAGCGGGACCGAGCGGTGGATCGAGATGACCGGGCGCCGCGTCGAATGGATGGGCGACTACGCCGTGCAGGCCGTCGTCGTGGACGTGACCCGCGAGGTGGAGGCCGAGGCGGCCCTGCGCCGGTCCCGCGACGCCGCCGAACAGGCGCTGCGCGAGCTGAAGGAGACCCAGGCCAGCCTGATCCAGGCGGAGAAGATGGCCTCGCTCGGCCAGCTGGTCGCCGGCGTGGCGCACGAGGTGAACACGCCCATCGGCATCACGCTGACCGGCGCCTCGCAGCTGGTGACCAGCATCGAGGATCTGGCCCACAAGCACGATTCCGGCGCCATCCGGAAATCCGACTTCCAGCGCTTCCTGGCGGACGGGCGGGAGCTGGCGCAGCTGATCCTGTCCAACAGCACCCGCGCCGCCAATCTGGTGCAGAGCTTCAAGATGGTCGCCGTGGACCAGTCCAGTGACGAGCGCCGCCGCTTCGACCTGAAGAACTACATCGGCGAACTGCTGCGCAGCCTGCGCCCGGCCTACAAGTCCATGGAAGGCTTGCTGATCGAGGTGGAAAGTCCTGACGGGCTGGAGGTCGACGGCTATCCCGGCGCCCTGTCGCAGATCCTGACCAACCTGATCATCAACGCGCTGACCCATGCCTTCGCACCCGGACGCGCCGGCCGCATCATCATTTCCGCACGCACCCTGCCGGCCAACCTCGTGGAGCTGGAGGTCGCCGACGACGGCGCCGGCATCCCGGCCGACGTCCTGCCGAAGGTCTTCGACCCTTTCTTCACGACGCGCCGGGGCAGCGGCGGCAGCGGCCTCGGCCTGCACATCGTCTACAATCTGGTGACCGGAAAGCTGCGCGGGACCATCGCCGTGTCCAGCATTCCCGGAGACGGCACCCGCTTCACTCTGCGTTTCCCCCGCATCGTCCCGGCGGCGGCCACGGTGAAAAGCATGGCGGCGGTTTGATCCCCTCTCCCGGCGGGGTGTACGGTCGGCCGGACATGAAGCGCTCATGCGCCGATCGACGCGCGTGCCGCGCAACCTTCACCGTCCCCCCGCCTCGCCGACCAGCTTGCGCAGGTGATGGGCGGAGACGGGCTTGTGCAGGATGCTGAAGCCGCTGCGCTGCGCCTCGACGATGCGTTCGGGGGCGGTGTCGCCGGTCAGGATGATGCTGGGGATGGGCGACTCGCAATGCGCGTGGATGGCGCGCAGGGCCTCCGGGCCGGTCTTGCCGTGGCGCAGCCGGTAATCGGCCAGGATCACGTCCGGGCAGCGGCGCTCCTTCTCCAGCAGCCTGATGGCCTCCTCGCCGGAGGTGGCGGCGATGACGTCGTAGCCCCAGCCCTCCAGCATCACGCGCAGGCCCATCAGGATGATGACCTCGTCGTCGATCACCAGGACGAGTTGCTGGCGGTCCGGAACGGCGACGGCGTTCATCCCGCTCCCCGCCGGAGTCGCCGCCACGCGCGGCGGTTCGGCGCGCGGGACCTCGACCATGAAGGAAGACCCCCGCCCCGGTTTGGACACCACATGCACCGGGTGGAGGAGCAGCGAGCAAAGCCGCCGCACGATGGCGAGCCCCAGCCCAAGGCCCCGTTCGCGGTCGCGCTCCGGGTTGGCGATCTGGGTGAACTCCTCGAAAATCTCTTCCTGGCGGTCCACCGGAATGCCGATGCCGCTGTCGCACACGACGACGCGCGCGTGCCCGCCGGCCCGGCGCACGCCGATCAGGATGCGGCCCTGGCGGGTGTAGCGCAGGGCGTTTTCCAGCAGGTTGCGCAGGATGCGCTCCAGCAGCACCGGATCGCTGCGCACATAGAGCGAGGTCGGGACGACGCGCAGTTCCAGCCCCTTGCGGATGACCTGCGGGCGGTATTCTGTGGCGAGACGGTCCAGGACCGGGCGCAGCGCGAAGACGGCCGGGGCCGGCTGCACCACCCCGGCGTCGAGCTTGGAAATGTCGAGCAGCCCGTCGAGCAGCCGCTTCAGCGCCTCCAGCGCGTGCTGTATGCCGTCCAGCGTGGCGCGACCGGGATGGTTGCGGAGTTGGTCGGACAGGGCGGTGGCGAAGAAGAACAGCGACTGCACCGGCTGGCGCAGATCGTGGCTGGCCGCCGCCAAGAAGCGCGTCTTGGCCTGGTTGGCGCGCTCGGCCAGCTCCTTGGCCTGCTGCAAGGCGGTTTGCGAGCGTTTGCGGTCGGTGATGTCGCGCAGGTTGGCGGTGAACAGACGGTCGCTGCCATCCCACCATTCGGCCAGCGCCATTTCCAACGGCAGGTGCGTCCCGTCCTTGCGCCGGCCCTCCACCTCCCGTCCGGTGTCGATGACCTGGGGCTCGTCCCTGGGAACGGCGTCGTTGCCGGCGTCGATTGCCCCCAGACCGGCGGGGATCAGGGCGCGGATGCTGCTGCCCACCGCCTCCTCCGCCGGATAGCCGAAGATGCGCTCGGCGGCGCGGTTGAAGGCCTGGATGGTGCCGTCCGAATCGACCAGGATCACCGCGTCGGCGGCCGTGTCCAGGACGGAACGGTAGCGCTCCTCGGCAAGGTGGATGGCGCGCTCGTCCTGCTTGCGCCGGGTCACGTCCTGGACGTAGACGGCCAGCCGCTCGCCCGTGGGGAAGAGGCGCACGGCGTGCCAGGGACGCGGGCCACCGATCCACGCCTCGAACTCCTCCGGCTCCCGCCGCTCCAAGGCGCGGGCGAAGCGTTCCGCGAACAGGGCGGCGGCATGGCCGGGCAGCACGTCGGCGAAGCGCCGGCCGGTCAAAGGGCCATTCCCCGCGAACAGCGCCTCCGCGCGCTCGCTGGCGAAGGTGATGCGGCCGTCGCGGTCCAGTTCGACCAGCGCGTCGGTCGAGCTGGCAAGGATGGCGGCCATGCGGCGCTCGGCCGCTCGGGCCGCCTGACGGGCATGCTCGCGGGCCTGAAGCTCCTCCGCCATGGTGTCGAAGGCGCCGGCCAGCCGCTCAATCTCCGACCCGTTGGACGGCAGGCCGATCCGCGCGCCGTAGTCACCGGCGCGCCAGCGGTTGACGACCCGGTTCAGCTGCGCGACGGGACGCAGCACGAAGACGCGCCCTCCGAACCACGCGGCGAGCAGGATCAGCAGCAGTTCCAACGCGACCAGCAGCGCGCCGCGCCGCGTCGCCGTGCCGACATCGGCCAGCGCCACGTCCCGGTTGAGGCCGACAGCCAGGAACAGGTCGTCCGGAGCGTCGCGCACGGGGGAGTAGGCGAGCAGCCGCGCTGTCCCGTCCAGGTCGGTCACCTCGGCCACGCCGCCCGCCTCGCGGTTGAGCAGCGCCATCATCGGCGCCGGCATCGGCTTGCCCACCCCGTCGCCCCCGTCCTTGCCTCCGCCGTCCGGATGGCGGGCGAGCAGCACGCCGTTGCGGTCGGCCAGAACCAGCAGCGTGTCGGGCGGCAGGGGCTTGCGCGCCAGATAGTCCTTCAGCCAACCGACATCCAGCGCCAGCACGGCGGCGCCGCCCATCTCCCCAGCGTCGTCGCCGTAGGGAAGCGCGAAGGGCAGCACCGCGTGGCCGGTGGACCGCCGCACGATGTAGTCGCCGACCGCAAAGCCGCCGGTCGATAATGCCATCTGGACGTGGGTGCGGTCGGCGATCCGGTTGCCTACCAGCGCGGGGGCCGTGGCGCAGAGGACGACGCCCGCGCGGTCGGTCAGCAGGACGCTTTCCGAACGGGGCAGCCGGCCGCGCAACCGGTCGAGAAAGGGCTGGCACCGCGCGCCGTCCGTGCCGATCAGGGGGGCGGCCTGGGCGATCGTGGTCAGCACCTCGCGCACACCCTCGACGACGCGCTGCTGTTCGTCCTGGATCAGCACCAGCAGCCGGCGCGCCTCTTCCGCCGCCCGCCGTTCCCCGACAGTGCGCAGGGCGAATTCGTTGTAGGCCTGGATGCCGATGGCGGGCAGGGCAGCGATCAGAACGAGCAGGATGAGCCGCGTCAGGATGCTCATGAGGTCCGCACGCTGAGAGCGGCGCCCCCGCCCCGGCCGCCATGGGACCGATGCATGCCGCCGTCGCGCGTGCGGCAACGGATACCCGCCTCAACGCCGGTTGCATCGTCCTTTGCCATTTAGCAAAAGGGTCGCCCCCTCTCAACCCGCTCCGTCGCACTCAAAAGGATAGTCCTCCCAGCCCGGCGGTTTCCCGCCGGACCGGCCCGATCATCGGATGATTATGAAAAGGCCCGGAATCGACGGGCAGGTCAGGCGGCGACGGCGATGGGCTCCACCGTTCCATCCAGCGCCATCAGCAGCAACTCGACCTCCAAGTCCGGGTGCTTTTCCTTCACCAGGGCAGCCAGCTTGCGCAACTGCTCGCCGTGAATCTCGGTTTCCCTAGCCTTGTCGTCCTTCAGATCCTGGCCCAGGAAGACCCGGTAGGCGCCGCAGTCGCGGTGGTCGATGACGATGACGCGCTTGATGCGGTGCAGTTGCTTGGCGACCTCCACATGGTCCCAGAAGGCCTCGCCCCACGCCTTCTTCTGGTCGGTCAGCGCACCGAGCGAGGCGCCGGCCAGGATGACGTGGTCATAGTTGTTGGTCAGGCCGCGCCCGTCCATGTAGCGGGCCGTGTCGTCCACCAGCCGATAGTCCATGCAGGACAGCAGCAGCGCATCGACGTTGCCTGCGGCCCGCGCCTTGCCGCCCATCATCGGGGCCAGCAGCACCGCGCCAGCACCCAGCGTGGCGATCTTCAGGAAGGAGCGGCGGGAGTTGTGCTCGCCCCGGCAGCAGCCTTCACCGCTGTGATGAGCGTCATGATGGCGGGCGTGGCCGCCTCCGATATGCATGGGGATCCCCGTCAAAAACTGTAGACACGACGGTCGAATGGTCCCCGACACAACCATGGTTTTACAGGCGACCAATGATCGCAGCGCGACATTCGCAGGAATACCGCGCGCCAAGATTGAATTTTTCCGGTGCGCGCCGCCCTTGCGGCGATCAGTGGACCTCGACCTTCAGCTTCATCTTCGGGTGGATGCCGCAGAAGACGTGATAGACGCCGGCCTCCGGGAAGGGGATCAGCGCGCTCTGGCCGGGGTCCTGAATGCCGCTGTTGAATTCCTTGCCGTCGCGCTCGTAGCGGACGTTGTGCTCGCGGTTGTCGTCGTTCTGGATGGTCAGAGTCTGCCCGGCGCCCAGCCGCACTTGGGCGAGGCTGAAGCGCTTGCCCTTCTGCCCAACCACAGGAGGCTCCGCCGGCAATGCAGCCGGGGCCGGAGCAACCGCCGCGACGGCGACGGCCCCGTCCGGCTTGAAGGCCGGGGCCGGGCCGGTGGCGTCCAGGCTGCGCAGGAAGGCCAGAAGATCGGCCTTCTCCTCCGCCGTCAGGGTCAGGCGCGGCAGGTCGGGCGACAGGGTCGGCCGGTCCACATAGTCGCCGGCGTAGTGATCAAGCACCGCTTCCAGCGTCGTCAGGGAGCCGTCGTGCATGTAGGGCGCGCGGCGGCCGACGTCGCGCAGGCCCGGCGTCTTGAAGGCGTGGTCGACCGTCGCCTCGCCCAGCACCGCGCCCCGGCCCCGGTCGTCGCCGGGCAGCCCGACGTCGTGGAAGGCGTGGTCGGTGAAGGCCCAGCCGGAATGGCAGGAGGCACAGCCGGCCTTGCCGGTGAACAGCTCGAACCCGCGCTTGGCGCTGTCCGGCACGGCGGTCTGGTCGCCGGCCACCCAGCGGTCGAAGGCGGTTTCGCCCGACAGGATGGTGCGCTCGAACGTGGCGAGAGCCTTGGCGACGTTGTCCGAGGTGACGCGCGGATCCTCCGGGAATGCGGCGGCGAAAAGCGGGGCGTAATCCGGCTTGGCCGACAGGGCCGCCACCATGCCGTCCAGCGTCTGGTTCATCTCGCGGGGGTTCTGCACGGGACCGAGCGCCTGCTCCTCCAGGCTGGCGGCGCGGCCGTCCCAGAAGTAGCGCTCGCCCCACGCCGCGTCGCCGATGAAGGGCGTGCGCCGGCCGAGCGGCGCGCCGTCCAGGCCGGCCGCCGCCGCGACGCCGTCCTGAAAGCCCTTGCCCGGCTCATGGCACGAGGCGCAGGTCCGATCCCCGGCGCCGGACAGGGCGGTGTCGTGGAACAGCCGCTCGCCGAGCGCCGCCTTGGCCGCCGAATAGGGGTTCGCCGCCGGGAAAGGTACTGTCGCCGGCCGCGCGTAGAAAGCGGGATCGGACGGGGACGCCTCCGGCGCGCCGGCGCGCTGCGCGGAGATGGCCACCGACGCGGCCCCCACCAGAGTGGCGCTCATCACGCCGGCGACGATCAGAACACGGGAGCAGCGAAGCAGGGGCATGGACGCGGTCCGGAATGAGACTTGTTCTCATTTGCGATTTAAACCGCTTTCCCCCACCTGCACAAGGGATATCAATGGGGCGCGCCGTTTCCGATCCGCCAAAAGGAAACGGGCCGCCCCCGCGATGGGGACGGCCCGTTCCGGCATGGTGCAGCCGGGATTAACCGCGTGTGCTGCTCGGCGCCTTGGTGCCGGTGGCGACGCTGTCGCTGGCCGGCTTCTGCGTGCTGGCGCTCGCGCTGTGGTTGGGAGAGCAGTCCGCGTAGGCGATCCCCGCCGTCAGGAGGGCGGCGAGACCGAACAGTGCGGCAACCGGCTTTGCTCCATGAGACATTGGATCACCTCCTTTCTGAAATGTTGAACACCCGAATGGATGTTGGGCGCCCGGACCTTCCATTCAACGCCCTCTACCACACGAGTACCTTACGCGTCGGTTTCGACCACGGTGCGCATGACCGAGAACAGTTCCGCCTTGTCCTCGAAACCGATACCCGGCAGGGTCGGCAGGCGCACGCGTCCGTCCTCCACGGCGATGCTGTCGGCGAAACCGCAGAAGGGCTTGAAGACGTCCGGGTAGGACTCGTTGCCGCCCAGTTGCAGGCCGGCGGCAATGTTCAGCGACATCTGGTGCCCGCCGTGCGGGACGACGCGGCGGCTCGACCAGCCATGCTCGGCCAGCATGTCGAGCGTGCGCATGTACTCCACGAGGCCATAGCTCAGCGCGCAGTCGAATTGCAGCCAGTCGCGTTCCGGGTTCATGCCGCCGTGACGGATCAGGTTGCGGGCGTCCTGGTGGCTGAACAGGTTCTCGCCAGTCGCCATGGGCAGGCCGTAATGCCGCCCCACGTCGGCCTGGAGCGCGTAGTCGAGCGGATCGCCGGCCTCCTCGTACCAGAAGAGGTTGTACTGCTTCAGCGCCTCGCCATAGGCGATGGCGGTCTTCAGGTCGAATCGGCCGTTGGCGTCCACGCAGAGGTTCTGGCCGTCGCCGACCACCTCCAGCACCGCTTCGATCCGGCGCAGATCGTCGTCCAGCGAGGTGGCGCCGATCTTCATCTTCACGACCTTGTAGCCACGGTCGCGGTAGCTGCGCATCTCGTCCTGAAGCGCCTTCACGTCCTTGCCGGGATAGTAGTAGCCGCCGGCCGCGTAGACCCACACCGATTCGTCGGCGACGCCGCCCCGATAGCGGTCGGCCAGCACGCGGTAGAGCGGCTTGCCCTCGATCTTCGCGACCGCGTCCCACACCGCCATATCGACGGTGCCCACGGCGACCGAGCGTTCGCCATGCCCGCCCGGCTTCTCGTTGGTCATCATGCGCGCCCAGATCTTGACGGGATCCAGGTTGGTGCCCGCATCGTCGATCAGGCTGTCGGCGGGAGCGGACATCAGGCGCGGGATGAAGCGTTCGCGCAGCAGGCCGCCGGCGCCGTAGCGCCCGTTGGAGTTGAAGCCGTAGCCGATCACCGGCTTGCCGTCGCGCACCACGTCGGTGACCACCGCCACGACGCTGCACGTCATCTGGCTGAAGTCGATGTAGGCGTTGGCGATGTCGGACTTGATCCCGAAGGTCTTCTCGCGAACTTCAACGATGCGCATGGCGGTTCCTCCCTGAACTGGCGAGGGCGAACATAGGGATGGACGGCGGCGCGCGGCCAATGCCAGTTTCGGATCGCGTCATGCGGGTTCGACATTGGGGCGGGTTTGGCATTGAGATGGAACTGAACTGGCTCGAAGACTTTCTGGCCCTGGTCGATTGCGGGAACTTCTCCCGCGCGGCGGAAGGGCGCAACCTGACTCAGCCGGCCTTCAGCCGCCGCATCCGCGCGCTGGAGGATTGGGTGGGCGCCCCGCTGTTCGACCGCGCGACCCAGCCCGTCGCCCTGACCGAAGCCGGCCGCCGCTTCCGCCCCTTCGCCGATGAGACGGTGCGCCGCCTGCTGCAAGGCCGCGACGAGGCGCGCATGGCCGGGGAGACCGCCGCCTCCACCCTGCGATTCGCCGCCACGCACGCGCTGTCGCTGACCTTCTTCCCCCACTGGCTGCGCACGCTGGAGGCGCGGGCGCGGCTGGGCGCCATCCACCTCGTCTCCGACAGCATGCAGGCGTGCGAGCAGGTCATGCTGCAAGGGAACGCGCAGTTCCTGCTGTGCCACCATCACCCCGCTGCCCCGTCGCGGCTTGAGGGCGCCGCCTTCCGCTCCACCCGCGTCGGTGGCGACGTGCTGGTCCCGGTGACGGCGCCGGGAAGCGGGCACGCCCTGTCGTCGGAAACCCTGTTGGCGGGCGCTCCCCTGCCCCACCTCGCCTACAGCCCGGAATCCGGCATGGGCCGCATCGTCACGGCCGCCAGCACCACCTTCCCCGCCCCGGTGCCGCTCGACACCGTCTTCACCTCCCATCTTGCCGCCGTGCTGCGCGCTTTGGCGCGTGACGGGCGCGGCGTCGCATGGTTGCCGGAAAGTCTCGTCGCCGATGACCTCGCGCAGGGAACCCTGATGCCGGCCGGGGACGAGCGCTGGAACATCGCGGTGGAGGTGCGCCTGTTCCGCCCCCGCGCCCGCCAGAGTCCGGCGGCGGAGGCGTTCTGGACCATCGCCGCACAGGATGAGCAATCGGGGGAAGGACCATGACCGACACGTACGTGCTCTACGCGGTTCCCGGCTGGGGCTCCGTCCTGGCCGAAGCGATGCTGACCTTGTGCGGCGCGCCCATCCAGATCGAGGATGTGACCGGCTTTGAGCAGCCCGGCCCGGCGCGCGACCGCCTGCTGGCGGTGAATCCGCTGGCCCAGCTGCCCACCCTGCGGCTGCCGAGCGGCGCCGTCCTGACCGAAAGCGCCGCCATCGCCCTGCACCTGTCGGAGCGGCACCCACAAGCCGGCCTCGCCCCGCCGCCCGACGCCCCCGACCGGCCCGCCTTCCTGCACCGGCTCGTCTGGCTGGTCGCCAACGTCTACCCGACCTTCACCTACGGCGACTTTCCCGAGCGCTGGACCGACGCCCCCGACAGCCTGCGCACAAGCACCGACGCCCACCGCGAACGCCTGTGGCGGCAGTTCGAGGCCGACATCGCTTCCCACCCTTTCGGCCCCGGCCCCTGGGTGCTGGGCGAGCGTTTTTCAGCCCTCGACGTCTATGTCGGCGCCATGACCCGCTGGCAGCCGCGCCGCGACTGGTTCGCCGAGCATTGCCCGACGCTGTCCGCCATCGCGGCCAAGGTGGATGCGTTGCCGACGCTGGCCCCGGTGTGGGCGCGGAACTTCCCTGGATAAGCGCGCGGCCTTACCGCAGCGTCCGCAGCCGGTCGAGCGGCAGGGTTTCGTCGTCGGAATCCTCGAACCCGACGCGGCAGCCCCGGCGTCCTCCCCCCACGACCGTCGCCGGGTACCAGACGCCGTCTTCCTCGGCGAGCACCTCGGCCTGCGGCTCGCAGCCGGACAGGGCGGTGCCGGGACCGCCGGGCGTCCAGGGGATCAGGTGCTTCGGCCCGACCTCCTCGTCCTGGTCGTCGGCGTAATCGTCGTAGTGGACCAGACAGGAACCGGACCGCCGGCCTGGACCGAGCGCCGACGCCGGATACCATGCTCCGTCGGAGAAGGCGAAGAAGCGCTGGCGCGCGGAACAGCCGGCCGACGTTGCCGACGATGGAGACAGCGCCGCGACGATAGCGGGCACGGGCAACGGGACGGCCGGGCTGTTATCGTCGCCGGAGAAACGGGCGCCGGGAACGATGGAGGCGATCCAAGGCCGCACGCCCGAGACGCGAACGAACCATGAGCTGTCGCCGTACTGCGCCTTGCCGTCGCCCGAGGTGTTCACGCCGACCACGACCCAGCGGTCGCCCCGTTGCATCCAGGCCGAGCCGCCGCTGTCCCCCGACCCCAGCAGGCCCGCCAGACGCGACACCGGGCGGCGGGCGCCGCTGATCGGGTTTTCGACGCCGCCGTCCTCGCGCGGCAGAAAGACGCTGAGGAAGTTGCCGGGATCGTCCATGCGGACGGAGCCCCGGCGGAGCGGCACCGCCTCGTCCACCACGCCTTGGGCGGCGGCCTTGTCGGTTCCCCGGTGGTAGCGCTCATCCTCGCCGACCGAGGCGATGCCGCGCGTTCCGAAGCCCATGAAGGTGATCGTCTGCCCCTTCTCGGCGTTGCCGGCGTAGAGCAGCGGCGGCGGACCGGCGTCGGTGATCGGGCCGTTCAGCCGCAGGATGGCGACATCGACGCCGGTGTGGTCGCCCTCCGTGTCGTATCCGGGGTGGATCCAGACGCGGTCGCCGCGCAGGACGGTGCCGCCGTCGGTGCGGACCAAGACCTCGCCCGCTTCGGCCTCGTCGAAATTGTGGGCCGAGGTCAGCACGTAGGCGTGGCCGTGGGCGTCATCGTTGCCCAGCCATGTGCCGGAGCCGGCGCCCCACTCCCCGTCCTCCTCGTAGGCCAGGGCCACGAGCGAGCGGAACTGCGGCTGGTTGGCGAGGCGGATGTGCGCGGAAAAGCCGTCCGCCTCGCGCCCGCGCGCCCCGCCCTCCTCGCGCCATGTGCTGTCCAGGATGACGACCGCCGGAAGGGGGCGAGGGATGGTCGCTCCGGTCAGAAGCACGGCGAACGCCACGGCGGCGGACCGCGCCAACTTCCGCATGTCGTCATTCCCCGCATCCCCGGCACCGCGCCGGCTTTCTGGAACGGGTATAACACAACCCGCTGAAAGGGGCATGGCCTTGCCCCCTGCCCTTGCGTTGCAGCGTTGGCATGACCTGAATGCAATGGTCGGGCCCGTTAATTCATTTGATCGCGGGTGCACGCCAAAATACGCTTCGTGCACCAATGAACGACAGGCGCATGTCGGTGGACGGCTCGCGGGATGTCGCACGGGCCTTCCCCACCACCAAAGGTCGGCCGGCATCCGGTGATGCGGTGCAATGTAACAACAAATAAGCTGCGAGTACGCAGAAGATCGGCTCTCAAGCCGCTGGGTAGGGATTATGACGAGCATTGTTCACACCACGACCGCCCCGTCCTCACCGGGCGGCACACCCTGGTACGCGGGACTGCGCGGCAAGCTGATCGGCGCCATCGGCGTGGTGCTGTCGGGCACGCTGATCGCCGCCGCCGTAGCGCTGGGCGGGTACGCCAGCGTCCGGTCTACCATCGACGTGATCGTCGGCAGGGCGGTGCCCGCCATGACGGAGGGCATGAACGTCGCGCAGCAGGCCGAACGGCTGGTCGCCCTCGCCCCGGCGCTGTCGTCCGCCGAGGATTCGCAAGCGCGCGAGGCGGTCTCCGCCCGCATCGGCCAGGCGCGGGGCGAGTTCACCGCCCGGCTCGACCGCCTGCGGGCGACCGGGGCCGGCGGCAGCCAGCTGGACGCCATCGAGCGCGCTTCGACGGAGCTGCTCGACAACCTCGCCGAACTGGACTCCGTGACCTCCGAGCGGATCGCCCAGGCCACGCGCCGCCGGGACACCCTCCCCAAAATCACTGAGGCCGACGCCCAGATCCAGCAACTGACCGCTCCCTGGAAGACCATGCTCGGCTCGGAGGAGGCCCAGGCCCACGAGACGCTGGCCGACACCACCATTTCCCCGGACGAGATGCGCCGCGCCGCCGCATCGCTCATCGAGGCGCTGGCGAAGACCGGGCCGCTGCGCACCGTCATCGAGGAGACGGCCAAGGCCCGCGACATGCTTCTGCAAGGCGCCGCCACCAGCGACGACGACCGGATCACCATCGTGGAAACGCGCCTTTCCACGACCTTCGCGATGATCGAAAATGCGGCTTCGGCACTGCCCAAGAAGCTGGGCGAACCCATCGTCGCCCAGATCGGGGTCCTGCGGGAACTGGGGCTCGGCGACGGCGGCCTGCTGGAGACCCGGCGCCAGGAACTGGTTGCCGAACAGCGCGCCCGTACCCTGCTGAACAGCAACCATGATCTGGCCGCGCGCATGGCCACCGGCATCGAACGGATGGTCGGCGACCAAAAGGCCGGCATTGCCAGCGCCACCGGCGAGACGATGCGCATGCTGGACACCAGCTCCGTCACGCAGATCGCGGTTGCTGTCGCCAGCGTGATCGTCTCCATCCTGGTGGTCTGGCTCTACGTCGGCCGCAGCGTGGTTGGACGCCTGATGAGGCTGCAGACCGGCATGCGTGCCATCGCCGGGGGCAAGCTGGACACCGACGTCAGCCTGACCGGGCGCGACGAGATCACCGAGATGGCCGCGACGCTCCGCGTCTTCCAAGACACCGCCCGCGAGGTCGAGGCCGCCCGCGCCCGCGCCGAGGCCGAGCGCGCCCGCTCCGCCGCCGAGCGCCGTCAGGCGACGCTCGCCATCGCCGACCAGTTCGAGAGCAGCATCAAGATGGTGGTGGAGACCGTCTCCGCCGCGGCCACCCAGATGCACCAGACCGCCAGCGGCATGGTGGCGACCGCCGACGACACCTCGCAGCAGGCCGGCAGCGCCGCGACGGCGGCGGCCCAGGCCTCCGATAACGTGGACAGCGCCGCCGCCGCCGCGCACCAGCTGGCCCAGTCGGTCACCGACATCGCCCGGCAGGCGACGGAATCGGCCGCCATCGCCGCCCAGGCCGCCACCGACGCCACGCGCACCGACAGCACCATGAGCAGCCTGAGCGACGCCGCCACGAGGATCGGCGAGGTGCTGAACCTGATCACCGACATCGCCGGACAGACCAACCTGCTGGCGCTGAACGCGACCATCGAGGCGGCGCGGGCCGGTGAGGCCGGCAAGGGCTTCGCCGTCGTGGCGCAGGAGGTCAAGCAGCTGGCCAGCCAGACGGCGCGGGCGACGGAGCAGATCGCCGACCAGATCGGCGCGATGCAGACGGTGACCGCCGAGGCGGTGTCGGCCATCCGCGGCATCGCGGCAACCATCACGCGGCTGAACGGCATCTCCACGACCATCGCCGCGGCGGTGGAGGAACAGGGCGCCGCCACGGCGGAGATCGCCCGCAACATGCGGCAGGCCGCCGGCGGCACCGCCCAGGTGTCGGAGAACATCGGCCATGTCCGCAACGCCGCCGGCCAGACCGGCGGGTCAGCGCAGGAGGTGCTGTCCGCCGCCGGCATGGTGTCCGAGGAGACGACGCGCCTGTCCCGGCAGGTCGACCGCTTCCTGCAGCAGGTGCGGGCGGCCTGACGCCCTCATGGCGAAAGGGAGAACGCCGAGGTCCGACGCAGCGGTCCGGCCCCCGGCGTTCCAAGCCCCAACGTTCCAGGCCAAGGCGGCGGTGCTTCAGGCGATCACCGGCTCCACGTAAGCCATGACCAGATGCAGGACCGCGTCCGCGTCGCCCGGATTGCGGTAGATGTGGGGGGCGTCGGCGTCGAACAGGATCGCGTCGCCCTCCGCCAGCCCGTGAGGGCCGTCGGCGGTGACGATCTCGACGCGGCCCCGGACCACGACGATGTTCTCGGTGGTGCCGGGGGCGTGGGCTTCGGCGACCTCCTCCGTGCCAGGGGCGAGGCGCAGTTCATAGAACTCCACCAGCCGTTCGCCGTGCAGGGGGAACAGGGCACGCGAGGTGAAGCGCCCATCCGGAGAAGTCAGCGGCGTGGCCTCGGCGCGGCGCAGCACGGTGGTCCCGGCGCTCTGGCTTTCGCTGAGGATGCTGGAAAAGGGAACGCCCAGCACCTTGGCGACCTTCCACACCGCGTCGATGGTGGGGATAGCGCCGGCCTGCTCGATGGACAACAGGATGACGCGGGCGACGCCCGACAGGGCGGCGAGGCGTTCCACCGACAGGCCCTGTTGCAGGCGCAGCCGCCGGATGTTGGTTGCCACCGTTTCACCCAGTCGATCCCCGGCCGTGTCGTCCAGCGGCTCAACCAGAGGGCCGCCGCGCGGGTCCGTTGCCGTGTGTTCCAATGCCGTCATGCGCGCTTCTCCTCTCCTCGCTCAGGGCCGGCGCTGCCGGCATCACACCAAGGCGGGCACTTGCCAGTAATAACAATGTAACATAGTTGAATTCTCCGTTAGCGACATTAAAACACACTCATGACGGAATTTGTCAATCTGGTAAGTAGGTTTTATGCGCAGCGAATCGCCGCGCATATTGGCGGATGCGGGATTTGGTTCGCGTCGCGATGGGGAGGGGACCGGCCGGGTTGCTTCGGCGGCTGGGTCCGTCAGCGCTGGCGGATCTGTTCCAGAACCTGCCGCAGCTCACCGGGGTGCAGCGGCTTGTGAAGGAAGGAGCAGCCGCGCCGCTGGCCTTCCAGAAGCGCGCTCTGCGCCGTTTCGCCGCTGAGGACGACAGCCGGGATGTCGTGGCCGTACAGGCGGCGGACGCGGTCGATGACGTCGAAGCCCGACACCGTGCCGGGCAGACGAAGATCGGTCAGGATCACGGCCGGCGCTTCGGGCAGGCCGTCCAGCACGGCGAAGACCTCGCGCATGTCGCCGGCCGCCGCGACGTTGCAGCCCCAGCTTTCCAGGATCATGGTCAGCCCGGTCAGCACCATGGAATCGTCGTCCACGGCCAGCACGCTCATGCCGGCCAGGGGGGAGGCACCGGCGGGCGCTGTCTGGGCCGGGGGAGCCGGCTCGGGCTCCGCCTGCGGCGCGCCGCTTTCCACGGTGACGGCGAACATGGTGCCGCGCCCGACCCGCGAGTGGACCTCCACCGGGGTGTGCAGCAGCTCCGACAGGCGCCGCACGATGGCGAGCCCCAGGCCGAGGCCCCGCGTGGGATCGCGGTTCGGGTTTTCCAGCTGGTGGAACTCGTCGAAGATAGCGCTTTGCTGCTCCTCAGGAATGCCGAAACCGGTGTCCCACACCTCGACCCGCCATTGCTTGCCCCGCTGGCGCATCGCCAGCAGCAGGCCGCCACGCTGGGTGTAGCGGATGGCGTTGGACAGCAGGTTGCGGACGATGCGCCCGAGCAGGATTGGATCGGTGACCGCCGTGCCGGGGCGCAGATGGGCGCGCAGGCGCAGCCCCTTCTCCTCGCACTGCGGGCGGAATTCATCGACCAGTTGGCCCAGCATCTCGTCGAGCGCGAAGGTCTGCACGTCGGCGCTGACGGTTCCGGCATCCAGCGTGGAGATGTCCAGCAGCGCGTTCAGCAGCCGCTCGCCCGCCGTCATGGCGTTGCCCAGCATCTCCGCCGTGTGCAGGGCCTTCTCGTCGGCGATCTGCGAGCACAGCGCGTCCAGGAACAGCCGCATGGCCTGGAAGGGCTGGCGCAGGTCGTGGCTGGCCGAGGCCAGAAAGCGCGAGCGGGCGGCGGTCGTCCGTTCGATCTCGGCCCGCATGGCCCGCTCCACATCGGCGGTGGCCGCGGCGGTCGCGGCGGCTGTTGCGGCGGCGGTCGCTTCGGCGGTGGCCGACTGATTTGCCGGCGCCTCCGCGGCCACGGCCAGCACGCCGACCGTCCGCCCGGCGCTGGTCAGCGGAACCCCCGTGAAGGCGGCCGGCGCCAGCGCGATGGAGATGCTGTCGGCAAGCGGCGCCTGTCTCCCCGCCTCGAACAGCGGCGCCACGGCCTTGGCCACCGTGGGCCAGTCACCCGCCAGAAAAGTGCTCGCGGAGACACCGTCCGCCGGCCCCTTGCCCAGCAGAGCAGCCAGAAGGTCGTTGGCGTGGAGCGTCGCGGCATCGGGCGTTCCCGCCAGGACGAAGGCCGGAACCGCGCAGGCGCGGCAAATGCGGCGCGCGTTCGCGACGCATTCGGCCTCGCCCCTGGCGGCGTCGGCGGTCACTTGGTCCGGCTGTCGAAACGTCACGTTGCTCTCTCTTGACGCTCTGATCACTCAATCGCTCGGGTATATGGGTCGCGCACCTTAGCCTTTCGTGTGTAGACGATGGAATCGCCCGAAAGCTCTAGATGCGCCTATGCGGAAGGCACGGGGTGCAACACCCGATGCAGATGGTCCTCCACCATGTATTTGCGCCGCAGCAGGGCCATGAGCCGGATTTTCAGCACTTCCATCGGCTGGGACTTGCCGACGAAGTCGTCGGCGCCCGCCGTCAGGCTGGCCGTCAGCCGGTCCTCACCCTCCTGGCTGGTCAGAATGACGATCTGGAAGAACAGGCCCCGCCGCCGTCGGAAGCGGTCGAACCGCTCGCACAGCTGGGTGCCGCTGGTCTCCGGCATGACGAGGTCGAGGATCACGCAGTCGAGCCCGCCGTCCTGCAAAGCCACGACCGCCTCGTCCGCGTTGCGCGCGGCGACGACGTGGCAGCCGGCGTCCTCCAGCTCGGCGCGCAGGAATTCGCGGTAGGTGGCGCTGTCGTCCACGATCAGGATGCGCGCCCGTTTCAGGATGTCGGACACGGTCGGGGGCGCGTTGCGCCGCTCCAGCACGGCCATCGCCTCGCGCACGACGGCGCGGGAGTCCGCCGGGTCGGCCCACAGGGAGTCGGCCGGAAGGGCGACCACCGCCGCCCGCTCCGCCGATCCCAGCAGGATGGTCGGCGCCGGGCAGTGCTGCCGCAGTTCGGCCACCGTCCGGGGTGCCGAGGCGTCGCCCTCCACCATCAGCAGATCGACGGGGTGCTTGGCCAGTTCGGCGACCGCTGCCTCGACGCCATCGACGCAGCCCGCCTCGATGCCCTGCTCTTCCAGCAGCAGCTTCAGCAGCAGTCCCTGCGTCTGCGAGGCGACCACGATCAGTGCCCGAGCTCCGCTCATGAAGGTTCAACTCCCTTCGAAACCAATTCCAGCAACCGCCTTGCCACCTTGTCCAGGGGCAGCTCCGCCGTCGCGCCGCCCAGCTTGATGGCGGTTCCCGGCATGCCATGGATCACGGCGGTGGAGACGTGTTCGGCGATGGTGTAGGCACCCGCGCGGCGCATGTCCACGAGGCCGCGCGCGCCGTCCTCGCCCATGCCGGTCAGCAGCACGCCGATGCCGGTCGCCCCGAAGGCCGAGGCCATGGAGGTGAACAGCACGTCGCCGGACGGGCGCTGCCCGCAGACCGGTTCGGCGTGGACGAGGCGCGTGGCGCCGGGATCGGCGACCAGATGCGCCTCGCCGGGCGCGACATGGACCGTGCCGGGGCGGAGCGGCGCGTTGTGCTCGGCCAGCTTGACCGGCATCGGAACCACCGACTCCAGCCAGGACGCGAAGCCGGCGACGAAGGGCGCGCCGATGTGCTGCACCACAAAGATCGGCAGGGGAAAGCTCGGCGGCAGGTCCTTCAGGATTTTGACCAGGGCCGCCGGCCCGCCGGTGGAGGCAACGAGGCCCAGCGCCCGGAACTTGCGGGCGTTCGCGGCCGGCGCGGTTGGGAACGGGGCGGCCGGGAAGGCGGCGGCTGGGGCTGTCGGGGCCGTTGCCGCCGGCTCGCCGACGCGCCGTCCGCGCTGCCGGATCACCTTCACCTGGCTCATGATGTAGAGCTGGGTGCACAGATGGCTGGCGACCGTCTGATAGTCGGCCCGCGCCATGCTGCCGGGCTTTTCCACCACGGCCAGCGCGCCGGCCTGCAAGGCCCGCATGGGAATGTCCAGATCGTGCACGTCGGACGCGACGACCACGATGGGCACGGGATGCTCGCGCATCAGCCGCTTGGTCACCTCGAAACCGTCGATGCCCGGCAGACGGATGTCCAGCGACACCACGTCGGGCTTCGCCGACGCCACCAGCCGCAAGGCCTGCTCGCCGGAGGAGGCGACGGCGGCGACCTCCATCCGGGGATCCTCGCCGATGACGTGGGCCAGAAGCTGCTGGACGACCGGCGAGTCCTCCACGACCAGCACGCGGATCTTCCTGGGCTTGCCGGTCATAGCAGCCGCCTGATTCCGGCCAGAAGCTCGTTCTGGTCGAACCGCGTCTTCACGATGTAGGCGTCGGCGCCAAGATCCAGGCCGCGCTCCCGGTCCTCGTCGCTGGCGCGCGAGGTGACCAGGATCACCGGCAGGTCCGACGTCAGCGGGTTGCCCTTCACCGCCTGGAGCAGCGCGAACCCGTCCATCCTCGGCATTTCAACGTCGCTGATGATGAGATCCACGTCGCCACCCTCGGCAAGACGCTCCACCGCCTCCCGTCCGTCCACGCAGAGCGTGACCCGGTATCCGTGCGCTTCCAGGATACTCTTTTCCAGCGTGCGGGTGGTGATGGAATCATCGACCACCAGGATGTGCGCGCGCCGCTTGGGCGTCTCCTCGGCGCGGGCCAGCGGTGGCAGCGCGTGCCCGGCCTGCGGCGTCAGCCCGGCGGCGTTCAGGACCAGGGCCGGCGAGCCGTCGTCCAACAGCACGGTGCCGAGGAAGCGCGCCGGGTCGATGCCGACCTCGTCCGCCGCCGCGACCACGCCGTCGCGGGTTCCCAGCAGATCCTCCACCAGCAGGGCAAGCCGCCGCCCGCCCGCGCGGACCACGGCCAGCGCCAGTTTCCGCGCCCCGTCCGGCGGAGCCGGGTCGTAGCCCAGCAGGCCCGCCAGCGACGCCACGGGCACGTCCTCCTCGTCCAGGCGAATGGTCGGCGTGGCGAGGTCGGTGAACAGCTCCTCCGCCGGGACCCGCAACATGCGCGCCACATCAGCGCTCGGCAGCGCCAGAATGTCGTCCTCGACCGCGATGAAGACGAGGCGCTGGCTGAGCAGGCTGAGCGGCACCGCGATGGTCACCACCGTGCCGCCGCCCGGCCGTTCGGTCACCGTCAGCGTGCCTTGCAGGCGGGCGACCTCCTGGCGGGCGATGGCCAGCCCCATGCCGCGCCCGGCCAGCTCCGTCGTCGTGTCGGCGGTGGAGAAGCCCGGCTCGAAGATCAGGTTCAGCAACCGGTCGGGCGGGGCGGAGGCGGCCTCCTCCTCGCTCAGCAGGCCGCGCTCCACGGCGCGCCGCGCGATGGCCTCGGCGTTCAGGCCGCGCCCGTCGTCCTCCAGCCGCAGGATCAGGCGGCTGCCGACCACCGACGTTTCGAACCGGACGGTCGCTGCCGCGCGCTTGCCGGCGACCACCCGCTCGCGCGGCGTCTCGACGCCGTGGCTCACCGCGTTGCGGGCGATGTGGAGGATGGGGTCCTTCAGCCGTTGCAGGACGATGCGGTCGGCCTCGGTCTCCAGGCCGCGGACATCGACCTCGACCTCCTTGCCCTGGGTGCGGCTGAGTTCGCGGATCATGCGGCCGAGCCCGCTGAACTGGGTCTCCGCCGGGAGCATGCGCAGCTGCCGCACCTCCTCCTGAAGGCCGCCGCTCCAGCGGCGCAGCGACCACAGATGCCGGTCGTGCGCGCGGTGCGCCGAGTCCAGCGCCGCCCCCAGCGCGCGGAAGCGCCGTTCGAAGGACATCATGCGGGCCGCCGTCTCGTCGGTCTGCCCGACGCGGGGGCGCACCGCCCGCCAACTCCGCTCCAGCGCCCGCCATTCGCCGCGCAGTTCGTGCAGCTGTTCGACCAGCGCGGACTGGTTCTCGATTTCCGGCAGCAGCCCAGCGGCGGTGGTGAACAGCCGCTCCAGACCGGATGCCCGAATGCGCACCAGCGACGGGGCATCCTCAGCCGGCGGCCTCTGCGCCGGCCGGCGTTCCGGCGGAGTTTCCGGCCTTGGCTGGCGCCGCACGGGCTCCGGTCCGCCCGCCTCCCCGCCTAGCCTGGCGAGGTCGGCCAGCACGTCGGCGGTCTCCACGGGGTTCCCGCCGCGCGTCGCCCAGGCGACCACGTCCTCGATGGCGTCCAGCGCGCGCCGCACGACCGCGCAGACGGCCGTGTCGAACGGCACCGTGCCGCGCTGGACCGCCAGGAACACGGCCTCCAGCCGGTGCGAGAGCACCTCCACATCCGGCAGGTCCACGGCGCGGGCGGCGCCTTTCAGGCTGTGCGCGCGACGGTGGATTTCGGCGAGGTCGGGGCTGTGACCGGGGTCCGCCTCGACGGCGCGCAGCGCCTCGCGGATCGCCGCGAGGTGATCCTTGTGCTCCAGCTCGAACGCGGCGAGCAGGCGTTCGCGGATGTCGCTCATGGCCAACCATCCCCTCTCCCCCCCGGGGAAAGGGTTAGGGTGAGGGGGGAACGTCCACGCGCGTGGGTGGTCCGGCCTGACGGCCGCCCCCTCATCCCAACCCTTCTCCCCGGGGGGGAGAAGGGCTTATGCAGGCGTTCGCGGATGTCGCTCACACGCGGTAGTTCCGGACCGCTTCGACCAGCCCCTGGCCGAGGTCGTTGAGGTTGGCGGCGGCGCCCTCCAGCTGGCGGGTGCCGGCGGCGGTCTGGCTGCTCGCCTCGCGGATGTTCTGCAGCGCCTGGATCACCTGCTCCAGGCCGATCTGCTGCTGGTTGGTGCCGGCGACGATCTGCTGGAAGGCCAGCACGCTCTCCTGGATGCTCTCGGCCAGATCGCGGATGGTCGCCTGGGTGGCGTCGGTCTGGCGCTTGCCGGCGGCGACGCGCTTGACCGCCTCCTCCGTCAGCATGACCGAGGAGTTGATGCCGTGCTGGATCTCGCTGAGGTTGGAACGCACCTGCGAGGTCGCCTCCTTGGCCTGATCGGCCAGGCTTTTGATCTCGCTGGCGACCACGGCGAAGGTCCGGCCGTGCTCGCCGGCCGCCGCCGCCTCGATGGCAGCGTTGAGCGCCAGCAGGTGCGAGCGTTCGGCGATGTCGTTGACGGTCAGGATGATCTCGCCGATGGCCTGGGTGCGCTCGGACAGCACGACGATGTTCTCGGCCACCGCCTCGGCCTGCTCGCGGATCGCGTCCATGGCCTGGTTGGTGTCCTCGGCCGCCTTCAGGCCGGTCTCGCTGCTGGCGGCGGCGGTATGGGCGCTGTGCGAAACGTCCTGGGCGCGGCGGTTGATCTGCGCGCCGGACTCGGTGATCTCGCTGAGCGTCGCCGTGGTCTCCTCGACGGCGGCCAGCTGCTGGGCGACGCTCGCCGCCTGCTGCTGGGTCGAGGCGCGGATCTGCGCGGTCGCCGCGTGCATGCTCTCCGCCGTCGCCCGCGTGGTGTGGGCCATGCCGCGCAAGCTCGCGGTCATCTGGTTGAGGTGCACGCCGAGTTCGGACAGCTCGTCGTTGCCGGGCACGGAGACCTCGCGCGTCAAATCGCCGCCGCCGACCCGCGACACGAAGCCGATGGCCATTCCCAGACGCCGGCTGATGGAGGCGCCGATCAGGTAGGCGATCAGGGAGGCGCAGCCGATCACGAACAGCAGGGCGGCGATGGAGGTCTGCAGCGTGTCGTCGTAAAGCTCCTTGATGTCGTCGCGCCCGGCCTCGGTCAGCCGGTGGACGGCCGCGTGCACGCGGGTCAGGCGCTCGCTGAGCGTGCGCCGCAGCTCCTCCAGGCGGCCCCGGCGCTTGGCGACTTCGGTGGCGTCCCCCTGTTCGACCCGTTCCAGCATGATCAGCGCGTCGTCCAGGATGGAACGCGCCGTCCGCTCCAGCCCCTCCACCTCCTCCTTCAACTCGCCCCACGCCTTGCGCCGGTTCGCCGTGATGCCCGCCATGTTCCGTTCCGCCGCCATCGCCTTCAGGCTGCCGATCTTGTCGAACAGCCGGACGGCGCCTTCCTGGTAGCGCTGGCGCAGGGTGCCGGTTTCGGGCGTACGTCCCTCCGCCACCGCCAGGGCGGCGGCGTTCATGGCCGTCTCGCGGATGCTGCGCAGGTCGCCCTGGAGAACCTCGATCTCGCGGACCGTGTCGGACACCTGGACGTCGTAGGTCGAGATGCTCCCCATGATCCGCAACGCTTCGGAGATGCGGTAGAGCTGGAACGACGCCATCCCCGCCGCCAGCAGGCAGACGATCCCGAAGCCGAGGACCAGCTTGTGCGCGACCTTCAGTTTCATTGTTCTTCCCCAGTGATCCCCGGTGCGATCCTCAGTCTGTCGAGAATCGCCGCCACGTCCAGCACGGCGACGCGATCCGGCGTGATGGCGGTGATGAAGGCCCCGGCCTCCGGCGGCGCGCCGAAGCGTCCCGGCTCCAGCTCCGCCACGGTTTCCACGGTGCGCAGGCGCAGCGCCACCGGCCGCGCGCCGCGCAGCACGACGGCGAAGCCGCCGCCGGCCGGAACGGCGGTGCGTTCGCACAGCCGATCCACGTCGAACAGGCGCATGACCCGCCCGTCGATGGCGATCAGCCCCAGCAGTTCCGGCGGCCCGCCCGGCACCCGCGCCACGCGCGGCAGCGGCACGACGCGGGAAAGGAGCCGAAGCTCCAGCCCGTACAGCCCGTCCGCGCCGCGCCCGACCAGCAGGGGCACGGTGGGCGCCCTTTCCTCGGCCGAAGACGTCATACGGGCCAGCTCGTCGGCCCGACGGCGCAGCAGTTCGTCGGCCCAAGTGCTGGTCGAAGGGGTGCCGGTGGAGGGAGCGCGGTCGTGCATCACGCCTCATCCCCCGAGAACCAGAGGTCGATCATGCTGCGCAGCTCGGCCACGGTCAGCCCCCCGCCCTCGGCGACCAGATCGGTCCCGTCCAGACCGGCGACCGCCGCGCGGGCGTTGCGAAAATGGCGCTGCGCCGGGGCCAGCTTGCCGCGCCGCCAATAGGCCAGCGCCAGATGGTAGTCGGCCAGCGCGAATCCGGAATCGAGGTACAGCGCGCGTTTGAAGGCGGCAACCGGGTCGCCGACGCCCAACTCCTCCTCCAGCAGGCCGAGGCGGTAATGCACGGCCGGGTCGAGGCGGTTGCGTTCGGCCAGCGCGAGGTAGGCTTCCAACGCCGCCGCCCGGTCGCCGCCTTCCGCCGGGAGCCCGGGCGGGACCGGGTCCGAAGCGGGGGCCGGGGCGGTGGATGGCGCGGTGGACGCGGGACGGCGGCGCACCAACGCTGTGCGGGAAGGCTTGGAGGCGGGCTTCGCCTTAGGCGGTGCGGCTTCCGGCGGTACCGGAACCGGCGCGAGCACGGCGATCGGATCGACTCCGGGAAGCGGCTTGCGGAACAGCGTGGCGCCCGGCACCGGCACCGGCGTGAACAGGGCGTTGACCTGCGGCCCCGTTTCCGCGTGGCCGACGACCAGCCAGCCGTTCGGCGCCAGCGCCGCGTGCAGCCCTTCCAGCAGCCGGCCGCGCGTCGCCTCGTCGAAATAGATCATGACGTTGCGGCACAGCACCACGTCCAGCGCGCCCAGCCCGCGCGGGTAGTTGGGCAGCCGGTCCTCGACAAGGTTGAAGAGGGCGAAGGACGTCCATTCCCGGAAGCGCGGCTTGACCACCCATTGGTCGTCGCGGCGGTCGAAGCATTCCGCCAGCACCGACGGGGGAAGACCGCGCACCGCCCAGTTGCCGTAAGCACCCCGCCTTGCCGTTTCCAGAAAGCTGCCGTTGATGTCCGTGCCGACGATGCTGACCTGCCAGCCCCGCAACTGCTCCGCGAAATGGCGCTTCAGGAGGATTTCCAGCGTGTAGACCTCCGGCCCGGTCGAGCATCCGGCGCTCCAGATCCGCAGCATCCGGCTTTTCTCGTTGCGGCGCAGGCATTCCGGGATGGCGACGGCGCACAGCGCCTCGAACTGCTCGGCATAGCGGAAGAAGAAGGTCTCGCCGACCGTCAGTTCGTTGATGAGCGCCTGATACTCCGGCCCGCTCGGCCCCTCGCCGTCGAGAATCGCCAGATAGTCGGCAAGGCCCGGCACGCCGCGCTCGGCCAGCCGGCGGCTGACCCGGTCGGCAAGGGCCGCATCCTTGTCGGCGTAATAGGCAAGGCCGGTCGCGCCGATGACGGCGGACTTCAGGCGCGCGAAGGCGGGATCCTTCAGGACGGTGGCGGCGCGATTCATGCGGCGGGCTCCGCGCCCTCGGCCGCCTGCCACTTGGCGAGCCGCTCGTCGGCCATGGCCTGGAAGGCGGCGAGCAGATGGCCCTCCGTCTCGGTCAGCAGCCGTTCGGGAGCCAGCACCGTGGCGTCATTCGCCCGGAACCGAACGCTGCCGATGGCGCAGCCGTTGAAGGTCAGGCCCGTATCCGGAAGCTCCTGCATGACTGCCGGAATGACGTCGGACACCCGGTCGGCCAGCAGCGCCAGCGGGCGGCCGTCGCGTTCGATCAGCAGCAGCGGCGCGTAGAGCCCCGGTGCCGCCGGCTCAAGCCCCAGCAGCAGGTCGAGGCGCAGGACCGGCACGATCCGGCCCTGATAGCGGAAACACCCCGCCACCACCGGCGGGGCGGTGGGCGGGGTGTCGAGGCGCGGCAGGGGCAGAAACCGGCGCACGGCCGCCGCCGGCAGGGCGAGAAGCCTGCCGGAGACGGAGAAGACGACGTACCGTGACGCCGATTCTGTTGCCGCTGCGTCCATCGCCGAGCGCGCCTTGCCATACCGGGGTAGCCAAAACCGGCGCAGAACATGCCGCATCGGATCGGTGATGGAAATACCCCGAAAGGCAAGGCTCTCGGCCTATGGATGTCAGGACAGAAGGCCCATCTGGTCCAACGGCAGGGCGTCGAAGCCGTGCTGGAACACCGCGGAATCCGACGCCAGCGCGTAGTTGTCCTGCGCCGGATTGACGAAATGGGGGTCCAGCGCCAGCGAATCCCGGTCGTATCCGGCCGCCTGCCAGTCGGACAGCCGGCCCGACGCGCCGCTCGCCATCACCTGCGGCCAAGCGTTGAACACGACCTCGTTCGGGTCCACGTCGGCGTAGAAGTTGCCGTGGAAGGTCCCGGCCGTCTTCGGCCCGTCAATGCGCACGGCGGTGCCGTTGCTGCCGATGTCGAAGATGTTCTCCGAGATGTCGTTGTTCGCCATCGGCGTGCCCTTCCAGCCGCCCCAGCCGACGCTCTGCTGCAGGCCGATCTGGGTGCCGGCGTTGTCGGCGATCACGTTGTTGGTGACCGTGTTGTTCCAGCCGCCGTGCAGGAACACGCCGCCGACGTTGCCGTGGACGAGGTTGCCGCGCACCGTGGCGCCGCTGGTCCAGTCGTCCAGGTAGATGCCCCAGCTGACCAGCGCCTTCGGGTCGAGGAAGGTCGGCGACACGCTGCCGTCCCAACGGACGTTGCCGAACGCGGTGGTGCCGGTCACCTCGTTGTATTCGACGACGTGGCCGGTGAGGTCCTGCTGCCGGTTGATCAGGTAGATGCCGCCGCCGTCGCTGGTCTCCAGGTTGGCGTTGACAATCTTGTTGTAGCTGATCGTGTTCCGGTAGGAGGCGTCGCCCGACGACTGGACGGAGCCGATGGCGATGGCTTTGCCCGGCGTGTCCTCGATCTGGTTGTGGGTGATCTTGACGTCGGAGCTGCCGTTGACCCACACCGCGTCGCCGCCGTGGTCGAGCGATCCCGCGTGCTGGATCAGGTTGTTGGAGATCTCCGTAAAGTTGGAATTCTGCTTCACGAAGATGGACTCAAGGCCCGTGTGGTCGAAGTGGTTGCCGGTGATCTTGGTGTTGGCGCTGTTCTGCACCGTGATGCCGTAGCCGACGTTTTCCACGACGTTGTTCTTGAAGTTCAAGCCGCTGGCGTTGTCGGCGAAGACCGCGTGGCCGTTCGGCCCGCCGTCGGCCAGCGTCAGCCCATCAATGGTGACGTTCTTGGCGCCGCCCAGCCCGACCAGCACCGGTATCTGCGAGGCGACGATCTTGTGGCCGACCGGGGTGCCGCCCTCCGGCCTGAACAGGATCTGGTTCGACGCCGCGTCGTAGAACCACTCATTCACGGCGTCCAGCTGGTCCTTGGCGTTGAACAGGTAGAAGCGGCTGCCGGCGCCGAAGGCGTCGTAGCTGCCCTGGGCCAGCGTGATCGTGTTGGTCGAATAGTCGATGCTCTTCACCGGAACGGTCACGTTGTCGTAGCCGTGCTGGGTGAAGACGCTCGCCATCAGGCCGTTGGTGTTGCTGATGACCGGGATGTCGCCGGCCTTGAAGCCGAACTGGGTGGACGGGTTCGGTCCGGCCTTCGTCGCGATCACCCAGCCGCCGTCGACCGGCTTGCTCGGGTCGGCGTTCGGCGTGCGGGCCAGCGTCTGGCGCTCCCCGTCCATCGACAGATCCAGCACCGGCTTCGTGCCGGCCGGCAGCTGCGCGCTCCACAGCCCGTTGCCGCGCGACACCCAGTTGTCGATCTGCATGCCGCCGTGGAACACGGGCGTCTCGTTGCCGTAGGCGGCGAAGCGCACGCCGGAGTCCTGGGAATCCAGCCAGAGCTGGTCCTTCATGTAGTAATCGCCGCCGCGCACGTAGGTGACGTCGATGTCCGGGTTCGCGCGCATGGCGTCGCGGGCGCCGTTCAGCGTCGCCTTCGGGCCGTCGGTGCCCTCGGCGTTGGGAGCGGCGAGCTTGCCCGACCAGCTGTCCTTGCCGTTGGTGGCCACATAGATGGCCGGACCGCTCGGCGGGGTGGTCGGGACGGGATCCGTCGGGGTCGGGTTGGCCGGGGTCGGCGTCGTGGTGCCCGTGCCGGGGAAGTAGCTCTTGTCGGCGCTGACGACCAAGGTCCCGTTCCACCACATTCCGGACTGGCCGGCGACCACGTCCTTACCATCCAGAGCGCCCTTGTCGTAGGTCACGATGCTGTCGGTCGGCGCCACCGCCTTGCCGTTGATCGTGACCTTGTTGACGATGAGGGAGCGGTCCTGGCCGTTGATGTAGGTGTCGTTGTCGTACTGGATCTGCACCTTGTGGGCCTGATCCGGAGTGACCGACGCGGTGAAGGCATAATCCTTCGCCGTGGTGCCCACGGTGCCTTCGCCGACCTGTTTGCCGTCCACCATCAGCTTGAAATGCGCGTTGGCTCCGCCCGCCGGGTTGCCATGGGCGTTCACCACGATGGTCGAGCTGCCCGCGCCGGGCGTGGGCGTCGTCGGAGTCGGGGTGGTGAGCGTCCCGGTCGGGAAGTGGGTGGCCGGCGCATCGACGACCAGCGTTCCGTTCCACCACAGGCCCGCCTGGCCCTTAACCACGTCCTTGCCGTCCAGCGCGCCCTTGTCGTAGGTCACATTGCTGTCGGTGGGGGCCACGGCATGGCCGTTGATCGTGACCTTGTTGACGATCAGCGACCGGTCCTGGCCGTTGATGTAAGTGTCGTTGTCGTACTGCACCTGCACCTTGTGCGCGACGCCGGGCGCGGCGTTGACGGTGAAGGCGTAATCCTTGGCCGTGGTGCCTACGGTGCCCTCGCCGACCTTCTGCCCGTCGATCAGCAGGTTGAAATGCGCGTTGGCGCCACCGGCCGGATTGCCCTGGGCGTTCACAACGATGGTCGAGCTGCCCGTTCCGGTCGTCGGGCTGGTCGGGGGCGTTGTCGGGGTCGTGGGCGTGGTAGGCGTCGTCGGCGTGGTCGTGCCGCTGCCGGCGGGGTAGTAGCTGGCCGGCGTGCTGAAATTCAGCGCACCCTCCCACCACATGCCTTCCTGCCCGGCGACGACGTCATTGCCGTCCAGCGCGTAGCGGTCGTAGGTGGCCTGCGTCGGCTCCAGCGTGTTGCCGTTCACGACGACGGAGCGGACATACAGGTTGCGGTCCTGCCCGCTGACGGACGCGTCGTTGTCGTAATGGATCTGCACCAGATGCGCCTGGGACGGCGCAACCTTCGCGGTGAAGCTGTAGGCATTCGGATTGGTCGCGCTCACCGTCGCCTGCCCGGCCTCGACGCCGTCGATCAGCAGGCGGAAGTGCGGCCAGACGCCTCCGGCGGACTGCCCATAGGCGTTCACGACAATCTTGGCGTCGATAAGGCCTGTGGTGGTCGTGGCCATTGGTCCGTTCCTTGTGGTGTTTTCAACACACGCAAGGGTGAACGCAGGCGTTAGACATTTGTGCTACATTTTAGTAACAGGTATCGGCACCTCCCTCCGTGCTTCCATGCCGGCCAAACCGAAGACCCATAAGGATGAAATCGCCCTCTTCGGTGTTAAAGGCGTACACGGAACCAAGAGGAATTCCATGAAGAAGATCGCTGTTACCCTCGTCGTCGCCCTGTCCCTGGCTGGTTGCGCCCAGAGCGGCGGCGGCTACGGGACCGGCTACGGGACCAAGCAGACCGTCGGCACCTTGGGGGGTGCTGTTGCCGGCGGCCTGGTCGGTTCACGGTTCGGTGGCGGCACTGGCAAAATGGTCGCCGTCGGCCTCGGCACACTGCTGGGCGCCTATGCCGGCAGCGAGTTCGGCAAGTCGCTCGACCGCGCGGACGAGACCTACGCCCAGCAGGCGGCATCCCAGGCCTACGCGGCCCCGCTCGGCCAGACCGTACAGTGGAACAACCCGCAGTCCGGCAACTACGGCACCATCACGCCGACCCGTGACGGCTATTCCAACACCGGCGCCTATTGCCGGGAATACCAGCAGACCGTCTATGTGAACGGCCGCGCGCAGCAGGCGTCCGGTCAGGCCTGCCAGCAGCCGGACGGCACCTGGCGCATCATGTCCTAAAGCGAATTTGCATTCGCTTTAGGCTCATATGGCCTCATGTGCCGGCCGGGCTTCGGCCGCCAATGTCCAAACAGAAGGCTGGCGGCCGGGACCGCCGTCGCGGTCCAAAGCGGATCGAAATCCGCTTTATGAAGCAACAGGCGGGGCCTCCGCCGAACCGATTGCGGTGAGGCGGATGGCCACCTGCTTCGTGAACGGGCTGACGGCGATGACCTCCCAGGCCACGCTGTGCTCGCGGGCGTATTCCTGGAACGCCTTGTACTCGTCCTCGCGCCAGCTGCGATTTCCGATGAACTCGTCGAAGACCAGCACCGTGCCCGGCATGAACCGGGGTGCCAGCGCGGTCAGCACCGTCTTCGCCGACGAGTAGATGTCGCTGTCCACGTTCACGAAGCGCACCGGCCCGCCGTGCGCCTCCAGAAAGGGCGGCAGCGTGTCCTCGAACCAGCCGGCGTGCAGCACGACGTTGGGCCGCACCGGCGGCAGTTGGCTACCGGTGGTCAGCACGCCCTGAGGCTCGTTCACCCAGGCTTCCGGCAGCCCCTCGAACGAATCGAAGCCGTGCACCGTCTGCCCGGTCGCCTCAGCGATCTGGTTGATCGAAGTGCCGCGCCGCACCCCGAACTCCAGCACCATGCCCGGCACCGTCGCCTCGCCCAGCGCGAAGCGCAGCACCTCCGCCCCCACGCCGAACAGCCGCGCGTCGGCAGCCATGTGCGGCAGGATGGCGGCGACCGATTCCACCAGCGGCAGCCGCTTCGGGTTGCCCGCCACCTTGTCGTCGAACAGCGCCTTCGCCTCGTCCGCCCGCCCCAGCAGCATGTGATAGGCGCAGAGATAGGCCCAGTATTTCCCGTTCGCCCCGGTGCAGCCCGTCGCCCGGCGCAGACGCCGCAGCGCGTCCTCCACCCCATGGATGCCCAGCGCAGCCGCGTGGCTGCCGAACCATGCCGCCGCATGCTCCGGATCGTCCTTCAGCCGCTCGTCGTAGGTCGCCAGCGCCCCGGCGGCATCGCCAAGATGCGCGAGGCTGATCGCCCGCTCATACAGAATGTCGGCGCTGCGGTTGCCTTGGTCCAGCGCCGCGCCGGTCACCCGCACCGCGTCGGGAAAGCGCGCGTCGCGCCGATAGGCTCCAGCCAGCGCCTCCAGAATGCCAGAAAAGCCTGGATTGGCCGCCGCCACCCGCTCGAACCACACGACCGCTTGCAGCAATTCACTGGCCGCGACCAAGGCATGCCCCAGGTGGAACAGCACTTCCAGGGCGCCCGGCTCCAGCACCACCGCACGCCGCAGATGCCCCAGCGCCGTCCGAGAGTCGCGCCGCCCAAGCTCGGCGATGCCGGCCAACAGGGCGCGCTGCGGGCACGCCGCGTCCACGGGCGCCAGCGCCTTCAGCGCGGCCTTGTAATGGCGCGCGGCCAGCAGGCCCCGCACGGCGGTCAGATCATTGTCCACGGAGAACCCGTCAATCGCACCCGAAAAGCGCGCGACGATGCCGCGCCGTGGCGGCCCGATGCAAGCCCTACAGCGTCCAGCCGCCGTCGATCACATGGATGGCCCCGGTGGTGAAGGACGATTCGTCCGACGCCAGATAGACCGCCAGCGCCGCGATCTCCTCCGGACGGCCCAGCCGGCCCATGGGCTGGCGGGCGATGAAGGCGGCGCGGGCCTTCTCCGCGTCGCCCTGGGCGGCGATGCGCTCCTCCAGCGACGGGGTCTCGACGGTGCCAGGGCAGATGGCGTTGCAGCGGATGCCCTTTGCCACGAAATCGGCGGCGATGGACTTGGTCAACCCGATGACCGCCGCCTTGGTGGTGCCGTAGACGAAGCGGTTCGGCGCGCCTTTGATGCTCGACGCGCCCGAGGACATGTTGATGATGCTGCCGCCCTTCCCGGCGCGATCCAGCATGCCCGGCAGGAAAGCGCGGCACGTCCGGTACATGGACTTCACGTTCAGGTCGAACGAGAAATCCCAATCCTCCTCCCCGCATTCCAGCACCGTGCCGTGGTGGACGAATCCGGCGCAGTTGAACAGCACCTGCACCGGTCCGACCGCCCGCGCCGCCTCGGCGACCGCCGCCGAATCCCGCACGTTCAGGATCCGCGTCTTGATCTCCGGCCGTTCGGCGCGCAGCCGGTCCAGGGCATCCCCATTGATGTCGGTGGCGATCACCCGAGCGCCTTCGGCGGCGAAGGCCAGCGCCGTCGCCCGGCCGATCCCCTGGCCGGCGGCGGTCAGAAACGCGGTTTTCCCGGAAAGCCTGCCCATTCCGTCCTCCCTTGTCGCGAGCCTCTGGCGGGCCCGTGCGGCCAGTCTGTCCGCCGCCCGAATGCCCGACAAGCTGGCCTTGGTGGTTATGCGAAGAATTCCCTTTGACACGGGCTCTGCGGTTTGCTACTCACCCGCTCCCGCCGATGCTGCCGTAGCTCAGTGGTAGAGCACTCCCTTGGTAAGGGAGAGGTCGAGAGTTCAATCCTCTCTGGCAGCACCATTGGGGCCGTAGCTCAGATGGGAGAGCGCCTCGTTCGCAATGAGGAGGTCAGGGGTTCGATCCCCCTCGGCTCCACCAACTTCTTTGGCGGTTGGTTCGGTAACTTAGGTGAGTGTGTTTTTCTGGTTTTTGTACTTGCTTCGGCGGCCTGAGTTCAGTAAAAGGTCGCCAACACGATGCGGGTGTAGCTCAGTTGGTTAGAGCGCCGGCCTGTCACGCCGGAGGCCGCGGGTTCAAGTCCCGTCACTCGCGCCACTTTCTATCTCGTGGTTAAGGTCCTGTAGCTCAGCGGGAGAGCACTACGTTGACATCGTAGGGGTCACAGGTTCAATCCCTGTCGGGACCACCATTGGGGGATCGTCTAGCGGTAGGACAGCGGACTCTGACTCCGCCAGCCTAGGTTCGAATCCTAGTCCCCCAACCATCTTTTCCACACAGCCTCCACCTTTTACAATTTTGCGGTTCGCGCTCAGCGCGCAATGCCGGGCGCGTGCAGGAGCAACGCCCCGCCCTCGCCGTTTGCATTCCCATCTGCCAATCCCCTCGAATTGGGCGTACAATCGCAGTGTACGTAACCCGACGGGGGAACTCCCATGGACTGGGATGCGGCATACGCCATCGGGCAGAGCGCCGTGGATGGCGATCACCAGAAACTCTTCGCCCTGTTCAACCAGTTCAGCGACGCGGTCGCGGCCGGGGAGACGCGGGAGTCCGCTAATCGATTCCTGCGCGAACTCGCCGACTATTCCGAATATCATTTCAGGCGTGAGGAAGGGCTGATGCGCGGGGCCGGTTATCCGGACTTTGACAAGCACAAGCGCATGCACGACACCTTCGCCGATTTCGTGCGCAAGCAGTCCACCACCGGCGAGCACGACCGGGAGGAGGTGCAATTCCTTCTGAACTACGTCGAGATGTGGTTGTGCGGCCATATTTTGGTCATGGACAAGTGGTTCGGTGAATGGCTTGACGGTCGGGCCGGGAAAAACGGCGCCGCCGGGCCTATATCCTGACGATGCTCCGGCCGCCGCTCCCTTACGGCCGGTGCCGGACGGGACGGAGTGCGGCATGAGCGACGGCAACAACGAGTTCCGCTTTCCCCGGCGGAAGGACACCCCACCGGCCGAACGTTCGGCGGAACCGCGCTTGCGGCTGTGGCAGGCGCGCGCCGCCCTGGTCTGGGAACGGGTGTGGCCGGCCGTCTGGGCGCCCGTGGCAATCGCCGGGGCCTTCGTCGCTCTGGCGCTGATGAACCTGCTGCCGCTGCTGCCGGGATGGCTGCACGCGATCGTGCTGGCGCTGTTCGCCGCCGCCTTCGCACTGACTCTGGCGCTCGGGCTGCGCGGCTTGCGATTGCCGAACGAGGAAGCGGCTCGGCGCCGGCTGGAGCGTGACAGCGGCTTGCCCCACCGCCCCCTGCACGTGCTGCGCGACCGGGCGGCGGGCAACGACCCCACCGCCGCCGCCCTGTGGCAGCTGCACCAGGAACGGATGCGCGCCGCCATGCGCGGCTTGCGCGTCGCCTGGCCGATGTCGGACATCGCGGCGCACGACCGCTACGCGTTGCGCGCGCTGGTCGTGCTGGCGCTGATCGCCGTGGGCGGTGCCACTTGGGGCGACTGGCGCCCGCGCCTCGTCGCCGCGCTGAACCCGCATCTGGGCGGATCGGCCGGGGCGTCGGTGGCGGCGCTCGACCTCTGGGTGACTCCGCCGGAATACACCGGCCTGCCGCCGATCTTCCTGAAATCCGCCAGCGCGGCGCATGCCCCCGCCCTGCCCAACCCCGTGCCGGTGCCGAAGGGCAGCCTCGTGCTCGCCCGCGTGTCCGGCGGCAGCGGCACCCCGACGCTGGAAGCCGGCGACAAGTCGGCGGCGTTCGAGGCGGTGGACTCCGCCACCTTCCAGATCCAGCAGCCCATCGAGGCGGGCGCGCGCATCGCGGTGACGCAGGGCTCGCGCACGCTGGGATCCTGGGCGGTGCAGGTGATCCCGGACGCTCCGCCCACCGTCTCCTTCGCCAGCCCGCCGGCCAAGGGGGAACGGGGGGCGCTGCGGCTCGACTATGCCGCGCATGACGATTACGGGCTGGCCGAGGTGAAGGGCGTCGTCCGGCTGGCGGTGGCGGACGGGGAGGCTCCGAACATCGATCGGACGCCGGTCGAGCTGCCGCTGGCCCTGCCCGGCGTGCGGCCCAAGGAGGCGCGCAACGCCGGCTTCCACGACCTGACCTCGCACCCCTGGGCCGGGCTGAACGCCGCCATCCGGATCACCGCCACCGACGGCGCCGGCCAGACGGGCAGCACCGAGGAGTTCCCGATGGTCCTGCCGGAGCGGGTGTTCAACCACCCCGTCGCCCGCGCCATCGTGGAGGAACGCAAGAAGCTGACCCTGCGGCCCAAGGAGTCGCGGGTCGAGGTCGCCCGCGCGCTAGCCGAGCTGTCGGCCCGGCCCAGCCTGTTCGGCGGGGACATCGTGGCCTTCCTGGCGCTGCGCACCTCGGTCGGGCGGCTGCTGCTGGACGAGGAAGGGGCGTCCATCCCCGAGGTGCAGAAGGTCCTGTGGGAAACCGCGCTGCGCATCGAGGACGGCGGCCTGTCGCTGGCCGAGCGCGACCTGCGCGACGCCCAGCAGCGGCTGGCCGAGGCCATGGACCGCAATGCGTCGGACGAAGAGCTGAAGAAGCTGATGGACGAGCTCCAGCAGGCCATGGACAAGTTCATGGAGGCGATGGAGCAGCAGTTGCGCGAAGCGCTGGAGCGCGGCGAGCAGATCCCCATGGTGCCGCCGGAAATGGCCGACCGCATGATGGATCGCCAGGATCTCCAGCAGATGATGGACCAGATGCGGCAGATGGCGGAGACCGGCGCCCGCGACGCGGCCCGCCAGATGCTCTCGCAGCTTCAGCAGATGCTGGAGAACATGCGCTCCGGCGCCATGGCCCAGATGCAGCAGCAGGGCGGCCAGAACGAAGCCTGGGAGATGATGCGCGAGTTGCAGGAGCTGGCGCAGAAGCAGCAGCAACTGCTCGACCAAACCTTCCGCCAGCAGCAGGAGCAGATGGGCCAGCAGGACGGACAGCAGCCGCAGGCCGGTCAGGGGCCGCGCGGCCGCCAGGGGCGCCAACAGGGGCAGCAGGGGCAAGGCCAGCAGGGCCAGACCGGCAGCCCGCTGATGCAGCAGCAGGCCGAACAGCAGGAAGCCCTGCGCCGCCAGCTGGGCGAGCTGATGCGCCGCATGGGCGAGGCGCAGGGCGACATCCCCCGCCCGCTGGGCCGCGCCGAGCGCGCCATGCGCGACGCCGGACAGGCGCTCCAGCAGGGGCAGCCGGGCAACGCCGTACCGTCGCAGACCCAGGCGATGGACGAGCTTCAGCAGGGCATGCAGAGCTACGCCGAGCAGATGATGCAGCAGATGATGGGCCAGCAGGGGCCGGGCATGATGGGGCAGCAACAGGGCCAGCCGCAGCGCCAGGGCCGCAACCGCGACCCGCTGGGCCGCCGCCCGTCGGGCTACGGCAGCTACGACGGCAACGACGTGAAGATCCCGGAGGAGGCCGAGCTTCAGCGGGCGCGGGAAATCCTGGACGAGCTGCGGCGGCGGTCCGGGCAGTACACGCGCCCCCAGATGGAGCGCGAGTACATCGAGCGGCTGCTGAAGCAGTTCTGAGTATTAAAGCGGATTTTCTTTGGTCTTGGACGCAACTTTTTCTGCCGTCATGCCCGGACTTGATCCGGGCATCCATGCGACGCTGAAGCGTGGTCGTTATGACGTGGATGACCGGGTCAAGCCCGGTCATGACATTGAAGAGACGCCTTTGGCCAACGGAAATCCGCTGTGATTTCAGCTGCCTTCAAAGGTGATCATCACCTCGACCACCGCGCCGGGGTCGGGCTGGGCGTCGCGGAAGGTGGCGACCTCGCCGGGAAGGAGCTGGGTGGCCGATGCCTCGATGCTCCAGCTCTTGACCGGCTTGCGGTCCTGGCCGAGCGAGACGGCGCGGACGTGCGGCACCGGGCGGATCACGTCGGACACGTTGATGATCTGCCCGTCCACGATCAGCACCGGCGCACCGCCCTCGGTCTTCTGCTCGGAGCGGACGTTCTGAAGCTGGAGGCCAGCGCCCGGCGGCTCCACCGGCAGGCCGGCCGTCTCGTAGAACAGGGCGGACGGCGGCCACAGCCGCACGATCTCCTGCCGCGCGAAGAAGCCGGCGGCCCCGGCCAGCCCCAGGACGGCGAGGAAGACGCCCCAGCCGACCAGCGCGCGCCGGGTCGCCGCCTTGTCGCGCGGCGGTTTGGACGGCTTGGCCTTGTCCTTGGTCTTGGGAAGCGGGCGGGAGGCGCGGACTTCGGTGACATCGTCGGCGAGGGAGAAGCTCGGTGCCTCCTCCTCGATCGGCTGCTGCCACCAGATGTGGCCGCACTTGGCGCAGCGCACCTTACGCCCCTGCGGCCCCACCGACGAATCGGCCAGGGTGTAGCGCGTGGCGCAGGTGGGGCAGGAGACGATCATCGCGGCCGGTCACGGTCACCGAAATTGCAGAATGTCCTTATAGGTAGGTATGGAGTATGAAGCAAGGAACGGCACGGCGGCGGACAAGCTGCCGCTCCTCGGTGCATTGGTGAGACCGTGATTCGTTTCGAGAACGTTGGTTTGCGTTACGGCACCGGGCCGGAGGTGCTGCGCGACATCAGCTTCACCCTGCCGCCCGGCTCGTTCCATTTCATGACCGGAGCCAGTGGTGCTGGCAAATCGTCGCTGCTGAAGCTGATGTACCTGGCGCACCGCCCGTCGCGCGGGCTGATCACCCTGTTCGGCCGCGACATGGCGCGCGCCAAGCGCGGGGACCTGCCCGCGCTGCGCCGCCAGATCGGCGTGGTGTTCCAGGATTTCGCCCTGCTCGACCACCTCTCCACGCTCGACAACGTGGCGCTGCCGCTGCGCATGAGCGGCGCATCCGAGGCCGACGTGGTGGAGCACTGCACGGAAATCCTGCGCTGGGTGGGGCTGGGCAACCACCTGCACGCCCTGCCCTCCACCCTGTCGGGCGGGCAGCAGCAGCGCGTCGCCATCGCCCGCTCGGTCATCAACCGCCCACGCCTGCTGCTGGCCGACGAACCCACCGGCAACGTGGACGACGGCATCGGCATGCGCCTTCTGTACCTGTTCGAGGAGCTGCACAAGCTGGGCACCACCGTGGTCATCGCCACCCACAACGAGGCGCTGATCCGCCGCTTCGACCACCCGCGCCTGCATCTGGAGAACGGGCGCCTGCACGTCATGCCGGCGCAAGCCGCGCGCTGGGCCTGAGGGGACGACCACGATGGCCCTGCCCCTCTACCGCAAGCGCTTCGACCTGCCGCTGGCGAAGGATCCGACCTCGCGCTTCCTGACGTGGCTGACCGCACTGATAGTCTATCTGGCGGCGCTGGCGCTGGCCGGCGCGCTGGTCGTGTCGGACATGGCGCGGCGCTGGGACAGCGGGCTGGCCGGCGGCCTGACCGTGCAGATCGCGCCGCTGCCGGACGCCGCCGCGTCGCCGCTGAACGAACGGGTGGAAGCGGCGCTGACCGTCCTGCGCTCCACCCCCGGCGTGAAGACGGCCAACGCCCTGACCTCGGACGACACGGCGCGGCTGCTAGAACCCTGGCTGGGGCCGGAGGCGGCCGACCCGCTGCTGCCCATGCCGCGCCTGATTGACGTGGTGACGGACGGGCCGGTGGATGTGGATGCACTGACCCTGCGGCTGAAATCCGCGGCGCCGGGAGCGACCCTGGACGACCATGCGGTGTGGCTGGCGGATCTGCGCAACTTCGCGGGCGCGGTGCATCTGGCGGCGCTGGGCGTCGTCGCGCTGATCGGCGGGGCCGGCGTCATGGCCGTGGTCTTCGCCGTGCGCGCCGGTCTGGCGATCCACCGGCATGTGGTGGAGCTGCTGCACCTGATGGGAGCGACCGACCGCTATGTCGCCCGGCAGTTCGAGTCGCACGTCATGAGCCTGACCCTGCGCGGGGGACTCGGCGGGCTGGGGCTGGCGCTGGCGACCCTGGTCGGGATCGGGCGGGCCTCGGCGGGGCTGCGCGCCAGCCTGCTGCCAAACGTGTCGCTGGAGGTCTGGCAGATGGGACTGCTGGCCATTGTGCCGGTGATGGCCTGCCTGCTGGCCATGGTCACCGCGCGCTGGACCGTGCTGCGCACGCTGGAGACTCTGCCGTGACGCGGGAGCGCTGACCATGGCGCGGTTTCACCCGCAACGGAACGGCGTGGCGCGAACGTTCGGACGGCTGGCGCTGATCACGCTGGTCACGGCGCTGGTGTGGGGCGGCGGGCTGGTCTGGTTCGCTTCCGGCATTCCGCGCACGCCGCCCGCCCCGGACAGCCCCGAGGCGACGCGTGAGACCGACGCCATCGTCGTGCTGACCGGCGGCAGCGGGCGGTTGGGCACCGGGCTGGAGCTGCTGGCGGCGGGACGGGCGCGCAGGCTGTTCGTGTCGGGCGTCTACGAGGGGCTGGACGTTCAGGAACTGCTGAAGATGTCGCGCCAGTCGCCGAGTGAGGTGGAATGCTGCATCACGCTGGGCTACGCCGCCGAAAGCACCATCGGCAACGCCTACGAGACGGCCGACTGGATGCGCGAGCAGGGCTTCGTCTCCATGCGGCTGGTCACCGCCAACTATCACATGCAGCGCAGCCTGCTGGAATTCCACATGGCCGCCCCGGAGATGGAGGTGGTGCCGCACCCGGTCGCCTCGCCCCACGTGCATCTGAACGACTGGTGGCTGTGGCCGGGCACCGCGAACCTGCTGGTCAACGAGTACAACAAGTACCTGCTGACGCTGCTCCGCTATCAGCTTGAGAAGCTCCTCGAATCCTGACAAGTTCGCCGCATGATCTTCCTGCGCTCCCTCGTCTTTAACATCGCGTTCCACGTCTGGACGGCCATCGTCTGCATCGGGCTGCTGCCGACGCTGCTGCTGCCCCGAACGGCCATGATGCGCGCGATCATCGGGTATTTCCGGTCCGTCGCGTGGCTGGAGCGGACCATCGTCGGCATCCGCTATGAGGTGCGGGGGCGTGAACACGTGCCCACGTCCGGCTCCTTCATCCTGGCCGCCAAGCACCAGTCGGCGTGGGAGACGATGAAGCTCCACCTGCTGGTGAACGATCCCGCGATCATCCTGAAGCGGGAACTGATGTGGATTCCCATCTGGGGTTGGTACGCCGCCAAGTCCAAGATGATCGCGGTGGACAGGGGCGCGCGCGGCCGGGCGGTCGCCTCGCTGGTTAAGAACTCCAAGCCGGTGCGCGACCAGCGCCGCCCCATCGTCATCTTCCCGCAGGGCACGCGGGTCGCCGTCGGCGCCTATCGGCCCTACCGGATCGGCGTGGGCGTGCTGTACGAGAATCTGGACATCCCCATCGTGCCGATGGCGCTGAACGCCGGGCTCTACTGGGCGCGGCACAGCTTCATCAAGCGGCCGGGCACCGTGGTGGTGGAGTTCCTGCCGCCGATCCCGCCGGGCCTGGGACGCGCCCGCGTCATGCAGGTGCTGGAGGAACGGCTGGAAGCGGCCAGCGACCGTCTGGTCGTCGCGGCCGGCGGCCCGGCGACAGTGCGGCCGGAGCCGGAGACGGCACCCCCGGTCGCCACCACGGCCGGCTGAGCGCCGATCGGGCATCACGGAACATAAGCGGAACCGCCGGGTTGACCGGGCAAGGGCCGCCTCTTAGTCTTCGGGACAGGAACGGGCGGGCCGCGTGGGTCCCGCGCGAGGGAGGACACATGTCGGGCATCGCCGCCATTTCCCAGCAGATCTGGGACATGAAGTACCGCTTCAAGACGGCCGATGGAGAGCCCATCGACCGGACGGTCGATGACACCTGGATGCGCGTCGCCGCCGCGCTGGCCGCCCCGGAGGCCGAGCCGCAGGACTGGGCACCCCGGTTCGAGGACGCGCTGTCGCGGTTCGAGTTCCTGCCCGCCGGCCGCATCCTGGCCGGGGCCGGCACCGGCCGGTCGGTGACGCTGTTCAACTGCTTCGTCATGGGCACGATCGAGGACGACCTCGGCGCCATCTTCGCCGCCCTGCGCGAGGCGGCCCTGACCATGCAGCAGGGCGGCGGCATCGGCTACGACTTCTCCACCATCCGCCCGAAGGGCGCGCCGGTGAAGGGCGTGGGCGCCGACGCGTCCGGCCCGCTGTCCTTCATGGACGTGTGGGACAGCATGTGCCGCACCATCATGTCGGCCGGCGCCCGGCGCGGCGCGATGATGGCGACTCTGCGCTGCGACCACCCGGACATTGAGGATTTCATCGACGCCAAGCGTGAGCCGGGGCGGCTGCGCAACTTCAACCTGTCGGTTCTGGTCACCGACGCCTTCATGGACGCGGTGAAGGCGGACAAGCCCTGGCCGCTGGTCTTCGGCGACCGCGTCTACCGCGTGCTGCGCGCCCGCGACCTGTGGGACCGCATCATGCAGGCGACCTACGCCTACGCGGAGCCGGGCGTCATCTTCATCGACCGCATCAACGAGCGGAACAACCTGCGCTACGCCGAGGACATTTCCGCTACGAACCCCTGCGGCGAGCAGCCCCTGCCCCCCTACGGCGCCTGCCTGCTGGGCTCCATCAACCTCGCCGCGCTGGTGCGCGACGCGTTCGAGGAGACGGCGCGGCTGGACACCGACCGGCTGCGGGAACTGGTCGCCCTGGCTGTGCGGATGATGGACAATGTGGTGGACGCCTCGCGCTTCCCGCTGGCCGAACAGGCACACGAGGCGCGGACCAAGCGGCGCATCGGGCTGGGCGTAACGGGCTTGGCCGACGCGCTGATCCTGTGCCGCGTCCGCTACGGCACCGACAAGGCCGTGGCCCTCACCGAATCCTGGCTGAAGACGGTGCAGAACGAGGCCTATCGGGCGTCGGCGCTGCTGGCGGCGGAAAAGGGCGCCTTCCCGCTGTTCGACCGCGACGCCTACCTCGCCGCGCCGATGGTGCAGGCGCTGGACGCCGACGTGCGCGCCCTGATCGAGCAGCACGGGATCCGCAACGCGCTTCTGACCTCCATCGCGCCGACCGGGACCATTTCGCTGTTCGCCGACAACGTGTCGTCGGGGATCGAGCCGGTCTTCTCCTACACCTACCAGCGCACGGTGCTGATGCCCGACGGCACGCGCCGGACGGAGGAGGTGAGCGACCACGCCTACCGCCTGTTCCGGGCGAAGTTCGGGGCCGACAGGCCGCTGCCCGACTATTTCGTGGACGCGCAGACGCTGTCGCCGGCGGAGCATGTGGTCATGCAGGCGGCGGCGCAGCGGTACGTGGACAGCTCCATCTCCAAGACCATCAACTGCCCGGAGGATCTGCCCTTCGACGCCTTCAAGGACGTGTACCGGCAGGCCTACGAGCTGGGCTGCAAGGGCTGCACGACCTACCGGCCGAACGCGGTCACCGGCTCCGTCCTGACGGTGAAGAAGGAGGAGGCCAAGCCGGCCGCCGTTTCGGAGACCGGGGCGGAAACGCACGCCGAGACGGCGGCGCTGCGCGGGGAACCGGGGGCGGTGGTTTACATGACCAAGCCGCTCGACCGGCCGGAGGCGCTGCCCGGCGAGACCTACAAGGTGCGCTGGCCGGACAGCGACCACGCCATGTACATCACCATCAACGACATCATCGAAGCCGGCCGCCGCCGTCCGTTCGAGGTGTTCATCAACTCCAAGAACATGGAGCATTACGCCTGGACCGTGGCGCTGACGCGCATGATCTCGGCGGTGTTCCGGCGCGGCGGCGACATCAGCTTCGTGGTGGAGGAGCTGAAGGCGGTGTTCGACCCGCGCGGCGGCGCCTGGATCGGCGGGCGCTACGTGCCGTCGCTGCTGGCCGCCATCGGCGACGTGATCGAACGGCACATGAAGGCCATCGGCATGCTGCCGGAGCCGGACACGCTGGTCGCCGAGGCGGCGCGCAAGGCGATGGGCGATGGGGAAACGGCCCAGCCGGACGCGCCGGAGGGAGCCAAGCCGGGTTCCCCCCAAGGGTCCAGGGGGCTGCAATGCCCGAAGTGCGGCCAACCGGGACTGATCCGACAGGAAGGCTGCGACAGCTGCCTCAACTGCGGCTATTCGAAATGTGGCCCGTGATCCGGGCCATCGCGTGATGCTGGGACTGTGTCGGTTTACGCACAAACTGGGAATGACACCCCATAAGCCGAGAACCGGCACCCCATAAAATGAGAATTTGATAGGGAAAACTGAAAGGGCCCGAATGGCCCCTTTCAGGTTCTCGGCACAGATTAGCGGCCGCTAAAGCTGCCCCCCCGTCGTTCCGAGCAAAATTCTCCAAAGTGGCTGCCACAGTCGGGTCGGAATAGAAAATGTTTCTCCGAAACCCGCTGGCTTCGGCGATGCCGCGCCGGGCGATGCGGGGGAAACCGTTGCGCTCGGCGAGGACGTGACGCTAGGTGTCGGGACGCTCGGCTCCGGTCAAGGCACTTGGCCCACGCCGCCGCCTGCAAGAGCACAGGCAGGAGGCGGTCCAAACGCCCACGTCCTGCCAGTCGCGCAAGCGCCGCCAGCAAGGTCGTCCCCGAGCCACAGCCCATCTCCACGGGCGGGGGCTCCAAGGAAGGCCGGTCTTCAGCACGAACAGAATGCCGGTGAGCGTCTCACGGTTGCCCATCAGTGGACGGCCGCGGCTGGATGGGGGTACGCCGCAGCAACGGCTCACAAGCAACGGTTCACAAAGCCCGCACCGCCGCGACCAGCCGCTCCACCTCATCCTCGTCGTTGTAGTAGTGGGGCGAAGCGCGGACGAGGTCGGTCAGGCCACGCGCGTCCATGTCGAAGCGGGTGGAGGGCGCGGTCGAAACGGAAACGTTGATCCCCTGTTCGCCCAACGCCGCCTTCACCCGAGCCGACGCTGCGCCGTCCACCGTGAAGGTCACGATGGCGCAGCGCTCGGTCCCCAGATCGTGCACCGTCACGCCGGGAACGGCGGAGAGTTGCGCCCGCAGACCGTCCGCCAGCGCGAAGGCCCGGTCGCGGATCGCTTCCAGCCCCCAGGACAGCGCATAGTCCACCGCGACGCCCAACCCGATGCGGGCGGCGACGTTGCTTTCCCACATTTCGAAACGGCGGGCGTCGGGACGCATCTCGTAACGGTCGGGGGCGACCAGCGTGGCCCCGTGCAGGTCGAGCGTGTGCGGCTCGATGCGGTCGAGCCAGCTCTTCCGCACATAGAGAAAACCCGTGCCGCGCGGCCCGCGCAGGAACTTGCGCCCGGTCGCCGACAGGAAATCGCAACCCAGTTCCTCCACGTCCAGCGGCATCTGCCCAACCGCTTGGCAGGCGTCGAGCAGGTAGGGGATGCCGTGCCGGCGCGCCACGCGGCCGATGGCGGCGGCCGGGTTGACCAGCCCGCCGTTGGTCGGGATGTGGGTGATGGCGATCAGCCTGACCCGCTCGTCGATCATCGCCTCCAGCGCCTCGACCGACGTCTGTCCCCGCTCGTCATTGGGGATGACCTCGACCACCGCGCCGGTGCGCCGGGCGGTCTGAAGAAAGGGGATGATGTTGGCGGAATACTCGGCCCGCGCGGTCAGGATGCGATCGCCGGGGCCGAAGCTCAGCGCGTTGAAGGCCATGCCCCATGCCACCGTCGCGCTTTCGACCAGCGCGATCTCCTCGCGCGACGCGTTCAGCAGCGCCGCCACGGCGTCGTAGGTGTTTTCCAGCCTCAAAGCGTTACGCGCGGCGGCCTCGTAGCCGCCGATGCGGGCTTCCAACTCCAGATGCTCGGCAACCGCGTCGATCACCGGCTGCGGCGGCAGGGCGGCGCCGGCGTTGTTGAAATGGGTCACATGCCGGGTGCCCGGCGTCTCGGCGCGGGCGCGCGCGACGTCGATGGTCATGGTTCCTCCCCGTTCGTTTCTTCAGGTTTCTTGTTCGCCGATATGAACGGCCAGCCAGACGGTCGTTTGTTCGGGATCGGTCCAGGCCACGCGGTGGCGGGTGCGCGCGGGGATCATTGCCCAATCACCGGGGGCGAGAGGACGTTCCCCCTCCCCTTCGACCTCCAGCCGCGCCGCGCCCTGCACCACAAGCACGAATTCGTCCCAGCCCTGATCGTACCAGAAGCCCTCGGGCGAAGCTTGGCCGGTGGAGACGATCCGCTCAATGCGCACATTGCCGGAGGCCGCCAGGGTCGTGAACAGCTCGTCCGGCAGCGAGACGGGCAGCAGCGGGCCGGACGGCAGACCGCGCAGCAGGCTGCCGGCGGGGACGCTCACCCCCAGAGTTCCGGAGCCGGCGGGTGCAGCACCGCCCCGTCGTAGGTCAGCGCCGGGGTGCGGTCCTCGGCCAGCAGCAGCGGCCCGTCCAGGTCCACGAAACGTGCGCCCTGCGCCACCAGCACGGTCGGCGCCATGGCCAGCGAGGTGGCGACCATGCAGCCGACCATGATGTCGAATCCCGCCGCTTCGGCCGCCTGCTTCATCAGCAGTGCCTCGGTCAGGCCGCCGGTCTTGTCGAGCTTGATGTTGACAACCTGATAGAGCCCCTTCAACTGCTCCAGCGAATCGAGCCCGTGGCAGGACTCGTCGGCGCCCAGCGGCACCGGGCTCTTGTAGCCGCGCAGGGCCTCGTCCTGGCCGGCGGGCAGAGGCTGTTCGATCATCTCGACGCCGAGGTCGGCCAGCACCGGCGCGAAGCGTTTCAGCTGGTCGAGCGTCCAGGCCTCGTTGGCGTCCACCACCAGCCGGGCGGCGGGCGCGGCCTCGCGGACGGCGCGGACGCGGTCCAGGTCGCCCTCCCCTGTCAGCTTCATCTTCAGCAGCGGATGGTCGGCCGCCCGCTGGCGCGCCGCCTCGGCCATCCTGGCCGGTTCATCGACGCTGAGGGTGTAGCAGGTGACGAGCTTCTTCGGCGCGTCCGGCAGGCCGGCCAGCCGCCACGCCGGCTTGCCCGCCCGTTTGGCCTCCAGGTCCCACAGGGCGCAGTCCAGCGCGTTGCGCGCGGCACCCGCCGGCATCAGCGTGCGCAGCCGTTCGCGGTCCAGACCGGCGGCGACCTCCCCCGCCATCGCCTCCAGCGCGGCGGCGACGCCCTCCACGGATTCGCCGTAGCGGGCATAGGGCACGCATTCACCGCGCCCGCGCCTGCATTCCTCCACCACCTCGGCCATCACCACCTCGGCCTCGGTCTTCGAGCCGCGGGAGATGCGAAAGGTGCCGGCGATGGGGAAAGTATCGCGACGAACGTAGAGACGGCGATCTGAGGCGGACATGCAGGAACTCCAGCAACGCGGCGGGATCGGAGTTTAATTCAACCCGTCGGGATGACCAGAGCACCCTGGGAATGCCTGCCTTACCCTCCCCGCCTTACCCAAGATGGCCGCCCTTTTCCGCATCCTGGACGATCACCCCGTACCAGCCGAGCCCCTTGTAGGTCTCGTACCCCGGTGTCAGGGCATAGCCGATGGTGCGGCCGTTCGCTTCCAGATAATGGCCCATGGTGCCGCCGCCCCGGCGCAGCGGTACGGTTTCGGTCAGCAGACCGCGCCCGTCGGACGATGCGATGACCCGGTGCCGCGCGTCGAGCAGCAGGCAGCGCGAGCGGGCGCGCTCGCCCTCTTCCAGCCGGACGCCCTCGACCACGGCGGCGGCCTGCGGTTCCCAGTCGAAGAAGATGCCCAGCACGCCGATGGCCTCGCCGTCCGTCTCGCCGCCACGGCGGATCGCGGTAGCGTAGGTGGCGACCACCCGGTCGTCCAGCCGGGCGTTGCGGGTGACGTCGCCGACCGTGAATTCCCCACCGTTGCGGGTGGCCAGCGCCTGCCGAAACCACGGCTCGTCGCCGACGCGGGCGCCGATGGCGCCACGGTAGCGGTCGGGCCGGCCGGTGGCGATGACGTTGCCGTCCAGGTCGGCGACCCAGAGGTCGAGATAGACCGTGTAGGACTCCAGGATCACGCCCAGCCGTTGGGAGGCGTGGCGGCGGTTTTCCACCGTGGGGTCGGCGGCGCAATCGACCACGGCGCTGTCGGTTGCCCACCAGCGCACGTCGCAGGACCGTTCGTACAGGTTGCGGTCGATGATCTCGATCATGTTGAGCGACAGGTCGGCGAGGCGCTTGCCGTGCATCTCCCGCACCATGGCGCTGCCGGTGGTGGTCAGGTGATCGACGCGCGCGACGATCTCCGACCGCAATTCCCTAGTGATGCTGTTCACCTGGGTGGAGATCTCCGACACCTCGTTGGCGACCACCGCGAAGCCGCGCCCGGCGTCGCCGGCCCGCGCTGCCTCGATCAGCGCGTTCATGGCCAGCATCTTGGTGCGGCGCGTGATGTCCTCGATCAGGGACACCTTCTTCGACGCGACGTCGAGAACACCCCGCGACAGCTCGAACAGTTCGTTTCCCGCCACGCTCATCCCGGACACCCTCATCGATTTAAAAAGTATGTAATTTTAGGGACGCCCCTGTGCGGCAAGACTCAATCAATTGGCGTGCCAACCACAACCGACACCGCCTTGCCGGACGCAAGCCCCTGACACCGAACGAAAAACGCCCAAGCGCCATCGATAGCCACAATTTAATTGAGGGATTATTTTCCGTTTCAGTGATGAAATCAGCGTCAGTTTGGAGCCGGAACAGCCACAAGGAGGGCGCGGGCACCCTTTGGCACGCCGCCGATGGCAACCGCTCCACCCGGCGCACGCGTGCGTCGCAACATAGGAACGAGATTAGGATAAAAATCGATGGATTGTGTCGGCGCGACGGCGTCCGCCGCTTAGGCATATGCCCATGTTTTGAGCATATGCCTTTCAAAGAACCAGAGGCGCCGCGATCAGGCCACCTTGTGCATCTCGTCCAGGAAGACCTGGACCTCGCGGGTCAGGCGGTCGGCCTGGGCGGCCATCTGCTCCGACGCGGCGAAGACATCATGCGCCGCACCGCTGGTGCGCTCGGCGGCATCGGTAACGTCCTGGATGTCGTGGGTCACCGCGCGGGTGCCGGCCGCCGCCTGCTCCATGTTGCAGACGATCTCGCGGATGGCCGAGCCCTGCTGGTCGATGGCGGCGGCGATGCCGCCCGCGATGGCGTTGATGTCGTGGATGGTGTGGCCGATGCCGACGATGGCGCCCACCGCCTCCTCCGTGGAGGCCTGGATGCCGGCGATCTGGCCGGCGATCTCGCCGGTCGCCTTGCCGGTCTGGTCGGCCAGCCGCTTGACCTCCTGCGCCACCACGGCGAAGCCCTTGCCGGCCTCGCCCGCCCGCGCCGCCTCGATCGTGGCGTTCAGCGCCAGCAGGTTCGTCTGGCTGGCGATGTCGTTGATGAGGGTGACCACCTCGCCCACCGTCCTGGCCGCGTCCGACAACTGGGCGACCAGGGCGTTGGAGCGCTCCGCCTCCCCGGCGGCGGTGCCGGCGACACGGGTGACATGCCCGACCTGACGGGCGATCTCGCCGATGGAGGCGGACAGCTCCTCCGTCGCGGCGGCCACGCTGCCGACGCTGGAACCGGTCTGCGCCGCCGCCGCCGCGACGGAGGACGCCTTGCCGGTGGCGGTCTGGGCGTCCGTCTCCATGGTGCGGGCGGACATCTCCAGATGATGGGCGGTGCCGGCAACCTCGGCGCAGACGGCGCGGATCTGGTCCTCGAACCGCTCGGTCACGCCGGCGAAGCCCTTGACCTTCTCGGCGATGGCGTCGGTTGCGGTGTTGATGGTGCGGCTGGCGTGCAGGAAGTTGCCCTGCATGCCCTTCAGCACGATGCGCCGGAAATACTTGTTGGCCGACACGTAGCTCATGGAAGCCGCGGCCTCGCGGATGAAGGCGTCGGTGCGGTCGATGCTGTCGTTCAGGGCGTGCATCATCTCGCCCAGGTCGCCCTGTTCGCGCACGTTGACCACGCGGGCCTCGAAATCGCCGCGCGCCACCGCCAGGCACACCGCCTTGGCCTGCGCCACGGCGGCCTGGGCGCGGACCATGCACAACCCGACGCCGGCCAGCGCCACCAGCGCCGCCCCACCGAGCCCGAGCCGCAGGACGATGCCGCCGACGTCCGCCACGTCGGCGGCCAGCAGCGCCGCGACCAGCCCGGCCGCCACGACCGCCAGGGCGAAGGCCCTAGAGAGAGAAGACGAATTCGTCATACCCGATCCCCTTCTCGGTCAGCAGGCTGAGGACGGCGGCGAAGGCTGCCTCCATGCCCTGCTTGCGGTCGGCGTGCTTATTTTCGATGTCCAGCAGCGTGCGGTAGAGCGGCACCACCTTGTCGATGGCCGCGCGGTCCGGCACCCGGCGCGAGGAGTGGTAGCCGATCAGCTGGCCGTTCACGTCGTAGCTGGGCGTGACGTGGGCGAAGACCCAATAATGGTCGCCGTTGCGCGCCTTGTTGACGACGTAGGCGAAGATCTCCTGCCCGGCGCCCAGCGTGTCCCACAGCAGCTTGAAGACGCAGCGCGGCATGTCCGGATGGCGCACGATGGAGTGCGGCGCCCCCATCAGTTCCGCTTCCGTGTAGCCGGCCACGCGCTGGAAAACGCGGTTGGCGTAGGTGATCCGGCCCTTGAGGTCGGTCTTCGAGACGATCACCTCGTCCACATCGAAGAACCGTTCCACCCCCGTCAGGGCAACGTCGCGTCGTGCCATGCTGTTGCGGTCGCCGGCCGGACGGCACGGCACCCCTTATTGTTTGGGTTGTGTTACAGAACGTTTATCTCCCACCCACGCGCACCCCGTTAGAGCGGCGCCGGCACATGCAAATTAAGGGCGGGGGACGTTACAGAATAGTTTAAATTTGTTGCCGCGATGAAATGTCTCCACCGCGGACCCGAATTGATCTGTCCCGATCACTCCGGCGGATAGGGGACGGTCAGCAGGCGCCCGGCCGGCGGATTGTCGATCATGGCGATCATGCCGTCGGGCCAGCGCACCTCGATGCGCTCCACCGCATGGACGCTGCCGAGTCCGAAATGGGCGACCGGCTCCATCTCGCACAGATAGCCGGACCCGGCGCAGATGGCGCGGCGCTGGCGGCGCCCGCCGGCAAAGCAGGTGACCACCGCCCCGCGCGCCGGCGCGCCGTGGGGGGTCAGCGGCAGCACGCGCATCCAGCCGTTGTTGTTGGGCGCCGTGCGGTAGAGCGACAGCGGCTGCGCCGTGCCGTCGCCATGGGCGATGAGCAGTTCCAGCCGGCCGTCGCCGTCGATGTCGGCCACCACCGCGCCGGTCCCCATGCCCTTGGGCTCCAGCGCGTCGCCCAGATCGACGTCCCGCCATTCGTCGTCGCGCCGGGCGAACAGGCGGTTGGGTTCGCCGTGCAGGTTGAAGAACAGCTCCTCGTAACCGTCGTTGTCGAAGTCGGCGGCGATCACCGTCGCGACCCGGCCGGGAAAGGACATGTCGGCGTTCGCCGCGTCCACGAAGCCGCCGCCGGAGCGTTGCAGGAACAGGCGCTGCGGCCCGTCCCACGCCCCCACCAGCAGGTCGAACACCCCGTCGCCGTCCGCGTCGAAGGCCGTCACGGCGCGCGCGGCAAAGCGGGAATCGGCGATGCCGCGCTCCTCGGCGATCTCCTCGAAGGTGCCGTCGCCCAGGTTGCGGAACAGGAAGTTGGGGTTGCCCTCGTTGCAGGCGAACAGGTCCATGCGATCGGACAGGAACGGCAGGCTGACCAGCCCGCGCCCGGCGGCGATCATATCGATGCCCGCTTCCTCCGCTGCATCCTCCAGCCGGCCGCGCCGGCTCAACTCGAACAGGCGGAAGGGCGCGCCGTCCAGCGCCACGACGAAGCCGTAGCGCCCATGCCCGTGCCGGTCGAGCGCAGCCACCGAGCGGCCGGCGACGCGGTTGGCCATGCCGGCGTTCTCCGGCTGGGCCAGAAGGTCGAGCCAATGCTTCCCGAAACAGGCGAACAGGCGGTCGCTCATCTCCTTCGGCCCGCTCGCGCAGTCGGAGTTGAGGACGTAGATCTCCTCGCGCCCGTCGCCGTCCACGTCGGCGGCGGCGGCAGCGATGGCGCAGCCCGTGGGATCGGCCAGCAGCGGGTTGGCGATGTCCACCAGCGCTTCGCCGTTCCACTTCAGGACGAGGTTGTTGGTGCGATAGCCCGTGACCACCAGTTCGAACGCGCCGTCGCCGTCCACGTCGGTCACCGCGATGCCGTTCGACAAGCGTGGTTCGTTGCCGGCGATCAGCCGCGAGCTATCGATGAACATCGATTGCCTTCCCCCGTCCCGTGATGGCCGCCCGTGGTTCGGGCTTGTTCTTCGTAGATACCCCTTCGAACGTCGGGCGTAAACCCGGACGGAGGTTCAATGCCGACGCGAGAGCGGATGTATGCCGGGCAGTTTTGGGGGAGGAAACAGAAAGCGCGCCGTTCGGGTCAGAACCTCAGACAGAATGACCCGTCATTCCCGTGGAAGCGCACCTCCGAGAACGGCACCGGCGTTTTACGGAGCTGGCGACTCCCCAATTCGTCATTCCCGCGAAGGCGGGAATCCAGGCCGGACAAGCACTTGTACGGGAAAGGTCTGGATCCCCGCCTTCGCGGGGATGACGATGAGGAAAGGAATCACTCCGAGGACAATGTTCCACCGGACAGCTATTCGCTTTCGCGGGGATGACGCAGAGCCATGAAGGGGACGATCAACGCCGCTTCTTGATGCCGCCGTTGGTCAGGGCGTTGCCGCCGGCCGCCAGCTTGACGGGTTCGGACGAATCATCCTCGTCCTCGTCGTCCTTGTCTCCGGCCTTACCGTTGGCGGAACCGCCGACGGGCTTGGCGTCGCCCGGCTTCGCGGCGGGCTTGCCCGGATCCTTCGGCGCCTTCACGGCGTCGCGGCTCGGCAGCTCGATGTTCAGCTCCAGGGTCGAGCAGTCGCCGCCGCGGTCCAGCTTCACCTCGACCTTGTTCTGGTCGATGTCGATGTACTTGGCGATGACCGACAGAAGCTCCTGCTGGAGCATCGGCAGATAGTCCGGCCCCGTGCGCCCGGCGCGCTCGTGGGCCATGACGATCTGCAACCGCTCCTTGGCCTGCACGGCGGAGGGCCGCGCAGCCGCGCGAAAGAAATTGAAGATGCTCATGCGGTCCTCCGCAGGAGGCGGCTGAACAGGCCCTTCTTCTGGGGCGTGACGAAGCGGTGCTCCACGTCCTCGCCCAGGAAGCGGGAGACCGAGTCGGTGTAGGCCTGACCGGCGTTCGACGCCTCGTCCAGGATGACCGGCATGCCGACGTTGGAGGCGCGCAGCACCGCCTGGCTTTCCGGAATGACGCCGAGCAGCGGGATCGCCAGGATCTCCAGAACGTCGTCCACCTTCAGCATCTCTCCGCGCTCGACGCGCTCCGGATCGTAGCGGGTCAGGAGAAGCTGCTGCGTGACCGGCTCCAGCCCCTGCTCCGCCCGGCGCGAGCGGGAGTTCAGAACGCCCAGGATGCGGTCGCTGTCGCGCACCGAGGAGACCTCGGGGTTGGTCACGATGATCGCGTGGTCGGCGAAGTACAGCGACATCAGCGCGCCGCGCTCGATGCCCGCCGGGCTGTCGCAGAGAACGTAGTCGAACTCCTTGGTCAGCTCGTTCAGGACCTTCTCGACGCCTTCCTTGGTCAGGGCGTCCTTGTCGCGGGTCTGCGAGGTCGGGAGGATGTACAGGTTCTCGATGCGCTTGTCCTTGATCAGCGCCTGGCTCAGCTTCGCCTCGCCGTTGATGACGTTGATGAAGTCGAACACCACGCGCCGCTCGCAGCCCATGACGAGGTCAAGATTGCGCAGCCCGACGTCGAAGTCGATCACGACCGTCTTGAAGCCGCGCAAGGCGAGTCCGGTCGCGAAAGCGGCGGACGAAGTCGTCTTGCCGACGCCGCCCTTGCCGGAAGTCATGACGATGATCTTGCCCAACGGAGCTTCTCCCACGTTCCTAAAAGTTGCCGCCAACAGGTCCAGTTACAGTCGTTCGAAAACCGACAGGGGTTCCCACCCCTACAAGGGTTCCATATGCAGGTAGCCGTCGCGCAGGAAGATCTGCACCGGCTTCTTCAGCACGTCGTCCCCGATGTCCTCGCTGACGCGGTAGAGCCCGGCGACCGAGACGACCTCCGCCTCCAGGCTTTGGCAGAAGATGCGCGCGGTCTGGTCGCCCGACACGCCGGCCAGCGCCCGGCCGCGCAGCGCGCCATAGACATGGATGTGCCCGTCGGCCACCACCTCCGCCCCCGGCGAGACCGAGGAGGTGATGACCAGATCCGTCTTTTCCGCGTAGATCTGCTGGCCGGAGCGCACCGGCTCCGTCACCACCAGCGTCGGACGGTGCACCACGACCGGTTCCGGCGGCGGGGCCGGCTGGGCCGGAGCGGAGGCCGCCTGCGGGTCGGCGCTGCGCGCGGACTCCAGCTTGGCGGCGCGTCCGGCCGGCATCGGCGTCAGGCCTGCGGCCAGCGCCCCCTCCTGCACCGCGCGCGGACCGCCCTGGAAACCGACCGGCAGCAGGTAGAGCGTGCGCAGGTTGGTGACCAGCGCCGCCACGTCGAAGCGCGGCGTCTCGTCGGTCAGTTCGTCGAAGTCCAGAACCACCGGCGCGTTGCGGAAGAAGTTCGGCGCCTGCCGCACTTTGACCGACAGCTGCGGAAAGAACTCCGGCGAGAGCGGGTCGCTCACCTTCAGCACCATCATGGTGAAGGAATTGCCCCGCAACTGGAACGGCGCGTCCCGTTCCGCCGCCTGCTTGGCGCTGCTCACCGCTGCCATCCTGATTGGTTCCCGCCGATCCGTCTCGTCCGCTGCCCGGCCCATCGGCGCTCTGCCAGGGCGGAAGGGTCAATCCCGTCCGCGTTCTAGCGGTGCGCACCCGGTCCGTTCAAGCACTTCCCGGTCCCGAAGGAGTGACATCCGCGGGCCACACGCCCGCCGTACCGCATCGGCCAACAGCCGATCCGTTCGTACAGCCAACGTGTTGCGTCGGTAGCCTACCCCACCACAAGGTATAGTAACGGAAGACGATTTGGGGGGCAAAGGGTTTCAACGGCGTAAAACCTTTCGAATACTACGCGCCCTTACCGTTGCGGGCACCCGCAAGAAGTGCGTTCTTGCGCTCCTCATACTCGTCCTTGGGCAAAAGCCCGCGATCCAGCATCACTTTCAGCGCGCGCAAGGACTGGCGGGCGTCGTCGTCGAGGGCACCGCTCTCCGCGTCCGTGTCGCCCCCTGCGACGGCAGGTCGCGCCCCGGCGCGAACGGCGGGCTCCGCCCCCTTCGGAGCATCGCCTTTTGGGGCGCCTCCCCACACGGACGTGAACTTTCGGCTCATGGCTGCCTCCTGCGACTCGTCCACAACATATTGTATGAATCTTTTGCGACCACCGCAATTTTGCCTGACGCCAAGCGTTGCAATAGCTATCTTGTCAGTGCGAGGTTCAACCGTCGACGAAGAGGTCCGCTTGCATCCTCCTTCGTTCATCAGCAGCCCTCATCCGTCCGCACCCCCGCTTGGGCTTTCCCGGCGCGGGTTCGGCAGACGGGGCGCACGCCTCGCACCGGCAAGCCCGTTCCAGGCACAGCTGTCGCCGCGCGACATCACGAACCTCCCGCCCCGCGCGGGGGGTTTTTTTGTGCCCGGAACGCCGCCAACCAACGTGACGTGAGGAGAGCGACATGGCCAAGCGCCAGAGCAAAGGCAGCGCTGTCACGGCGAGCGAGTCCAAGGTCCACCCGCTGTTCCCGGCCGCCGGCTGGGACCCGCTGGGCATGGGCGACGACCGTCGCGACCAGAGCTATCTCCGGAAGGTCAAACCGCAAAGCCCCAACCAAGGCCGCCTGATGGAGGCGATCCGGGACCACAACCTCGTGGTCGCCCTGGGTCCGGCGGGCACGGGCAAGACCTACCTGGCGATCTCCTCCGCCGTCGAAGCCCTGGAAGCGGGCAAGGTGGACCGCATCGTGCTCTCCCGCCCGGCCATCGAGGCGGGCGAGAGCATCGGCTATCTGCCGGGCGACATGCACGAGAAGATGGCCCCCTTCCTGCGCCCGCTCTACGACGCGCTGAGCGAGCGGCTGGGCTCCAAGCGCCTGCGCGCGCTGATGACCGAGGGCACCATCGAGATCGCACCGGTGGGCTTCATGCGCGGACGCACGCTGAACAACGCCTTCGTGGTGATCGACGAGGCGCAGAACTGCACCTACGCGCAGATCAAGATGCTGCTGACGCGCCTTGGCTGGCATTCCACCATGGTGCTGACCGGCGACCCGGACCAGTCCGACCTGCTGGACAACCTCTCCGGGCTGGCGGAGATCGCCCGCCGGTTGGAGGCGGTGGAGGGCATCGAGGTGGTCCGCCTGACCGAAACGGACATCGTCCGCCACCCGCTGGTCGCCAGCATGCTGACCGTGCTTTGAGGATTGCGCGGCAAAGAACCGGCGGGAGGCCACCGGCCTTTCGCCGGTTCCTTTTTGGGCGGTTTGGGGCGGCTAAAGCATACGCTCATATGCCCGCCTCTTGGGCAGTCTGCCTGCGACGAATTCACACCTCCGGTTGATCCGTCTTGACGACGGTTCGTATGACGCAGAAATTGTGACAAAAATTTTACTCGAATTTCGGACCGGACATTACCGGCCCGAAGCCGCGCGCCGCCGCTCCACAGCAAGACATGGCGGCGCGGACATAAGAATGTGACCGGAGGAACGCGGATGTTCGAGCGTATCAGCATCAAGGGGAAAATCTCCGTCATCCTGGGCGCGGCGGCTGTCGGGCTCGGGCTGATCGCGGTGGTGAGCCTGTTCACCCTGCGCTCCGAGATGATGAAGGACCGCCAGGACAAGACGCGCAGCGTGGTGGAGGTGGCGCACAGCCTCATCGCCCATTATGAGGGGCTGGAGCGCGCCGGCACGCTGACCCGCGACGCCGCCCAGGCGGCGGCCAAGGACGCGCTGCGCCGCCTGCGCTATGCCGGCGAGGAGTATTTCTTCGTCACCGACCTCAGCCCGCGCATGATCATGCACCCGTTCAAGCCTGAAATGGACGGGCAGGATCTCGCCGGCAACGCCGACCCCAACGGCAAGCGGCTGTTCGTGGAATTCGCCCGCGTCGTGAAGACCGAAGGGGCCGGCTTCGTCGATTACCTGTGGCCCAAGCCCGGCTCCTCCACCCCCGAACCGAAGCTGTCCTACGTGCGCGGGTTCCAGCCGTGGGGCTGGCTGATCGGTTCCGGCATCTATGTGGACGACGTGGACGCGGCCTTTCGCGACGCGGCCATCAAGCTGGGCGGCCTCGGCCTGCTGATCGGCCTCGCGGCGACGGTGGTCGCCCTGCTGGTCAGCCGCGCCATCGTCCGGCCGCTGGGCACCATGACCGGGGTGATGCAGACGCTTGCCGGCGGCGACACCTCCGTCGCCGTGCCGGGCACCGGGCGCGGCGACGAGATCGGCGTCATGGCCCGCACGGTGGAAGTCTTCCGCAAGCATCAGATCGATTTGCAGCGCCATTGGGCGCGCCAGCAGGTGGAGCACCGCGTCGCCGACCAGCGCGCCCGCGCGCTGGAGCGGCTGACCGAGCGGTTCGACGCCACCGTCTCCGCCATGGTCCGCACCGTCGGCGGCGCGGTCGAGGCGCTGGAGACCACCGCGCGGTCCCTGTCCGCCACCGCCGACCGCAACATGCGCGAGGCCGCCTCCGTGGCCGGCGCGTCGCAGCAGGCTTCAGTCAACGTTCAGACCGTGGCGTCGGCCGCCGAGGAGCTGAGCAGCGCCATCGCCGAGATCGGCGAGCAGGTCGCCACCTCGTCGCGCATCTCGCATCAGGCGGTGGACGCCTCGCGCCGGGCCAGCGACCGCATCGACGGGCTGGGCAGCGCCGCGCAGAAGATCAACGAGGTCGCCGACCTCATCACCAACATCGCCAGCCAGACCAATCTCCTGGCGCTGAACGCCACCATCGAGGCGGCGCGGGCCGGCGACATGGGCAAGGGCTTCGCCGTCGTCGCGGGCGAGGTGAAGACTCTCGCCGGGCAGACGGCGAAAGCCACCGAAGAAATCGCCCAGCAGATCGCCGAGGTGCAGCACGCCTCCCACGCCGCCGTGACCGCGATCCGCGAGATCGCCGGCATCATCGCGCAGAGTGACGAGATCGGCACCTCCATCGCCGCCGCCGTGCAGCAGCAGGGCGCCGCGACGGGCGAGATCGCCCGCAGCGCCGGGGAGGCGGCGCTCGGCACCCATCAGGTCTCGACCAGCATCGACGAGGTCTCGGCCTCCGCCCTGGAGACGGAGCAGGCGGCCAACGGCCTGCTCGACGCCGCTGAAAGCCTCGCCCAGCAGGCCGATTCCCTGCGCGGGCTGGTGGACGCCTTCCTAGTCAACGTGGAGGCGATCAACGGGGCCGATCTTGGCAAGCTGTTCGCCCCGGCCGGCGACCACGTGTTCATGCCCTGGAGCGACGACCTCGCGGTCGGGAACGAGGACATCGACAACGACCACATGATTCTGATCGCGCTGGTCAACAAGGCGGCGGCGCGCATCCACAACGGCGAGGTGCCGCACGCCATCGGCGCGGCCATCGACCAGCTGGTCGCCTACACGGTCCTGCATTTCGAGCAGGAGGAACTCGTGATGCAGCAGGCGGGCTATCCCGACTTCCCGCAGCACAAGGCCCAGCACGACGGGTTGCGCAAGCGGGTCGGCGAACTGAAGCGGCGCTTCGAGGCTGGCGAGCCGTCGGTCGGCGACGACCTGCTGAAGCTGGTCCGCGAATGGCTGTTCGAGCACATCCAGCGATTCGACAAGCGGATCGGCCACCATCTGACGGATCAGACGAAGCGCGCGGCGTGAGGACGAGCAACGCCTCTTGACCTTTGCCGTGACCGGCCCCATTCCAGGCAATCATGAAGGCCCGAATCCTCCGCATCGCCGCCGCCTCCGTCGTGGGGCTCCTCATCGCCGCCGGCATCGCCTGGTGGCAGGTGGACCACGCCCAGCACAACGTGCAGAGCAGCGTGCCCATCGGTGGGCCGTTCACGCTGACCGACCAGACCGGGAAAACGGTCACCGAGGCCGACTTCAAGGGCAAGTATCTGCTGATCTATTTCGGCTACACCTACTGCCCGGACGTCTGCCCGACCGAACTCGGCACCATGGCCCGCGCGCTCGACCTGCTCGGCGCGCAGGGGGAAAAGGTGCAGCCGCTGTTCATCTCCGTCGATCCGGAGCGCGACACGGTGGCGCATCTGAAGGACTATGTCGGCCTGTTCCACCCCCGCCTCGTCGGCCTGACCGGCACGCCGGAGCAGGTGAAGGCCGCCGCCAAGGCCTATCGCGTCTATTACAACAAGGCGCCTGCCAAAGACGGAAAGCCCGACGAATACTTGATGGATCACTCCAGTTTTCTTTACCTGATGGGCCCGGACGGGCGCTTTCTGGGGGTGTATCCGGGGGGCACGACGGCCGACCGCGTGGCCCAGGATCTGGGCGACAGGATCGCCGGCTGAGGGCCAGCGGAAGCACAACCGCGCGCCGCATCGCGGTATTACCAGCATCCGACTGGGGTTTTGCTGGGTTTTCAAGCACTTGCCTGACGGGTTTTGCGACTTGACAGGGTTGAGCCCTGTCCGTATGGTCTCGCCGCTTTCGCGTGGCTGCAAGCCGACGGGGGATCACGAAGCGATATGAGCGACGAGAAGCCCCCCCAGTCGTTGGAGGAGCTTGAGGCCCGACTGAAGAAGGCGCGTGAGGGGCAGGAAACCCGTGCGGGCGGACCCGGTAAATACCACCGGATTCCCCAGGGACCGCTCGCCATCGCCTTCCGCATCGGGACCGAGCTCGTAGCGGCCATGATCGTCGGCGTCGGCGGCGGACTTCTGTTCGACCGCTGGCTCGGAACCGCGCCCTGGGGCCTGATCGTCATGTTCTTCCTGGGCGCTGCGGCCGGAATACTGAATGTCTACCGGGCCATTACCGGGCTCGGCATCGCCCCCGGCTACCGCCGGACCCGTGAGGATGACAACGAGCGCCCCAACGGCGACGCACACTGAGCGAGGACGACCTTGGATCCGCTGCACCAGTTCCAGATCAACCCGATCCTCCAGATCGTGATCGCCGGGTATGACGTGTCGTTCACGAACTCGGCCCTGTTCATGGCCGTGGCGGTCGCGCTGATCTACGCGCTGCTCGTCTTCGGCATGCAAGGCCGCGCCCTGGTTCCGGGCCGCCTGCAGTCCCTGGCCGAGATGTTCTACGAATTCGTCGCGAACATGGTTCGGGACAACGCGGGCCACGACGCCCGCCCGTACTTCCCGTTCGTGTTCGCGATCTTCATGTTCGTGCTGATCGGCAACATGATCGGCATGGTTCCCTACACCTTCACCTTCACCAGCCACATCATCGTGACCTTCACGCTGGCGGCGACGGTGTTCGTGTTCGTGACCGTGCTGGCGCTGATGAAGCACGGCCTGCACTTCTTCAGCTTCTTCATGCCGCACGGCGCGCCGATCGCGCTCGCCCCGATCCTGATCCCGATCGAGGTGATCTCGTACCTGATGCGTCCCGTCAGCCTGTCGATCCGACTGTTCGCCAACATGATGGCCGGTCACACGATGCTGAAGGTGTTCGCGGGCTTCACGGTTCTGATGATCAGCGGTCTGGGCGCCATCGGCTTCGTCGCCGGCCTGGTCCCGCTGCTGATCAACATCGCGCTGACCGGTTTCGAGTTCCTGGTCGCGTTCCTGCAAGCCTACGTCTTCTCGATCCTGACCTGCCTCTACATCCGCGACGCGCTGGAACTGCACTAAGCACCGGCTCCGACACGGACACTACACAGTTCATCCTTTTCAACCAGTTCACCCTTACCTAGAGGAATGAGTACCATGGAAGCTGAAGCCGCCAAGTTCGTCGGAGCCGGTCTGGCCGTCATCGCCCTCGCCGGCGTCGGCCTGGGTATCGGCAACATCTTCTCGACCCTCATCGGTTCGATCGCCCGCAACCCGGCCGTTCAGCCGAAGGTCTTCCCGATCGGCATTCTGGGCTTCGCGCTGACGGAAGCCGTCGCGCTGTTCGCGCTGCTGATCGCCTTCCTGATCCTGTTCGCCTAAGGCCTGAGCGGACCCAAACATTCGCTCTGACGCGGCGCCGGGCTCTCGAAGTTTCGGCGCCGCACTCTTGCCTAGGGGGACCGATCCATGCCGAACCTGTTGGCCAAGGGGCGGCTGGCCCGCTGGTCGGGTGTCGCGGGCGCCTCGCTCGCCACTCTGACCGTGCTCGCCGGCAACGTCCTGGCGGCGACGGCGGAGCACGCGCCGGACGCCGCACACGGCGGTGAACACGCCGGTGGCCTGCCGCAGCTCAATCCCGCCACCTTCCCCACCCAGATCTTCTGGCTGGCGCTGACCTTCATCACCCTCTACTACCTCCTGTCCAAGAAAGCGCTGCCGCGCGTGGCCGAGGTTCTGGAGGAGCGCCAGGAGCGCATTTCGCGCGACCTCAGCAAGGCCGCCTCGCTCAAGGAGGAGGCCGAAGCCGTCCTGGCCCAGGTCGACAAGGCCCTCGCCGAGGCGCGTTCCGAGGCTCAGGCCCTGATCGCCAAGGCCGCCGCGGAGATCGACGCGAACAACCAGGCCCGTCAGGCCAAGCTGGGCGCCGACATCGCCGAGCGTCTGCGCAGCGCCGAGGCGAACATCGCCGCGGCCAAGGAGCAGGCCATCGCCAATGTCCGTGGCGCAGCCGCCGACATCGCCCGTGACGTTGCCGGCCGTCTGGCCGGTGTGGACGTCGATGCGGCCCAGGCCGAAGCGGCCGTCGCCGCCGTCATCGAGGAGCGTCGGGGATGAACACGCCTGAATTCTGGGTTGCCGTCGCCTTCGTCATCTTCGTGGCGTTGGTGTGGAAGAAGGCCTCCGCCGCCATCACCGGTCTGCTCGACGCCCGCGCCGAGAAGATCCGGGCGGAACTGGACGAGGCCCAGCGCCTGCGTGAAGACGCCCAGGCGCTGCTGGCCAACTACCAGCGCCGTCAGCGCGACGCGCTGCAGGAGGCCGAGGCCGTCATCGCCCACGCCCGTGAGGAGGCTGACCGTCTCCGCACCCAGGCCGGTGCCGACCTCGAAGCGGCGCTGAAGCGCCGCGAGACTCAGGCCATGGACCGCATCGCCCAGGCGGAAGCCGCGGCGCTGGCGGAGGTCCGCAACCTGACGGTCGACATCGCCGTCTCGGCCAGCCGCCGCATTCTGGAATCCGGCATCAAGCCGGCCCAGGCGGACAAGCTGATCGAGCAGTCGATCGCCGAACTGCCGAAGCACCTGCACTAAGCGCCTGAAGTGATATCGTTGCTGTCCCAGCAACGGTGTTTCGAGGAACCCCGGCCTTCCCGCCGGGGTTTTTCTTTGGTCGAATGGCGGCGCAATTCGGAGCCATGCCATGACCGCCCTCCCCTTCCCCAGCGTCTTCCTGTCCCACGGCGCCCCCACCCTCATCATCGAGGACTCGCCCGGCCGCGACTTCCTGGCAACGCTCGGGAAGAGGCTCGGCAAGCCGACCGCCGTGATTGCCGTGTCGGCGCATTGGACCACGCGCGTGCCCGCCGTCGGCGGCGCCGCCCGGCCGGAAACCGTCCACGACTTCCACGGCTTCCCCAAGGCGCTCTACGACATGCGCTATCCGGCGCCCGGCGCCCCGGCCTTGGCCGACCGGGTTCGCGACCTGACCGGCGCGCTGGTCGATCCCGACCAGGGGCTCGACCATGGAGCCTGGGTTCCGCTGATGCTGATGTACCCCGAGGCCGACATCCCGGTGACCCAACTGTCCGTCATGCCCTACCGGAGTGCCGCCGATCACATCGCGCTCGGCCGCGCGCTGGCGCCGTTGCGGCGCGAGGGCGTGCTGATCCTGGGCAGCGGCGGCGCGGTGCACAACCTGCGCGACTTCCGCTTCGGCGACCGGACGCCAGCCGACTGGGCGCGGGGCTTCGCCGACTGGCTGGAAGGGGCGCTGGCGGCCGGCGATGTCGAGGCCGTTGCCGAGTGGAAGACCCGCTGCCCGGAATCGCGCGTCGCCCACCCGACCGATGAGCATTTCCTGCCGCTGCCCGTCGCGCTGGGGGCCGCCGGCGACGGGGTGCGGACCGAGCGCCTGCACGCCGGGTTCGAGCACGGCAGCATCGGCATGCACGCCTACGCCTTCCAGGGAAGCGCCGACGCATAACCACGTGCACTTGTTTGTTTGCGGCCGGGCCGCGCCAAGCTACAATCCGCGCCGCCCGGCCGTACCCACGTTCGGGTTGTGACAACGCAGGGCCTTAACCGGTCCGTAGCTTTTCGGCCGGATCTCTTGGCACACGAACGACAGCGCGTACGGGAGTTGGCGTGAAACGGCATGGCACCCTGCCCCGTCTCGGCGACCTCCCGCGTCTCCGCGACCTGCACCGCCTCCGTGACATGAAGGTGGCGACCCGGATCTCCTTGGGGTTCGGGATCGCCTTCGCGCTGGTGTTCCTGCTCGCCGTCATCGGGCTGGTATCGCTGTACGGAGTGACGCGCGAGGTCGGCACCTTCTCGTCCTACGCCGACGCCTCGCAGGGCGCGGCTGACATGGACATCGGCCTGCGCGACCTGGAGGTCGCCGTGCGCGACCATCTGGCCGAGGGCGACCAGCAAAGCCTGCTCGACGCCGGTCTGCGCCGCGACGGCATCCTCGATCACATCGAGAGACTGGCCGGCATGGTCACCGCGCCCGCCGACCGCCAGTCGGTCGAAGGTGCACGCCAGGCGCTCGACGCCTACTGGACCGGCTTCGAACAGATCGTCACGCTGCGCTCCGAACGCACCAAGCTCGGCTACGAGGTGCTGGAGCCGCTGATTTCCCAAATCCGCCAACATCTCGCCAAGCTGAAGGATGCCGGCGGGGTAGACTCGGCGGCGCTGGCCAGCGACGCCACCGCCTCCGTTCTGCTGATGCAGGACCACCTGTCCCGCTACGTCGAGCGGCGCGATTCCCGCGACGCCCAGCGCATGCGCGCCGAACTGGCCGCCGCGCGCAACCGGCTGGCGGAGATGAACCGTTACCTGTGGGTCCCCGGCACGCGCCAGACCATCGACGAGGTCGGGGCCATGCTGGGCAAGGTCGTCGGCGTGCTCGACCGCATCGAACAGGTGCTGGGCGAGGAGGACGTGCTGCGCGCCGACACGCTGACTCCGCAGGCCGCCGCCATTGCCGCCCACGCCACCGAGATCCGCCAGCGCAACGAGGCCATCGCCGTCGGTCTGCGCGGCGAGTTGGCGGACCAGTCCTGGCGCTACGTGAAGATCGCCCTGTGGCTCGGCGCGGGCGTGCTGCTGATCGGCGCGGTCCTGGTGTGGATCATCAACCGCAGCGTCAGCCGTCCGGTCAACGCCATGACCAACGCCGTCACCCTGCTGGCCGAGGGCATCACCGAGGTGAAGCTGCCCGCGGTTTCCGGCAACGACGAGATCGCCGGCATGGCCCGCGCGGTGCAGACGTTGCGCGACAACACCGTGGAGATGGAGCGGCTGAAGCAGGAGGCGGAGGAGATGCACGGCCGCCTGCTGCGCGAGAAGGAGCGCGCGGACGCCGCCAACCTCTCCAAGACCAATTTCCTCGTGAACATGGGCCACGAGTTGCATGGGCCGCTCAACGACATCGTGAACTCCAGCCAGTCGCTGATGAGCGAGCTGCACCGGCTGGGCGTCGGCGAGCTGGCGAACGACGTGGAGCAGATCCAGTGGACCGGCGAACAGCTGGTCGGGCTGGTCGATTCGATCCTCGACTACGCGAAGATCGAGGCCGGCACCATGGACGTGGTGCTTCAGGACTTCGACGTGAACCGCCTGCTGGTCGAGGTGCGCGAGCGTGTGCTGCCCGTCGCCGACCTCAACGACAACAGCGTGACGGTGCAGGCCGAACCGGCGTTGGGCCAGATGTATTCGGACTTCGGCAAGGTCCGCCAAGCGCTGCTGAACCTGCTGGACAACGCCTGCAAGTTCACCTCCGGCGGCGCCGTAACCCTTTCCGCCGAACGGTTCGAGCGCGAGGGCGCCCAGTGGCTGCGCTTCCGCGTCGCCGACACCGGCGCGGGATTCCCCGCCGCGCAGACCGGCCGCCTGTTCCAGCCCTTCGTCCAGGGCGGCTCCAACGGCGGCAAGCGCCGGGGTGCCGGCCTCGGTCTGACCTTGGTCGGGCATTACGTCGCCATGCTCGGCGGCGACATCGAGGTGGCGAGCGAGCCCGGCCGGGGCACGCGCGTGACGCTGACCCTGCCCGCCTACTACCAGCCCCCGGCAGAAGATCGCCCGCGCGAGGTCGTCAAGGTCGCCGCGCTGAAGCCGGTGGCGCAGCTCGCGCCGTAGCCGTTCAGACGTTTCGCGGCCTCGCCGTGTCCTCCGGCGCGGCGTTGCCGTCGGGGGACTGGCCGTACTTCATGCGGCGCATCTTGTCGGCGACCCGCTCGATCTCCTCGGGCGGCAGAATGACCGGCTCGCCCAGCAAATGGGCGTAAAGATACTGCCGGGCCAGCGCCTCCACCTCCACGGCCAGCGCCAGCGCCGCCTTGGTCGTCTTGCCCAGCACGATCATGCCGTGGTTCGCCAGCAGGCAAGCCATCCGCCCCTCCAGCGCCGCCACCGCGTTGTCCGACAGCTCCTGTGTTCCAAACGTCGCATAGGGCGCACAGCGGATCGAATCACCGCCGGCCAGAGCCACCATGTAGTGAAAGCTCGGAATGCCGCGCCCGTGCACGGCCAGCGCGGTGGCGAAGGTTGGGTGCGCGTGCAGAACCACCTCCACGTCCGGCCGTGCCTTCAGGATATCACGGTGGAAACGCCATTCCGACGAGGGGCGCCGGCTGCCCAGATAGGTGCCATCGAACCCCATCTCCACCACGTCGGCCGGCGTCATCTCATCGTAGGGAAGGCTTGTGGGCGTGATGAGGAAACCACCCTCCACCCGCACCGACAGGTTGCCCGACGCCCCCTGGTTGATGCCCGACGCGTTCATGGCGAGGCAGGTCTCCACCAGAGCATGGCGCTGCGGAAGGTGCGTCAGGTCGGTCATCGGGCGGTGTCTCCGGTTGGACAGTCAGCCGAGCGGGCCACGGTTGACACCCCCCTGTCAAGGAACACGGCCGGCGCATGAATGCTTCATGATCGGCCGGCCGTATCCCCCTCTCGATCAATGCTGGCGCATTGATCTGCCGGGTTTGAACCCAAGGCGTTCGATGGAGACCATCGAACGCCTTGGGTAGGAGGGGAGGACAATTTGGCGCGGGGTGAAAATCATTCGCATGTGTAAAATTAGTTTCCACTGAACGATTCTTGCCATCCCATCCAGAATGAACACGCTCGCCCAGCACGGACGGGATCTCGCCGCCGACCAGCCTGATTCTCTCGTCCAGCTTTTCCTGACGGCCGGCGTGCCCGCCCCGCACTTCGTCTGGTCCCCCGCGCCGGAGGCCCTGCCCACGGAACGGCTGGTCCGCCTGCTCCTGTACTGGCGGAGCCTGTGCGAGGGTCACGCCCTGCCGAGGGCGACGGCCATCGACCCGACCGAGATGCACTTCATCCTGGGCTACGTGATGCTGGTCGACATGGTCGATGAGGGCGCGGACTTCACCTATCGCCTGTACGGCAGCAAGATCGCCGCCTCGGTTGGGCGGGACCTCACCGGGCGGCGCGTCTCCAGCCTCGCGGGCGACTTTGGAAGGCACCTCGCCCTCTACTTCGGCGCCAGCTTCCACGCCGTGTTGCTGCGCCGGGAACCGCTCTACACCGAGCATGCCGCCGCCCTCGACAGCCCGGTGGAGCGCTGGCAACGGCTGATCCTGCCCCTGACGGCGGCGGACGGCGGCATACAGCGCTTTCTGGTCGGCAACATTCCGGTGACGGCGGTAGATTTCGGCCCGCTGTTCCCTCGGGAAGCCGGGGCGATGGCTCCCGGCGGCTGATCGGGTCACTCCGGCAGATGGGCCGTCAGGTCCCAGTGCCGCACCACCCCGTCGTAGCCCGCCGACAGCGCCCCGCGCCCGTCCGGGGTGTAGACCACCGCCCACACCGGCTTGTCGTGCCCCTGGAAGGCGGCTAGTTCGCGGCCGGTGCCGACATCCCACAGCCGCACCGTCCGGTCCCCTCCCCCGCCCGACAGCAGAGTCCGCCCATCCGGCGCGAAGGCAACGGAGGTGACGAAGCCCGTGTGGCCGTACAAGGTGCGGACGGTCTTCCCGGCCTCCACATCCCACAGCCGCACCGTCTCGTCGCTGGAGGCCGTAGCGGCAAGCCGCCCGTCGGGAGCCACGGCAACGCCGTTCACGCTGCCCTCATGCCCCTCCAGCACCGCCCTTTCCGTCCAGGAGCCGGTGTCCCAAACGCGGATTTGGAAGTCGTAGCCGGCGGACAGCAGCCGACGCCCGTCCGGCGAGTAGGCCACGGCGTTGACGTTGCCCGCGTGCCCGTCCAGCGTGTGGAGCAGCGCGCCGCTCTCCACATCCCAGACCTTCACGGCGGGATCCCAACCCGCTGAAGCGAACTGCCGGCCGCCGGGGGCCACGGCCAACCCGACCACGTTGCCCGTGTGCCCCTCGAAACTGCGCAGGACTTGCCCGCTTTCCAGGTCCCACAGCTTTATGGTCGCGTCGCGACTGGCGGTCAGGCCGCGCTTGCCGTCGGGCAGGAAGGCGACCGCGTTCACGCCCGCCGCGTGCTCGTGCAGGGACGCCAGCGCCTTGCCGGTCTTCAGGTCCCAGAGATTGGCGGAATAATCCCAACTGCCGGTCAGCGCGCGGGTGCCGTCCGGGGAGACGGCGACGCCGTTGACCATCGCGCCGTGCCCGATCAGGTCGGCGGCCCGCGAGACCAGAGGCAAGGCGAGAACAAGGACGAGGGGTACCACCCGCATCAGCGACGCCAGCGCCCGTCGATCCCGTCCCATCGTCCATGCTCCCTTCGCCAAGCCGATGGCGCGACCCGCCACCGGCACAGGCTTAACAGGAGTCAGCGCCCAGTGTTCAGTGCCACCTGTTCAGCGCCCAGTGCTCAGCGCCAGGTGTGCCCGCGCGCCACGGCCGGGTTGGCGGTGCTGCGGTTGGGCTCGTAGCTGCCCCCTTCGGGAAGGGTGTAGCCCGACGCCCCGTGGCGGAACGGCGCCACCGGCGTGCCGGTCGCCGCGTCCACGGTCAGGCTGTTGACCAGGAAGGCGGAGTTGCCGGAACTGCCCGGCATCATCGCGGCGACGCGGTAGGCGGGCGTGCCGTCCTCCAGCGCCATCTCGGTTACGCGCAGAACCTGCACGTTGTAAGTCTTCTCAACGATCTGCTTGATCTCGTCCGGGGGCTTGGCCGCGGCCGGGGTGACAGGCTGGGCGACGGGCTGGGCCAAGGCCGGAACCGCAACGGCCCCGGCCAGCAGAAGCCCGGCAATCAACAAACGCATTGATCTGTCCTCACTCGGCGGGGGCGCGGTGATGGTGATGGCCCGGACGCTCGCCGGTCACTTCCTGAACCCACAGCGAATGGTGCTCGCGCGCCCATTGCAGCTCGACCTCGCCGGACCCCATGGCGTCGAAGGCGCCCTCCATGCCGATGGAACCGATGTAGATGTGGGCGACGATGATCGCGATCAGCACGACCGCGACGGCCGCATGGATCAGCTGGTAGATCTGCAACTCGCCCAGATTCGCGAAGCTGAACGGGAACAGCAGCTGAACGCCGGTGAAGCCCAGGGCCGCGCCGCCCAGCACGGTGGACCAGAAGATCACCTTCTGGCCGGCGTTGAACTTCTTCGCCGGCGGGTGGACGCCCTTGCTGAACAGGCCGCCGGCCTTCAGCGCCCAGGTGATGTCGCCCGGCTCCGGAATGTTGTGGCGCACCCACAGCAGGAAGATCAGCGCGATGCCGACGATGAAGGCGAAGCCCAGATAGTTGTGGGCGAACTTGCCGTACTGGGTGATCGCCGCGAAGACGTCCGGCCCCAGCAGCGGCAGGATCGTGTAGCGCCCGTACAGCACGTTCAGGCCGGTGATCGCCAGCACGATGAAGCTGCTTGCGGTCAGCCAGTGCGCGGCGCGCTCGAACGCGTTGAAGCGCTGGATGGTGCGGCCGGTCTTGGCGCCATCGATGCGGATGCGCCCGCGCACCAGGAAGAACAGCACCAGCAGACCCAGCATGCCGGCCAGCACCCAGCTTCCATAGGTGGCGAGCGGACCGTTGCGCACGGAACGCCACGCCTCGCCTTCCGACTGGACCAGCACGCCGGCCGCCTTGTTGGGGATGGTGACCTGTCCGGTGTCGCCTTGGCGGATGCCGCGCCACATGTCCACCTTCGACCCGCCGTCCATCGGCTGGTTGGCCTGGGGCGGCATCGGCTCGCCCGCGTGCGCCGGGGCGACCGCGGCCACGCCGCCGAGCGTCACCGTCAGGAGGATGGCGGCCAGAGCCGTCTTGATCCGGGACATCATCGTATCGGGCCTCCCCTTAGAACCGCTGATTGCCCGAGCGCTGCTGGAGCGCCTGGACCTGCTGCGGCGCCAGCGTCGTATCCGCCGCGCCCTTGTAGGCACCCTTTTCCAGATGGATCGGGCGGGCCGCTTCCTCGTCGTTGCAGCCGGCGAGCGCCACGGCGCCCAGCGCCAGGGCAAGGAGGCCGGCGGTGCGGCGGAGCATGCTGTTCTTCATCTCGAAACCGAAAATTCCGCGAAAAACGAGCGAGGGGCCAAGCGGCCCCTCGCTGCACGACAGACCGGTTACGAACCGGCCTTCATCTGATAGGCGGTGCCCCAGCCCCAGGCGCCGGACCCGAAACCACGGGCGACGACGCGCTCGCGGTAGATGTCCGACACCTTGTCGCCGTCGCCGGCCAGAAGCGCCTTGGTCGAGCACATCTCGGCGCAGAGCGGCAGCTTGCCCTCGGCCAGACGGTTGCGGCCGTACTTCTTGTACTCCGCCTCCGAATTGTCGGCTTCCGGACCGCCCGCGCAGAAGGTGCACTTGTCCATCTTGCCGCGCGTGCCGAAGTTGCCGGCCTGCGGGTACTGGGGCGCGCCGAACGGGCAGGCGTAGAAGCAATAGCCGCAGCCGATGCACAGGTCCTTGTTGTGCAGAACCACGCCCTGCTCGGTCTGGTAGAAGCAGTCCACCGGGCAGACGGCCTTGCAGGGCGCGTCCGAGCAGTGCATGCAGGCGACCGAGATGGAGCGCTCACCGGGCTTGCCGTCGTTCAGGGTGACGACGCGGCGGCGGTTGATGCCCCAGGGAACCTCGTGCTCGTTCTTGCAGGCGGTGACGCAGGCGTTGCATTCGATGCAGCGGTCCGCGTCGCAGAGAAATTTCATGCGGGCCATGATTGATCGCTCCTAACGTCAGGCCGCCGTGATCCGGCAGAGGGTGGTCTTGGTTTCCTGCATCTGCGTGACCGAGTCGTAGCCGTAGGTCGTGGCGGTGTTCGCCGACTCGCCCAGCACGATCGGATCGGCCCCCTGCGGGTACTTGGAACGCAGATCCTGGCCCTGGAAGTGGCCGCCGAAGTGGAAGGGCATGAAGGCCACGCCGCGGCCGACACGCTCCGTCACCTGGGCCTTGACCTTGACCTTGCCCTTTTCGGCGCCCTCGACCCAGACCATCTGGCCGTCCTTGATGCCGGCGCCGTTCGCGTCGAACGGGTTGATCTCGACGAACATGTCCTGCTGCAGCTCGGCCAGCCACGGGTTCGACCGGGTCTCGTCACCGCCGCCCTCGTATTCGACCAGTCGGCCGGAGGTCAGGATGATCGGGTACTCCTTCGACACGTCGCGGTCTTGGATCGACTTGTACAGCGTCGGCAGACGCCAGGACTTGGTGTCCTTGTAGGTCGGATACTGGGCCACGAGGTCGCGGCGCGGCGTGTACAGCGGCTCGCGGTGCACCGGCACCGGGTCCGGGAAGTTCCAGGCGACGCAGCGGGCCTTGGCGTTGCCCGGCGGGTTCAGGCCGTGCTTGATCGCCACGCGCTGGATGCCGCCCGACAGGTCGGTGGTCCAGGACACGGCGCCGATCTTCTCGCCGCCGATCTTGGTGATGACCGCCAGCTCTTCCGGCGTCAGGTCCTTGTCGAAGCCCAGCTTCTGGAGCATCGCCATGGTGACTTCCGGATAGCCGTCCTTGATCTCCGACCCCACGGGGTAGGAGCCCTCGGCCAGCAGGTTGACACCCTTGTACTCGACGCCGAAGCGGGCGCGGAAGGCGCCGCCGCCCTCGGCCACCGGCAGCGAGGTGTCGTACAGGTTGGCCGTGCCCGGATGCTTCATCTCCGGCGTGCCCCAGCAGGGCCACGGCAGACCGAAGAACTCGCCGTCGCACGGGCCGCCGTTGGCGCGCAGCGTGGTCTTGTCGAAGGTCGCCTGGTGCTCCATGTGCAGCTTCAGACGCTCCGGCGACTGGCCGGTGTAGCCAACCGACCACATGCCCCGGTTCCACTCGCGGGTGATGTCCTCGACGACCGGGACGTTGCCCTCGACCTTGATGTTCTTGCACAGCTCGTTCGCGAAGCCGAACTTCTTGGCGAACAGGTACATGATCTCATGGTCCACCTTCGATTCGAAGAGCGGCTCCATGATCTTGTCCGACCACTGGACGGACCGGTTGGACGCGGTGCGCGACCCCACCGTCTCGAACTGGGTGGCGGCGGGCAGCAGGTAGAAGTTGTCCTTGCGGTCCGGCAGAACGGCGGTGACGCTGGGGAACGGGTCGACGACGACCAGCAGCTCCAGCTTCTCCATCGCCTTCTTCATGTCGGGAAGGCGGACCTGGCTGTTCGGCGCGTGACCCCAGAAGACCATGCCCTTGATGCTGTCGGGCTGGTCCATGTTCTCCTTGGCTTCCAGGACGCCGTCGAACCAACGGGACACCGGGATGCCGGTGGCCTCCATCAGCTTCTTGTCCTTGAAGCGCGACAGAACATAGTCGTACGGCAGGTCCCAGACGCGGGCCCAGTGCTTCCACGCACCCTCGGCGAGGCCGTAGTAGCCCGGCAGCGAGTCCGAGGTGACGCCGAAGTCGGTGGCACCCTGCACGTTGTCGTGGCCGCGGAAGATGTTGGTGCCGCCACCCGCCACGCCGACGTTGCCCAGCGCCAGCTGGAGCACGCAGTAGGCGCGGGTGTTGTTGTTGCCGATGTGGTGCTGCGTGCCGCCCATGCACCACACGAAGGTGCCCGGACGGTTGGAGGCCAGCGTGCGGGCGACGCGCTTCAGCTGCGAGCCTGGAACGCCGGTGACCTTCTCGACCTCTTCCGGCGTCCACTTGGCGACTTCGGCGCGGATCTCGTCGAAGCCGTAGACGCGCTTGGCGATGTAGTCCTTGTCCTCCCAGCCATTCTCCAGAATGTGCCAGAGGATGCCCCAGATCAGCGGCACGTCGGTGCCGGGGCGGAAGCGGATGTGCTCGTCCGCCTTGGCCGCCGTGCGGGTGAAGCGCGGGTCGGCGACGATCAGCGGCGCGTTGTTCTGCTCCTTGGCCTTCAGGATGTGGAGCATGGAGACCGGGTGCGCCTCGGCGGCGTTGGAGCCGATGAAGAACATCGCACGCGACTTCTGGATGTCGTTGTACGAGTTCGTCATAGCGCCGTAGCCCCACACGTTCGCCACGCCGGCGACGGTGGTGGAGTGGCAGATGCGCGCCTGGTGGTCGACGTTGTTGGTGCCCCACAGCGCCGCGAACTTGCGGATCAGGTAGGCCTGCTCGTTGCTGTGCTTGGCCGAACCCAGCCAGAACACCGAATCCGGGCCGGACTTCTCACGGATCGACAGCAGCTTGTCGCCGACCTCGTTGATGGCCTGCTCCCAGCTGATGCGGGTCCACTTGCCGTCGACCATCTTCATCGGGTAGCGCAGGCGGCGGTCGCCGTGCGCGTGCTCGCGCACCGCGGCACCCTTGGCGCAGTGCGAGCCCAGGTTGATCGGGCTGTCGAAGCCCGGCTCCTGGCCGATCCACACGCCGTTCTGCACCTCGGCCACGACCGTGCAGCCGACCGAGCAGTGGGTGCAGATCGACTTGACCTGCTTGATCGCACCGGCGGCGCCAGCGGCGGGGGCGGCGGCCTCGGCCTTCTTCACCATGCCCAGCGGCAGGGAAGCGGCGACGGCCGCGCCACCGGCGGCAATGCCGGAGGTGCGAAGGAACGTGCGGCGATCCACGGTGTTACCGGTCAAGCCGGAAACCGTCTTCGCGAGATGCCGGCCGCCAGCGGTGGCCGCCTTTTTCTTCGTCAGCATGGGGGCGGTCCTCTTAGAAGCGGCTCACTTCGTAGACCTTCCGGACATGGTCGGTCTCGCGGTAGCCCTGGGTGGCGGTGTTGTCGGCGGCTTGGGCCTCTTCCGTGCCCGCGCCGATCCCGACGGCGACGGCGCCCAGCGCGCCGACGCCCAATCCAGCCGCGCGGAACAGGTCGCGCCGCGCGAGAGTGGTCTTGTCCTTCTTGTCCTTCATGGCTTCACCCATTCCACCGCGACTCCTCGATTTTTCAGGCCGGCCTTGGAGCGTGGGCCGGCCCTCTTCTTGTCGTTCGTGTTCATGCCGCCCGTCATTCGGCCATATCGAAGGCGCGCACCTCGACCTCCAGGAAACGCAGGCCTAGCGTGCCGACCGCCCGGTAGAAGGCGGCGGACGGGGTGGTTTCCAGGTCGGTGAAGAAGCGCGCGGCCCAGGAGCCGACGTGACGGTCGAAAAAGCGGCGCTGCTCGTCGAGGTCGGCGGGCTCACCGAAGGCACCGGTGATCAGGCCCGCCATCATCTCGCACAGAGCGGCGATATGGTCCTCCGGCTCCTTCACGTCGTCGGCGCGGGCGATGCCCAGGCGCTCCATGTCGCCGCGCAGCTCGGCCAGCGGCTTCTCGTGCAGGAATCCGGTCAGATAGTAAGAGGCGTAGGGGGACAGGATGCCGCCGCCGACGCCGATGAACAGGACGTTGAACTCTTCCTCGACCGCCCCAGCCTCGGCTGCGCGGCAGGAGGCGGCGAGCTGGTCGAGCGCCTGACCGAAGGGGCTGCCGTCACCCTGGGCCTGCCCGACGTCCGCCAGGAATCCCGCGTCCGCCGGCCGCGCGAGCAGACGCGCCAACAGGGCATAGACCTGGGCCCGCAGCACCTCCTCATCGGGAAGGTTGGCGGCCGACAGGTCGGCCGATGAGGCCGAACGATTATGTTCACCGGTCGCAGACACGGCGTTCATCCTCCCACAACGACATCGGTGCCGGCGCATCGGCCCGGAAACGTCGTCGCACGACGGCTTGTCGGCCGCCTTATCGCTTGATGCGTCGCGTCGTCACGGGCCGGCGCCCGAGACGCCCAAGACCATCAACTCTTTGTTGCGCATGCGAAAAGCCCCGCCGAAACAGGGCCTTATCGCCAACGCTGGATCTATTAAAAGGCAGAAATGCGAGCTTTGTCAACAAATGTTACCAGAGTCAACATAACTGCCCGACAGATTTTATGCTTAGGAAACGCTAATGTCGGAGGCCGTTATGTTGTTTTTGGCACATCGCTGTCTTTGTCCGCCTCCTTGTCGTCTGGCGCGGACTTCTCGCCGGAGTTGCTGTTTTCCGACGCCGCAACGCCGGCGGCCTCCGCCCGCTCCGCCGCTTCCTCGGCGGCATCCAGAAAGCCCTTGCCCACCCGGTAAAGGGTTTTGACCGGCTCCGGCAGGTTGAACAGGCCCGTGTAGTCGTCGGCGTAATCCTTCAACCCGTCGTCGTTGGCGAAGACGGGATCGGAGGTCCACAGCTTGCGCAAGGCCTGCCGGTGCAGGTCCTCCGGCACCTCGGCGCGTAGGAAGGGGGTGAAGTCGGACTCCACCGTCAGTTCCTCGACCGGCGGCAGGTCCTTCAGCGGGTCCTCGGCCTCGGCGGCGGGGGCCGGTTCTTCCGGAACCGGAAGCGGCGCCTCGGCGGGCGCCTCCTCGACCACAGGCTCCGGGGTCGGCTCCGGAACGGGCTCCGCCGCACGCCGCTTCAGGCGCGACCAGCGGGAAAGAAAAGGTTCGTCGGTCATGACCGTGCCTCTAAGCGCCTCAAACGGGCCCCCACCCTACCCCTCCCCCACCTTCGGCGAGGGAGGGAACTTTAAGCCCCTTCCCCCGCCGTCAGGTGGGGGAAGGTTGGGATGGGGGCTCGCTGCGAGACTTCCTTGAAAATGTGGACCTACCGCCCGTCCTTCGGGAAATGCCGCTTGCGTTCGCGCTTTTCGAAGGGGACGTCCACATGATGCTGTTCGGTGAAGTCGCGGACCAGCGCCGCCACCTCCTCCGGCATCGGCACGGTCTCGACCGTTTCCACGCCGCTGATCTGGTAGGCCTCGCACTCGTGGGCGGATGCCGTGACGACGAACGGCGTGACACCGCCATCCTCGTCGGGGCGCAGAACCACCCACAGGCGCGGCGGCTCCTGGGACAGGTTCAGCTTGTAGCCCTCGGTGTCGGTCCGGAACAGTTCCAGCGGCAGGGTCGCGGCGTGGAAGTGCGCCCAGCCCTCCCCTTCCCGCAGCAGGCGCCATTCGCCCTCGACCGGCGGGGCGCCGGGAATGACGGACACCGGGCGCCACGCCCAATCCGCCCACGGGCTCGTGCTCTTGCGGCGTTCCAGCACGATGCCCAGCGGCATCGTCTCGATCCTGTTCAGCGTATCGCTCATGACCCAACCTCCGGTAAAAGGGTTGAACCACAAACGATGCGGGTCAGGCAACCAGACCGGCCGCGAGCAGCCGTTCCGCCTCCTCCAGATCCTCGGGCCGGTTCGTGTTAAAAAAGGGATCGACGGGATCGGTCGCGAAGTCGGCGATGGCGAGCCGGTAGCGGCCGGTCCAGACATCGACCTTGCGGATGTCCTCCTCCACCATGGCACGGCGCAGATCGTCGGCCAGCCGCACCGGCCACAGCCCGAACACCGGATGGTCCTGCCCGTCCGACCGCGCGCAGGCGAGGTCGGCGCCCTCGCGCTCCACCGCCTGGACCAGCCGGGCGACGAGGTCCTGTGGGATGAAGGGCGCGTCGGTGGCGAAGCTCGCCACCCATGCGCAGCCCGGCGCGTGGACCTTCGCCCATTCCAGCCCGGTCAGCACCCCGGCGAGCGGCCCGGCGTAGCCCTCCACCACGTCGGCCGCGACCGGCAGCCCGAACGACGCGAACCGCGCCGGGTTGCCGTTGGCGTTCAGCACCAGCGGCCCGACCTGCGGGCGGGCGGTGGCGACGATGCGCTCCAGGATGGTCCGCCCGCCGAGCGCGCGCAGGCTCTTGTCGCCCCCGCCCATGCGGCGCGACAGCCCGCCGGCCAGCAGAACCCCGGCGATCCGCTCACTCATCGTCCCGGCTCCCCTTGCGCTGGTGGCGCTCGCCCTCGTCGGCCGCGGCGGTGGGATCGGCGTCGTAGACCAGCCGGTCCGTCCCGGCCAGCGCCAGGAAGCGCTTGCCCTTGGCGCGCCCGACCAGCGTCAGGTTCGCCTGCCGCGCCAGTTGCACGCCCCAGGCCGTGAAGCCGGACCGCGACACCAGGATCGGAATGCGCATCTGCACCGTCTTGATGACCATTTCCGAGGTCAGGCGCCCGGTCGTGTAGAAGATCTTGTCGTGCGGCGACACCCCGTTCAGGTGCATGTAGCCGGCGACCTTGTCCACCGCGTTGTGGCGGCCGACGTCCTCCATATAGACCAGCGGCCGGTCCTCCCGGCACAGCACGCAGCCGTGGATGGCGCCGGCCTCCAGATAGAGGCTGGGGGTCAGGTTGATCTTCTTCGACAGCGCGTAGATCCAGGAGGTCTGCAACCGCGCCCCCCGATCCAGTTCGACCGACTCGAAGGTCTCCATCACGTCGCCGAAGGCCGTCCCCTGGGCGCAGCCGGAGGTCAGCGTCTTCTTCTTCAGCTTTTCCTGATAGTCGGTCGAGCGCTCCGTCCGGACCACGACGGTGTCGATCTCCTCGTCGTAGTCGATGCCCGTGATGCGATCGTCGGGCTTGAGCATGTTCTGGTTCAGCAGGTATCCCACCGCCAGATACTCGGGATAGTCGCCAATCGTCATCATGGTGACGATTTCCTGCCCGTTCAGGTACAGGGTCAGCGGCCGCTCGACGGTGACCGACGCCTCGACCGGGCGGCCGTCCTGGTCCAGGCCGGCGACGCGCTCGGTCAGCTTCGGGTTGGCCGGGTCGGGCTTTATGGTGAATTCTGCGAGGTCCATGATGGGAAGAGTGGTGAAGATCCGCCGCCGGAGCAAGCCGAGAGAGTGATGCACGAGTTTTCCAGCGCCTTCGCCACCGCCTTCCGGCTGATCGTTGCGTTCGACCCCACGCTCGTCCAGATCGTCGGGCTGTCGCTGCGGGTCAGCTTGACCGCCGTGTTCCTGTCCGCCTTGATCGGGCTGCCGCTGGGGGCGGCGGTGGCGGCCTTCCGCTTTCCCGGCCGGCGCGCGGTGACCCTGATGCTGAACACGCTGATGGGGTTGCCGCCGGTGGTGGTCGGGCTGATCGTCTATCTGATCCTATCGCGCTCCGGCCCGCTGGGGGTGCTGGGGCTGCTGTTCACCCCGACCGCCATGGTGGCCGCGCAGACGGTCCTGATCGTTCCCATCGTCGCCGCCCTGACCCGGCAGACGGTGGAAGACCTGATGGTCGAGTATGACGACCTGCTGCGCGTCATGGGCGCCGGCCCCGTGCGCACGCTGTTCACGCTGCTGTCCGAAGCGCGCTGGACCCTGCTGACCACCGTGCTGGCCGGCTTCGGCCGCGCCTCGGCGGAGGTCGGCGCGGTGATGATCGTCGGCGGCAACATCGAGCATGTGACCCGCGTCATGACCACGGCCATCGCGCTGGAGACCAGCAAGGGCGACCTGCCCCTGGCGCTCGGCCTCGGCATCATCCTGATGACCCTGTCGCTGACCGTGAACCTCGCCGCCGCCCTGGTGCGCGAAGCCGGGCGGGCCTGACCGTTTCCGCCGATTACGGTGATCCGTAAAATTTGCAAGCTTCCGGAAATTCCTGCATGTTCATCCCGAGCCCGCCTCAGACGGGCAGGACGATTGTGAGGGATTGACCATGCTGCGCCGCAACTTTCTGACCCGCACCCTTCTCGGCTGCGCCGCCTTGGCCGCCTTGTTTTCCGCGCCCGTGAACGGCGCCTTGGCGCAGGAGCGTTTCATCGTCGTGGCCTCGACCACCTCGACCGAGGACTCCGGCCTGTTCAAGTCGATCCTGCCGAAATTTACGCAGAAGACCGGAATCGAGGTGCGCGTCGTCGCCAAGGGCACCGGCCAGGCCATTGACCTCGCCAAGCGCGGCGACGCCGACGTTCTGTTCGTCCACCACAAGCCGTCCGAGGAGAAATTCGTCGCCGAGGGCTTCGGCGTGGAGCGCAAGCCGGTGATGTACAACGACTTCGTCGTCGTCGGGCCGAAGGCCGATCCGGCGAAGGTGAAGGGCTCCAAGGACGTGGCGGCCTCGCTGAAGCAGATCGCCGAGTCCAAGGCATCCTTCGTGTCGCGCGGCGACGACAGCGGCACGCACAAGTCCGAACTGGCTTTGTGGAAGACCGCCGGAGTCGATGTCGCACAGGCGAGCGGCGGCTGGTACCGCTCCGTCGGCCAGGGCATGGGCCCGACCCTGAACACCGCCGCCGCCGTGGGCGCCTACGCCCTCGCCGACCGCGGCACGTGGCTCAGCTTCAAGAACCGCGGCGACCTGGAGGTGCTGGTCGAGGGCGACAAGCGCCTGTTCAACCAGTACGGCGTCATGCTGGTGAACCCGGCCAAATTCCAGCACATCAAGGCCAAGGATGGTCAGGCCTTCGTGGACTGGCTGGTCTCCGGCGAGGGTCAGAAGGCCATCGCCGACTACACCATCGGCGGCCAGCCGCTGTTCTTCCCGAACGCGAACGAACCGGGCGCGTAAAGCCCCCGCGCCCGCGACGCCCCTCTCCCGTTCCACGGGTGAGGGGCACCCGGCCGGCTCCCGCGCAGCGATTTTGTGCAATGCACAAAAACCCTTTGACAAATCGGGTCGGGGTGCCTTAATCATGCGCATGTTGCAGTGCAGCAAATGGATCCGATGCCCGCTTGAGCGGGGTCGCACACCCTGATCCGTCCGCGCGGTCGCCAATGACTGGGTCCAGCGCGGTTGAACCCGACAGATCGCGAGGAGCCAGTTCATGACCGACAAGTTCGCCGCCGCCACCAAGGCCATCGAAGACGCCGTTTCGACCGCCAAGCAGAACGTCGAGGGCCTGGTCAAGGCTCAGCAGGAGCAGATCGAGAAGGCCTCGGCCCAGATCCTGAAGAGCTACGAAGAGCTGACCTCGCTGACCAAGGGCAACGTGGACGCGGTCGTGAAGTCGGGCACCATCGTCGCCAAGGGCGCCGAGGAAGCCGGCAAGCAGGTCGCCGCCTTCACCCAGACCTCGCTGGAGAAGAACGCCGCCGCCGGCAAGGCCCTGCTGGCCGTCAAGACCATCCAGGAGCTGATCGAGCTGCAGACCTCCTTCACCAAGTCCAGCTTCGAGGCTTTCGTGGCCGAGTCCACCAAGCTGCAGGAGCTGTCGGTCAAGATCGCCAACGAGGCGCTGGCCCCGCTCAGCGAGCGCGCCAACCTGACGGTCGAGAAGCTGTCCAAGACGGCCGCCGCCTGAGGCGATAAGGCCGATGCCCTCGGGGACACCCTTGCGGCATGATGGCGCTTTGAAGCGGTACCGCTTCAAAACACGTCGCTTCACACCAATGTGAAGCACCGGGAGAGCCCGGCGGACTCGTGCCGCCGGGCTCTGTCGTTTTGGAGATGTCCTCTATTTGGTGGTACTGCGGCCCGATGCGGTCCGAAGGGGCTTCTCCCAAATGGGGAGAGACCACAAACGGCCCCTTCCCTCTGCGCCCGGAGTTCTCATATCATCGTTGGGGACGTACATCGCGATGCTGACTTGTTGAGACCATGGCCGAACACGACAAACACGGCGACGAGGGCACCACCACGGGCGTGGTCATAAAAGCCAAGCCTAAGACTAAAAAGCCTTCGATGTATAAGGTCTTGATGTTGAACGACGACTACACACCTATGGAATTCGTCGTTCATGTACTGGAACGCTTCTTCAGCAAATCGCGCGAAGAAGCGACTCGGATCATGCTGCACGTGCACCGTCGGGGCGTGGGCCTGTGTGGCGTGTTCACCTACGAGGTAGCGGAGACGAAAGTCACGCAGGTGATGGACTTTGCGCGCCAGAACCAGCATCCGCTGCAATGTACGCTAGAAAAGGATTAGAGCCACCCATGCTGTCGCGTAACCTGGAACAGACGCTGCACCGAGCCCTGGCCCACGCGAACGAGCGCAGGCACGAATACGCGACGCTCGAACACTTGCTGCTCGCGTTGACCGAGGATGCCGATGCAATGGCCGTCTTGCGCGCGTGCGGGATCGATCTGGACCGCCTGCGCGCCGAACTGTCGGATTACCTCGACAACGAACTTGCGAACCTTATCACGAACAGGCCCGATGATGCCAAGCCGACGGCTGGTTTCCAGCGGGTGCTGCAGCGTGCTGCCATCCACGTCCAGTCGTCTGGCCGTGAAGAGGTGACGGGAGCAAACGTGCTCGTCGCCCTGTTCTCTGAACGCGAGAGCCACGCGGTTTATTTCCTGCAGGAGCAGGAAATGACCCGGTTCGACGCGGTGAACTACATCTCTCACGGAATCGCTAAGGCACCGGGACGCTCGGAGACCAAGCGGGTTACCGGTGCCGACGACGACGCGGCGGCGGAGAAGGTCGTGAAAAAAGGCAGCGAAGCCCTTGAGGCTTATTGCGTCAATCTGAACAAGAAGGCGGCGAGCGGCAAGATCGATCCGCTGATCGGCCGGGAGCAGGAGGTCGAACGGACCATCCAGATCCTGTGCCGGCGGTCGAAGAACAACCCGCTGTACGTGGGCGATCCCGGCGTCGGCAAGACCGCCATCGCCGAGGGCCTGGCCCGCCGCATCGTCCATGGCGAGGTGCCGGAGGTGCTGAAGGGCGCCACCATCTTCGCGCTCGACATGGGTTCCCTGCTCGCCGGTACGCGCTACCGCGGCGACTTCGAAGAGCGCCTCAAGGCCGTCGTCTCCGAACTGGAGGCCACGGAAGGTGCGGTCCTCTTCATCGACGAGATCCACACGGTGATCGGCGCCGGTGCGACCTCGGGCGGTGCGATGGACGCGTCGAACCTGCTGAAGCCGGCCCTCGCCTCCGGCTCGCTGCGCTGCATTGGTTCGACGACCTACAAGGAATACCGGAACTATTTCGAGAAGGACCGGGCGCTCGTCCGGCGCTTCCAGAAGATCGACGTCAACGAGCCGTCGATCGAGGATGCGGTCAAGATCCTCCAGGGGATCAAGCCCTACTACGAAAAGCACCACCGGGTGAGCTACACCAACGACGCGATCCGTTCGGCGGTGGAGCTGTCCGCGAAGTACATCGGCGACCGCAAGCTGCCGGATAAGGCCATCGACATCATCGACGAGGTCGGCGCCGCGCAGATGCTGCTGCCGGAGAACAAGCGGAAGAAGAAGATCTCCGTCAAGGACGTGGAGGCGGTGGTCGCCAAGATCGCCCGCATTCCGCCGAAGTCGGTCAGCCGCGACGACAAGGAAACGCTCCTCAACCTGGAGCGCGACCTGAAGACCATGGTCTTCGGCCAGGACAAGGCCATCGACGCGCTGGTCTCCGCCATCAAGCTGGCCCGCGCCGGCCTGCGCGAGCCGGAGAAGCCCATCGGCAACTACCTGTTCACCGGCCCGACCGGTGTCGGCAAGACCGAGGTGGCCCGCCAGCTCGCCATGACGCTCGGCGTCGAGCTGACCCGCTTCGACATGTCGGAGTACATGGAGCGGCACACCGTCTCCCGTCTGATCGGCGCGCCTCCGGGCTACGTCGGTTTCGACCAGGGCGGCCTGCTGACCGACGCCATCGACCAGCATCCGCACTGCGTGCTGCTGCTGGACGAGATCGAGAAGGCCCATCCGGATCTGTTCAACATCCTGTTGCAGATCATGGACCACGGGAAGCTGACCGATCACAACGGCAAGACGGTCGATTTCCGCAACGTGATCCTCATCATGACCTCGAACGCGGGTGCCGCCGACATGGCCAAGCCGGCCATCGGCTTCGAGCGCGAGCGCCGGGTCGGCGAGGACATGGAAGCGGTGGAGAAGCTGTTCACGCCGGAGTTCCGCAACCGTCTGGACTCGATCATCCCGTTCGCCGCCCTCACCCAGGAGGTCATCAACCGCGTGGTGGACAAGTTCATCATGCAGATGGAGGCGCAACTGGAAGACCGTGGCGTCAGCATCGAGCTGGACGAGGCGGCGCGCGAGTGGCTGGGCAAGAAGGGCTACGACCCGCTTTACGGCGCCCGCCCGCTCGGCCGCGTGATCCAGGAGCACCTGAAAAAGCCGCTTGCCGAGGAGCTGCTGTTCGGCAAGCTCAGCAAGGGCGGTGTGGTCAAGGTCACCATCAAGGACGACAAGCCCTCCTTCGAATACACCGAGGGCTCGCGCAAGCGCCGTCCGGATGGCGAGGACGAGGACGAGGTCATGCACGAACTGGCGGAGTAACGCCGGTCCGTCATGGAATGAGAAAGGGGGCCGAAAGGCCCCCTTCTTTTTTGCTCCGGTGTGGCGTTAGATCGGTGAAAAATGACCAACACCGGGAAACGCACCCTCATGCCCCTGCCCTTCCTGACCGGCATCCGCGTCATCGACCTCGGCCAGTATCTGCCGGGGCCGCACGCCGCCCAGCTGCTCGGCGACCTCGGCGCCGACGTGGTGAAGGTGGAATCGCCGGAGGGCGATCCGCTGCGCCGCCTGGGGCCGCCCGACGCCGACGGCACCGCCGCCGCCTACAAGATTTTCACAGCCGGCAAGCGCGTCGTCCGCCTCGACCTGAAGAGCGCCGAGGGCCGCGCCGCCTTCGAAAACCTCGTCGCTAAGGCCGACGCGCTGGTCGAAAGCTACAGGCCGGGCGTGCTGGACAAGCTGGGCCTCGGGCGTGAGCGGCTGCGCGCGCTGAACCCCCGGCTGGTGCACGCCAGTCTTTCGGGCTGGGGCTACACCGGTCCTTACGCCCAGCGCGCCGGACATGACCTGAATTACATGGCGGTCGGCGGCGGGCTGGACGCGTCGGGCACGCCGGACCAGCCGGGCATCAGCTTCCCGCCGGTCGCCGACTTCGCCTCCGCCCAGCAGACCGCCTTGGCTGTAGCCGGCGCCCTGTTCGGGCGCGAGCGGAGCGGACAAGGCTGCTTCCTCGACCTGTCGATCATGGAGACGGTGCTCGGCTGGCAGGGCATCAACCTGACCGCCGTCGCGCGCGGCGACCTGCCGAACCGGGGCGAGGCTCTGCTGTCCGGCGGCGTCGCCTGCTATCGCATCTACCGGACCGCCGACGGCCGCTTCGTCACCTTGTCGGCGCTGGAACCCAAATTCTGGCGCGGCTTCTGCGAGGCGGTTGGCCGTCCCGACTGGATCGCCCGGCAGGCCGACCCGATGCCCCAGACCGACCTGACCGCCGAACTGACCGCCCTGTTCGCCGGCCGCGACCTCGCCGCCTGGAAGGAACTGCTCGACCCGGTGGACTGCTGCTTCGAGGCGCTGCCAACCATCGCCGAGGTCGCCGATCACCCGCACGTTATCGCACGCGGACAGTTGCAGGTGACCGACGGCGCCGAGCCGCTGGTGGAAACGCTGATGGGCCTGCGCGTCGATGGCGGCCCGCCGCCCGCCCGCGCCCCCTTCCGCGAAACCGACGCTGCCGAGGTGCTGGCGGGGTGGGCGTGATAACCTGATAAAGCTGGCGGTAACGTTACAGGGACGGATGCCACTCGCCGCGCGCCCGCAGGTAGTCCTTGGCATCACGGACACCTTCGGCCGCGGCGATGCGCAGCCAGCGCAACCCCTCGTCCTCGCTCGCGGCAACCCCGCGCCCTTCGACCAGAGCCACGCCCCAGTGATAGCGGGCGAGCGGCGCGTAGCCGGCATCGTCGTTCATGTGCGCGCCGCGCCGCATCAGATCGGCCGACGCCTCCAGATCCTTCGGCACGCCCTGCCCGTTCTCGTGCAGCATGGCAAGCCAGATCATCGACCAGACATTGCCCTTGGCAACGCAGCGATGGAGGATTTCGACCGCCGCCGCATGGTCGCCGGTCTTGTCCGCCGCGTAGGCGTACAGGCAGCCGATGGGGTGATCCCCCTTGCCCCCTACAAAGCTCCGGTAACTCAGATCGTCGGCCGACGCCGCACCCGCCGCAACGCTCAGGGCCAAGGCAAAAGCTTGGTGAACGCCCCACCGCATGACACCCCTCCTCCACCTGAACGAAACCAGTGTGCCCCAGTGGCTGGGGCGGCGACATACGACTTTTGAGTGAATGCGTCACGGCCTCTCGTCCAGGGCGCCGTTCCCTGGCACTGTATCGTGATGGGATTGGGAGAAACCGCCATGACGACCTTCGACACCGAATGCCTGCGCCGCGCCATCACGCTCAGCCGCGCCCACATGCAGGCCGGTGCCGGCGGCCCCTTCGGGGCAGTGGTCGCCAAGGACGGCACGATCATCGGGGAGGGGTGGAACCAGGTCACATCCTCCAACGATCCGACCGCGCACGCGGAGGTCGTCGCCATCCGCGACGCCTGCAAGACGCTGGGCAGCTTCAACCTCGCCGGGGCGACGCTCTACACCAGCTGTGAGCCCTGTCCCATGTGCCTGTCGGCCAGCTATTGGGCGCGGCTCGACCGCATCGTCTACGCCAACGCGCGCGACGACGCGGCGGCCATCGGCTTCGACGACGCCTTCCTCTACGAGGAGGTCGCCCTGGCGCTGGAACTGCGCCGGATTCCCATGCAGCGCCTGCTGGCGGAGGAAGCCCGCGCGGTCTTCGACGAATGGGCCGCCAAGCCCGACCGTATTCCCTATTGAGGACCCGATCGAGGCCTCACCCCTCTCCTTCCCTGCGGTAGGGCGACAGTTCCATCAGCGCCTCCGTTTCGGCCTCCACGGCGGCGCGCTCACGCTCCAGGTGAGCGGCCAGGGCGCGGCGGAAGCCCGCGTCCTTGACCCAGTGCGCGCTGTAGGTCGGCACCGGCAGATAGCCGCGCTGGATCTTGTGCTCCCCCTGCGCGCCGGCCTCCACGCGTTTCAGCCCCCGCTCGATGGCGAAGTCCAGCGCGCGGTAGTAGCAGGCCTCGAAATGCAGGAAGCGGTAGCTGCCGTCGGAACCCCAATTGCGGCCGTACAGCGTGTCGGCGCCGATCAGGTTCAGCGCGCCGGCCACCCATTCCCCCTTGTCCTCGCACATGACCAGCGCCACGCGGTCACCCGTGGTCTCGCCGAGCAGCCGGAAGAAGGCGCGGTTCAGGTAGCCGCCGCCCCATTTGCGGTCGGCCGTCTCCATGTAGAAGCGGTGGAAGGCGTCCCAATGCTCCGGCTTCAGTTCGTCGCCGGTCAGCGTGTGCAGGCGCACGCCGCTCTCCGCCACCTCGCGCCGTTCCTTGCGGATGGACTTGCGCTTGCCCGACCGGAGCGTGCCGAGAAAGTCGTCGAAGCTGGCGTAACCCCGGTTCTCCCAATGGTACTGCACGCCGGTCCGTTGCAGCCAGCCGGCCTCGCCCAGCCGGGTCCAGTCGCCCTCGATCGGGAAGGTCACGTGCACCGACGACACATCGTAGCGCCGCGCCACCTCCTCCATGGCCTGGATCAGCGCGGCATAAATGGCTTCCCCCGCCTCGGGCGCGACCAGCAGGCGCGGCCCCGGCACGGGGGTGAAAGGCACGGCGACCTGAAGCTTCGGATAATAGCTGCCGCCCGCCCGCTCGTAGGCGTGCGCCCAGCTGTGGTCGAAGACGTATTCGCCGTAGGAATGGCTCTTCAGATACATGGGCACGGCGCCCACGATCCGTCCCGTCGCGTCAAGCGCGGCGAGGTGGCTGGGCTGCCAGCCGGTGCCCCGGGTGGCCGAACCCGATTCCTCCAGCGCCAGCAGAAAGGCATGGCTGAGGAACGGGTTGTCCGGACCGGCGCAGGCGTCCCACTGCCGCGGGTCGGCCTGCCCGATGCCGGTCAGAACCTTGACGGTGATGGCGTCGCTGCCGTCGGGCATGCTTTCTCCTTCACGAATGCGCCAAGGGAGGTGGGCGCCCTGCCGCACCGCGGCAAGACGCCCACGGGACAGACGTTCGCTAAGCCAGTTCCAGAACGGCATCCACCTCGACCGCCACGTTGCCGGGCAGCGAGGGGGCGCCCACGGCGGCGCGGGCGTGTTTGCCAGCCTCGCCGAACACCTCCATCATCAGCTCCGACGCGCCGTTGATGACCAGCGGATGATCGTGGAAGTCCGGGCCGGAATTGACGAAGCCGCCCAGGCGCAGCACGCGCGCCACCCGGTCCAGATCGCCGCCGCAGGCCGCCTTCGCCTGGGCGATGATGTTCAGGGCGCACAGGCGCGCCGCCTCCTTCCCCTGCTCCACGGTGAACTCCTGGCCGACCTTGCCGACGAAGCGCCGCTCGCCGTTCCACACCGTGACCTGCCCCGACACATACAGCGTGTTGCCCGAGATGGTGTAGGGCACATAGGCGGCCACCGGAGCCGCCGCCTGCGGCAGTTCGATCCCCAGCTCCTTCAGCCGCGCCTCGATCCGTCCGGCCATCGGTCTTCCCTCCTTGTTGGCTCGATTGGCGTGAGACCCGACGATAGCCGCCGGAACGGGCTTCCGCCAAGGGCCGGGCTGGGAAGATTCATCCACGGGATTCATCGGCAAGACCATCCTTGCCCGGCAAACTTTTCCACAGGCACGCGGAAAGATCCTGTTGCCGGTCCAAAGTCATTTTCGGCAGGCGAAAAATTAAATCCAGCCAAATCAATGCCTTGAATGGCGCCCCACAAATTGGCACGGCATTTGAAAGGGGAGAGGCACGCAAATGCACGTTGCCTCGCTTCGGTTTCAAGCACCAACCGCGGGGCGAGCCTCATAAAGGAGACTTGGAGCCATGGCCATCAACGACGTCGCCCTCACCGCCTCGATGCGCACGAACCTGCTGCAACTGCAGAGCGTGAACGACAAGATCGGGGTGAAGCAGAACATCCTCTCGACCGGCAACAAGATCAACTCGGCCCTCGACGGCCCGACCGCCTTCTTCGCGGCGAAGGGCCTGAACCAGCGCGCCGGCGACCTGTCGTCGCTGAAGGACGCGATGGGCCAGTCGATCAGCACCATCAAGGCCGCCGACAAGGGCGTGACCGCCATCGAGAGCATGATCGAGCAGGCCCGCGGTCTGACCACCGCCGCCTATTCGGCCCTGGGCAACGACGCCGGTTCGGTGGCCACCCGCAAGGCGCTGGCCGAACAGTTCAACGCGCTGAAGAACCAGATCGACAAGCTGGCCGGCGACAGCGGCTACCAGGGCAAGAACCTGCTGGCCGGCGACGGTATGCGCATGGACTCCACCGCCGCCTCGCGCGCCGCCCTGAACACCGTCACGGGCATCGAGAACGCCCGCGTGACCAACGTGGTGTCGGCCGACACCTACACGGTGCGCGTCAAGGGCGACGGCTCGATCGAGGGTGCGGCGGGCGACATCGCCAACGCCGAAATGGCGCACGGCCTGACCGGCATGAAGCTGTCGGGCACGATGTCCAGCACGCTGGGCTCCTTCTCCGACGTCCAGATCGAGGTGCGCGGCGCGGTCGGCCGCGAGCGTTCCTTCATCGTCTCGGACGGCAAGGAATCCCGCACGATCACCTACTTCGACAACACCCAGAAGATCGAAGCCAACACCACGACGGCGGCGACCTCCGGCGTGGCGCAGGTGACCAACGTCAACGTCGGCGGCACGATCGAAGCGGGTGATCTCTTCTCGATCACGGTGGAAGGCCAGACCTTCACCTACAAGGCGACCGAGGCCGACACGGCCATCGGCCAGAACGCCGCCGCGAACGTGGCGTCCAAGCTGCAGGCCTCGATCAGCGCCCAGATCGGCGGCACCGGTCGCCTGGCCGGCAAGGACGTGGCCTCGGTGTCGGTCGGCACCAGCGGCACGATCTCCCTGACGGGCGCGACGACCACGGGCGTGGCCCGCGAGATGACCGTCTCGGCCAGCGCCGAGAACGCGCTGACCAAGCGCATCTCCGAGAGCTTCGCGTCGGGCACGGTCGTGTCCTTCACGGTCGACCGCAAGCTTCTGGAGCAGGCGGCCAACGGCGGCAACGGCGTCTCGACCATCGAAAAGAAGGTCGACATCCAAATCCAGGCGAGCAACCTGAACGGCAACGTGATCACCCGCGACGGTATGGCCAATCGCGGCGAGGGCAAGCTGTCGGACGGTGAGAACTCCTTCGCCTTCGACAGCGGCACCGTGCGCTTCAACGTCGATCAGAAGACCATCAAGCAGGCGGCCTCGACCAACCAGGCGGCGAACCTGGTGACGGTGCAGGTGACCGACGCCAACACGGCGAACGACCTGACGGTTCAGTTGAACGAGCGCAACACCAACTCGATCACGGTGAAGGCTCAGAACCTGACCACCAGCGGCCAGGGCCTGCGTCTCGACTACGCCCAGAACCAGTGGATGGACCGCGCCGACATCGACAAGGCGGTCGCCGGCATCGACCACGCGAAGCAGACGCTGCGTTCGGCCTCGCAGACGCTGTCCACCAACTTGAACATCATCACGACCCGCGAAAGCTTCACCAAGGAGTTCAGCGACGTGCTGGTGGAAGGCGCCAACAAGCTGACGCTGGCCGACCAGAACGAGGAAGGCGCGAGCCTGCTGATGCTGCAGACCCGGCAGCAGCTCGGCACCATCGCCCTCTCACTGGCCAACCAGTCGCAGCAGTCCATCCTGCGCCTGTTCTAATCGACCGGTCCCCCGGCAAAGCAACGTGCTGCGTAACGGGCGCTCCCTCGGGAGCGCCCGTTTTCATTGTTTCAGGCTCATTCTTTCAGGGCCGCATCGACCAGAGCACGGGCATCGGCGGCCAGCCGGGCGCGTTCGGCCGCGCGCGTGTACATCATGTGCCCGCCCTCATAGACCGCGACCTGCACCCGGTCGCCCTGCCCGTCTGGCAGTTCCAGCCGCGAGGCGACCCAGCGCGAGGCCATGTAGGGCGTGATCAGGTCGGTGCGCCCGTGCGCGATCAGCACCCGCAGGGACGGTTGCAGCGTCAGCGCCGATTGCAGATCGTCGGTGGCGTTCGGCTGGCCCATGCGCGGCCATTCCCAGCCCCGGTTCACCCGGTCGGACAGCAGCCGGTACGGCACCTCGGTCCGCACGCCCAGATGCTCGGTGGCGTAGCTGGCGAAGGCGGTGGTGAAGGTCGGCACCGTCCCTTTCAGGAACGGGTCGAACGGCAGGCGCGCCGCCACCGGGTCCGGGTCGGCGGCGGTGAAGGTGCCGTCGTAGACGCTGGTCACCTGCCCCCGGCCGCGCAGCAGCTCGCGGGCGAAGATGCCGGCCGGAATACTGCCGCGATGCCGGGCGACGAACTCCTCCGGCAGCCCGATGGTCCGCGCCACCTCGGCGAAGAAGTCCCGCGCCGCGCCGATCCGGCGGTAGTCCAGACCGGCCAGCCCGGTCAGGTAGCCGCCCAGCGCGAACCGCTCGGCCGCTTCCGCCGCCTGCTCCGGCGTGCCCGGCACCAGACCGTGCGCCGCCGCCGAGGCCGCGTAGGCCGGCAGCTTCAGCGCCGGCCCCAGCAGGCCGGACTCGTCCCGGATGGTCGCGAAGTCCACCACCGGCGACACCATGATCAGCCCGTTGACGGCGATGCCGGTGCGGTCGATCAACTCCTCCGCCATCTTGGCAATGCGGAAGCCGCCGTAGCTTTCGCCGACCAGGAACTTCGGCGAGTCCCAGCGCTCGTTGCGAGTCAGCCAGAGGCGGACGATCTCCGCCATGGCGCCGGCGTCGGCATCGACCTTCCAGAAGCGCTTCTCGGCGTCCTCGTCCGTCTTGGTCGCACGGCTGTAGCCGGTGCCGACCGGGTCCACGAAGACCAGATCGGCGAAGGCCAGCCAACTGTCCGGATTGTCCACCAGCGGCGAGGGCGGGCGCGGCAGCGAGCCGTCGTCGTTGAAGGCCACCACCTTCGGCCCCAGCGCCCCCAGATGCAGGTAGGCGGACGCCGCGCCGGGACCGCCGTTGAAGACGAAGGCGACCGGGCGCTTTCCCTTCGGAGCCCCGTCAACGGTGTAAGTCACCGTGAAGATACGCGCCGCGACCTCCTCCTTCGCCCCCTCGCGGAGCGGCAGGAACTCGGCCACCGCCGTGTAGGCGACTGGCCCGCCGGGCTGGGCCAGCGTGTGGCGGGTGACACTGCGCTGCGCGTCGAAGGGCGCGTCCGCCTTTTCGGCCCGCGGCTCGGGCTTGTCCGGCTTGTCGGCCTTGTCCTGCGCCCACCCGGCGGCGCCCGGCGTCAGGATCAGCGGAATCATCAAGGCGAGCGGCAGCAGGCGGGAGCGCGTCATGGATTACCCGATCTTTGGAAGGGCACTCTTTGGACAAACATGGCCGCATATTGCGGCGCGCCGACGGCCGGACAACCCCACAACCCTCTTTCATTCCATTAGAACAATCTTATATACAAGCGCCGAACGGATCGGAGACATCGTGATGGAATTGGCCGCCTTCCTTCCCGCCTTAGCCGGTGGGGCCTTGATCGGCCTGTCGGCCGCCCTGCTCGTCCTTGCCACCGGCCGCGTTGCCGGCATCAGCGGAATCACCGGCAGCCTTCTGGGACCACCGGACGACGACACCGGCTGGCGTCTCGCCTTTCTCACCGGACTGCTGTTGGCACCGCTCGCCGTCGTCGCCCTGACCGGACGGATTCCGCCGGTGACCATCGCGGCGCCGACCGGCCTGCTCGCGCTGGCCGGCTTTCTGGTCGGGCTCGGCACGCGGATCGGTTCGGGCTGTACCAGCGGCCATGGGGTGTGCGGCATCGCCCGCCTGTCGCCGCGCTCCCTCGTGGCAACCGGGCTGTTCATGGCCTCCGCCGCCGCGACCGTGTACGTCATCCGCCATGTGATCGGAGCCTGAACCCATGCCGCAACGGATTGTTTCCCAACGGATCGTCTCCCTGGTCGCCGGGCTGCTGTTCGGGGTCGGCCTCATCCTGTCCGGCATGACCGACCCGGCGAAGGTGCTGGCCTTCCTCGACGTGGCCGGACGCTGGGACCCGACGCTGGCGCTGGTCATGGCCAGCGCGATCCCCGTCGCGGCGGTCGGCTTCGCGCTGGCCCGGAGACGCGGCGCTCCGCTGTTGGGCGGCTCGTTGCGCATTCCGACGCGCCGCGACATCGACGCGCGGCTAATCGGCGGCTCGCTGCTGTTCGGCGTCGGCTGGGGGCTGGCGGGCCTGTGCCCCGGCCCGGCGCTGGTCACGGCCGCTTTCGGCATTGCCCCGGCGCTGGTCTTCACGGTGGCCATGCTGGCCGGCATGTTCACCTTCAACCTGCTGTTCGAGGCAGGTTCGCGCCCGCGAGGCGTGGCAAAAGGTAGCGGAACTAGCTGTTGATGCGCTGCAATGAACCGTTTATATGCGAATAGTGGTATTACCTTTAGTTGGGCGTTGAGCGATCATGGGCATGCCGGCCATCGACTACCAGGAACTGGTTTGGAGCGACGACCTCGCCTTGGGCATCGAGGAGATCGACGAGCAGCACATGCGCTGGATCGAGTTGGTCCATGCCTTCCAGACCGCCGTCGCGGAAGGCCGCTCGCGCGAGGAGGTCTACCGCATTCTGGCCGAGGCGGTGGTCTACACCGAAAGCCATTTCGCCAGCGAACAGGACGCCATGGTGCAGGCCGGCTATCCCTTCCTGGCCGACCACATCCAGCAGCACGCGCTGGCTTGGGAGCAACTGCACGCCTTCACCACCGGCGCCGTGCCGGAGGAGGACATCGCCTCCTATCTGGCGACTTTCCTGCCGCAATGGCTGATGCTGCACATCAACTCGGCCGACCGCCAGTTCGCCCGCTGGCTGAAGGAGCGCGACTCCGCCCCCGCCGGTTCCCTTGCCCAGCCCGGCGGCCGCCTGTTCACCGATATTCCGGTGTGATACGGGCCGGTGTGATATGGGCGGCCGGCCATGATGCCGTCCGGCGGCGCCCCCGGCTCAGGGGGCTCACGCCTCGTCATTCAGCCGGGATGGGCACGTTCAGGAAACGCTCGACGAATTGATAGACGACCACGTCGGGCTTGTGCTGCTCGATCAGCGCCTTGTCGAACCGCATCCCCGCGTGTTCGGTGACCACCGCCTTGCGGAAGCTGTCGGCGATGTAGGGGAACAGCGAGATCGAGAAGGAGTCGCGGAACCACACCACCGTCGGCGCCGTCGGCCGCTTTGCCTTCAGGATGTTCAGCGCGATGCCGCCCGGCGTCGAGGCGTCGTTGGTGCGGAACAGGGTCGGCTTCCGCAACTTGAACCGGATTTCGTCCTCCTCCGACACGGCGGCGAGGCCCAGCATGCGGGCAAGGTCCAGGTCGTTGCCGGGGCGCTTGCGGAGAACCCGCTCGACGTCACCGGCGGTCAACGGCTCCAGATTGGGCTTCTCCGCCTTGATCCAGTCCATGATCCGCGTATAGGCGACGGTGAAGGCCGCCTCGACCGTCCAGTGGGTGTCGGCCTTCAGATAGACCTTCATGTCCTTCTTGGCGGCCACGAGATCCGGCGTCAGGTCCATGAAGGCCAGGGGCGAGCCCCGTTCCACCAGACGGCGCCGGATCTGGTCGAGCTGGCTTTCCGGATTGACCTGGGCGACCCAGCCCGGCAGTTCCTCGCGGTAGACCCGCTCCTTGTTGGGGATGGCGACCATCAGCATCGGGATGCCGCGCTCGGCCAGCCACGCCTGACGCCGCTCCATGACGTCGATCCAGCGGTCCAGCTCCTCGGGCGTGAAGCGCGCGATGCCGCGCGCCTGATCCATGGAGCGCTCGCCGCTGTAGAACAGCCAATCGTTCTTGCCGAGCACCACCACCGGCGAGGTGCTCTGGCCCAGCAGCTTGACGCGGATCAGGTTGTAGGCCAGCACCAAATGGTTGCGGAACCCGAAATGATCCTTCAGCCACGCCTCGAACCGGTGCGGCAGGGTCGCCAGTTCCTCGGCGTTGGCCGGCATGGCAGGCAGGGCCGCGGGCGTGCGCATTTCCACCGCCCGCACGTCGGTGCCCACCGACATCGTCTGCCCGATCATCGGCAGGACCAGCAGGGCAAGGAAGACGCCGATGCACATCTTCTGCACCAACGTGTTTCGGACGATCCCGAGATTCATCGCCTGCATGGTCAGAACCGGAAGTAGATGAAGGGGTTGTAGGTGCCGGCCGCCAGGCTCATGACGGCCAGCGCGAACATGGACAGTAGCCCGGCGAGGTACAGCGCCTGGACCGACCCAGCCAGCAGCCGCCCGCCGCCACCCGCCTCGGGGACGACCGCGCCGACGGCGGCGCGCACCAGCCGGCCGAGGACCGGGGTGGAGGCGATCACGCCGATGACCAGGGCCGCCACCGTTTCCGGCGTCAGGAACTGCATCACCGACGGCGCCAGTTCACCCGCCCGGCCGGCGCCGGCCATCGCCTTCAGGAAGTCGATGGCGTGATCCAGCGTGTCGGCCCGGAAGAAGACCCAGCCGATCATCACCACCAGCATCACATAGGCGTGGCGAACCGCCGGCACCGAGCGGTCGAGCAGGCGCGCGATCCCCGCCCGCTCGAACACCAGGAAGGCGCCGTGCCACAGGCCCCAGACCACGAAGGTCCAGTTGGCGCCGTGCCACAGCCCGCACAGGAAGAAGACGATCAGCAGGTTGCGGTAGGTGGCCAGCGCCCCTGCCCGGTTGCCGCCCAGCGGGATGTAGAGATAGTCGCGGAACCACATGGACAGCGAGATGTGCCAGCGCCGCCAGAACTCGGTGATCGAGCGCGCGATGTACGGGTAGTCGAAGTTCAGCGGGAAGTGAAAGCCGATCATCAGCCCCAGCCCGATGGCCATCGTCGAATAGCCGCAGAAATCGAAGAAGATCTGCAGCGTGTAGCAGACGATGCCCAGCCAGGCGACCGGCAGGCTCAGCCCGGACGGGTCCAGCGCAAAGATCTGGTCCGCCGCCAAGGCCACCGAATTGGCGATCAGCACCTTCTGTGCCAGCCCCAGGACGAAGATCTGAATGCCCTCGGCGAACAGGCTCGTGCTGACCCGCCGGTTGTGGATCTCGTCGCGGATGTCGTGGAAGCGGATGATCGGGCCGGCCACCAGCTGCGGGAACATGGTGATGTAGACGGCGACGTAGATCAGGCTGCGCTCCACCGGCACCTGACGGCGGTAGACGTCGATCAGGTAGGACAGCGCGTGGAAGGTGAAGAACGAGATGCCCAGCGGCAGATGCACCTGCGGCGCCGGTTCCGTCAGCAGGTTCGGCGCCAGCGACGCGGCGATGCCGTACAGGAAGCCCAGATACTTGAAATAGGCCAGGAGGCCCAGGTTGACGGCGACGCCGGTGCCGATGGCGACCTTGCGCGCCCGCCCTTCCCGTCCGTCGATCCACAACCCGAAGAAGTAATTGATGATGATCGACAGCACCATGACGTAGGTGTAGATCACCTCGCCATAGGCGTAGAAAAACAAGCTGAACAGAAGAAGCGTCGCATGCTTCAACGGCAGCGCGTAATAGCAAAACAGAAACAGCGGCAGAAAATAGAAGAGGAAGATAATCGAACTAAAAACCATCACTCAGCCCTTCCACCGGATGACGGCACGGACGTGATCCCGAGGCCGCCAATGGGGATGCAGGCCTTGCCGATGCTGCCCCATCAACCGGGAAGCTTTACCCCGAAGGCGGGCTAAGATGCCAGATTCAATTTCCGAAGGATCAAAAGGCAAAGGGGGGCTTGCGCCCCCCTTTCCCGCTCTGCCATGCCGGGGATGGAACCGGCTGGCCTCAGCTGCAGCCCGTCGTCGAGCCGCAGGTGTCGCACTTCAGGCAGGTGCCGTTGCGGACGAGCGTCATGTTCCCGCACTCGCCGCACTGGTCGCCCTCATAACCGCGGGCGCGGGCTTCGCGGATGCGGTCGTAGCGGTTGTCGCTGAACCCGCCGCCGTAGGCCGTGCTGGTCGTGGCGTGGGCCGAGGCGTGTCCTCCGGCGTGCGCCGTGGCCGAGGCCACCGCCGTGCTGGAGGCCACCGCCGTGTGAGCCGCCGCCGCCGTGGCCTGGGCCGCATCGGTGCCGGTCGCGGCAAGCGCCATCGCCGCCGCCCGCTGCGACTGCCCGCCGTTCAGGACGCGCAGGTTGCTGCGGACGTAACCGGTCGAGGCCACCTTGCGGACGATGTCCGACGGCTGGACCGTGGCGTCCGGCAGATCGGCTTGGGCATCGCCAGTGCCGACCGTGAAGGGCAGCAGGTCTTCCGGCGTCGCGTGGGCCAGATCGGTGCGGCTCAGGTACGAGATTGCGATCTCGCGGAACACGTAGTCGATGACCGACGTCGCCATCTTGATGGTGTCGTTGCCGGTCACCATGCCCGACGGCTCGAAGCGCGTGAAGGTGAAGGCCTCCACGAACTCCTCCAGCGGCACGCCGTACTGGAGGCCGATGGACACGGCGATGGCGAAGTTGTTCATCAACGACCGGAAGGCGGCGCCCTCCTTGTGCATGTCGATGAAGATCTCGCCCAGGCGGCCGTCCTCATACTCGCCGGTGCGCAGGTAGATCTTGTGGCCGCCGACCGTGGCCTTCTGCGTGTAGCCCTTGCGGCGGTGCGGCAGGCGCTCGCGCTCGGCCGACTTCCGCTCGATGATCTTCTCGATCACCTTCTCGACGATGCGCTCGGAGACGATCTGCGTGCGGGCGGCGTTCGGGGCCTCGACAATCTCGTCGACGGCGTCGTCCTCGTCCTCCAGCAGCGCGGCCGACAGCGGCTGGCTCAGCTTGGAGCCGTCGCGGTACAGCGCGTTCGCCTTCAGGCCCAGGCGCCAGGACATCAGGTAGGCGTCCTTGCACTCTTCAACCGTTGCCGCGTTCGGCATGTTGATGGTCTTGGAGATCGCGCCGGAGATGAAGGGCTGGGCGGCGGCCATCATGGTGATGTGGCTGGCCCAGGACAGGAAGCGCTTGCCGATGCGGCCGCAGGGGTTGGCGCAATCGAACACCGGCAGGTGCTCTTCCCGGAGGAAGGGCGCGCCCTCCAGCGTCATGGCGCCGCAGCAGAAGGTGTTCGCCGCCTCAAGTTCGGCCTTGCTGAAGCCGATGGCCGTCAGCAGGTCGAAGCCCGGCGCGTCCAACTGCTCGGCCGGAACGCGGAGGTTGTTGACGATGAACTCCGCGCCGACCGTCCACTTGTTGAAGGCGAACTTGATATCGAAGGCGGTGGCAAGGTTGCCCTCCAGCTTCTCCAGCACCTCGTCGGTGAAGCCCTTGGCCTTCAGCGATTCGTGGTTCACGCCCGGCGCGCCCTTCAGCGTGCCGTGACCGACCGCGTAGCGCTCGATGGCCTCGATCTGGTCGGCGGTGTAGCCCAGCGTGCGCAGGGCCTCCGGCACCAGACGGTTCACGATCTTGAAGTAGCCGCCGCCGGCCAGCTTCTTGAACTTCACCAGCGCGAAGTCCGGCTCGATGCCCGTGGTGTCGCAGTCCATGACCAGACCAATGGTGCCGGTCGGGGCGACCACGGTGGCCTGGGCGTTGCGGAAGCCGTGCTGCTCGCCCAGCTCCAGCGCCTGGTCCCAGGCACGGACGGCGGCCATCGCCAGCTCGGGCTCCGGGCACTCGTCGGCGACGAAGGGCACCGGGTTGACCGACAGGCCCTCGTACCCGTTCATCTCGCCGTAGGCGGCGCGGCGGTGGTTGCGGATGACCCGCAGCATGTGGTCGCGGTTCTGCTCATAGGCCGGGAAGGCGCCCAGCTCCTGCGCCATCTCGGCGGAGGTGGCGTAGGCGACGCCAGTCATCACGGCGGAGATGGCGGCGCAGTAGGCGCGGCCCTCGGCCGAGTCGTAGGGCAGGCCCGAGGCCATCAGCAGGCCGCCGAGGTTGGCGAAGCCCAGGCCCAGCGTGCGGAACTCGTAGGAGAGCTGGGCGATTTCCTTCGACGGGAACTGCGCCATCAGCACGGAGATTTCCAGCACGATGGTCCACAGGCGGCAGGCGTGCTCGAACGCCTCGACGTCGAAGGAGCCGTCCTTCAGACGGAAGGTCATCAGGTTCAGCGACGCCAGATTGCAGGCCGTGTCGTCGAGGAACATGTACTCCGAGCACGGGTTCGAGGCGTTGATGCGCCCCGAGGCCGGGCAGGTGTGCCAGTCGTTGATGGTCGTGTCGAACTGCACGCCCGGATCGGCGCAGGCCCAGGCGGCGTAGCCGACCTTGTCCCACAGGTCGCGGGCGCGCAGCGTCCGGTGGACGGTGCCGTCGGTGCGGCGGATCAGCTTCCACTCGTCGTCGTTCAGGACGGCCTGGACGAACTCGTCGGAAATACGGACCGAGTTGTTGGAGTTCTGGCCGGCCACCGTCAGGTAGGCGTCCGAGTCCCAATCGGTGTTGTAGGTCTTGAACTCGATGGAGGTGAAGCCCTGCGCGGCGAACTGGATCACGCGCTGGACGTAGTTCTCCGGCACCTGCGCCTTGCGGGCGGCGACGATGGCCTTCTTGAGTTCCTTGTTTTCCTTCGGATCCTGGCCGGCCTGCGCCGCCGCCATGACGGCGGTCAGGTGCTCCCGGCAGATCTTGGAGCCGGTGACGAGAGCGGCGACCTTCTGCTCCTCGGTCACCTTCCAATCGATGTAGGCCTCGATGTCCGGGTGGTCCATGTCCACCGTGACCATCTTGGCCGCACGGCGGGTGGTGCCGCCCGACTTGATGGCGCCGGCCGCGCGGTCACCGATCTTCAGGAAGCTCATCAGGCCCGACGACTTGCCGCCGCCGGCCAGCTTCTCACCCTCGCCGCGCAGGCGGGAGAAGTTGGAGCCGGTGCCCGAGCCGTACTTGAACAGGCGCGCCTCGCGGACCCACAGGTCCATGATGCCGCCCTCGTTCACCAGATCGTCGGCGACGGACTGGATGAAGCAGGCGTGCGGCTGCGGGTGCTCGTAGGCCGAGGCCGAGGAGGTCAGCAGGCCGGTCTTGAAATCGACGTAGTAGTGGCCCTGGCTCGGGCCGTCGATGCCGTAGGCCCAGTGCAGGCCGGTGTTGAACCACTGCGGGCTGTTCGGGGCCGCCATCTGGGCGGCCAGCATGAAGCGCATCTCGTCGAAGAAGGCGCGGGCGTCCGACTCGGTGTCGAAATAGCCGCCCTTCCAGCCCCAATAGGTCCAGGTACCGGCCAGACGGTCGAACACCTGACGGGCGGACTTCTCACCGGTGAAGCGCTTCTCCTTCGGCAGGGCGGCCAGGGCCTGCTCGTCGGCGGTCTTGCGCCACAGCCAGGACGGGACGGTGTTCTCCTCGACCGCCTTCAGGGCGACCGGAACGCCGGCCTTGCGGAAATACTTCTGGGCCAGGATGTCGCTGGCGACCTGGCTGAATCCCTCGGGAACCTCGATGTCCGTCTGCTGGAAGACCACAGAGCCGTCGGGGTTGCGGATCTCGCTGGTGGTTCGGCGGAAGCCGAGACCGGCGTAGGCATCCTGACCCTCGTGAGTGAAACGACGCTGGATCCGCATGGTGACTCGTGCCCCCTTTGTCTGGCTGCTAACGCCGATCCGCATCCTCCGCTCAGCTTGCGCTGGCCGGTGAACGCTAGACCCTGTATCTTGGTGCGCATCCTAGCCCCATCATTTGGGGTAGGCAATCCCCCTCACAACATATTGTATGCTTGACGGCGACCGCCTCGCTAGATATGGCGCGACCACAGCAACGCCGCAGCCCCGCCTTCTGTTCCCGCGCTCCGTTCAGGCTGATTTCGAAAAGCCCAATTTAAACGGGTCGAGGGGCGGTTTGCCCTCCGGCCCTTGTTGGGAATCGGCCGTTTTTGCGGAGTAGCCGGAGCGCCGCGGCCGCTGAGTCCTCCGGGGCAAATTCGCCGTTCGTGACCGCCCCCGAGTCGTCACCTCCGCTTCCGGATCACCCCGCCGGATCGCTTCGATTGTCACAGGGAGCAACCGCGACCTTTTTGTCTCCGTCCGGTTGTCGGGGGTGGTTCGGCCGAGAGAGGAGACCATTCATGCACAAGATGTTGATCACCAGCCTGTCCGCCCTGGCCCTGATGACCGGCGCGGCCGTCGCGCAGACCGGCGGCACCGCCACCCAGGCTCCCGCGTCGCAGAGCCAGATGCACAACCAGAGCAGCGGCAGCAGCGCCACCGCGCGCCCCACGAATCTGCCGGGGAACGCCAGCGTCGATCAGCTGATGGACCGCACGGTCGTCGGTGCCGACGGCGAGAAGATCGGCAAGGTGACGGACGTGATTCTCGGCCCCAATGGCGAGGCCCAGCTGCTCGTCGTGCAGAGCGGCGGCTTCCTTGGCATCGGCGGCAAGGACATCGCCGTGGACATCGCGCTGGCGCAGTTCCAGGCGGGCGAGGACACCGTCAAGGTTCAGGACATCACGCAGGCCTCGGTCCGCGACATGCCCGAATTCCAGTATGACGACAGCATGACCTCGCTGAACCGCGGCCCGCGCGGCAGCCAGACCCAGCCGCAGACTCAGCAAAAGCAGTAAGCCATCGCCGCGCGCCCATCCCCACTTGGCGGCGGGGGCGGAAATTCAAACCCCTTCCCCCGCCGTCAGGTGGGGGAAGGCCTGGATGGGGGCCCGTCGCGACGGCTCCCCCACCCCGCAGTCGCGCAATGGGGAGCCGCCGGGGCGGCCTGACATCCGACGAAAATGCGCTGATCAGTAGGGGTGACCGGCCCGGATATCCGTCCCCTGCCCGTCGATCCGCTCCGCCAGAATGCGCCGCGCCACGGCGCCGGCCTCCGGCGCTCCCATGTTCGGGGCGAGTCGCTGGTCGTAGAGCACCGACAGCAGCAGCCGGTCGACCGGCCCGATGCGACGGTAGCCGACGTCGTCGCTCAGCAGCGTGCCGGGGTTGCCGTCCACCTCGCCAAACATCCCCATGGACTGGAACAGCTCTTCCGCCAAGCAGGCTTCGGCGTTGTCGGGGCCGACCACGGCGGCGTTGATGTAGATGCGCGCCGCCCGCATTTCGCCGTTCAGCACCATCGGCAGGGCGATGCAGGTGAAGGGCTCGTTGCGCCGCCCGTTGGCGAGCGACACCATCGGCGGCCAATAGCCGCGCACGTTCGTCACCACCACGTCGATGTCGCCGGCCCAGAAGGGCTGCTCGTGCACGGTGATCGACAGCCCCGTGGCGTCCGCCAGATCGGCGGCGATGGCTTGCGCCGCCGGGAACCAGCGCTCCGCCGCGTCGCCGCGCAGCGTGACGTTCACCCCGTGGGTCCAGCGGGTGAGCGGCCGCGCCCGCTTCTGTTCGTCGTGAAGGGCGCCTTCCTCGAACAGGGCCGCCATGTCCTCCACCCCCACGGCGGACGGCTGCTCCGCCGGCGTGTCCAGCACGACGCCGGGCATGCCGTCCACGACGGGGCGCTGGGCCGCCGCTGGCAAGGAGCATAAGACGGCCAGAACGGGAAGAAGCGAGAGGAAGGGACGGCGGGCGCAGGCCATGGTCGGGCTCTCCATCTCCGTGGACGGATGGCGCTCCCCACCTGACGGCCGGGCGGTGCATGGCCGCGCGGTCCCTTACCGGACATAGGGGCCGCCGCCGCCCCGGCAAGCCCCCTACCCCTCGCACCCTTTAGATCTTGCCCTTCATACCTTGGCGGCCAGCGGCAGGTTCACCAGCAGGTTCTGCGGCTTCAGGCGCAGCTTGCGGTCGGCTCCCATCGCCATGCCCAGATAGACCGGCCGCCCGGCGATGTCGGCGCGCATGGCGGCGGGATCGGCGAATTCCAGCCGGAACAGGGCCAGGATGCGGGCCAGCCGCTCCTCCCCCACCTCCACGCCATTGTAGAGGTCGTTCATGATGGCCGTCGCCTCGCTGTCCAGCCCGACGTGCCAGACCCACCGCTCGTCCCGGATCTGCTGCACCGGCTGGATGTTGACCGTCACGCCGAGGAAATGCGCCACCCACGCCTCCAGCACCCGGCACAGCGCGTCCAGCCCGGCGGCGGCGAAGGTCACGTCCAGCACCGTGTCGTGCTTGGAATCGCGGCTCCAGTAGTTGGGATGGTTGTTCTCGTCGAGGATGTCCATCTCGACCGAGCGCGGTGCCGTCCCCGCCTCCACCACCAGCCGGCCGAGGCTGCCGAAGCCACCGGTCGAGGCCAGCATCTCCACCGTCTCGGAATCGGCGACGCGGACGCGCCCCTCCTCGATGGACACGGTCTGCGCCCGGAACAGCAGCTCCGCCGCCCGCGCGCGCAGGCCGGACGGCGTCTCGTCCAGGATGTTGCGCAGGATGACATGCGCCAGCTGGTCGATGAACAGCGACGGCACGCCCCGCGCGCCCTCCTGGAACAGGCGCAGGTAGCAGCCCTCCAGCGTGCCGGCGGCAAGCAGCCGGTCGCGGAAGCCCAGCCAGATCGCCCAGTTCTCCCGCGCGTCCTCGTCGGCCAGCGCCTCCACCATGCCCTCGGGCACCGGGCGCGTGGGGTCGTCCAGCAGGCCGGCGAACAGGGTGTGTTCGGTGTCGCAGGCGTCCTCGGGCGGGCGCATCTCCGGCCGCATCAGGTAAGCGCGCAGGAAGTCCGGCGTGACCGCCAGCCGCCCATCGGCGTCGCGCGTCAGCAGATGGAAACCGGACTCTCTCCAGAAATCGGGCATCGGGGGACCTTGGCAGGCTGAGAACGATAGGGCGCTATTTTTAAACACGAAGATCAAAAGATCAGAAGATCAAAAGGGTGAATTTTCTTCTGATCTTTTGATCGTCTGATCTTCGTGTTTCCGATCGATCACCCTCACACCAACACCCGGTCCAGGAACGCGTCGATGTCCGCCCACACACGGTCGCGGATGTCGTCGCGCTCCATCAGGAGCTCATGTTTGGCGTCCAGATACTCTTTCAGCACCGCGTTGGGGAGCCGCGCCGCCACCGCCCGGTGAGCCTCCGCCCGCACCACGGCGTCCCTCGGCGCGCTCAGCAGCAGCACCGGCGCCGTCACCCGCTCCAGCGGAGCCTCGCGCAGCCGACCGGCGGCCCGCAGCGCCGCCCGCACCCAGCCGAAGCTGACCCCGCCCAGCCGCAGTTCCGGCCGCTCGCGGAAGGCGTCGTGATAGACGGCGTAGCGGCGGGGGTCGGAGGTGATCGCGTTGGCCGGCGTGAAGAGGCCCTCCACCGGATCGTAGTCGCGCTGCCCGAAGGCGTAGGCTTCCGCCCGTCCCCAACCGCAGAACCGCTCCGCCAGCCACACCGCCGCCGAACGGGGCACCGGCCCGGTGAAGATGTCGTACATCGGCGCCGACAGCACCGCCGCCCGATACCGCTCCGGATGTCGCGCGAGGTTCAGCGTCGCGACCAGCCCGCCCATGGAATGGCCCATCAGGACCACAGGCCCCACCGCCACCGGCCGCACCACCCGCTCGAACACCGCGTCCAGGTCATCGACCAGCGTGTCGAAGCTGTCCAGATGATGGATCTGCCGGTTCGCCAGGGGCCGGTCAGACAGGCCCTGGTTGCGCCAGTCGAAGCTGACCACCTGAAAGCCCCGCGTTTGCAGTTCCCCTGCCGTCTCGGCGTATTTCTCCACGAATTCCGACCGGCCGTTCAGCAGCAGCACGGTGCCGCGCGGCGTGCCGTCCGCCGTCTGCCGTCCAGCTTGCCAGCGCGCGGTGCGCAGCCGCGTTCCGTCGTCGAGGGTCAGCCAGTCGAACAGCGGTTCCGAACGCAGTTCCGCCACCGTCTCGGCCATGCTTTCCCCCGTCCTTGTTCGACGTCGCGATTGAACCATTCCCGGCCGGACACGTCCATCCCGGCCGGCGCCCCACCCGAACTGACCATCCCGGCCGGCGGAACCCCCTCCCCCCTCCGGCGTTTCTATGGGCCGTTGGGAGGTATCCGAGAATGCATTTTACACATACCCAGTGCGTAACTCTGTTCGCGGCGCTCTGCGCCCTGACCATTGCCCATCCGACTCATGCCAGCGGCAACGGGAAATCCAGCGCGAGCAAGGCCACGGTGCCACCCGTCGCCGTCGAACGCACCGAAACCGGCGAGCCCGTCATTGTTCACGAGGGCGAAGCGTCCTTCTACGGCGGCGATTTCCACGGCAAGAAGACGGCCAGCGGCGTGCCCTTCGACCAGAACAAGCCGACCGCCGCCTCGCGCGAACTGCCGCTCGGCACCAAGGCCACGGTGACCAACCAGGAGAATGGCAAGAGCGTCGAGGTCATCGTCAACGACCGTGGCCCCTATGTGGACGGCCGGGTCATCGACCTGTCCAAGAAGGCGGCCAAGGATTTGGGCATGATCGACGACGGCGTCGCCCCGGTCCGGGTCGAGGCCAAGCCCTCCGACCAGCCGAACGACAAGGCCAAGGAGAAGGTCGAGGAAAAGGCCGAAAAGGCGGACAAGACCCAGACCGCCGAAAAGCCGTCCGACACGAAGTCAGGCGACACGAAGTCAGGCGACACCCAGGCCGGCGGCACCGCCTCCGACGCCATGCTGTCCGGTTCCGGCAAATAAGACCTACATGCGCGGGTTCCGCCCGAACCTCGGCCCCCGTTCGAACACCGACAGAAGCGCGCCGATCCCGTCCGACGCCGCGTGCCGCGACCACAGGAAGGGGCGCAGCATGTTGCGCGTGCCGAAGCCATGCACGTGCACCGTGCGGCGCCCCAGCGCCTGCAAGCCCTCGCGCGCCACGTCCATGGGGTCGGCCGCTCCGGGCAGGGAGTTCAGGGCGAAGCCCGCCCGCTTGCCGAAATTGCTGCGCGTAGCACCGGGGCACAGCACCAGCACGTCCACCGGCCGCCGCCGCAGTTCGGTCGCCAGCGCCTCGCCATAGGCCAGGATGAAGCTCTTGCTGGCGCTGTAGGTCGCCAGGAACGGCACCGGCTGGAAGGCCGTGGTGCTGGACAGCAGCAGCAGCCCGGCGCGCCGCCCGTCCCTGGCCGCCCGCTCGATCATGCCGGGCAGCAGCGCACGGGTCAGCACTGTGGTCGCCACCACGTTCAGCTCCACGGTGGAACGTTCGAATTCCGGTGTGTTCTCGATCACAGCGCCGAAGGGACCGACCCCGGCATTGTTAATCAGCAGGTCGATCTCCAGCGTCTCGGCCTTGTGGATCAGGGCGGTGCGCCCCTCGTCGGTGGTCAGGTCGGCGGCCAGCACCTCCACCCGGCGGTTGGCGGTCTCCAGTTCCGTTTTCATCGCGGTCAGCGCCTCGGCGTTGCGCGCGGTCAGCAGGAGGTTGGTGTCGGCCGGCAGGGCCCGCGCGAAGCACGCGCCGATTCCGGAGGAGGCGCCGGTGACCAGCGCGAAACGATGGGGCGTGAGGGGGGGCATGAGGGTCGGCTCCCGACGAAGGATCACACCCCTGTGACGGTCGGTCGCGCCGGAATGAAGTCAACTCCGACCATCGGCATCCTCCGAGTCGCCGGGGCCGAGTCGCCGGGGCCCGAGTCGCCAAGTTTTCCGCGCCGCAACGACGGATGGGAGGAAGAAATTGTGCGTACGCGAAGGAACCCGTCACCGACTTGACCAATTATTGCCACAGAACCGCAACAGACGGAACGACGTTGCCGAAACCCCACGTCTGCCGCCCCCGGTGCAACGGCTGCCCGGAACTGGTCCGACCAATTTTCCGCTAAGCGGAGGCTAAGTGCTTGGGACATATGGCTTAACAGCAGAGACTCTGCATTTCGAAATAGCGCGCCGGGAGGGGCTACCCTCACCTTCGCCGCAGCGACTACTGCCCAAGACTCACGCAAGTCGAGGGGTCGGCCCGTCTCTTTCGAAGGAACCTTAGAGATATTTTCATTTTTTCGGGCGAGTCGTGTTGCCATGATGTGGTTGCAGTGCATATATCGCGCCGCACCATACTTGTTGTCGCGCCGCAAGACCGGCGCCGGAAGACGAGAAGGAACCGCGTAATGGACGATGTTCGCCAGATCCTGAAGGACAACGAGGGCCACTGCATCGAGGACCTCGCCGTCGGCATGACCGCGTCGTTCGCGAAGACCGTTACGGAAGCGGACATCGTGCTGTTTGCCGGCATTTCCGGCGACACCAACCCGGTTCACCTGAACCAGGAATACGCCAGCGGTACCATGTTCCAGGGCCGCATCGCCCACGGCATGCTCAGCGCCGGCTTCATCTCCGCCGTCCTGGGCACCAAGCTGCCGGGTCCGGGCTGCATCTACATGAGCCAGAACCTGAAGTTCAAGGCGCCGGTCCGCGCCGGCGACACGGTGACCGCCCGCGCCACCGTGACCGAGCTGATCCCCGAAAAGCGCCGCGTCGTCGTCCGCACCGTCTGCACGGTCGGCGAGACCGTGGTGATCGAGGGCGAGGCGCTGCTGATGGTGCCGTCTCGCGGTCAGTAAGCTCTCGTTTCGAATGCATCCGACGCGGTGCCACCGACATGGCGCCAACTGACGCGGTGATTGCGCCGGCGCGTAGACCACGCGTCGGCGCCGTTCTATATAGACGCCCGAGGCATGGCCCGCCCACCGGCGGGCCGCCGTCGTTTACGGGGCCGGAGACGGCCCGCTGACCATCAGGGCGTGCACGCATGCGATTGTTCCGACACACCGCCGATCTGCCGGCCGACGCGCGCGGCGCCGTCGTGGCGCTCGGCAACTTCGACGGGGTTCACCGCGGTCATCAGGCGGTGATCGGCATGGCACAGCGCATCGCCCGCGACCTGAACGCCCCCTCCGCCGTCATGACGTTCGAGCCGCACCCGCGCTCCGTCTTCCGGCAGGGCGAGCCGCCCTTCCGCCTCTCCCCCTTCCGCGTCAAGGCCCGCCACATCGAGGCGCTGGGCGTCGATCTGCTGTTCGTCTGCCATTTCGACGACGGCTTCCTGCACCAGACCGCCGACGCCTTCATCGAAGAGGTTCTGGTGAAGGGCCTGGGCGTGCGGCAGGTGGTGTGCGGTTACGATTTCCTGTTCGGCCACATGCGGGCCGGCGACCCGGCCCTGCTGAAGCGCGCGGGCGCGGTCCACGGCTTCGGCGTGACCGAGGTTGGGCCGGTGGCCGACGACCGGGGCGGTGTCTACTCCTCCACCCGCGTGCGCGACGCGCTGGTTGCCGGCCAGCCGCGCGAGGCCGCCCGACTGCTGGGCTCCCCCTGGGAGGTCGAAGGCCGTGTCGAGCAGGGCGACCAGCGCGGCCGCACCATAGGCTTCCCCACCGCCAACGTGGAGCTGGGCGAGTATCTGCGCCCGGCCTTCGGCGTCTATGCCGTGCGCGCCGGGGTGGACCACGGCCCGGCGACGGTCTGGCACGACGGCGTCGCCAACCTTGGCCGCCGCCCGACCGTCGGCGGCACGGTGGAACGGCTGGAGACGCACCTGTTCGACTTCTCGGGTGACCTCTACGGCCAGCACCTGCGCGTGCAGCTGATCGACTTCATCCGCCCGGAACGCAAGTTCGCCAGCTTCGACGAGCTGAAGGACCAGATCGTCCGCGACGCCGAGGCGGCCCGCAGCATCCTCGCCAGTCCGGCGGAGGGTTGAGCCGGTGGAGCGCGTGATTCTTCTGCTGTTCATCCTGAACCAGGGAGGCCCCACCACGGTGGACTTCCAATCCCTGGAACAGTGCCGCGCGGCGGAACCGACCATCGCCCAGGTCTACCGCGAGATGACCGGCAACCCCGTCCTGTCCCGCTGCATCCGCCTGAACCTTCCGGCAAAGTGAGGGGCCGCCCCATTGCGATTCCCACGCCGGGGGGCTACACAACGCCCAATCCGCTGTTTTCGACCCGCCTTTTCGACCGCCGTGGGAGCCGTCCGTCCATGACCACCTTCGCCGCCCTGCCAGACCGCGCCACCATCGCCGCCACCGCGGCGAAGACCCTGCTGGAAATCAAGGCGCTGCACTTCAACGCCGACCAGCCCTTCATCTTCACCTCGGGCTGGGCGAGCCCGGTCTACACCGACTGCCGCCGCATCGTGTCCTTCCCGCGCGCCCGCAAGGCGCTGATGGACCTTTCCGTGGCGACCATCCTGCGCGAGATCGGTTACGAGAGCATCGACGCGGTGGCCGGCGGCGAGACGGCGGGCATCCCCTTCGCGGCCTGGATCGCCGAGCGGCTGGAACTGCCCATGCAGTATGTCCGCAAGAAGCCCAAGGGCTTCGGCCGCAACGCCCAGATCGAGGGCGTGCTGACCGAGGGGCAGCGGGTCATCCTGGTCGAAGACCTCGCCACCGACGGCAAGAGCAAGGAGAACTTCGTCACGGCGCTCCGCAACGGCGGCGCCGTGGTGACCGACAGCTTCGTGATCTTCCACTACGGCATCTTCCCGCAGTCGAAGACCAACATGGAGAAGATCGGCGTCCGCCTGCACGAGCTGTGCACCTGGTGGGACGTGCTGAAGGTCGCTCGCGACAACCAGTATTTCGACACCAACACCTTGGCCGAGGTGGAGAAGTTCCTGAACGACCCGGTCGGCTGGTCGGCCGCCCACGGCGGCAAGGACAGCATGAGCTGAACAGGCTGGGGGCGCCCGGTCCTGGCCGAGCGCCCCTCCCACGGCCAGTCAGCATCCTAAAGCTGTCCCGTTTTCACCTGAGATTGCGCTTGGTGGAAAAACCATCAAGCAAGCCCCCGACTGGTTGTTTACGCCCTCTCCATCCTGTGGATTAGTACGTGCGCTGCTGAGTTCCGCAGCTCAGCAGCCATATCCACAGGGGAGGGGACGCGAACATGGCCAGTCAGGGAACGACGCTCTGCGTGGTGAACACCAGCGGGTTGGACATCACCGACATCAAGGTGTCCAACATAGACAACTACGACTGGGGCGACGACACCAACCGCCCGGATCACAACTTCCAGGGCGCCGCGATCCCGCGCAACGACTCCCGTTGCGAGCACGAGGAGTTGAACCGGAACGCCAACGGGGTTTCCTTCGGGATGACCCTGAGCTTCAGCAACAACACCAGTTTGTTCTTCGCCGGCAACCAGCAGGACGCCTTCGACAAGCAGGACCGCCTGTACCCGGCGACCGGCTCGGCGACGCCGTTTCTTCAGGTCTATCAGACTTCCGGCGGCGGCTCGAACGCCATGAACATCCAGACCATCCAGGCTCCGGACAACAGCGGCTGGATGGGCGAACTGCTGGAGCGCAACCCCAACGTCACGGTCAACCAGATCACCATGCCCGGCAGCCACGACGCCGGCATGTACACGATCAGCCGCACCACTGTGGGAAGCCAGCCGGAATGGGCGCAGACGCAAAGCCTCGACATCGCGGGGCAGCTCCGCGCCGGTTCGCGCTACTTCGACCTGCGGCTCTATTATGACGGGCAGCAGCTCACGACCGGCCATTTCAGCGCCGATATGGGCTCTTTCGGCCCGCCGCTGACCGAGGTGCTGATGCAGGTCAGGTCTTTCATCGACAGCCCGGCCGCCGCGAAGGAAGCGGTCTTCCTGAAGTTCTCCCACACCTCCAGCGGCTTGGCCTGCATGGAGAAAAACTCGGACATGACCACGAACGCGGTCGCGGAGATCAAGAGCATCCTGGGCGACGTGCTCTACACGACGCCGGACGCCAGCACCAACCTCGCTTCGCTGCCGCTGAGCACCCTGGCCGGCAAGGTCTGCGTGGTCGTGGATTACGAGTACGGCCCCCTGGTCGACCCCGCCGAGGGCATCTTCCGCTACACCGACATCACGCCCGACAACCTGACGGGGACGATCCCCGGCCTGGACGTGTTCGACCAGTATTCGGACACGGACTCGCTCGACGACATGCGCGCCGACCAGCAGAAAAAACTCCAGGAGTACGGCGGCTATGGAAAGCCATACCTGTTCCTGATGTCCTGGACGCTGACCGGGAAGTTCGGAAAGATCCTCGACGTCCAGGTGCTGGCTGGGATGGCCAACCCCTGGCTGCCGATGTTCACGACGAATGCCCGGTCCGGCGCGATCAAGCCGAACATCATCTATTACGACTACGTCAACCCTTACCTCTGCCGCTGCATCATCGAAACGAACGCCTGAGCGGGCATCGGGCAGCAGGATTGGGAACGGGGCTCGACCGCGTCCCGTCCTTGACCACGGCATCATGGTGGCTAATATCCGCCACCATGATGCACCCATGGCGAATCCCGGCGCGTTCCGCGCGAATTACCGGCCCGGCTCTTTAAGGAGGGCCGGGACCCGACATCGCATGATCACTTGCGGGCGAGCTTTCCGTCTTCGCCCGACCGGGACGCTTTCCAGGAATCCGACATGACCCGCGACTACAAGTCCACCGTCTTTCTCCCGCGCACCGATTTCCCCATGCGCGGCGGCCTGCCGACCAAGGAGCCCGAGCTGCTTCAGCGCTGGGCCGACATGAACCTGTTCCAGCGCCTGCGCGACACCGCGAAGGGCCGCGAGAAGTTCATCCTCCACGACGGCCCGCCCTACGCCAACGGCAACATCCACATCGGGCACGCGGTCAACAAGGTGCTGAAGGACGTGATCGTCCGCTCGCGCCAGATGCAGGGCTACGATTCCAACTACGTCCCCGGCTGGGACTGCCATGGCCTTCCCATCGAGTGGAAGATCGAGGAAAAGTACCGGGCCGAGGGCAAGGACAAGGATCAGGTCCCGCTCAACCAGTTCCGCGCGGAATGCCGCCAGTTCGCCCAGACGTGGGTGGACATCCAGGCCGGTGAGTTCCGCCGCCTGGGCGTGGAGGGCAACTGGGCCAACCCCTATCTCACCATGACCCTGCCCGCCGAGGCGCAGATCGTCCGCGAGATCCACAAGTTCGCGGCGAACGGCGGCCTCTACAAGGGCTCCAAGCCGGTCATGTGGTCGGTGGTCGAGAAGACCGCGCTGGCCGAGGCCGAGATCGAGTACCACGACCACACCTCGACCACCGTCTTCGCGCGCTTCGCGGTGTGGGGTTCCTCCACGCCGGAAATCGACGACGCCAGCATCGTCATCTGGACGACCACGCCCTGGACCCTGCCGGGCAACCGCGCCATCGCCTACGGCGACGAGATCGAATACGCGGTCTACAAGGTGACCGCCGTCGAGGAAGGCAGCCTCGCCGAGGTCGGCGAGCGCCTCGTCGTCGCCACCGCGCTGGCCGAGAACGTCGCCAAGGAAGCCAAGATCGCAGAGTGGAAGCAGCTGCACCGCTTCCCCGGCTCGCGTCTGGCCGGTGGCTTCTGCCACCACCCGCTGACCCGCAGCGGCTACGACTTCAAGGTGCCGCTGCTGGCCGGTGACTTCGTCACCACCGACGCCGGCACCGGCTTCGTGCACATCGCGCCGGGCCACGGTGAGGACGACTTCCACCTGGGTCAGGCCAACGGCATCGAGGTGCCGCAGACCGTGGGCGAGGACGGCCGCTACTACGACCACGTGCCCCTGTTTGCCGGCCTGCGCGTCTACACCGCCGAGGGCAAGCCCGGCGAGGCCAACGGCGCCGTGCTGAAGGCGTTTGCGGAATGCGGCGCGCTGCTCGCCAAGGGCAAGATCAAGCACAGCTACCCGCATTCCTGGCGCTCCAAGGCGCCGCTGATCTTCCGCACCACCCCGCAGTGGTTCATCTCCATGGAGACGAACGATCTGCGCAAGGTCGCGCTGCAAGCCATCTCCGACACCAAGTGGTTCCCGGCCCAGGGCGAGAACCGCATCCGCTCGATGATCGAACAGCGCCCGGACTGGTGCATCAGCCGCCAGCGCGCCTGGGGCGTGCCCATCGCGCTGTTCGTCCGCAAGGAGACTGGCGAGATCCTGCGCGACCAGCAGGTCTTCGACCGCATCGCCGACATCTTCGAGAAGGAAGGCAGCGACGCGTGGTTCGCCCGCCCGGCGCAGGACTTCCTCGGCAACGCCTACCGCGCCGACGACTACGAGCAGGTCAAGGACATCGTGGACGTGTGGTTCGAGTCCGGCTCGACCCACGCCTTCGTTCTCGAACAGCGCCCGGAGCTGAAGTGGCCGGCCTCCCTCTATCTGGAAGGCTCCGACCAGCATCGCGGCTGGTTCCACTCCTCGCTTCTTGAGAGCTGCGGCACGCGCGGCCGGGCGCCGTACGACGCGGTGCTGACGCACGGCTTCACGCTCGACGAGCAGGGCCGCAAAATGTCCAAGTCGCTGGGCAACGTCGTCGCCCCGCAAGAGGTCTGCGACAAGTACGGCGCCGACATCCTGCGCCTCTGGGTGGTCAGCACCGACTACACCGAAGACCAGCGCATAGGCCCTGAGATCATCAAGTATCAGGCCGACCACTACCGCCGCCTGCGCAACACGCTGCGCTACATCCTCGGCGCGCTGGCCGATTACACCCCCGCCGAGCGTATCGCCGTCTCTGAGATGCCGGAGCTGGAACGCTGGGTCCTGCACCGCCTCGCCGAGCTGGACAAGACCGTCCGCGAGAAGATCGAGGTCTATGATTTCCACGACCTCTCGGTGGCGATCCACAACTTCTGCGCGGTGGAGCTGTCGGCCTTCTACTTCGACGTCCGCAAGGACAGCCTCTACTGCGACGCGGTGAATTCGGTCCGCCGCCGCTCGGTCCGCACGGTGATGGAGCATCTGCTCTCCACCCTGACCGCGTGGCTGGCCCCGATCCTCTGCTTCACGGCGGAAGAGGCGTGGCTCGCCCGTCCTGAAGGCCTGACCGGCATCGAGGGCTGGACCGAGGACAGCGTGCACCTGCGCGTCTTCCCGACCATCCCCGCCGACTGGCGCAACGACGACCTCGCCGCCAAGTGGGAGGCCATCCGCAACGTCCGCCGCGTCGTCACCGGCGCCCTGGAGCTTGAGCGCGCCAACAAGAAGATCGGCTCCTCCCTCCAGGCCGAGCCGACCGTCTATGTGGACGCCGCGACCAAGGCGCTGCTGGCCGACGTGGACTTCGCCGAGGTCTGCATCACCTCGCAGATCGCGGTGACGGAAGGCACGGCCCCGGACGGGTCCTTTACGCTCCCCGACGTGGCCGGCATCGCCGTCGTCCCCGGCCTCGCCGGCGGCGAGAAGTGCGAGCGCTGCTGGAAGATCCTGCCGGAGGTCGGCCAGTCGGCCGCTCACCCGACGTTGTGCCTCCGTTGCGCCGAAGCCGTGGACACCGAACCGGCGTTCTAACATCGCCCCCATCCCTCTTCCCTCTCCCCTCTGGGGAGAGGGTTAGGGTGAGGGGGGCTTGCAACTCGCGAACGTCCGGCCCACGTGCAACCCCCTCACCCCGACCCTCTCCCCAGAGGGGAGAGGGGGTTTTAAGAGAGAGCCCTGCATGACCCACCTGACCGCGTCCGACACCCGCAGCTACACGGCCTTCGGCCTGATCGTCGCGGCCGTCGTGATCCTGCTCGACCAGCTCACCAAGTGGTGGATCCTCGACGTGGTCATGCAGCCGATCCCCCACGTCGTCGAGGTCACGCCCTTCTTCAACCTCGTCATGGCCTGGAACACCGGGGTCAGCTTCGGCACCTTCGGCAGCTCCCACGCCCTGATGCCCTATGTGCTGAGCGCCGTGGCGCTGGCCATCGTGGTGGCGCTGGTGATGTGGCTGCGCCAGGCCGACCGGCGCTACGTCGCGCTGGCGCTGGGCATGGTCATCGGCGGGGCCATCGGCAACGTCATCGACCGCTTCCGCTTCGGGGCGGTGGCCGACTTCCTCGATTTCCACGTCGGGGGGTGGCATTTTTGGGCCTTCAACGTCGCCGACAGCGGAATCAGCGTCGGCGTTGCCCTTCTCGTGCTCGACGGGCTGTTCGCGGGCCGCGAAAAGTCGTAATAGTTCTCGCGACGGAGCCGCTATAAGGGACGCGGCCTGACACACGACGGGACTTGAACGTGACCATGCTTTCCTCCGCCTCCTCCACCCTGCGGCGTAACGTGAAGCCCTTGCTGGGCTTGGCGGTCGTCGCGCTGGCGCTGACCGGCTGCGGGGATGTCCGCAAGACCATCGGCCTGGACCGCCAGAGCCCGGACGAATTCACCGTCGTGTCCCGCGCGCCGCTGACCCTGCCGCCCAGCCTGTCCTCCCTGCCGCCGCCGCGCCCCGGCGCCGCCCGCCCGCAGGACGCCACCCCGACCGCCGTCGCGGCGGCCACCGTGTTCGGCGGTTCCTCGCGCGGTGTCGCGGCCGTCGGCAAGACCCAGGGCGAGTCGTCCCTGATCGCCCAGGCCTCCGCCAAAAGCGGCATCGAGCCGGACGTCCGCTCCAAGGTCGATCAGGAGACCACTCAGCTCGTCGTCGCCGACAAGCGCTGGATCGACACGCTGCTGTTCTGGCAGAAGCAGGAGCAGCCCTTCGAGGTCGTCGATCCGAAGAAGGAGGCCCAGCGCCTGCGCGAGGCCCAAGCCCAGGGCAAGGCGATCAACGACGGCACCGTCCCGACCATCGAGCGCAAGCGCAAGGCGCCGCTGGAAGGTCTGTTCTAAGCATTGTTCTGGGCCGACCTCGGCACCAGTATCTAGGGGCGCCCAATCGGGCGCCCTTTTTCGTTTCGGATGTGAGAAGGCCCCCAATGTCCCCCGCCATCCGTCTATTCCGCCGCCTCGTCGCGGCGGGCGCACTCACGCTCATGACGCTGTCCCCGGCCTTCGCGGTCGAAAAGGGCGTCTTCTTCCCGGAGACCTTCACGCTCCCCAACGGCATGCAGGTGGTGGTCGTCACCAACAAGCGCGTGCCGGTCGTCACCCACATGGTCTGGTACAAGGTGGGCTCCGCCGACGAGGCGCGCGGCGTGTCGGGCATCGCGCACTTCCTCGAACACCTGATGTTCAAGGGCACGGACGAGCTTCCCCCTGGCGCCTTCAGCCGCATCGTCGCCAAGAACGGCGGGCGCGACAACGCCTTCACCTCCTGGGACTACACGGCCTACTACCAGAACGTGGCGCGCGACCGGCTGGAGCTGGTCATGAAGATGGAGTCCGACCGCATGTCGGACCTGCGCCTGACCGACGAGGTCGTCTATCCCGAGCGCGACGTCATCATCGAGGAGCGCCGCCAGCGCATCGAGAACGAGCCCGCCGACCGCATCGGCGAGCAGATCAACGCCACGCTCTACGTCCACCATCCCTACGGCACCCCGATCATCGGCTGGCCGCAGGAGATGTCCACGCTGACCCGCGAGGAGGCGGAGCGCTTCTACAAGACGTGGTACGCGCCCAACAACGCGATCCTCGTCGTGTCCGGCGACATCACCGCCGAGGAACTGAAGCCGCTGGCCGAGAAATATTACGGCGCCATCCCCACCCGCCCGGTGCCCGAGCGCGCCCGCGTGCAGGAGCCGCCGATCAGCGCCGCCCGCCGCGTGATCCTGCGCGACGACGAGGTGCGCCAGCCCTCCATCCGCCGCAGCTGGCACGCCCCCTCCTACCGCGTCGACCCGAACGGCCACGCCTACCCGCTGCAAGTCCTGTCGGAGATCATGAGCGGCGGCCCGACCTCCCGCCTCTACCGCAGCCTCGTGGTGGACCAGCGCCTCGCCACCTCGGCGTGGCTGGGCTACAGCCCGACCTCCTACGACCTCGGCTCCATCGGCATGGGCGCCTCGCCGGCCGCCGGCGTCCCCATGGACAAGCTGGAAGCCGCCCTGGAGGCCGAACTCCAAAAGCTGCTCGACAAGGGCGTGACCGACGAGGAGGTCGCCACCGCCAAGAAGCGCATGCTGGCCGAGGCCGCCTACGCCCGCGACAGCCTGACCGGCCCGGCCCAGACGCTGGGCGCCGCGCTGGCCACCGGCCAGACCATCGACGACGTGGAGAACTGGCCCGTGCGCATCGACGCCGTGACCGCCGATCAGGTGAACGCCGCCGCCCGCGCCGTTCTGGGCAAGACCAACCACGTCACCGGCCTTCTGCTGCCGCTTCAGGACAAGGGAAGCTGAGATGAACGCCATCGCCGCGCGCGCCCTCGGCGCCTGCCTCCTCTTCCTCGCCTCCCTCCCCGCTCATGCCATCGAAATCAAGCGCGTGGTCAGCCCCGGCGGGATCGAGGCGTGGCTGGTGGAGGACCACAAGGTCCCGGTCATCGCCATCGAATGGGCCTTCGAAGGCGCCGGAGCCGCCGACCCCAAGGGCAAGGACGGCCTCGCCAACCTCGCCGCCCGCACGCTGGACGAGGGCGCCGGCCCCTACGACAGCCAGGCCTTCGCCGCGAAGCTTCAGGACAGCGCCATCGCGCTGGGCTTCGACGCCGGGCGAGATGCCTTCACCGGCAGCGTCCGCACCCTGAAGCAGAACCGCGACGAGGCCGTCGAGTTGACCCGCCTCGCCCTGACCGAACCCCGCTTCGACCCGGAAGCGGTGGAGCGCATGCGCGCCGCCGTGCTGTCCAGCCTGCGCCGGGATCAAGCCGACCCCAACTACGTTTCCCGCCGCCTGTTCTACTCCACGGCCTACCCCGGCCACCCCTACGGCGACGAGATTCGCGGCACGCTGGAAGCCCTCCCCACCATCACCCCCGACGACCTGCGCAGCTTCGTGAAGACGCAGTTCGGCCGCGACCGCCTGCTGGTCACCGCCAGCGGCGACATCACGCCGGAAGACCTCGGAAAGGCCCTCGACCGGATCTTCGGCGCCCTGCCCGCCAAGGCCGCCGTCCCCGCGATCCCAGACGCCAAGCCCCAGGGCCTCGGCGAAACCCTGGTCGCCACCCGCCCGACCGCGCAGACGGTCATGCTGATGGGCCAGCCGGGCATCCAACGGTCCGACCCCGACTGGTACGCGGCCACGGTGATGAACTACGTGCTGGGCGGCGGCGGCTTCGGCTCCCGCCTGATGGAGGAGGTGCGCGAGAAGCGCGGCCTGTCCTACGGCGTCTACAGCTACCTGATCTCGCTGGATCATTCAGCGCTGGTCATGGCCGGCGGCTCCACCGTGAACGCGAAGGCCGGCCAAGCCCTGGACATCATGCGCCAGGAATGGAAGCGCATGGCCGAACAAGGGGTCACGGACCAGGAGCTGGCCGACGCCAAGACCTATCTGACCGGCTCCTTCCCCCTGCAATTCAGCTCGACCCAGGCCATCGCCCGCATTCTGTTGCAGGTGCGCCGGGATCGCCTCGGCATCGACTATCTCGACAAGCGCGACGCCCTCATCAACGCGGTCACCCAGGCCGACGTGCAGCGCGTCGCGCAACGCCTGCTCGACCCCGCGAACCTCCTGACCGTCCTCGTCGGCAAGCCCGAAGGCGTCACCGCCACCCGCACGCTCGACGGCGGAAGCTGACGAAATGGGAAGGGTAGCGCAGTCTCTGCGGGAGCGCACACTTCTCCATCATCGTCATGACCGGGCTTGACCCGGTCATCCACGCCAATCCGACCGCGTTCAAACGCCGCCGTGGATGCCCGGCTCAAGGCCGGGCATAACGGCAAAGAGGAACGCGATTACGCCAAATCCGGCTGACTCCCCGGAAAGCGCGGATCGCCCGGCTCGACCGGGCGCCCCGGCACCTTCCCCGGAATGATCCCGATCTGATCGGAACGCCCGTCCTCCCGGCGTTCCTCCTCGGACGGCTCGGGCGGCGCCTTCAACGGATCCTTCGGCTCGGCCATGTCACCCTCTCCTTCTGTTCCAAAAAGAGAACACCGCTCGGCCTATGCCTGTTGCTTAAACCTTTGTGCACAGGCGAATGCGCGCTTTGGCGCGTACCCCGCCCCGTCGATTTGGTGTTAGGCTCCGCGCACGCGTTAAGGAGGCAAAAGCCCAATGTCCGCGCTCACCCGTTCGCCCGCCTGGGAATCCCTGATCCGTCACCGCGAGAACGTCGCCGACATCCGCATGCGCGACCTGTTCGCCGCCGACCCGGACCGCTTCAACCGCTTCTCGCTGGAAGCCTGCGGCCTGCTGTTCGATTATTCGAAGAATCGCATCACCGGGGAAACGGTCCCCCTCCTGCTCGACCTCGCCCGCCAGCAGCAGGTGGAGCAATGGCGCGACCGCATGTTCGCGGGCGAGCGGATCAACATCACCGAGGACCGCGCGGTCCTGCACACCGCACTCCGCAACCGATCCAACCGCCCGGTCGTCGTGGACGGCCAGGACGTGATGCCGGAGGTCAACGGCGTGCTCCGCCGCATGGAGCGCTTCGTCCGCCAAGTGCGCGACGGCGCCTGGACCGGCTACAGCGGCCAGCAGATCACCGACGTGGTGAACATCGGCATCGGCGGCTCCGACCTCGGCCCGGTGATGGTGACGGAGGCGCTGACCCCCTACCTGCACCCGCAGATCGGCATCCACTTCGTCTCCAACGTGGACGGCACCCACCTGACCGAGACACTGGAATGGCTGGACCCGGAGACGACCCTGTTCGTCATCGCGTCCAAGACCTTCACCACGCAGGAGACGCTGACCAACGCCCATTCCGCCCGCCGCTGGTTCCTGGAGACCGCGGGCGACGAGGCCCACATCGCCAAGCATTTCGTCGCCGTCTCCACCAACGAGGCGGAGGTGCGGAAGTTCGGCATCGACCCGGCGAACATGTTCGGCTTTTGGGACTGGGTCGGCGGTCGCTATTCCCTGTGGTCGGCCATCGGCCTGCCCATCGCGCTGGGCATCGGCATGGACCGCTTCACCGAGCTGCTGTCCGGCGCCCACGCCATGGACGAGCATTTCCGCACGGCCCCGCTCGACCGCAACATGCCGGTCCTCATGGCGATGCTGGGCGTCTGGTACGTGAATTTCTGGGACGCCAAGTCGCATGCGGTGCTGCCCTACGACCAGTACCTGCACCGCTTCCCCGCCTACCTCCAGCAGCTGGACATGGAGTCGAACGGCAAGTCGGTGGACCGCGAGGGCAACCGCGTCCATTACGCCACCGGCCCCGTGGTTTTCGGCGAGCCCGGCACCAATGGCCAGCACGCCTTCTACCAGCTGATCCACCAGGGCACGGAGCTGGTCCCCTGCGACTTCGTCGCGCCGGCGACCACCCACAACCCCATCGGCGACCACCACCGCATCCTGCTGTCGAACTTCTTCGCCCAGCCCGAGGCGCTGATGCGCGGCAAGACCGCCGACGAGGTCCGCGCCGAGATGACCAAGGCCGGCAAGCCCCCGGCCGAGATCGAGTCCCTGGTCCCCCACCGCGTGTTCGAGGGCAACAAGCCCTCCAACAGCATCCTGTTCAAAAAGCTCGACCCCGCGACGCTCGGCGCCCTGATCGCGCTGTACGAGCACAAGGTGTTCGTGCAGGGCATCGTGTGGAACATCAACAGCTTCGACCAATGGGGCGTGGAGCTCGGCAAGCAACTCGCCGGCAAGATCCTCCCCGAACTGCAGGACGGCCCCAACGCCGCCCTGACCCACGATAGCTCCACGAGCGGCCTGATCGGGTGGTACCGGAAGAATCGGTGAGGGGCTGGGACGGCGCGCAGGACTGGGTTGCGGATCAAACGTCGTCTTCGGTGAAGGAGGAGCGGCTGCGATCCAGATGCGCAAGCTCCTCGCGCATCAGATCGTCGGTAATCCGTTCGACCATCGCGATGGTTTGCCCCGTGGCGCTGGCGGCGATCCCGTCAGCCAGCGCCTTCCCGCGCTCCGCCCCGAGCTTGTGAAGTTCCGGCACTGCCGCGAGGGCGCCCAGCGACATGACGAGCCCGTTTAGCCCGTTTAGAAGTTCCTCGTTGATGCGCGTGGCCTTCTTCAGGGCCAAACGCGGCGGGATCAGGGCACGGATGTTGGTCTGCAGCATGGTGCGCTGCTCGCCGCCGGCGATAATGTCTGAGATCAGATCCGCAACAAGCATGGCGGCGGTGTTGCGACTAAGAGCGCCTAACGAAACCGGGATTTGGCTGTTGGGAGGGGCATGGCAGCTCCTCTCGTTTCCGACGCCCTGTGGGCACTGATTGAACCGTTGCTC
>NZ_JAGINQ010000007.1 GCF_017876165.1 Azospirillum soli
CCAGATCGCCGTCCGTTTGGCCCGCCGACTGCCAAGATGCCCGTGCTGCCTTCAGGCCTGCCCTCTTCAGAAACCAAACTTATGACACAGTAGTACTAAAAGGCCGCTAATGCACCGTGCCGCCGCCGGCCGGGAGCGCCGCCGCCTGCGCCGCGTCACGCTTTTCGGAGGGGCGGTGAAGCTGGTCGCACAGCGCGCGCCAGTCGGGGGCGCCGCCCAATTGCTGGACCAGCTGGGTGGAAAAAGCGAAGACCGCCAGCTCCAGCGGGCCGTTGTCGGACGCGTGCGCGTTGACGGTCAGGCAGGATTCCGCCGCGCTGACGAAGATGGCAGCGGCCAACGCGGCGCCCGGCCCCGGCGGGGGCAAGGCGACGGCCTTCGGCGCCTGACCGGTGGTGCGCAGGGCCGACAGGTTCTCGACCAGCAGGCGCGTGCGGATGGCGGTGTCGATGGCCGTCGCCATGGTGTAGCCGGCCTCCTGCTCCGCCGCCGACCGCAGCAGGCGCAAGCCCGCGATCAGGCCGTGCGCGACGTCCGAGGGTTCGGCGCGCTTCACGGCCGCCGCGACGGCGGTGCCGAGAATGGCGTTCACGACGGGCGCCATGGTGACGGTCTGTTCGGCCCCCGTGGGGACGCCGGTGGACTCTTCGTGGTTCAGGACCTCGTTCATGCGGCCTCCGAAACGGTGAAACCGTGGACGGCTTGCGGCGTGTCTTCGCCCCGTCGTCGGGGCGCTACTCCGATCTATGGATGGAGGCATTCGCCTTCAAGCGAGCGAAGGCGGCCTCCGGGCACCTCTTTCGGTGCGCCACTTTCCGACCGGCGCCCTCTCGACGGAGCGGCCCGGTATCCCCACATCCGATGCCGAAGGAGACTGCCCCAATGCCCGTGATCAGCCTTATCCTCAACATCCTGTGGGTGTTCACCGGCGGCATCTGGATGGCCGCGGGCTGGTTGCTCGCGGCGCTGGTGATGGTGCTCACCATCGTCGGCATTCCGTGGGCCCGTTCGGCATTCACCATCGCCTGGTACACGCTGCTGCCATTTGGACAAACCGCCGTTCGCCGGGATGAGTTCCGTGGCCGCGAGGATCTCGGCACCGGCGCGCTGGGCACCGTCGGCAACATCCTGTGGTTCGTGTTCGCCGGCTGGTGGCTGGCCATCGGCCATGTGGCGACGGCGATCGGCCTTGCCCTGACCATCATCGGCCTGCCCTTCGCCTGGGCGCACCTGAAGCTGGCCCTGCTGGCGCTGTGGCCCATCGGGACAGAGATCGTCACCACGGACGAGGCGGAGAGCCGGCGGCGGGCGATGTTCGGGCGCGGGGCGTAGACAAGCGCCCCGGCGAGCCTGTCCGCGTATGCAACGGTAACAGCCTTGATCCCGGCCGCGCGCCCGTCACCATTGGTGCGGTGACATCATCATCGCTGCCGGGGGCCTAATCATGCGAACCCATCTTGCGCGCGCCCGTTTTGCCGCCCTTGCCGTTCTGCTGGTCCTGCCGGCCTGCGCCGGGCTGCAACCCGATTACAAGAAGGCGGGCGCGCAGCAACTGAACGGCGCCGAGGTGTCCAGCCTGTTGTCGGGCAAGACGATCAGCCTGTCGAACCCGCGCGGCCGGTCCTACACCAACACCTTCACCCCCGACGGCCGGGTGACGGTTTCCGGTTCCAAGGCAAACCAGAGCGGACGGTGGGCCGTGGTCGGCGACCGCTACTGCCTGACCCTGGACGAAGACCAGCGGCAGCAGTGCATGGACATCTACCGGGTCGGCGACGGGACCTACCAGATGGTCAACGCCGACGGCACCCTGCGCAACACGTTCAGAGTGCAGCAGACCCAGGCGCAATAGGGCTCTTTACACCGGCACCGTCGCCTTCATCTCCTTGAGCATCACCGAGGCCCGCCAGAAGCCGAGTTCGGAGCCGTCCACGAAATGGACGTGCCGGTCGGCGGCGAGATCGCCGACGAGGCAGGTCACCGTCGTCGCCCGCGCCCGCGCGGTGCCGTAGCGGATGCGGCCGGCGTCGGCGTGGGCGCGCAGCAGGGCGTCGATGGCCCCGGCCTCCGCCTCCGTCACGTCCAGCACGAAGCGCGGGCCGCCCGCCGATTTGCGAAAGTCCGACCGCTCCGCCATGCTGCGGCGGTACTGTTCCGGGTCGAAGGCGGGCAGTCTTCGGCCGAGCTTCAGCAGGGTGCTGAGGATTGCGGATTTCGCCAGCGCGGCAAGGACGGTCATGGCACGCCGGCCGCGCGGACGCGTGCGGGCCTCCAGCCGGAGGGACCGCCAGGAGGGCGGCCAGTTCGCCACCAGCCGCTCCCCCATGCCCAGCGGGGCGGCGACGGAGGTCGACACGACGCGCTCGATGTCCGCCTGCACGCGGGCCAGCGTCGCCAAGCCCTCCGCGCCACCGGCCAGCGGATCCACGATGACGCACAGGATGGTGCCGCGTTTCGTGGTCACGGGGTTCCAGCGGCAGGACACGCCTTCCAGGCCGGGAAGCGGGCCAGCTTGCGGGTCGATGCGCCAGCGCGGATCGGCCTTCACCCAGGCGTCGGCGGCCGCGACCCCGCTGCCGAGGAACAGGCCGAAGGCGTTGCCGTTGCCGAAATCATGCAGGGCGGCCAGAACCTCCAGCCCTTCGGCAAGCAAAGCCTCGACGGGGATGAGGCCGACGCGGAGCGGCACATCCATGTCGGTCGCGGACCAGTGGGCGAGCGCCGCCAGCGCCTCGTGCGCGGCCTGGGCACGGCCGGGCGGCACGGCGGCGATGCCGCCGTCGCCGCCGAACTGGCAGGCGGCGGGATCGGGGGCCTCGCGCACCGCCTCCGACAGGACGGCGACCACCGCGGCGGCGACGAAGTTCACGTCGCGGTGGCGCCCCTCGGCGGCGAGCCGCGTGCTGCCCACCACGTCGGCGACCGCCAGCGCCCAGTCCCCGCCCAGCGCGGCGTAGCGGCCGGGATCGGTCGCCTCGGCGGCGAAGTCGTGGATGGACGGGAGGCGCACCTCGAACCCTCCGGCGCAGGGGGATTGGGGTCGAGTTTACGCCGCGCGGGCGCGGGAGCGGAGCGCAAAATAAGGTGCCGCCCCCGAGCCAGGTGGGGGCGGCGCTGCGGCGGTGCCTTCGATATCAAAGCGCTTCGGTGAGGCTTTCCATCAGTTCCTTTTCGCGGTCGAGAGCCGCCAGTTCTTCGCCCATGAAATCGCGCATGGAGACGATGCCGATCACATGGTTGTCTTGGATAATGGGCAGGTGGCGCAGGCCGTTCTGGAACATGTTGCGCAACGCTTCGCGCACACTGGTGTCCGGGCTCACCGTGACCGGGTACGGCGTCATCACCGCCGACAACGGTGTTGCGTCGGGGTCGAGACCGTCGGCGACCACGCGGTCGGTCAGATCGCGTTCGGTGAAGATGCCCTCGATGTGGTCGTCGGCCGATGCCGTCACCACGACGGAGGCCACATGCGCGGCCTTCATCCGGCGCGCGGCCTCCCGCACCGAGGCTCCCGGTGGAAGACTGACGACACGGCGATGGTTCAGAAGTTCCCCGACATTGCGGTGCATCATGGCTGCCCTCCTTCGACAGGCGAGAACGGACCAAACTTCTTGTTTTTGCTTCCTCTTCGCAGGCGCACAATAAAATTCCGCATGCGCTAACAGCATTGGCGCGGAACTTTCCTTGCGGACAGTAAATATTTGAGGTTGGAAAAGGGTACCCCCTTTCATTTTTTCAGACGAGGACTTCGGCCCGAAATCATCGGCATGGTTGCCATGCTGCCGCCACATGCGACAAATCCGCCCAAAACTGGCGGGCCAAGCAGAATTTGGCATGAAAAAGTGGACCCGAATGGCGCAAAACGGGCCGTTAACCATTGCTAAACGAAATGCCCTGAAAAATGTCGGAAATAGGATTTCGGTTAACGGGTCTGTTCGGAAAGGGCGTGTACCGCCATGTCGTGGCTGTCGAAACTGAGCGGACGTGACAAGGGTGGCTCTGCCCCTGCGGCGACGGCCCCGAAGGAGCGCCCGTCGGCGCCGCCGAACATCGTGATCGACCGCCACGAATACGCGCCGGAAGAGTTCGCCATGGGCTCGTTCCGCATCCGGCCCTACGATGGCGACCTGATCGCCAAGCAGCAGTTCGACTTCCGCATCGCGTTCCAGCTGAACGGCGACCCGGTGGAGTTCGCCTGCCACGGCATGGTCGTGAAGATGGACGACAAGGTAGGGCTGGTCGCCCGCTATCAGCCGCCGCAGCCTTTCTACGAGCGCAAGCTGATCGAATATCTGCGCGCCTGGAAGGGGCTGTGAAGATCACACCGTCCTAAGATCGCACCGTCCTAGGTTGGGCCAAGCGCCGGCGCGGTCCGACACACGACCAACAAAAAGGCCCGCCTCCCGAGGGAAGCGGGCCTTTTTCATGCCGGAACCCTGGCGGTCAGTGCGTGCCCTGGCCCAGGAGTTCCTGGGTGTGCAGGGCGATCATCTGCTCCTCGTCGGTCGGGATGACGTAGACGGGGATGCGGCTGCCCGGCGTCGAGATGGTCGAGCGGTTCGCCTCGTTGGCGGCCGGGTCGATCTCCACGCCCAGCCACGCCAGCTTGTCGCCGACGCGCTGGCGCACCGGGGCGGAGCGCTCGCCGATGCCGGCGGTGAAGACCAGCGCGTCGATGCCGCCCATGGAGGCGGACAGGGCGCCGGTTTCCTTGGCGATGCGGAAGCAGAACAGCTCCACCGCCTCGGCCGCGTGCGGATCCACACTCTCCAGCAGGGCACGCATGTCGTTGGACACGCCCGACACGCCGAGCAGGCCCGACTTGTTGTAGAGCAGCTTTTCGATGGCGCCGGCGTCCATGCCCTTCTGGCGCATCAGATAGATCAGCACGCCGGGGTCGATGTTGCCGCAACGGGTGCCCATGGGCAGACCGTCCAGAGCGGTGAAGCCCATGGTGCTGTCCACGCTTCGGCCCGCGTGGATGGCGCACATGCTGGCGCCGCTGCCGAGATGGGCCACGACGACGCGGGCGTCCGCGAGGTTCGGGGCCAGTTCCGGCAGGCGGCGGGCGATGTACTCGTAGGAGAGGCCGTGGAAGCCGTAGCGGCGCACGCCCTCCTCCGTCAGCTCGCGCGGGATGGCGAAGGTCTGCGACTGCCACGGCTGGCCGCGATGGAACGCCGTGTCGAAGCAGGCGACCTGCGGCAGCTCCGGATGCGCCTCGCCCAGCGCGCGGATGGCCGCGAGGTTGTGCGGCTGGTGCAGCGGGGCCAGGGGGACGAAGCTCTCAAGCTCCGCCATGACCTCCGGCGTCAGCAGCACGGGCGCCGAATAGCGCGTGCCGCCGTGCACGACGCGGTGGCCGGCGGCCACCAGCTTCGCGCCCTCCAGATGCTCCTCCACCCAATCGAGCAGGAAGCCGAGAAGGGCCGTGCGGTCGGACGGCTCGGACGCCGTCCAGGCGCGCTCGGCCATCAGGCGCTTCTGGGTGTCCTTGGCCTCGAACTTCGGCTCGGTGCCGATGCCGGAGATCTGGCCGTTGATCACCACCGCCACCTGCTCCTTGCCCGTTTCCCGGAAGACCGAGAATTTCAGGCTGGATGAGCCGGCGTTGATGACCAGGATGGCGTTGCCGCCCTTGGATTTGTCCGTGGACATGGTAAGGGCCCCTTACTCGGCGGCGCTGGCGGCGCCACGGCGGCGGGACGCCGCAGCCAGCGCGCCCACCGCGCAGGAGGCGAGACGCGTGCGCACGTTGTCGGCGCGGCTGGTCAGGATGATCGGAACGCGGGCGCCCAGCACGATGCCGGCGGCATCCGAATTCGCCAGGAAGGACAGCTGCTTGGCCAGCATGTTGCCGGCCTCCAGGTCGGGAACCAGCAGGATGTCGGCCTGACCCGCGACCTCGGAGACGATGCCCTTGGTGCGGGCGGCCTCAAGGCTGATGGCGTTGTCGAAGGCCAGCGGGCCGTCGAGGACGCCGCCCTTGATCTGGCCACGGTCGGCCATCTTGCAGAGCGCCGCCGCCTCAAGGGTGGAGGCGATCTTGGGGTTCACCGTCTCCACCGCCGACAGGATGGCGACCTTCGGCGTCTCGACGCCCAGGACCTTGGCGAGGTCGATGGCGTTCTGGACGATGTCCACCTTGTCTTCCAGCGTCGGGTAGATGTTGATCGCCGCGTCGGTGATCAGCAGCGTGCGCGGGTAGGTCGGCACGTTCATCACGAAGACGTGGGACAGGCGACGGCCGGTGCGCAGGCCGGTTTCCTTGCGGACCACCTCGGCCATCAGCTCGTCGGTGTGCAGCGAGCCCTTCATCACCGCTTCGCACTCGCCGACGCGGGCGAGCTTCACGCCGGTCTCGGCCGAGGCATGGCTGTGCGCCACGTCCACGATGCGGTAGCGGGAGATGTCCAGCCCATAGGTGTCGGCGAGCGACTTGATCTTCGACTCAGGGCCGACCAGCACCGGGTCGATCAGGCCCGCCTCGGCGGCCTCGACGGCGCCCTTCAGCGAGCTTTCGTCGCACGGGTGCACGACGGCGGTCGGGACCGGCGGCAGCGCCTCGCACTTCTTCAGCAGAAGCTCATGCCCATCATGGCGGATGACCTGCACCTGCGGCAGCTCGTGCGCGGCGCGGCGGACCTTCTTGGTCGGCGCGATCACCTCGGCCTGGCCGGAGACGACCTCCTTGCCATCCTGGTTCAGCGCAACGCAGTCGAAGACGACGATGTTCTTGTCGTCGCGCTTCTCCTTGGCGGTCACCGTCACGGTGATGACGTCGCCGAGACCGACCGGGCGCTTGAAGCGCAGATCCTGGCCCATGTAGATCGTGCCCGGACCCGGCAGCAGCGTGCCGAGCACGGCCGAGATCAGCGAGCCCGACCACATGCCGTGGCCGATCACCTTGTGGAACAGGCTGTCCGCCGCATACTCCTCGTCGAGGTGAGCGGGGTTAATGTCGCCCGACACGGTGGCGAACAGCTCGATGTCGGACATGGTCAGACGCCGCGACAGGCTGGCCTGCTGGCCGATCCGGATTTCTTCGAAAGTGACGTTTTCGATCATGGCGCTTGAGCCGTTCTTCCCGAAGTCGATCTTGTCGGAGACGATGGCGGTGTCCATAAAAAGCTCCTAAGTCGGATAGCGGCTCGGAATCCGCATGATCCTTGGCCGAATCCTCCCGGCCGTCGGCTTGTTCGTCGCCGCGGTCCGTTGGTTGGGCGCCCTGCATAGCGCGGCGCCGTGAAACGAATGTGACAGTGTCGGGTCTTTCGCGCAAATATTGCGGTGCAACAGTGTCGCACCCCCACGTTGTCCCATTCGCCCCATCGTCCGGCTCCCGCCGCCAACCCAAGTCCGGCGCGTCGCACATCCTTCGCGATTGCGCCCAATGCCGGTCGACTTTGCCCTTTGGCGGAGGTGCCGTCCGAAGACAGTCATACAGCAGGCCAAGTTTTTGCCGAATGACCTAAATCAAGCGGCATGGAACTCGACTGGCGTTTACTTTTCATTAATAATTTCATACTGCCTCCGTATTGGGGCATTGCGCAGGTGCAGCGCGGCTTGGTCTTTCGCGAATACAGACAAGCCCTGCACCCATCGCAACGCAGCAATGAAGTGCAGCGCACAATGTTATCCCAACAGCGGACAACGGATTCCGTGCTGCGGCAGAGATACGGAAAAGGGGGAGGAGCGGAACGGCGCCTACGCCGACGCGACGGCCGGCTCCGATTCGGGCTCGGGCGGGTTGTGGCGGTCGCCGACCAGCGGCACGGCGATGGAGAAGACCGTCCCCTTGCCCACCGTGGAGCGGACGCCGACCCGGTGGCCCAGAATCTGCGCGGTGCGGCGGACGATGGACAGGCCGAGACCAAGGCCGCGCCCGGCGTCGGGCTGGTCGGCGCCGCAGCGGTAGAAATCCTCGAAGATGCGCTGCTGCTGGTCGGCGGGGATGCCGGGGCCGGTGTCCCACACCTCGATGGCGAGTTGCCCGCCGCGACGGCGGCACCCCAGCAGGATGCGCCCGGACACCGTGTAACGCAGCGCGTTGACCAGCAGGTTGCGCACCATGCGCTCCAACAGCACCGGGTCGCTGTGCACGATGGCGGAGGTCGGCACCATGCGCAGCGACAGCCCCTTGCCGGTCGCCTGATCGGCGATCTCGGTGGCGAGCCGGTCGGCGATCTCCTGGAAGGGGAAGGATTGCGGGCGCGGCTTGACGGTTCCCGACTCCAGCGCCGAGGTGTCGAGCAGGTTGTTGAGCAGCGTGTTGCCGGTGGCCAGCGCCTCGCCCAACTTGACGGCCACCTCCTGCTGCTTGGGGTCGGTCAGCCTAGCCGACAGGATGTGGTGGAACAGGCTCATGGCCTGGAAGGGCTGGCGCAGGTCGTGGCTGGCGGCGGCCAGGAAGCGCGACTTGGCGAGGTTGGCACTTTCCGCCTCGGCGTGCGCCTCGGCCAGCGCCTCGCGGATCAGGACGCCTTCCGTGATGTCGATGGAAGCGCAGATCACGCCGGTGACCACCCCGGTGTCGTCGCGCAACGGCTCCACGATCAGGTCGAAGACCTGCTCGCGCCCGAGTGAGGTGACCCGCACCTCCTGCCGGCTGCCGATGCCGGTTTCCAGCACTGGGCGCTTGGCCGCGTCGAGCTTGGCCGCGTCCTCCGGCGAATAGAGGTCGGCGTGGGTGCGGCCGATGTAGACCTCCGCCGGGCGCGGGGTCTGGGGGTTGTACATCCAGATGTAGCGCAGGTTGCGGTCCTGGCTGAACACCGCCACCCGCGAATGGCGCAGCGCCAGCCGAAACCGCTCCTCGCTTTCCCGCAGCGCACGGGCCATGGCGGCGCGGGCCCGCGCCTCGGTCTGCAGCAGGCGCTTGGCCTGGGCCTCGCGCCGGGTGTAGCCGGCGAGCCCCAGCGTCAGCAAAATTCCCATCGCCAGCACCGCCAAGGCCGCGTAGTCGGTGCGGGCGATCAGTGGGGCCGGCGGCACCGCCAGCACCACCTGCCAGCGCAGCCCGCCGACATCCAGGTCATGCCGAAAGGTCTTGACGCCCGTGAGAACCGATTCCGCGGGGGACGGCGGACGCACCACCGCGCCGCCTTCGGACCAGGCCGACAGGACCCGCTTTCCTTCCGGCGCCACCGTATCCAGCACATACACGTCGCCGTGCGCCGGCCGCACCCGATCCACCGCTTCCTTCAGCAGTTGATCGACGCCGAACACCGCCCACAGAAAGCCGGCCATTTCCGCGCATCGCTGCGCCGGGTCGTCGCGTTCGGCGCCGCGCCGATAGACCGGCAGGTACAGGATGAAGCCACGGCCGAGCCCTTCCCGCCCCGGCGGGGTCAGCGCGTCGGCCGCGACCATCGCGCCGGTCGCGCAGGATTTGCCCAGGACCGGCACCCGGTCGGGCACCGAGGCGATGTTGATGCCGAAGCCGAAGGAGGCCCGCTCCACCGGTTCCAGCAGGACGTTGACGAACAGATCCTCCCCCGGAGCCATGGCGGAGGGCGGCGGCCCGGCGACGTTGCGCACGGCGAAGTCGAGAAGGCCGGCCAGACGCATCTCCACCTCAAGCCCCGGCGCCTCGACCGCCGTGACGCGGCGCGCCCAGCCGACCGCCCGCAGGCTGGGGAACAGGGGGAGCATCGGCCGGGTCGCGTCGGCGAAGCCTTCACGGCTGACCGGCATCGTCCCGGAAAAGGGCGAGCGCATCGCGCGCAGCAGCAGGGCGTGGCTGTCGATCCGCTCCTTCAGGGCATCGTGCAGCTGGATCGCCTGCCGTTCCAGAAGCGCGCCTTCGACCTCCCGGCTGGCCTGGCGCATCTGAACGAAGGCGCCGGCGGACAGCGCCAGACCGGCGGCCACCAGAACCGGAACCGCCAGAGAACCGCCTTTTCTTTGCTTGGCCCAGAACGCCATACCAATCCACCGGGGAATGCCACCCCAGAATTATACAAACCGTTGAATAAATCGAAAAGGGGAAAGCCACCCCCTCTTCCGATTGGAATACAAAGCGCAAAAGCAGGTTAGGGTCTCTGCATTCCTTTCCTAAAGGTAAATTTTTGTCGATTCCTTCATGTCAATTCGGAAACACCCATGAATGCATCGTCATCCTGGACGGTTGATCCGATTCATTTGATTACTCAGGATTTCAGGCGTTCGCGGCCGAGCAGGCGGGCGACGGCGGCGCGCAACGCCAGCGGCGCCACCGGCTTGTGCAGCAGCGGATAGCCGGACAGCCGCGCCTCGCGCAGCCGCATGGGATCGGTGTCGCCGGTCAGGATCAGGCCCGGCAGATCGGCGTTCAGCGCCTTGGCGATCTGCCGGATGGCGACGATTCCGTTGGCTGCGCCCTTCAGCCGCAGGTCGGAAATCACCAGATCGGGCGCTTGCGGGGATGGGCCGAGCCGGTCGAGCGCCGCGTCGTAGGACTCCGCCCCGATCACCGCGCAGCCCCATTGGCCGAGCAGCGCGCCCAGCGCGTCGAGCACCATCGGGTCGTCCTCAATCACCAGCACGCGGGCGAGGCTGACGTCCGGATTCCGCTCCGGCGCGCCGGAGTCCTGGGCGGGAAAGGCGGAGGGATCGTCCTCGCTCTCGTCCGCCTGCGGGACCACCACGGCGAACATGGTGCCGCGCCCTTCCACCCAATCCACCTCCAACCGATGGCCGAGCCGCCGCGCCAGCCCGCGCGCCAGCCGAAGCCCGAGGTCGAGCGGGCCATCCCCGTCGGGGCGCTGCAATTCCTCGCGCAAGGCGCGCAGTTGCTCGGGCGGCAGGACGCGGCCGGTGTCCCACAGTTCGATGCGCAGGTCGCCGCCGCGCCGCCGCCCCCCGATCACGATCCGCCCCCGCACGGTGCGGCGCAGGGCGTCCGCGACGAAACCCTGAAGGATGCGCTCCAGCAGCGTGGGGTCGGTGCGCACGCGGACCGAGCAGGGCATCACTGAAAAGCGCAGCCCCTGCGCGTCGAAACGGGGGGCGGCGTCCAGCGCCAGCCGCATCAGGATGCCGTTGAGCACGGGCGAGCCGACGTCCGGCTGCATCAGGCCGGCCTGCAACCGTACGAGATCGAAATGGCCGTCCACCATGCCCTTCATGGATTGGATGGCGTTGCCCATGGAGGCGAGCAGGTCGCGGGTCACCGGGTCGCTGCCGACCCCGCCGGCCCGGCCATCCATGTTTCGACCTTCCGTGATCCGCCCTTCCAGGGCGCCCAGCAGCAGCGACAGCGCGGCCAGGGGCTGGCGCAGGTCGTGGCTGGCGGCGGCAAACAGGCGGCCGGACAGGTCGGCGCCCATCCGGCTGTTCTCGGGCGGGCTGTTCTCGGGCGGGCCGCTCGCAGGCCTGGCACCCACGCGGCGCAGGAAACCGCCGCCGGACAGCGGCAGGTCCGTCACCGCACGATCGGCGAACAGCGGCGCCAGCGCGTCGGACGGCGCGCCGTTCGCCAGCCGTCCGGCGGCGCCGGGCAGGGCTGCCGCCGCCTCGTCCCAGGCGGCAAGCCGGCCTTGGGAGTCGAAGACCAGCGTCGCGCCGCCCTCATGGCCGCCCATTTGCGGCCCTCCGTGAGTGCTCGTTCCCTCGGACATCGTGTGCCGCGCATCCCCCGGTATGCTCGGTTCCTCATGCACAGGCTACGGGTCTTTGGGGCGGGATCAAGCCGGCCATTGGACAGAGACCGGACAGAGCCCCGGGAGACGCCGCGCCGAGATCAGGCCGCCGTCAGCATTCCATAAAGTTTTACGCAAAGGCAATGAAGATTTGAGGAGAGCCGGATACCGCTCGGACACGGCACGCCAAGTAACCGGCACAATCGCGACAAATCATTTATTGATTGTTAGTGATTGTTTTTGGATTCTGACGGCATGGCCGCCGGACTCCTCGCCCCTCCCCCGATTCAAACGCCGGACGCGTCCAGTCCGGGCGAGACGGCGCTTCTCGCCACGACTCTTCTCGCCAGCCTGCCCGACGCGGTCGTTTCTCTGGCGGCGGTGCGGTCCGGAAACGGAGCGGTGACGGATTTCGAGTGGCAAACGGCCAATCCGGCGGCGCTGCGGATGTTCGGCGGGCGGCTGGCCGGACGGCGGTTGCGCGGCGACGGCGCCAACGGCGGCTGCGTCGGCCTGTTCGCCTGCCTGATGGAGTGCATGACGAGCGGCCGGAGCGTGCAGCGCGTGCTGACGGTGGGGAATTCCCGCTGGCGCATCGCGGCTGGACCCTCGGCAAACGGAGTCGGCGCCACCATCATCGACCTCGGCCCCGAAAAGACGGAGGGCGGCTCGCCCGCCGCGCTGATCGCGGAGCTGCGCGCCCGCGAGACCGAAGCCCGCGCCGCCCGCCGCGAGGCGGAGCGCGCCAGCCGCGCCAAGAGCGAATTCCTCGCCCACATGAGCCACGAGCTGCGCACGCCGCTGAACGCGGTGCTGGGCTTCGCGGAACTGTTGCTGGACGAGACCTTCGGGCCGCTCGGCTCCGCCCGCTACCGCGCCTATGCCGAGGACATCCACCAGAGCGGGGCGCATCTGCTGGCGCTGATCAACGACATCCTCGACCTGTCGCGCATCGAGGCCGGGCGGATGGAGCTGCGGGAGGAAGGCGTCGACGTGGCGGAGACCGCGCGCCAGACCACGGCCATGGTCGCCGAACAGGCGATCGAGCGCGGCGTGATCCTGGCTTCCGATCTGTCCGACGACATGCCGCTGCTGCTCGGCGACTCCCGCGCGCTGAAGCAGATGCTGCTGAACCTGCTGTCCAACGCGATCAAGTTCACGCCCGCCGGGGGGCAGGTGCTGCTGACCGCCAGCCAGTTGCCCGACGGCGGCATCGGCCTGATGGTCGCGGACACCGGCGTCGGCATCGCCGAGGAAAACATCGCCCGCGTGCTGGAGCCGTTCGGGCGCGGCGACATCGCCACCGCCCGCCAGTCGGAGGGCACCGGCCTCGGTCTGCCCATCGTGAAGCGGCTGATGGAGTTGCACGGCGGCCGGCTGGATCTGGCAAGCGAGCCCGGCGTCGGCACCACCGCCATCCTGATCTTCCCGGCCGAGCGCGGCATCCCCCGCACCGCCATCGCACCCTTCCCGCAGCAGGCCAGACCGGAGCAACGGCAGCGGCGGTGACGCGCGGTTGCCGAATGGCCGTCCCTGAAATGCCATCCCTGAATTGCCTCTTGGCGCGGAGGCGGAGGCGGTTCATGGTGGCCGCTTCGTTCATGAAGCGTTCCGATCAGAATGACCGACGATCTTCCCTCAGAACTCAACATCGGCGGCGCCCCACCGATCTTTCGCGGCGTGCGGCGGGCGCTCGCCGCGCGCGGTTTTGCCAGCATGGTGGAATTCCGCCTCGCCTGCGGCCGGCGCGCCGATGTGCTGGCAATGGACGAGGCCGGCACCATCGTCATCGTCGAGGTGAAGAGCGGGGTCGCCGACTTCCGCTCCGACCAGAAATGGCCGGAGTATCGGGACTGGTGCGACGCCTTCTACTTCGCCGTGGACGACGCCTTCCCGACCGAACTGATCCCCGAGGACTGCGGCCTGATGGTCGCCGACGCCTATGGCGCGGAGGTGCTGCGCGAAGCGCCGGAGTGCAAGTTGGCTCCAGCCCGGCGCAAGACGCTGATCCTGCGCGCAGCCCTGACCGGAGCCGGGCGGCTGCACCGCCTTGAAGACCCCGCCTTCACGCAAAGCGACACTCCGGTATGAATTGAAGGCGTGCGACCGAACGCCCGTGGACAGGACGCCAGGGACCGGTATAGCCGATGCCGTGATGACGGAATCGACGAGGGCGAGATTGTGACCGACGAGCTTCCGCCGCTGCACATCCTGCTGGCCGAGGACGAGCCGGTAAGCCAGCGGGTCGCCGCGATGCTGCTGGGCCGCGCCGGGCACGCGGTGACCGTGGTCGGCGATGGCCGCGCCGCGCTGGAGGCGGTGCGGGGCGAGCGCTTCGACCTCGTGCTGATGGACCTGCGCATGCCGGAGATGGACGGGGCCGAGGCGGCGCGGCGCATCCGCGCCCTGCCCGACCGAGCGCGCGTGCGCATCGTCATGCTGACCGCCAGCGCCATCCCCGAGGACCGTGACCTCTGCCATGCCGCCGGGGCCGACGCGGTGGTGGAAAAACCCTTGCGGCTCGACACTCTGCAACCGGTGCTGGAGCGGCTGTTCGCCATCGACGGGCCACTCCTGCAGCGGGAACCGGCCGGGACGGCCCCGCCGGACTTCAATCTGGACGCCATCCGGCAGATGCGCGAACACCTGCCGGCCGAGCGCGTTTCCGCCCTGATCGGCGGCACGGTCGCCACGTTGCGCCAATACCAAGCCGCCTTGGCCGACGCCTGGGCGGCCGGCGACAGCGTAACGGTCGGCTCCATGGCGCACAAGATCGCCGGGGTGGCGGGGATCTACGGCTGCATGGCCCTGCGCGCCGCCGCGCAAGAGTTGGAGCGGGCGGTCGAGACGGGCGACGGCGACGCGGCGGCCCTGCGCCGGCAACTGGACGACGCCTTCACCCCGGCGCTTGCCATGCTGGAGACGCAGCGCGCCGGCCTCGCCGGAGCGTAGCGCCACTCAACACGCGCCGAGCGGGCCTCCCTTTTCCCTCGAATCCTTTTGAAACGTTTGACCCCGAAAAATATGGGTCGCAACGCCCGCGCTGTATGGATATGTACGGATGAGGAACAAGGCCACGAGCCTGAGGGAAGAGGGTTTTGGGGATGAAGATCAACGGCCGGACGGTGCTCGTCTGCGATTGCGCCCACACGATGGCGCTCGACGGGAAGGCGCTGGCTCACGCTTGCGGGGCTGAAGGCGACGCCGGAGTGGCGACCCAGCTGTGCCGCAGCCAGCTGGAACGGTTCGAGGCGCGGGTGAAGGGCGCCGCCTCCCCCCTGCTGGTCGCCTGCACGCAGGAAGCCCCCCTGTTCGCCGAGGTCGCCGGTGAGGACAACCCGGACCTCCCCCTCTCCTTCACCAACATCCGCGAGCGCGCCGGCTGGTCGGCGGAGGGCGACAAGGCCCTGTCGAAGATCGCCGCCTTGCTGGCCGAAGCGGCGATGGACATTCCGCCGACCGGGACCATCACCCTGAAATCCGAAGGCGTCTGCCTCGTCTACGGCACCGACGAGCGGGCCATCGAGGCAGCCAAGCAGCTGTCCTCCAGCCTGGACGTCACGGTCCTGCTGAAGAACCCCAAGGACGTCGCCCCGCCGCGCGTCATGGACGTGCCGGTGTTCAAGGGCACGCTGCGCGCCGTGAAGGGCTGGCTCGGCAACTTCGAGGTCGTGGTGGACGACTACGCCCCGGCCAACCCGGCTTCCCGCGCGGTGTTGCAGTTCGAGCCGGCGCGTCAGGGGGCCTCGTCGCGGTGCGACGTGATCGTGGACCTGACCGGCGGCACACCGCTCTTCCCGGCCCACGGCAAGCGCGACGGCTATCTGCGCCCCGATCCCGACAGCCCGGCCCAGGTCGCCAAGGCGCTGTTCGAGGCCGCCGATCTGGTCGGCGAATTCGAGAAGCCGCGCTACGTCGATTTCAAGGCCGACCTCTGCGCCCATTCGCGCAGCCGCAAGACCGGCTGCACCCGTTGCCTGGACGTCTGCCCGACCGGCGCGATCACGCCGAACGGCGACCATGTGGCGATCGACCCGCACATCTGCGCCGGCTGCGGTTCCTGCGCGGCGGTCTGCCCGACCGGGGCCAGCACCTACGCCCTGCCGCCCATGCAGACGGTGTACGAGCGGCTGCGCACGCTGATGTCCGCCTATGCAAAGGCGGGCGGGACGGAGGCGGTCCTGCTGGTCCACGACCCGCGCCACGGCGACGAGGTCATCTCGCTGATGGCGCGGCACGGGCGCGGCTTGCCGGCCCGCGTGCTGCCCTTCGCGGTGAACGAGGTGACACAGCTGGGCTTCGACTTCTTCGCGGTCGCCTTGGCCTATGGCGCGACGCAGGTGCGCGTGCTGACCGGGCCGGGCAACGCGGGCGAGACGGCGGGGCTGGCGAGCCAGATCGGGCTGGCGGAGACGGCTCTGTCGGGCCTCGGCTACGGGTCGGGGCGCGTGTCGATCATCGAAGCGATGGACCCGGAGGCGGTCGAGGCGGAGTTGTGGGGGCTGCCCCGTCAGGCTGGGCCGGCGGCGGGCATGTTCCTGCCGATGGGCGGCAAGCGCACGGTGACCATGCTGGCGCTGCGGCACCTGCACAAGGTCGCGCCGCAGCCGGTGGAGGTCCTGCCGCTGGCGCCGGGCGCGCCGTTCGGCCGGCTTCAGGTGAATGTCGAGGGCTGCACGCTCTGCCTGTCCTGCGTCGGCGCCTGCCCGACCGGCGCCCTGCTGGACAACGCCGACAAGCCGATGCTGTCCTTCTCCCAGGACGCCTGCGTGCAGTGCGGCCTGTGCAAGAACACCTGCCCGGAGAAGGTCATCGCCCTGGTGCCGGAGATCGACTTCCGCGACAGCGCGCGCGGCGCCAAGGTCATCAAGGAGGAGGAACCCTTCTGCTGCGTGAAGTGCGGCAAGCCCTTCGCCACCAAGTCCTCCATCGAGAAGATCGTGGCGGCGCTGGCCGGCAAGCACGCGATGTTCGCCACGCCGGAGGCGGCCAACCGCATGCGCATGTGCGGCGACTGCCGCGTGGTGGACCAGTTCGAGCAGGGCGACGCCCCCTTCGCGCTGGGCGCCCCGCGCGTGCCGCGTACGACCGACGACGACCTGCGCGACCGCGAGCTGGCGCGGGCGGCGCAGGCGGGTGGCGGCCAAGGCAATGGCGGCCGGGATCCGGACGACACGGGCAGCCGTCACTGACGTTCGATGTCGGAGGCGCGATGCGGGAGGCTTGATCGCCGTCAAGCCACGGCTTGGCGGCCTGTGTTCTCCTGATGGTGATGATCAAAGGGGCGCATTTTTCGTTCCAAGGTCCTATATTCGTTCGACGGACGAAGCGTCATGATCGCGGGTCCGAGCCAGAACGAACCGGATCCCCAGGGGGAGGAGCCAGACGATGACGACCGTGCCGCCGACCGCGCCAGAGGCGACGTCCACAGCGCCTCTCGTCGATCCGTTCGGACGGACGGTGAACTACCTGCGCGTCTCGGTGACCGACCGCTGCGACCTTCGCTGCGTCTACTGCATGGCGGAGGACATGAGCTTCCTGCCCAAGGCGGAGGTTCTGACGTTGGAGGAGATCGACCGCGTCTGCTCCGCCTTCGTGAAGCTGGGCACCCGCAAGCTGCGCCTGACCGGCGGCGAACCGCTGGTGCGCAAGGGTATCCGTGAGCTGATCCACAGCCTGGGCCGCCACGTGAAGGCCGGCGACCTGGACGAGCTGACGCTGACCACCAACGGCACCATGCTGTTCAAGTATGCGGGCGATCTGGTGGAGGCCGGCGTCAAGCGCATCAACGTGTCGCTGGACACGCTCGACCCGCACAAGTTCCAGGCCATCACCCGCTGGGGCCGGCTGGACAAGGTGCTGGGCGGCATGCAGGCGGCCAAGGAGGCTGGCCTCAAGATCAAGGTCAACTGCGTCGCGCTGAAAGGCGTGAACGACGACGAACACCACCGGCTGGTCGAATGGTGCGGCGAGCAGGGCTTCGACCTCACCTTCATCGAGGTCATGCCGATGGGCGAGATCGGCGACAGCGCGCGACTCGACCAGTATCTGCCGCTGTCGATGGTGCGGGCGGAGCTTGCCAAGCGCTGGACGCTGGAGGAGATCGACTACCGCACCGGCGGGCCGGCGCGCTATGTGCGCGTGGCCGAAACCGGGCACCGCGTCGGCTTCATCACGCCGCTGACCCACAATTTCTGCGAAAGCTGCAACCGCGTGCGGCTGACCTGCACCGGCATGCTCTACATGTGCCTGGGCCAGGAGGACTCCGCCGACCTGCGCACCCCGCTGCGCCTCAGCGACGACAACGAGCTGCTGGTGCAGGCGGTGCGCGAGGCCATCGCGCGCAAGCCCAAGGGCCACGACTTCATCATCGACCGCCGCCACAAGGCCCCGGCCGTCCCCCGGCACATGAGCGTGACCGGCGGGTGAGATTGCTAATCTCCCTCTCCCGCCGGGGGCGGGAGAGGGAGATTAGCCGCTATGACCGCACCGGGCTTCTTAAGACCGCTGTCCTGCGCTATGGTCCTGTCGTCATGACCGAGACCTCCGCCAAGACGCCCGTCGATCCGTCGCCCGATCCGCTGGCCCCGCTCCCGCCGGCCCGGAATCCGGAAGACCTGCGCATTTCCTTCTGCTGCGCCGACACCGAGGAGGCGCGCCGGGCGCGCACGCGGCTGGTGCATCGCTACGGCAACGTGGCGTTGGAGGACGCCGACATCGTCGTGGCGCTGGGCGGCGACGGGTTCCTGCTGGAAACCCTGCACCGGGCGCTGCGGCGCGACGGGAAGAACCCGCCGCCGGTCTACGGCATGAACCGGGGATCGGTCGGCTTCCTGCTGAACGCCTTCAAGGAGGACGACCTGCCGGAGCGGCTGGCGACCGCCCAGCGCGTGACCCTGCACCCCTTGCGCATGCTGGCGACCCGCACGAACGGCGAGCGGGTGGAGGCGTTGGGCATCAACGAGGTGTCGCTGCTGCGCGAGACGCGGCAGGCGGCCAAGCTGCGCATCACCGTGGACGGGGTCGTCCGCCTGCCGGAACTGATCTGCGACGGCGTTCTGGTGGCGACGCCGGCGGGCAGCACCGCCTACAATCTGTCGGCTCACGGTCCCATCGTGCCGCTGGGGGCCGGCGTGCTGGCCCTGACGCCGATCAGCGCCTTCCGGCCCCGGCGCTGGCGCGGCGCGCTGCTGCCGCACACCGCCAAGATCACCTTCGACATTCTGGAGGAGGTCAAGCGCCCAGTGAGCGCCGTCGCCGATTCCACCGAGGTCCGCGAGGCCATCCGCGTGGACGTGCAGGAGGCGCGCGACGTCTTCCTGACGCTGCTGTTCGACCCGGAGCTGAATTTCGAGGAGCGGATCCTGAAGGAGCAGTTCACGCCGTAGGGCGGCTGCTCCCCTACTCCGCCGCGCGGCGGGCGGTCTGAACTTCGGCGTGGGCGCAGATGCGGCGGATCAGGGCGCCCAGATGCTGTTGCAGGCGGGCGAAGCCCTCGTGCCGCTCCAGCGTTTCCTCGTTCATGTAAAGGCGCCGGTTGATCTCCAGTTGGATCGAATGGCGGCCGCGCGCCGGGTTGGCGTAGCGGGACAGCAACTCCACCCCCTTGTAGGGGTCGTTCACCGCCACCGAATAGCCGAAGCCCTGCAACACATCGACGACCAGGGCGACGAAGCCGGGCTCGCTGGTGGTGCCGTCGCGGTCGCCGATGACGAAGTCCACCCCCATGTTCCGGCCCATGGATCTGGATGAAGCCGGGCTGACAGTGGAGGGCATGGAGTGGCAGTTGACGTGCCACACCGCGCCGAAGCGCGCGGCCAGACCGTCGAGGACGCTGGCGACCTGGAAATGGTAGGGACGGTAATAGCGGTCGATCCGCTCCGACACCTCGGCCACGCTCAGCTTGCCATCGTAGAGCGGCAGGCCCGGCCGGCACATGGTGCGGATCAGGCCCATGCCCAGGGCGCTCTTTTCCGTGGGATTCAGCGGCTCCGGCCAGTGGCCGTCCAGCAGGGTCGGGTCGATGTCGTCGATGGCGCGGTTGGCGTCGATGTAGCTGCGCGGGAACAAGGCGCAGAGCAGCGTCGCGCCATGCTCCGGCGCCTGGGCGAACAGCTCCTCCACATAAGTGTCCTCGGCCTGCCGCAGGGTGGCCAGCGGGCAGGTGAAGGCGAAATCGCGCGGGTAGGACACGCCGCTGTGGGGGGAGTCGAACAGCACCGGCAGGCGGCGGCCGATCGGATCGTTGCGGACGAGCACGTCCTCGATCACGAAGCTCATGGCTGACCCCGGTGTTCCAGATGCCCCGACGCGTGGATGGCGCCACGGCTCTTTCATCCAAAAGGATGACCACTTACCGCCACGCACAGAATTCGGATATAGACGAAGGATCGGCGAGCGTCGACCAAAAACCGTCATACACGAGTAGGGCCAAGGTCGCCCGCCAAGCGGCGGGGCTGGCGTGCCGTCCTGGTCTTCGCCATACTGTAGGGCAAGACGAGAGGCGCTTGGCCGGCTGCCCGAATCGCGAGACCCGCTTGACCGAATCCCTGCCCTCCATAGAGTTGACGCCGCCGGACATCGGGCCCTACCGGCGCGGCAACACCGGGATCGACCACGTCACCACACTGGATGGCGGACGGCCGGGGCCGCATGTGGTCATCACCGCGCTGGTCCACGGCAACGAGATCGCCGGGGCGGTGGCGCTGGACAGGCTGTTCCGCATAGGGTTGAAGCCGATGCGCGGGCGGCTGACGCTGGTCTTCGCCAACACCGCCGCCTACCGCCATTTCGACCCGGACCGGCCTTTCGCCTCCCGCTTCGTGGACGAGGACTTCAACCGGCTGTGGTCGCCCGACGTGCTGGACGGCCCGCGCGACAGCCTGGAACTGCGCCGCGCCCGGCAGCTGCGCCCGGTGTTCGACGCGGCCGACCTGATCCTGGACCTGCATTCCATGACGGCGGACACGGCGCCGCTGATCCTGTGCGGCCACACCGAGCGGGGGCGGGACCTCGCCCGCTGGCTCGGCTATCCGGCATGGATCGTCGCGGACGAGGGGCACGCGGCCGGGCGCCGCCTGATCGACTATGCCGACTTCGCCGACCCCTACGGCGCGCGCATCGCCCTGCTGGTCGAATGCGGCCAGCACTGGCGGGCGGAGACGGCCATGGTGGCGCTGGAAAGCTGCCTGCGCTTCCTGCTGCTGCACGACATGGTCGATCCGGCGCTGGCGGACCGGCACCTGCGCCGGCACGACGCGCCGCAGCGCGTGGTGGAGGTCACCCAGACCGTGACCGCCGAGACGGAGGATTTCGCCTTCAATGCGCCCTATGTGGGGCTGGAGATCCTGCCGCACGCTGGCACGGTGCTGGGTCACGACGGGGGGCGCACGGTCGTCACGCCCTACGACGACTGCGTGCTGATCATGCCCGCGCGCCGGCCGAAGCCCGGACAGACCGCCGTACGGTTGGGCCGGCTGGCGCCATGAACGCCGCGAAAAGTCCGGCGGGCTTCACGCCGTTCGCGCTGGCTCTGGCCATCGGGACGGCGGGCGGGGCCTTGTTCAACCATTTCAACCTGCCGCTGGCCTGGATGATCGGGGCCATGCTGTTCACCACGGCGGCGGCCGTCGCCGGTGTGCCGCAACGCATTCCGAAGCGGCTGCGCGACGTGATGATCATGATCCTGGGCGTCATGCTGGGCAGCGGCTTCACGCCGTCCATCCTCGACCGGCTCGGCGAATGGTCGGTGTCGCTGAGCGGGCTTGCCGTCTACATGGTGGTGGTGACGGCGGCCGGGGTGCTGTACCTGCGCCGCGCCGCCCGGCTGGACCCGGCGACCTCCTACTTCACGGCCACACCGGGCGGGCTGAACGAGATGGTCATGGTCGGCACGCAGATGGGCGGCGACACCCGGACCATCGCACTGTCGCACGCGCTCCGGGTCATGCTGGTGGTCATCACGATCCCCTTTGCCTTCCAGGCGCTGGGCCTCTACGACCCGGCACGGCGCGGGACGCTGGGGCCGGCGCTGCTGTCGCTCAGCCTGCGGGACGTGGCGCTGCTGAGCGCCTGCGCGGTCGGCTATCCGGTGGCGAAACTGCTGCGCATCCCGGCGGCGCAGATCGTCGGTCCGATGTTCCTGTCGGCGGCCATCCACCTCGCCGGCCTGACCGAGGGCAAGCCGCCGGGCGTTCTGGTGGCCGCCGCCCAGGTGGTCATCGGCGCCTCGCTGGGGTGCCGCTTCACCGGCTTGGACGTGCGCCGCATCGGGCGCGACGGACTGACGGCGGTGGGGCTGACCGCGCTGATGCTGGGGGTGACGACGGCTGCGGCCTGGACGGTGGACGAGGCGACGGGCCTGGGCATCGCCGCGCTGATCCTCGCCTACGCGCCGGGCGGGCTGGCCGAGATGACGCTGGTCGCGCTGGCGCTGAACATCGACGTGGCGCTGGTCGCCACGCACCACATGGTGCGCATCATCCTGATCGTGACGCTCGCCCCGGCGATCTTTCTGCTGTGGCGCAAGTGGATGGCGCGGCGCGGTCGCACATAGGTTGCCGCGCGGCGACCCAATACACGCGCGCACAATCCAATTCTTGCGCCTTGCTCTTTTCCCGTGTGATGTGGCGGCGCGGACGGGCGGTGGATCGGCCACCACCCCGCCGCTGCAACGGAGGCATGAAGGATGAAAGAGCTCCTCAGTCTCCTGATCCTGCTGCTTCAGGTGGTCAAGGCGTTCCTTGATTACCTGAACCGGTAAGGATCGGGCCGGGAGGGCGGGGATAGGGCCCCGCTCTCCCAAGCCTGATAGTGATGTTTCGCGCGGCGAATTGCAAGACGCCGCCCCTATTACCCGTTTGGCTTGCCCTTCGACCACTGCGCGTTGGTGTCGATCAGCGGCACGGTGGAGATGGACATCTTGGCCGAGGCGTCCTTCACCTGCCGGCTGTAGACCACATAAACCAGCGTGTCGTTCGGCCGGTCGTAGATGCGCCGGATGGCGATGGACTTGAAAATAAGGCTTTTCCGTTCGGAGAAGACCTCCTCCCCCTTCGCCGACACGTCGATGTCGCCGATCACGACAGGACCCGTGCGCCGGCAGGCGATGGAGGCATTGGACGGGTCCTCGAACCAGTTCCCCTTGGTCAGGCGGTCGAGCATGCTGCGGTCGAAATCGACCAGATGGCAGGTGACGCCCTTCACCTTGGGGTCTTCGACGGCCTGCACCTCCAGCCCGTTCCCGGTCCAGTCGTTGGAGAAGCGCCCGACCACCGCGTCGGCCGCCGAGGCCGAGGCTGGGGCCAGCGCCGACAGCAGGAGGACCAACAGGCCGCCGCAAACGTTAATCGAGGGAAACGGGCTGCGCATCGCGAATGAACTCCGGGCATGACGGACCGGAGCCGCCGACGCGGTCCCGGAATAGCCCTAGATCGGATGGGTGTGCTCGTCCGTCAAGCACGCCGACCCCGGAGCCGACACCGCGCATGAGCGACCGCACCATCGACCCACCCCTGTCCGAACCGCCGGAGCCGGTGACCGAACCGCTGCCCCCGGCGAAGACCCCGCGCGACCCGACACAGGTCGCCGTGATGGGGCTGTTCGTCATCGCGGTGCTGTTCACGCTGTATTTCGGGCGGGACGTGCTGCTGCCCATCATGCTGGCGCTGATCCTGAGCTTCCTGCTGCGCCCCTGCGTGCGCGGCCTATACCGGCTGGGCCTGCCGGAGGGGCTGGGCGCGGCGGTGATGGTGGTGATGGTGTTCGGACTGGGCGGCTTCGCCGTCTACAAGTTGGCGGCCCCGGCGGCCGAATGGGTCAACCGCATGCCGCGCGTGGTCCATGAGCTGGAGTTCAAGCTGGGCGACATCCGCGAGGGGATCGAGCGCGCCCGCGAAGCCTCCCGCCAGTTGGAGAAGATCGCCAGCGACCAGAGCGGCCCGGCCCGCGAGGTGGTGGTGCGGGGCCCCTCGCTCGCCGAGCAGGTCCTGCAACAAGCCGAGGCCTTCATCGCCAACGTCGTGATCCTGCAGGTGCTGCTCTACTTCTTCCTGGCGCGCGGGCGGCAGAGCCTGGAGGCGCTGATCGGCACCATGCGCAGCGTGGACGACCGCATCCACTACGCCATGGTGGCCGCGACGGTGCAGCAGAACATCGCCGTCTATCTGGCGACGATCACCGTCATCAACTTCTTCCTGGGCGCGGCGACGGCGCTTGCCATGTGGCTGTGGGGGCTGCCCAACGCCGCACTGTGGGGGACGATGGTCGGGCTCATCAACTACATCCCCTTCATCGGGCCGGCGGTGATGACAGCGGTGCTGTTCCTCGTCTCCGCCCTGACCTTCGAAGGCGCGTTCAACATCTTCGGACCGCCGCTGACCTTCGTGGCGCTGACGACGCTGGAGGGCAACTTCCTGACGCCGATGATCGTCGGGCGGCGGCTGGCGCTGAACCCCATCGCGGTGTTCATCTCGATCCTGTTCTGGGGCTGGATGTGGGGCATCCCCGGCGCGCTGCTGGCCGTGCCGATCCTCGCCATCCTGAAGATCCTGTTCGACGCGCACGAGCCGCTGAAGCCCATCGGCGCCCTGCTGGGGTGAGACAATATGGCAAAAGGTGCGGCTGGTCCGGCCCCGGTCGCCATGGCATGGTCTTGAGCGTGGCGTTGGGAGGTCTTGAGGCATGATCGTCAGCGGCTTCACCCTGTTCGTGATCGCGCTGCTCGTCTTCGCGCTGGCGCTGGTGCTGCTGGGCGTGCGGACGGTGCCGCAGGGGCAGGAATGGACGGTGGAGCGGTTCGGTCGCTACACCCGCACGCTGCAACCCGGCCTGCACCTGCTGATCCCGCTGATCGATCGGATCGGGCGCAAGCAGAGCATGATGGAGACGGTGCTCGACGTGCCCTCGCAGGAGGTCATCACGCGCGACAACGCCATGGTGACGGTGGACGGCGTCGTCTTCTTTCAGGTGATCGACGCGGCCAAGGCGTCCTACGAGGTCAACAACCTCGAACTCGCCATCCTGAATCTGACCATGACCAACGTGCGCACGGTCATGGGCTCCATGGATCTGGACGAATTGCTGTCGCAGCGCGACCAGATCAACGCGCGCCTGCTGACGGTGGTGGACGAGGCGACCAGCCCGTGGGGCGTGAAGGTGACGCGCATCGAGATCCGCGACATCCAGCCGCCGCGCGACCTTGTGGACAGCATGGCCCGCCAGATGAAGGCCGAGCGCGACCGCCGCGCCTCGATCCTGGAGGCGGAAGGCCAGCGCCAGGCGGCCATCCTGCGCGCCGAGGGTGCCAAGCAGGCCGCCATCCTTCAGGCCGAGGGCCGGCGCGAGGCCGCCTTCCGCGACGCCGAAGCGCGCGAGCGCGCCGCCCAGGCCGAAGCCGAGGCGACTCGCCAAGTGTCGGAGGCCATTGCGAACGGCAGCGTGCAGGCCATCAACTACTTCGTCGCCCAGCGCTATGTGGAGGCGCTGACGGCGGTGGCGGCGGCGCCGAACCAGAAGGTGCTGTTCATGCCGCTGGAGGCCGCGAGCCTCATCGGCGCCATCGGCGGCATCGCCGAGATCGCCCGCGACGCCTTCCCGAACCGCCCTGCCCCAAACCACCCTGCCCCGCCGGCCGCCCCCTCCGCTCCGCCGCGTGGGCCGTGGAGCCAAGGGGACGTGAAGGGCAATCCATGATCGAGTTCTGGCACTGGTGGGTTCTGGCGGCGGTTCTGGGCGCCATCGAAACGGTGGCGCCGGGGGCCGCCTTTCTGTGGCTGGGCGGGGCGGCGGGAATCGTCGGACTGGCTCTGCTGGTGTGGCCGGCGATGTCGTGGGAGCTTCAGGGGCTGCTGTTCGCCGTGCTCGCCATCGTTGCGGTGGTCGGCGTGCGGATGCTGGCGGAACGCTCAGCCGACACGACGCGCACGACCGGGCTCAACCGCCGGGCCGAACAGTACATCGGAACGCTGCACCGGCTGGAAAGCCCGATCGTCGACGGGCGCGGGCGCGCACTGGTCGGCGACGGGTTTTGGACGGTGGAAGGGCCGGACCTCCCCGCCGGAACGACCGTCCGCGTCGTCGGCACGGACGGCACCCGGCTCAAGGTCGAAAAGGCCTAGGCGCCAGCCAAACCGCCGCTCGGACGCGCCGTCCAGATCGTCGCGCATCCGGCCGGCGTACTGGCCCAGCCGTTCGGACAGCCCGTCCAGACCGTCGTCGCCCGACGACCGCGCGCGCTCCGCCGCTTCCCGGCTCAAGGCCTCAAGCTGGCGCGCGAAGGCGCGGTAGTCGGGGACTCGATTCCGGTCCGGTGCGTCTCGTCCATCCATGGCCCCTCGCCATGCTGCAATGCCGCAATTACCGATGGCATGCTGACACGGTCGCGGTGGCGCGAGTATCGCGCTTACGGCGGGAAATGGCCTTCAATTCGGTGAAGTCCGGCCGGGATGGGGGAATCCGATCCGCCTAGGCCACCCGCATAGCGGTCATGCGCCGTTCGGCAAGGCGGGGCCATTGGCCGCGACCCTGGACTGCCGTATTGCTGGGTGGGCCACCATTGCCGCCGGAGCATCCATGCGCGACACCGCCACCCTCGACCGGAACGCCAGCACGAGCGGCCCGAACTCCGGCAATTCGACAGCCGGCAATTCGACAGGCGGCAATTCCCCGCGCGAGGGGCTGATCCTGCTGGCCAGCCTCGCGCTGTTCTGGGGGACCAACTGGCCAGCGATGAAGCTGGCCGTGTCGCACATCGACCCGTGGGTCTTCCGCACGCTCTGCCTTGCGGCCGGGGGCGGCGGGCTGCTGCTGGCGGCGCGGATCGCCGGGCGAAGCCTCGCCATCCCGGCCGAAGACTGGAAGCCGCTGATCCTGGTGTCGCTGCTGAACGTCACCGGCTGGCAGCTGTTCTCCGCCTTCGGGCTGACCTACATGGGCGCCGGGCGCGCCGCCATCATCGCCTTCACCATGCCGCTGTGGGCCTCGGTCCTGGGTGTGCTTGTGCTGGGCGAACGGATGAACGCGGCTCGCATCGGCGGCCTCCTGCTGGGGCTGGCCGGCATGGGTTTCCTGCTGGCGCCGGAGCTGGAGCGCCTGCGCGCCGCGCCCTGGGGCGTGGTGATGATGCTGACGGCGGCGGTCAGCTGGGCGGCGGGCACCGTGGCGCTGAAGGCGCGGCGCTGGACCATGGACACGCTGCAACTGTCCGGCTGGCAGCTGACGCTGGGCGGGGTGCCGGTCCTGCTCGGCACGCTGGTGGCCGGGCATCCGGAAACGCTGCTGACGGCGAGCTGGGAAAGTCTGGCCGGCGCGGTCTACGCCATGCTGATCCCGATGATCTATTGCCACTGGGCGTGGTTCCGGGTGGTCGCCCTGTTCCCGGCCAACGTGGCGGCCATCGGCACGCTGGCGATCCCGGTGGTCGGCGTGTTCTCCAGCGCCCTTCTGCTCGGCGAGAAGCTGGGCTTCGGCGAGTTGGCCGCGCTGGTGCTGGTGGTCGCGGCGCTGGGGCTGGTGCTGCTGGTTCCGGCGCGCGGCAAGGCATGAGCATCGATTCGTCGGTTGGGCCGAGCGCCGGCGCGGCCCAACCTTGCGGCGGTCCTCAGTCGATCAGCTCATCCAGGGTCGAGCGGACGACCTGAACGATCTCCGCGCCGTAGTGGCCGACGTCGAGGTCGCGGGCGCCGACGATGATCGACAGCTCGCGCTCGGTCGTCGGGGCGAAACGGGCGATTTCCGGCACCAGTTCGTCGGGCAGGATGGCGTCGCGGGACAACCCCTCGCGCAGGGCGGCGCGGTCGCGCCAGCCGTTCAGCGCGGCGCTGATCGCCGCTTCGATCTGCTGCGATTCTTCCTTACGCTTCAGATCCTGATAGAGGACCAGCACGCGCCAGGCGCCGTCCTTGTAGGCGGTGTCGATGCGCTGCACCTCCACCGTGCGCAGGAAGGCGGACAGATGGGACTGCGCCTCCGCGTCTGCATCGGGGATTATGAAGGTGCGGATTTCCGTGCTCATCCCAATCCTCGGTCAGTGCCTGACGTTCGATGCCTGGGCGGTTAGGTCGCCGCCAGGAACGTCAGCCTACACGAACCGGAGGAGGGCCGCTACACCAGCACGGACAGCGCGCACACGCGGGCTTCGCTGCGCGCGTAAGTGCGTGCGCCAATGCGGATCGTCTCGCCGGCCGCAAAGTCGCGGGCGCGGAGGTCCCGCAGGTGGGCGCGCAGGCTGACCACATCGGCCCCGGCCGGGTTGCGCGGAGCGACGGCACGGAGCAGCCGGGCGGCGTCGGCCTCGGCCGGTTTGGCGCGGAGATAGGCGGCCCCCACGGCCCGCGCGCCGGCCGGATCGGGCAAGGCTCGCACCAGACGGCGGACCAGCGCGGGCGCGGGGGCGGCCTGCACCGGGGGCGCCACGCTCAGGGCGAGGGCGGCGGCGAACCCGCCAAGCAGGGCACGCCGGGACAAGAGTGTGTGGCTCATGCCCTTCACATGGGCGGTGGCGCGGAGCCCCACCCGCACGAGGACGGCGAGGGGCCGGCGGGCGATGGGGATACCCCGACAGGCAGGAGGCGGCGGACAGGCGCCGACTTTGGCGAAGCGGGCCGAAAACGCGGACCCAAGAGCCGCCATCGCGTGTTGGAGTCGCGTGTTTGAAGCAGCGCGCGCTGCCGAAGGAGCAGACCCCATGACGGACGAGACGAAGGCCCCCCGGCGCTGGCTCCGCATCGCGGTGCTGTGCGCCCTTCCCGTGCTGTTCCTGGCCGGGACGGCGGGGGCCTTCTGGACCGGCTACCGGCTCTACGACAAGCCCTTCGTCTGGTACAACCTGAACCGCGTCGCCGCCACGGCCGACCGCGCGGCGCGGGCGGCGAACGCCGTCACGGTGGTGGCGCTCGGCGACACGGCCCTGCGCCACGCCACCCTGGACGAGGAGGGCATGGCCAGGCTGGCTGAAAAGCACGGGGTGAAGGATCTCCAGTTCCTGCGCATCGTCCACGACCACGCGCAGTTCGCCGATTTCGAGCCCATGCTGGACGCCATCCTGGACCTGAAGCCGGAGGTCGTCCTGATCGACCTCGACCTGCTGTTCGCGGAACGACGGGCCTTCGTCGATCTGCGCCGCTACGGCACCACGCTGACCGGCGTGGCGATGGACGGCAAGCCCTACCTGCGCGACCAGATCGCCATCCAGTACGGCAAGAGCTGCAAGCCCGTCGGCCGCGAGGGAATGACGGCCGAGGACATCGACCGGCGCATCGAAGCGTGGCGCGAGGTGGTCGATTCCCGCCCCGAATCGCCCATGTTCGAGCGCGTGCGGCGCTTCGCCGATCAGGCGCGGGCGGCCGGCTCGCGGGTGGCGCTGCTGCACCTCCGCCGCCCGCCAGCGCTGGAAGAACGGCTGTATGGGCCTGGAAACAGCCATGTTCCGGCCGCGCTTGCTCGCTTGAATGACCAGCCCGGCCTGCCGCTGTGGCGTTCCCCCGACACCGCGCACAAGGCCGATCTGTATTGCCACAACGCGATGCTGGGGCCGGACGGGCGCAAGCTTTACTCCGCGTGGCTGGCCGGCAGCATCGCCCAGGCGCTGTCGGAACCGCGCGTGGAAGAGGCTGCCCTGCAATAGCCGCAGGGCTCGCTCCACGGCAGGCCGAAGTTCTCGCCGCGCCGACTTACTGAAAAATCCTCTAAAATTGTGCTCACATTGCGGCGCAGCAAAGGATGCTTGCATCCATCCACGGCATCGTGGATAAGAACACAAGTTTAGGACAGCCAAATTTCTTTGTAATCACGATGAAATACCGCTGTCATCAAAGTGAAATCTTTCCAAACATGACGGAATTGGAAATCACATGCTAATGTCCAACGCATCCCCGACGCCGCGCTCGGCGCCGAAGATTCGGCCGCAACAGCAGAGTGCCGTCATGGATTTCTCGATCCGCAACGCCCCGGCCAGCACCGAAATTCTGCTGAGCGGTCGCATGACCTTCGCCGACCATGAGACATTCCGCACCATCATCAGCCATTTCGACCGGCCGGCCGGTCACAGGATGGTGTTCAACCTGTCGAAGCTGGACTTCGTGGACAGCTCCGGCCTTGGCATGTTGATCATCGCCCGCGACACCGCGCAGAAGAAGAACCTGGACTTCGCCATTCGCGGCGCCCGCGACGAGGTGCGGCGCCTGATCACGGTCGCGAAGTTCCACAAGATGTTCACCATCGACGACTGATGCGCCCTGCGGAAGCAGAACAGTCGGACCCGTCAAATTTTATCCGTTGGTTCTAAGCCCCTATTCGGGTTATGGATATTGCGTCGGGCGCGGATCAACAGGAGACGGAACGGATATGGCTTCCATCATGATCAAGAAGGCCGGCGAGGGCCTGATTACCCAGGCGCACCGCAACGCGGACGTCGGTCCGACCAGCGGCAGCTCGGTCGTCTACGAAATCCTGAACGTCCCCACGGACGTGACCGTCGATGACGTCATCGCCGCCTTCAAGACCTTCAAGCCGTCTGACAAGAAGTACGAATACGACTTCGCCGAGCTGAAGGGCTAAGCGCCGGCCGCGAGCCCCCATCCCAGCCTTCCCCCATGCTCCGCACGGGGGAAGGAGCTTGGTCCCCTCCCCCATGCGGAGCATGGGGGAGGGTTAGGGTGGGGGCTCGTTTCGAACCTCAGGCTCTCTTCGGGAAGCGCTCGATCCAGCACTCCAGTTCGGCCACATGCTCGGCCTCTTCGGAGGCAAACTCCTCGGCCATCATGCGGACCTCCGGGTCGGTCGTGGTCTTCGCCACGTCGGCGTAGAAGGCCTGACCGCGCTTCTCGCTGTCCAGCGCCAGTTCCAGCGCGTATTCCACCGTCATCATGTAGTGCGAGCCTTCCATGGAGGCCGCCTCCGGGCTTTCCCCGTCCGGCCACTGGAAATCCTCCGGGGCCAGCGCCGGGATTTCGCGGAAGCCGGAACGCTTGCGCGCCTCGGCCAGATGCAGGCGGGAGAATTCGGCCATCTTGCCGAAGAAGTCCGCCACGTCCTGGTTGCCGTAGGTCTTCATGGCCTCCGACAGGTCGGCGAAGCGGGATGCGGCGTCCTGCTCCAGCGCGCAGGCGTGGGCGAGGAACAGGGCGGGGTCGTGGATGTCGGGCATGGGGTCGTGGAAATCCTTAAGTCACAATAAAAGTAGGGCCTTTCACACCATAACGCCTCGCCGGGAAAGGATCTTGCGCATATGGCGGAAGGCGGTGATGTGCGACAATTTACCTCACCCGCAATCAGCGAAGGGGTCCGTCATGAACGCGTTGAACGGCCAGCGCTCCGTCTTCGGCAGCGAGGACCTGGACCGCCTGCACCACCTGCGCCAGCGCCGCCGGGCCGCGCGCGGTGCCGAGAAGCAGCCGCGCACGGCGGGCCAGCGCATCGCCGATGGCGTGGCCGCCCTGGTCGGGTCCTGGCCCTTCATCATCGGCCAGTCGGTGGCGCTGGGCCTGTGGATCGCGGCGAACGTGCTGGGCTGGGTGCACGCCTGGGACCCCTACCCCTTCATTCTGCTGAACCTCGTCCTGTCCTTCCAGGCCGCCTACACGGCCCCCATCATCATGATGAGCCAGAACCGGCAGGCCGACATCGACCGGGCCAGGGCCACCCAGGATTACGACGTGAACCTGAAGGCCGAACTGGAGATCGAACTGCTGCACCAGAAGATCGACCTGCTGCGCGAGCAGGAGATCGCCCGCCTGACGAGGATGGTGGAGGACTTGACCACCGCGCTCGCGACCGCCAAGAACGCGGCTCCACCGCCATCGAACGCCTGACTTCCGCATGAGCATCCCCGCCCTCCCGATTGATCCCGTCCTGCCGGAGCTGTTGCAGGCCCTGTCCGCGCGCGGGGTCGCCATGCTTCAGGCTCCGCCGGGCGCCGGCAAGACGACGCGCGTGCCGCTGGCCCTGCTGGACCAGCCCTGGCTGGAGGGGCGCAAGGTCATCGTGCTGGAACCGCGCCGGCTGGCCGCCCGCGCCGCCGCGCGCCGCATGGCCGCGATGCTGGGGGAAACGGTGGGCGAGACAGTCGGCTACCGCGTGCGGCTGGACACCAAGGTCGGCCCGAAGACCCGCATCGAGGTGGTGACCGACGGCCTGTTCCTGCGCCAGCTTCAGGAGGACCCCGAGTTGCCCGCCGTGGGCGCCGTGCTGTTCGACGAGTTTCACGAGCGCGGCATTGACAGCGATCTGGCGTTGGCCCTGGTGCAGGAGGCGCGCGGCGCGCTGCGCGACGACCTGCGGCTGGTGGTGATGTCGGCGACGCTGGACGGCGCGCCGGTAGCCGCGCTGCTGGACGAAGCGCCCATGGTGACCAGCGAGGGCCGCGCCTTTCCCGTGGAAACACGCCACCTCGACGCCCCCGCCCCCGGCACGCGGATCGAGGACGCCGTGGCCGCCACCGTCCGCCGCGCCCTGCGCGAGGAGGCGGGCAACGCGCTGGTCTTCCTGCCGGGTGCGGGTGAGATCCGCCGCGTGCAGAGCCTGTTGGAACAGGCCGACCTCGGCCCCAACGTGCTGATCGCGCCGCTCTACGGCGACCTGACGGCGGACGCGCAGGACCGCGCCATCGCGCCCAGCCCGCCGGGCATGCGCAAGATCGTGCTGGCGACCCCCATCGCCGAAACCAGCCTGACCATCGAGGGCATCCGCATCGTCGTGGACGGCGGCCAGATGCGCGTTCCCCGCTTCGACCCGCGCAGCGGCATGACGCGGCTGGTCACGGTGAAGGTCAGTCAGGCCTCGGCCGAACAGCGCCGGGGCCGCGCCGGGCGACTGGAGCCGGGCGTCTGCTACCGCCTGTGGCCCGAAGCGACGCACAGGGCGCTGGCCGCCTTCACCGCGCCGGAGATCATGGACGCCGACCTCGCCCCGCTGGCGCTGGAACTGGCGGTGTGGGGTGTGGCCGACCCGAACACGCTGGCGTGGCTGGACCCGCCGCCGGCCGCCTCCATGGCGCAGGCGCGCGAACTGCTGCGCGAGTTGGGGGCGCTGGGCGAGGATGGGCAGATCACGCCGCATGGGCGTCGCATGGCCGGCTTCGGTGTGCACCCGCGTCTGGCGCACATGATGCTGAAGGGCAAGGAGCTGGGCCTCGGCGACCTCGCCTGCGAGGTGGCGGCGCTGCTCGGCGAGCGCGACATTATCAGAACCCAGCCGGGCTTCCGCGACGCCGACCTGCGGCTGCGGGTGGAATTGCTGCGCGGGCTCGATGACGAGGGGCGGGTGCGCGGCGCCGGGCGCGGTCTGACCGTGGAGCGCGGCGGCGCGCAGCAGGCGTTGAAGCAGTCCCGTCAGTGGAAGCGGCAGCTGGGCGTGAAGGGCGGATCGGCGGACATCGGGGCGACGGGCCTTCTGGTGGCGCTGGCCTACCCCGACCGCATCGGCCAGCGCCGGCCGGGCGGGAATGCCGGCGGTGCCGCCGCGCAATACCGCCTGTCGGGCGGACGCGGCGCCTTTTTCCAGGAGGCCGAGCCGCTGACCGCCGAGGACTGGCTGGCGGTCGCCGACCTGGATGGTGCCGCGCGCGAGTCCCGCATCTTCCTGGCAGCACCAGTCACCTTGGTCGAACTGGAAGACGCCTTCGCCGATCACATCCGGACGGAAACCATCGTCGCCTGGGACGGGCGCGAGCAGGCCGTGCTGGCGCGCCGCCGCCGGATGCTGTTCGCGCTGGTGCTGAAGGACGAACGGCTGTCCAAGCCCCCCGCCGACCGGATCGCGGCGGCGATGCTGGAGGGCATCCGAGAGATGGGTCTGTCTTGCCTGCCCTGGTCCGACGAGCTGCGCCGATGGCAGTCCCGCGTCCTGTTCCTGCGCCGCATGGAAGGGGAGGAATGGCCGGACGTCTCCGATGCCGCCCTGCTCGACACGATGGAGGAGTGGCTGACGCCCTTCCTCGACGGCGTGTCGCGCCGCGCGCATCTGGACCGGGTGGAACTGTCGAACGCGCTGCGCGGCCTGCTGCCCTGGGCGATGCAGCAGCGGCTCGACAAGGAGGCGCCGACCCATGTGGAGGTGCCCAGCGGATCGCGCGTGCCCATCGACTATTCCGGCGACGAGCCGGTGCTGGCCGTGCGGTTGCAGGAAATGTTCGGACTGGCCGAAACGCCGCGCATCGCCGGTGGGCGGACGTCGCTGCTGCTGCATCTGCTGTCCCCGGCGCGGCGCCCGGTGCAGGTGACCCGCGACCTCGCCAGCTTCTGGGCCAACGCCTACAAGGCGGTGAAGGCCGACCTGAAGGGCCAGTACCCGAAGCACTATTGGCCCGACAACCCGCTGGAGGCGGAACCGACCGCAAGGGCGAAGCCCAGAGGGAAGTAGCGTTCCAAAACCCTTCTTGCTTGAGGGAGCATGGTAGCAACAACCTCTCACTGTCATTCCCGCGAAGGCGGGAATCCAGGGCACCCCGTCGAGTATCCGAATTGCTCTGGATCCCCGCCTTCACGGGGATGACGGAAAGGTTAAAAAGCCTTAGACGAGGCCTCTTCCCAGTGAACCGCCCCGGCTCAGCCGCGTTTCTGTTACCATGGCCGCCATGGACGCACAGCGCATCCTTCAGCTTGCCCAGTGGATCACCGACGCGGGCCTTCAGGGCGTGCCGGAGACGGAGCTTGTCCAGGGTTTCTGCGAACGGCTGGTGGCGGCCGGCGTACCGCTGACGCGGGCGGTGGTGGGGGCGGACACGCTGCACCCGGTCATCGTCGGACGGGTCATCACATGGTCGATTCTAGGCACCGACGGCGGCGAGACGCGCCTGACCGACTACGGCACCCTGGCGGACCCGGATTTGGACGACAAGTGGCTGCAAAGCCCCTTCTACCAGCTGTACGAGTCCGGCGGGACGATGCTGCGCCGCCGCCTGGACGAAAGCACGCCGACGGGCGAGTTCCCCATCGTGGACGATCTGCGCGCGCAAGGTGCCACCGACTATGTCGCGCTGGTTCACCGCCTCGGCCCCAGCGCGGTGATCGGCGATCTGGACGGTTTCTTCTCATCCTGGGCGACGGACCATCCGGGCGGGTTCGAGGACGCGCATCTGGACGCGCTGGCATCGCTGGTCGGCACGCTGGCGCTGGCCCTGTGGGGGCACGCGGTGACGCGCATCGCCAACACGTTGGTGGAAACCTACCTCGGCCGCGACGCGGGGGCTCGGGTGCTCGGCGGGCACATCCGCCGGGGCGTCGCCGACCGGCTGGACGCGGTTCTGTGGTTCAGCGACCTGCAAGGCTACACCCGCATCACCGACACCGCGCCCCCGGAAACCATCATCCCGCTGCTGAACGACTATGCGGAACTGGTGGTGACCGCCGTCCATGGCCACGGCGGGCAGGTGCTGAAATTCATGGGCGACGGCATCCTGGCGATGTTCGACCGGTCCAGGGCCGAGGACGCCTGCCGCGCCGCACTGGACGCGGCGGCGGAGGCGCGGACGCGCTGCCTGGACCTGAACGCCCGGCGCTCAGCCGAGGGGTTGCCTGTGACGCGCTTCTACCTCGGCCTGCATGTGGGCGAGGTGTTCTACGGCAACATCGGCGGGGTGGACCGGCTGGACTTCACCGTTGTCGGCCCCGCCGTCAACGAGGCGAGCCGGATCGCCGCCATGTGCCGCTCACTGGACCAGAACGTGCTGCTGTCCTCGGCCTTCGCGGAGTCCGCGCCGGATTGCCGCGAGCGGCTGATCTCGGTCGGCCGCTACCTGCTGCGCGGCGTCGGCCGTCCGCAGGAGCTGTTCACGCTCGACCCGGAGTTCACGCCGCAGCAAAGTCCCTGAGCCGCACCGGCATCCGCCGCGAGCCCCAGACGCCCGGCTCCGCCTCGAACACGCCGGGCAGCTTGGTGCCGCAGGACTGGCAAGCGCCTGTCTCGTCCAGGTTCCAGTCGCTGAGCGTGTAGCCGCTGCGGCCGATCACCACCTCGTCACACCCCGCGCAGCGGGTACTGGAATGGTCCAGATCACGGACGTTGCCGACGTAGACGTGATGCAGCCCGTTCGCCTTCGCGATGGCCCAGGCGCGCAGCAGTGTGGCGTGCGGGGTCCAGCCCTTGTCGCGCATCTTGTAGTCGGGGTGGAAGGCGGTGAAGTGGATTGGCACGTCGGGGCCGAGGTTCTCGCGGATCCAACCGGTCATTTCGTGCAGCTCGGCGTCGCTGTCGTTCTCGCCGGGGATCAGCAGGGTGGTGATCTCGAACCAGACGTTGGTCTCGTGGCGAAGATACTTCAGCGTGTCGAGCACCGGGGCGAGATGGCTGCCGGTGACCTTGTGGTAGAAATCCTCCGTGAAGGCCTTCAGGTCCACGTTGGCGGCGTCCATGTGGCGATAGAACTCCGTGCGCGGCTCCTGGCAGATGTAGCCGGCGGTCACCGCCACGTTCTTCACCCCCTGCTCGTGGCAGGCCTGCGCCACGTCCACCGCGTATTCCAGGAAGATGACCGGGTCGTTGTAGGTGTAGGCCACCGAGCGGCAGCCCGTTTCCTTCGCCGCCCGCGCAATGGTCTCGGGTGCTGCGCTGTCGGCCAGCGTGTCGAACTCGCGGGACTTGGAGATGTCCCAGTTCTGGCAGAACTTGCAGGTCAGGTTGCAGCCCGCCGTGCCGAAGGACAGCACCGGCGTGCCGGGCAGGAAGTGGTTCAGCGGCTTCTTCTCGATGGGATCGACGCAGAAGCCGGACGACCGCCCGTAGGTGGTCAGCACGATCTGGTCACCCTGGCGCTGGCGCACGAAGCAGAGCGCCTGCTGCCCATCGGAGAGTTTGCAGTGACGCGGACAGACGTCGCATTGCAGGCGGCCGTCGTCCAGTTGATGCCAGTAGCGGGCAGAGACGATGTGAGACATGACAGACTATTCCCAGACTATACCTGTCCATCCGGTAGAGGCGCCGTTGTCGCGCGCTTGTAAAACACCGGACTGTGTTCCCACATGTGGGGTAGGCCGCCCGAGGCGGCAAAGCCATTCTCAGCCACTATCCTTTTGCCACTGGCCTTTTGATGATCATGAACCTGCGCGCGCCGGCCGTGGCGGGGGCCTTCTATCCCGCCAACCCCGCTGCCCTCGACCGCATGGTGGGCGACTGCCTGGCCGAGGCCCACACCGAATCGCTGCCGGCCAAGGCGATCATCGCGCCGCACGCCGGCTACGTCTATTCCGGCCCCATCGCCGGCACCGCCTATGCCGGTGTCCAGCACATGGGCGACCGGGTGACGCGGGTCGTGCTGCTGGGGCCGGCGCACCGCTTCGGGTTCCGGGGCATCGCCTACCCTTCGGCGGACGGGCTGGCGACTCCGCTGGGCGTCGTGCCGGTGGACGTGCAGGGCCTCGCGGCGATTCGCGGTCTGCCGGGCGTGCGCGAGTTGGACGACGCCTTCGACGGCGAACATTCGCTGGAGGTGCATCTCCCCTTCATCCAGCGCATTTTCCCGCGCGCGTCCGTTGTGCCGCTGGTCGTCGGCAACGCTGATCTGGCGCAGGTGGACGCGGTGCTGGAACGGCTGTGGGGCGGGCCGGAGACGATGATCGTCGTCAGTTCAGACCTTAGCCACTTCCACGACTACGCGACGGCGTGCGGGCTGGATCTGGAGACCTCGCAGGCCATCGAGGCGGCCGACGCGGAGCGGCTGTCTGGGGACCGCGCCTGCGGCTATCTGCCCGTATCGGGGCTGCTGATGCGGGCCAAGGCGCTGGACCTGCGCGTCACCACGCGCGACCTGCGCAACTCCGGTGACACGGCCGGCGACCATCGCCGCGTGGTCGGCTATGGCGCCTACAGCGTCGAGCCGGCGACCGAAGCCCGCCTGTCTCACGCGCATCGCGCACTGCTGCTGGAAACGGCCAAGCACACTTTGGCCGAGGTCGTGGAGACCGGTCGCACCCCCGACATCCGGGCAGAGGACTTCCCCCTCCCCTTGCGCGCCATTCGCCGCACCTTCGTGACGCTGGAGATGGACGGCGATCTGCGTGGCTGCATCGGCACCATCCAGGCGAACCGCCCGCTGGTCGAGGATGTGGTGACCAACACGCTGAAATCGGCGATGCAGGACCCGCGCTTCGGCCCGCTGACGGCGGCGGAGTTGCCGCGCGTGCACATCACCGTCTCGATCCTCAGCCACGACCGTCCCCTGCCCTTCCGCGACGAGGAGGAGTTGCTGGCGAAGCTGCGCCCCGGCATCGACGGCTTGATCCTGCGCGACGGGCGCAACGGCGCGCTGTTCCTGCCCAAGGTCTGGGACATGCTGCCCGACCCACGCGACTTCGTGGCGCAGCTGCGGCGCAAGGCGGGGCTGCCGGCACACGGCCCCCTGCCGGGACTTGAGGCGTGCCGTTTCACGGCGGAAACGTTCGGGGAAAATTCGGAATAAAAGCATCCGATAACCTTGTGCGCCGCACAAGAAAGGCAAAGAAGCGGGCGCTGTTCATTGTAGAAAAAGTGGCGTATCATTCCGTCGTTACATCGCGGAGAGCGCCATGCCCGTCATGGATGCCAACCAGCGCAAGAAAGCCGAGGACGCCTTGATGCGCAAGGCGGAGGAACTCGTGCGGCGGCTGCGCGCGGAGGCGGAGACCGGCGCCCCCGACCGGGTGGACGCCCAGGCCGCGACGATGACGGAGCTTCTGAAAAGCCGGGAGTTTCCGTCCGTCCGCGCCGGCGAGTTCCGGGACCTGACCAAATCCATCCAGCGCAACAGCTACCAGCGCAGCGTCGATGCGCTGCTGTTCCAGGCCGAACGATGCGGCCACAAGGGCGACGACAAAGGCCGCAACGAGTGGCTGACCAAGGCCAAGGACCATTTCGGCAAGGCCATTCGCCTGGGCGCCGACGACGAGTTCCGCCACGCCGTGGAACGCCGTGTCCAGGCCGCCCTGCTGACCAGCAAGGACGGCGTGGACGACCGCACCAAGCAGGCCAACGCCCGCAAGCTGGAACAGCACGACACCGGCGCCAAGCCCCCGAACGGCATCGAGCGCCGCCGCGCCATCCGCTACATGGACCCGGTGCTGACGGTGGAGGTGGACGGCCGACGCTTCACCACCGTCAACTGGTCGATCCGTGGCTTCCTGCTGGAGCCCTATCACGGCGAACTGGGTGTGGCGACGGGTGACAAGCTGCGCCTGGACATCCACTGCGCTGAGGTTCCAGGGGGTGGCGGCCGGCAAGTGGCCCATGCTGTGCGCGTCGACTCCGATCGCCACACGCTGGCCGTGACCTTCCCGGAAATGAGCACCGTCGTGCTGGACCTCGTGCACGCGATGAAGGACATCGGCATTCATCCGGAGCCGGAGCGGTAAGCCCGCGCACTTGCCCCCACCCTTCCCATGGCTCCGCCATGGGCCCCTTCCCTCCCCTGCGTTAGCGGGGGAGGGTTAGGGAGGGGGCAATGGGTTGTTACGCCCCCACGCCGCTCGGCGCGGTAACCGCGTGTTCCTTCAGGATCGCCTCAGACACCGCCGAGACCTCGACCAGCTGCACCTCGTAGCCCCACAGGTTGGCGATGTGGCGCAGCACGGCCTTGGCGTCGCTCTCGTCCAGAAGGACGCCGTTGGTCACGCGGTGGTGCAGAATCAGCTTGCGGTCACCGGCCAAGTCCACGTCCACGATCTGGATGTCCGGCTCCAGGAAGGCCAGATCGTACTGCCGGGCCAGCAGCTTGCGGATGTGGCGGTAACCGCGTTCGTTGTGGATGTTCTCGACCAGCAGGTAGGGGTCTTCCGCGTCGTCGCGCACGCTGAACATCTTCAGCTTCCGGATCAGGTGCGGGCTGAGGTACTGGAGCACGAAGCTCTCGTCGCGGAAGTTGGCCCAGGCGTCGCGCACCGCACCCATGCCGTCGCCCTTGCCGGCGAGGTCCGGGTACCATTCGCGGTCCTCGTCGGTGGGGTTTTCGGCGATGCGGACGATGTCCTGCATCATCGCGAAGCCCAACGCGTAGGGGTTGATGCCCGAGAAGCGCTGGTCGTCGAATTCCGGCTGGAAGACCACCGAGGTGTGCGAGTGCAGGAATTCCAGCATCGCGCCTTCGCTGATCATCCCCTTCTCGTGCAGCCGGTTCATGATCGTGTAGTGGGTGTAGGTGGCACACCCTTCGTTCATCAGCTTTGTTTGCTTCTGCGGATAGAAATACTGCGCGATGTGGCGGACGATGCGCAGGATTTCGCGCTGCCAGTGCTCCAGGCGCGGCGCCTTCTTCTCCAGGAAATAGAGAAGGTTCTCCTCCGGCAAGCCGAGCAGCTTCTTGCGCTCCGACACGCTCTTGGAGGGGCGGGCGGGGCCGCCGGCCGGCTTCGGCACGGTGCGCCACAGGTCGTTGAAGGTCTGCTCCTGGTATTCCTGCCGCTCGCGCTCGCGCTTCTGCTCAAGCCGCAGATCGAGCGTGCGCTTCTTCGGGTATTTGTGAACGCCCTGGTTCATCAGCGCGTGGGCGGCGTCCAGAACCCGCTCGACCGCGTGGTGGCCGTAGCGTTCCTCGCACTGGGCGATGTAGGCCTTGGCGAATTCCAGATAGTCGAGGATGCCCTCGGCGTCCGTCCACTGCTGGAACAGCTGGTTGTTCTTGAAGAAATGGTTGTGGCCAAAGGCCGCGTGGGCGATGACCAGCGTCTGCATCGTCATGGTGTTCTCTTCCATGATGTAGCTGATGCAGGGGCTGGAGTTGATGACGATCTCGTAGGCGAGGCCGCGATAGCCCTTACGGTAGAGCATCTCGTCGCGCGCGAAATGCTTGCCGAAGGACCAGTGCTTGTACATCAGCGGCATGCCGATCGAGGAATAGGCGTCGAGCATCTGCTCGGCCGTGATGACCTCGATCTGGTTGGGATAGACGCTGAGGCCCATCTCCTTGACCGCGATGTCCTCGATGGCGTCGTAGACGCGCTTGATCTTGTCGTAGTCCCAGTCCGCCCCGTCGTAGAGCAGGCTGTCGGGCTTGGTGATCACAGCGGCCATGCCTCAAATCCTCTCGATACCCTGGCGGGGAGTGTCGGGCCGCGCTTGCGCCCGGCCCGACCTACGACCCTTATTTTCGGTTACGCCCCGGCCTTTTCGCGGGCGAACAGCTCGCGGAAGACGGGGAAGATCTCGCGCCGCGACCGCACGCGCCGCATGGCGAGCGGCAGGTCGGGACGCTGCACCATCTTGTAGGTGCGCCACAGCTCGGTCTCGCGGCCCAGAGCCGACAGGCCCATGTTGTGCTCCGCCGCCACCTCGATGTAGGCGAAGTACTGGCACATCGGCAGGATCACCTCACGCAGCAGGGCTGCCGAGCGCGCGTTGTCCGAAGACATGTTGTCGCCGTCCGACGCCTGGGCCGCGTAGATGTTCCACTCGTTCTCCGGGTAGCGCTCCTTGATGACCCGCTGCATCTCCTCCAGCGCCGTGGACACCACAGTGCCGCCGGTTTCGGTGGAGTAGAAGAACGTGTCCTCGTCCACCTCCTTGGCCTCGTGGGTGTGGCGGATGAAGACGATGTCCACCGAGCGGTAGCGCCGCTTCAGGAACAGGTACAGCAGCATGAAGAAGCGCTTGGCGAGATCCTTCATGTGCTCGGTCATGGAGCCGGACACGTCCATCAGGCAGAACATGACCGCCTGCGCGATGGGCTTGGGCACCGTTTCGAAGCGGTTGTAGCGGACGTCGATCGGGTCAATGAAGGGAATGCGCTTGGACCGGAGATAATGCCGCTCCAGCTGTTCGCGCAGGTCCCGCAGATGCTCCGGATCATCGCCGCGCTCCTCCGCCTCGCGCAGCAGGGCCTCCAGCGCGGTCATGTCGGCCGGCTTCGGCCGCTTCAGCGCGATGCGGCGCGACAGGCTGTTGCGCATGGTGCGCACCAGATTCAGGTTGGCCGGCGAGCCGGTCACCGAATAGCCCGCCCGCGTCAGCGAGTAGGATTCGGACTGCTTGACCTTCTGCTTGACCAGATCGGGAAGCTCCAGGTCTTCCAGGAAGATGTCCAGGAACTCCTCGCGGGACAGGACGAAGCGGAAATCGTCCTCGCCCTCCCCGTCCGGACTGCCTTCCGAACCACGCCCGCCACCCTGTTCCTCGGGCCGCGCGATGGTGTCTCCTTCCACATACTCCTTGTTGCCCGGCACGACGTAGTCACGCACGCCGCCGGACTGGGAGCGGTGGAAGGAGGGCTCCCGCACGCCGCCGGTCGAGATGGTGACCTTCTCGCCGTTCTCGATGTCCTGGATGCCGCGTTTGCCCGAGGCATCCCGGACCGCCTTGATCACCTGTTCCTTGGCGCGCCGCAGGAAACGCTGGCGGTTGGCCAGGCTCTTGCCTTGCGGGTTCAGGCGGCGGTCGATGATGTTCATCAAGGGGGAGCCCCTCCTACCCGTTCAGCTCGTCGTGGAAGACAGGCCGGATCAACCGGCCTGCTTCACGCGCATGTACCACTCGACCAGCCGGCGGACCTGCCGCTCGGTGTAGCCGCGCGACATCATGCGCGAGACGAACTCGTTGTGCTTCTTCTCGGTTTCGCTGTCCTTCTTCGACCCGAAGCTGATGACCGGAAGCAGATCCTCCACCTGGGAGAACATGCGCTTCTCGATCACCTCGCGGATCTTCTCGTACGACGTCCAGGACGGGTTGCGGCCGGCGTTGGCGGCGCGAGCGCGAAGGGCGAACTTGACGACCTCGTTGCGGAAGTCCTTCGGGTTGGCGATCCCGGCGGGCTTCTCGATCTTGGTCAGTTCCTGGTTCAGAAGCTCGCGGTTCATCAGCTGGCCGGTGTCCGGATCCTTGAAGTCCTGGTCCTCGATCCACGCGTCGGCGTAATCGACGTAGCGGTCGAACAGGTTCTGGCCGTAGTCGCTGTAGGACTCCAGATAGGCCTTCTGGATCTCGTTGCCGATGAACTCCGCGTAGCGCGGGGCCAGCTCGGCCTTGATGAACTCGATGTACTTCTTCTCGGTGTCGTCCGGGAACTGCTCGCGCTTGATCGACTGTTCCAGCACATACATCAGATGCACGGGATCGGCCGAAATCTCGGTGCTGTCGTAGTTGAAGGTGGCCGCCAGAACCTTGAAGGCGAAGCGGGTGGAGATGCCGTCCATGCCCTCGTCCACGCCGGCCTGGTCCTTGTACTCCTGCATGGACTTGGCCTTGGGATCGGTCTCCTTCATGCTTTCGCCGTCATAGACGCGCATCTTGGAGAAATGGCTGGAGTTCGGGTGTTCGCGCAGGCGCGACAGCACCGAGAACTTCGCCAGCATCTCCAGCGTGGACGGCGCGCAGGGTGCCGTCGCGAGGTCGGAGCCCTTGACCAGCTTCTCGTAGATCCGCTGCTCCTCCTGCACGCGCAGGCAGTAGGGGACCTTGATCACGCAGATGCGGTCGATGAAGGCTTCGTTGTTCTTGTTGTTCTTGAAGGTCTGCCACTCGGCCTCGTTCGAGTGGGCGAGGATGATGCCCTGGAACGGGATGGCGCCGATGTTCTCCGAGCCGACGTAGTTGCCCTCCTGGGTCGCCGTCAGCAGCGGATGCAGCATCTTGATCGGCGCCTTGAACATCTCGACGAATTCCAGCAGGCCCTGGCTGGCCCGGTTCAGGCCGCCGGAGAAGCTGTAGGCGTCGGGATCGTTCTGGCTGTAGATCTCCAGCTTGCGAATATCGACCTTGCCGACCAGGGACGAGATGTCCTGGTTGTTCTCGTCGCCAGGCTCGGTCTTGGTCACGCAAATCTGGCGCAGCTTGCTGGGGTGCAGCTTCACCACCTTGAAGCGCGAGATGTCGCCGCCGAACTCGTCCAGGCGCTTGACCGCCCACGGGCTCATCAGGCCGGTCAGGCGGCGGCGGGGGATGCCGTAGCGGTCCTCCAGCAGTTCGCCCATCTCGTCCGGGTTGAACAGGCCCAGCGGGCTTTCGAAGACCGGGCTGATCTCCTTGCCGGCCTTCAGGACGTAGACCGGGCATTTCTCCATCAGCGACTTCAGCCGCTCGGCCAGCGACGACTTGCCGCCGCCCACCGGGCCCAGCAGGTAGAGGATCTGCTTGCGCTCCTCCAGCCCCTGCGCGGCGTGGCGGAAGAAGCCGACGATGCGCTCGATCGTTTCTTCCATGCCGTAGAAGTCGGCGAAGGCCGGATAGACCTTCATCGTCCGGTTCATGAAGATGCGGCCAAGGCGCGGATCCTTGGCGGTGTCGACGATCTCCGGTTCGCCGATGGCGGCGAGGATGCGCTCCGGGGCGGAGGCATACATCATCGGGTCGTCGCGGCAGGCCTGCAGGTATTCCGTAAGGCTCATCTCGACCTCACGGCGCCCCTCGTAGGACTGCGTGTAGCGCGTGAACAGTTCGTCGGCCGGGAACATTCCTCGCTCCGTATCTCTTAGTCCGATGCGTCGGGGCTGCCGGCGGGGGACCCGACCGGCGGGGGCGGCGGCGCAAGCCGCGAAAGGTGGGGTGCTGCGGGAGAAACGCTCTCGCACCGACCCCGCTCACCGTCGAAAGCCAAACCTTTTATGCGGTTTCCATTCAAATGAAGCGCTCCCCAAGGATCGCCAAACGGATCACCAAACTCGAACGTGTCAAATCTGAATGTAATGCTCGACCTAGAGCTTTCCAGGCACATTGTCTGAATAACCGGAAAGCTCGCCCGGGCCGCCACATCCCCCATCAGTACTAGGACTGTAGGCCGGCTGATCGGGAGGAGTCTTGCGCGTGACGGGGGCTGCCAGCCGGCGTCCAGGCCTTGGCCCTGGCGCCATTTTTCGGGGACTTGCTGGACAATGCCGATCACGCCATCGACCTCCAGTGCATCCAAGCGCCGTTAACCCAGCACGGCGCTACGGTTAACAAGACGGGTGCCCACCAATCGTCAACAGCTCCCTGCCAATCAAAACGCTGACATCCCTGGAGATATTAACGCATGGACGGCGCCCATGATCCACCCACTCCAAAGAGAGATGGTGAAGCTCATGCCGCCACATCAACAAGGCGGAATTTGGGTGATTGAGGGGTGCCCCCATGGCGGACCCCGGCTGCGCTCGACGAAGACATCAACCGAATCAAGATCTTGGCAGTCTTGCAACAGGTGGGGGCAAAAAGTGTGACGGGGGCAGCGGGCGTTTCTCGCCCCTCTTCCTTGAGGGGAGAAGGGATGGGACCAGGGTTGGCGGCCACGAAAGTCGGGCGAAAAATTTTTCTCCCGGCCAGCGCCGGCAACGACTCGTCAGCCCAGCTTGGCGCTCAGCTTTTCGCGCAGATTGTCCGGGGTGGCCGGCTTCACGATGAAGGTGTCGGCACCATGGGCGGCGGCCTCGGCCATACGGTCCTTGTCGGCGCGGTTGGTCATGAACACGACGGGAAGGCCACGGTGACGGGCGTTGTCGCTGACGCGCAGGGCCTTCAGGAAACCGAGCCCGTCGAGCGGCTGCATCTCCACGTCGCAGACGACCACGTCGGGGTCATGCGTGGCGACGGCGGCCAGACCGGATTCGCCGTCCTCGGCCTGGTGCACGGCCTTGAAGCCGAGCGTGCCGAGCATCTTCGCCAGCACCATGCGGGTGAACTTTTCGTCCTCGATGACCAGCACCGAAAAGTCTCCGAACGCCGCTGCCGTCATCGCCTTATCCCCCGAACGCCCTGTCTGTGATGTACGACGCGACGCGCGCCTTTGCAACCCACTCGCGAAGCCGCCCGCAGAGCTACACGGCAACGCCCGACCGCGGGGAATCAACCGCAAGGGATAGGTATGGCGGAAGAACCCATTGCGCCGCACCCACCCGGCGGTTACACGGGAATCATGAGCTTCCTCGACCGCATCCGCGCGTGCAACGCGCACGACCTCTCCCACTTCCGTCCGTTCGAGGTGGAGGGGCACCGCATCGGCTGGATTCGCCCGGCCCTGGCCGACCAGCTGCCCGACGTCGATCCGGGCTTTGTGGTAACGCCCGAGCGCGTGACCATCGCCCCGGAGGTGCGCGACTTCGAGGCGCGCTCCGCCGTGCTGGAGCACGCCGCGCGGTTCCTCGTGGAACAGGGCGCGGTCAAGGCGTTGCGCAACGAGTTCTACCCGGTGCTGCCGAAATGGGGGGCGGAGCCGCTGGCCCGCATCGACCGCGCCGTGGTGGCGCAGTTCGGCATCAGCGCCTACGGCCTGCATGTGAATGGCTTCGTCCGCCAGCCGGACGGCAGCCTGTCCCTGTGGATCGGCCGCCGCGCACGCGACCGCGAGGTGGCGCCGGGGCAGCTCGACAACCTGATCGCCGGCGGCCAGCCCATCGGCCTGTCGCTGGCCGAAAACCTGATCAAGGAGGCGGAGGAGGAAGCGGGCATCGACGCCGCCCTCGCCTCCCGCGCGGTGCCCGTGGGGGCCGTGACCTACACGATGGAGACCAAGGCCGGGCTGAAGCCGGACACGCTGTTCCTCTACGACCTGGAACTCGACCCCGAATTCGAGCCGAAAAATACCGACGGCGAGGTCGAGACGTTCGAGCTGTGGCCGCTGGACCGCGTCGCCGAGTCGGTGCGGACGACGACGGACTGGAAGTTCAACGTGAACCTCGTGGTCATCGACTTTCTGGTCCGCCACGGCTGGCTGACACCGGAGGAGCCGGACTATCTGGAGATCGTGACCAGCCTGCGGCGCTGACGCCTCACACCCCGTCGGAAAAGCCTGCCATGGCGCGCACCTGCGCCGGGCTGTGGCCAGCCTCGCGCAGGGAACGCAGCGATTTGGCCTGATCGCGCTTGGCGAGCCGCTCGCCCCGTTCGTTCCGCAGCAGCCCGTGGTGGTGGTAGTCGGGAGGATCGTAGCCCAGCAGAGCCTGCAACAGCCGGTGCAGGTGCGTGGCGAAGAACAGGTCCTCGCCACGGGTCACCAGCGTGACGCCCTGGATGTGATCGTCCACCGTGACGCCCAGATGGTAGCTGGTCGGCGTGTCCTTGCGGGCAAGCACCACGTCGCCGAGGATTTCCGGAGTCGCCTCCTGCCAGCCCTTGGCGCGGTCGTGCCAGCGCAGAGGTCCGGTCATCGCGCGGGCCTTCGCGACGTCGAGGCGCAGCGCGTAGGCGGCGCCGGCCTCCATGCGTTCCCGCCGGATGGACTCCGGCAAATCGCGACAGGTGCCGGGATAGAGCGGCCCGTCTGGACCGTGCGGGGCATGGCCGGCACGAGCGATTTCCGCCGCGATGTCCTTGCGGGTGCAGAAGCAGGGATAGACGACGCCCATGGTCTGGAGCCGGACGAGTTCCGCCCGGTGATCGTCCAGATGCTCCGACTGGCGGCGCACCGGCCGTTCCCAGGTCAGCCCGAGCCACGCCAGATCCTCGATCAGGTCGCGCTCGAACTCCGGCCGGCAGCGGTTCGGGTCAATGTCCTCGATGCGCAGCAGAAAACGGCCGCCAGCGTCCATGGCGGCCCGCCAGCCGAACAGGGCGGAATGGGCGTGCCCGAGATGGAGATGGCCGGTCGGGCTCGGCGCGAAGCGGGTGACGGTATCGGTCATCCCGCTCTTATAACGGATCGGGTGAACGTAGATGAACGGCCCGCTTAGATGTAGGGATTGTCCTTGATCGGCTCGACCGGGATGTCCTCGCCTTCCAGATACATGGCCAGACGGCGGCGCAGTTCCTGGTCGAAGGCGTCGATGCGGCGCTGACGCTCCCGCTCCTCGCGTTCGGCGCGCTTTTCGGCAAGGCTGATGATCGTGGCGCTCATGGATGCTCCCCCTTGAATGCGGGGCCACCATCGCAGACCATGGTTAACGCGAAGTAACCATGACGCCAAAAAACGCGCCAACTCGCCGGGGAATGCGGCCGGGGCCACGAATGTCACAACGGGTGCCAGGGAGGAGCACCACCCCACCCTTCGTGAGGGTGTCCGCTCATCCGGAATGGTTACGGCTTGATGAAGAATGCCGCAGCGCGGCGTCGAGATATTGAGTTTGCGGTACCGATCATCTATGTATCTGGTGTTCCGCCCTCCCCATTCAGGGGGAGGCGAACAGCCAGAAACGACCCAGACCCAGAAACGAACCAGACTAGCAACGATCCAGACAAGGGAGTGGCCATTGGCTCCACCACCCGATCACTGTCCGGCTCTGGTGCTGAACGCGGATTTCCGTCCGCTCAGCTATTTCCCGCTGTCGCTCTGGTCCTGGCAGGAGGCGGTCAAGGCCGTGTTCCTGGACCGGGTGAACATCATCTCCGAATATGACCGCGTCGTCCGCTCTCCCAGTTTCGAGATCCGGTTGCCCAGCGTCATCTCGTTGAAAGAGTTCATTCCCGCGACGCGCCGGCCGGCCTTCACCCGCTTCAACGTGTTCCTGCGCGACCGCTTCACCTGCCAGTATTGCGGCCGGCCGTTCCCCACGCAGGAACTGACCTTCGACCACGTCGTCCCACGATCGCGCGGCGGGCGCACCACCTGGGACAACGTCGTCACCTCCTGCTCGGCGTGCAATCTGGCGAAGGGCAACTGGCTGCCGCACGCCTGCGGCATGATACCCCTCAGTCCCCCCTTCCAGCCGACCGCCTACGAGCTGCAAGAGAACGGACGTGCATTCCCGCCAAACTTCCTTCACGAAAGTTGGCGGGATTTTCTTTATTGGGACACCGAATTGGATCCCGTCTGAGCAGCGGCAGGAACGATGGAAGACGAAGAGAACCTGTGCATCGGCATCTGCGTCATCGGCGAGGACGGCCGGTGCGAGGGCTGCGGACGCACGGAGGACGAGATTTACGGCGTGCCGGCGGAGTCCGCTGAGGCCCCGCCGGCGTAAAGGCCGTCACACCCGCTCGGCCAGCCAGATGGCGGCCTTGGTCCCGGCCTTGATGGCGGCGGACAGGACCGGATAGGCGGGCGCCTGCTCGGCGCCGTGGGTCAGGCCCATGTCGCGGTGCTCGACCTCCTCCGCCTGGAACTTCAGGATCGCCGCCTTCAGCTCCGCCTCCTCGGGGCCGAGGTGCTTCATCTGCGCCTCGTAGTGGCCCTCGATGACCTCCTCCACCGCCACGGTGCAGGCCATCGCCGCGCGCTCGCCCAGGACCGCCGTGCCGGCGCCCAGCAGGAAGCCGGCGACGTGCCAGAAGGGCTGGAGCGCCGTGGGGCGCACCTTGCGGGCATTCAGCTGCTTCTCGAAATACTGGAGATGCTCCAGCTCCTGGTCGGCCATGTGGCGCAGCATGCGGCCGTGCCTGCCCTTGCCCATGACGGCGATCTGGCCTTCGTAGATGCGCTTGGCCCCGTATTCGCCGGCGTGGTCCACGCGGACGATGCGGGCCAGCCGCTCCTCCGGAGTCGGGTCGCCGGGCAGACGGCCGCGCGGCCGTGCCTTGGACGCAGTCTGGGTCGCCGGCTGAGCGGCGGTGACCGTGGCGGTATCGGAGCGTTCGTCGAGCGGGGTCATGCGAAGGTCCTGGATGCCGAGTTCCGAAGGTAGGCGGCGCGCGCCGCCAGGAAGGCGAAGCCGGCCAGCGCCAGCGAGATCACCACGTTGTAGCCGGCCATGGACACGCCGAACAGCGACCACGCCACCTCGTCGCAACGGGTGACCGGGGCGGCCATGACCTGGGCGCGCATTTGCTCCAGCGTCTGGGGTGCACCGCCCGTGGCGCCACAGGCCGAGGTGCCGGCCCACCAATGCTGTTCCACCCCGACGTGGTAGGCGGCGATTCCGGCGCCGGCCAGCAGGGCGAATCCGCTCGCCACCAGCAGCGCGTCGCCCAGCCCCTTCCATTGCCGGAACAGCAGCGTGGCGACGGAGAAAGCCATCACCGCCCCATAGGGCACGCGCTGCCACAGGCACAGGATGCAGGGCTGGTAGCCCAGCACGAACTGGAAAAACAGCGCCGCCGCCAGCACGCCGGCGCTGGCGAGGCCCAGGAAGGCGGCGGGGAAACGCGGGTCGTCGAGGGGGAAACGGTCCATCATGGGTCCGGAGATTAGCGCGCGAGCGGGAGGGTGACCATACGCCCATTGCAAATAGGGGCACAAAACACTTTGTCGAAACCCCATTTCCCCTCTATATAGCGCGACAGCGGCGTTGCGAGAGTGGCGAAGCTGACTTCCAGCGTTCGGCGGTTTGTTGCGGCGTACTGGAAATCCATTGTGCTTTAACACGTTAGCGTGGTAAGGGAAGCGTCGTCGAGAAAGGTCCCGAAGGCGCTCGGTGCACAGTAAGCGCGGAGCGTGGCGACGGGAGCCGGCGGCACAGTGCGGGCGTGGCGGAATTGGTAGACGCAGCGGACTCAAAATCCGCCGTCCTTACGGATATGTCGGTTCGAGTCCGACCGCCCGCACCAAATTCTCGTATGGTATCAAAGCCGCCTCCGACGCGGCTCGCCCTCCAAAGACTCCTGGCGCATCACGGGTACAGCCGATCACTGGGATCATCGGCGGCGCACCGCATCACCCCACGACGTCCATGATCTTGTTCTAAAGTCCAATTAGGCGGTTCCTTCCGGGCTCCTATCATGCGCCTCGACGCCCGCGACGCTTCCGCGCCGCGCGGCCATCGCCAGGGGAATCCGTCTCATGAACCTCATCCGAATCGCCGTGGCCGCCGCCACGCTGCTCGCGTCCGGTGCCGCCTTCGCCGTGGGCCCGGAGCCCAAGACACCCGAAGAAGCGGCCGGCAAGCAGGTCTTCACCCACTGCGCGGCCTGCCACTCGCTGGACTCCAGCAAGAACGCCTTCGGCCCCAGCCTGTACAACGTCGTCGGCCGCAAGGCGGGCAGCGTGCCGCGCTTCGAGTATTCCGACGCCATCAAGGCGTCCGGCATCACTTGGACCGAAGACAATCTGCGCAAGTGGATCGCCGACAACGAAAAGCTCGTCCCCGGCACCCGCATGCGCCACATCGCCATCACCGACAAGGCCGAGCAGGACTATCTGATCGCCTTTCTGAAGTCGCTGAAGCAGTAAGCCCCTCTTCGGCGCTGGACGCTCACCGAACGGCCACCGGCACCGGCTTGGCCTCTTCGGTGGGCAGGCCGGCTTCGGCCCAGCCGTCCATGCCGTCGCGGTACCAGTAGACCTGACGGTAGCCCATCTCCAGCGCCCGCTTGGCGGCGTTCCACGACATCCAGCAGTCGGCGAGGCAGTAGAACAGCACGCCCCGGTCCCGGCTGCCGTCGGTCAGCCTGTCCAGATTCGCGCGGAAATAGCCGTCCAGTTCCGGCGTCAGCGCGCCGAGCCCGACGTTGGGCAGCCACACCCCGCCGGGGATCTGCTGGAACGGCTTGGCAACGATCCAGGGGCCGCCGGGCAGCGTGCTGCGGTCGAGCTTCAGCACGTTGATCGCCACCGCCTTGCCGCCTTCGACCAGCGCGCGGGCCTCGGCCGTGTCCACGGTCACCGCTCCCGGCAGCGCCGCCGGAGTCGGCGCGCGGTATTCGGTCATGCGGTAGCCCTCCGGCACTGGAACCGCGTCCGCCGCCGATGAGCCACCGGACGGCAAGCCGGTCAACAGAAGCGCCAACAGGGCGCAGCATTGATGCGTCCGCACCGGCTCCTCCCTCCGTTATTTCTTGGGCGTCCACGAAATCGCCGGGGGCTTGTGGGGTCAAGTTGCCCGATAGTCGAATACCGGCGCGGGAGAACCGGGGAATACCCTGCATGCTATAATGGGCGCACCGACAAGCCGCCAGCCAGCACGCCGGCAGGGGAGGAAGACAGGAACCATGGGTCTGACGAACACCCTTGGCCGCGTTGCCGCCATCCTGGCCGTCGTCGTTCTGGCGCTGACTTCTGCCCCCTTGGCCGCCGCCTTTGCGGCCGAGCGCCCGACCGTCACCGTGGCGGTGCTGAAGTTCGGCACGGTCAGCTGGGAATTGGACGTCATCAAGCACCACCGGCTGGACGAGGCCGCCGGCTTCGAGCTGAAGCTGGTCGAACTGGCCAGCAGTCAGGCGACCCAGATCGCTCTGCAAAGCGGCTCGGTGGACGTGATCGCCAGCGACTGGCTGTGGGTGGCGCGCCAACGCGGGGCCGGGGCCGACCTGACCTTCATCCCCCATTCCTCCGCCGTGGGCGCGCTGGTCGTTCCGGCGGACTCGGCCATCACATCGGTCGCCGATTTGCGGGGCAAACGCATCGGCGTCGCCGGCAGCCCCATCGACAAGAGCTGGCTTCTGCTGAAGGCGCTGGCCCGCGACCGTCACGGCATGAACCTGGACACGGAGGCCAAGCCGACCTTCGCCGCCCCGCCCCTGCTGAACCAGAAGATCGCGGCGGGCGAGTTGGACGCCGTGCTGAACTTCTGGCCCTACGCCGCCCGGCTGGAGGCGCGCGGCCTGCGCTCCGTTATGGGGGTGGAGGATATGATGCGGGCACTCGGCCTGAAGACCAACGTGCCGGCGGTCGGCTTCGTCGTCCACCAGGGCTGGGCCGAGGCGAACCCGAAGACCCTGGAGGGCTTCGTCGCCGCCTCCCGCAAGGCCAAGGAGATCATGGCCCGTTCCGACGCCGAGTGGGACCGGCTGCGCCCGCTGATGCAGGCGGAGGACGACGCGACGTGGCGCGCCCTGCGCGACCATTTCCGCGCCGGCATCCCGCAGCGCTGGACCGGGGAGGAGCGCGCCGACGCCGCGCGCCTCTACGCCCTGATGGCGGCGCTCGGCGGGCGGGACCTCGTCGGCGACGTGCCGGCAATCCCCGAGGGCACCTTCTGGCCGGGGGTGCGGTTCTGATGCCGATATGGCGACGCATAGCCCCGTTAGTCTCGCTGGCTCTGCTGGTGGGGCTGTGGGCGGTCGCCGCCGATCTGGCCGCCAGCCGGTCCTTCCCCACCCCCGCCGCCGTCCTGGCCGTGCTGGAGCGCGAGGCGGCGAGCGGCGCGCTGTTCCATCACCTTGGCATCACGCTGGCGCGCATGGCCGCCGCCTTCGTGATCGCCATGTCCATCGGATCGGCCCTGGGAATCCTGCTGGGGCGTTCCATCGGGGCCGACCGGCTGTTCGGGCCGTGGCTGACGGTGTTCCTGAACATCCCGGCGCTGGTGGTGATCGTGCTGGCCTACGTCTGGTTCGGCCTGACCGAGGCGGCGGCCGTCGGCGCGGTCGCCGTCAACAAGATCCCCAACGTGGTCGTCGTGCTGCGCGAAGGCGCGCGCGCTATCGACGAGCAGTATGTCGAGATGGCCCGCAGCTTCCGCATGGCGCGGTCCGACGTGCTGCGCCATGTGCTGCTTCCCCAGCTCACCCCCTATTTCGCCGCGGCGGCGCGGTCCGGCCTTGCGCTGATCTGGAAGATCGTGCTGGTGGTCGAACTGCTGGGCCGCAGCGACGGCGTGGGCTTCCAGATCCACCTCTACTTCCAGATGTTCGATGTGGCCGGCATTCTTGCGTACACCGTGGCCTTCGTGGCCGTCATCCAGCTCCTTGAGCTTTGCGTCCTGCAACCCGTCGAAGGCCGGCTCACCCGCTGGCGGCCGGTGCGCGCTGAAGCTTGAGATCCGCGCCAAGCGCTTCGGCGAGCGGGACGCCATCCGCGGCCTGTCGCTGGAGGCGGCTGCCGGCGAATTCGTGGCGCTGGTCGGCCCGTCCGGCTGCGGCAAGACGACCGCGCTGACCATCGCCGCCGGCCTCGACAGCGCCTTCGAGGGGTCGGTGGATTTCGGCGGGCGCGATCCGGTGCTCGGCTATGTCTTCCAGAATCCGCGCCTGCTGCCCTGGCGCACCGTGCGGCAGAACGTGGCGCTGGTGCTGCCCAAGCCCCTGCGTGGCGGTGGTCTCGTGGACGAGTGGCTGGCCGCCATGGGGCTGAGCGAGGTCGCCGACCAGTACCCGACCCGCCTGTCGGTCGGCATGGCGCGCCGCGTCGCCCTGGCCCGCGCCTTCGTCGTGCAGCCGGACCTGCTGCTGATGGACGAGCCGTTCGTGTCGCTGGACGAGTTGACCGCGCAACGGCTGCGCGCGCTGCTGGCCGACACGCTGGAGCGCCGACCGGCCACCGTGCTGTTCGTGACGCACAATCTGCGCGAGGCGATCCAACTGGCGGATCGGATCCTGGTGCTGGCGCCGAGCCCGACGCGCGTGGTGGCCGAGGTGCCCGTGCCCCTGCCTCGCCCGGCGCGCGACGACGCCATGGTGGAGGCCTTCCGGGCGGAGTTGCTGGCACGTCCGGAAGCGGCCTTCCGGGTGCTGGCATAACGAGGACACTTGCCCCCACCCTCCCCATGCTGCGGATGGGTCCCCTCCCTCCCCTGCGACAAGCGGGGGAGGGGGGGGTGGGGGCAATACTTCAGCGGTTTGTGAACCAGCCCACAGCACTCGACACCAAACGCCGCCATCCTCCCTCCCCGGAGGTGGACATGCGCACCCTGGCCCTGCTTCTCAGCGTCGCCGCCCTGTGGTCGGGAACCGCCGTGGCCGGCGAGATCGTCATCCTCGATTCCGGCGCTTCGGAAAGCCGGACGCGCGCGCCCCATCACGCTGACAGGGCACGGGACTCCGTCATCTTTCACGATCCCCTGACCGGCGATTCCTTCATCATCCTGGAGCGCCCCTCGCGGGAGGAGGAGCTTGGCCGCCGCGATCCGGGCCGGGAGGCCAAACGGGCGTCACGCGAAGCGCGCCGGCAGCGCACGAAATCCCCGCCGCCCCTGTCGCTGGAAGCCGAAACGCTGTTCAGCCCCGCACCGGGAGACGTCGGGCACGAGGCGGCGCGCGCCGCCAACGACGCGCACCGCATGCGGGTTCAGAAAAAGTGAAGGTCAGGCCCCGAAGCGGGCCTTTTCCAGCTGGAGCCGGTTGGCGAAAACCACGGCCTGGGTGCGGCTGTAGACCTTCAGCTTTTGCAGGATCGCCGAGACGTGCGCCTTCACCGTGGTTTCGGTGATGCTCAGCTCGTAGGCGATTTCCTTGTTCAGCTTGCCGGTCCCCAGCATCTCCAGCACGCGGAGTTGCTGCGCGGTCAGCGTGGACAGGCGGCGGGCGATTTCCGCCGTTTCGTCGTCCTCGGCCGCTTCGCCTTCCTCCACCGAGGGCGGCAAATAGACCTCCCCGGCCAGGATTTGGCGCAGCGCGCCGGCGATGGCATCGCGCGGCGTCGATTTGGGGATGAAGCCGGCGGCGCCACAGCGGACGGCCTCCAGCATCACCTTGCGATCCTCGTGGGCCGAGACGACGGCGATGGGAATGGCCGGGAACTGGCTGCGCAGGGCAAGAAGCCCCGTCAGCCCGTTCATGCCGGGCATGTTGAGGTCGAGCAGGACAAGGTCCAGCTCCCCCTTTTCCCGCAGCGTGCTGACGGCGTCGTCGAGACAGCCGGCCTCGTGGATCTCCTGCGCTTGGCAGGAATAGAGGACGGCGCTGCGCAGAGCGTCGCGCACCAGCGGGTGATCGTCAGCGATGAGTATTCTGCTCATGGCGTGTTTTCCACGCTCATCAATCCAGGGCGTTTCCAGGAACCATCATGCCGGACCGTACAAGAATGTGCAAGGATGGGACGCTTACTTTGCGGAAGTAACAGGTTATCCGAAATTTCATTTCGGACTGCCGGGGTCCTGATTTGATCATGACGGGCCAAGAAAAAGGCGGGCCGATCACTCGGCCCGCCCATCCTATTTCGGTCACACCACCGGGAAGCCTCAGGCCTTCGGCAGCTTGAAGACCCAGAGCGAACCGCCCTGGTTGATGTCCTTGACCATCTTGGCGACGTCGCCGCCCCACAGCGGGACCGCACCGCCCCAGCCGGAGACCACGGCGACATACTGCTCGCCGTCCTGCTCCCAGGTGACCGGGGAACCGACGACGCCCGAACCGGTGTTGAACTTCCAGACTTCCTGGCCCGACTTGGCGTCGAACGCCTTCAGATAGCCTTCCGGCGTGCCGGTGAAGACGAGGTTGCCGGCCGTGGTCAGCACACCGCCCCACAGCGGCGCCTTGTTCTTGTACTCCCACACGATCTTGCCGGTCTTCGGATCGACCGCGCGCAGAGCGCCGATGTAGTCGTCGTAGAGCGGCTTGATGGTGAAGCCGGCGCCCAGGTACGCCGCGCCCTTCTTGTAGGTGATCGGCTCGTTCCAGATGTCCATGCCCCACTCGTTGGCCGGGACGTAGAACAGCTCGGTCGCCGGGCTGTAGGCCATCGGCATCCAGTTCTTCGCACCCAGGAAGGCCGGAGCGGCGAAGACCGACTTGCCCTTCTCGGCTGCCTCGGGCGAGCCCGGACGGTTGTCGTCGTTGTAGACCGGGCGGCCGGTCTTCAGGTCGATCTCCTTGGCCCAGGTGATCTTGCTCACGAAGGGCGAGGCGTTGATCAGCTTACCGTTGGTGCGGTCGAGCACGTAGAAGAAGCCGTTGCGGTCGGCCTTGGCGCCGGCCTTGATGGTCTGCCCGTCCTTCTTCAGGTCGAACGCGACCAGTTCGTTCACGCCGTCGAAGTCCCAGCCGTCGTGCGGCGTGGTCTGGTAGTGCCACTTGATCTCGCCGTTCTCCGGGTTGATCGCCAGCGTGGACGAGGAATAGAGGTTGTCGCCGGGGCGCAGGTGCGAGTTCCAGGGCGCCGGGTTGCCGGTGCCGAAGAACAGCGTCTTGGTCTCCGGATCGTAGGTGCCGCCCAGCCAGGTGGCGCCGCCGCCGGTCTTGTACAGGTCGCCCGGCCAGCTGGCGTTCAGCTTGCCGGTCATGGTCGATTCCTTGCCATTGAGGGTGCCCATGTTGCCCTCGATGGTCGGACGCTGCCAGATCAGCTCGCCCGTCTCGGCGTCGCGCGCCTCGACCATACCGATGACGCCGAACTCACCGCCGGAATTGCCGGTGATGATCTTGCCGTCGACGATCAGGGGTGCCGCGGTCGCCGAATAGCCGGCCTGATAGTCGGCGGTCTTCTTCGACCAGACGACCTTGCCGGTGTCCTTGTTCAGCGCGACCAGACGGGCGTCCAGCGTGGAGAAGTAGATCTTATCCTTGTAGAGGGCGGCGCCGCGGTTCACCACGTCGCAGCAGGGCATGATGCCTTCGGGCAGGCGGTGGTCGTACTGCCACTTCTTCTCGCCGGTCTTCGCATCCACCGCGTACAGGCGCGAGTAGGAGCCGGTGACGTAGATCATGCCCTCATGGACGATCGGCTGGGATTCCTGGCCGCGCTGCTTCTCGCCGCCGAAGGAGAAGGACCACACCGGCACCAGCTTCTTGACCGTGTCGGGGTTCAGCGCGGTCAGCGGGCTGAAGCGCTGGCCCTGGTGCCCCATGCCGTAGGTGAGCACGTCGCCCGTGGACTTCGCGTCGTTCAGCAGGTCGTCGTTGGTCGGGCCGGCCGCGTTCGCGACGGAAAGGCCGAGACCGACCGCCATCGCGCTGGCAAGCAGGCCGGTGCGGAAGAGACGCTTCATGGTGCGGATACCTCCCAGGAAAATTGACAGACGAACCGAGGGGCCACCATTTCTCGCTCGGCCCCTTGCCCGCCCAACCTCGGCTTTTTCTTCAGCAAAGTCAGGGGGATGACACGGCGCAATGCTGCACCGCGAAGCACATATCCTTTTGAATGTAGAGCAGTCTACCGACGCCCCGCCCACCGTCCATTGTCAAATAGTAGGATGATCGGCGGGGTTTATTCGGACCATGTCTTTCAGTTCACGCGCGGCAACGCCGCCTGCTCCATCGCCGGCCAGAGGTGGGCGACGGAGCGCTGGTACTCCTCCCGCAGCACGCCCAGGCTGTCGAAGCGCTCCGGGATCGGCAGGTTCAGCACCTCGGCCATGTCGGCGCCGGCCTCCATCCGGTCGTGCAGGGTGCGGTGGAGCCAGCCCAGCCAGTCGCGGGTCTGGGCGATGGCGGCCTTGTCGGTCCGGATGCGGCCGTGGTTGGGCACCAGCACCGTGACGCCCAGCGGCTCCAGCTCGTCCAGTGCCTTCAGCCACTTCGGCACGTCGGCGTGCGGAGTCGTCGGGGTGCGGTCGGAGAAGACCACGCCCCCGGCGAACAGCACGCCCGTCGTCTCGTCGAAAATGGCGAGGTCGGCCGCCGTGTGCCCCTCCAGCGGGATCAGCCGCAGCCGGTGCGAGCCGTACACGACCGTGGAGCCGTAGACCGGCTCGGTCGGGGCGACCGGTTCGGTGCCGCGCATCCAGTCGCCGACCATGCGGTACATGTTCTCGGTCATGCCCTTGCCCTCGGCCTTGATGCCCTCGATGGTGCCGGGCAGAGCGGCGATGGGCACGTCGGCGAAGGCCTGGTTGCCGAGCCAGTAGTCGGGGTGCAGGTTGCTGATGAAGACTTTGCGGATCGGCTTGTCGGTGACGGTCTTGATGGCGGCGCGCATCTCCTCGCCGAATCGGCGGGACGGGCCGGTCTGGATGACGATCACCCCGTCGTCGGTCACGATGAAGCCGGGGTTCAGGATGTTGCCGCCGTTGGAACGGTGGAAATGCTCCCGCGTGCCCTCGAACACATAGGTGTCCGGGGCGATGGGCACGGGCTTCAGATTGTAGGTCAGCGGCCCGGCGGCCTGCGTGGAGATAGTGCCGAACAGGACGACGACGAACGCGAGCAGCGCTCTCATTGCACGGCTCCCTGCACCCAGGGCAGCGAGATGACGGCCTCGATCTCGCCGCCCTGCGTGTCGCGCCCGGTCAGCGTCAGCGCGCGGGACGACGCGCCCGGCTTCACGTCGAGCGTGAAGACCGGGTTTTCGGACAGCGGCTCCAGCGTTTCCAGCCGGGCCAGTTCCTTGCCGTCGGCGTCGCGCAGGCTGAGCTTTTCGATGAAGTAGGCGGGGATGCCGGCGATCAGCCCGTTGTCCATGGGGTGCCGCACGCGGAAGCGCACGCGGGAGGTCTTGTCTTCTCCCGTGGGCGCCCAGGCGCGGGCCTGCACCTCGCCCACATGGTCGGCCCAGTCGGGGGCGGCGTAGGTGACGGGCGGCGCGGTGCAGCCGCCGCCGGCCGCATCGACAACCTTGCCGCCGATGTGCCAGACGCCGTCCGGCGTGCGCGCGGCGGCGCGGACGGGGGTCGCCTGCTGCACCCGGATGCGCGTGCCGATCACCGGCTTGGCCGCGACCGGGTGATAGCGCAGCACCACCGGAAAGGGGTTGAGGTCGGTGATCAGCACCATCTCCTCGACCACGCCGAGCGCCGAGGCGTCGGCCGAAACCGGCACGGCGGTGGCGTTCTCGGCGTTGTCGGGGGCAGAAACCGTGACGCGCTCGTCGAAGACGATGGGGGCTTTGCCGAACAGGTCGGCGCGCAGCACGTCCCACATCACGGAGCCCAAGGGATCCAGCGGTTCTTGCGCCGGTTCCGCCGCCAGCGCCGGCCCGGCCAGCGCGGCAGCGATGACCGCAGTTGCGAGAAGCCTCGGCGTCATTCGGTCCTCCCCTTTTTGATTTTTACTCCGTCGGTACGGCGTTGCGCGTCACCCCGTACCGTTGGAAAATCTTGTCCAGCGTCCCGTCCTCGATCGTCGCCGTGATCACGTCGCCCACCGCGTAGGCAAGGTCGCGGGAGTTCTCCTTCACCGCCATGCCGATGTCCCAGCTGGACGTCATCATGCCGGGAAAGCTGACCGGGGTGACCGGGAAGTTCTTCACCCGCTCGCCCAGCGCGCCTTCGATCTGGCTTTGCGTCGCGACGATGGCGGACACGTCGCCCTTCACCAGGGCATCGACCGCCTCGGGCACCGTCATGTAATGGACGATCCGCTCGCGCAGGCGTCCGCCGAAGGCCCCCAGCAGGAAGAAGTCGGGGATGCTGTCGACCTCCACCCCCACCGGCTCGTCCGGCAGGGCGGCCAGCAGGGGCTGGGTCACGCGCATCGGGTTGCGCGCCAGCGCGAAATTTTCCCGCTGGTACGGGCCGAACAGTACGGCCTCCGGGTTGCGCAGGCCGAATTCCTTCTCGTAGGGGACATGCATCATCACGTCGGCGACGCCGCCGCCGAGGTAATGGCCCTTCCAGACGGCGTTGCGCAGGTCGTCGAAGACCGTCTCGCCGGCCGTCAACTCCATGTAATCGACCTTGACGCCCAGCCGTTCGGCGATGACGCGGCCGAGGTCCACGTCCACGCCGGTCAGCCTGCCGCCGTCGCGATAGGAAAAGGGCGGGTTGTCGCGATAGACCGCGACACGCAGCCGCCCGTCCGCCATCACGTCGTCCAACGGCCGCGCGCTGGCGCGCCGGGGGGCAACCCCGGCGGCCAGCGCGGCGGCGGTCAGCGTGAGGAAATGGCGCCGTCCAAGCAGGCTCATTCTTCGATCACCATCGTTCCGTCACCCATTCCGCCACGGTCATTCCGTGTGCACCGTCTCCAGCCAGGACCGGATCGCCCACAGGGCTTCCTGCCCCAGGGATTCGCCGAACTTCGGCATGTAGGTCACGCCGTTGCGGATCGAGCCGTTGATGACGCGCTCCTTGAACCACTCGTCGCCGACGTCGCCGAGGTCGAGGTAGCGCAGGTCCGGGGCGATGCCGCCCGACACCGCGCCCAACCCGTGGCAGCGCGCGCAGTTCTGGTTGAAGGCCGAGGCGCCGATCTCGATGGCGCGGGCGTTGCCGCGGTAGGGATTGCTGTCGCGCCACGCCTCGCCCAGCTTTTCGAGGCCGGTGGTGTCCACGGCCTGGGGCGTCACGTCGCCATGGGCGAAGGCCACCGCCGAAGCGGCCGCGACACCGCCGAAAATAAGACCTGCGGCCGCAAGCCGGAGAAGCCGAGCGTTCATGGTGGGCGTCCTCTTTCCTAAGCGAGCGAATGGGGAGTTTTGTTGCCCCCGAGCATAACCGCCGCCTCCACCCCGCTTAATTGGACTTTGGTAGCAGCCGCCCCGCAACCGCTTCGAACCGCTTGGCTTCCGGCCCTTTCCCACCGCGTATCGTACCAAAGTTGCATTACAAACGATCACCCACCGGAGCTAACCTGAATTCCCGTAACTAGGAGAGCTCCGCAACCGCGATGCGCCTCTTCCTCCTTATCCCCTCCCTGCTGGCCGGCTGGCTCGCCGCCACGCCGGCCGCCTTTTCCCAGGATGTGGCGACCGTCCGCATCGCCTACCTGACGCAGGAGGTCGAGCACCCGCCCGCCCTGTCGAATCTCGACGAGCCGCCGTCCGACGAAGGGCTGGCCGGCGCCCGGCTGGCCATCGCCGACAACGACAGCACCGGCCGCTTCCTGAAGCAGCGGTTCGAGCTGGACGCCGTCACCGTTCCCATCGACGGCGACCCGGCCGATGCCCTGCGCGAGCTGGCCGGCCAGGGCCACCGCATCGTCGTTCTGGACCTGCCCGGCGACGCCGCCGGCCAGCTCGCCAGGCTGCCCGAGGCGGCGAACCTGCTGCTGTTCAACGCCGGCTCCACCGACGACGCGCTGCGCAACGAGGCCTGCGCGCCCAACCTGCTGCACACCATGCCCAGCCGCGCCATGCTGGCCGACGCGCTGGCGCAGTATCTGGCGGTGAAGCGCTGGACCAAGTGGCTGCTGGTCACCGGCCCGCGCCCGGAGGACAAGCTCTACGCCGCCGCCGTGAAGCGCGCCGCCAAGCGATTCGGCGCCGAGGTCGTGGAGGAAAAGACCTGGACCGGGGAGCATGACGCCCGCCGCACCGCGCAGGCGGAAATCCCCGTGCTGACCCAGGGCAAGCGCCACGACGTGGTGATCGTCGCCGACGAGATCGGCGACTTCGGCGACTACATGATGTACCGCACCTGGGAACCGCGCCCGGTCGCCGGCACGCAGGGCCTCGTCCCGACCAACTGGCACCGCGCGCACGAGGCGTGGGGCGCGGCGCAGTTGCAATCCCGCTTCAAGACCTCCGCCCAGCGCCTCATGCTGCCGCGCGATCACGCCGTCTGGGCGGCGATCCGCGCGGTGGGCGAGGCGGCGACGCGCACCCGCTCCACCGATCCGTCGGCCCTGACGGCCTACATCAAGGGGCCGGACTTCAACCTCGCCGCCTTCAAGGGCGTGCCGCTCTCCTTCCGTTCCTGGGACGGGCAGCTGCGCCAGCCGGTGCTGGTGGCCGCCGACCGTTCCCTGGTCACGGTGTCGCCGCAGGAAGGCTTCCTGCACCCGAAAACCGAACTCGACTCACTCGGCTACGACCAGCCCGAAACGGGCTGCCGCCAGCGCTGAAAGGACGCACGACGTTTCATGAGGACTTTCCTGCTTGCCGCCCTGTTGGCCGGCTGCGCCATCCCCGCCGCCGTTCCCGCTTGGGCCGAGACCATCTATGTGTCGAACGAGAAGGACAACACGCTGTCCATCATCGACGGCGCGACGCTGACGGTGAAGGAGACCGTGAAGGTCGGCCGCCGCCCGCGCGGCATCACGCTGAGCACCGACGGCAAGCTTCTCTACATCTGCGCCAGCGACGACGACACGGTGCAGGTGATGGATCTGGCGACGAAGAAGATCCTGCACGACCTGCCCTCCGGCGAGGATCCGGAGCTGTTCGCGCTGCATCCGGACGGCAAGCAGCTGTTCATCGCGAACGAGGAAAGCAACGTCGTCACCGTCGTGGACGTGCCGGGGCGCAAGGTCGCCTATCAGGTGGACGTCGGCGTCGAGCCGGAGGGCATGGCCGTCAGCCCGGACGGCAAGTGGGCCGTGAACACGTCGGAGACGACGAACATGGTCCATTGGATCGACACGGAGAAGCGGTCCATCGTGGACAACACGCTGGTCGACGCCCGCCCGCGCTACGCTCAGTTCAGCCAGGACGGCAGCCGCCTGTGGGTGTCGGCGGAGATCGGCGGCACGGTGTCGGTGATCGACACGGCCACGCGGCAGGTCGCCAAGACCATCGGCTTCAAGATCAAGGGCGTCGCCAAGGACAAGATCCAGCCGGTCGGCGTCAAGCTGACCGACGACGGCCGTTACGCCTTCGTCGCCCTCGGCCCCGCCAACCACGTCGCGGTGGTGGACGCCAAGACCTTCGAGGTGAAGGACTATCTGCTGGTCGGCCGGCGCGTCTGGCAGCTGGACCTGTCGCCCGACCAGAAGCGGCTCTACACGACCAACGGCGTGTCGGGCGACGTGTCGGTGATCGACGTGGACAGCCTGAAGGTGGTGAAGTCCATCAAGGTCGGCCGCTATCCCTGGGGCGTGGCGGTCAAGGGGTAAGGGAATGGCGGCGCCGGCGCTCTCCATCGAAGGGCTCAGCTACGCCTACGGGCGGGGCGCCTTTGCCTTGAAGGACGTGGCGTTGACGGTCGAGGCGGGGTCCTTCACGGCCCTCCTCGGCCCCAACGGCGCCGGCAAGACGACGCTGTTCGCCCTCATCACACGCCTGTTCGAATCGCCGGGCGGCACCATCCGCATCGGCGGCGCGGACCTGCGGCGGGAGCCCACCAGGGCGCTCGCCCGCATGGGGGTGGTGTTCCAGCAGCCGACGCTCGACCTCGACCTGACGGTGCGGCAGAACCTGCTGTACTTCGCGGCGCTGCACGGCATTCCGCGCCGCACCGCGCAGGCCCGCGCGCTCGGTTCCCTCGAACAGCTCGGCATGGCGGAGCGCATCGACGAGACCGTGCGCACGCTGAACGGGGGCCATCGGCGGCGCGTGGAGCTGGCCCGCGCGCTGCTGCACGAACCGGCCCTGCTGGTGCTGGACGAGCCGACCGTCGGCCTCGACGTGCCGGCCCGCCGCGCCATCGTGGAGCATGTCCATTCCCTGTGCCGGGAGCGCGGCATCGCCGTGCTCTGGGCCACCCACCTGATCGACGAGATCGCCCCCGACGACCGCGTCGTGGTCATCCACAAGGGGCAGATCCGGGCATCCGGGCCGGTCGCCGACGTGAACCGCGACACCGGGGCCGACACCCTCACCGACAGCTTCAACCGGCTGATCGCCAAGGAGGCGGCATGACGACGGCCGCGCATTACGCCCGCGCGCTGGGCGGCATCGTCGGGCGGGAGGTGCTGCGCTTCGTGCACCAGCGCGAACGCTTCCTGTCGGCGCTGGTCCGCCCGCTGCTCTGGCTGTTCGTCTTCGCGGCGGGTTTCCGGGCGGCGCTGGGCATCGCCATCACCCCGCCCTACGAGACCTACATCCCCTACGAGGTCTACATCGTCCCCGGCCTGGTCGGGATGGTGCAGCTGTTCAACGGGATGCAAAGCTCGCTCTCCATGGTCTACGACCGCGAGATGGGCAGCATGCGCATGCTGCTGGTCAGCCCCCTGCCCCGCTGGTTCCTGCTGACGGCGAAGCTGCTGGCCGGGACGGCGGTGTCGATCCTCCAGGTCTACGCGTTCCTGGCCATCGCTTGGCTGTACGGCGTGCAGGCGCCGCCGCTGGGCTACGTCACGGTGCTGCCGGCGCTGGTGGTGACGGGGCTGATGCTGGGGGCGCTGGGGATGCTGCTGTCCTCGGCGATCCGGCAGCTGGAGAACTTCGCGGGCGTGATGAATTTCGTCATCTTCCCGACCTTCTTCCTGTCCACCGCCCTCTACCCGCTGTGGAAGATGCAGGAGTCGAGCGAGCTGCTCTACACCATCTGCCTCGTCAACCCCTTCAGCCAGGCGGTGGAGCTGATCCGCCACGCGCTCTACCTCAGCCTCAACGCCCAGGCGCTGGCCTGGACGGTGCTGGCGCTGGCGGCGTTCCTGGGCGGCGCGATCTTCGGCTACAACCCGGCGCGCGGTTTCCTGGCGCGGCGGGGTGCCGGCGCGGAGTAGCGCGTTGCCCCCTCCCTACCCCTCCCCCGCCTTTGGCGGTGGAGGGAATGAGGCCCCCTCTCCCGCGAAGCGGGGGAGGGTTGGGGAGGAGGCAGCGGGTATCACCCCACCAACCCCGTCATCACCGCGCGCAGCTGCGCCGGGCGCACCGGCTTGTTGAGGATCTGGCAAGACAGGGCCTGCGCCTCCTCCACCACCTCGGCCGTGCGGTTGGCGGTGATCAGCACGGCCGGCAGGTCCGGCCCGCAGCGCGACCGCACCCGCGCGATCTCGGTGAAGCCGATCACGCCGTTGTCGAGGTGATAGTCGGCGATCAGCACGTCCGGAGACACCTCGGCCAGCCCGGCCAGCGCCTCGTCGCCGGAGGCCGCCGTCGCCACCGAGCAGCCCCAGCCTTCCAGCAGGGCGCGCATGCCGGCGAGCACCGCCGGCTCGTTGTCGATGACCAGCACGCGCGTCCCGGCCAGCCGGTTGGTCGCCGAACGCACCGGCCTGTCGAGCACGCGCGGCGGGCGGGCGTAGGTTCCGAAGGGCACGGTGACGGCGAAGACCGACCCGCGCCCCGGCTCCGACCGCACGGTGATCGGGTGATCGAGCATCCGCGCCACGCGGTCCACGATGGCGAGGCCGAGGCCCATGCCGCGCACCCGCTCGTTGGCGCAGGGCGTGTCGAGCCGCCGGAACTCCTCGAAGATCTCGCCCAGCTTGTCGCGCGGCACGCCGGGACCGGTGTCCCACACCTCGATGCGCAGGCCCGCCTTGGTGCGGCGGCAGCCGACCAGCACGCGGCCCGCCCCACCCTTCGACGGCGTGTAGCGCAGCGCGTTGGACAGGAAGTTCTGAAGGATCCGGCGCAGCAGCCGGATGTCGCTGCGCACCACCGCGTGGCTGCCGACGACGCGCAGCTCAAGCCCGCGTTCCCGCGCCACGGCGGCGTATTCGGTGGCCAGCGCGCCGAGCAGGCTCTTGATCGGGAAATCGGCGACCTCCGGCCGCACCGCGCCCGCGTCCAGCTTGGAGATGTCCAGCAGGGCCGACAGCAGATCCTCGACCGAGGCCAGCGCCACGTCGATGTTGTCCACCAGCCCCCGGTTCGGCGCCGGCTGCTCCAGGTCGCCCAGCGCCGAGACGAACAGCCGCGCCGCGTTCAGCGGTTGCAGCAGGTCGTGGCTGGCCGCCGCCAGGAACTTGGTCTTGGAGAGGTTGGCCTGTTCCGCCTCCGCCTTGGCGAGGCGAAGCGCCTCCTCCTCCCGCCGCAGCTTTTCGTTCAGGTGGGTCAGCTCCGCCGTGCGCTCGACGACGCGCCGCTCCAGGCTGTCCTTGGCGTCGGCCAGCGCCTCGGCGGCGAGACGCCGTTCGGTGATGTCGTGGATCAGGCCGAAATAGCCCAGGACCTCGTGCTTCTCGCCGAAATGCGGGATGTAGGTGGCGACGGCGTAGCGCGGCGCGCCGTTGTCGCCGGGCAGTTCCAGTTCGAAGGTGACGTCCTCGCCGGCCAGCGCGCGCTCCACATAGGGCTTGCGCACCTCGTAATAGGCGTCGCCCAGCGCCGCCCACATGTGCTGGCCCTCGATCTCCTCGCGGGTGCGGTTGAACCAGTCCTCGTAGGCCCTGTTGACGAAGCGGAATCGCTGGTCGGCGTCCACATAGGCGATCAGCGCCGGCACCGCGTCGGTGACCAGACGGATGCGCTGTTCGCTGTCGCGCAACGCCTCCTCCACCCGCTTGCGCCCGGTGATGTCGGTGAAGGTCATGACGAAGCCGCCGCCCGGCATGGGGTTGCGGCTGATCTCCAGCACCGTGTCGTCCTGCCAGCGCTGCTCGACGAGGCAGCTCGGCATCATCAGCGCGCTCAGCGACAGCCCGCGATCCCCCAGCGCCGCGTGGTGCAGCACGAAGTCGGCGAAGCTCGCCCCCTTCTGGGCGACGGTTTCCGGCAGGCGCAGCAGGCTGGCGAAGCGCTCGTTCCAGGCGACCAGCCGCTGTTCGCGGTCGTACACCGAGACGCCCTGGACGATGTTGTCCAGCGTGGATTGCAGCAGGGCCGACTTCTCGGCCAGCTCGCGTTCGCGCCGCCGGGTCTCGTGCTCCTTGATGTCGGTGATGTCGGTGTAGACGCCGACCACGCCGCCGTCGCGGGTGCGCCGCTCGTTCACCTGAACCCAGCGCCCGTCCGACAGGCGGTAGATGTAGGGACCCTTCAGTTCGCGATGCTGCGCCAGCCGTTGCGCCAGCCACAGGTCCGGGCGGGGGTAGGCGTCGGCGACCGAGCGGCTCGACGCCGCCAGCTCGGCGATCTCGCGGAACCGCACGCCGGGCACGATGCGGTCGCGGATTTCCGGCCACAGCGCCAGATACTTGTTGTTGCACAGCACCAGCCGGTCGTCGCCGTCGAAGATAGCAAAGCCCTCGTTCACCGACTCGATGGCTTCCGACAGGCGGGTGCGCATGGTGTCCGCCAGTTCCTTGGCGCGGGCGAGGTCGCGGTGGCTGTCCTCCAGCTCGCGCAGCGCCCGTTCCAGCTCCAGCGTGCGCTCGCGCACCTTCTGCTCCAGCACGATGGCGGTCTGGAACAGGGAGAAGGCGCCGCCCTGCACGTCCATGGACCGCTCGACCCGGTCCATCAGCACCTGATTGATGCGCTTCAGCTTCTGGTTCTCGCGCTCCAGCTCGGCCAGGCGCGCGCGCTCATCCGCCGTTACGGGTGCATCCTCCCGGCGTTCGGGATCGGGGCGGTCGGAAAAGACAAGCGTCATCGGGCACCTATGGCAACGCCCGTGAAGGTCTGGTTGACGTGCATGGCGTTGTACTGCTCGCCGTAGGCGCAGAAGCCGACCACCTTGTGGCGCGCCAGCGAATCCGACATGACGCGCTTCAGCTGCCGCTGCTCCAGCTCCAGCCGGCGCAGGATGCAGTCGCAGCCCAGCACGAGGTCCGGCGGCCCGCCGATCTCGGCGGCCAGCCGCAGCATCATCGCCTCGAAATTCTCCACCGGATCGACGCCCTGGGCGACGGTCAGGACGATCCCCTCGTCGATGGCGCAGTAGAAGGTCAGGCTCTCGTCCTCGTTGACCTTCTGGATGGAGCGGACGTGATACTCGCCCCCCACCCGCACCACGACGGGGTGTGCTGCGAAGATCATCGGCGTCAGCGGCTCGCCCTCCAGCCCGACCATGCGGGCGTACTCGCGCCCGGCCGGCTCGGCGTTGATCTCGGTGACGATGCGGCGCTGCGGGTCGGCGCCGGTGACCACCATCTTGCGGTCGGAGCTGACGAAATGCTCGGTTCGGAACACCACGAAATGGCGGGTGGTGGTGACCAGCATCAGCACCGCGGCGTTCGACTGGAACCGCCCGCCGTGCAGGACGAAGGTCCGCTCGAACCGCAGTTCGTCCCCGGCGGAGCCACCGAACAGCGGGATGTCCATCAGAACGCTGTGCAGCGCGCTGACCACCATCTCCTCCCGGCGCGACATGCCGTCGATCATCAGGAAGGCGAAGCTGCCGTAGTCGCGGAAGCCGTCGCCGCGCGCGGCCAGCGCCCCGTCGCGCTGCTCCATCAGCCCGCGCAGCACGCGCGGCGCGTCGGCGATGGAAAAGCGGTCGAGGTCGTCGATCCGCTCCGTCGCGATGGCGAAGTCGGAGCGCGGAAAGCCGATGCCGACCAGGGATCCGGCGGCGTAGCCGAAGGGCGTGATCTCCCCCGCCGTGGTGCAGCCGACCACCGGCACCGGCCCGAACAGTTCGGCCAGGGCGGCGGCCAGTTCCTCCCGGTCGTGGTGGGGGGAGCAGAAGACCAGCGCCATTTCCAGCTCGGCCCGGCCCAGCGCCTCGAACAGTTCCCGCGCCGCCGTGCGCGCGTCCTCGGCCATGGAGACGGCGCGGGGCAGCGGCGGGCGGGCCGGAGCGTCGGTGTCTGCGTGTGGGTGACGGTTCGTGGACAGCATCGGCATCGCGTTCACCGCCGGGACTGGGGTGACCTTTACGTTAGGCGCTCAGGTTACCGCACCGCCGCACGGCGGGCAAAGGCGATGGGGACCGGCGGGCATGCGACCATCGTCTAAGAAGGCAGGCTTGCTTGGTTGTGGAACTGGCGTCAAAGCGGCGGAATGCCTTGCCAACGAACTGCGAACCTCCGAAACACCGTTGTGGCGCCATCACCGATCTCGCCGATTCAACGAAAACGTTGAATGCATTTCTCGCCTTTGATATCGCACTCTGATGCATATGCCCTTTTTTCTATCGGCTGTCGCCTTCGCTGGATGCTTGACGGCGGCCATCGTTACCGCTCAGGAACTCCCGCCCACCGCCCAGGAGGAATGCATTTGCATTAACCAATCCGCCCCCAGCGGTGGAGCAGAGCCCTCCTCGTCGTCCAACATCAGCCAGGATGCCGCAAAAAAGCTCGAAGCGATTCGATCCGCAATAGCCACGAAGCCGGATGACATCTTTGGCCTCCCGGAACAAGACTGGCTGGAAAAGATCGTATCCATATTTTTCCATTGGCAACTTCTTCCGCTCTTTATTGGCGCCATTACATTTTACATTCTAATAATGCAAACCCGCTCAAGCTCACGGCAGTTCAATCATCTGCTTGAAATTGAGAGAAAGGCGTATCTCTCTTCTCTCCTCCACCATTCGGAAATTTACCGATTACAAATCTCTTCGTCCCTCCACAAGCTTGAACAGGCCGTCGCGAGGGCCGAAAAGTTGCGCCGCCAACTCTCTGCAATTCCCGAGGAGAAAGCCACGCCCGGCGGTCGGCATCCGACGACCGTCGAAGAGTGGGTAGAGACCAGAAATCGCGATGAGTTACGCCAGAAAGTATCCCTGGAGTTCTCTGGCGCCTTCCAAAACGTCATCGAATGCGCAAGACAAGAAATTGCATTGCCGAAGCCACTTAATGATGATTGGCGTGGACTTTCGCTTGCTGGTGAAGAATTTTTCTTGAGAGCCAGAGAAATTTCTTTTTCTCAGCGAGACCTGTCATATAGCCGAGAAAGATTCTTGGAGCAAATAAACACCGATAAAACAGACCTTTTTGAAGCTTCAAAAGATCTTGTTCAAACTTTGGCAAGAATACGAGAAGAGGCTCACGACATTTACCACGCATCAAGCGTTGCACTGAGATTCCGAGGAGCCAAGAAGCCTTCGCGGATGCCTCGCTCGCTGCCGGATGGCCTACCATTTTAGTTTGCAGTTGGCACCGTGAGAGGAACGACTGCCGTGCGGCAATGATCGGTCAGCTGAAGCCATATAAAAAGGCGCCGCCCGTAAGTGCGGGCGGCGCCGAGTTTCGGTTCCAGAGTGCACCGCCGCCAGGAGTGCGGAAACTATGGCGGCTGTGCCGACCGGGAAAATCCCACAGGAAAATTCCCAAAGCCGGCACCTTCATACCGCGAATTGCGAAGCGGCGCTATGCTGATTTCGCCATATCGCCGCCCATGGAGCCATCGCGGCGAAGCTCGTCCAGCTCGGCGTCGGTGAACAGGCGCGAGCGGGTGAGGAAGCGCACGCCCTCCGGCGCTTCCAGGGAAAAACTGGCCCCGCGTCCGGGCACCACGTCGATGATCAGCTGGGTGTGCTCCCAATAGGCGAACTGCGCCGCCCCCATGTAGAAGGGGCAGCCGCCGATCTCGCCGAGCCGCACGTCCTGACCGCCCGGCTTGAACTCCCCATCCATAAAGCACATCGGCGCGCTGCCGTCGCAGCACCCGCCGGACTGGTGGAAGAACAGGGGGCCGTGCCGCTCCCGCAGCGTGTCGATCAGCTCAAGGGCGGCCGGTGTGGCGAGAACGCGTTCGACCATGGGAGAAACCTTCGCGAAAAGCTGGCCGGGGGTTGTGCCCCCGGCCATCAGTCCACAGGGAGGAGCAAACGATCAGAAGAAGCCGAGAGCCTTCGGGCTGTAGCTGACCAGCAGGTTCTTGGTCTGCTGGTAGTGGTCGAGCATCATCTTGTGCGTCTCACGGCCGATGCCCGACTGCTTGTAGCCGCCGAAGGCCGCGTGGGCCGGGTAGAGGTGGTAGCAGTTGGTCCACACGCGGCCAGCCTGGATGGCGCGGCCCATGCGGAAGGCGCGGTTGCCGTCGCGGCTCCACACGCCGGCGCCCAGGCCGAACATGGTGTCGTTGGCGATGGCCAGCGCCTCTTCCTCGGTCTTGAAGGTGGTCACGGACACGACCGGCCCGAAGATCTCCTCCTGGAAGATGCGCATCTTGTTGTGGCCCTCGAACACGGTGGGCTGCACGTAGTAGCCGCTCTCCAGCTCGCCGCCCAGATGCGCGCGCTCGCCGCCGATCAGGACCTTCGCACCCTCGGACTTGCCGATGTCGATGTAGCCGAGGATCTTCTCAAGCTGGTCGATGGAGGCCTGCGCGCCGATCATGGTCGCCGGGTCGAGCGGGTTGCCCTGCTTCACCGCGCCGACGCGGGCGACGGCCTTCTCCATGAACTTGTCGTAGATCTTTTCCTGAACCAGCACGCGGCTGGGGCAGGTGCAGACCTCGCCCTGATTCAGGGCGAACATGGCGAAGCCTTCCAGCGCCTTGTCGAAGAACTCGTCATCCTCGGCCATCACGTCGGCGAAGAAGATGTTCGGCGACTTGCCGCCCAGCTCCAGCGTGACCGGGATGATGTTCTCCGCCGCGTACTGCATGATCAGGCGGCCGGTGGTCGTCTCGCCGGTGAAGGCGATCTTGGCGATGCGCGGGCTCTGCGCCAGCGGCTTGCCGGCCTCGATGCCGAAACCGTTGACGACGTTGATCACGCCGTCCGGCAGCAGGTCGCCGATGATCTCCATCATCACCATGATGGCCATCGGGGTCTGCTCGGCCGGCTTCAGCACGACGCAGTTGCCGGCGGCCAGCGCGGGGGCCAGCTTCCACACCGCCATCAGCAGCGGGAAGTTCCACGGGATGATCTGGCCGACGACGCCCAACGGCTCGTGGAAGTGATAGGCGTAGGTGGTGTGGTCGATTTCCGCGATGGTGCCTTCCTGGGCGCGGACGCAGCCGGCGAAGTAGCGGAAATGGTCGATGGCCAGCGGCAGGTCGGCGTGGGTCGTCTCGCGGATCGGCTTGCCGTTGTCCAGCGTCTCGGCCAGCGCCAGAACCTCAAGCCGCTCTTCCATGCGGTCGGCGATCTTGTTCAGGATGCGGGCGCGCTCGGCCGGCGAGGTGCGGCCCCAGGCGTCCTTGGCCTTGTGGGCGGCGTCCAGCGCCTTCTCGATGTCCTCGGCGGTGGAGCGCGCGACCTCGCACAGGGCCTTGCCGGTGATCGGGGTCAGGTTGGTGAAGTACTGGCCCTTGGTCGGGGCAACCCACTGGCCGCCGATGTAGTTGTCGTAGCGCGGCCGGATGGCAACCTGCTTGCTCAGCGTTTCCAGAGCCTGATGGATCACAGCGATTCCCTCCCAAGAATGAATGGCCACATGCGTTGTGCGGATTTTGCCATATCGCCCGATATGCGTTTTCCGCCACAGCGCACCGCCGATATCAATGCATTCGGCGTCTCCGGTAAATGCGACTTTGGATCAAGCCTGAACTCGGGCTTAAACGGGCGTCCGCCGGGGACAGAGGAACTCCCGCATCTCTTGGTTCGGCTGGCTTGCGGCCGGAACCCGCAACGGACCGACGTCGAAACAAACTTGCATCGGCGGCGATGACGATGAGAGTGTCCGGGAATAACCCTTGGCGGGTAAATGGTACCTTTGGACGGAAACCCGGCATGACGACCGACATCCGCGTGCGCTTCCTGCACCCGTCGGGGGCGATCGGCCCCGGCAAGATCTCGCTGCTGGAGGAGATCGACCGCACCGGTTCCATCTCCGCGGCGGCTCGGGCGCTCGGCATGTCGTTCCGGCGCGCGTGGTTCCTGGTGGAAACCATGAACACCGCCTTCCGCGACCCCGTCGTGCGCACCAACGTCGGCGGACGCGAGGGCGGCGGCACCGGCCTGACCCCCTTTGGACAGGAGGTGATATCCCGCTACCGCCTGATGGAGGAGGAGGCGCGCCGGGCCGCATCCCCGCATCTGGAATGGCTGGACGACGCCCTGCGCCCGCAGGAGGACGCCGTCACCGGGGCTGATTCCCAATCAGTTCCAAAGTCCAATTTTCCGGACCAGGGCAATCCGTAGATTTGGCCTCCGACGCCGCCCACCCCGCGCGGCGGATTGAGGGAGGTCTCAAAACCATGCGCACCGCGACCCGTCTGCTGACCGGTTCCACACTTGCCCTCGCGCTGCTGGCGCTCACCCCCGCCGCCGCCTCCTCCGCTCGGGCCGAAGGCGACCCGGCCAACGGCGAGAAGCTGTTCCGCCAGTGCAAGTCCTGCCACACGGTCGAGGCCGGCAAGAACCGCGTCGGCCCCACCCTGCACGGCGTCTTCGGCCGCAAGGCGGGCGCGGTGGACGACTTCAAGGGCTATTCGGAAGGCCTGAAGGCGTCAGGCATCGTGTGGGACGCCAAGACGCTCGATCCCTACCTGAACAACCCGAAGGCGGTCATCCCCGACAGCCGCATGGCCTTCGCCGGCGTGGCGAAGCCGGAAGACCGCGCGGACATCATCGCGTATCTGCAGAACGCAAAGTGAGACACAGTCCCTTCTCCCCAGAGGGGAAAAGGAATTCAGGGCCCTATCTCCGCCTAAAGTCTAAGCCCCTGCGGCACCGCCGACCTTGCCCCGCTTCGGCTGCAAGAATAGGCTCGAAAACGAAAAAATGAAAAAGGACGGCCGCCCATTCTTGGAGTGTGCCGTCCGCCAAATCCTCGGTCCCAGAGAACACCGCGCTTAGGGAGTGCGACGATGCAGCGCTCGCTCAACATCGACCCCGGCAAATGCACCGGGTGTCGGCAATGCGAAATGGCCTGTTCCTACGAGAAGGAAGGCGCCTTCAACCCCTCCAAGTCTCGCATCAAGGTCTTCACCTTCGATGCCGAGGCGCGTTTCGTGCCCTACACCTGCACCCAGTGCGCCGAAGCCTGGTGCATGCAGGCCTGTCCCGTGGATGCGATCAAGGTGAACCTCGCCACCGGCGCGAAGGAGGTCCACGCCGACCTCTGCGTCGGCTGCAAGGTCTGCACGATCGCCTGCCCGTTCGGCACCATCAACTACAACGCCTCCTCCGGCAAGGTTCAGAAATGCGACCTGTGCGAGGGCGATCCCGCCTGCGCCAAGGCGTGCCCGACGCAGGCCATCACCTACGTCGATTCGAACTGGACCGGGCTCGACAAGATGCGTGCCTGGGCGGCCAAGACCGACACCGGCTCGCACGTCAACTGAGGGAGGCCTCCGATGGGATGGGCACGTAAGATCCTGCGCGTCAACCTGACCGCGGGCACCGTCAAGTCCGAGCCGCTGAACATGGAGTGGGCCCAGAAGTACCTGGGTTCGCGCGGCCTCGGCACGAAGTACCTCGTGGAGGAGATCGATCCGAAGGTCGATCCGCTGTCGCCCGACAACAAGCTGATCTTCGCCACCGGCCCGCTGACCGGCACCATGGCGTCCACGGGCGGGCGCTACACGGTCATCACCAAGGGCGCCTTGACCGGCGCCATCGCCTGCTCCAACTCCGGCGGCTTCTTCGGCGCCGAGCTGAAGTACGCCGGCTGGGACATGATCATCTTCGAGGGCAAGGCGCCCTCGCCGGTCTTCCTCTACGTCGAGAACGGCACCGCCCGCCTGCTGCCCGCCGACCACCTGTGGGGCAAGTCGGTCTGGGACACCGAGCACGCGATCAAGGCGCAGCTTCAGGACCCGCTGGTCCGCGTCTCCACCATCGGCGTGTCGGGTGAGAAGGGCGTCAAGTACGCCTGCATCGTCAACGACCTGCACCGCGCCGCCGGCCGCTCCGGCGTCGGCACCGTGATGGGCTCGAAGAACCTGAAGGCGGTCGCCGTGCGCGGCACGGAGGGCGTGAAGGTCCGCGACTTCAAGGAGTTCTTCGCGGCGTCGAACGCCGCCAAGGCCGTTCTTTCCGGCAACGCGGTGACGGGCCAGGGCCTGCCGACCTACGGCACGCAGGTCCTGATGAACGTCATCAACGAGACCGGCGCGATGCCGACGCGCAATCACCGCGACATCCAGTTCGAGGGCGCGCACAAGATCTCCGCCGAAGCCATGGCCGAGAAGCGTCCGACCGACGGCAAGTCGAACCTCGTCGCCAATCAGGCCTGCTTCGGCTGCACCATCGCCTGCGGCCGCGTGTCGATGATCGACAAGAACCACTACACCGTCCAGAACCGGCCGGAGTATTGGGGCGCCTCGGGCGGCCTGGAGTACGAGGCGGCTTGGGCGCTGGGCTCCAACACCGGCGTTGACGATCTGGAAGCGCTGACCTTCGCCAACTTCATCTGCAACGAGCAGGGCATGGACCCGATCTCGTTCGGCGCCACCGTGTCGGCGGCGATGGAGCTGTTCGAGATCGGCGCCATCACCACGGAGCAGACCGGCGGCATCGAGCTGCGCTTCGGCTCGGCGGAAGCCCTGACCCAGCTCGCCGAGCTGACCGGCAAGGGCGAGGGCTTCGGTGCGGAGATCGGGTTGGGCTCCAAGCTGCTGTGCGAGAAGTACGGCCATCCGGAGTTCCACATGGGCGTCAAGGGCCAGGAATTCCCGGCCTACGACAGCCGCGGCATCCAGGGCATGGGCCTGACCTACGCCACCTCCAACCGCGGCGCCTGCCACCTGCGCAGCTACACCGTGGCCTCGGAGATCCTGGGCATTCCGGAGAAGACCGACCCGCTGGCGACCGACGGCAAGGCCGGTCTGGTGAAGGCCTTCCAGGACGCCACGGCGGCCTTCGACAGCGCCGGCATCTGCATCTTCACCTCCTTCGCCTGGAGCCTCCAGGACGTGGCCCCGCAGGTGGACGCGGCCATCGAGGGCGGCTGGAGCGTGGACCGTCTGGTCGAGACGGGCGAGCGCATCTGGAACCTGGAGCGCCAGTTCAACCTCGCCGCTGGCTTCACCGCCAAGGACGACACGCTGCCCAAGCGCCTGCTGTCCGAGCCGGCCAACTCCGGCCCGGCCAAGGGCCGCGTGAACGACCTGTCCAAGATGCTCCCGGAATACTACGAGATCCGGGGCTGGACGGCGGACGGCATCCCGACCAACGAGACGCTGGCCCGGCTGGCGCTCTGATCGGATTGGGGGCCGCGCCCACGGAAACGTGTCGCGACGGGCCCCCACCCTGACCCTCCCCCACCTCGCGGCGGGGGAAGGGAACACAACCTTCCCCCGTGCGCAGCATGGGGGAAGGAGGGGCCCACGCGACAGCGTGGGAGGAAGGGGGCCCACGGCGGCCACCCTCTCAAAGGGGCAAGCACCTCATGCATTACGTCGTTCTCGGGGCGGGGCCGTCGGGCGTTGTCGCGGCGGAGACCCTGCGCAAGACCGATCCCAACGGCTCCATCACGCTCATCGGCGGCGAGAACGAGCCGCCCTATTCCCGCATGGCGATCCCCTACGTCCTGACCGGCAAGGTCCAGGAGGCTGGGACCTACCTGCGCAAGGCGCCCGACCATTTCGCCGCGCGCGGAATCGAGGTGCGCACCAACGCGCGCGCCACCTCGCTGATGCCCGACAACAAGCGCATCGACTTCGCCGACGGCAGCCACCTGAAGTATGACCGGCTGCTGGTCGCCACCGGCGCGCGCCCTGTGCGTCCGCCGATTCCGGGCCTTGACCTCAAGGGCGTGCACCATTGCTGGACGCTGGAGGACGCCCGCAACATCATCAAGCTGGCCGAGCCCGGCACGCACGTCGTGCTGATGGGCGCCGGCTTCATCGGCTGCATCGTGCTCGAGGCTCTAGCCGCGCGCGGCGTCCAGCTGACGGTTGTCGAGATGGGCGACCGCATGGTCCCCCGCATGATGAACCCGACCGCCGGCACGATGATCCGCCGCTGGTGCGAGGCTAAGGGCATCCGCGTCCTGACCGGCACCAGGATCAAGTCCCTCCAGAACGTCGCCGCCGAAAAGAGCCGTGGCATCTTCGGCTTCCTGAAGCGCAAGGAACCGACCGTCGCCAGCGACACGCTGGACGTCGAACTGGACAGCGGCGAGATGATGGCCGCGCACCTCGTGGTCGTCTCGGCCGGCGTGAAGCCGAACGTGGACTTCCTGGAGAACAGCGGCATCAAGATCGACCGGGGCATCATGGTGGACCGCTACATGCGGACCAGCGTGAACGACATCTACGCCGCCGGCGACGTGGCCCAGGGCTACGACTTCTCGACGAAGGCGCACGACGTGCACGCGATCCAGCCGACCGCGTCGGAGCATGGGCGCATCGCCGCCATGAACATGGCCGGCCACAACATCCAGTACAACGGCAGCCTTCAGATGAACGTGCTGGACACGGTGGGCCTGATCTCCAGCTCCTTCGGGCTGTGGGCCGGCGTGGACGGCGGCGATTCGATCGAGGTCGTGGACAACGACAACTACAAGTACCTCAGCCTCCAGTTCGAGGACGACGTGCTGGTCGGCGGCACGGCCATCGGCCTGACCCAGCATGTCGGCGTGCTGCGCGGCCTGATCCAGACCGGCACGAAGCTCGGCCCCTGGAAGGCGAAGCTGAAGGCGGACCCGCACCGCCTCATGGAAGCTTACATCGCCCGCACCCATCTGACGTGAGCCCATGAGAATGGGGGCTGGCGACCGCCGGCCCCCAGGGCTTTCCGGAGGGACCATGGAGATCGTCGTCAAGCTCTACGCCACGCTGGCCCAGCATCTGCCGCCGGGGGCCAGGCAGAACCAGATCAGGCTGGACCTGCCGGAGGACGCCACCCCGGCGCACGTCATCCACCGTCTGAACATGGCGCGGGAAAAGTGCCACCTCGTGCTGGTCAATGGCGTCTACATCGCGCCGAGCCAGCTCGACCACCACGCGCTGAAGCCGGGCGACGCCGTCGCCATGTGGCCGCCGGTGGCCGGCGGCTGACCAACCGGACATGACCGTCAAGGACATGGCTCTGACCAGGGCCGACCTGCTGCGCCTTCTCCCCGGCGCGGTGGGCGCCTTGCCCTGGCGGGCCGAGGCCGACACCATCCGCATCGGCGCGGAGGCCGGCGCCGATCTGCACATAGAACCCCTGCCGCCCTGCCGCTTCGGCCCCGTGGAAATCCCGCGCCTGCGCGTGTCCTTTGCCTTCCGGGGCTGGGACGAGGCGGAGCAACGCGCCTTCCTCGCCCGCTTCGACCGTGCCTTCCAGCGCGGCGGCGGGTGAGCGCCGGGAACCGCCCGGCCCCGCTCCTGTTGCCAAGGACCCAATGAATTGAGGTGTCCGCCATGGATCAGGAGAAGCAACAGCAGAACCCGGCCCCCATCCGCAAGACCGACGTGGCCCCGCTGTGCGACGAGGCGAGCGGCGGCGGCGGGTCGGCGCCCGACACGCGCGACCGGGGCATGCCCGGCGGCTCGCCGGCCGATGAGCGCGACTGCGATCCCATCGCGCGGCCTACCACAGACGAGACCAAGCCGTAGCCTTTCCGGGGCCGCCCCGATTTGGTCGTAGCCGCACCACCGCGAGGCCGCTAAAACAGTGGCTCTCCCGGCATCAACCACGGGCTGCGACCGGCATGCTGAAGCGCCTTTACGACTGGACCATGGCCAAGGCGGCCTCGAAGAACGCCACCACGTGGCTGGCGGGCGTCTCCTTCGCGGAAAGCTCGTTCTTTCCGATCCCGCCGGACCTTCTGATGGTCCCGATGGTGCTCGCCAACCGTCAGGCGGCGTGGCGCATCGCGACGATCTGCACCATCGCGTCGGTGGTGGGCGGCATCGCCGGCTACATGATCGGCTATTTCCTGTACGAGGCCATCGGCAAGGCGGTCATCGACTTCTATCACCTGAACACCCAGTTCGAGGTGCTGCGCCAGACCTTCGTCGACTACGGCGCGGAGATCCTCATCATCAAGGGCATGACGCCGATCCCCTACAAGCTGCTGACCATCACGGCCGGCGTGGCGAAACTGGACCTGTGGGTGTTCATCGGCGCGTCGGTGATCTCGCGCTCCATGCGCTTCTACTTGGTGGCGGCGCTGCTCTACTGGTTCGGCGAGCCGATCCGCAAGTTCATCGAGGAGCGCCTGACGCTCGTCACCACCGCCTTCGCCGTCGCGCTGATCGGCGGCTTCCTGGCGATTAAGCTGATCTGACATCACGCTGATCCGACATCACGCCGATCGGAACGGGACACCCCGCCTCCCCTCCTGTTGACGCTGCGAATGAAGCGTCAGCGGGAGAGGGACGATGGACAGTCTGCACGGGGCCTCGGTGGTCATCACCGGCGCGTCCAGCGGGATCGGCCGGGCGACGGCCCAGGCCTTCGCGCGCCAGGGGGCGCGTCTGGTTCTGGCGGCTCGGCGCGAAGCGCTGCTGGAGGAGGTGGCCGGGGAATGCCACGAACTCGGCGCCGAGGCCGTCGTGGTGCCGACCGACGTGACCGACGCCGACGCGGTGAAACGGCTGGCCGACCGGGCGGTGAAGACCTTCGGCGGCATCGACGTGTGGGTCAGCAACGCCGGCGTCGGCGCCATCGGCCGTTTCGAGGAAACCCCCATCGAGGCGCACCGCCGGGTCATCGAGACCAACCTGTTCGGCCCGCTCTACGGCGCCCACGCGGCCATCCCGGTTTTCCGCCGCCAGGGACGCGGCATCCTCATCAACACCGTGTCGGTCGGCGCCTGGGCACCCGCCCCCTATGCCGCCGCCTACGCCGCCAGCAAGTTCGGGCACGAGGGGCTGCTGGAAAGCCTGCGGGCGGAACTGGTGGACCAGCCGGGCATCCATGTCTGCGGCGTCTATCCCTCCTTCACCGACACGCCGGGCATGACGCACGGGGCCAACTATACCGGCCACGCGCTGGAACCGGAAAACCCCCTCTACGACGACCCGGAGGATGTGGCCGAGACCATCGTCTCCGTGGCGTTGCGCCCGCGCGCGCAGGCGATGGTCGGGGCGCTGACTCCGCTGACCCGTCTCGGCCACGCGGTGGCGCCGCGTCTGATGGAGAAGATCGCCGGCTACGGCGCGCACCGCCATTTCAGCCGCACACCGCCGGCCCCGGTCACCGACGGCAACCTGTTCGAGCCGATGGAGCGAGGCCGGGGCGTCGAGGGCGGCTACCGCACCCCGCCGCCCGGCTGGCTGTCGCCGCTGCTGATGGGCGGGGTGGCCGCGGCGGCGGCGGCCGCCTACGCCGGCTACGCCCGACGCCGGAACGGGCATCATCAACACTACTCTGCCACCGCCCGAAGAGCGTCGGACCGCGACACAAAGCCCTTCTCCCCTTGAGGGAGAAGGGTTGGGATGAGGGGTATGCGGCGAAGCCGCACGCACGATTCAGGCTCTTTCCCCGTCCTGCCGGACGGTATGCCCCCTCACCCCACCCCCTCTCCCACGAGGGGAGAGGGGCTACCTGCAACCGGCAAGCCCTTCTCTGCAGGTGCGCGATCCCGCTTGGCCTTGCCGTCCGGCTTGGTCCAGAATGCCGGCCCGTTCCGTCAGCCCCCGAGTCCCATCATGCCGAAGCCGGCGCCGCCGCGCGGCCGTTCGTTCGTTTCTCCGCCGCCCGCCTCTCCTCGCGCCCGCAAAACCGCGCCGGCCCACCAAGCGCCGCGCCCCCAGGCGGATCGCGAGCCGCAGCAAAAGCTGTTCCGCGTCGCCGGCCTGTCCGCCGTCTCGGCCCTGTTCGAACATGACGCCGCCCGCGTCGAGCGCCTGTTCTTCGACGAGCGGCTGAAACCTCACGTCGGCGCCTTCTGCAAGGCATTGGCGGCGGCGCGCAAGCCCTACCGCATGGTGGATGCCGAGGAGTTGGCGAAGGTCGCCGGCACGGTGCTGCACGGCGGCGTGGTCGCGCTGATCGTGCCCCGCCCGGTCCCGGCCTTCGACACGGAGGCGGCCAAGCGTTGGGCTACGGACGGCCAGCCGCTGCTGATCCTCGACGGGGTCGGCAACCCACACAATCTCGGCGCCATCCTGCGCACGGCAGCCTTCTTCGGCCTGCCGCGCGTCGTGGTCTCCGACCATCCAGGCCAAGCCCTGCCGTCGGAGTCCGCCTACCGCGTCGCCGAGGGCGGGTTCGAGTGGGTGGAGCTTTACCAGGCGGCCAACCTGCCGCTGGCGCTGAAGCGGCTGCGCGGCACCTACCGCGTCGTCGGCACCGCGTTGGGCAAAGGGCGCGCCGTGACCGACGTGGCCGGCCTTACGACGGGCGACAAGCCGGTGGCCGTCATCCTCGGCAACGAGGAGGACGGCATACCGCCCGCCACGCTCGCCGCCTGCGAGGAAATCCTGACCATCCCCGGCAGCGGCCATGTGCAATCGCTGAACGTCGCCGCGACCGCCGCCATCCTCATCCATGCCCTCGCGAGGCCGGTGAAGCCGTAAACCGTCAGTGCCCGCCCAGCGCCACGATCAGGACCAGCGCCACCACGATGAAGGTGACGATGGGGATCATGTCCACGCCGTTCCGGTTCCAGGTCGGCGCCCTGCGCGAGGCGTGGTGCCCCCCGTGGGCGTGGCCCAGCCCCTCGTCGGCCCAGCCGTGCTCCGACGGCTTGACGCCGGGGGCCGACACGGCCGGGGCCGCCGGGCTGGCCATGTCCACCACGCCGGCCCCAGTCGGGTAGGCCCGCGCTGCGCGGGGCTTCTTCAGCGATTCATCCTCCAGATCCACCTCGATGCCGGCGGTTTCCAGCCGTTCCACCACGGCGGCGACCTCCTCCGGCGTCATGGTTTCCACCGGGACTTCCCGGCCCAACTGCTCGATGCTGAGCCGGTCACCGTTCTGTCGGCCAAGCTCGGTCAGGCGCTGCAAGGTGGCGTCGTCGATCGGCATGGTTCTTGTCTCCGCGCGTGAATTTCCCCTCTAAACGCAAATGGGGCGCGGAAGCTCCGCCTCAAAACGGCGCAAGCTAAAACGGCAAAGGCCTGCCTTCCAGAAAGGCGTCCTCCACCTCCCGCCGCATCGCCTCCTCCTGCCCGACGTAGCGCGGGGAGAAATGGAAGGGCACGACCCGCCGCACCCCAGCCGCCGCCGCCAGTTGCCCGGCCTGCGCGGTCGTCAGATGCCGGCGCGCGCCGGCCAGTTCGGCGTCGGCGGCACGGAAGGGCGCCTCGATGAACAACAGGTCGGCCCCGCGCGCCAGATCGACGATGCGCGCCGCGTTTTCCGCCGTGAAGCCCGCGTCCACCACATAGGCGATGGCCTGCCCGGCGGTCAGCGACAGCGCCTCCGCCTTCAGCCGGCCGAGCGGCACCTCCACCGTCCCACCGTCCAGCCCCGGCGCCACGACGACCGCGTCGTCCGCCCCGCCGCGCAGAGCCGCCCGCCATCGACCTGCACCGTCCGTTCCGCCTCGCGGGCGAAGCTGCGGCGGCTGTGGAACTCGGCCGTGACGCCGCTGCCGCCCTCCTCCACCGCCGTCGCGGTCACCACGAAGTCGGCGGCGTAGCCCGGCGCCAGATTCCAGCAATAGGCCGCAAATTTGCCGGCCACGCGGTCCACGAAGCCCGGCGGGCCGAACAGGTGCAGCGCCTTGTCCCGCCCCAGGCAGACCCGCAGCAGATGGTCGAACCCGGCGAAATGGTCCATGTGGGCGTGCGAGACGAAGGCGTGCGTCGTCCGCAGCAGCAGGCGCGGCGGCACCGTCGACAGGTCGCCGAGGTCGAGCAGCAGGCAACGCCGCTCGAACCGCACGTCCACCAGGACGCCGGGGTCGCCGAAGGGCGGGTTGACCAGTTGGGGGTGGAGCAGCGGGTTCAGCGGCGTCCCTCCGGAGGCGGAAACCACCTTCCGGCAACCCGCCGCCGCGCGCCCCGGTTCCGCTCTCCCCACTCCATTCTCCGGGATGGGTGGCCTTGCCGGACCGGTGCCGCGACCCGACATACTCGCCCATCCGAACATCCATGTGACCGATGCCGAACGACGAGGGAGGAGACCCATGCTCGGACAGTTCCTGCGCAAGCCCGCCGAGCTGCCGCGCCCCGAGGAGGCCCTGCCTGGCCGCGCGGAGGCGGTGCCCGTCCCGCCCCGCCATCATGTCAACGGCAATCCCATGACCCCGCCCTACCCCAACGGCCTGGAGGTCGCCGATTTCGGTTTGGGGTGCTTCTGGGGTGCGGAGCGCAAGTTCTGGCAGACACCCGGCGTCTGGGTGACGGCGGTCGGCTATCAGGGCGGCCACACGCCCAACCCGACCTATGAGGAGGTCTGCTCCGGCCGCACCGGCCACACCGAGGTGGTTCGCGTCGTCTACGACCCGCGCAAGGTCCGCTTCGAGGATCTGCTGCGCGTCTTCTGGGAGGCGCACGACCCGACTCAAGGCATGCGCCAGGGCAACGACGTGGGCACCCAGTACCGCTCGGCCATCTACACCCACACCGACGCCCAGCGCGCCGCCGCCGAGGCCAGCCGCGCCTCCTATCAGGAACGGCTGGGCGACGCCGGCTACGGCCCCGTCACCACCGAGGTCCGAGAGGCCCCGCCATTCTACTTCGCTGAGGGCTATCACCAGCAGTATCTGTCCAAGAACCCCAACGGCTACTGCGGCCTGGGCGGCACCGGCGTGACCTGCGCGATCTGACGCCCGGAGAGGGGGCCGACGGCGACCTCCGACTGCGACATCCGAGAGACAGCGGCAATCCGCCTTACGCGGCCTATGCCCTTGCGGTTGCGCGCCCCCTCCCCTTCCGGCTATGGTTCGGGCGGTCCATGAAAGCTCCAGGGGGCAGCCCCGCGGGGCGCCGCCCGTGAAATCCGCGCCCATTCGATGATCAAGGAAAGAACCGAGCTGGCGACGTCGCACCTCAGCGGCCTGCTGGACTTCTGGCTCACGAAATCCGTCGGCGGCAAGCCGCCGGTGCCCAGCACGATTGCCCCGGCCGATCTGCGGCCGTGGAAGGACAATATTGTCATCTTCGAGGTCATAGGGGAGGACGACTTCGTCTACTCCTATTACGGCAAGTCCCTGGCGGCGGCCTTCGGCCGTTCCCGTCTTGGCGCGACGCTGGAAGACCTGCCGGAGGAGCAGCGCGCCATCCTGCGCCCCGAATACGAATCGGTGCGCCGCGAAGGGCTGCCGGTCGCCCGCACCTACACCGCCGACTTCAGCGGGGTGCGGCGGAGCTGGGAACGGCTGGTCCTGCCGATGTCCAGCGACGGCGAGCAGATCGACAAGCTGCTGGTCGCCGCCTACGAGCTGCCGAAGTGCGCGCCCGTCGCCCAACCCGCCACACCGGCGACCTCGTCTCCGTCCTCGTCCAACGCCAAAACTCCGGGAGCCACGGCATGACGCCGCGCACGCCCCACGTTGCCGCCCCCGCCACCCAGTCGGGCGTCGTCACCGCCGACGAGTTCAATCTGTGGTGCGCGCTGAACGGCCGCCCCTTCAACCTGATCCCCAACGCGCGCCAGGACGGCCGCGTGCTGTGGGATGTGGAGGTGCTGCCCGGCACGCCGCGCGCCGGCACGGTCTATTCGACCAACCTCGGCGACGAGGCCTTGGCCGTGGTCGCCGGCTTCGCCTTCCTGTCGGGCGTGGAGTGGGCCTACGAGGCCAAGCACCCGGTGGAGGAGCCGACCCCGGCCGCGCTGGCCGCCGCGGCCCCCGCGCCCCAGCCGACCGAGGCTGCCTCCGCCGCCGCTCCGGCTTCTGCTCCGGCTACCGCGCCGGCCGTCCCGGAAGGCCCGGTCGAATACCCGCCGAACTACTCCCTGCCGGCCATCGCGCTGCTGCAATCGCCGCCGCCGCGCCCGCCGCAGCAGCATGACGAGACCGTGCTGGCCCGCAACGCCCGCATGCTGGAAACCGTCCTGAAGAACTTCCGCGTGCGCGGCGAGATCATGGACGTGCGCCCCGGCCCGGTCGTCACGCTCTACGAGTTCGAGCCGGCCCCCGGCACCAAGTCCGCGACGGTCATCAACCTGACCGACGACATCGCCCGTTCCATGAGCGTGGTGACCGCCCGCATCGCCATCGTGCCCGGCCGCAGCGTCATCGGCGTCGAACTGCCGAACCCGGTGCGCGAAATGGTCTATCTGCGGGAGATGTTCGACCACGACACCTTCCGCAACACGACGGCGAACCTCGCCATCGCGCTCGGCAAGGACATCAGCGGGGAGCCGGTCGTCGCCGACCTCGCCCGCATGCCGCACCTTCTGGTCGCCGGCACGACGGGTTCGGGCAAGTCGGTCGCCATCAACACGATGATCCTGTCGCTGCTCTACCGGCTGCCGCCGGAGCGCTGCCGCTTCATCATGGTCGATCCGAAGATGCTGGAGCTGTCGGTCTACGACGGCATCCCGCACCTGCTGACCCCCGTCGTCACCGACCCGAAGAAGGCGGTCGTGGCGCTGCGCTGGGCCGTGCGCGAGATGGAGAGCCGCTACGAGGCGATGTCCAAGCTCGGCGTGCGCAACATCGAGGGCTACAACGCCCGCATCGCCGAGATGATCGCCAACGGCGAGAAGATGCCGAAGCGCACCGTCCCCGGCGAGACGGAAACCGTCTTCGACATGGGCCCGAGCGAGCCGGTGCCGCTGCCCTTCATCGTCGTGATCGTCGACGAGATGGCCGACCTGATGCTGGTCGCCGGCAAGGAGATCGAGGCGGCGATCCAGCGCCTGGCGCAAATGGCCCGCGCCGCCGGCATCCACCTGATCATGGCGACGCAGCGCCCGTCGGTGGACGTCATCACCGGCACCATCAAGGCCAACTTCCCGACCCGCATCAGCTTCCAGGTCACCTCCAAGATCGACAGCCGCACCATCCTGGGCGAGGCCGGGGCGGAGCAGCTGCTCGGCCAGGGCGACATGCTCTACATGCAGGGCGGCGGGCGCATCACCCGCGTGCACGGCCCCTTCGTCTCCGATTCGGAGGTCGAGGAGATCGTACAGTACGTCAAGTCGCAGGGCGCGCCCAACTACGTCACCGCGATCACCGAGGAAGAGGACGAGACCGTCACCATCGAGGACGACGAGGGCAGCGCCACCGGCGCCACCGGCGACGACCTCTACATGCAGGCGGTCAACCTCGTGGTGCGCGAGGGCAAGGTGTCGGTCAGCTTCATCCAGCGCCAGCTTCAGATCGGCTACAACCGCGCCGCCCGCCTCGTGGAGCGCATGGAAACCGAACGCGTGGTCGGCCCCGCCAATCACCAGGGCAAGCGCGAGGTTCTGCTCTCCCCCGCCGGCCTCTCCGCGAAACGGGCCGGCGTCTAAAGGAGGGCGTGTGATGGTGAAGGCGAACTTCGAACAGCTCGCCCTTTACAACCGCTGGGCCAACCGCCGCCTCTACGCTGCGGTGGCCGAGCTGCCCGACGCACAGTACCGCGAGGATCGCGGCGCCTTCTTCAAGTCGCTGCGCGGCACGCTGAACCACATCCTGGTCGCCGACCGGGTGTGGCTCCACCGCATCGAGGGCGCCGGCCCGGTGCCGTCCTCCCTGGACGAGATCATCGCCGACCGCTTCGAAGACCTGCGCGCCGCCCGCGAGGCGGAGGACGAGCGTATCATCCGCGTCGTCTCGGCCCAGGACGAGGGGCGCTTCGGCCAGCCTTTCGCCTACCGCTCCATGGCCGGCACGTCGCACGAGCTGCCCTTCATCCAAATCCTGACACACATCTTCAACCACCAGACCCACCATCGCGGCCAGGCCCACACGTTGCTGAGCCAATTCGGCCGTGAGGCGCCCAGCATCGACTTCGTCTATTTCCTCCTGGGAAAGTGACCATGCCCGCCTTCATCACCGACGTTGCCGCGCTCGAAGCCCTCTACGGACAGCCGGCCGGCCCCTCGGTGGCGAAGGAAGTCGATCGCCTGACCCCCGGCTACCGCGCCGTCGTCGAGGCCTCGCCCTTCTTCGTGCTGGCGACCTCAGGGCTGGACGGGCTGGACGCCTCCCCGCGCGGCGACGGTCCCGGCTTCGTCCGCGTGGCCGACGAGCGCACTCTTCTGGTCCCCGACCGGCGCGGCAACAACCGCATCGACAGCTTGCGCAACCTGATCCACGACCCGCGCGTGGCCCTGCTGTTCCTGGTGCCCGGCGTGGACGAGACGCTGCGCGTCAACGGCCGCGCCGCCATCACCGCCGATCCCGACCTCTGCGCCGGCTTCGCCGTGGACGGCAAGGCGCCGAAGACGGTTCTGGTGGTGACCATCGAGTCCGTCTTCTTCCAGTGCGCCCGCGCCCTGCTGCGCTCCCGCCTGTGGGATCCGGCCAGCCGCATCGACCGCAAGTCCCTGCCCTCCACCGGCGCCCTGTTGGCCGAAGCCAGCGCCGGCCGCGAGGGCGGCGAGGAGTACGACCGTTCCCTGGCCGAACGAATCCCGAAGTCGCTCTATTAAAATCAATCGGCTCTATATCCGGGACGGCGACAGCCGGAACTCCACCACCGCGTCGGCGGAGGCCAGTTGGTTGACCAACTCCATTGGGTCCGGCGAGCCGGCGGCCTGCAAGACCAGCTGGTATTCAAACTGACCCGACCCGTTCTTCAGGTGATAGCCCCAGTCGATGATGTCGTAGCCGTGCTCCCGCGCCTTGATGCGGATGGCCTCGGCCGTGGGCGCCTTGCCCTGCGCGAAGACCAGCGTCAGATGCATCACCGTCTGGTGCGGCAGCGCCGTCTCCAGCCGCCGGAATGCGCTCATGATGAGAATGCTCAGAACGGCGGCGGCGATGGCCGCGACGTAGAAGCCGAGACCGATGATGACGCCGATGGCCGCCGCCGACCAGATCGAGGCGGCGGTGGACAGCCCCCGGATCGACATCCCCTCGCGCATGATGACGCCCGCGCCGAGGAAGCCGATGCCGGTCACGATGCCCTGGATGACCCGTGTCGGATCCCCCGCCGCGCCCTGCACCCCCAGCCCGCCGTACCACATGCTCGGATAGGCGTTGACGACGGTCAACGCCGCCGACGCGAGGCAGACCAGCCCGTAGGTCCGCATGCCCGCCGCCCGCCCGTGGTACGAACGCTCGTACCCCATCAGAATGCCGACGGCGAGCGCCCCCAGCAGGTGCAGCAGGATGATGCCGTTGGTGATCAGCTCGGCCCGCGACCAGTAGGCGGTCAGGATGTCGGTCAGGGTGCCGGTCAAGGAATCCATCGGACCCTCCCCAAGCGAAACGCCTCCAAGGACAAGCCTACGCCCGAATGGTTACCAACCCCTCTTCCATTCCCGAGGGGAAAGGGAGTCTCACCCCAGCGCCCCCAGGGTCCACCGCGCGAACAGGGCGACCAGCAACCCTTCGGCCGCGCCCAGCATCAGGCGCAGCAGGAGGCCCACCAGATCGGTGAAGCGGTCGCGTTTGGGAAACACCTCGGCCAGCATGGCGGACACGCCCCGGCGCAGGTTCAGGCTGATCACCCCGATGACCAGCGCCACCACCGCCGTGCCGACCACGAAATACAGCCCGCCCTTCCAGCCGGCGAAGGCTTGCGGGTTCAGCAGATAGAAATGGGTGCCGACGACGATCCACACGGCCGAGGGCCACACGCCGACGATGTCGGCTTGGCTGGCGGCGCGGGGCCGCGGCTGCGAGCGCCAGGGCACCCCGCCCCCCGTCAGCCCCCCGGCACGTGCCGGTAGGCCAGCACGCAGGCCGGGCGGCCGTCTTCACCGGCCAGCGGCAACAGAAGTTCCACGAAACGCACGCCCGGCAGCATCGGGTCGTCGCGCACCAGAAGGCTGCGCGGCTCGCCCTTCTCCAGGCAGGCGCGCAGGTCGGCGTTGAAACGCTCCGCCGCCTGGGGCGGGTGGCAGGCGCTGACCAGCCGAGGCACCGGGCGCTGGCCCAGCCGACGCTGGATCGCCCGGCCGCAGGCCCGATAGACGAAGTCCTCGCCGCCGCGCACCGGCTCCATCAGGCACAGGCGCGACACGCTCTCGCGGATCTGCGCCGTGTCGATCTCGCGGGCCAGCGGCATGGCGCGCGTCTGCTTGACCCGGCGCCAGTACACGTACAGCACGCGGGCCGCCGGCTGCGACTTGTCGATGTCCAGAAGTTCGGAGCGGCAGGGCGGCGGTTCCGCCTCCAGCACGGCGGCACCCGGCGCCGCGACTACGGCAACCGCCGGAGCCGCAGGGGCAGCGGACGCCGGGGCGCCCGCCGGCGTGGCGAACACCGGCTGGCGGTCCAGCCGGCCGCCGTGCTTCTTCAGCATCGGCAGCGGCGCCCAGGCCGCGCAGGTGTGATAGCCCTTGGTGACCTTGCGGTAATCCTGGCTGGAGGCCGTGCGGCACTCCCCCTCCACGCTGTAGCGGGTGACGTGCACCAGCGTGTTGTCGTCCGACATGGCCCGTTCACCCCCCCACGAGACGCAGGCGGCGCAGGCGCGGCTGTCCTTGGCGAAGGCGTGGCTCATGGGAAACAGATGCTCCAGGGGCAGAGGAATGGCGAATGGGGAGGGACGCGGTGGTTCTCCCCCGCCGTCCTATGGGATTGATGACGCCGTTTCGGTGTCCGTTCAAGCGCCACCTCGCCGCGCGGTCGCAATGTTTCCGAGGTGTGGGTTTCAGGCATGTCGCGAACACATCATCCCACCCCTTCCCCCGGACGCCCTTAGTCCCTATAAAGGGGCCTCGCAACGACATATTACCCGCCCCCTCTCCCCGTCACCGGCGCGAGGGGGCTTTTGCTGCCCAAACGTCGAGAAGCGGACCCATGCCCAAGCGCACTGATATCAAATCCATCTGCATCATCGGCGCGGGGCCGATCGTCATCGGCCAGGCTTGCGAGTTCGATTACTCCGGCGTCCAGGCGTGCAAGGCGCTGCGCGAGGAAGGTTACCGGGTCATCCTGGTGAACTCCAACCCCGCCACCATCATGACCGATCCCGGCCTCGCCGACGCCACCTACATCGAGCCGATCACCCCGGCCGTGGTGGCGAAGATCCTGGAAAAGGAAAAGCCCGACGCCCTGCTGCCCACCATGGGCGGCCAAACCGCGCTGAACACCGCCATGGCGCTGTCCGACGACGGCACCCTGGAGCGGCTCGGCGTGGAGATGATCGGCGCCAAGCGCGACGTCATCGCCAAGGCCGAGGACCGCATCCTGTTCCGCGACGCCATGGACAAGCTGGGCCTTGAGAGCCCGCGCTCGCGCATGGTGAAGAACTTCCGCGAGGCGCAGGACGCGCTGGATTTCGTCGGCCTGCCGGCGATCATCCGCCCCAGCTTCACGCTGGCCGGCACCGGCGGCGGCATCGCCTACAACCGGGAAGAGTTCGAGGACATCGTGCGCGGCGGCCTGCGCGCCTCCCCCGTGGGTGAGGTCCTGATCGAGGAGTCCGTGCTCGGCTGGAAGGAGTACGAGATGGAGGTCGTGCGCGACAGCGCCGACAACTGCATCATCGTCTGCGCCATCGAGAACATCGACCCGATGGGCGTCCACACCGGCGACAGCATCACCGTCGCGCCGGCGCTGACGCTGACGGACAAGGAATACCAGATCATGCGCAACGCCTCGATCGCGGTGCTGCGCGAGATCGGGGTGGACACCGGCGGCTCCAACGTGCAGTTCGCGGTGAACCCGGCCAACGGCCGCCTGATCGTGATCGAGATGAACCCGCGCGTGTCGCGCTCCTCGGCCCTGGCGTCGAAGGCCACCGGCTTCCCCATCGCCAAGATCGCGGCGAAGCTGGCCGTCGGCTACACGCTGGACGAGCTGAAGAACGACATCACCGGCACCACGCCTGCCAGCTTCGAGCCGACGATCGACTACGTCGTCACGAAGATGCCGCGCTTCACCTTCGAGAAGTTCGCGGGCACCGAGCCGCTGCTGACCACCTCCATGAAGTCGGTGGGCGAGGCCATGTCCATCGGCCGCACCTTCCAGGAGTCGGTGCAGAAGGCGCTGCGCTCGATGGAGACCGGCCTGACCGGCTTCAACGAGGTCAAGATCGCCGCCCCCAACGCGGTCGAGGGCGACGTTCCGGACGCCGCCGCCATCCGTGGCGCGCTGGCCCGCCCGACCCCGGACCGCCTGCTGGTCATCGCCCAGGCCTTCCGCCACGGCTTCTCGGTCGCCGAGGTTCAGCACGTCTCCAAGTACGACCCGTGGTTCCTGGAGCAGATCAAGGCCCTGGTGGACCGTGAGGAAGCCATCCGCAAGAACGGCCTGCCGACCGACAAGGACGGCTGGCTGAAGCTGAAGCAGATGGGCTTCTCCGACGCCCGTCTGGCCGAGCTGTCGGGCAAGACCGAGGCCGAGGTCGCCGAGGCCCGCCGCGCCGCCAAGGTCACGCCGGTCTTCAAGCGCATCGACACTTGTGCCGCCGAGTTCGCCTCGCGCACGCCCTACATGTACTCCACCTACGAGGCGGACGGCACGGGCGAGGCCGAGTGCGAATCGGATCCGACCGACAAGAAGAAGGTCGTCATTCTCGGCGGCGGCCCGAACCGCATCGGCCAGGGCATCGAGTTCGACTATTGCTGCGTCCACGCCGTCTACGCCCTGCGCGAGGCCGGCATCGAGACCATCATGGTCAACTGCAACCCGGAGACGGTCTCGACCGACTACGACACCGCCGACCGCCTGTATTTCGAGCCGCTGACCGCCGAGGACGTGATCGAGCTGGTCCGCGTCGAGCAGCGCAATGGCACGGTTCTGGGCTGCATCGTGCAGTTCGGCGGCCAGACCCCGCTGAAGCTGGCCGACGCGCTGGAAAAGGCCGGCATTCCGATCCTGGGCACCTCGCCGGACGCCATCGACCTCGCCGAGGACCGTGAGCGCTTCCAGAAGCTGCTGCACCAGCTCGGCCTGAAGCAGCCCGCCAACGGCCTCGCCCGTTCGCTGGAAGAGGCCGAGAAGGTCGCCGGGCAGATCGGCTTCCCGGTCGTCATCCGTCCGTCCTACGTGCTGGGCGGCCGGGCGATGGAGATCGTCCACGATATGGCCGGGCTCCAGCGCTACATGGGCACCGCCGTGAAGGTGTCGGGCAAGAACCCGGTCCTGATCGACAGCTACCTGCAGGACGCCATCGAGGTTGACGTGGACGTGGTGGCCGACGCCGCCGGTCAGGTCTACATCGCCGGCATCATGGAGCACATCGAGGAAGCCGGCATCCACTCCGGCGACTCGGCCTGCGCCCTGCCGCCCTACTCCCTGCCGCAGGACACCATCGCCGAGATCGGCCGCCAGGGCGAGGCTCTGGCGCTGGCCCTGAAGGTCGTCGGCCTGATGAACGTGCAGTTCGCGGTGAAGGACGGCACGGTCTACATCCTGGAGGTCAACCCACGCGCCTCGCGCACGGTGCCCTTCGTCGCCAAGGCCACCGGCACGGCCATCGCCAAGATCGCCGCCCGCGTCATGGCCGGCGAGAAGCTGGCCGACTTCAAGCTGAACGGCCCGAACCCGCCGCACACTGCCGTGAAGGAAGCCGTCTTCCCCTTCGCCCGCTTCCCCGGCGTGGACATCGTGCTCGGCCCCGAGATGAAGTCCACGGGCGAGGTGATGGGCCTGGACACCAACTTCGCCTTGGCCTTCGCCAAGTCGCAGCTGGGTGCAGGCGTGGCGCTGCCGGTGCAGGGCACGGTCTTCATCTCGGTGAAGGACCGCGACAAAGCCGCCGCCGTCCAGATCGGGCAGAAGCTGCACGGCATGGGCTTCCGCATCCTGGCGACCACCGGCACCGCCGCCGCCTTGAAGACGGCCGGCGTCACCGCCGAGGTCATCAACAAGGTGGTGGAAGGCCAGCCGCACATCGTCGACTCGATGATCAACGGCGACGTGCATCTGGTCGTGAACACCACCGAGGGTGCGCAGGCGCTGGCCGACAGCTTCAGCCTGCGCCGGACGGCGCTGACCTACAACATTCCGTACTACACCACCATGGCGGGTGCGCGTGCGGCGGTGGAAGCGATTGCCGCACTCCGGAACGGCAGCCTTGAAGTTGCGCCGTTGCAGTCGTACCTTAGCGGATCGTATTAGGGATGGTGACGGCGCGGCGGACCTCCTCCCCGCGCCGTCAACCGTCTCTGGCGCTGCGTCGGCATGGTGATGGATTGAACGATGGAAAAGTTTCCAATGACTGCGGCGGGCTACAACCGCCTGCAAGAGGAGCTGAAGCACCTCAAGTCTGTTGAGCGCCCGAACGTCATCAAGGCGATTGCCGAAGCGCGTGAGCACGGGGACCTGTCGGAAAACGCCGAATACACCGCTGCGCGCGAGCGGCAGAGCTTCATCGAGGGCCGCGTCGCCGAGCTGGAGGACAAGATCAGCCGCGCCGAGGTCATCGACCCGGCCAAGCTGTCCGGCAGCACCGTGAAGTTCGGCGCGACCGTGACGCTGGCCGACGAGGACACCGACGAGGAGACGACCTACCAGATCGTCGGCCAGGACGAGAGCGACATCAAGAACGGCCTGCTGTCGATCCAGGCGCCGCTGGCGCGCGCCCTGATCAACAAGTCGGTCGGCGACAGCGTCGAGGTCTCCACCCCCGGCGGCTCCAAGCTGTACGAGATCGTCCAAGTCGCGTTCAAGTAAGATCGCGTTCTCGAATAAGGGCCTCCGGTCCGACTTCACCGCATGCCATGACGAGCCGCCGCGCACCGCCCAACGGAGCGCGGCGGCCTTTTTCGTTGGCGGGTAAGGCCCGATTCCTTCGGCTGCATCGGCAATTCCTGCCCCGCCCCGGGCAAGTTCGGCCGCCCATCCCTTCCGCCACCCCGCCTGAATCAAGCGTTTTTCCGCTGGCACCGCGATTGCAAACCTGTGGTTGCCATCACCAGCCGGGGGACCGCTCATGACCAGCCCTTTCACGACCGCCACCGGCAGCCAACGCTACGCGGTGGACAGCAGCCGGCTGATCAAGCTTGACCCCGCTCCGGCGATCCGGGCGGACACGCCGGAGGCGCGCGCCTTCATGGCCGAGATGAAGCGCGTCGCGGCTGCGGCCGAAGCTCCCCCCGACCCCGTGCTGGTCGCCAAGAACCGTGCCGTGCAGGCGCACACCGTGTTCCGGCAGAACGGCCAGATCATCGCCGCCGTCTGGCGGGACGGCCAATCCCAGATGACCAACGCCCTTGGGGCGAAGCTCGACTGGCCGAGCATGGAGAAGCGCACGGCCGGCATGACCGACGCCCAGCGCCGCGACTACATCGCCCAGCAGATCGTCAAGCACATGGGCCCCGGCGTGACGGTCGAGCGCTACGGCGAAAGCGGCGCCGCCCCGACGCGGGGCGCCATCAACGACGAGCAGAACAAAGCCAACATCAAGGAGCGCAGAAGGCTTGGCCTGGAGATCCTTTAAAGCGGATTTCGATCCGCTCTGGACCGCGACGGCGGGCCCGGACGCCTATGCGTCCGAAGCCCGGCCGGCACATGAGGCCATATGAATCTAAAGCGAATGCAAATTCGCTTTAGGACTTGTTGCGGATCAGCACGCCGGGCAGGGTCAGCGCCCGCTCCGCCGAGCAGTCCGCGCCGGTCCGCCCGGCCAACTTCCGCGGGCAGGAATGCAGAAGCGCGTCGAGGCTGGTGTTCTCCGGCACGCGCACCCGCGCGACGCACACCGCCCCGTCCGGACCCCAGCCGGCCTCGAAGCTCAGCGGGGCGTCCTTGTCCTCCTTTTGGATGCCGAAGCGGTCGTACACATCGATCGGCATCCCGTTGCGCGTGGTCCCGATTCCGTCGCCGCAATAGTCGGCGCGCACCATGCGGGTGCAGGCCTGATAGAGTTCGCGCATCGGCACGCCGTTTACCCCGTCCTTCCAGGGCTTATAGCCGAAGCGCACGCATTTGCCCTGAGCACCGGAGGTGCAGGTCAACACAAAGCCCGGCGCGTCCGGCCGGTACTCGCCCGTTGCCGCCCAAGCGCCCGGCAGAGGGAAGCCGCGCCGCCGGCCCTTCGGGTCGGGCTCGCACAGGTCGGCCCAGGCGCCGCTCGCCGGGTCACGGTAGCTCAGCCCGTACAGCGTGATTTCCGGGTCGTCCGGATCCGTCTCGACGGCGTCGATGCGGATGTCGTGCACCGGCCCTTCGCCGATGGCGACGGACAGCACGGCACCGACGAGGCCCTCCCCCGCCGCGACCGAGCCGTCCGCCCGTGTGATGCGGAATTCGTTGCCAACCACGGACACCGCCGGTTCCGCGAAGGCCGGACCGGCCGCGATCACCGCCAGCGCGCCGATGAGCCTCAGCACTCGCATGGTTCCACCTGTTCCAGCGGAAAGGCGCCGCAGCCGCAGCCACGGCGCCCTTTCTCTCGCGCCGCTCAGCGCGCCCGCTCGGGCAGGGTCACGGCGGTGACGCGCAGCCCCTGCGTGGTCACCTCTTGCGCGGTTCCCGGGGCCGTGCCGTTGAGGCTGATCCCGTTCAGATCCGAACCGTTGATGCTGATGCCGTTCAGGTTGGCCCCGTTGATGCTCAAGCCATTGAACGCCAGCCCGTTGAACGCGAGGCCGTTGAATGCCAGCCCGTTCACGGAAATGCCGTTCAGGTTGAGGCCATCCTCGGCCTGGGCGGGAACGGCGATGGCGAGCGGAGCCAGCAGGGCGCCGACGGCAAGCATCTTCGAAAATCCAGTCACGATGATCTCCCATAAGCTGCGGCCCTTCTCACACGCGGAGAGAAAAGGCCGTTTGGTTACGGGCGGGATCGTAGGCGCGCCAAATTTCTCCCGAATTTCAGGAAACGGCCGATTTCGTTACAACTATTTCCAGAAAATAACGGTTCATTTTCTCTAAAAAGTGGTAAGCCTTTTAGCCCTTCAGCTCCTGCGCCAGGAAGGCGCTGACCCGCGCGATGGCGTCCTTGCGAGCGGACTCGTTGGTGCCGACGGTGGCCTCGCCGGTCGGCGCGGTGGCGAGATTGGTGCGCTTGCGCAACGGCGAGGCCGGGGAGTCGAAGCCGTGGTGCGCCTCGGGATAGACCACCACCTCCGTGCGCTCCTTCACCGGCTCGCGGTTGGCCAGCTCCACGCATGTCTCGGCGGGCGTCCACTCGTCCTTGCCGCCCAGCAGCATCAGCAACCGCCCTTCCGGCTGCCAGGATTGATCCTTCAGCGGCTTACCGCAGCCGGGATAGAAGGCGACCGCCGCGCGGAAGCCGCTCCCCTTCCCGTCCTCCTTGCTCCCTGGGCCATAGGCGGCCAGCACCGTGCCGGCACCCTGCGACCAGCCCATCACCGCGATGCGGTCATTGTCCACGTCGCGCCGCCGGTCTTGCAGATAGGCCAGCGCCGCCCAGGCATCGCGCTTGCGCTCCACCGACGCGCGGACGGAGCGCTCGTTCCGGGTGCAGACCTGATCGATGCCGCGCGGGCCGAAGCTGTCCACCATCAGCACCGCGTAGCCCTGGTCGCGCAGCGTCAGCGCCCAATCGAGATGCCGCGCCGACACCCGCCCGCTCTTGGTGTAGAGCCCGCTGCACCCGTGCAGAAGCACGACGGTGGGGAACGGCCCGGTCCCGGCCGGCCGCAGGAAGCGCCCGGTCAGCGTCGTCGGCGCCCCGTTGGTCAGGTCGGCGTCCTGGGAAGGGAAGCGCACGATCTCCTCCGCGTGCAGCCCCGGCGACGCGGCGGGGGCCTGCGGTGCGGACGCCAGCAGCAGCGCCGCGAAAGCGACGCCCGGCAGGACGGAACGGCGGAGGGGGAACATCATCATCGTCTCACGGTCCCGGACAGCGACGGCGGAGAGTGTACCACCATCACGTCCGGAAACCAGACCGTGCGCTTGCGCCGGGGGACGGGGAGCCATGCGCGCCAAAGGCGCGCAGGATCAGCGTACGGCAAGCGTGGACAGCTTACCGGCGGACGACCCGCGCGGTGCCTTCGTCCTCGTCCTCATCCTCGTCATCCTGGAGGGATTCCGGGATGTCGGGCGAGTCCACGTCAATCGGCACGCCCGGCGTGTGCTTGGAGGTGCGGATCGACAGCGCCGACTTGACGTGCGCCACGTTGGGGGCGGCGGTCAGCTTGGTGGTCAGGAAGCGCTGGTAATCGTCCCAGTCCTCCGCCACGATCTTCAGCAGGAAATCGTACTCGCCGGCCAGCATGTTGCACTCGCGCACCATGGCCCAGCTGTTGACGAGCTCCTCGAATTTCTTTAGGTCCGCTTCGGCTTGGCTCGACAGCCCCACTTGGGCGAACACGGTGACACCGAACCCGAGCGCGTCGGGGTTGATGTCGGCGTGATAGCCGCGGATGAAGCCCGCCTCCTCCAGGGCGCGGACACGCCGCAGGCAGGGAGGGGCGGAGATGCCGGCGCGCCGCGCGAGCTCTACGTTCGTCATTCGGCCGTCATTCTGCAGGTCGCGCAGAATGCGCCGGTCAATTCGGTCGAGTTTGACCCGCCGCATGGTTTACTCGGTGGCTCCGGGGATGATCTGAAGAAAGGATATTACACGGTGACGCCTGCAACGCCAAGCAAGAAACCCTTTCCAGCGTGAGCGGGAAATACACCATTCCACGCGCTTCCGGCCGAAGCGCGACGACCGGCCGCACCCACAACCATCCGTGACGCGATGCAATCTCTCACCTGTTGGGTAGTAACCGACGGCAAGCCGGGCATGGAAAACCAGTGCCTCGGCCTCGCCGAAGCCCTGGGCCTCACCCCCGTGGTCAAGCGGGTGAGCCTGCGCAGCCCCTGGCGCCAGCTCAGCCCCTACCTGCGCCTGGGCAACCGCTTCGCCGCCGGTCCGAACGGCGACCCGATCCGGCCGCCCTGGCCTGACCTGCTGATCGGCACCGGCCGGCAGAGCATCGCCCCGTCGCTGGCCGCCCGCAAATTGTCCCACGGGCGCACCTTCACCGTGCAGATCCAGGATCCGCAGCTCAGCCCGCGCAACTTCGACACCGTCGTAGTGCCGCGCCACGACCGGCTGCGCGGCGCCAACGTCCTGGTCACGCGCGGCGCGCTCCACCGCGTGACGCCGAAAATCCTGGCCGAGGCCGGGGAGCGGCACGCCGCCCGCCTCGCCCATCTGCCGCACCCGCGCATCGCCGTGCTGATCGGCGGCAACAACGGCGTCTACGCGCTGACCCCGACCATCATGAGCGACGTGGCGGACAAGCTGGCGGCCCTGTCCCGCGCCCACGGCGCCGGCCTGATGGTCACGCCGTCGCGCCGCACCGGCACCGACAACGAGGCGATCCTGCGCGCCCGCCTGTCCGGCCTGCCGGCCGAGGTGTGGGACGGCACCGGCGAGAACCCCTACTTCGCCTACCTGTCGCTGGCCGACGCCATCGTGGTCACCTGCGACAGCGTCTCCATGACGTCGGAGGCCTGCTCCACCGGCAAGCCGGTCTACGTGATCGACCTGGACGGCGGCTCGCCCAAGTTCCGCGCCTTCCACGACGGGTTGGTCAAGGACGGCATCACCCGCCCCTTCACCGGGGACCTGGACCACTGGACCTACCCGACCTTCAACGACACGGACGAGGTCGCGAACGAGGTGCGGCACCGTCTGTTGGCCCACCGGAACAAACACGCCACGTGATCGGAAGCCCCCCTGTGCGTGGAGGGGGCGCGACACGTCACCGCAGGCTCTGGAAAGCCTTCTGGTATCACCAGTTCCGTCCCCTGCCCCGCGTCGCGTCCCCGTTCCTTTCGGCCGATTCTCGTGTCATAAGGGTGCCAGGACCAACGTACCGACATCTTCCGGAAATCCCCGCATGACTTCGTCGTCCGCCGTGCGCCAGAGCTTCATCCGCAGCCTGGACAACAGCCGGCTGTGCCCCGAGCCGTACAACCACTGGCTCCTCTCCCAGGCCCTGCCGGAAGACGCCGCCGACGGCATCGCCGAACTTCCCTGGGGACCGCCCGTGGTGCGTGAGACCTACGGCAAGCGCGAGACGAACAACGCGTCGCGCACCTATTTCGGCGCGGAAAACCAGGCCAAATACCCGGTCTGCGCCGCCGTCGCCGAGGCGTTCCAGAGCAAGGACGTGACCGACGCGATCCAGCGCACCTGCGGCGTGAACCTGTCGGGCACCAGCCTACGCATTGAGTACTGCCAGGACATTGACGGCTTCTGGCTGGAGCCGCACACGGACATCGGCGTCAAGAAGTACACGATGCTGATCTACCTCTCGAAGGGTCCGGACTGCGAGGATTGGGGCACCGACGTGTTGGACGATACGAAGACCGTCGTCGCCCGCGCGCCCTACGCGTTCAACGAGGGGTTGATCTTCATCCCCGGCACCAACACGTGGCACGGCTTCGCCAAGCGCCCCATCAACGGCGTGCGCAAGTCGATCATCGTGAACTACGTCGGTCCCGAGTGGCGCGCCCGCGAAGAGCTGGCCTTCCCCGACGCCCCGATTGCCTGATTTCCCGTCTGGAGACACATTCCATGTCCATGCTCGATCTGGACAAGTTCCGGGCCACCCCGCTTCAGCGCGACCCGTTCGACTTCCTGTGCGTCCCCGGCTTCGTGAAGAAGGAGCATCTGGAGGCGCTGCACCGCGACTACCCCAAGGTGGACAAGCCGGGCTCCATCCCGCTCGGCGTCTTCCCGCAGGGTCCGGCCTTCGACGCCCTGATCGAAGAGCTGAAGGGCAAGGAGGTTTGCAAGGCCTTCTCCGAAAAGTTCGACATCGACCTGTCCAAGTACCCGACCATGTTCACCGCGCGCGGCATGTGCCGGGCGACGGACGGCAAGATCCATCCGGATTCGGCCAGCAAGGTCGTCACGGTCCTGATCTACATGAACCCGCCGTGGGAGGCTTCCGGCGGCCGCCTGCGCGTCCTGCGTTCCCAGGATCTTGAGGACTACGCCGCCGAGGTCCCGCCGGACGAGGGCACGCTGATGTGCTTCCGCCGCTCCGACACCAGCTGGCACGGCCACTACCCGTTCGAGGGCCAGCGCCGCGCGGTCCAGATGAACTGGGTCAAGGGCAGCGTCTACATCTGGCACGAACAGTGGCGTCACCGCGTCGGCGCCTGGGCCAAGAACATGTTCGGCCTGGAGCAGAAGAGCTACTGAGCCGGCTTGCTTCCACGACGAAAGGGCCGTCCCGCCGGGGCGGCCCTTTCGTCGTGGAAGCCCTCATCATACGCGGCCCGCGGCTCAGCGGAACAGATGTGGGACGAAACGGCTTGTGTTGCCTGTGATCAGGCTGCGGTCTTCCCGGATGCCCATCCCGCAACAGGCATCCCCCGCCATCCAAACGCCGAAGACTGCGTGGTTGCCATCGCTTTCCGCCAGCGGGGAGAACTGTTGGTACACCCAACCGCCATCGCCATACGGTCCGTCCGTTTCGGCGACTGGCTGGTCCACCGGCTGTCCTTGAGAATCGAGAACCGCAATGCTGACGTTGCTTCCCTCACGCCCCAACAGAGGCTTCGCCACCACCTTGCTGCCGGCCGGAAAACGTGTCGGGTCGAAGAAGGCCGGCAACAGGTTCGGATGATTAGGGAACAGGTGCCAAAGGCATGCCAGCAGCCCCTTCGATGACATCACCATCTTCCATGCCGGCTCGATCACGCCGATCCGCCCTTCCGCCGCGCTTGCGACAAGCTCGCGGCCGGATCCCTCTTCAATCAGCCAGTCCCAGGGATACAGCTTCATCAGATGCCGTATCGGGCCACCCGCATCGTCCAGGAATTGCCTTGTGGTATCGTCGTAACGGATCGCCTGTATCGGAAGGGCCTTCGTGGTCATCCCGGCCTTGAGCGCGAGCGTCTGCAGATAGGCGATGGTTGCTTCGTCTTCGAGGTGAGGCATGAGACAGGCCAAATGAACGACCTCGCTGCCCGCCTTGAGGCCTGGAAAGGCATTCCGCCGAGCTTCCCAGCGCTTCCTCGAGGCTGTTGAACTGATCCGCGTCCGGGTGGCAGTCCTGGAGCCAGCACCATTGCACGACGGCCGATTCATACAGCGCCGTCGGCGTTTCCGCGTTCAACTCCAGCATCTTCGGCGGCCCACCCTTGCCGTCCCACGCAAAATCGAAGCGTGCGTACAGGCCGAGGTCTGAGGTGGTGCGGGCGGCCCAACTCGCTTCCACGGCAGGGGCCGTCCACCGGGGGATGCCGAGGGGCTCATAAAGCTCGTGTGCAATCACATGGTCCACCGCCTGTTCGCACAGCCGGAAGACGTCTTCCGCGGCGGCTTCCAGGGTTTCAATTTCGGCCAAGGAAAAGCGCCAGTAGGCGCTTTCATCCCAATAGGCCGTACCATCGGCTTCGGTGTGAAACGGAAAACCGATCTCTTCGAGCCTAGCCACCCAGTCCGGGCGAGGGGATGTCCGAATGCGCTCCAAGGCGATCAACTCCCCGAGAACCCGCGCACCGAACCTGTTGCGCCAAAACCGGCGCTGTGTCCCGTAATGGTGATCGGCTTGGCGCTTTGCGCGGAGCCCAAGTCGCCTCGGGTGTAGTATCGGCCACCGCCATGGCCGCCACCGCTGCCGCTGCCGCTCTGCTCCTCCTCTTCCTCCTTGCTGCGCGGTTCCGGAGCCACCGGCCTTCCGATTTGTGTCGTTCCGCTGCGGGCATAGCCTTGGCGATCGAAGTAAACGGGTTGCGCATAGCTGCCCGTCAGGCCACGGCCGACCATGAACCCCACCAACGTCGGAACAAAAGTCCCGTTCAGGCCACCGACATCCCGCGTCTGCCACGTGCAGGCGCCATCGCCCACTTCCGTCTCGCAGGCGTCGCGGTTGGAGAATTGCGGGGCGCTGGCCCGGTGCTCCTCTTGAGCAGCGGCCAGGGCATTGCGGCAATCCTCCACCGGCAACTCGCGGGCGCAGGCCTCGATAGACGGGTAAACCGTCGCTTCGTGCGGGCCATCGTCGCCGCAGGAGATCAGGAGAGGCGTGGCCCCGCCCAGCAGCAGGACCGCCACGGCGCTGGAACGCTTCATTGGAGTCCTCTCCGCTCAGTAAGTCAGCGAACCATAGTTCAGAAGCCCAACGGCGATTGACAGGCTGCCCAGAAGGATCCCGTAAGAGGTTCGGTCGCCTTCAATTCCGGTTCGGAGATCGGGCAGCAGAAGCCGGGACACGACGACATAGACGGTGACCTGGGAGACGAGGGCGATGACTCCCCACACCGCGAGGTCGATGAGGCTTGTGGTGTGCGACGCGACGCTCATGAGCGGAAGAGCAAATCCGATCATCGCACCGCCCAAGCTGATGGCGGCGGCCGTGTTGCCCTGTCGGACCAAGGCTAGTTCGCGATACGGCGTCACGGCCGTATAGGCGACGATGAAAAGCAACAGAAAGGCCAGCATCACCACGGCAAAAAGAAGATACGACGGCAGGGTCGCTAAAGGCTGGAGAACGGGCGTCATGCAGGACCTTCGGTGTCGCATTGGGCGCCGCCAGCGTGACACCCATAGCGTGCGCAAGACAAGAGGGTGCGGCAATTTACATGCGGTGGTATTAGGACCGCAGCTCTTGAAGTGCCGCACACCGCGGCGGATTTTCACTCTGTGCCGATGGGATCGCTCGCTCCTCTCCATTGCCCCGCACCCGTAGTCCCCCGACGCTCCCGCTCGGACAAATCCTTGTTGCGCCTGTGACCGAACGGCTATAACCGTCCGTCCAAGTTTCCCATTGCGTGCACCCATGGCTCTTCGGATCGAGACTTTCTCCAACGTCACCGGCGGTTCCAGCTTCTTCAAGGCGGTCGGCCATCCCCTGGCCGCGCCTAAGGCTGTGGCCCTCGTGGAGCGGCTGTCGGCCGGCGGGCCGGTGGCGGTCTATGATCCGCTGGGGCTCGTCTCGGGGCTGGCCGAGTTCTACGACCTGTCCGGCATTCCGGTGTGCGGCGTTTACGTCCAGGACGTGGAGGCCGTGGGCAAGGAATCCTTCGGCCACGCCGCGCGCCCGGTCACCGACTTGCCCTCCAGCGGTGCTGCGACCGTCTTCGTGGTCGCCTTCGACAGCCAGCGCCTGGAAGGGCACATCGCGCACCTGATCCCGGCCGGCGCGCGGGTCGTCTCACTCGACGCCATGCGCATCCCCGAGGACATGCTGAGCGACCACGGCCATTACCTGTCCAAGTTCAACTGGGCGACCAACTTCGCCTGGTTCCGCGATGAGAGCGGCCAGCACACCCGCGTGGTCTCCGCCAATTACTGGCCGAACTACGGCGCCAAGGGCACCCGCCTGTGGGCGCGCCTGTTCGACGCGAACGGCACGGCGCTCGCCGAATGGACCGAGCCGATGCCGCCCGCCAACGGCACCGTCGTCATCGACAGCCGTCTGGTGCGCGCTCGCTTCGGGCTGAAGGACTTTTGCGGTTCGCTGTTCCTGCACATCATCGGTGCCGCCGGCCACGACGTGGTGAAGTACGCGCTGGACACCTACGGCGACTCCGAGACGGACCTCTCCTGCACCCACGACGCCAACGCCTGGCCGGCCGAGGTCTACGCCGGCCTGCCGGCGCCGAAGGAGGACGAGCGCGTCCTGCTCTGGATCCAGAACAGCCACCCCACCCCGATTCCGGCCGGGGCCATCGGCCTGAACCTGATGGGCTCCCCGGAGGTCGCGCGTCTGGACCGCTCCGTGGCACCCTTCGCGACGACGGTGATCGACACGCGCGACCTGCTGCCGGGCGCCCGCTGGCCGCAGCAGATCGAGATTCAGGCCGGCAAGCATTTCGTGCGCCCGCGCTACGAGGTCATCGCCGCCAACGGCCGACGCCGCATCGCCCACGCCAACGTGGAGCGCTCCGACCTGAAGCCCGACCCGAAGCTTCCCGCCCTCACCGGGGGCCTTCTGGGCAAAGGCCACATCCTCCCCGCCCCGCTGCTGCCGCCGGAGCGCTGGCGCACCATCCTGCTGCCCACGCCGATGAGCACCGGTCAGCAGACCCTGCCCGTCCAGGCGGTCGTCTACGACGCGACCGGCCGCGAGGTCGCCCGCCACCGCTTCGGCAATCTGAAGCGTTCCGACAGCGTGGCGCTGGACGTGACCGGGCTTGCCTCCGGCGCCGCCCTGCCCGGCGGCTGGGGCCATGTGGAGCTGGTCTACGACTTCGACGCGGGCACGGAGGCCGACGGCTGGCTGCACGCGCTGGTCCGGTACGAGGATGTCCGCAACGGTCACGCCGCCGAAACCAGCTTCGGCAGCCACATCTTCAACACGGCGCTGGTCTACCGGGACGAACCGCAGAGCTACCACGGCAAGCCGCCGGGGCTTTCGACCCGCCTGTTCCTGCGGCTGGGCACCGAGCCCTGGGACACGATCTGCCACCTGATCTACCCGGCCTCGACCCCCTGGCACGAGTCGTCGGAGACCCAGCTGGTCCTGACCCGGCGCGACGGGACCGAGGTGGCGCGGCGCAAGATCGCCATTCCCTGCGGCGGCTCGCGCTTCTTCCGCTATCGGGAGACCTTCACCGAGGCCGAGCGGATCGCGGCGGGCGAGCACGCCTACGTGCTGATCCGCGACACCACCTGCCGCCTGTTCGGCTATCACGGCTGCGTCAACGGTGACAGCGCCTTCAGCCTTGACCATATGTTCGGTTTCTAGAGACCCCAGGGACACAGCAGCGATGCCCACCACCCACCACACCAAGGTCCTCATCATCGGCGCCGGCCCGGCCGGCTACACGGCGGCCATCTACGCGGCGCGCGCCAACCTGGAGCCGCTGATGGTCCAGGGCATGCAGCCCGGCGGCCAGCTGATGATCACCACCGACGTGGAGAACTACCCCGGCTTCGCCGAGCCCATCCAGGGCCCCTGGCTGATGGAGCAGATGCAGAAGCAGGCCGAGCATGTCGGGACCAAGATGGTCTTCGACCTGATCGTGGACGTGGACTTCACCCAGCGCCCCTTCGTCTGCAAGGGTGACAGCGGCGACACCTACACCGCCGACAGCGTCATCATCGCGACCGGCGCGCAGGCCCGCTGGCTGGGCATCCCCAGCGAGGAGACCTACCGCGGCTTCGGCGTGTCGGCCTGCGCGACCTGCGACGGCTTCTTCTTCCGGGGCAAGGAGGTCGCGGTGATCGGCGGCGGCAACTCCGCCGTGGAGGAGGCGCTGTACCTGACCAACCACGCAACCAAGGTCACCATCATCCACCGCCGCGACAGCTTCCGGGCCGAGCGGATCATGCAGGACCGCCTGTTCCGCAACCCGAAGATCGAGGTGGTCTGGGACAGCGCTGTCGATGAGATCGTCGGCGAGGGCGACGGCAGCCTCGGCAACCCACGCGGCGTGACCGGCGTGCGCATCAAGAACGTCAAGACGGGCGAGCTTCGCACCATCCCCGTGGCCGGCGTCTTCGTCGCCATCGGCCACGAGCCCGCCACCGGCGTCTTCAAGGGCAAGGTGAAGACGGATGAGAGCGGCTACATCCTGACCGCTCCGGACAGCACCGCGACCGACATTCCGGGCGTCTTCGCCGCCGGCGACGTGAAGGACAAGATCTACCGCCAGGCGGTCACCGCCGCCGGCATGGGCTGCATGGCAGCATTGGAAGCCGAACGCTGGCTCGCCCACCACGAAGGCGAACCGAGCCCGGCTGCCTGGTAAGAAAGGTTACGGAGGAGGCATACGCTACCGCCTCCTCCACCCATCCACGCTGAACCGCCCAGCCCCGGCGGCGATCAGCGTCAGGAAGCCGCCGATGATGGCGAGGTTCTTCATGAACTGGATGTGCTGCATCATCTGCTGCTCGGGCGGATAGGTCCAATAGCGGTGGGCGATCAGCGTCGCGACCGCCGTGAAGCCGGCCACCAGGAAGGCCGCGACCCGCGTCCAGGCGCCCAGCACCACGGCAAGCCCGCCGAAGCACTCCACCAGCGCCCCGATGATCGCCAGCCCGAAGGCGAAGGGCAGCCCCTGCCCCTCCAGGCTAGCCGCGAAGCCGGCGAGGTTCATCAGCTTCCCCCAGCCGCTCTGCACGAAGATCGCCCCGAGCAGGACCCGCCCCAGCAGAAGCAGAACATCCTGGCTGCCGACCGCCGTGCGGTCCACCCAGCCATCCCGCGTCCGGTCGTAATCGTAAGAAGCCATGGCACCGTCCCTTCCGTTCGGTCACATGAACAGCTTTTCGCCTTCCATATCCCGGTACAGACTGGCCACGAATTCCCCATACCCGTTGTAGATCAGGGTCGGCCGCCGCTCGTCGGTGCCCAGCATCCGTTCGGTCTTCTGGCTCCAGCGGGGGTGCGGCACCTCGGGGTTCACGTTGGCCCAGAAGCCGTATTCGCTACCCTGGATCTCTTCCCAGAAGCTCTTCGGCCGCTGGTCGGAGAAGGTGAAGCGGGCGATCGATTTGACGGATTTGAACCCGTACTTCCACGGCACGGTCAGCCGCAGCGGCGCCCCGTTCTGCGGGGGGATGGGCTTGCCGTACATGCCCGTGGAGATGAAGGCCAGCTCGTGCGTCGCCTCCGCCATGGTCAGCCCCTCGACGTAGGGCCAGGGGTACCAGAACTGCTTCTGGCCCGATGCCACCTCCGGCTTCTGGAAAGTGGTCATGACGAGGTACTTGGCCGACCCCAGCGGCCGGGCCATCTCCACCAGCGCCTTCAGCGGAAAACCGGTCCACGGCACGGCCATGGCCCAGGCCTCCACGCAGCGGTGGCGGTACAGCCGCTCTTCCATCGGCATGCGGGCCAGCAGGTCGTCGATGCCAATGGTCATCGGCTGCTCGACCATGCCGTCGATGGTGATGGTCCAGGGCCGCACCGGCAGTTTCTGCGCCGCCTTCCAGATGCTCTTCTGCGAGCCGAACTCGACGTAGTTGTTGTAGGTGGTGGCGTAGTCCTCGCCCGTCACCGGCCGGTCGAGCGTGTAGCGCGGGTTGCGCGCCGCCCCTCCAACCGAAGTTTGCTGGGCAGAGTTTTGCTGGGCAAAGGCTTGGGAAAACGGCCCCACCAGCAGGGGCACGGCCGCCGCGGCTTGCAGGAGCGCGCGGCGGTTCAGATAGACGCCTTCCGGCGTGGCGGCGGACTCCGGCAACTCCCAGCCGCGCTTCGAACAAATCAGCATCGGGGCACCTCTCGCGGATATCCGATACTCATCTATCCGCGAAGGGGGCCCCGTCCAGTCACGTCCGGTCACAGACCGGTGAGCGGCCTACTCCAGCAGGCTGCGCAGCATCCAGGCAGTCTTCTCGTGGATCTGCAGACGCTGGGTCAGCAGGTCGGCGGTCGGCTGGTCGTTGGCCTCCTCGGCCGTGACGATGACCTTGCGGGCGGTGCGGGCGACCGCCTCGTGGCCTTCCACCAGCTGCCGGATCATGTCCTGCGCCTTGGGCACGCCCGCCTCCTCGCCGATGGAGGCGAGCTTGGTGAACTGCGAGAAGCTGCCCGGCGCCGGGTATCCCAGTGCCCGGATGCGCTCCGCCACCTCGTCCAGGGCGTTCCACAGCTCCGTGTACTGCTCCATGAACATGGTGTGCAGCGTGTTGAACATCGGCCCGGTGACGTTCCAGTGGAAGGAGTGCGTCTTCAGGTACAGCGCGAAGGTGTCGGCGAGCACGCGGCTCAAGCCCTCGGCGATGGCCTTCCGGTCGTTCTCCGCAATCCCGATGTCGATCTGCATGGTTCCCATATCCTCCGTCTCTGGCGGTTTTGCGTTCGTGTCTGCACGAAGGCTAAGCGTGGGCAGGCCAATCGTCCAGCCCCTTAATTAGAACTATTCTAAGCAACAGATCCGCACGGCCGACATGCGGCGGATCGCCTCACTGCCAAAAAACCCGCCCCCACAAGCCCATCCCGACAAGCTTGGCCGAGCCGGTGGCACGTCAAGGCCCCTACAGGCAGTCGAGGTAGGCGACCGGATCCTTGGTGAAGAAGCGGTAGGTGTTCCGCCCGCCTTCCTTGCCCCAGTACATGGCGGCGTCGGCGTTCTTCATCAGGGATGCCGCCGTGTGGCCGTCGCGCGGGTAGATCGCGATGCCGATGGACACGCCGATGCGCGCCTCGCCCGCGTCCAGGTCGAAGGGCTTGGCCAGTTCCGTGTTGATGCGCGAGGCGACGATGGCCGCCTCGTCGTCGCTGTTCAGGTCGCAGAGCAGCACGACGAACTCGTCACCGCCCATGCGGGACACCGTGTCGCTTTCCCGCACGCAGGCCCTTAGGCGCAACGCCGCTTCCTGCAACAACTCGTCGCCCGCCGCGTGGCCCAGCGTGTCGTTGACCTGCTTGAAGCGGTCAAGGTCAACGAACATCAGCGCCAGCAGCTTGCCCGAGCGGGTGGAGCGGGCGATGGCCTGATTCAGCCGGTCCTCGAACAGCACGCGGTTGGGCAGTTCGGTCAGCGGGTCGTAATGCGCGCGCATCCAGGCGCGCCGCTCCGCGTCCTTGACCTCGGTGATGTCTTCCTTGACCGCGACGAAGTGAAGGATGCGGCCGTCCGGCCCGGTGATGGGCGCGATGGAGGTCTTTTCCCAATAGCACTCGCCGTTCTTGCGGCGATTGTAGAACTCCCCCTTCCATTCCTTGCCGGCCAGGATCGTGCGCCACAGGTCGGTGTAGGTCTCCGGCGGGGTGTGGCCGCTCTTGAACATGGAAGGCCGGCCGCCGATGACCTCGTCCGGGGTGTAGCCGCTGTTGGCGCAGAGGCGGGGGTTGACGTATTCGATCACCCCTTTGGCGTCGGTGATCAGGATCGGGACGGGGCTGTGCTCCACGGCGCCGAACAGGGTCAGCACCCGATCCTCCAGCCGTGCCCGCTTCGCGGATTCGCGGTCGAGCGCCAGGGCGTTGCGCTTGAACACATCGACCGCGCGGGCCATGGCGCCCACCTCGTCGTCACGGTCGAGGTCGGGCACCTCCACGGCCGGGTCGCCGGAGGCCAAGCGGTCCATGACGCCGGTCAGCCGCCCCAGCGGGGCCAGCAATTGCTGCTGCACGAAGAGAAAGGCGCCGACCACGGAGACGAGCGCCAGCGCCGTCATGAAGATCGGAAAGGCGAGCGCGCGGAAGGTATCGGACCAGCCGGGCAGCGCGCCGTCGGGGCCGGGCGGCAAGCCGGTCCAAGCCTGGTAAAGCGCGGCCCCCGCTCCGGTCAGGAACAGGAAGGCGACGACGGCCAGCGCGAAGGACAGCAGCCCGGCGATGCGGGCCGTGGGAGTGGGATTGGAAGTGGGTACGGACGCCGGTGGGGGTGCGCTCCGGGTCGAAGTCCGGACTTCGGAAGCCGGTGCCGGTCTGTCCTTCTCGACGTCCTGCTCGACGGTGTCCGTGGCCTTGACTCCGCGTATCGGGCGCCGGCGGATCGGCCGGGAATCACCCCTGCCGCAACCGGCCTATGAACTGCTTGACCTCATTGTTGAGGGCAACGGCCTGACCGTCAAGCAATTCAGCGGCGTGCAGCACTTCACCGGCGGCACTGCCGGTTTCACTGGCGGTGTGCGATACACCGGCGATGTTGTGCGACACCTCGCTGGTCCCGGCGGCGGCCTCCTGCACGTTGCGCGCGATCTCGTGAGTCGCGGCGGCCTGCTGCTCCATGGAGGCGGAAATGGTCCCGACGATCTCGTCGATGGACACCACCGTATCCCCCACCCCCTTGATGGCGGCGACGGCGGCGTTGGTGACCTGCTGCATGGCGGCGATCTGGGCGGAGATGTCCTCGGTCGCCTTGGCCGTCTGGTTGGCGAGGTTCTTGACCTCCGACGCCACCACGGCGAAGCCCTTTCCGGCCTCGCCCGCGCGCGCCGCCTCGATGGTCGCGTTCAGCGCCAGCAGGTTGGTCTGCGCGGCGATGGAGTTGATCAGCCCGACGATCTCGCCGATGCGCCCGGCGGCCTCCGACAGGCCGACGACGTGGCCGTTGGTCTGCTCCACCGCCTGCACGGCACCCCGCACCATGTCGAAGGAGCGGCGGACCTGATCCCCGATCTCCGCGATGCTGGCCGACATCTCGTCGGTCGCGGCGGCGGCGGTCTGCACGCTCATCCCCGCCTGCTGGCTGGCGGAGGCGACGGCGCTGGCCTGCGCGTTGGTGTCGTTGGCGCGCTGGAGCATCCCGGCGGCGTTGGTGCGCACCTGATGGGCGCCCGCCCCCACCTGCTGCACCACCTCGCTGACGCGGGCCTCGAACAGGTCGGCCAGTTCGTGGATGGCGCGATGCTTCTCCGCTTCGGCCTCGGCCTTCTGGCGTTCCTGCTCGACCTTCAGGCGCTCGACCTCACGGGCGTTGTTCTGGAAGACCTGAAGGGCGCGGGCCATGGCGCCGATCTCGTTCTTCATCCAGGTGCCGTGGATTTCCGTGTCGAGGCGGCCGTCGGCCAGTTCGGTCGTGGCGTGCGACAAGCGCTGCAGGGGGCGCGTGATCGACCGGGCCAGCACCAGCCCCGCCGCCATCATGCCGGCCAGCAGCGCCGCCATGACCAGAGCGAAGTTCAGGCGCGCCGCCGCCGTCGCGTCGCGGGTCGCCTGGGTGGCCTGATCCGTCGAACGCGCGATGGCCTCCTGCGCGGCGATGATCTTGTCGGTCAGCCCTTTGAACTGGTCGTCCACATGGGCCATCATCGGGATGCCGATCAGGCGGTCGATGGCCGCCATCTGGTTCATCTCGTCCACCGCCTTGGCGTAGGCGTCCACGCGCTTGGCGATGTCGGCCAGCATCTCCCGTTCGGCGTCGGTCAGCGGCAGGTCGCGCAAGGTCGCGATGGCCTTGCGCGCCCGGCCGAGATTGGCGGCGATGGCGTCGCGCATCGCCTGGAGCTTGGCGTCCTCGATGCCCGAGCCGGCCAGCGCCAGATGCCGCGACACGTCGGAGTGGATGAGGTAGGCGGTGGCGGCCAGCCGGTCGATCTGCTCGCGCCGGTCGCCCGCCGATTCATGGATGCGGTCCACCGAGGCGATGGCCTGTTCCGACTGGCGGTCGGCCAGCCACAAGGCCCCGACCGTCAGGACGATGCCCATCAGCGGCGCCACGAAGACGCGCGCCGCCACGGACGCGCCCGTCAGGCGCGCGAAGACCCCACCGCTCATCGCCGTCCCCCTTCGTCCGGATCGAACCGGGAATGCCGGTTGCTTGTAGATGCCGCCTACTTGTAGATGCCGACGTAGGCGACCAGTTCCTGGCCCGGCACGCGCTTCACGTAAGTGACCTTCGGCTCGATCTTGTTGCTGGCGGGGTTCAGCCAGCGGTACTCGACCCAGCCCTCGCCCTTGTCCTTGGCGACGGCCAGGATGTCCTGGACAATGAACTTGCCGTCCGGATCCTTGACGTTGATGACGCTCTGCCCGACGCCGGTCGGACGCGGCGGGTAGACCTTCCAGACGCCGGTGAAATCGACGACGTTGACGTAGATTTCGCCCTGCTTGAACTCGCCGTCGGCGTTGAAGAGCTTCGCCGCGTCGTCGAGGCCTTTGTCCGCGATCAGGCCGGCGGCCTTCAGCGTGATGGCCTTCGCCTCGTCCTGGGTCGGCTTCTTGTCCTGAGCGACGGCGGTGCCGACGAGACCGATGGCCAGCAGTCCGGCGAACAGGGTGCGGATGAACGTGCGCATAGAGATTCCCCCAAAGCTGATGCCCCGACAGCAAAGGCCGGGTCCATCCCGTTGTTCTTGGCACCGCCCTTCATGCCCCAAAGGAGGTGCTCTGTTGGAGACACTACTATCAAAAGATTGCGGGAGTTTGTCCGGACCGTTTCGTCCCTGTCATCATGAATTGCCGCAGCGCAACAAAACTATCTGCACAAACAATCAAGGGCATGGGACCAAAAGGCCAGCAGAATGAAGCACATATGAATGCTGTAACGGGCCTTTCTGTTCGCAGACGCACAATATGCGGCCTATTGCCGCAACGGCCGCTCCGCGCCACACTGTGTTTCAACGCCACGGGACGACAAAGGCGCGCCCACCCGAACGGAGCGCACCACACCCGGCAACAAAAGGGAGGACGAAGCGCATGCGCATCGCGGTGATCGGTGCGGGCGCGGTCGGGGGCTATTTCGGCGCCCGCATCGCGGCGGCATCCGGAGAGAAGGCCGAAGTTCTGTTCCTGGCGCGGGGCCGGCATCTGGAGGCCATCCGCAAGCAAGGGCTGTTCATCGAAAGCCCCGCCGGCAACCTGCGCCTGACCGACGTTCAGGCGACCGACGATCCGACCGGGATCGGGCCGGTGGACGTGGTGCTGTTCGCGGTCAAGCTGTGGGACACCGAAACGGCGGCGGAGGCCTGCCGGCCGCTGCTGAAGCCCGGCACGGTCGTCATCTCCCTGCAGAACGGCGTCACCAGCGTGGACACGCTGTGCCGCACGCTGGGGGAGCAGCATGTGGCCGGCGGCGTGGCACACATCGCCGCCACCATCGCGGAGCCCGGCCTGATCCGCCACACCGGCACGCTGGCCCGCATGACCTATGGAGAGCTGAACGGAGCCGCCTCCGCTCGCCTGTCCGCCTTCCATGGTCTCGCCGCGCGGGCGGGCTTCGACGCCATCCTGTCCGACGGGATCCTGCGGGTGATCTGGGAGAAGTTCGCCTTCCTTGCTCCCTTCAGCGGCGTCACCGCCCTGACCCGTCAGCCGGTCGGCGTGATCCGCCGCGTGCCGGAGACGCGCGCCCTGTTCCTGGACGCGGTCGCCGAGGTGGCACGGCTGGCCCGCTCCCGCGAGATCGACCTCGGCCTCGACATCGTGGCGCGGATCGAGACGCTGATGGACAGCCTCGTGCCCGAGATGAAGTCCTCCATGCTCAACGACCTAGAGCGCGGCGGGCGGCTGGAACTGCCCTGGCTGTCGGGGGCGGCGGTGAAGCTGGGGGCGGACGCCGGAGTGCCCACGCCCGTCCACCGGGTGATCGCGGCGGCCCTGGCGCCCTACGCCGGCGGGCCGCCCTGAACGAGGTTCCCCAAGGGGGCGGCGTGACGACATGCCGCCCCTTTTTTCCATCGACAGGTCCCCCGGAGCGGGAGGACCATCGCCTTGAAAGAGCGCTGTTTTCCAAGCTCCAGAAGACCAAGGCTCCAAAGTCTCGGGCACCAAAACCGAATTCGAACGGGAGGTGTGCATGCCCCATACACAGATCCAGACGGCCCGATGCGCCGCGCTGGCCGGCCCCTATCTCAGCGGCAAGACGACGCTGCTGGAAAGCCTGCTGTTCGCGGCCGGGGCCACCACGCGCAAGGGCAGCGTGCGCGACGGCAACACCGTCGGCGACAGCTCCGCCGAGGCCAAGGCCCGGCAGATGAGCGTGGAGGTCAACCTCGCCTCCTTCGAGTACCTGGGCGAGCGCTGGAACATCCTCGACTGTCCGGGGTCGGTGGAACTGTCCTGCGAGACGCAGAACGCCCTGATGGCCGCCGACGTCGCCGTCATCGTGGCCGAGGCCGCGCCGGACAAGGCCGTGCTGCTCGCCCCTCTGTTCAAGTTCCTGGACGACAACCGGATCCCGCATCTGCTGTTCATCAACAAGGTGGACACGCTGGGCGACCTGCGGGTGCGCGACGTGGTCCAGGCCTATCAGGCGGTGTCGGAGCGCAAGCTGGTGCTGCGCGAGGTGCCGATCCGCGAGGGCGACAAGATCACCGGCTTCGTCGATCTGGTCAGCGAGCGGGCCTGGCACTTCAACCCGCACAAGCCCTCCAACCTCGTCCAGATCCCGGACAGCCTGAAGGACCGCGAGCACGAGGCGCGGCAGGAGATGCTGGAGGCCGTCGCCGACTACGACGACACCCTGCTGGAAAAGCTGCTGGAGGACGTGGCCCCCGAAACGCAGGAGGTCTACGACCGCCTTGCCAAGGAGTTGGCGGAGGACCTGATCGTCCCGGTCTTCTTCGGCTCCGCCGAGAACGACAACGGCATCCGCCGCCTGCTGAAGGCCCTGCGCCACGAGGGGCCGGAGGTCGCCACCTCCGCCGAGCGTGTCGGCATCCCGGCCGACGCCACGGTCGCCGCCCAGGTGTTCAAGACCTTCAACGGTTCCCACGCCGGCAAGCTGAGCTTCGCGCGCGTCTGGCGCGGCACGGTCGCCGACGGCATGACTCTGGGCGGGGAGCGCGTGTCCGGCGTCTACCGCATGATGGGGCATGAGCAGCAAAAGCTGCAAAGCGCCGACGTCGGCGAGGTGGTGGCGCTCGGCCGGCTGGAGAAGGCCGCGACCGGCGACCTGCTGACCGACAAGGGCAACCTGGGCAAGCCGGAGCTGTGGCCGGAGGTGCCGCCGCCCGTCTTCGGCCTTGCCCTGCACGCCCAGAACCGCAACGACGAGGTCAAGCTGACCGCCGCCATCCAGAAGCTGGTGGAGGAGGATCCCGCCCTGAAGCTGGAGCAGTCCACCGACACGGGCGAGCTGGTGTTGTGGGGTCAGGGCGACATCCATCTGCAGATCGCCATGGACCGCCTGCGCAACAAGTTCAACGTGGCGGTGAAGGGGCACGCCCCGCAGGTCCCCTACAAGGAGACGATCCGCAAGGGCACCGCGCACCACGCCCGCTACAAGCGGCAGACCGGCGGGCACGGGCAATTCGCCGACATCCATGTGGAGGTGAAGCCCCTGCCGCGCGGCAGCGGTTTCCAGTTCGAGGACGCCATCGTCGGCGGCGTCGTTCCACGCCAGTTCATTCCGGCGGTCGAGGCCGGCGTGCGCGAGTTCTCCGTCCGCGGTCCGCTCGGCTTCCCGGTGGTGGATTTCGCGGTGCGGCTGACCAGCGGCCAGTTCCACGCGGTGGACAGCTCCGAAATGGCCTTCAAGACCGTGGCGCGGCAGGCGATGACCGAGGCGCTGCCGGGCTGCGAGCCGGTGCTGCTGGAGCCGATCCTGAACGTCTCCATCGCGGTGCCGAGCGACTTCACCTCGAAGGTGCAGCGCCTGATCAGCGGGCGGCGCGGCCAGATCCTGGGCTATGACGCGCGCCCCGGCTGGCAGGGCTGGGACGAGGTGAAGGCCTATCTGCCGCAGGCCGAGATGCACGACCTGATCGTCGAGCTGCGCAGCCTGTCGCTCGGCGTCGGCACCTTCACCTGGACCTTCGAGCGCCTGCAGGAGCTGACCGGCAAGGCCGCCGACAAGGCGGTTGAGATCCGCAAGGAAATGCTGGCGGCACAGTAGAAGTCACGCAACCATCCGCCCGCTCGGCGGGCGGATGGTTGCGACCACATTCGACCCTTTCTCGATTCCGCGCGCTGCGACGGCCCTCATCCGGTGGGCCATTCGCGTTCCGGTATGAACTTGAACGGATAGGCCGGCTCCTCGTAACCGTCCGGGTCCTGCCGCTTGGGCAGCTTCACCTTGTCCCTCGGCACTTCTTCGTAGGGAATGTGATCCAGCATATGCTGGATGATGTTCAAGCGCGCCCGCCGTTTGTCGTCCGAGCGCGCAACGAACCACGGCGCCCATGAACTGTCGGTCGCCGCGAACATGTCGTCCCGGGCGCGCGAGTAGTCATACCAGCGGCCATAGGACTTCAAGTCCATCGGCGACAGCTTCCAGATCTTCCGCCCGTCGTTGATGCGTGCTTCCAATCGGCGCGTCTGCTCTTCGGGGCTGACCTCAAGCCAGTATTTCAGCAGAATCACGCCGGATTCGATGATCGCCTTTTCCACGCTTGGAACGGTGTCGAGAAACCGTTTGGCCTGCTCTTCCGTACAGAAGCCCATTACCCGCTCGACACCGGCGCGGTTGTACCAGCTCCGGTCAAAGATGACGATTTCCCCAGCCGCCGGCAGATGCGGCAGGTAGCGCTGGATGTACATCTGCGATTTCTCGCGCTCGGTCGGACTCGGCAGGGCGATGACCCGAAACACGCGCGGGCTCACGCGCTCCGTAATGGCCTTGATGGTCCCGCCTTTCCCGGCGGTGTCGCGCCCTTCGAAAAGGACGCAGACCTTCTTGCCCTTGTGGACGACCCATTGTTGCAGCTTGACCAGTTCGACATGCAGCTCCGCGAGCGCGGCTTCGTAGTCCCGCCGCTTGAGCTTGGATGGCGTGAACTCCACGTCTTCGAAGGTCTTCTGTTTCTTGGACATGCCCGTCGTCCTCGCTGCTGGAACCCGGCATCGTTCGCATCTTCGCCAGAGCGGCGTGATGGGATTTTGTCCTCTTTCCGCTGAGTCCGCTTGCGAGAAAAGGTCGTGCTACCCTTAGGAATACGGGGTAATTGCAGCTCGCTCCTGTCTCCGATGCCACATCGATCGAAAGAGCGGCCTTGGCGATAAAACCGTTAATTTCATGGTTTATTGTCGGGACGACCCGAACAAATTAGCGCCTTCCCTGCAAACAATGGCGCGACACAACAGCCATACCTTTGCGGTCACAACTTTATCATTTTCCCACTGCTGCATCCATCCACCATAAGCAGTGGCGCCAAGGTGGAAGGCCGGGGATGAGGATTCTGCCTGATGGTGATTTTTTCAAGAAGCGGCTTTGCCGTTTATTGTCCAGGGGTGCTGGATGAGTGTCATCAAAATCAATTTCGGCCCGTCGGGCGCCGCGAAACTCCGACCGCTTGGCCTGAAGATCGCGGCGGCGCGGGGTGAACTGTCGCTCAGGGCGGACAGCCACTTCGAGGCGCCCGGCTCGACGCAGCCGACGCTGAGCTCGGGCACCCTCATTCAGGTCGGCGCCTTCGCGTCGCTGGCCGGCGGGTCCATGGGAAATGTCCGGATCGGCCGCTACGTCTCGATCGCCGCAGGGGTGATGATCGGGATGCACAACCACCCGGTCGATTGGCTGAGCACGTCGCGGATCACTCATTTTCCGCAGATGCACGAATGGCATGAGTTCTGCGGCGACGGCGGCCCGGCCGTGACCTCCGCCCTGCGGCGTCCCTACAGCGGCGCGTGCCCGATCACCGAGATCGGCAACGACGTGTGGATCGGGCAAGGCGTGTTCATCAAGTCCGGCGTCAAGATCGGCGACGGCGCGGTCATCGGGGCACGCTCGGTGGTCGTCAAGGACGTGGAGCCTTACACCATCGTCGGCGGAACGCCGGCCAAGCCCCTGCGCAAACGCTTCCCCGACCCGGTGATCGAGCGCCTGCTCACCACGCGCTGGTGGCGCTACTCGCTGTACGATATGGCGGGCGTTCCCTTCGAGTCCGTGGAAGCCGCGCTCGACATCATCGACGAACGCGCGGCGAGCGGCGACCTGAAGGAGTACCAGGCCCCAACCTACACCGCCGCCGATCTGGCGGAACTGTTCGCCCCGGCGCCGGTCGCGTAAAACGAAAAGCGGGGAAGCCTTTCGGCTCCCCCGCTCGTCACATCACGCTCACATCACACCGGCAAAGCCCTGTGGGATCAATCCCGCAGGTTGCCGCAGGCGCGCTGGATGCGCTTGCACGCCTCTTCCAGGGCTTCCGTGCTGGTGGCGTAGGAGATGCGGAAGTGCGGGGCGAGGCCGAAGGCCGAACCCTGGACGACCGCGACACCTTCCGATTCCAGCAGGTAGGTGACGAAATCCTCATCGGTCTCGATCACCTTGCCGTCCGGAGTCTTCTTGCCGATGGTGCCGGCGCAGGACGGGTAAACGTAGAAGGCGCCTTCCGGCGTCGGGCACTTGATGCCCTTGGCCTGATTCAGCATCGACACCACGAGATCGCGGCGCTGGCGGAACACCTCGGCCCGCTCCTTGATGAAGTCCTGCGGGCCGTTCAGCGCCTCGACGGCGGCGGCCTGGGAGATCGAGGTCGGGTTGGAAGTGGACTGGCTTTGGATCACGCCCATCGCCTTGATGAGATCCTTCGGACCACCGGCGTAGCCGATGCGCCAGCCGGTCATCGCGTAGGACTTCGACACGCCGTTCACGGTCAGCGTGCGGTCGTACAGCTTCGGCTCGACCTGGGCCGGGGTGACGAACTTCAGACCGTCGTACAGCAGGTGCTCGTACATGTCGTCGGTCATGATCCAGACGTGGCTGTGCTTCACCAGCACGTCGGTCAGGGCCTTCATCTCGTCGAAGGTGTAGGCGGCGCCCGACGGGTTGGAGGGCGAGTTCAGGATCAGCCACTTGGTCTTCGGCGTGATCGCCTTCTCCAGGTCGGCCGCCTGCAGCTTGAAGCCCTGCTCGGCCGGACAGGAGACGAACACCGGCGTGCCCTCGGCTAGCTCCACCATGTCCGGGTAGGACACCCAGTAGGGGGCCGGGATGATGACCTCGTCGCCGGGGTTCAGCGACGCCATCAGGGCGTTGTACAGCACCTGCTTGCCGCCGACGCCGACCGAGATCTGCTCCGGCGCGTACTTCAGGCCGTTCTCGCGCTCGAACTTGGCGCAGATGGCCTTCTTCAGCGCGGGCGTGCCGTCCACGGCGGTGTACTTGGTGTCACCGCTCTCGATGGCCTTGATGGCGGCGGCCTTGATGTTGTCCGGGGTGTCGAAGTCCGGCTCGCCGGCGCCGAGGCCGATGACGTCGCGACCGGCCGCCTTCAGCTCGCGGGCTTTGTTGGTGACGGCGATGGTCGGCGAGGGCTTGATGCGCGACAGACGGGACGCGATGATCGACATGGCGGGCTGGCCCTTATGGCGATGGTGGTCGAAATGGGTTCGCTCTAACGCGACGCGGGACCTTACTTCCGCATCAACGGCCTTGCAAGCGGCTGAAACCGCCGATGGCGCCGAAGTTCCATCCCCCCGCCCTCCCCGGTCAACGTTGCGGACGACGACGCCGCAGGCGGTGCCAGCGGCCAGCCATTCATTTGTCCGGCGAACAGAAAGCAGCCGTATCGCAACCATCGATGCGCGCGGTGGGGCTTGAGCTTGACAGTACGATCAGCCTTGTGTGTATGACAGCAATACCTAATCCATACGCTGGGCTTCTGGAGGACTTTATGCTTACCCGCATCACGATCGCCATGACGGCCGCCGTTCTGCTCGTCGCCGGTTCGGCAGTGGCCCAGGATTCGATCAAGGCCCGCAAGGATGGCTTCGACGCCAGCAAGAAGGCGATGGCCGAGATCAAGGGCCTGCTGGAAGCCGACAAGGTCGCCCCGGTGGGCGCCGTGGCCCAGCGCGTCAGCGCGTTCGCCGCGTCGGTGCCGACTCTGTTCCCGGCGGGCAGCGAGAAGGGCGAGACCAAGGCCAAGGCCGAGATTTGGACCAACTCCGCCGATTTCGCCGCCAAGGCGAAGGACTTCGAGACCGCCGCCAAGAATCTGGAAGCCGCTGCCGCCACCGGCGACAAGGCCGCGACGGCCAAGCAGTTCGCCGCTCTAGGCGGTTCCTGCAAGGCCTGCCACGAGCGCTACCGCGCCGATTAAGGCGCCCGGCATTCCCCGCGAGGTCGCTCGCGGGGAATGGCTTTTTTTACCCCGCCTGCACCACCGCCGCGACCACGCCGGCCGCGGCAGCCAGCACGGCCACCGCCACAGCGGTCGGCGTGCGCTTCGGAGCCGCCACGTCCGCCCCTGTCGGCACCGTCTTCCGCCCGGTGATCATCGGCCGGATCAGGTTCTCCTTCTTCACGACCAGATAAACCAGCACCGCCGCCACGTGGACGCCGATCAGCACGAGAATGCCGTCGGCCACCAGCCGGTGCAGCGTGCTGAGCCCCTTCACCGTCGCCGACGTGGCCAAGGGCACCAGCGGCCCGTCCACCAGGATGTCGTCGGAGGTGAACAGCCCGCTGATCGCCTGCGCCATCAGCACGGCCAGCAGGACCAGCACCATCAGCCCGCCCATCGGGTTGTGCCCCAGGACGGGGCGGCCCTTGCCCGGCCGGAGCAGCCCGGCGGCGTAGGCCAGCACCGCGCGCGGCCCCTTCACGAAATCGTTGAAGCGCGCCGTCTGGCTGCCGATCAGCCCCCAGACCAGCCGGAACAGGAGCAGCGCCAGGATCGCCTTGCCAGCGAGCATGTGCACGTCCATCCGGTCGAGCTTCGCCGTGACGATCGCAGCCGCCACCAAAACCACCAAACTCCAATGGAAAGCGCGGGTCGGCAAGTCCCAGACCGGCACATCGCGCACGGCCGCGCCCCGAATTGTGGTATTACCACCAGCCATCGATCAGCCCTCGCTTGCTTTGTTCTTCTCTTCTTTATGCCCGAATTTCGGGCATTTGGCTTGCCTTTCCGTGGAAATGCGGCCATGCGGCATGGGCAAGGCGTCACACCTTGGTTATTGGACTTGAAGTATCGCCCGGACGGCGGATATGTGTTCCGCAAAACCCGCTACAAGGATCTCAGCGTCATGCCCGACAAGCAGCTGCTCCACCTCGTCTTCGGCGGTGAACTGGTGCGCCCCGACACCGACCAGTTCGTCGATCCGTCCAAGCTCCACATCGTCGGCATCTTCCCCGGCTACGAGGAGGCCTACAAGGCGTGGCGCGGCGCGACGGGCGCCACCATCGACGACGCGCACACCCGCTATTTCATCGTGCACCTGCACCGCTTCCTGGACCCGACCTCGGACAGCCACAAGCACGACTGACGCCTGCTTCGTCGGAGCCCGCGCGGGGGAACCCCGGCGCGCGGGCTCCGTTGAGGACCACCGATGGCGGTCTTCTTCACCAGCGACACCCATTTCGGGCACACCGGCGCGCTCGGCCGCTTCCGCCGCCCCTTCGCCTCGGTGTCCGAGATGGACGAGGCCATGGTGGCGAACTGGAACGCCACGGTCGGCCCCGATGACGAGGTCTGGCACCTCGGCGACTTCGCCCTTCGGCTGAAGCCGGACGCGATGGCGGCTCTGCTCGGCCGCCTCAACGGCACCAAGCACCTGATCACCGGCAACAACGACGGCCCTGCCACCCTGCGCCTGCCCGGCTGGGCGAGCGTGCAGGCTTACGCCGAGATCATGGTGGAGAACACGCATCTGGTGATGTGCCATTACGCCTTCCGAACCTGGAACGGCATGTACAAGGGCGCCCTGAACCTGCACGGCCACAGCCACGGCCAGTTGAAGGGCATGCCCCGCCAGATCGACGTCGGCGTGGACGTCTGGAACTTTCGCCCCATCACCCTGGCGGAGATCACGGCGAAGAGGCAGCGAAAGCTCAGGGCGTAATCACCACCAAGACACCAAGCTTTCCAACGTCAGTTTTGGAACTCTTGCCCAAGCCCGGCGGCCTGAACTTGCCCATCAGGATCTTGGTGCCTTGGTGTCTTGGTGGTGAAAATTCTCACGCCACCCGCACGTCCTCCAAGAACCGCCCGACCTGCGCGCGCAGGGTTTCCGACTGCTGCGTCAGCATGCGGGCGGCGTTCAGCAGGTCGCCGGCCGCGCCGCTGGTGGTCTTGGCGCCGTCGTGGATGCTGGTGACGTTGCGCGCCACTTCCTCGGTGCCGGCCACCGCTTCGATGGTGTTGCGGCCGATCTCCTGGGTGGCAGCGGACTGCTGCTCGACCGCGCCAGCCACATCGGTGGACAGTTCCTCCATGCGGCGGATGATGTCGGACACGTCGCGGATGGCCTCGCCCGTCTCCTGTGCGACGCGCTGCACCTCGACGATCTGCTGGACGATCTGCTCGGTCGCCTGGGCGGTCTGGTTGGCGAGCGTCTTCACTTCGCCGGCCACGACGGCGAAGCCCTTGCCGGCCTCACCCGCCCGCGCCGCCTCAATGGTGGCGTTGAGCGCCAGCAGATTGGTCTGCTCGGCGATGGAGGAGATCAGCTTCACGACGTCCCCGATGGTTCGGCTGACGCCCTCCAGCCCGTGGACCAGTTGGGTCGTGCGAGCGGCGCGCTCCATGGCTTCCACGCCGATCTGACGCGAGACGCCGGCGGTGTGGCTGACCTCGCGCAGGGAGGAACTCAATTCCTCGGCGGCGGAGGCGACCGACTGCACGTTGGCGGTGGCCTGTTCCGTCGCCGCCGCCACGGCGGACGAACGCTGGCTGGTGTCTTCGGCCATGCCGGTCAGCGACTGCGCGGTGTCGCGCAGCCGGGTGGCGGCACTCACCTGCTCTTCCAGCAACGAGCGGATCTGCGCCTCGAACTGCGCGGTCATGCGGTCGATGCGGGTGGCGCGCTCCTCCCGCGCCTGGGCCTCGCGCTGCTGCACCTCTTCCAACCGGGCGCGCTCCTGGGCGTGCTCGCGGAAGGTCTCCAGCGCCTCGGCCATGGCGCCGATCTCGTCGCGGCGGTCGCGGTCGGGCACGGCGGCGGACAGGTTACCGTTCGCCAGTTCCTTCATCGCCCCGACCAAGTGCGCCAGCGGCACGGTGATGCTGCGCCCGATCAGCGTGGCCGCCGCCAGCAGAATCATGCCGATCACCACGATGCCGAGCCCGACCGACCAGCCGGTGGACCACAGCGCCGCCTCCACATCGTTGAAGTAGATGCCGGAACCGACGACCCAGCCCCACGGCTCGAACAGCTTGACGTAGGAGACCTTCTCCATCCGCTCGTCGCTGTTCGGCAGCTTCTGCGAATAGGACAGGAAGCCGGCCTTGCCCGGCCCGTTCGCCGCCTGGACGAACATGCGGTAGACGTGGTCGCCATCCGGCGTCTTAAAGTCCCACATGCTCTTGCCGACGTCCTTCGGCCGCTTGGGATGGGCGACCAGCGTGGCGTCGGTGGCGGTGTTGATCCAGAAATACTCGTCACCCTCGTAGCGCAGTGCGGCGATGGTGTCCCTGGCAAGCTGCTGGGCCTGATCGCGGGTCATCTTGCCCGCGCGCTCCTGCGCCTCGAAATTGGCGGCGATGCCGGTGGAGACCTCCACGAGGTTGCGCAGCTTGGTGCGCCGGTCCTCCATCATGCGGCCGTGAATGGTGGACAACACCATCAGAAGAACCAGCACCAGCCCAAGCATGGCCAACACGGTCGGCAGATGAACCCGCAGGCTCACACGGATGTCACAGAAGCGCATGGCGTCCTTGGCCCAATCACAAGGATGATCCGCACCTCCTCAGGAACGAGGTCAAGGAAAGCCGCCGAAGCGGCCGGCAGCCCGGAACGGTGCGGTTGATTTACGGGAAATATAGCATTTTATCTTTCTCCACCGACATGCGACGAAAAGTCAGGGTGAGGTGGAAATGCCGCATTGAAGACGGATTATTTTCCTGTATGCGCACAAATTTTCTGCAACCAATCAGAGCACCTTGGACCATTCTCATGAAAACGGTTTCAATCGGAATCGCGTATAACGACTATTCATGAATGACACGTTTCGCCACTGAGGCTTGAGGCCGATTGTGCCATCCCGCCATCAAGGTCGCCCGAGTCTGCATCAGGAGCGGCGCGACCGTCCTGTAAAGGCGCCGCCGATCCGATGAACGAGTTGGAGGCAGTGACCTGAGTCGGGCGGAGGAGCTTCATCAGCCCGGATCGGCCCGGTTACCTGCCATTTGCCAATCCCACGACCAACGGCGCTTCCACTTGATTACCCGGATTTATGCATACGTCTCGCCAACCATAACTTTCAAACGGCCCTGCTGGACCGGATGGCCCATCACCACGAAATCCTAGGAACCGGCACCGGGAGTTCACGTTAAGAGGCGCGCCGGATCCCCCGCCCGCGCTCCAGCAAGGAAGGCCATACCGCAGACCGATTCGGGTACCAGCCCGACACCGGTGGACAGGCCTTGGCGAAGAACCTTTGAGAGCCCCCCGCTTTGCCCACAAAAAATACGGCTTGACAGGCACCACCAGTTCAGGCAAATAAGGAGGCGGAAGCGCCAGAAGTGTGTCCGCACTGAAGCCGCTATATCCAAAACGAAACCCGCCCGGCATTTGCTCGGCGGGTTTTGTCGCTTTGGGCCCCCATCAACCCAAGCAAGACTCACCTCCACGACAGCGCAGGCAAAAACGCTGTTCCGCTGACGCTCCACCCGCCTCGCGAAGACAACCGACGCAACACCCCATCCGCTCAAAGCTGGCGGAGGGGGTGACTGCGAATGGTCGCGCTTCGCATCCTGCATTGACGACACGACACAACGGCACACCCGTCGGCACCCTCGACGGCGGGAGTTCCGCGTTGCCATTCAAATCAATGCGTCTTGCCAAACGACGGCTCTACCATAGGAAAGGGAAGAAAATGACCACAAACCTCACTCCGCCGGTCGCCATCACCTATCAGCCGACCGGCCCCATTTCCAATTATCCCAGCGCATTGCGGATCCAAGTCTATGACGATACAACGACTGACAATCCAAACGAGGATCGCTTCAGCTTCCCGTTCCTGGTCTACTCTCGCATTGGTGTTCAGCCGGCCCCTGGGGTTGCTGGCATCCAGTGCCCGTCCAGGTCCCACCGCGAGGTGATCAAGGGCAAGCAGGACGTGGTAAACGCCGCTGCCGGCTCAATGCAGGTCGGCGTGATGGGCGAGGCCACGGTGCTCCAGAACTCTTCGGGCAGCGCCTTCGGTATGAACGCCGTGGCGGCGGTTCTAGCGGGTGCTCACGCGTCTGCGGAAATCGTCGCCGCCGAGATGAACACTGACGCCCGCCAAAACGTGACGCGCAAGGTCGGCCTTCAGGTCATCGACGTTCTGAACAGCAAGGGAAGTGGCACCTTCATGGACGCCGGCATTGTCGTCGGACGTCAGACAAACAATACCTCCGCTGACGCGGTGGGCTTCAAGTATGGCATCCAGATTGACCACGCCATCAACGGCGCCATCAACATCAACATGATCGGCGGCGCCGGCGGCATCAAGTTCTCGGGCGGCCCCGGCGGCGTCATCCGCTCCGACACGACCACCGGCGCTCATCGCTTCATCTTCGCGGACGGGCAAACCGTCATGCAGTCGTCCAAGACTGGAATGAACATCTTCGCCGTAACCGAGACGGACGTGCTGTTCCCGATCGGCGGCTCGCTGAAGCGGTTTGTTGCCCGCGCTGACGGATTGGTCGGCTGGGTTAACGTCTAATGCCGGAGGACAATCTCTCCCCACTTCTCGCCCAAGCGCTTGGCAACCTCCAGTTCGAGTTGCTTAAGCTTATGGCCGAGAAACAGCGATTAACGGATGTGGTGTTGCACCTTCAGCAGGAATTAGCCGCGGTCAAAAAGGACACGGTTCCCGCTGAGTGACACTCCAAGGCGAGGGCTCCGGCCCTCGCCGCATCCATCAGCTTTCCAATGACCATTCAGCGCGCTCACAACCGCCCAAAATCGCCATTCTTAAGCGCAAGACACTCTCACGCATAAATGCTTATTGCCGCTTTAAGAGGAAAGCGGCAAATACATCCTTCCCTACTGAAAGGGAAGATGGCGGAGGGAGAGGGATTCGAACCCTCGATACCCTTTTGGGGTATACACACTTTCCAGGCGTGCGCCTTCGACCACTCGGCCACCCCTCCGCGGAGGACGGCGTTATAGCCATCTCGAAGCCGCTGCGCAAGCCCCATAAAAACCCTATATGTCGATTTTATACGAAAGGCATTTCGGGGGCTGACATGGCGGTGCTTCGGCTGTTGGGCGCGGTTTTCCTGCTCGCCGCGCTGGGCGCGCTGGCCTGGGACGCGACGCACGCGCCGGCTTCGGGCTTTCGCCTGTCGGCGCTGGGGGAACTGTGGTTCCGTCTGTCGCCCTACACGCTCGACCTCTCCCGCGCGGTGACGGAGCGGTACATCTGGCCGGAGCTGTGGGATCCGGGAATCGTCGCCGTGCTGCTCCAGCCCGCCGTGCTGGTGCTGGGCGGGCTGGGGCTGCTGCTGGTCGTGCTGGGGATGCTGGGAAGGCGGCGCCGCTAAAGCGAATTTGCATTCGCTTTAGCGTCATATGGCCTCACTTGCCGGCCGGGCTTCGGACGCATGGGCGTCCGGGACCGCCGTCGCGGTCCAAAGCGGATCGAAATCCGCTTTAACCCACTTCGCGCACCAGATCGCCCACCGTGCGGCACAGCAGGTCGATGTCCTGGTCGCGGGACAGGCGGTGGTCGCCGTCCTTGATCAGCGTGATGCGCACGTCGTCGGTGGTCAGCGCCTCCGCCAGCTTCAGGCTGACCTGCCAGGGCACGTCGGGGTCCTTCATGCCGTGCAGCAGGCGCACCGGCTTGTCGAAGGCGATGGGTCCGCGCAGCAGCAGGTGGTTGCGGCCGTCCTCGATCAGGGCGCGGGTGATCGGCTGCGGCTCCGGCCCGTATTCCGACGGGCGCAGCCAGCGGCCGGTCTCGGTGATCTCGTGGCGGACGGACTCGTCGAAGAGGTCCCACATCAGGTCTTCGGTGAAGTCCGGGGCCGGAGCGATGCCGACCAGCCCGGCCACCCGCTCCGGCCGGCGCAGCGCGGTCAGCAGCATCATCCAGCCGCCCATGGAGGATCCTACGAGGATCTGCGGCCCGCTGGTCACCTTGTCCAGCACGGCCAGCGCGTCGTCGGCCCACAGGCCGATGGTGCCCTCGTCGAACCGACCGCTGCTGGCCCCGTGGCCCTGATAGTCGAATCGGGTGAACTCCAGCCCCTCGCGCACCGCCCAGGCTTCCAGCGAGGTCGCCTTGGTGCCGGTCATGTCGGACATGAAGCCGCCCAGGAACATCACGCCGGGGGCGCGGCCCTCCGGATCGCTGCCGGGGGTGTGGCGATAGGCTATGGTCGCGGCGCCGCGCGCTAGGCTATGGTGCGCGCCGCCCTCGGGAGAGGTGGGGGTGGCAGCGGGTCCGGTCATGGTTGGTTACCTCGTGGCCTGGACGGTAGGATGAAGTGCACGGATATGGAATTGGACGCCCACCTTAACACTGACGATGCCACGCGCAACCCGGCCCCTGGCCATGGCCCGGCTCCAAGCTTTGCCGGGCGGCCCAAGCCGCCGGTGGTGCTGCAGGTGGTGCCGACCCTGGTCACCGGCGGGGCGGAGCGCGGCTGCATCGACATGGCACTGGCCCTGGCCGACGCCGGGGGCGTGCCGCTGGTGGCGTCGCAGGGGGGGCAGATGGTGCGCGAGCTGGACCGCGCCGGCATCCGCCACATCACCCTGCCGCTGGCTTCCAAGAACCCGCTGGTGATCCGCAAGAACGCCAAGCGGCTGGAGACGATCATCAAGGAGGAGGGCGTGGACATCGTGCACGCCCGCTCCCGCGCGCCGGCCTGGAGCGCCTGGATGGCCTGCCAGCGCACCGGCGCCCGCTACATGACCACCTTCCACGCCCCCTACAATTTCAACAGCGGGCTGAAGCGCTGGTACAATTCGGTCATGGCGCGGGGCGAGCGGATCATCGCCATTTCCGACTTCATCCGCCGCCACATCCTGGACAGCTACGACGTCGATCCGGCGCGCATCCGCACCATCCACCGTGGCATCGACCCGTTCGTCTTCTCGCCGGACCGGGTCAGCTCGGCCCGCATGATCCAGCTGGCGCGGCAATGGCGCCTTCCCGACGACAAGCCTATCATCCTGCTGCCCGGCCGCCTGACCCGCTGGAAGGGCCAGACCGTGCTGATCGAGGCGCTGGAGAAGCTGGGCCGCAAGGACGTCTGCGCCCTGCTGGTGGGCTCCGACCAGGGCCGCACCGGCTACCGGCAGGAGCTGGAGGAGCGTGCCAAGCGCGCCGGCCTCGCCGGTGCGGTGCTCATGACCGACCATTGCAGCGACATGGCTGCCGCCTACCTGCTGTCCACGGTGGTCGTCTCCGCCTCGCGCGAGCCGGAAGCCTTCGGCCGCGTGATCGTCGAGGCGCAGGCCATGGGCAAGCCGGTGATCATCACCTCCATCGGCGCCTATCAGGAAACCGTCATCCCCGGCGAGACCGCCTGGGTGGTGCCCCCGGACGATGCCGACGCGCTGGCCAAGGCGCTGGACGAGGCGCTGTCCCTGACGCAGGAGCAGCGCGAGGCCATCGGCGCCCGCGCCCAGGCCTTCGTCGCCGACCGCTACACCAAGCAGCGCATGTGCGCCGACACGCTCGCCGTTTACGCCGAGCTGCTGGCCGAGCCCGCCCCCCGCCAAAACGCCCGCTAAGCCTCAAGACTTCCGGACATCATGACCGACATCGCCCAGCTTCCCGGCATCGCCTCCGTGATCGACCGCTATGACGGGGTCATTCTCGACCTGTGGGGTGTCATCCACGACGGCGAACAGCCCTATCCCGGCGTGGCGGATTGCCTGGAACGGCTGAAGGCGGCCGACAAGGTCATCTGCCTGCTGTCCAACGCGCCGCGCCGCACCGGCGGCGTGATCGCCAAGCTGGAGGGCATGGGCCTCGGGCGCGACCGCTACCACCACGTCATGACCTCGGGCGAGGCGACCTACGAGGCTCTGCGCCAGCGCGACGACGCGTGGCACGCGGCGCTCGGCCGGCGGCTCTACCACATCGGCCCGGACCGCGACGTGGACGTCTATCAGGGGCTCGACTACACGCCCGTGCCGTCGCCGGACGAGGCCGACTTTGTGATGAACACCGGCATCGTGGATTTCAGCGAGAGTCTGGCGGACTACGAACCGGCGCTGGAGGCCTGCGCTCGCCGCCGCCTGCCGATGATCTGCGCCAACCCCGACCTGATCGTGATGGTCGGTCCGCAGATGGTCATCTGCGCCGGCACGCTGGCCCAGCGTTACGAGGCGATGGGCGGCGACGTGGCGTGGCACGGCAAACCGCACGCCCCCGTCTACGACCGCTGCCTGACGCTGATGGGCATCACCGACAAGCGCCGCATCCTGGCGGTGGGCGACAGCCTGCGCACCGATGTGGCGGGGGCCAACGCCGCCGGCATCGACGTGGCGCTGGTCACCTGCGGCATTCACAAGGAGGAGCTGGGCGGCGCCTGGGGCGAGGCGGTCGATCCGGTCAGGCTGGCCGCGGCGGCCGAGGCCAACGGCCACCGCCCGACCTACGCGCTGCCCAGCCTGCGCTGGTGATCCCAGGACGACGGGATCTCAGGAGGCTTGGTCTTCGTCGTCGAAGAGGGGGATCGCGTCGTCCATCGCCTTGCGCAGGATGGGCGACGGCCCGTCCTCGGAAAAGCCCTGGCTGCCGATGGCGTTGCGAAAATAGCTGACGATGAAGACACGGATGGAGGCCGTCAGGTTGGCCTCGCCACGCCGCTGGTCGATCTCCGTGCAGATCTGATTGAGGCTCAGTTCCTCACGCTCGCAGATTTCCTTCAGCGAGTCCCAGATGTAAGGCTCCATGCGCAGGCTGGTGCGCCGGCCGCTCACCTTCACGTTGCGGCAGACCAGGACTGGCCCTTCCTTGTTTCTGCCTTCACGCGCCATGTGCCGCCTGATCCTCAGCCGTTGCAGAAAACCATTCGCCTTTGCGGCGTACATACATCCATTTGTATGAAGATATTGCAAGCGGCGTGTGCGCTCCAAGCCAATTTCGACCGGGGGTCGCGGCGCGCGGCGCCAAAACCCCGGACGCGCAGCCGGCCGGCCCGGAAAATCCCACCGCCCGCCCAGCAAAACCCGCTTCACATCTGGGGTCGTTCGCTATACCAGTGCCCCCAAAGATGCTCATCTGGGCACGGACTCATCTGGGGATTTCCGGTGGAGAGCGAGTGTATGGTGCGGCCGGCCGGCAGGCGCAGTCTTTGGCGATTCGCGGTGGTGCTGACGGCCGGATTGGCGGCGGCCGGCGCCACGCGCGCGGCCGAAGCTCCGGCCAGCCAGCTCCCGGCCGACCAGATCCGTGCCGAGGTCGCCCGCCTCGTTCCGCCACTGTGGACCGTGCAGGACGTAACGGTCGAGCCGATGCCGGCCCCTGTCCCCGAAGGCAAGCCCGCCCCAAAGGATCCCGATTCACGGGCCGCCGCGCGGATCAGCGCGCGCCTGAAACTGGCCAAGCCGACCTTCACCGTGGAAAGCCGCGAAGGGCCGGTCACCTTCATCCGCCCGGCCGCCGACACCAGCCTGGAAAAGACGCTGACCGCGACCGCGCTCGCCACCCGCGCCGGCACCGGCTGGACGCTGCGGATCGAGCTGCAGAACCCCGAGGTGATGGAGGGCGTCGGCAAGCCGGCCGGCGAACTGCCCGGCCGCACCGTCGTGGCGGGCTCGGAAGAAGCCAAGAAGCTGCGCGAGCAGATCGACCGCGACGCCAGGCAGCGCATCGCCGAGGAACAGGCCCGCCGCCAGCGCGAGGAAGAGCTGATGGCCCAGCAGGCGGCGACCGCCAAGGCCGAGGCCGAGCGCGCCGACCGGGAACGCCGTCTGGTCGAAGCCCGCGTCGCCCAGGTGACCGACCTGCGCGGCAAGCTGCTGGGCAGCGACCGCACGGCGCGGCTGGCGGCCTACGAGGCGGCGCTGGGCGGCAACGACCCCGCGCTGCGCCAGATCGCCATGGAGGCGGCGTTGCAGAGCCGCGACCCGGTCGTCGCCAACCTCGCGCTGAAGGACTGGCTGGCCCGCAAGAAGGCGCTGCCCGTGCTGCTGTTCGCCACGAAGGAGGACGGCAATTCCGAAACGGTGCTGCACAACCTCGGCCCGCTGACGCTGGAGATCGAGTCCTTCAACGCGGTCAACGGCGCCGTCGCCGGCCGCATGGGCGCCCCCGGCTACAGCATCGCCAAGCCGTCCGTCGCCGTCGGCACGCTGGCCCAGACCGAATTGACGGTGAACTCCTACGGCTGCGTGCTGACCCTGCGGTTGACCGAGCACCAGACCATGGATGGGCTGTTCCGCTGCCAGACGCTGCCGACGCTGATCGCGCGCATCACACTGGATTGAGGCACCCGATGCGGCGTCACAAGCTGCCGTGGAGGCTCCTCACCGGTCTGGCGCTGCTGCTGCCGCTGATGCCGGAGGCTCTGGCCCAGCCGGGCAAGGAGCCGGAGCATTTCACCCCGCGCGCCGCGCCAAACGCCGTGCTGCCCAAGCTGGCCCCGGTTGGTGGACCGGCCAAGAACGCGCCGCAGGCGAGGGACGCGCTGCGGCCCGCCCCGGTCGTGCCCGTGCCGCTGTCGCCCGTGACGGTGCCGGGCCAGCCGCCGGCCCCGCCGAAGCCCATCCCGGTCATTGTGGAGGCACCACCGCCCCCTTCGGCCCCGCCGCCGGCGCCCGCGACGGTGATCCCACCAACCAAGCCGGAACCGGCCGCGCCCCCGCCCGCCGAAGTGGCGCCCGCCGACGTGGCGGCCATCACAGCACCGCTGCCCCCGCGCAAACCGGAACGGGAGGCTGAGCCGCCGCCCGCCGCCGTAAAGCCCGCGCCGGAACCGGAAAAGTTCCAGGCCGAAGAACCGCAGACCGGAAAACCGAAAGCCGGCCAACGCACGGTCTGGGTCAAGGACGATGTGTATGTCCGCACCGGCCCCACCCGCTCCGCCCGCGCGGTGGACGCGCTGAGCTACGGCGAGAAATTGGACGTCGTCGGCGAAGCGCCCGATGGCTGGGTGCGCGTGGCGCGCGGCGGCACGGTGCTGGGCTACGTGTCGGCCAAGCTGCTGACGGACACGGCGCCGGCCAAAGGCTCCTACGCCAAGGCCTCGAAGGAGGATCGCGGCTGCGCGCTGCCCGACGATATTCCGGAGAACCGGCGCCCCTCCATCGCCGTCGGCACGACCGCGCGGGTGCTGGCCGACGCCAACCTGCGCGTCGCCCCGGCCTGCGACGCCAAGGTACGCGACGTGCTGGAGGATGGCGAGACCGTCACGGTCATGGGCGTGTCCGGCAGCTGGTACAAGGTGGGCCGCCGGGGCCGCGCGCTGGGCTACGTCGGCGCCGCGCTGCTGGGCGCGGCGAAGCGCTGAGTTTCCGTCACCGCTTCGCCTTCGCCGCCTGGGTCATGAAGGCGCGCCAGATCTCCGCCGGCACGTTGCCGCCGCTGACACCCTTCATGGGCTTGTTGTCGTCGTTGCCGACCCACACGCCCACCGTCATCCCGTTCGCGAAGCCGACGAACCAAGCGTCGCGATAGTCGTTGGTGGTTCCGGTCTTGCCGCCCGCCGCACCGGGCACGCGCGCGAGCTTGCCGGTGCCCTCCTTCATCACGCCGGCCAGCAGGGTTTTCATGGCCGCCGCGTGCTGCGGGTCGATCACCCGCTCCGGCGCACGGCGGCCATAGCTGTAGATCTCGCGGCCACGCGGGTCGGCGATGCGCTGGAACAGATGCGCGTTCACCTTCAGCCCGCCGTTGGCGACCGCCGCGTAGGCCTGCGTCAGCTCCAGCAGCGTCGTCTCGCTCACCCCCAGCGCGAGGCCGAGGTCGGGTTCCAAGGGCGATTCGATGCCCAGCCGCTTAGCGACGGCGACGACCTCGCTCGCATGGCCCTGAGTCAGCCGAGCCGAGACGGTGTTGGTGGAGTGGGCGAAGGCCTCGGCCAGCGTCAGCTTGTCCGGATACTTGCCGTCGAAGTTGCGGATGGCCCGGCCGTCGGCGAACTCCATGCGCGAACCGTCCACGACCGAGCCGGGCGTCATGCCCCGTTCCAGCGCCGCCAGGAAGACGAACAGCTTGAAGGCCGAGCCCGGCTGCCGTTCTGCCTGGATCGCGCGGTTGAAGTGGTCGCGCCGGGCCGCGAAGTCGCGCCCGCCGACCATCGCCAGGATCTCGCCGTCGCCGTCCAGCGCGACCAGCGCGACCTCCGCGTCTCCGGTGGCTTTCTCCCGCCGCTTCAGCACACTGTCCACGCTGCGGACGGCGGCGGCCTGGAGATCACGGTCGAGCGTGGTGCGCGCGGTGAAGGTCGGGCCGGGGCGCGTCGCGTCGGCGTAGCGATCACCGGCGAAGCGGTCGAAACGGGCCTTGGCGGTTCCCCGGAAATGGCCGGTCGCCTGCGCCGCCGCCTTGTTCGCCACGGCCAGCATAGGGCGTTGGCGCTTGGTCAGCTCCGCGGTGCGTCTGGTGATGAAGCCGGCATCGGCCATGCCGTCCAGCACGATGGCCGCCTTCGCCTCCGCCTTCTCGATGTCGGCGAAGGGGTTGAGGCGCGACGGCGCCGGCAGAAGCCCGATCAGCATCGCCGATTCCTTCAACGACAGCTGCGTCGCCGGCTTGCCGAAATAGACGCGCGCCGCCGCATCCACGCCATAGGCGCCGGACCCGAAATAGGCGCGGTTCAGGTAGAGATAGAGGACGTTCTTCTTGCCGATCTTCTCTTCGAAGTCGTTCGCGCTGTACAGCTCGTACGCTTTGCGCGACCAGCGGTCGTAGTCGTTGAGGAAGATGATCTTCATCGTCTGCTGGGTCAGCGTGCTGCCGCCCTGGCTGAAGCGTCCGGAGGTCACCGCCACGGCCAGCGCGCGGGCCAACCCCTGGTAGTCGATGCCGTCATGCTCCAGAAAACGCCGGTCCTCCTTGGCGATCAGCCCCTGGATCAGATGCTTGGGCAGCTTCTCCAGCGGCAGCGTGTCGCCGTAGGCCTCCCCGGCCGAGCCGATGAAGCGCCCCTTCCGGTCGAGGAAGCGCACCCCCTGCCCCCGGTTGTGGGCCAGCACGTCGTCCACGGTGCGGAACTGCTCGCCGAACAGCTCCACCGCCTGGGCGGGAGCGGCGGCCAGCAGCGACAGGCCAAGGGTCAGCGAAAGAGCGATGCGGCGGAGGGAGGAAGGTCGGGGCATAGGCCGTTCGTTGAGCGCGAGACGCGCCACAGGTCGGCCCGCCGCCGTCCGTGCACAATCCTATACCACCTAATTTCATGACGGCCGTTTTGCCCTTTGCCCCGCGCCGGTTGCGCGCCTACCACTTAGGCACATTGTCTTTCGAGTGAGGCCGGCATGCTTGCGCGTTTTCTGGCGGGACTGTTCTTGGTTCTGGCCGTCGCGTTACCTTCCGTCGCGTGGGCCGACGGGCTGATGCAGGAGGCCGTGCGCGTGCCGGCCACCTTCGCCGGCCTGTTCGGCGGCCGGGCGGTGACGCTGGAAGGGCTGGTGGTTCGGCCGGACGGTCCCGGCCCCTTCCCCATCGCCATCATCAACCACGGCGCTCCGCGCGACGCCGCCCGGCGCGAGACCATGACGCCCCTGACCTACGTGCCGCAGGCCCGCGAATTCGCCCGGCGCGGCTGGGCGGTGCTGATCGTCATGCGGCGCGGCTACGGCGGGTCGGAGGGCGAGTACGCGGAGAGCAGCGGCCCCTGTAAGAGCCCGGATTACGTCCAGTCCGGCGAGCGCAGCGCCGAGGACATCCGCCAAGCCATCCGCTACATGGCAAGCCGGCCCTACACCGATCCCAAGCGGATCATCAGCGTCGGCCAGTCGGCCGGGGGCTTCGCCACTGTGGCGCTGACCGCCGACCCGCCACCCGGCTTGGTCGCGGCGATCAGCTTCGCGGGCGGTCGCGGCTCCCTGGCGGAAAACGAGGTGTGCACGCCCTCCGCCCTGATCGGCGCCTTCGGGCGCTTCGGCAAGACCTCCCGCCTGCCCACGCTGTGGGTCTACACGGAGAACGACCATTACTTCGCGCCGCCCCTGGCGAAGGAGTTCGTGACGGCCTTCACCCAGGCCGGCGGCAAGGCCCGCTTCGTCGCCGCCCCGGCCTTCGGCGAGGACGGGCACAACCTGTTCTCCGGGGCGGGCATTCCCCACTGGACGCCCTATGTGGACCAGTTCTTGGCCGAGCAGGGGCTGACCCCGCGCAAGACCCTGATCGCGCTGCCGAAGGTCGAGCCTCCGCCCGGCCTGTCCGAGCGCGCCCGCGCGGCCTTCCAGGACTATCTGGCGGCGGCGCCCAACAAGGCCTTCGCGGTGTCCGGCGACGGTGCCTACAGTTGGCGCACCGGCCGCCGCACGGAGGAGGAGGCGCGGGCCGCCGTCCTGGAAGGCTGCGCCAAGTTCGCCAAGACCCAATGCCGCGTCGTCCACCTCAACGATTTGCCGCAATAAGGCGGGGCGGCGTCACGCGAAAGCCGCCGGGAACCCACCAGACGGCCAGACCGACGGACGCCGCCAGCACAACGAACGTCATCAGCCAACAAAAAAGCCCGCCGGTTACGGCGGGCCTTTTTGAAGAGGCGGTCGCATGACCCCGAGACTCACCTCGGGGCCAGGACCATCACCATCTGGCGGCCTTCGAGCTTGGGCATCTGCTCGACCTTCGCCAGTTCATCCAGCTCGTCGCGCACGCGGACCAGCACGTTCATGCCGAGATCCTGGTGCGCCATCTCGCGCCCGCGGAAGCGCATGGTCACCTTGACCTTGTCGCCGTCCTCAAGGAAGCGGCGGGCCGCGCGCATCTTCACGTCGTAGTCGTTGTCATCGATGTTCGGCCGGAGCTTGATCTCCTTGACCTCGATGATCTTCTGCTTCTTGCGCGCTTCGTTGGCCTTCTTCTGCGCCTCGAACTTGTACTTGCCGTAGTCGAGGATCTTGCAGACAGGCGGTTCCGCCTGCGGGGCGATCTCGACGAGGTCGAGACCCGCATCTTCGGCGGCAAGCAGCGCATCGCGCAACGAAACGACGCCCACCATCTCGCCATCGGCGCCGACGAGACGGACGGAGCGTGCCGTGATCTCCCGATTCACCCGCGGTCCATCGCGGGTCGGAGCGGCTTCGGACGGAATCCTGGCTATGGACGCTTCTCCATGACTAGAAACCCACCGGGGCGCGGCCTCCCTGAGGAAGGGTCCGCCCGACGGTGCGGTCGGTTAAAACGGCGAATCGAAGACGGCGGGGCCCGCAGGGGACCTCGCCTCGTCAGATAGTTTATTGAGCGCGGCGTCAAGGGCAAGAACTTCCTGATCCTTACCACCGAGGATGCGGAGCGCGACCGTCCGCTCCTCCGCCTCGCGCTTGCCCACCACGACCAGCACGGGGACCTTCTGAAGGCTGTGCTCGCGCACCTTCAAATTGATCTTCTCGTTGCGGACGTCGAGTTCGGCGCGGATCCCCTTGCGCTTCAGCAGGCTGGCGACTTCCGCCGCGTAGCCGTCGGCCTCGTTGGTGATGGTGCACACCACCGCCTGGACCGGGGCCAGCCACATCGGGAACTTGCCGGCGTAATGCTCGATCAGCATGCCGACGAAACGCTCCAGCGAGCCGAGGATGGCCCGGTGCAGCATCACCGGACGGTGCTTGGACCCGTCCTCGCCGATGTAGGTGGCGTCGAGCCGTTCCGGCAACACGAAATCGAGCTGCAGCGTGCCGCACTGCCAGGTCCGGCCGATGGCGTCGGTCAGGTGGAATTCCACCTTCGGACCGTAGAAGGCGCCCTCGCCCGGCAGTTCCTCGAACTCCAGGCCGGCGGAGCGGAGCGCCTGGCGCAGGCCGTTCTCGGCGCGGTCCCACACGTCGTCGGTGCCCGCGCGCACGTCGGGGCGCAGCGCCAGCTTCACGTTGATCTGGTCGAAGCCCAGATCCTTGTAGACGCCGAGTTGGAGCTTGAAATACTCCGCCGCCTCGGTCGGCACCTGATCTTCCGTGCAGAAGATATGGGCGTCGTCCTGGGTGAAGGCGCGGACGCGCAGGATGCCGTGCAGGGCGCCCGACGGCTCGTTGCGGTGGCAGGCGCCGAACTCCGCCATGCGGATCGGCAGGTCGCGGTAGGAGCGCAGGCCGTGCTTGAAGATCTGCACGTGGCCGGGGCAGTTCATCGGCTTGACGCCCAGCTGCTTCTCGCCGCCGTCCGCCTCGACCTTGAACATGTTGTCGCCGTACATGTCCCAGTGGCCCGACGCCTTGAACAGCGAGCTGTCGATCAGCTGCGGCGTCTTCACCTCGACATAGTCGGCGGCCTGGAGCTTGGTGCGGATGTAGTTTTCCAGCGTGCGGAACAGCGTCCAGCCCTTGGGGTGCCAGAACACCGACCCGACCGCCTCTTCCTGGATGTGGAAGAGGTCCAGCTCCTTGCCCAGGCGGCGATGGTCGCGCTTCTCGGCCTCTTCCAGCTGGTGCAGGTAGGCCTTCAACTCCTTCTCGTCGCGCCAGGCGGTGCCGTAGATGCGCTGGAGCATGGGGTTGCGGCTGTCGCCGCGCCAGTAGGCGCCGGCCACCTTCATCAGCTTGAAGCCCTGCCCGACCTTGCCGGTGGTCGGCGCGTGCGGGCCGCGGCACAGGTCGAGCCAGTCGTCCTGCCGGTAGACGCTGACCGCCTCGCCCTGCGGGATGGCCTCGATCAGCTCGGCCTTGTAATGCTCGCCGAGGTCCTTGAAGTAGGTCACCGCGTCGTCGCGGTTCCACACCTCGCGGACGATGGGCACGTCCTTCGCCACGATCTCGCGCATCTTCGCCTCGATCTTCTCCAGATCGTCGGGCGTGAACGGCTCATCGCGGGCGAAGTCGTAATAGAAGCCGTTGGCGATCGACGGGCCGATGGTGACCTGCGTGCCGGGGTACAGCTTCTGAACGGCGTCGGCCAGCACGTGGGCGGCGTCGTGGCGGATCACGTCGAGCGCATCGGGGTGATTGCGCGTGACGATCTCGATCTTGGCGTTGGTGGTGACGGTGGTGGTGAGGTCCTTCACCTCGCCGTCAATCTTGACGGCAAGCGCATCCTTGGCAAGGCGCGGCCCGATGGACGAAGCGATCTCAAGCCCCGTCACCGGCCGGTCGAACTCCCGCACGCTGCCGTCGGGCAACGTGATGGCGATGTTGGACGTCACCGAAGTCACCATGAAACTGTGTTGCGTTGCACCGGACCAATGCCGGAAGGCGAAACTTCTAATGGGAATGCCGTCCCTGTCAAGGGCGGCGGGCCCGGTTTCGCACCATCAAATGGGCTTGCGCGACAGGCGCGGCTCCCCGAACAGGTAGCCTTGGCCGAAGTCGAAGCCGGTATCGAGGATCTCGATCAGCTGGCTCTCGGTCTCGATCTTCTCCACGACGATGTCGATAGGTGCGCCCTCGATCTTGCGGCGCAGGTCGTTAATGCGCGGCGCCATGTCGGGGTCGAGCACCAGCCCGCGGTCCAGCTTCAGATAACGGAACTCGTGGCGCAGCAGCGCGTCCACGTCGATGTCCAGATCGGCCACCTGATCCATGGAGAAGCGGAAGCCCAGCCGCGCCAGCTGCGACAGGATGCCCATGGTCACCGCCCCGCCCGCCCGCAGGTCGTGCTGGCTCAGCTCGAACACCAGCTTGGGCACCAGCGCCTGGTTCTGCGCCATCAGCTGGAGGAACTGCTTCATGAAATCGGCGTCGCTCAGCGTCGCCGCCGAGATGTTGCAGACGAATCCAATGGCGTGCTGGCGCCGCTCCGTCTCGCGGATCAGCTGGATGCAGCGGACCAGCAGCAAATTGTCGATGGTGGCGATCAGCCCCTCGCGTTCGGCAATGTCCAGATAGCGGTCGGGCATGATCAGCGCGCCGTCGCCGGCCCGCACGCGCGAGAACACCTCGTAGAAACGGTGCTTGCGCTGCGGCAGGCTGACGATGGGCTGGAGATAGATGTCGATGCGGTCAGCCCGCAACGCGTCGCGCACCGCCTCCAGCACCAGCGCGTCGTCCATCGGGCGCGGCACTGCGCTTGTGGTCGCCGCCGCTTGCGGCGCCTGCGGGGCGACGACGGGCGCGCCGCTTTCCACCGTCTTGCGCGGAGCGGCGGCTGGCGGGCGCGGCGGTTCGGCGGACGGGCGGCGTTTTTCGGTCAGGCGGCTGACCAAGGATTGCAGGAGCTTCACCTCCTGCACCACCGTGTCGTAGTTGGCGAGCCCGCCGCCGGCACCCCGCGTCTCCTCAATGATCGCGCGGTGGCGGGCCACCTCCTGGGTCAGGGACTCGACGGTTTCCTCCAGGGACTCCACGCGGCGGGCGGCGGTGCGCTCGCGCTCCAGCCGGGTCACCGCCTCGTGGATCAGGCCGCCGGTCAGCACGATGACGGCGCCGACCAGCCACCCGGTCAGCGCGTCCGACTCCGGCCGCATGTAGGGCAGCGTCGCCCCGATGGAAACGCCCGTGACGATGTAGGCCAGCGCGTAGACGAGGTGGGTCAGGATCGTCATGCGCCCGCGCCTTACCGGTGGTCCGCGCCCACCGCATCGGCCAGCGATGCGAACCCGTCGCGGCGCAGCAGCGCGGCCATGTCCGTCTTGATCGTCCCCACCAGCCCCGCCCCGTGATAGACCAGCGCGGAATAGAGCTGCACCAGCGAGGCGCCCGCGCGGATCTTGGCGTAGGCGTCGGCGCCGGACGCGATACCGCCGGCCCCGACCAGGGGCAGCTTGCCGCCGGTCAGCCGGTACATCTCCCCCAGCACGGCGGTGGAGGGCGCGAACAGCGGCTTGCCCGACAGGCCGCCGGCCTCCGACCGCAGCGGCTCCGGAATTTCGGCCGGGCGGGCGATGGTGGTGTTGGAGACGATCAGCCCGTCGATGCCCGACTCCAGCGCAACTGCGGCGATGTCCGCCTTGTCCTCGTCCGTCAGGTCGGGGGCGATCTTCAGCAGGACGGGGGGAGTCTTCGACAGCTTGCAGTCCGCCCGCGCGTCCAGCACGCGGCCGAGCAGCGTGCGCAACGGGTCGCGCCCCTGCAAGGTGCGCAGGCCGGGCGTGTTGGGCGAGGAGACGTTGACCACCAGATAGTCGGCCAGAGCGGCAACCCGCTTCACGCCCAGAACATAGTCGTCGGCGGCTTCGGCCGTGTCCTTGTTCTTGCCGAGGTTGGCGCCGACGATGCCCGGCGCCTTGCGGCCACTCGCCAGCCGGCATTCCAACCGCTGGGCGAAGACATCAAGCCCCTCGTTGTTGAAGCCCATGCGGTTGATGACGGCACCCTGCTCCGGCACGCGGAACAGACGCGGCTTGGGGTTACCGGACTGCGGGCGCGGCGTGACGCTGCCCGCCTCCACGAAACCGAAGCCCAGGCGCAGCATGGGATCGATCACCTCGGCGTTCTTGTCGAAGCCGGCAGCGAGCCCGACCGGATTGGCGAAGTCCAGCCCGAACACCCGGCTTCGCAGAATGGGATCGTCCTTCCCACCACCCGGCATCAGCGCGGGGGCCTTCTCCATCATGAGGAGAGCCTTGACGGTCAGGCCGTGCGCGGTCTCCGGATCGAGGCTGCGCAGGATCGGGCCGACGACGGGAAACAGGTCGATCACGGGGCGATGTCCTTAAAATTCGGGGCCTTGAAATCGGGCGGGAAGATGTGGCGGCCGTCCGGCCCCAGCGGCAGCGGGTCGGCGCGCAGGACGGCGGCGACCGGTAGCGCGCCGTAGAGGTGCGGGAACAGCTGGCCGCCGCGCGACGGTTCCCACCACAGGGCCTCACCCAGCGCGTCACCGTCCACGGTGAGCAGGACGAGCCCGTCCTGCCCGGCGCGGTGCTTGGCGGCGCTTTCCTCCACCTGGGCCCCCGTGGAGAAGTGGATGAAACCGTCCGCCGCGTCCTGCGACGAACCAGGGTAGGAGCCGGTGGAGAGCGCCCGCTCCCACTCCTCGGCCCGGCACATATGGAAGATGATCCGATCGGTCATGGCGTCCGGACATTACCCGAAAGCAATCGGAGCCGAAAGGCGGGTCACGTCGCCGGATGCTTCGCATTTTGCAAACGCGTCCTCGGGCGCTGGACGGCATTTTGCACATATCCACCGGCTTCCGGCCGCCGCGCCGGCCTGGGAAACCCTGCAACCGCAAGGAAACGGCAGCACAACAAAAGGTCACCACGCTTTGGCATCGGGTTTGCTGTGTTAGTGGGACCAAAGGAGGACCCACCATGAACGCTCTCGCCATGACGCTGAATGAACGTCCGACCGCCGAGCACACGCTCGACTCTTCGGTTGCGGCGCGCGGCACGCTCAGCGAGCCGAGCCACACCCCCGTCCCGCTGAAACCGACCGCCGTGATGCTGGCCGCCGGTTCGCGCGCCGGCGGCGTGTCGGTCGAAACCGCCTGGAAGATCTATCTGGCGATGATCAACGAAGCCGCCTGAGCCTCCCTCCCCCGATCCTTTCCGGCGACAGCGGTTCATTCCACGTCGTTGTAGAATAGGAGCCCCCCGATCTCCGCGCAGGCGCAACGCCCCCGCGCCCACGAGACATCGGAGACGGAGGGATCGATTCCGGCCCGGTGATAGTGCGTCGCCCCTTCGGTCGGATCCGGCAGCAGGCCGGCCACCGCGCGCCGCGCGGTGCGCAGGCAGATGGCGAAGACCGGATCGGCGGACGTGACGGCCAGCAGATCCGCCCGGCGCAGGTCGTCCGGATTCCAGCAGGAAAACTGGAACGGCTTGCGGCAGACGGACACCACGTCCCCGCCCCACCACCAGCCGCCGCGTTCCCGCGCCCGGCGGACGCGGTTCATCACCACGGCGGCCACCGCCTCGATCGCGCGCACGGGCTCCACGCGCGCCTCGCCCCACAGGGTGCGGGCCAGCGTGTCCACCGCGTCATCGGATAAGGCGGCGGGCGCGACGTTGGTCCTGTTGGCGGCGTCCGGTTCGGGTTTGAGCGCGCGCGCCCTCATCGCCGACCTCCCTCGGCGCAGGAGATGCAGCCGCCTTCCAGCTTGTTCTCGATGCGCAGCAAATGGTCGGTCAGGCGCTGCTCCACGTCCTTCAAGGTGGAGAAGGAGACGTAGGTCTTGGCGACCTCCAGCTTGTAGGCGGCCAGGCTCTCGCGCACCTGCGCCTGGGCGGATTCGGCGCGGGCGCGGACGGTCTCCAGCGCGGTTTCCGCGTCCTTGCGCAGCCGGGCGATCAGCCAGAACAGCCCGCCCATGACGGGCAGCTCCACGGCCGTGATCCACCAGGCCACATCGATGGTCTCGTGCATTGGGGTTCTCCGGATAAAGGCAAAAGAAAAAGGCGGAGCCGAAGCCCCGCCCTACACATCCCACTCCGCCGGGGCGACCACCGGGGCGGTGGCCCGCCAGTCGGGGCGGCGTTCGGGCGACGGCGCCCGGTCAAAGCGATACGGTTCACTCAGCAGGCAGCCCGCCACGGCGTCGAGACCGTCGTCGCGGCCCTTGTAGGCGGCGTCGGGCGACCACTCGCGCATCTCGCGGACGAAGGGCGTGCTCCACACGCTGGCGTGCGCGAGCAGACGTTCGCCGGCGAGGATCGCGTCGAAGGCCTCCAGAATGCGGCCGGACTTCGTCGTGCGGCTCGATTGCTCGATGACCGAAGCCGCCACATTCGCTTTCTTCAGTGCGTCGCGCAGCAGGCCCGGCAGGAACTTGCCGATGCCGTTGGTCTCCAGATGCACGGACGGCAGGTGGTGCTCCTCCAGAAAGCGGGCGACCTGACGGCACTGCTGCTCCGCCTCGTTCACCTCCTGCTTCGGATCGACCCGCAGGTAGAGCACCCGGTGCAGGTAGAAGCGCCCATCATCCCCGCCGAAGACCACGGCGACGACGCTGGAATCACCGGGCTTCCCACCCTCCGTCGCCGGCCGCGCGAAGGCCGGGTCCCACCAGCAGGACGCGGACAGCAGCCGCACCCCGTCCAACGTCAGCACCGCCTTGCCCAGCGATTCCCGGTAGTCCAGTTCCGCGTCGTAGCGGCCCAACTTCTCCAGGTCGAGCCGCCCGTCCGCCTCGTTCACCGGCTGGAGCAGCATCTGGCTGGTGAATTTGTTGGGGCCGGTCGCCTTGCGGATGCGGTTGACGTGCGCCTCGTCGTAGCGTTTGGGCCAGGCATAGACGCGCTTGCCGTCCGCCCCCTCCTCGTAGACCGGCAGGACCAGCCGTTCGAAGCCGTCGAGGAAGGGGCGGAACTCCCCCACCTCCTCACGCGGTTCGCCCGCGTAGATGGAGTAGTAGCTGTGCGGCGTCCCGACGTAGAGCTGCACGCCGCCCGGCACCAGCAGGTATTCGATCTCCGACAGCTTCTCGCGAAGGGATGCCCGCTTGCCCGCGCTGTCGGCGGTGCGCGGCACCTCCACGTCATCGCAGATCACCACGTCGGCGCGGCTGCCGGTGACGTTGCCGCCGATGCCCGCCGCGATCATCGACGGGTCGCGCAGTTCCTGCGGACGGAGGACCGTGAACTGGTCGGCGGCCCACTGGTCGCGCTCCTTCGCCGGGGGCTTCAGCGCCTTGGTGTCGGGGTGGCGTTCAATGATCCGCTTGACGTTGCGCACCATCTTCTTGGCCAGCTTCATGTCCGCCGCCAGAACCAGCAGCCGCCGGTTCGGGTCCTGGTACAGCAGCCACGCCGCGAATAGCCCGACCAGCGACGACTTGCCCGCCCCGCGAAAGGCCATCAGCAGCATGCGCTTTTCCGGGCCGGCGCATTGCCGCTCCAGCCACAGCGCGATCTTCCGGTGATGGCGCGGCGTCGCGAGTTCCGACAGCTTGTTCCAGTCGTGGACGAACGCGAAGAAGCCCTTTCTGGGTTTTTCCGTCACGGGTTCCGCCCCACCACATGCCAGCCGGCGCCATTCGACATCACCGTCAGCGCGTGGCCGTAGCCGGTCAGCGCGATGGCCTCGTTGTCCGGCCCGCCGCCGCCCTGCCGGGTCACGGTGACCGGGTTGCCGGAAACGTCCGACTTCTTGATGGTCACCGTGCGCCCGACCGCGTGCGCGGCGCTGGGCGCCGGCAGGCGCACGGTCACGGCGCCCGAATAGGCGCTGACCAGATAGAGCGACTGGTTCAGGTCCGGCTCGAACAGACCGGGCTTGTCGTGATGGTGCGCGTTGCCCGGCAGGCTGTTGCCGCCGACGATCCACCAGTTGGCGCCGTTCGACACCGCCGTGACGAAGTCGTAGCGGTTACCGAGCGCCACTTTGCGCCCATCTGGCCCCGGGCCACCGTCCTCCGTCACCGACAGCACGTGGGCCGAGGCGTCGGTGCGCTTGATGGTGACCGAATGCCCGTTGGCCGCCCCCGCCGCCGGCAGCCGCGCCTCCACGTCGCCGCCGTAGGCACTGACCAAATAGACGGAGCTGGACAGATCCAGCTCGACCAGCCCGCCGCCTTCCGGCTCCACATAGTCGGTGTCAAAGCGCAACGCCTCGACGGTCAGCTGCGTGACGCGGCTGCGCTGGAGGCGGTTCTTGTCCGGATAACCGGCGTTGAGCGCCGTGTACTGCCCGCCCGACAGGTCGTGGATCGCCGGCCCAGCCGACATGGACAGCAGGTTCAGGATCGCCGTTTCCGTCGACCCCGCGTCCAGCTGGACGTTCGGCACGGCGCCCAGCGATTCCGCGTAGACGTTCACAAACAGCGTCTTGTCGGTGTTCGCCCCGACGCGGAAGCAGGCCTCCGCCATGGTGGACAGGTTCGCCTCGCAGTCCACGAAGGCGTTGTTGTACTTGCCCTGCTCCACATAGAAGCCGCTGCCCTCGATGGGGGCGGAGAGCGAGTAGACGCGCACGCCGGTGAAGCGGTTGGCGTTCGGCGTGTCGCCCGCCCCGCTGCGCGTCAGCCAGACGCCGTGCACGGCGGGCCGCGCGACCAGCACGCGCTCGACATGGTTCCAGTAGCAGGGGCGGTTCGGATCGTCGTAGCCGTCCAGCACCAGCCCATACCGCGCCTCCCACAGCGTCAGGTCCGCCAGCGTGTTCTGCACGCAGGGTCCGTCGCGCCCGAACAGCCGCACCCCGGCCCGGCCGTTCTCCAGCCGCAGCCGCGCCACGGTGGCGTAGCCGTCCGGCAGATGGATCAGGTCGAAGGCCCCGGACGCGCCCGCGATGACGGACGACTGCCCCGCCCCGACCAGCGTCTTGCCATAGGCCACGGTCAGCGTGTTGCTGATCCGGTAGGTCCCTGGCGGCACGTACACCGCCTTGGCCGAGGTCAGCGCCGCCTGGATCGCCACGGTGTCGTCCACCGTACCGTCGCCGACCGCACCGAAATCCTTCACCGACACGCTGTCGGCCAGCTTGTCGCGCACCGGCCGGCTGACCGCGCCAGCGCCGGGCGGGACGTAGGTGGACAGCGCCTCCTCGTCCACCGGCGGGCGGACGGTCGGGCTGCCCGCGCTGTCGAAGGCCAGCAGCTTCCCCGCCCGCGCCGCCCGCGCCGGCAGCAGGTTGGAGGCCGGAAGGTCGGTCTCCGCGTAGCGCAGCATCAGTTCCTGATCGCCGGCCACCTGCTGGAGCGCGGCGGTCAGCTGGTCGAACTCCCGGTTCAGGGACGAGGCCGGCAGCGGGCCGCTTTCCAGGAAATCGCTGGTGCGCTCGATGGGCAGGCGGCGGCGCAGCAGCACCGCCGTGTTGGCAGCGGGCGCCGTGTCGAAACTCACGGTCCCGCCGGCCATCGCCCCGGCCCCCGCCACCGTGTAGCCGGTGGACTGGAGCGCGGCGCCCAGAAAGACCTGCAAATCCTCCGCCGCGAAGATCGGGAACGGAAAGGTGAAGGCGGTCTGCGCGCCGTCGGCGACATACTGCACGCGCGGGTTTCCGCGCGGGATCTGGATCGGGGTGGGCATGGAAGGCTCCCGCAATGACCCCCAAAGCAAAAAGCCCTTCTCCCCGGTGCGGGAGAAGGGTTTGGGATGAGGGGGCGGCCGCAAGGCCGGAAAGGTGTCGCTGAGCCGGGGATTCACCACCAAGACACAAAGAATTTCACTAGAGCGGATTTCAATCCGCTTTGGACCGCGACGGCGGGCCCGGACGCTCATGCGTCCGAAGCCCGGCCGGCAAGTGAGGCCATGTGAATCTAAAGCGAACGACAGTTCGCTTTAAGACGCGCCGACGCCGCCCGCAGATGCGGGATGCGCCGAACTCCTTCGTGACGGTCTTTGTGTCTTCGTGTCTTTGTGGCAAAAGCCCTTCTCTCAGTAAAACTTGCTCAGGAACTCCAACCTCTGCCGCTCGGCGAGCTGCGCCTGTTCCAGCAGGTTGCGGCGGCGGACGCTGTCCACCTCCTGCTGGATCGCCTGACGCTTGATCTGGTCGAGCTTCTGCGCGTCCTGGCGTTCGCTGTCGGTGTCGTTGACCAGCCCCAGCAGGATCGCCTCGCCGGAACCGTCGGCCGCGCTGACGCCGTTGGCGCCCATGGCCGCGCGGGTGCGCGCCATGGTCCGGCGCAGCGCATCGACGCGCCGCTTCTCGTCGGCCTCCGCCGTCGCGGCCAGCTGGGCCAGCCGGTTCTGCGCGTCGGCCTCCTGGGCGCGCAAGGCCGCCTCCTGATTGGCGCGCAGGTCCCCGCCCGCCTGATTCTGGCCACGGCTCAGCCACTCCATCTCGCGGGCGCGGGCCTGCTCGTCCTTCCGGTATTGCAGCTCCAGCTCCTGCCGGCGCAGCTCGTCCTGGCGCGCCCACTCGCGGGCCTGCGCGTCCTGCTGCGCGCGCGCCTGCTCCTGGCGCCCCTGCTGTTCGTAGGTGTAGCGCCGTTCCTCGGCGCCGCGCTCCTCCTGGTACTTGCGCTCAAGCGCCTGCCGTTCGGCCTCCAGGCGCGCGGCGTCCTGCTGCGCGCTGGCCGCCGAACCGTTGGCCGCCGAACCACCGAAACGGTTGACGCCGTTGACGAGGGAGCTGGCGGCCGGCAGGACCGTCGTAAAGAGGGGAGTGATTCCACCCATCAGTCGTTCACCTTCAATTCCATGGTCACGGAGAGCAGCGTGAAGGGCAGCGGCGCGTCCTGCTGGATGCGCCACAGCGGCCGGTCGATGTCGCGCCGCCAGCCCAGCGCCCGCAGCTTGCGGTCGCCCGACACGCGCGGCGGCACGCCGCCCGCCGGCTGCGGCCCGGCCCGGTGCAGCGGCAAGTCCTGAAGCCCCCGCCCCAGATCCGCGCGCAGGGCCGCCGTGTCCTCCAACCGGAAGGTCACGGCGACGAGGCGGACCACGTCCGCCCCGCCCGTCTGCCCCAGCAGGCTGGCCGGCAGCGGCTCCACCAGATGAGTGTAGGAAAGCCCGGCCTCGACCCGCTTGGCCGGCGGGTTCAGCGTGATCTTGCCCGCCTGCACGGTTACGTTCGGCCGCACCACGCCATCGGCCACGACCGCAACGCTGCGCCCTTCCAGATGGTCGAGCCCCGACCACACCGCCGTGGCCGTGTCGTGATCGCCGACCAGCGCGGAGTCGAGGTTCAGCGAGTCGTCAAACCGCTCGATGGTCCAGGTGCCGGCGCGGTCCACCAGCGCGTAGACCTCGTCCCCGACCACCGCGACGGAGCGCACCGCCCCGTCCGTCTCCAGCCGGGTCCAGGCGGTCACCTGCTCCATCCGGTAGACGGTCAGCGCGCCCAGCGAGCCGTCGCCCATGACGACGAACAGCAGCCGCCGGCTCTGGTCGTAATCCTGATCGCGCGGACTCGCCACCAGATGCCGGGCCAGCAGGGCGAGGTCGTTGGCCTGATAGGCGGCCTCGGTGTCGGTGTAGAGGAACTCGCGGATTTCCTTGCCGTTGCGCGAGACGAACAGCGTGGCGCCGTCCACGTCGCGCGGCGGAATGGCCCGGTCCACGGGGGAGCCGATGCGCGTCTGCCGGTTCACCTGGATGTTCTGCGGCGTCAGCGGATCGCCCGACACCATGTATTCGGCGCCGGAGGTGAAGACCTGCAGATGGCGGCCGGAGAACACGGCGCGGACGGCGTTGACCTGATCCGACAGGATGCCGAACTCGATGGCCTCGTCGTCCTTGCCGGTGCCCAGGTCGAAGTTCCACAGGTCCGCCGAGCGCGACAGCCACAGCCGGTTCGGCAGGTCGCGCGACCCGCCGATGACCAGCCGGTCCTGGTGAAAGGCCGCCGACACCGGCCAGCCGCGCAAGGGCGAGAAGGCCTGCTCGTCCCAGTTCACCGTCGCGTTGGTGTTGGGCAGGGCCTCTTTCACCGTGGCGTTGACCTGCGTGGCCGAGACGACGCCCGTGACCAGCAGCTGCTTGCCCTGGATGCGGATGCGGCACCCGTCGTGGCGTTGGTCGAACACGGCGGCCGAGGCGGTAACGGTGATCGCCCCCGTGGTGCCGGACGGGGTCAGCGTCACCTCCGGATCGCCGAAGCGGTAGAAGGGCATGCGCACCCGCTCGTCCTCGGTCACGTAGGACCAGTCGGACAGGCTCCACGCCGTCGCCCCGCTGCGCGTCAGCTTGCGCGGCGTCACGTCCGGGTGGCAGACCAGCAGCGTGTCGGCGCTCTGCGTCCAGGTGATCTGCGTCAGTTGCGCGGCGGTCCAGGGGGCGTCCACGGTGGCGACGCGCCCGTCGTCCTCATAGACGTCGATCTTCCCCTCGGAAAAGGCCAACAGATAGGTCTGCTCCGAGTTGAACTCGAACGCCACCAGCCGCCCGTTGCCCCGCGCCTCGTCCACGAAGGCGAGGCCGGAGCGGCGCGTCACCCCGCCGGTCGGGTGGATGAACAGGTTGCGCAAGGACAGCGCCCCGTTGTCGTAGGCGCGGAGGTCCCCGCGCCCCAGCAGCCGGCGGGCGATCTCGCCCGCCGTGAAGTTGGTCTTGACCTGACGGACCCGGCTCATCACGCCCTCGCGTCGATCAGGGTGAAGTCCTCGAACCCCGGCTGGCTGTCCTGCTGGGCGTCGATCAGACGGGCGCGGCGGAATTCCGTCTCGGCCAGCCGCGACAGCAGCTCCGCCCGGCTGGAATTTTCGGTCAGCGGGATGCAGAACTCCGCCGCCAGCCGGGCGATCAGCACCTGGTCGAAGAAGGCCGGAAAGTCCTCCTCCGCCGGGCGGCCGACGTAGGTCAGCACCAGCGTGTCGGGCGCCGCGTGCAGCGTGCGGCCGGTGATGCGGTACTCCAGCCCCCGACCTCGCCCGCTTCCCCCCGCCCCCAGCGCCCGCAGGAAATCGGCCGGCAGCTGGAAGGCGTTGGCGTAGTCGGCCACCGGCTCCTCAGCCAGCCTCGGCAGGGTGGCCTGCCGGGTGGCGAAGCTCCAGGCGTTGGCCGACAGCAGCGCGTCGCGCGCCGGCCCGTAGAGGGAGGCCGCGACTTCCGCCTCGGCCGTGCCCTCGTCGAAGGCGGTGATCGCCGTCGCCCCGATTTTGATGAGCGCGCGGCTGCACAGCCCGATCGCGGTCAGTGCCATCGGATGATCCTTTCAGAATGGGGAAAACGCGAACGATCAGGCGAACTCGACCTGCACCCAGCCGACGCCGGAGCCGGCGAGTTCCAGCGCCACCTCCCCGTCGTTCCGCACGCCGATCTCGAACCAGTCGCCGGGCGCGACGGGAATCCACGGCATCGCCCGCGACACCGTCACCCCGACCGGGCTCTCGCCCTCGGCGTTGCAGCGGAGGATCCGCCCGCCGACCACACCGCCGCCCTGGAACTCCAGACGCGCCGTGACGCGGGCCAGCCGCGCCCAGGCGGGCACGCGGATCCTTTCCGGCCGCGTGGGGTCGAGTCCGCCGTCGCTGTCCCACTCGACGGCGGTCCAGGCCAGCCGAACGTCGGCGCCCGGCTCGACCGGCTGGTTGCCGCCGAACGACAGCCGGCACCCGCGCACGCGCCCGACCCCGCCGACGGGGCCGTCTCCCCAGTCGTCGCCGAAATTGTCGGCGTACAGGCTGCCGGCCGAGCGCAGCGGCCCCGCCCCGCCGAAACTGTTGTGCGTCACGATGGAGCGGGTGGCGTCGCCGCGCTCGACCAGCGGTCGCGCCGCCACGCCGCCGTTGGCCCGGCACTCGTTGCCGCTGACCACCGTGCGCAGCGCGCCGTCCAGGTCGATGTCGGCCGTGGCGATGCGGTCGAAGACGTTGTGAAGGATGCGCGCATCGACCACGCCGGCCCCCACCGCCGACAGGCCGTGCCCGGCGAAGCCGGCGACGCTGTTGCCGGTGACTCGCGCCCCCCGGCAGTCGCCCCTCAGCAGGACACCGCCCGATCCGCCGCCGGCCCCCCCACCGACGATCCAGTTGTCGGCAACCCGCATCGAGGCAACCGCGCAGGCCGAACCGTCCAGCTCGACGGCCCAACCGCCGACCTCGGTGATGGCATTGGCGGCGATGACGAAGCCATGTCCGCCTTTCACCAGCACACCCGCACCGCCACCGGCCTCGATGCGGTTGTGGGCGATCACCACGCCCTCCGCCGCCTGCCCGCCGTCCACCGACCGCTCGAAGGCGATGCCGGGAGCCCCGCCCCGGATCAGGTTGCCGACGAAGCGCGTTCCCGACCCGTTATCCAGCGCCCGGAAAGCCGTTCCGCAGCCCGTGAAGAAGCAGCCGTCGACTGACACGTCCTCCACATCCCAGACGACGATGGCCTGTCCAAAGTCCTGGAACCGGCAGTCCCGGATGCGCACGTCGCGCGCCGTCGCCGGACGCCCCGGCGGGGATCCCGTGTCGCCCAGCCGGACCGCGCGCGGCGCCCGCCCGGTCACATTGGCGAAGCCCAGCCCGATCAGCCGCACCCCGTCGCCGGTGACGCGCAGCAGCGATTCCAGCGCCGCGGCGGGGCGGATCACCGCCCGTCCGCCGGCGCCCAGCAGCGTGACGCCGGCCGGCACCGACAGGGCGGCGCCGATCTGGTAGACGCCGTCCGGAAAGAAAATCGTACCGCCGCCCGCGACCGAGGACAGCGCGGCCTGAATGGCGGCAAAGTCGTTGGCCGCCCCGTTGCCGATCGCGCCGAACGCCTTCACGGAAACATGCGGCCCGCCGCCGGCCGGAATGCCGTCCAGCTTCGCCTTGTCCGCCGCCGCCATAAAGCCGGCGCCCTTGGCCGAGGCCAGCGCGTGCGCCCCGCCCCCCGCCCCGACATGGTTCAGCGGCGCGCCGTCGGCGATGCCGTAGCCGGCGAGCGTGGTCGGGGTGTTGTGCACCTCCGCCCACTCCACCATACCGGAATCGAAGGTCGGCGAGGCCAAAGAGACCAGCGTGACGTTGCCGTAGCCGTCGAAGGCCAGCGCCTTGCCGGCGCGCGCCGAACTGGCCGGCAGCTGGGCGGACAGCGACGGGCTGTCGCCCTCCGGAAAGCGCACGGCGCGGTTGGCCTGATCCTGAATCTGCTGGGCCAGCAGGGTCAGCCGGTCGAAGGCCGCTTCCGCCGGTTGGTCCGGGTAGCCATGGTCGCCGGCCGGCATGGCGCGGGCGACGACCACCAGCTTCCCCATCGGCGGCGGTGCCGGAAACACCACCGTGCCGCCCATGGGCGCGCCCACGCCGGTTACCGTGTAATGGGTGTTCAGCGTCTGCGGCGTCTCGGCGCCCGTGCCGGCGTCGCGCAAGGCCACCTTCAGGTCGCCGGCCTCCAGCACCCTGAAGCGATACGCGAACGCCTTCGCCACGCCATCGGCGGCATGGGCGACGCGGCTGTCCGTCGTGAGCACGCTCATGGGACGGATCCTCAGTCGGTGTTGGCCGCGCCGAAGGGCGCGATGTTGGTCACGTCCACCACGCCCGCGGCGTTGGAGGCGACCACGAACACGCCACCGGCGGCGGTGCCGTCCGTGTCGGTGTTGGCCAGGATCATGTCGCCGACGCGCAGCAGGTCCGACGCGCCGTTGAAATAGCCGGTGGTGTCCACCTCGCCGGCAAGGTCGGTGGTGGTATAGTGCCAGAGCGTGAAGCCGTTCGCGTAGGCGAGCACGCTCAGGTCCTTCGAGGCGTAAGCCATGGGACGGAACTCCGTGAAAATGGGTGTCGTGTCGATGATCGGGGGCGCCCCCGCGCGCCAGGGCCGGAGGGATGGAACGGCCGGCACGGCACAGGGATTTGGACGGAGGCGCCCCACCGTCGGTCACGCTGCGATGCAGCGCCTCAAGGCATCAGGTCTCAAGGCAGCGCAGCGTGACGACACCCGTGGCATCGATGAGGCAGGCGCCCTGACTCATCATGTTGTTGACGAAGTGCGCGGCGCGGTCGCCATGCCAGCTGATATCGGTCTTCACGTCGGCGCCGGCCGCGTGGCCGACCGCCGTCTTGTGGTACCAGTGGCACAGCCGCACGCCGCCGGTGGCCTTCAGCCCCGAATGCGGGATCCACAGCGTGCCCAGCCAGCGCTTGGCCTGGGTGCCGCGCCAGGGCAGCTCGTCCGCGCCGACGTAATCGGTGCTGGCGAACTCCTCGATGCCCAGCAGCTGGCTCCACTGCTTCCAGCCGACCACGGCGTAGCGCTGGCCGTCGTCCGGCACGTCGGCCTCGCCCAGCAGTTCGAACGCCTCCAGCACCTTGGCCTTGGTCAGGCCGTCGGCGTCGGTACCGGCGAAGTTGGTGGACTTGTTCAGCTCCGCGATCAGCAGCTCGTCCGTCTTGCGGCCCAGCGCGTAGGCGCCGGCGTTGGCGATGATCTGGCGCTCGTCGATGTTGGTTTTCAGCTCGTCCAGCCGGTCCACCCAGTCGCCGGCGTAGAAGTCGTACAGCGCGCATTCGACCGGCGTGTGGTCCAGGTTCATGACCGGGACCGCGCCGTGGCGCGCCTTGGTGGAGGCCGTGCCCTTGCCGACCTTCTGGAAGATGGTGGAGGCGCCCTGGACGTTGTTCTTGGTGCGCACCGTGTTGCGCAGCTTGGAGCCCATGCGCTGGTAGGCTTCGTGCACTTCGCGTTCGAACTGCTTGACGAAAGCCTGCGCGACCGTCGTGGCCATGTGAGAGAATTCCTTTCGCGTTCTTGCGGGATCCCGTCCGGCGGGGAGCATTCCGCCACCCGGTTGTCAGGCGCGCGGAACGGCGCGCCCGGCCGCGGGCGAAGCGCGAAAAAGAAAAGGGCTGGCCGGGCCTCGACACCCGTCGGCGTTACACCGGCGAGCGTTTCGGTTGTCCGGCCAGCCCTTTTCAGGACAGGCGTGAGGGGAGTTCGGGAGTTGCCAGCGCCCGCCGGAGGGGAGACACACGTCGGGCGTTGACAAGACGGTATTTAGGACTTTACGCCAACATTGTCAAGATTATTTTCCTTTAAAAACGGCATTTCCCTTCGCAAAGGGGCTATGCGGCCTGGGACGCGGAATAGTCCGCTATGCAAGCTGTTGATGGCGATACACCACGGCTCTTTTCGGGAGTTCGTACCATGAAAATGCTGATGACCACCTGCGGCGTTGCCGCGCTTCTGATCAGCGCTCCAACCTTCGCCGCCGACAACGTGTCGAAGACGGCCACCAAGGCCTCGCCCCAGGTCGCCGCTACCAACGAGCACATCGACCCGGCCCTGGCGCGCATGAACGCCAGCGATCTGAAGGGCAAGAACGTCTATGGCCGCGACGGCAAGGACATGGCGGAGATCGAGGGCGTCGTCCGTAAGGGCAACCGGACCTACGCCGTGCTCGACGTCGATCACGTCGCCGACATCAGCAACAAGGACGTCGTCCTGCCGCTCGACAAGTTCCACATGAAGGGCGACCGGCTGACCCTGGACATGAGCAAGAGCCAGCTGAACAAGCTGGAGAAGTGGCAGCAGGGCAAGTACGAGGACGTCAAGGGCGCCGTGCAGTAAGCGCCTCGGGAAACCGGGGAAATCCCCTTCCCCTCCGGGAAGGGGATTTCCGCATGTCACGCCAACTGCTTGATGCGCTTCGCCAGCAGGTCGGTCGCCTGCTCCGCCGGGACCGGGCGGCCGGTCAGCCAGCCCTGCACCAGCGTGCAGTTGTGATGGCGCAGGAAATTGGCCTGCTCCGGCTTTTCGACCCCCTCCGCCACCACGTCCAGGCCCAGCATGTCGGCCATGGCGATGATGGTGGACACGATGCCGTTGTCCTCGCGCTCGGACGGCACGCCGTTGACGAAGGAGCGGTCGATCTTCAGTGTCGTGATCGGCAGCTTCTTCAAATAGCTCAGCGACGAATGGCCGGTGCCGAAATCGTCCACCGCCACGCGGATGCCCATGGCCTTCAGCGCGGCTAGCACCGACAGCGCGTGATCCATGTCCTGCATCACCGCACCCTCGGTGATTTCCAGTTCGACCAGTTCGGGCGGCAGCCCGTGCCGGTCGATGATGCGGCGGAAATCCTCAGCCGAGCGGTGGCGCAGATGGCGGGGCGAGATGTTCACGGCGACCGGCACCGGCTCCATGCCGGCGTCCAGCCACTCCCGCATCTGCCGGCAGGCCTCGTCCAGCACCCAGTCGCCGAGCGGCACGATGAAGCCCGTGTCCTCGGCCACCGGGATGAACTCGCCGGGGGGGATCATGCCGTGCCCCGGCTTATCCCAGCGCAGAAGCGCCTCGAACCCTTCCAGCGCGAAATCGACCAGCGACACCTTCGGCTGGTAGTGCAGCCGGAACTGCCGCCCGACCAGGGCGGAGCGCAGGTCGCGGTCGAGCGCCAGATGGCGGTGCGCCTGGTCGGCCAGCTCCTTGCGGAAGAAGGCGTAGCGCTTGCCGCCCATCCGCTTGGCCGCGTACAGCGCCGTGTCGGCGGCGCGGATCAGCTCGTGCGCGTCGTCGGCGTGTTTGGGGAAGACCGCGATGCCGATGCTGGGGCGGACGTAATGTTCGGTCCCCATCAGCAGGATCGGCTCCTCGAAGGCGGCCAGGACGCGCTGGGCGATCATCGCCGCCTCCTCGGCGTCGTTGACCTCCTCCAGGATGACCGCGAAGTCGTCGGTGCCGATGCGGCCCACCGTGTCGCTGGCCCGCACCGTCGCGGTGACCCGCGCCGCCACCTCCTGCAACAGCAGGTCGCCCGCGCGGTGGCCCAACGTGTCGGTGATCAGCTTGAAACGCGACAGATCCATGCACAGAACGGCGAAGTGCCGGGCGTGGCGGCGCGCCCGCTCGATCGCGGACTGAAGCAGCGACTCGACCAGTGCCCGGTTGGGCAACCCGGTCAGCCGGTCGCGGGTGGCCAGCCGCAGCAGCTCCCGCTCGTGCCGCAGCCGCTGCGTCATGTCGGCGAGCGCGCAGACGTAGCTGCGCTGCCCGTGCACGTCCAGGCACGACACGCTCAACGACGCCTCCACCCGCCCATCGGCGCGGTCGATGCCCAGCGCCTCTGCCCGTTCGGTCCGGCCGGCGTCGTCATGCTGGTCGCCCAGAAGCTGCTCGACCCGCTCGCGGTCGGATTCGGCGAACAGCTCGGTGAAGCGCCGCCCCGGCAGGTCGGAGCCCGCCACCCCGAACAGCGCCACGGCGGCCGGGTTGTGCTCCTCGACCAGCCCGTTCTCGCCGACCAGCACGATGGCCTCGCCGACGTTGTTCATGATGCCGAACAGCCGCTCGTCCCGCTCGATCAGCGCGCCGGCCGCGCGGCGGAAATACTCCATGGCGCGGGCCATGGCGCCGAACTCGTCGCTGCGCTCCCGGCCGGGAATGTCGATGTCGGTGTTGCCGTGGGTCAGCTGCTCCATGCGCGCGGACAGCGTCTCGATGGGACCCAGCACATGCTCCGACAGGAAGATCGACAGGGGCCAGCTCAGCACCAGCAGAACCGCGATGAACAATGAGAAGGCCAGCGCCTCCATCGCGAATTCCCGGTCCAGATCGTCGGTGTCGCTGGCGGCGGCGACGGCCCAGCCCCAGGGCTCGAACATCGCCATGCTGCGGATGGTGTGCGACGGCTCCGGCCAGCCCGCCGGAACCTGCCCGTCGGTAAAGACGCTGACGTGGAAAGGATCGCGCCCCAGGGCCCGCAAGGCCAGCCGCGCCTGCGACTGCGCGTCGTCGCGCGTCAGCGCCCCGGCGTCGATGGCGGCGTTCATCTCGCCCAGCATGGCGTGCGCCGACTGGACCAGCGCCATGGTCAGCCGCTCGCGCTCCGTGATCAGCCCGTGCCGCAGCAGGTACAGCGCCGGGATCGCCGCCATCAGGCAGCCGATCAGGCCGATCCAGGTCAGCCAGCGGATCTTGCGGCGCAAGGTCATCGGCGTGGAATCATGGGCGCTTGAGTGACACTCCCGAGCCGGCCCCGCGTCACGCAAGGCCGGTTATCAATCGGAAACGGAGCGTCGCCTTTTTATTTCAAATGCGCAACGCCCAATTGGTTCAGCTTACGTCTTGTTCGCGCTTTCCCGCACGGCCTGCGACATTTTGACCCCAAGCCGGAAGAGCCCCGGAACAGACGCCGTTCCGGGGCTTTCGTCACGCCATCATTGCCCAGGATAGAGGCGCTGGAACCCTTCGGTCACGCGGGCGACCACCGACGGGTCGCGGTCGCGCCAGTAGCGCGGGTCGCGCATCAACGTCTGCAACTCCGCCTCGCCGCCGCCGGGCGCGCGGCCGGCCGGCAGGGACAGGGCGGCGGGCTCGTTGCCCGTCATCATCCGGTGGAGCGCCATGATGCCTTCATAGGTCGTGGACAGCCCCTCCACCGCCGCCGGGGGCAGGTTCTTGCCGGCCCAGGCGAGCAGCTGGCGCGACACTTCCCGCCAGCGTTCCTCGCCACCGAAATGGGCGACCAGCCGTTCGACCTCGCGCTCGGCCTGGAACTCCGCGGCCAGCTCCTGGATCAGCGGCACCAGCCGCTCGGCGGCGAGGTCGTAGACCAGCTGCGCCTGATCCGGCGTGAAGCCGGCGCCGTGCAGGCGGCTGTTGATGTCCGGGTCGGGCTGGAACATGCCGTGGTCGCAGGCGATGCAGTAGCCGTCCGGACCGTCCGGCACGCCCAGCGCCTTCAGCAGGCTCGGACGGTCCGCCGGCTCCTGTGCGGAAGGAGGGACGGAAGCGGGGGCGGACAGCTTGCGCTCCAGCTCCAGATAGGACTTCAGCAGGGCGTCCACGCGCACCGCGCCCGTCTCCGGATCGCGGAACTTCTCGGGCACCGGCGGCAGGCCGTCCGGACCCGGAAAAGAGGAAGTCAGCAGATTTTCGGCCATCAGGGTCTCCATTCGGTATGAAATTCAGTTCGCCTGGCCGCGCGCGACCAGGGCGAGGATGAGGGCGACCAGCGCGCGCTGGCCTTCCAGGTGGCGCAGCGCCGGCTCGGGCGCGTCGGGGGCGAGCGTGCGTTCCAGCGTCATCGCCTTCAGCACGCCCAGCACCCGCGCCCCGTCCGCCCCGGCGAAGCAGCGGCCAAAGCTCAATGCCGGGTCGCTCGGCGCCGGACCATCCTCCTTCGACGCGGGCGCAACGCCGTCGAGCCAGTCCCAACCGGCGGGCTCAGCCATGACCGGCCTCCCCCAGGGGCATGGCCGGCTGCGGCGGTGCTTCCGCCCGCACCAGCTTGGCGGGCACGCCGAAGGCTTCGCCCAGCCAGCGCGCGGTCGCCGCCGCGTCCACGGTGGCCAGCGCCTCCGGCCCCAGCTGCTGGGCCGTCTCCAGCCAGCGCAGCGTCGCCTGAACGTCGCGCTGTGCCTGCGCCTGGGCCAATGGCGAGCGGTGCTGGAGTTCGACCAGCCGCCCGTCCACCGTAATGTCCGGGATTTCGCCGCGTCGCCGCAGAATGCCGACAGCCCGCAGCACCAGCGGGGTCAGCAACTCCGCCTGCAAGCGCCCGTAGGTGGCGCCCAGCAGCCGGGCCATTTCGGTGGAGCGCTCCAGCACCTCGGTCGCGGTCATGCGCGGCTGGTCCAGGGGCGCCAGCCGGTCGGCCAGCAGCGCGTGGCGGATGCGCGCCCGCAGGTCGTCCAGCACCAGCTGCGACACGTCGAACCGCCCCGGATTGGCGAGCGGCGTCAGCCCGGCCGACCCGACCGCTTTGGGGATGATCGTCCCCGGCACCAACCGGATCGTCGCCGGGTTCAGCACCCCGTCGTCGTCGGCCTGCCAGATGCCGGTCACCGCGACCGACGCGTTTTTCAGCACCAGCTCGACGACCTTGTTGGCGGTCTTGATGTCGGGCAGCGCCTTCATGACCGGGGAGCGCCCATAGACCTCTCCCGGCGCCTTCAGCCAGCGGAAATTGACGAAAGGCGATTGCGCGAAGCGCCCCTCCGCCAGCCGGCTCGGCTCGGCCAGCCCGCTGTCCAGCACCACCGCCCAGCGGTAGGCGGCACCGTCCGGCAGCACGGCCTCGACCACCGGGAAACGGCTGTCCGGTTCGTCCCTGCCGCGCCGCCGCACCTCCTCGGGGATCTCGGCGCCGGGAAAGCGCCGTTCGATCTGGGCGAGCGTCGCCTCGCTGCGCCGGAAGGTGCCGTCCAGGCGCCCGTCCGCCCCTTCCTCCAGCACCGCCTCGGCCAGCGGCACGGCGGTGAAGCGCAGGCTGGACGCGGCCCCCGGCGGTGCCTCCTCCATCAGCAGGCAGGCGGTGCCCACAGTCACCAGATCGAGGAAGGCCTGATGGATCTCGACCGCGAAGTTCGACCGGTCGAAATGCGCCTGCACGATGCCGGCCGCGCGGTCGAGCATCGGGGCGACCCGGTCCCGCTCGGCATCCGACAGGGTCGGCCCTGGCTGAAGCCCGAACCAGCGCGACCAGGGCGGGGTCAGCTGGGACAGCAGGCTCGCCGCCAACTGCTCCACGGCATCGGGTGCCGTGCCGTCGAACAGCCGGTCCACGCGCCGCTCCCCCGGAGTCCCGGTGCCATGGAACGGCCGGGCGTTGGGCAGGGCGTGGTCGTAGCATTCCTGCCAGTGGCTTTCCCAGACCGACCGGCGCTCCCGCGCCACGCGGTAGCGTTCCAGCAGAGCCGTCGGTTCCGACAGCGCTTTCCCAACGGATTTGTCTTTCTCGCTCATCGCGTCATTCCCCGAGCAGGCGCTTGCGCGTTGGCGCCGCCGCGTTGGTGTCCAGCACCCCGCGCCAGGAGGTCTGCACCGTACCCGCGCGGCTGCGCGTGCGCCGCTGCATGGCCGTCTCGGCCACCTTCGCGGGATCCTGCTCCTCCGGCGCCGGGTTCGTGGGTGTCGGTGGGGCCGGCGGCGGGGGAGGTGGCGGCGGAGGAGGAGGTGGAGGCTGGTAGGTCACCCACCACGGCGGGTCGTACTGCGGTGGAAGTGGAGGCGGCGGGGGCGGTGGCGGAGGAGGTGGCGGAGGAGGCGATGGGGGCGGTGGCGGTGGGGGAGGAGGTGGAGGCAGCGCTACCACCGGAGGCGGCGGAGGAAGCGGCGGCGGGGGTGGAGGTGGCGGCGACGACGGCCGCGGCGTCTGAAACAGATTGGCCATGGGCGGGTCTTTCTTCTCGAATCGGGGCTTGTCGGAATGGGGAAAGGGTCAGGCGGCGGTACAGCTGCCAGGGCGTCACCACGAAGGGAGCGTGCAGGCCGAGCACGCGCTTGACCGCCTCGACGCAGGTGAAGGGTCCCCAGGGCGCCGGGCGGGTCAGGCCACGGCGCACCGGCGCCGCGACCACTTCCATCCCCTGCCCGCGGAACCAACCCGGCAGGTCCCAGCCCGGCGCCACGTCGAGCACCGCCACGTCCATGAAGGTCGCCAGCGGATCGACCATCACCCAGCGCCGCCCATCGTTCAGCAGCGCCAGGCAGTGCCGAAAGCCGGGCTTCAGCAGCCGCAGCCACCACAGCTCCGCGTCGCCCCGGAACACCACCCAGGCGCGCGGGGTCTCGGGTGAAACGGCGGGCATCCGGCTCATTGCACGATGCCCTTTTCGCGCAGCACGGGGTTGATGCGGTCGAACGCCTCGCGCCACAGGATGTGGGCGCGCTGCTCGCGGTGGCGCTCCGGGTCCGGCGGCAGCAGGCGGCGGCCGTAATGGACCAGCACATGCAGGTGATCGCGCACCAGCAGCCGGCGGCGGTACAGCCGGTCCACGGCGCGCAGCACGTCGCCGGGTTCGCACGGGCGCTGCACCAGCCCCCGCCCCGCCTGCACCCGCGCGCCGGCCGCCTTGGCCTCCTGCGCCTGGACCGACCAGAACCACGCCTCCTCGGCGCTGCCGAAAGGCACCCCGTCGGCGTCGGCGAGGACCATGGAGTAATTGCGGTGACAGGCCATGCTGGGTCTCCCGGAAGCTTATGCACGCGAGGGTTCGCCGGCCGGCCATCCTTCGCCTTTCCCGCCCTGCGGCGGTGGCGATGCACGGGCACGGCGAACATCTGTTCGCGTTATGTTCTGATTATATTCCTCCGTCAAGGAAAATATGAAAAGCTTCCTAGGGACGGGGCGCGGCGTTTATGAGATTATCGTCCCATGCTAAAACACGCGGATATCTGGCGGGCCATCGACCGCCTAGCGGCCCAGAACGGGCTGTCGGCCTCCGGACTCGCGCGGCGCGCCGGGCTGGATCCGACGACGTTCAACAAAAGCAAGCGGACCACCGGGGACGGCAAGCTGCGCTGGCCTTCGACGGAGAGCGTGTCCAAGGTCCTTGAGGCCACGAACGCCTCCCTATCGGAATTCGTCAGCCTGATCGGCGATTCGGGCACCGGCGGTTCGGTGCAGCGCGTCCCGGTCATCGGCTACGCGCAGGCGGGCAGCGCCGGCTATTTCGACGATGCCGGCTACCCGGCCGGCAGCGGCTGGGACGAGCTTCTGTTCCCCAGCATCGGCGACCCGCACGCCTACGCGCTTGAAATCTCCGGGGACAGCATGGACCCGGTCTACCGCGACGGCGACACCATCATCGTCTCGCCGGCCGCGCAGATCCGCCGTGGCGACCGCGTCGTGGTGCGCACCAAGGGCGGCGAGGTTCTCGCCAAGCAACTGGCTCGGGAAACCGCGACCAAGATCGAGCTGCTGTCCATCAACCGCGCCCACCCCGACCGCAGCATCCCGCGCACCGACGTGGCCTGGATCGCCCGCATCGTCTGGGCCAGCCAGTAAGGCAAACCCAGCAGGGGCAGCCTGTCCTAGGACAATTATCCTTGATTGATCCAGCGGAAGCGACTACCGTCTTCCGCATGGATCGCTCGGCCATTACCCAACTCGACGACCTGCACCGCTCCCACGACGGCCCACTGCCGCCCGAGGCTTTGCAAACCGCCATTCTGGGTGGAGCAACCCGCCGCGCGGCCCTGGCCCACGCCGCCCGTCTCGCCCTGCATTCTCGCTTGGCCGCCGAAGCGCGACTCGGCACCGCCCGCCGCCGCGCCACCCTCCCCGCCTCCAGTGCCCCGGCCGATCCCTGGCTGTCCCGCCTGTCGGCCACCCTGGCGCACCATCGCAACGCCGCCTGTTCCTGCGGTGGGCCTCCCCTCCCCCGCCGCAAGGTGGGGGAGGGTTAGGGTGGGGGCTCGTCGCGACCACTCCACCCCAAACCTCAATCCCCCGACGCCGGCTTCTCCGCCTTGATCGCCGCCGCATCGACCGTCACCACCGGAGCCGGCGACTGCGCGGCCAGCGCGACCGGCGCCGCCTCCGTGCGCTTCGACACCGGAGCCTTTCTCACCGCCGGCTTCTTCTCCGGCGCAGCCTTCTTCACAGGAGCGGGCTTCGAAGCCACCTCCGCCTTCGGGGTCGGGGCAGCGGCGGGCTTCGCCTCGTTCACCCCCACCGTCTCCGCGTCGACCAGCGCGGCCTTCTCGCCGCCCTTCTTCAGCACCTTGCTCTTGGAAAAGCCGGCCTTGCGCAGCGCGCCCTTCAGCTCGTCCCAGGCCAAACGGATCTCGGTGGCGAAAATCTTCGCTTCGCCGTCCCGATGGGTGCGGAAATACTCGGCGGCGGCGCGCATCTGCGCCGGCAGGGTCTCCGCCCCGGCGCGCACCGCCTCGTTGCGCAGGCTGTTCCGCCGGTTGGCCAAGTAGGTGGCGATTTCCGACAGTTCTTCCGGCGTGCAGGCCTTTTGCAGCTTGTCGGTCACGGCGGGCGCCGCCTTGTCAATCTTCCCGACAACCTCCGACCGCCCCCGCTTCAAATCCGGGTCGTAGGTGGTCCGGATGACCTGGATGACCCGGCGCCGCTCGCGAAACTGCATGACCCTCGTCCTTTCCCCTCAGGGCGGCACCGGCCCTTCGCCGGCACCGCCAATCCGGAATCATCATGCCCACAGATGGGCCGCACATCAAGCCCGATACCGGGCCGCATACCTCCTCAGTGGCCATCTCAGCGGAAGGCGAATTCCCAATACAGGGCACGCGCCCGCTTGAAGAAGGGTCCGGCTTCCTTCTCCCGGTTTTCAACCTTCGTCACCGGCACGACCTTCGAATAGTTGCCGGTGGAGAAGACCTCGTCCGCCTCCAGCACGTCGCGGGGGCTCAGCGTGCATTCCTCCACCACGGCCCCATCGTCGCGCAGCAGCGCGATCACGCGCTGGCGTGTGATGCCGTTCAGGAAGGTGCCGTTGGGGACCGGCGTGCGCACCACCCCGTCCTTGGCGATGAACAGGTTGGAGGTGGCGAACTCCGCCACGTTGCCGATGGGGTCCAGCATAATCGCGTTGCCGAAGCCGCGCGCCTTCGCCTCAATCAGCGCCAGCCCGGCGTTCGGGTACAGCGCCGCGGCCTTCGCCAGCGTCGGCGCCATGTCCGGGGCCGGCCGGCGGCGGGTCGAGATGCAGGCGGTGAAGCCGCCGATGCCCGGCAGCGGTTCCTCGTTCAGCGTCAGCACGAACCGGGTGGTCTCCGGCGAGGGCGCGACGAAGCCCTCCTCCGCGTAGAACATCGGCTTGATGTACAGCTCCGCGTCCTTGGGGAAGCGGCGGATGCCGTCCCAGCACAGCTCCTCGATCTCGCCGGCGGTCAGCATCGGCGCCAGCCCCAGGGCCTGCGCCGACCGGACGGCGCGCGCGCAGTGCAGATCCAGGTCGGGAGCGACGCCCTGAAAGGCCCGCGCCCCATCGAAAACGACCGAGGAAAGCCAGATCGCGTGCGTCATCGGGCCGATGATCGGCGGGTTGCCCGCGATCCATTCGCCATTGATGTAGCTCAGCGCCTGACCGGCCGTGTTCCCCATGATGATCACCTTCTCCGTTTCGGTGTGCCGCAATCGGGTCGATTGCTCCCTCAAAAAGCATACCCCCTCATCGCGCTCGGTCAACGGGCGCGGATGGGCCATGTGGATGGTTGATATTCCGCACCGCAAACAAAGTGAGGAGGGTTCGATCCATGGGTTGGATTTCCCCGACGCCCGCTCCGCAGCCGCTTCGCGCAGCCCCGCCCCGCCCGCAGCCGCCGCAGCACGAGGATCTGCCGACGCCGGCGCCCACCACCGACAACCCGGACCTGCCCACCCCCGGCCCGCAGGATCGCGGCATCCCGCCGACTCCGGATTCCGACATCGCGCCGTCGCGGCCGACCGACCCGGACTTCGCGTAACCTTCAAAACACCAGCCCCAAAAACGAACGAGGCGCCCCAGTGGGGCGCCTCGCCGTTTCTTGCTGTCCTTGCGATCCGCGTATCAGCGGCGCACGACCATCAGCTTCTTGATCTCGGCAATGGCCTTGGCGGGGTTCAGACCCTTCGGGCACGCCTTGGTGCAGTTCATGATGGTGTGGCAGCGATACAAACGGAACGGATCCTCGAGGTTGTCGAGGCGCTCGCCCGTCATCTCGTCGCGGCTGTCGACGATCCAGCGGTAGGCCTGCAGGAGGATCGACGGACCGAGGTAACGGTCGCCGTTCCACCAGTAGCTGGGGCAGGAGGTCGAGCAGCAGAAGCACAGGATGCACTCGTAGAGGCCGTCCAGCTTGGCGCGGTCCTCCGGCGACTGCAGGCGCTCGCGGCTCGGGGCCGGGGACTGCGTCTGCAGCCACGGCTTGATCGAGGCCAGCTGGGCGTAGATGTGCTTCAGGTCGGGGACGAGATCCTTCACCACCGGCATGTGCGGCAGCGGGTAGATCTTCACGTCGCCCTTCACGTCCTCGATGGCCTTCAGGCAGGCCAGCGTGTTCGTGCCGTCGATGTTCATCGCGCAGGACCCGCAGATGCCCTCGCGGCAGGAGCGCCGGAAGGTCAGGGTCGAGTCGATGTTGTTCTTAATGTAGATGATCGCGTCCAGGATCATCGGGCCGAACTTGTCGAGGTCGACGATGTAGGTGTCGACCCGCGGGTTCTGGCCGTCTTCCGGGGACCAGCGGTAGATCTTGAAGGTCTTGGCCCGCTTGGCGCCGTTGGCGGCGTTGATGGTCTTGCCGACGCCGACCTTGGAATTGGCGGGCAGGTTGAATTCGACCATGGTTCGTATCCTTGCCTTGCTCTCTTGCGCCTTAGTAGACGCGGGCCTTCGGCGGGAACACCTGCACTTCGTCGGTCAGGGTGTAGAGATGGACCGGACGGTAGCCGATCTTCGTCTCACCCTTGTCCGACACCGAAATGACGGTGTGCTTCATCCAGTTCTCGTCGTCGCGGTCCGGATAGTCCTCGCGGGCATGCGCGCCGCGGCTTTCCGGCCGGTTCTTGGCCGAGTGGAGCGTGGCGACCGCCTGGTACAGCAGGTTGTCCAGCTCGATGGCCTCGACGAGGTCGGAGTTCCACACCAGCGACCGGTCGGTGATCGCGACGTCGTCCTTCTTGGCGAAGGTCTGGTCGATGAGCTTGACGCCCTCTTCCAGCACCTCGCCGGTGCGGAACACCGCGCAGTTGTTCTGCATGGTCTTCTGCATTTCCAGACGCAGGTCGGCCGACTTGATCGAGCCCTTGGCGTTGCGGATGCGGTCGAAGCGTTCCAGCGCGAGGTCCGTACCGGCGGCGGACACCGACACCGACTTGCCCTTCTCGACGATCTCGGCGGCGCGGATGGCGGCCGAACGGCCGAACACCACGAGGTCGAGCAGCGAGTTGGAGCCCAGACGGTTCGCACCGTGCACCGACACGCAGGCCGCCTCGCCAATCGCCATCAGGCCGGGCACCACGGCGTCCGGGTTGTCGGCGGTCGGGTTGACGACCTCGCAACGGAAGTTGGTGGGGATGCCGCCCATGTTGTAGTGCACGGTCGGCAGAACCGGGATCGGCTCCTTGGTGACGTCCACGTTCGCGAAGATCTTGGCCGTCTCGGCGATGCCGGGCAGGCGCTGGTGGATGATCTCGGCCGGCAGGTGCTCCAGGTGCAGATGGATGTGGTCCTTCTGCGGACCAACGCCACGGCCCTCGCGGATCTCGATGGTCATCGAGCGGGACACGACGTCGCGCGACGCTAGGTCCTTGGCCGACGGGGCGTAGCGCTCCATGAAGCGCTCACCGTTGGAGTTGGTCAGATAGCCGCCCTCGCCGCGCACGCCCTCGGTGATGAGGCAGCCGGAACCGTAGATGCCGGTCGGGTGGAACTGCACGAACTCCATGTCCTGCAGCGGCAGGCCAGCGCGCAGCACCATGCCGCCGCCGTCGCCCGTGCAGGTGTGGGCCGAGGTAGCGGAGAAGTAGGCGCGGCCGTAACCGCCCGTCGCCAGCACGACCAGCTGGCCGCGGAAGCGGTGGATGGTGCCGTCGTCCAGGTTCCAGGCGACGACGCCCTTGCACACGCCGTCTTCCATAATCAGGTCGAGCGCGAAATACTCGACGAAGAACTCCGCCTCGTGCTTCAGCGACTGCTGGTAGAGCGTGTGCAGGATGGCGTGGCCGGTGCGGTCGGCGGCCGCGCAGGTGCGGTAGGCCTGCTGCTTGCCGTAATGCGCGGTCATGCCGCCGAAGGCGCGCTGGTAGATCTTGCCTTCCGGCGTGCGCGAGAAGGGCACGCCGTAGTGCTCCAGCTCGATGATCGCCGGGATTGCCTCGCGGCACATGTACTCGATGGCGTCCTGGTCACCCAGCCAGTCCGACCCCTTCACGGTGTCGTACATGTGGAAGCGCCAGTCGTCCTCGCTCATGTTGCCCAGCGCGGCGGAGATGCCGCCCTGCGCCGCGACGGTGTGCGAGCGGGTCGGGAAGACCTTGGTGATGCACGCCGTCTTCAGGCCCTTCTCGGCCATGCCGAAGGTGGCGCGCAGGCCCGCACCACCGGCACCGACGACGACGACGTCATAGGAGTGATCGATAATATCGTAGGCGGCCATGGCTCGTCAGGCTCCGAACGAAATCTTGAGGACGGCAATGATGCCGGCAGCGGCCAGCGCGAAGCCCAGGAACTTCACGGCGATGATGGCCGCCAGCTTCGCCCACTCATTGTGGACGTAATCCTCGATGACGACCTGCAGACCGCCCACCGCGTGGTGGAAGGTGACGCCGATCGTGAGAACCATCATCAGGGCCGAGAAGGGCGACTGCAGCCAGGCGGTGAAGGCGGCGTGGTCGGCGCCCAAGTGGCGGATCACGCCGAACACGAACCAGACGGTCAGCGGGATCAGCGCGATGGCCGACAGGCGCTGGTGCCACCAATGCTCGGTGCCGTACTTGGCGGAACCGAGACCACGGACCTCGGCCAGCGGCGTGCGCAGGGACTTGTTGGACAGGTTGGCGGACATGGTCTCTCTCCTCACCACACGGCCAGACCGACGATCCAGGCCAGGATCGTCAGGCCCAGGGAGGCGCCGGCGACGATGTAGGCGCCCTTCTCGGCGTTCTTCAGCTCGAACGAATAGCCGGCGTCCCACACCAGATGGCGGATGCCGTTGGCGAGGTGGTAGAACAGCGCCCAGGTCCAGCCGAACATCAGCAGCAGGCCGATGCCCGAACCGATGAACTTCTGCGCGCGCGCGAAGGCGTCCGGCCCGGCGGCGGCGGCGACCAGCCACCACGTCAGCAGCAGCGTGCCCACGGCCAGCCCCACGCCCGTGATGCGGTGCGTGATGGACAGCGCCATGGTCCATTCGAACTTATAGATCTGGAGGTGCGGGGAGAGCGGCCGACCGCTGCCGTTTGCCATTGCGTCGTCCTCTGTTCGGCGGCCGGTTCGGCAAGGGAGGGCTGCTGCCGCGCCGGCGGGTGGAGCGAGACCGAAGGTTCGGGTCCTACTTTGATTGGCGGATTGAATTACGCTTCTCCCGCACACGAGTCAACGGCGGGGGCTGGGCCGTGAGAATTTTGGCGCATTGCGGGAAGTCGCTGAAAACAAAGGGCGATTACAAAATCTGGTATTACCAGAGGCGCCATGGTGTTTTTACGGTCAACGCCGGAACGACGCCTGACCCGACGACAATCGTCCCTCCGACGTCACACCATGCAATCCACCCATTGTTTCCGTTGGCGCGATGCCAGACCTCCGCCACCGGTGGTCCGCGCCGATCGTCGCAAGTCCCCCACGACACACCGCCCCATACGATTGATCTGGACGGCCAACAACCAATCAGGAGAAAATCAAGAGAAACAGTCAACCCATTCGGGTGTGCCGCGCCGATCAAACAACCTCGATACGCCACACCATGAACAAGCATTGGAACGAAGGCTGCGACCAGGAGTCCGGGGAACCGTGCACCCTTTTCACGAAACGGGCTCCGATCAGCGTCATGGCCGAAGCCGTCAGCCTGATGTATGGGCTGCACATGATTCCCATAGCGGAATCGGCCCCGGTGATCGATTTTCACCTCAGTGCCGAGCGGCTCGCGAGCGAGTTCGACAGAACCCTCCGCGCAATGCTCGACGGCGTTCGCCCGGCGATCAGCCCCGGCAAATCGGACGGAAGCCTCGCCCGCGCCGTTGTCGCCCTGTCCGCAATCAAGGGACAATATGCCAGGAACGCTCGCCCCCACACCATCGATCGGGCGAATTCGGTGTTCTCGATCTGCTCGAAGGTCGTCCTGACACACTTCATGAATATCATAAACCTAATCGAAGATCAAAGCCACAACGGGAGCAAAGAACACGCTTTAGGAAAAACCTATCAGGAATTCTTCAGGAATTTGGGGGAGAAGCTCTCTGATGAAGATTACGACACCACCAGCTTGATTATATTGCACCTTTCCGAACTTTACCTCCAAGAGGCCATTGATTTTTTGTCATCATACGGCATGCCCCAAGCCCGTTACAGAAACCACCTCCAAGCGAAAATCGATGCCGCATCGGCAACCTCCATCATTCGGCAGCTCGAATTTTCCGAGACGCACAAGCAGGCCGGCATCTCCATTCTCTCCTACTTCGCGAACGTGCTGAAGCAGAAGCAGCCCTCGGTCATTGCCTGCATCAAGATCGAGCAATCCGAATCGGTGATAAGGATGATCATCGAAACGCCGGAAGGCTCGAAAGAGATCGTCGAGAAAACGCTAGAAGGGTACGTTGAGGTCGTAACCGACAAGATCAAGCCGGAGGATTTTTTCGAAAACCCGCTTCACATCATGGAATTGAAGCACAAGCTGGAGATAGCCAAACTTGAAATCCGGCAGAAGGAAGAAATACTGAGGATTTCCGAGCGACAGCGCAGCGCCTTGGAGGATCGCGTCGCAAATCTCGAAAACATCGTCAGCGAACAATACCGAAGCATGGGGCACAATTTATCCAGTGTCGTCAACGTGACCGACAAGGTCGTCCTCTTGCTGGAAAGGACGGCGACGCAGCAGCTTTCCCCCTCGGTTTCCCAGCTTGTCGAAGACATCAAGGACACTATCAAAAATGGCGTCGACCACAACAACATAGAAGATATCAAGAAGGCGATTATCGAGATCAAAAACAAAGACACATCGGTCTTCACCCACCTCCTCGACATCCTCGGAAAAGGATCGGTATCGGGTGCGGCCGGCAACGAGCTTTACAAATGGATCGAATACGCCAGAGCGCTTCTGTAGCGATGAGGAAAATTTCTGATTAAAAACGCCTACTTGTCGAATCGACGAACGTTCTCAACCATCATCGAGTACATCTGAGTGATCAGTTCCGCTGGGCGCAGGCGGCCGAAGGGAATGTTCTCCTTGGCCCACTCCACCAGCCCTTCGGGCGGCTTGATGGGCGCGACCTCATAGCCGGCTTTCTTCAGGGCGCTCATCACCGACCGCGCCTGTTTCGTGTAGTCCTCGTTGAAGAAGGACTTGTCGGCATCCTTGATCGCCTTGGCGATGATGTCTTCCAGGGGGGTCGGCATGGCCCAATGCACAAGGTCACGGTCAATGGAACGGCCGCCGCACCGTGTCACATCGCGGGCGGCGTTGCAATTCCATTGGAAACCGCATACCTGAAGCCCTCTTCACAGCATTTCAGGACAGGGATTCACCGCCATGGGCTACACAGTCGCGGTCGTCGGCGCCACCGGCAACGTCGGACGGGAAATCCTGACCACGCTCGCCGACCGGAACTTCCCCGTCGACGAGGTGATCGCGCTGGCGTCGGAGAAGTCGATCGGCCAGGAGGTCTCCTTCGGCGAGGACGACATCCTCAAGGTCCAGGATCTCGCCAAGTTCGATTTCAAGGGTGTGGACATCGTGCTGTCCTCGCCGGGCGCCAAGGTGTCGGCGATCCATTCCCCGCGCGCGGCGGCGGCCGGTGCCGTGGTGATCGACAACACCTCGCATTTCCGCATGGATCCGGACGTGCCGCTGGTCGTGCCGGAGGTGAACCCCCAGGCCATCGCCAGCTATGAGAAGAAGGGCATCATCGCCAACCCGAACTGCTCGACCATTCAGATGGTGGTGGCGCTGAAGCCCCTGCACGACCGCTTCAAGATCCGCCGCGTGGTCGTCTCCACCTATCAATCCGTGTCCGGCGCCGGCAAGGACGGCATGGACGAGCTGTTCAACCAGACCCGCGCCATCTACGTGAACGACCCGGTGGAGAAGCAGGCCTTCACCAAGCAGATCGCCTTCAACGTCATCCCGCACATCGACGTGTTCATGGACGACGGCTACACGAAGGAAGAGTGGAAGATGAACGTCGAGACGAAGAAGATTCTCGACCCCAAGATCAAGGTGACCGCCACCTGCGTGCGCGTCCCGGTCTTCATCGGCCACGCGGAATCGATCAACATCGAATGCGAGGAGCCCATCACCGCCGACGAGGCGCGCGAGGTTCTGCGCAACGCCCCCGGCGTGACGGTGATCGACCACCGCGCCAACGAGGGCTACGTCTCCCCGGTCGAGGTGGCCGGCGACGATCCGGTCTTCGTCAGCCGCATCCGCGAGGACTACACCGTGGACAACGGCCTGTCCTTTTGGTGCGTGTCCGACAACCTGCGCAAGGGCGCCGCGCTGAACGCGGTGCAGATCGCGGAACTGCTGGCCCAGGATTATCTGAAGTAAGGAATGCGGCCCCCCTCCCGTCCGCGGCTGGGCCATGGACGGGAGGGGGGCAACAACACCTATCGCACGAACAGCCGATACAGCGCGGCGTGGTCCAAACCGCCGTCGCCCTGCTCGGCCAGCATCTCGAACAGTTCCAAGCTCAAGCCCAGCGCCGGCAGTTGGATGCCCGCCTGTTCGGCCAGCTCTTCCGCCTGCCGCAAATCCTTGATCTGGGTGGCCACGCGCCCGCCCGGCGTGAAGTCGCCGGTCACCATGCGCTGTCCGTGCAGTTCCAAAATCCGCGACTCCGCGAAGCCGCCGCGGATCGCCTCGCGCACCTTGGCCGGGTCCACCCCGGCGGCCTTCGCCAGAGCCAAGGCCTCCGCCACGGCCCCGATGGTCAGCGCGACGATCACCTGGTTGGCAGTCTTAGCGACCTGCCCGGCCCCGACATCGCCCACATGGGTGATGCGCTGCCCCAGCACGCCGAACAGAGGCAGGGCGCGGGCGAAGGCATCCTCGCCGCCGCCCGCCATGATGGTCAAGGTGCCGGCCTCCGCCGCCACCGTCCCGCCGGACACCGGAGCGTCCACCCACTCGGCACCCTTGGCGCGCACGGCTTCCGCGATCCGCCGCGTCGCCGCGACCGCCGTCGTCCCCATGTCGACGATGAGGTGACCCGGCCGCAGCGACTCCAGCAGAGACTCCGCGACCGTTTCCACCGCCACCGTGTCGGACAGCATCAGGATCACGGCGTCGGCGCGGGCCGCGACCTCGGCCGGGCTGGCGGCGGGGCTCATGCCTTCCTTCGCCAGTTCCTCGATCGGCCCCGGACTGCGACTGTGGATGACCAACGACGCGCCGGCCTTCGCCAGATTGCGCGCCATCGGCCGTCCCATCAGGCCGAGCCCAATGAAGCCGACCGTCCGTCCCGTGAGATCGTCCATCATGGTTCCACGATCACAGGCGCATGTGCCGGGCGCGGGCGCCGCGTTCGATGGCGGCGGCGCACAGCCGGTCCACCCCCAGCTTGTGCCGGATCATCTCCAGCATGCGCAGTTCCTCCTGCGAGGCGGAGGGATCGGCGGCGGCGATGTCGCAGGCGACCGCGTAGCCCGTCTCGGCCAGCTTGTGCGGGATGGCTTCCTTGATGATCTGCAAGGTGGTCTCCAGCCCGTCCGCGTCGGACAGCAGACCGGTGCACTCACGTGTCACGTCGGTCAGCCGTTCGATGTCGAAATCCTGGAAGACCGGCAGGTAGCGAACGTTCTCGCCAATCGCCTCAAGCTCCGCGTCCGTCATGTCGCCGTCGCAGGCCGACACAAGCACCATGACGTAGATGAGCGCGCTGTGATGGTTGATCATCGAATCTCCTTGGGCAAAGCCACTGCCAATCTTGCCCGCCGCCATCGCTCCGTCAAGGGAGCCATGCCGCAAACGGGGAGGTGCCCCGCTCGACAGGGGGCACGGCCACCCCGTAAGGTCGCATCCCATGTCGGTTGTCCTCAATGTGGCGCTCCCCGTCTTCGCCATCATCCTGGCGGGCGTCCTTTCCGGTAAGGCGAAGATTCTCGGCCCCGCCTCGTCGGAGGCGCTGAACAAGTTCGTCTACTGGATGGCCCTGCCGCCGGTATTGTTCCTGGGCACCGCGCGCCGCTCCCTGCCGGAGATCTTCAACGGCCCCTTCATCGGCGCGTTCCTGGGATCCATGCTGCTGGTCTACGCGCTGGGTGCGCTGCTCGGGTGGCTGATCCATCGGGAGCGGTCGCAGATCCTGTGCATGCAGGGGCTGAACGCCTGCTTCTCCAACACCGGCTACATGGGCATTCCCCTATTCCTGGCCGCCTTCGGCCCGGACCACCTCGCCCCCACCATCCTCGCCACCGTGATCATGAGCGCGATCATGGTCGGCATCGCGGTGATCTGGCTGGAATTCGCCAACAATCACGGCCACGGGCTGGGCAAGGCCCTGCGCGACGTGGGCCGGGCGCTGGCGAAAAATCCGCTGATCGTCTCCACGGCGGTCGGCATCGGCTGGTCGGTGTTCCTGCCCGGCGTCCCCGTGCCGCGCCCCATCGCCACCTATTGCGAGCTGATGGGCGCCTCGGCCGGCCCCTGCGCCCTGTTCGCCATCGGCCTGTTCCTCGCCACGCAGAGCCTGAAGGCAAACCTGATCGAGGTCGGCTGGATCAGCGCGCTGAAGCTTGTCGTGCAGCCGGCCCTGGCGTGGCTGCTGATCCAAACCCTATTCCCGCTGGACCCGTTCTGGGCCGGCTCGGCGATCATCCTGGCCGGCCTGCCGACCGGCGCGCTCACCTTCGTCGTCGCCTCGCAGTACCAGATCTACGTGGAGCGCACCTCCTCCGCCATCCTGGCCTCCACCATCCTCAGCGTGGTGACGCTGTCGGCGCTGCTGGCGATCTACGCACCCGCGCAATGAACCGGCGCTTTCCGTCACGCCGCTCGGGCGAAACCGCCCCGCCCGCGGTTCTTGTCAAGGCTCCGCCCGCCGTATAGACTGCGCCGCGCATCAAGAGTTGAGCGGACGCTCAACGCCAACCTGCTTCCCGAGCAAGGTGGCGTCCCGAAGGGGGATGTGGCCGAACCGGCAACCAAACGGGTCTCGCCATAATCTTTGCTCCGCTCGATGCGTTGGACAGCGGAGCAGAACGGCACATGCCCATCAAGATACCCGACGATCTCCCCGCCTGCGCGGCACTTCAGGCCGAAGGCGTCGTGATCATGCGCGAAACCGACGCCGTCCGGCAGGACATCCGCCCCCTGCGGTTCGGGCTGCTCAACCTGATGCCCGACAAGATCCGGACCGAAACGCAGATCGCCCGCCTGCTGGGCGCCACGCCGCTCCAGGTGGAGCTTTCGCTGATCCGGATCACCAACCATGTGCCGCGCAACACCTCCACGGACCACATGGGCGCCTTCTACCGGGCGTGGGAGGACGTCCGCCGGGAGACGTTCGACGGCTTCATCGTCACCGGCGCGCCGGTCGAGAAGATGCCGTTCGAGGAGGTCTCCTATTGGGACGAGCTGTGCGCGGTCTTCGACTGGACGCAAAGCCACGTCCATTCCTGCCTGAACATCTGCTGGGCGGCGCAGGCGGCCGTCCACCACTTCCACGGCGTGCCGAAGCACATCCTTCCGGCGAAGGCCTTCGGCGTGTACCGGCACCGCAATCTGGCGCCCGCGTCACCCTATCTGCGGGGCTTCTCGGACGATTTCTCCATCCCGGTCTCGCGCTGGACCGAGGTGCGCCGCGAGGATCTTCCCCCCGACGGCGGCCTGCGCGTGCTGATGGATTCGCCGGAGATCGGCCTCTGCCTGCTGGAGGATCCCGCCCACCGCTCCCTGCACATGTTCAACCACATCGAATACGATTCGGACACGCTGCGGAACGAGTATGTGCGGGACGCCGCTAAGGACGAGACCACGGCGCTTCCCCACGGCTATTTTCCGGACGACGACCCGACCCGCCCGCCCGAGAACCGGTGGCGGAGCCACGCCCATCTGCTGTTCGCGAACTGGATCAACCAGATCTACCAGACGACGCCGTTCGACATCGCGCGGATCGGGCAAGCGGACGCGGCCTGACGGCAGCCGACCGCCTCCCCCTACCAGCCCCGCAAAAACTCCGCCGTTTCCTCCACGGCCTCCTTGATGCCGACGCGCCGCACCTCGACGCCCTCCGGGAAAGCGCCAAACAGGCGGCTCGGCATCATGGGGTCGAGCAGCACGAACACGCCTGTGTCGTCCGCCCGCCGCACCAAGCGCCCAAAGGCCTGCTTCAGCCGCAGCCGCGCGATCATGTCCTCGTAGCGCCGCCGCCCGAAGGCGTCCCGCCGCGCCCGGTGCAGGATGTCCGGCCGGGGCCACGGCACGCGGTCGAACACGATCAGCCGCAAGCTCCGCCCCGGCACGTCCACCCCGTCGCGCACGGCGTCGGTGCCCAGCAGGCAGGCGTGCTCCTCACCCCGGAAAATGTCGATCAGGGTCGCCACGTCCAGCGGGTCCACATGCTGCGCGTAAAGCGGTACGCCCGCCCCATCCAGCGGCTCCACGATCCGGTCGTAGACGGCGCGCAGCCGGCTGATCGCCGTGAACAGCCCGAGTCCCCCGCCGCCCGCCGCCTGAAACAGCGAGCGATAGGCGGCCGACACCTGCCCCAGATCGTCCTTGCGCACGTCGGTGACCACCATCACCCGCGTCCGGTTGGGATAGTCGAACGGCGAAGGCACCTGCGCCCGAACCGCCGGCTTCGGCAGATGCGACGCGCCCGAGCGGTCCTCCGCCGCGCGCCAGTCCTGCTCCACGTCGCCCGTGCCGTCGGTCAGCGTCGCCGAGGTGACGACCATCCCGTGCGCCGGTCCGGCCAGCGCTTCCGCAAACGGAACGGTCGGGTCGATCCAGTGCCGGTACAGGCCCACATCGACATCGCGCCCGTCGATGCGCTCCACCGCGAACCAGTCCACGAACTGCGGCGGCGTCTCCACGGGCAGGGTCTTCAGCATGGACCGCCACGCCTCCACCGTCAGCGTGCCGCGCCGGTGCAGGCTGCGCGCCATGGCGTCGATGCGCCGCCGTTGGTCGCTGTCCAGCTCCGCCGCCTCGTCCTCCAGCCGGCTCGCCAGCCGCCGCGACAGCCCCTCCAGCGGTTCCGACAGCCGGACCAGCGCCTCTTCCAAAGCCTGCGCCGCCTCCAGCAGCCCGTCCACCGGATAGGCCTTGTCGGCCTCCAGGCTGTAGGGCCCGCCCTGCCCCGCCGTCCGCGCGTAGACCTGATGCCGCGCGGTCAGCAGAAAGCGCTCGGTCGGCCCCTGCGGGTTGTCGCCGGCCAGTCGCGCCGCCCAGCCGTCCGCCGGCAGCACCCGCGCGCCCAGCAGCACGGCATCGAGAAGTTCCAGCGCCTTGTCGTCGTTGGCGACCAGATCCTCCAGCCGCCGCTTCAGCCCGCGCGCCCGGCTGCGCCCGGTCTCCTCCGCGCCCAGCAGCCAGCGCCGCAGCTCCTGCGTCTCCCGCCCCGTCAGATGCCCCGCGAACGCGCTGTCCGCCGCATCGAACACATGATGCCCCTCGTCGAACACGTACCGCGTCGGCAAGGTCGGCTCTTCCCCGCCGCCCAGCGCCGCCTGGACCATGACCAGCGCGTGGTTGGCGATGACCACGTCGGCCTTGCGGGCGCGGCGGATGCTCTTCTCGATGTAGCAGCGGGCGTAGTGGTCACAGGCCGAATAGATGCACTCACCCCGCCGGTCGGCGAGGCCCAGCGTCCGCGCCCGCCCGGCGATGTCCACCAGCCATCCCGGAAAGTCGCCGCCGGTCATGTCGCCGTCGCGCGTCGCCGCCGCCCAGCGCGCCATCAGGCCTACACCCACGGCGTTGTGCGGCTGCATCGGCATGCCGCGCACGGCCTCTTCCAAGTTCAGCAAGCACAGATAGTTCTCGCGCCCCTTGCGCAGCACGACCTTGCGCGCCTTGGTCGCCGGGTCGGGGTAGAGGCGATCAAGCTCCGCGTCGATCTGGTGCTGGAGGTTGCGGGTGTAGGTGGAGATCCACACCGGCCCGCCGTTCTTCTCCGCCCAGACCGTGGCCGGCGCCAGGTAGCCCAGCGTCTTGCCGACGCCCGTTCCCGCCTCCGCCAGCACCACATTGGGCGTGTCCGGTGCGGGCCGGGGTGCGAAGGCCGCCGACACCGCGCTGGAATAGTCGGCCTGCTGCGGGCGCGGTTCGGCCTGCTTGCCGGGCACCGTCGCCGACAGCATCTCGGCCAGCCGCCGCCGTGCCTCATCCGGCTCCACAGGGTGATGCGCGGGCGGCGGTTCCGGTGGGCCGTCCTGCCATTCCTTGATGCGCATCCACACGCGCAGCCCCGCCCGCGCCGCCCCCTTGTCCGGCCCCTCCGGCTTGCCCAACGCCGCCAGCACGGCCGGCGCCCAGGGCCAGCCCGCGCGCCCCATCTCCCAGGCGAAAGCCACGGGATCGGACGCCTCCTCCCGCCCTGGCGTGCCCAGCAGCCCCAGCAACCGCCGCACCGCCCGCTGGAGGGCGACGGCGTCCGCCTCCAGCCCATCGGGGGTCGGCACGTCCAGCGCCTCGGCCAGCCCGCGCGGGGTCGGCACGCAGAAGCTCGCCGGCTTCACGAAGGCGAACAGCTCCAGCACGTCGAAGGCCGCGAACGGCTCGATCCCCAGCCGCCGCGCCATGGCCCGCGCATGGCAGACCAGCGGCGGCTGCCGGCGCACCAGACGGACGGCCGCGTCGCGGGACAGTTCCTCCACCTCGCCGTCGGGACTGAGCGCCACGACATGACGCGCGCCGGCCACGAGGGTCGGCGCGTCGTCGAGGCGGAAGCTGTTGGCTGGGACCGCAGTCATATCCATGCGGCGCAGTATAAAGGCCCCCGCCCGCGCAAAGCGAGCACAGCCGTGTTGACCGATCCGCTTGTCCCACCCGAAAGTGGCGCCCCGGCCCCAACCCCGCCCCAACCCCACATGGAGGGAGACGAACGGCATGCGGTTTTCGGTACGGCGTCTGCTGCGCTTGGCGGTCGCGATCGCGTTTGCCTTGGCCGCCTTCAGCGTCGGCTGGGCGGCGCTCTACCGCGTTGCGCCGGTCCCCGCCACGCCCCTCATGCTGATCCGCGCCGCCGGGGGCAGCGGCCTGGAGAAGGACTGGGTGCCGCTGTCGACCATCTCCCCCCACCTCGCCCGCGCGGTGATCGCGGCGGAGGACTCGCAGTTCTGCGGCCACGGCGGCTTCGACTGGGCCGCCATCGGCGAGGCGCTGGAGGACAACGAGGAGGGCGGACGCCTGAAGGGCGGCAGCACGATCAGCCAGCAGACCGCCAAGAACGCCTTTCTCTGGCCCGACCGTACCTGGGTCCGCAAGGGCGTGGAGGCCTACTTCACCCTGCTGATCGAAACTCTCTGGCCCAAGCGCCGCATCCTGGAGGTCTACCTGAACATCGTGGAGTGGGCCGACGGCGTCTACGGCGCGGAGGCAGCATCACGCCACCATTTCAACAAGCCGGCCTCGTCCCTCACCCGCCGCGAAGCCGCCCTTCTCGCCGTCGTCCTTCCCAGCCCCCGCCGCTGGTCGCCGTCCACCCCCAGCGCCTACGTCGCTCGCCGCGCGAGCGTCATCGAACGCCGCATGGCGGTGGTGGAGCGGGAAGGGCTGGCGGGGTGCGTGCGTTAGGCGCTACCCCCGGCCATCCGCAGACTCACCACGCCCGCGACGATCAGCAGGATCCCCGCCAGCTTCAGCAGGCTGGCCGACTCCCCGAACACCCAGATGCCGATGGCCGCGATGGCCGCCGTGCCGACCGCCGACCAGATCGCGTAGGCGACCCCGACCTCGATGTCCTTCAGCGCCTGCGCCAGCAGCACGAAGGCTGCCAGATAGCAGACCACCACCGTCACGCCCGGCCACAGCCGGGTCATGCCGTCGGACATCTTCATGGCGGTGGTGCCGACGATTTCAAAGACGATGGCGATGGTCAGGTAGAGCCAGCTCATTCCGGTCCTCGGGAAAATGCCCTTCAGATGTGCGCGCTCATCCCCAAACGGGCAAGCGCCGGCTTGCACCACCCGCCCCGCGTCAGAATGCGCTATGCACAAGGAAGTAGTCCCGATGTATGAATGAGAAGCGCATCTCCAAACCTCCGGACCAGAAATCCCGCCATGGCGCTAGCCCCCCTTCCCTTCCGGCCGGAGCCAAACGGCGTGCAAGACGGCGCATCCTTCAGCGACGACGATCTGGTCCTCGGCGACGGCGACCTCGCCGAAAAGTTGAACGCGCTGTATCGGGAGATGCGTGCCGACCCGCTGCTGGCCGGCATCACCCGCATCGCCGCCGCCGTGTACGACCCGAAGAACGACACGGTGAAGACGTTCCTGCACGCCAGCGACGGCCCGAACGCCATTGGTCGCTACACCGCCCACCTCCACGATCTGCCGGGCCTGTCCTCGGTGGCCCGCACCGGGCGGCCGCTGATCGTCGGCGATCTGCGCGCCGCGGCGACCGGCGGCGAGCAGACCCGCCGCCTCGCGGACCTCGGCATGCGCTCGCGCTATGTCACCGCCATCCGGCGGCAGGGCGTGCTGTACGGGTTCCTCTTCTTCAATTCGACGCAGCCCGGCTATTTCACGCCGGACGTTCTGGCCCGCCTTGTCCCCCACCGGCGCGTCATCACGTTGATGGTGGCGGGGGAACTGGCGCTGATGCACGCCATGCTCGGCGCCGTCCACACCGCCCGCACCATGAGCCGCCACCGCGACGAGGAGACCGGCGGCCATCTGGAGCGCATGGCCCATTTCGCCCAGCTGATCGCCCGGCGCCTTGCCGTGCCGCACGGCCTGTCCGACGCCTTCCTGGAGTATCTGTTCCAGTACGCGCCGCTGCACGACATCGGCAAGGTGGCGGTGCCCGACCACATCCTGCTGAAGCCCGGCCGCCTGACGCCGGAGGAATTCGCGGTCATGCAGACCCACGTCCAGAAGGGGCTGGAGATCGTGGACGGCATGCGCCGCGACCACGGCCTGCAAGGGCTCCCTTACGGCCAGCTCCTCGCCAACATCATCGCCCACCATCACGAGACGGTGGACGGTTCCGGCTACCCGCGCGCCCTCTCGGGCGACGCGGTGTCCATCGAGGGCCGCATCACCACGGTCGCCGACGTGTTCGACGCGCTGACCAGCGTGCGCCCCTACAAGACCGCCTGGAGCAACGCCGACGCCCTGGCCTTCCTGCGCGAGAAGGCCGGGTCCAAGTTCGACCCCGCCTGTGTCGAGGCGCTTGCCGCCCAGATGGAGGCGGTGGAGGAGATTCAGCGCCGTTTCCGCGACGAATCGCTCGACTAGTTGCGTTTTTTCCCCGCCCGCCCTAGGGTCCGGCCTTTCCGACACGTGTGTTTGTTGAAGGGGCTCCAACCATGACCGGCGAGCGGGATTTGGCGTTGCAGGCGAAGGCGTGGCCGTTCGAGGAGGCGCGCAAACTGGTCGCGCGCTTCGCAAAAGCGCCGCCGGCCAAAGGCTACGTCCTGTTCGAGACCGGCTACGGCCCGTCGGGCCTGCCGCACATCGGCACCTTCGGCGAGGTGGCGCGCACCACCATGGTGCGCCAAGCCTTCCAGCGGATGAGCGACATCCCGACCAAGCTCTTCTGCTTCTCCGACGACATGGACGGCCTGCGCAAGGTGCCGGACAACGTCCCGAACAAGGAACTGGTCGCCGCCAACCTCGGCAAGCCGCTGACCCAGGTCCCCGACCCGTTCGGCACGCACGAGAGCTTCGGCGCGCACAACAACGCGCGCCTGCGCGCCTTCCTCGACAGCTTCGGCTTCGAGTACGAGTTCCAGTCCTCCACCGACTGGTACAAGTCCGGCCGCTTCGACGAGGCGCTGCTCGGCGTCCTGCGCAACTACGACGAGATCATGGCGGTCATGCTGCCGACCCTTGGCGAGGAGCGGCAGGCAACCTACAGCCCGTTCCTGCCCGTCTCCCCGACCTCCGGCCGCGTCCTCCAGGTCCCCGTGCTGGAGCGCAACGTGGACGCCGGCACCATCGTCTTCCAGGATGAGGACGGCAAGAAGGTCGAGGTCCCCGTCACCGGCGGCCACGTCAAGCTGCAGTGGAAGCCGGATTGGGGCATGCGCTGGTACGCGCTGGGCGTCGATTACGAGATGTACGGCAAGGACCTGATCCCGTCCGCTGAGCTGGCCGGCAAGATCGTCAAGATCCTCGGCGGCCCCCCGCCGGAGGGCTTCAACTACGAACTGTTCCTGGACGACAAGGGTCAGAAGATCTCCAAGTCCAAGGGCAACGGCCTGACCATGGAGGAATGGCTGGCCTACGCCCCGCCGGAGAGCCTCGCGCTCTACATGTTCCAGAAGCCGAAGTCGGCCAAGCGCCTGTACTTCGACGTGATCCCGCGCGCGGTGGACGAGTATCTGGCCTTCGTCGCCAAGCTCCCCGTGGAGGAGCCGTCCAAGCAGTTGGAGAACCCGGCCTGGCACATCCACAACGGCAAGGCGCCGGAGGTCCGCTCCGACGTGTCCTTCAACCTGCTGCTGAACCTCGCGGGTGCCGCCAACGCCGAGACCAAGGACGTGATGTGGGGCTTCATCAGCCGCTACGCGCCCGAGGCGACGCCGGCCAACAGCCCGTTCCTGGACAAACTGGTCGGCTACGCCGTCCGCTACTACCAGGATCAGGTGAAGCCGACCAAGCAGTACCGCGCCCCCACCGACGCCGAGCGCGCCGCGCTGGAGGATCTGCTGAAGCGTCTGGACACCGTTCCCGCCGACGCTGCGGCCGACGTCATCCAGAACGAGGTCTTCGCGGTCGGCAAGGAGCACGGCTTCACCGAGCTGCGCGCGTGGTTCCAGGCCCTGTATGAAGTGCTGCTGGGCCAGACCACCGGCCCCCGCATGGGCTCCTTCATCCAGCTCTACGGCCTCAACGAGACCAAGGCCCTGATCCGCGAAAAGCTGGCGGCGTAACGAAAATCCCCTCTCCCAGCCCCGCTGGGAGAGGGAGGGACCCAAGGCAAAGCCTTGGGAGGGTGAGGGTTAGGTCTGTCCGATAAACCCAGCCCTCACCCTCCCGCTTCGCGGGCCCCTCCCTCTCCCGCCGGGGGCGGGAGAGGGGAATTCACCACCCGCGCCGGATTCCCCACCACCGTCGCGCCATCCGGCACGTCGCGCGTCACCACGCTGCCTGCGCCGATCACGGCGTCATCCCCCACCGTCACCCCCGGCAGGATGATCGCGCCGCCGCCGATCCACACGTTCCGCCCGATCCGCACCGGCCGGCCGAACTCGTAGCCATCGCGCCGCAAGGCCGGGTCGCGCGGATGGTCGACCGCATAGACCTGCACGCCCGGCCCGATCTGGCAGAGGTCGCCGACCTCGATCCCCACCACGTCCAGAAACACGCAGCCGAAGTTCAGGAACACCCCGCGCCCCAGGCGGATGTTGTAGCCGTAGTCGCAGTGGAACGGCGGCCGGATCACCGTGTCGTCGCCGACCGCACCCAGCAGTTCCCGCAGAATGGCACTCCGCCGCTCCGCCTCGTCCACGGTCGTCGCGTTGTATTCGTGAAGCAGCCGGCCGGCCCGCCTTTGATCCGCGACGATCTCCGGTCCGGTGGCGCGGTACAACTCGCCCGCCAGCATCTTGTCCTTCTCACTTCGTCCGGTCATCGCCCAGTCTCCGCCTCGCCGTTACGGCTTCCGCAACAGATCATCAGCCAATCCATCATTTATCTTCTGTGCCCGGAACCGTGCATACCCCCGAATTCCTGCCCATCACCTAGGCATTCAACCCCCAAAGTCTCCTATTGCCATGCGCATATCGCACCGCACCAATTCGGTTTTGGTAATACCAAGGTCGTAATCCGAGGCGTAATGTCTGTTCTCGTTACTGCTTTTGCAGTGCGTTTCCTCCCTAAACTCTCAAGGCCGCGCCCCGTGTGGGCAGCGGCCTTTTTTCTTGCCCGGATCGCCCCCGCCGGTCAGCGGCTCCCGTGACAACGCGCCCGAGTTGGGCACCCGAATTAGCCGCCCGTTAACCGCGCGCGCGTTGAATGACCGCATGCAGCCACGCAAGGCACAAGTGCCGCGCCCCCAACCGATGGCCGGAGCCTCCGCCGAGTCGCCCCCCCGCGACACCGGTCGCGCGCCGACTCATCCACAACGGCTGCTGCCCAATTCCTCCACCCTCCACGGCCCGGACGACGGTGTCGCCCCCGAACTGCTTGGCTATCTCTTCGAAGAGCCCCCCGCCGACATCGGCCGCCGTGTCGGCGACGCGCTCGTGGAATCGCGGCTGGCCGGCATGGGCGACGCGGGCGTGCGGGCGATGCTGGCGCGCAAGCTGTGCCGCCTGCTCCCCGACCTTCCCCCGGACGGACGCGACAAGGTGACCACCGTCGCCCTGCGCGCGCTGGAGGAGTTGGCCCGCGACCACGTCACCCATGTGCGCGAGGCGCTGGCCACCGCCGTCAAGGACATCGCCTGCGCCCCGCCCGCCGTGGTGAAGAAACTCGCCCGGGACGTGGAGCGTTCCGTCGCCGAACCGGTTCTGCATTACTGCGCGACGCTGACCGACGCCGACCTGCTGGCGATCATCGCCAACCAGCCCACCAGTTGGGCGCTGTCGGCCATCGCCCGGCGCCATCAGGTCAGCGCGCCGGTGTCCTCCGCCATCGTCGATGCTGGCGACACCCAGGCGAGCGGCGTCCTGCTCGACAACAACGGCGCGGTGATCCCCGAGGACACGCTGGAAAAGCTGGTCGAAGACGCGGCCGAAAACCGCGACTGGCAGGCCAAGCTCGCCCACCGCCCGGCCCTGCCCCGCCGTCTGGCGGTCCGCCTCGCCGACTTCGTGGACAGTTCGGTGGTCGAGGTTCTGCGCACCCGCCCCGATTTCGACGACGCCACCGTCGCGGAGATCGCCGCCGCCACCCGCCGCCGCGTCGATTGGATCGAAGCCTGCGCCCCCGGCGAAACGCCGGAGCGCCGCGCCGTGCGCCTGCACCGCCAGGGCACGCTGGACGAGACCGCCATCGGCGACGCCCTGTCCTGGAACGAGGTGGGCTTCGTCCGCGCCGCCCTGGCGCTCCGCTCCGCCGTTCGGCCCGTCCTGGTGGACGAGATCCTGGCCTCCCTCGATGCCCGCGCCGTGACGGCCCTGGTCTGGCGCGCCGGCTTCTCAATGCGCTGCGCCATGCAGGTGCAGGCGCGCGCCGCCGGCATCCCGCCGCGCGCCATGCTGAACGCCCGCGAGGGCACGGCCTTCCCCCTCACCCCCTCCGACATGGCGCGCCATCTGGCCCGCTATGGGGTGAGAGCGTAAGGCACGCTACCGCACCTCGACCGGCTCCACGCTCCGCTGCCGCTGCCTCTGCGCCGGCGAGCCCGGCACGGGCGGACGGTCGCTGCCCATCTGCGGCAGGTCCGGATAGTACGGACCCGACGACCCCGACCCATCGGTCGCCTGCGGCGGGGTCACGATCTCCTCGCCGGTTCCCGCGTCGAACTGGATCACCGCCTGCCGGCGCACCTGTTCGCAGATCGCCCGCTTCTGCTCCACCGCCGGGTCGCCGGCGCCGCCCAGCGCCACCAGAGGCAGGACCAGCCCGTACCGCTCGCCGGACGGCACCGAGGTGAAGACGTAGTTCAGTACCGGCCGGCAATAGGCCTCGCTCACCAGCGGCTGGTTCTGGGTGATCGGGGCAGCCGCCAGGGCCGCCTGATAGTCTGCGACGGTTTGTCCCAGAGCGGTCCCGCCGCCGCCGAAGACCAGCGTCGCGGACAGGCAAAATGCTGGGCAAAACGCCCGTGCAAAGCGGACCATGCGCGCCTTCTCCCCATTCCACATCGCAAAAACGCCGGACGGGGAACGCACGATTCTTGTTTGCGGTTCCGCCCTTTCGCCGTAATCGATGCAGAGTTCCGGGCCGTGGTTGCGGTCACGCTTGCCCTCGGCCTGGAATCGCGCTAGGAACCGCCCTGAAATCTCAGGGCGCTGGATCCCTAGGACGCTAGACTCAATCGGTTCTGTCCTCCGCTGAATGGGGGACGCTCACGCTTAGGGAAACGCTCCATGGCTCGCAAGAAGATTGCGCTCGTCGGCGCCGGCCAGATTGGCGGCACGCTGGCTCTGCTCGCTGCCCAGAAGGAACTCGGCGACGTCGTCCTGTTCGACATCGCGGAAGGCATGCCGGAAGGTAAGGCCCTGGATCTGGCAGAGACCTCGCCGGTCGAAGGCTTCAACGCCAAGCTCAGCGGCGGCAACGACTACTCGGTGATCGAAGGTGCCGACGTCGTGATCGTCACCGCCGGCGTGCCGCGCAAGCCGGGCATGAGCCGCGATGACCTGATCGGCATCAACACCGGCGTCTGCCAGACCGTCGGCGAGAACATCAAGAAGTACGCCCCGAACGCCTTCGTCATCGTCATCACCAACCCGCTGGACGTGATGGTGTGGGTGCTGCAGCAGGCGTCCGGCCTGCCCCCGGAGCGCGTGGTCGGCATGGCCGGCGTGCTCGACTCGGCCCGCTTCCGCTACTTCCTGGCCGAAGAGTTCAAGGTCTCCGTCGAGGACGTCACCGCCTTCGTGCTGGGCGGCCACGGCGACACCATGGTCCCGCTCGTCCGCTACTCGACCGTCGCCGGCATTCCGCTGCCGGATCTGGTCAAGATGGGCTGGACCACGCAGGAGAAGCTCGACGCCATCGTTCAGCGCACCCGTGACGGTGGTGCTGAGATCGTCAAGCTGCTGAAGACCGGCTCGGCCTTCTACGCCCCGGCCGCTTCCGCCATCCAGATGGCCGAGTCCTACCTGAAGGACCAGAAGCGCGTCGTTCCGGTCGCCGCCTACCTGACCGGCCAGTACGGCCAAAACGACCTGTACGTCGGCGTCCCGACGATCATCGGCGCCGGTGGCGTCGAGAAGATCATCGAGATCGATCTCTCCGCCGAAGAGAAGAAGATGTTCGATCACTCGGTCGACGCTGTGAAGCAGCTCGTCGAGGTGGTCAAGAAGCAGCAGGCCGACAAGGCCGCCTCCTAAGAGGCGACCGGTCTTTCCTGCGCGCGGCCTGCGGCTTTATTGCCTGGGGCGGACGGTTGAACCGCCCGCCCCAGGTGGTACAGTAGCCGCGGCCGCCATGCGCCTGTCGGCGTAAGACTTCCCAAAGACTTTCGCCGCGGCGCACGGCCACGCAGGAAACGCCTGCCCTTAATCCGCCCATCGTCAGCCGACCAAAAAAACAGATGGACGCCCGATGAATATCCATGAGTACCAGGCCAAAGGCCTGCTGAAGAAGTACGGCGTCGCGGTTCCCCGCGGCGGCGTCGCCTACACCCCCCAGGAAGCCGAGACCGTCGCCCGTGAACTCGGCGGTCCGGTGTGGGTCGTGAAGTCCCAGATCCACGCCGGTGGCCGTGGCGCTGGCCGCTTCAAGGACAACCCCGAGGGCAAGGGCGGCGTCCGCGTCGTCAAGTCCATCGAAGAGGTCGGCAAGAACGCCGGCGAGATGCTGGGCCATGTCCTGGTGACCAAGCAGACCGGTCCCGAGGGCAAGGAAGTCAAGCGCATCTACGTCGAGGAAGGCGCCGACATCAAGCGCGAGCTGTACCTCGGCCTGCTGACCGACCGCGCCACCGGCCGCGTCACCATCATCGCCTCGACCGAAGGCGGCATGGAGATCGAGGAGGTCGCCGCCAAGCACCCCGAGAAGATCATCAAGGTCTCCATCGACCCGGTCACCGGCGTGCAGGGCTACCACACCCGCAAGGTCGCCTTCGGCCTGGGCCTGGAAGGCAAGCAGGTCAGCGCCGCCGCCAAGTTCATCGTGGCCGCCTACCAGGCCTTCGTGGACCTGGACTGCGCCATCGTCGAGATCAACCCGCTGATCGTCACCGGCGCGGGTGACATCCTGGCGCTCGACGCCAAGATGAGCTTCGACGACAACGCGCTGTTCCGCCACAAGGACGTGGAAGAGCTGCGCGACGAGGCCGAAGAGGATCCGGCGGAGATCGAGGCGGCCAAGCACAGCCTCAATTACGTCAAGCTCGACGGCAACATCGGCTGCATGGTGAACGGCGCGGGTCTCGCGATGGCCACCATGGACATCATCAAGCTGTACGGCGGCGAGCCGGCCAACTTCCTCGACGTCGGCGGCGGCGCCACGAAGGAGCGCGTCACCGCGGCCTTCAAGCTGATCCTGTCCGACCCGAACGTCGAAGGCATCCTGGTCAACATCTTCGGCGGCATCATGCGCTGCGACGTCATCGCCGAAGGCGTTGTCGCCGCCGCCCGTGAAGTCCATCTGCACGTTCCGCTGGTCGTCCGCCTGGAAGGCACGAACGTCGAGCTGGGCAAGAAGATCCTCAGCGAGTCCGGTCTGCCGATCCTGTCGGCCGACAACCTCGCCGACGCCGCCGAGAAGGTGGTCAAGGCCGTGAAGGAGGCCGCGTAAGATGGCTGTTCTCGTCGATAAGAACACGAAGGTGATCTGCCAGGGCTTCACCGGAGCCCAGGGCACCTTCCACTCCGAGCAGGCCATTGCCTATGGCACCAAGATGGTCGGCGGCGTCACCCCGGGCAAGGGCGGCACCAAGCACCTCGACCTGCCGGTGTTCGACACCGTCGCCGACGCCGTCGAGAAGACCGGCGCCAACGCCTCCGTGATCTACGTCCCGCCCCCGTTCGCGGCCGACGCGATCCTGGAAGCGATCGACGCCGAGATCCCGCTGGTCGTCTGCATCACCGAAGGCATCCCGGTCCTGGACATGGTCCGCGTCAAGCGCGCGCTGGCCAACTCCAAGACTCGCCTGATCGGTCCGAACTGCCCGGGCATCATCACCCCGGACGAGTGCAAGATCGGCATCATGCCGGGCCACATCCACAAGCGCGGCAAGATCGGCATCGTGTCCCGTTCGGGCACGCTGACCTATGAGGCCGTCGCGCAGACCACGGCGGCCGGCCTCGGCCAGACCACCTGCATCGGCATCGGCGGCGACCCGGTCAACGGCACCAACTTCGTGGACAGCCTCGAGCTGTTCCTGAAGGACCCGGAGACCGAGGGCATCATCATGATCGGCGAGATCGGCGGCGACGCCGAGGTCAAGGGTGCGGAGTTCATCAAGGACTCCGGCACCAAGAAGCCGGTCGTCGGCTTCATCGCCGGCCGTACCGCTCCCCCGGGCCGCCGCATGGGCCATGCCGGCGCGGTCATCTCGGGCGGCAACGACACTGCCGACTACAAGATCGAGTTCATGAAGAGTGCCGGCATCGCCGTGGCGGACAGCCCGGCCAGCCTGGGCTCCACCATGCTCAAGATCTTCAAGGGCTGATGGGTAAGCGCGGGGGGCCTCACGGCCCCCCGTGCCCCATCCCGCTCCGGCAGAACGATAAAAATTCTCAGAGGGAACCGGGCGAAAACGCGCCCGAGGCAATGGACATGTCGGCTAATCTGGAGAAGACCTCGTTCCTGTTCGGCTCGAACGCCGAATATGTGGCCGAGCTGTATGCGCGCTTCCTGAAGGACCCCTCCTCGGTGGATTCGAGCTGGAACGGCTTCTTCAAGGAGCTGGACGACGACTCGCGCGCCGTGCTGAACGAGCTGAACGGGCCGTCCTGGAGCCTGGAGGACGGCCTCCTGGGCAACGGCGCGCTCGATCCCGTCGCGGCGTCGCTCGAAGGCGGTGCTCCGGCCGCCGGCGGCAACGGCAGCGCCGGCCTCGTCGCCCACGCCCAGCAGGTGTACGGCGGCATCAGCCACCAGCAGCTCCGCGCGGCCACGCTGGACAGCATCCGCGCGCTGATGCTCATCCGCGTCTACCGCGTGCGCGGCCACATGAACGCGCATTTCGACCCGCTGGGTCTTGAGAAGCGCGAGCCGCACCCGGAACTCGATCCGGCGACCTACGGCTTCGGTCCGGGCGACATGGACCGCCCGATCTTCCTGAACTACTCGCTGGGCCTGGAGACGGCGACGCTTCGCCAGATCCTCGACATCCTGCAGAAGACCTACTGCGGGAACATCGGCGTCGAGTTCATGCACATCCAGGACCCGGAAGAGAAGGCCTGGATTCAGGAGCGCATCGAGGGCGGCCGCAACCACACCGACTTCACGGTGAACGGCAAGCGCGCCATCTACGAGCGCCTCGTCGCCGCCGAGGGCTTCGAGAAGTTCCTGCAACTGAAGTACACCGGCACCAAGCGCTTCGGCCTTGAGGGCGGCGAGTCGATGATCCCCGCGCTGGAGCAGATCCTGAAGCGCGGCGGCCAACTCGGCCTTCGGGAAGTCGTCGTCGGCATGGCCCACCGCGGCCGTCTGAACGTGCTGACCAACTTCATGGGCAAGCCCTTCGCCGCCGTCTTCTCGGAGTTCCAGGGCAACCCGTCCTCGCCGGAGGACGTGCAGGGCTCGGGCGACGTGAAGTACCACCTGGGCACCTCGTCGGACCGCGACTTCAACGGCAACATCGTCCACCTGTCGCTGACCGCCAACCCCTCGCACCTGGAGTGGGTGAACCCGGTCGTGCTGGGCAAGGTGCGCGCCAAGCAGGCGCAGCGCCACGACCAGGAGCGCGAGCAGGTCATGGGCGTGCTGATCCACGGTGACGCGGCCTTCGCCGGCCAGGGCATCGTGGCCGAGACGCTGGGCCTGTCGGAGCTGCGCGGCTACCGCACCGGCGGCACCATGCACTTCATCATCAACAACCAGATCGGCTTCACCACGAACCCGCACTACTCGCGCTCGGGCATCTACTGCTCCGACATGGCGAAGATGGTGCAGGCGCCGATCTTCCACGTGAACGGCGACGATCCGGAATCGGTCGTGCACGTCAGCCGCATCGCCATCGAGTTCCGCCAGAAGTTCAAGCGGGACGTCGTCGTGGACATGGTCTGCTACCGCCGCCACGGCCACAACGAGGGCGACGAGCCGGGCTTCACCCAGCCGCTGATGTACAAGAAGATCCGTGGCCACGCGACCACGCGCGAGCTGTACGCCAAGCAGCTGGTCGAGGAAAACGTCGTCACCCAGGCCGAGTCCGACCAGATCGTCCAGGACTTCATGAAGAAGCTGGAGGGCGAGTTCGAGGCGTCGGCGACCTACAAGCCGAACAAGGCCGACTGGCTGGAAGGCAAGTGGTCGGGCCTGGAGGCCGCCAAGACCGACGACGAGCGCAAGGGCAACACCGGCGTCAAGCTGGACATCCTCAAGGACGTCGGCCTGAAGCTCTGCGAGTACCCGAAGGACTTCGCGATCAACTCCAAGATCGCCCGCCAGCTTGAGGCGAAGAAGAAGTCCCTGGAGTCCGGCGAGGGCATCGACTGGGCCACGGCGGAAGCGCTCGCCTACGGCACGCTGCTGGTCGAGGGCAACGGCGTCCGCCTGTCCGGCCAGGACTCCGGCCGCGGCACCTTCTCGCACCGCCACGCGGTGATGTACGATCAGAACACCGAGGAAAAGTACATCCCGCTGAACCACCTGCGCCCCGACCAGGGTCCGTTCGAGGTGCACGACAGCCCGCTGTCCGAGGCCGCCGTGGTGGGCTTCGAATACGGCTACTCGCTGGCCGAGCCGCACACTCTGACCCTGTGGGAAGCGCAGTTCGGCGACTTCGCCAACACCGCCCAGACCATCATCGACCAGTTCATCTCGTCGGGTGAGTCGAAGTGGCTGCGCATGTCCGGCCTGGTGATGCTGCTGCCGCACGGCTACGAAGGCCAGGGTCCGGAGCACTCCTCGGCCCGTCCGGAGCGCTTCCTCCAGATGTCCGCCGAGGACAACTGGCAGATCTGCAACCTGACGACCCCGGCGAACCTGTTCCACGCCTTCCGCCGTCAGATCCGCCGGCCGTTCCGTAAGCCGCTGGTCCTGTTCACGCCGAAGTCGCTGCTGCGCCACAAGCTGTGCGTCTCCAACCTGGCGGAGATGGCCGAGGGCACGCATTTCCGCCGCGTCCTGCCGGAGACGGCGACCGACCTGCTGCCGAACGACCAGATCAAGCGCGTCGTGGTCTGCACCGGCAAGGTCTATTACGACCTGCTGCAGGAGCGCACCAGCCGGGGCGCCAAGGATGTGGCGATCATCCGCGTCGAGCAGCTCTATCCGTTCCCGCGCTCCGCTCTGACTGAGGAGTTCGCCAAGTACCCGAACGCCGACGTCGTGTGGTGCCAGGAGGAGCCGGAGAACCAGGGCTACTGGTACTTCATCGACCGTCGCCTGGAAGGCTGCCTGACCGCGATCGACCACAAGGCGCGCCGCCCCAGCTACGCCGGCCGCCCGGCCGCCGCGTCGCCGGCCACCGGCCTGCTGAAGCGCCACAACCAGGAGCAGGCCAAGCTCCTGGACGATGCACTGACCGTCCGCTAACGCCCAAGCGTAGAAGAAAAAGGAAACGAGGAATCCATGGCTACGGAAATCAAGGTCCCCACGCTGGGCGAGTCCGTCTCCGAAGCGACCGTCGCCCGCTGGCTGAAGCAGGTCGGCCAGCCGGTCGCCGCCGACGAGCCGCTGGTCGAGCTGGAGACCGACAAGGTCACGCTTGAGGTCAACGCGCCGGCCGCCGGCACGCTGTCCGAGATCGTCGCTCCGGACGGTTCCAACGTCGGCGTCGGCGCCCTGCTCGGCGTGATCGGCGAGGGCGGTGCCGTTGCAGCATCCCCGGCCAAGGCCGCCGCTCCGGCTGCCGCTGCCCCGGCTCCCGCCGCCGCCGCTCCTGCCCCGGTTGCCGCCGGTGCTGGTGCCGCCGTGGCCGACGCCGGTCCAGCCGCCCGCAAGATGATCGAGGAAAAGGGCCTCGACGCCTCGCAGATCGCAGGATCGGGCAAGGGTGGCCGCGTCACCAAGGGTGACGTGATCGACCATGTTGCGAAGCCCGCCGCGGCCCCGGCTGCGGCTCCAGCCGCCGCCCCGCAGAAGTACCAGTGGGCCGCCGGCACCGCCGGTGACCGTCCGCGCGCCGCGCAGGAAGAGCGTGTCCGCATGACCCGCCTGCGCCAGCGCATCGCCGAGCGTCTGAAGGAAGCGCAGAACAGCGCCGCCATGCTGACCACCTTCAACGAGGTGGACATGAGCGCGGCGATGGCGCTCCGCGCCGAGTACAAGGACTACTTCGAGAAGCGCCACAAGGTGCGCCTCGGCTTCATGTCCTTCTTCGTGCGCGCCGCCATCCAGGCGCTGAAGGAGATCCCGGCCGTCAACGCCGAGATCGACGGCACCGACATCGTCTACAAGAACTACTACGACATCGGCGTCGCCGTCGGCACGCCGCAGGGTCTGGTGGTTCCCGTCGTCCGCGATGCCGACAAGCTGAGCTTCGCCGGGATCGAGGGCAAGATCGCCGAGCTGGGCAAGAAGGGTCGTGACGGCAAGCTCTCCATGGAGGAGCTGACCGGCGGCACCTTCACCATCTCCAATGGCGGCGTCTACGGCTCGCTGATGTCCACGCCGATCATCAACCCGCCGCAGTCGGCCATTCTCGGCATGCACAAGACCATGGACCGCGCGGTCGTGGTCAACGGCAAGGTCGAGGTGCGCCCGATGATGTACCTGGCGCTCTCCTACGACCACCGCATCATCGACGGCAAGGAAGCGGTCACCTTCCTCGTCCGCATCAAGGAGTGCATCGAGGATCCGCGCCGGCTCCTGCTGGACGTCTGATTTTAAAAAGGGATCGTGGGAGGGCTCCACCCTCCCACACCCACCCGCCAGGGGCTCTCGGCCCTTGGAATCAAAAAAGGCGCCTTGCGGCGCCTTTTTCTTTTCCACACACGCCGGATGGACCTATCAGTCCATCTGGACCTTGTCGCCGCCCTTCCAGGCCCAGACGACGTAGCCGGGCTGCTTCAGATCGCCCTTGCCGTCGAACTCCAGCTTGCCGACGACGGTGTCGAACGGGTTCGCGCGCAACGCCTTCTCCACGTCCGCCGACTTGGTGCTGTTGGCCTTCTGGACCGCCTGGGCGTAGGTCTGCACGGCGGCGTAGGCGAACAGGGTGAAGCCGTCGGTGCGGATGTTCTTGGCCTGCATGGCCTCCACCACCGGCTTGGCGCTGGGGTTGCGCTGCGGGTCGGGGGAGAAAGTGAACATCGTGCCTTCCGCCGTGTCGCCAGCGATGTTCCAGTAGGATTGCGGCTGGATGCCGTCCGCGCCGATGACCTGCGGGCGGAACTGCTGGTCGGCCGCCTGCCGGACAATCAGTCCCAGCTCCTGGTCGTAACCGCCGTAGTAGAGCACGTCGACGCCCTCGGACTTCAGGCGCGTGACCAACGACGAATAATCCTTCTCACCGGCGTTGATGCTGGTGAAGACCGTCTCGGTGATGCCGGCGGCGTTCAGGCGGCGCTTCACATCCTCGGCGAGGCCCTGGCCGTAGGCCTGCTTGTCGTGGATGATCGCGACCTTCTTGCCCTTGAAGCGGTCTGCGATCAGCTTCGCGGCGACCTCGCCCTGCTGGTCGTCGCGGCCGCAGACGCGGAAGACGTTCTTCAGGCCGCGCTCAGTCAGCTGCGGGCTGGTGGCGGTGGGGGAGATCATGACGATCCCTTCCTCGCCATAGACGTTCGACGCGGCGATGGACGCGCCGGAGCAGACATGGCCGATCACGGCGGCGACGTTCTGGCCGACCAGCTTGTTGGCGGCGGCCACCGCCTGCTTGGCGTCGCAAGCGTCGTCGGCCACGGTCAGCACCAGCTTCTGACCCAGCAGCCCGCCCTTGGCGTTGATGTCGGCCACGGCGGCCTCGACGCCCGCGCGGGTCTGCTCGCCATAGGCGGCGGCGGCGCCGGTCATCGGGCCGGCAAGCGCGATGGTGATGTCGGCGTGGGCGGTTCCGGTCCACAGGCCGGCGCCGAGGCTCACGGCGGCGACGGTCATCGCCAATTTCGCGCGCATCATGTGGTTGTCTCCTCGTTTTTTGTTGAGCAACAATCGTTCTTATCGGACGGCGGTCAAGCCACCGAACCGTCGGAGGCGCGCACACCATCAAACGTTTCTGTCCCATGCAAGGCGAAACGTCTCGGGGCTGCCGGCCGTGCGGCGCATGGCAGGGCGTCAGTTGAGGGCGGGCTGCCGCTCCATCGTATCCAGCGCGTCGGCGATCGCGCGGTGCAGATCCTGGGCGACGACCGGCTTGTGCAGGACGCGGAAGTTGCCGGCCTCCCCCTCGGCCAGCCGTTCCGGCGCGGTGTCGCCGGTCACCAGGATGCCGGGCAGCGCACGCCCCAGCCGGCGGCGGACCTCGCGGATGGTCTCCGTACCGGTCTCTCCGTCGCGCAGGCGATAGTCGGCAACCATGACATCCGGAACCGTGCCGTCTCCCAGCAAGGCCAGCGCCTCCCCGCAGGACCCGGCGGCCAGTACCCGGTGCCCCCGTTCGGCCAGCATCACCCGCAGCCCTTCGCGCACGATCACGTCGTCCTCGATCACCAGAACGGTGGCCCGGCGCGCGTCGTCGTGCTGAACGGTCGGTTCGGCCTGGGCGGGCGCTTCGGCCAGCGGGACCTCCACCGTAAAGATGGATCCCCGGCCGGGTTCGGAGCGCAGGGACAGGGGATGCCCCAGCATTTCCGCCAGCCGGCGCACCACCGCCAACCCCAGGCCCATGCCCTGGTCGCGGTCGCGGCTGGCGTTGCCGACCTGCACGAATTCCTGGAAGATGTCCTCCTGACGGTCGGTTGGGATACCGATGCCCGTGTCCCACACCTCGATCCGCAGATGGGCACCGCGCCGCCGGCAACCCACCAGAATCCGCCCCTTCTCGGTGTAGCGCAGCGCGTTCTCGACGAGGTTCTGCAGGATGCGGCCCAGCAGCATCGGATCGCTGGTAACGTGCGCCCGGCACGGCACGATGTGCAGGATCAGGCCCTTGCGCACCGCCACGGGCCGGCTCGCGGCGGCGGTGCGCTCCAGCAGATCGGAGACCGGGAAGACGGACACCGCCGGCTGCACCGCTCCGGCGTCAAGGCGGGAAACGTCCAGCAGTCCGTCCAGCAACATCTTCAAGGCGCTGAGCGCCCGGTCCATGGTGCCCAGCACGTTGCGCGTGGCGTCGTCCTTCGTGCGGCCCGACAGCACCTCCATCAGCAGCATCAGCGACTGCACCGGCTGGCGCAGGTCGTGGCTGGCGGCAGCCAGGAACTTGGACTTGGCGATGTTGGCGCGCTCCGCCTCGCCCCGCGCCTCGGCCAGCGCCGCCTCGGCGTTCTTGTGGGCGGAGATGTCGCGGACAATGGCGATCACGCTGACCAGACGCCCGACCTCATCCCGCACGGGCGAGGCGCGCAGTTCCAGCCATACGCCGCCGGCCTTGCCCAGCATGGCCTGGGGCCCCCGGTCGCGGCATGGGCGCAGGAATTCCACACGGACGTCGCGGGCCGCACCGATGGCGTCGCGCAAGGGATGGAAGATCGCCGGGTCGGGCATCGGGCCTTCCAGGATGCGCAGCACGTCCCGCCCCATCGCCTCGTCCGGTGCCAGGCCCATCAGCCGTTCGAAGGACGGGTTGGCGTAGACGACCGGCATGCCCGGCCGAACGGCGTCGGCGATCAGGATGCCGTCGCCGCTCCACCCCATGGCGCGGTCGCGGATGCGCAAGGCGCGGTCGCGGATGCGCCGCCGCCGCAACTCGATGATGAAAGCGGTGGTGAACAGCAGGACCACCACGGTCGTGCCGGCGGTCCAGGCGACGTAGACGCGGGAGTGCCGCCGCCAGGGACCGAAGATCGCTTCGGTCGAGGCGCCCACCACGGTGATCACAGGATAGCTGCCGGCGGTCCGGTAGGAGAAAAGGCGCTCGACCCCGTCGATCGCGCTGGTCCCGCGATATTGGCCAATGGGTGACCTGGACACCGTCGGCCAATTCGGGGAGGCCGCGTAAGTGTGCCCGATCATCCGCTCTTGCAACGCGTGCCGCGCCAGAACCGGGCCATCGGTCCGGGTCAGGGTCACCGAACTGCCGGGCGGCAGGTTCAGGCCGCCATAGAAGCGCGCGAAGGTGTCGACCGGGACGTCGGCGACGGCGACACCGAGGAACGCACCCTCCGCCCCGTTCAGGCGCCGCGACACGGGAATAAAGACGTCGCGCGTGCCGGGCGTGATGAAGGGCAGGCCGATGACGAAGCTGTCGCGCACCCCGTCCTTGTGGTTTTTCGCCTTGTGCAGCCCGAACTCGTCGCGCTCGACGGCCGGATCGCGGGCGGTGGACCGCCCCAGCGCCATCGTCATCACGCCGTTCGCGTCATAGACGCGGATGGCGGCGGTCAGCCCCTCTTCGAACGACCGCCGGGCCGGGACCAGCAGGGGAATGTCCCGTTCCACATGGGCTTCAATGTCGAACAGCAGATCATCCAGCCGGCGGAAGGTGGCGATCGCGTGCTCTTCCACCAGTTGGGCCATGACGGCGGTGCTCTGGAGCGTGTTCGTTTCCAGGAAACGCTCCTCCCGCTGCACGCGGTCGAACAGGTTCCACCACAGCGCCGCGATGCCCATCGCCACCGCCACGGCGGGAAGGATCAGCCAAGCGTCCACGCCTCGCGAAAAGCCCGAGCCCTTTCCCACATCCGTCCTCGACCTCTGCCGCGTGGGCAGCATGCAATAATGGGCAAATCCACGCAATGGATATGCCCTGTGACGCCACTCGCCCGATTGGATTGGTTCTAAACAGTTTTTGCATGCGCTTTCGACACTCTTCCCAGCGACGTTTCAGGCGCGTATACGCCGTTCGATGAGTTTCGCCCGCGCCATCGCCACCGTCGGCAGCCTGACCCTGCTGAGCCGCCTTGCCGGCTTCGCCCGCGACATCCTGACCGCCGCCGTGCTCGGCGCCGGGCCGGTGGCGGACGCCTTCTTCGTGGCGCTGAAGCTGCCCAACTTCTTCCGCCGTCTTTTTGCCGAGGGCGCCTTCGGCGTCGCCTTCGTGCCCCTGTTCGCGGCGGAGCTTCAGCGAAACGGGCGGGCCGCCGCGATCGCCTTCGCCGAACAGGCCATGGCGGTGCTGCTGGCGGTGCTGGTGCCCTTCACCGTGCTGGCGATGACGGCCATGCCCTGGCTGATGCACGGCCTCGCCCCCGGCTTCGCGGACGAACCGGCGAAGTTCGACCTCGCCGTAGACATGGCGCGGCTGACCTTTCCCTATCTGATGCTGGTGTCTCTGGTGGCGCTGTTCGGGGGTATCCTGAACGCGCTGGACCGTTTCGGCCCCTTCGCGGCGGCGCCGGTGGCCTTCAACCTGACGCTGATCGCCGCTCTGCTGGCCGCCCCCCGCCTAGGGTTCGAGCCCGGCAACGCCATGGCGGCCGCGGTGACGCTGTCCGGCGTCGTGCAACTGGTTTGGATGGTCTGGGCCTGCCGCGCGGCCGGCGTGACCCTGCGCCTGACCCCGCCGCGTATGACCGAGGGGATGCGGCGCCTGTTCCGGCTGGTCGGGCCGGGGGCGCTCGGCGCCGGGGTCATGCAGATCAACCTGTTCCTGAACATCGTCCTGGCCTCGCTGCTGCCGTCCGGGGCGGTGTCCTTCCTCTATTACGCCGACCGGCTGAACCAGTTGCCGCTGGGCGTCATCGGCATCGCCATCGGCACGGCGCTCCTGCCCGTGCTGGCCCGCCACGCGGCCGGGGGGGACGAGCGCATGGTCCGCCATTATCTCAGCCGCGCGCTGGAGTTCAGCCTTCTGCTCGGCCTGCCGGCCGCCGTTGCGCTGGGTGTCGCCGGGGCGCCTATCGTCTCCGTCCTGTTCGAACGCGGTGCCTTTGGCCCGGCCGAGGCGCAGGCGACCGCCATGGCGCTGGCCGCCTACGCCATCGGCATTCCCGCCCATGTGATCGTCAAGGCGCTGAACGCCGCCTTCTTCGCCCGCCAGGACACGACGACTCCGGTACGTGTTGCCATCGTCGTGACCGTCGCCAACCTCGCCATCGGCCTCGCATTGATGCCCGTCCTTGAGCACGTGGGCATTGCCCTGGCGACCGGCCTGACGGCGTGGCTGAACCTCGCCCTGCTGGTGCTGGCCCTGCGGCGGCGCGGCTTCCTGCACCTCGACGAGCGTTTCCAGCGCCGCGCCCCGCGCATCGCCTTGGCGGCGCTGGGCATGGGGGCGGGCCTCTATTTCGGGGCGGCGGCCCTTGCGCCTTGGCTGGAAGCCCCCGCCACGCTGACGCGCTTTGCCGCACTCGGCCTTCTGGTCAGCGGCGGCATGGCGGCCTTCGCCGGTCTGGCGCAACTGCTGGGCGCGACCGAACTGGCCGACATCAAGACGTTCCTGAAGAAGGACACCCCGGAATCGGCGCCGCGCGCGTCTTGACCCGCCCCGATCCAGGGGCGATAACACCGCCCGTCCAGAAGTTTCGAGCGAGAGAAACCCGTGAACCGCATCTTCTCCGGCATGCAGCCGACCCGGCAGCTTCACCTCGGCAACTATCTGGGGGCGCTGCGGAACTGGGTCGATCTGCAGAACGCGTACGAATGCATCTTCTGCGTCGTCGATCTGCACGCGCTGACCATCGACCAGGACCCCGAGGTCCTGCGCAACAACATCCGCGAGGTCACGGCCGCTTACATCGCCGCCGGCATCGACCCGGAGAAGAACATCCTCTTCAACCAGTCCTTCGTCCCGGCGCATTCGGAGCTGGGCTGGATCCTGTCCTGCCACACGCCGCTGGGCTGGCTGAACCGCATGACGCAGTTCAAGGAAAAGGCCGGCAAGCAGAAGGACATGGCCAACCTCGGCCTGTACTCCTACCCGGTGCTGATGGCCGCTGACATCCTGCTGTACAAGGCCACCCACGTTCCGGTGGGCGAGGACCAGAAGCAGCATCTTGAGCTGGCCCGCGACATCGCCGGCGCCTTCAACCGCCGCTACGACTCCGAGTTCTTCCCGCTGCCCGAGCCGCAGATCCTGGGCGAGGCGACGCGCGTCATGTCGCTCCGCGACGGCACCAAGAAGATGAGCAAGTCGGACGAGTCCGAATATTCGCGCATCAACATGACCGACGACGCGGACACCATCGCGACCAAGATCCGCAAGGCCAAGACCGATCCGGAGCCGCTGCCGGACACCGTCGCCGACCTGGAAAAGCGTCCCGAGGCCGACAACCTCGTCACCATCTACTCCGCGCTGGCCGGCCAGACGCGCGAGCAGACGGTGCAGCAGTTCGCGGGTGCCCAGTTCTCCGGCTTCAAGGCCGCGCTGGTGGACATGTCGGTCGCCAAGCTCGCCCCGATCACCACGCGCATGAAGGAGCTTCTCGCCGACAAGGCCGAGATCGACCGCCTGCTGCGCAAGGGCGGGGAGCGCGCGGCGGCCATCGCCGAGAAGAACCTGTCGGACGTGAAGGACATCATCGGCCTCCTCCGTCCGTAAGACAGGAGTCCTCCCGTGACACCCCCGATCCTGCTCACCGGCTTTCAGCCCTTCGGCGAGCACGCCATCAACCCGACGGCGGCGCTGATGGAACGGCTGGCCGGGTCGCCGGGGGTCGTCACGGCGGTTCTGCCGGTCGAATACGACGTCTGCGGCGAGGTCTTCGAAGCTCTGGTGGACCGGCACCAGCCGCTCGCCACCGTCTGCTTCGGCCTGTCGGTGCGCACCGACTTCATCCAGATTGAGCGCATCGCCTGGAACCGCGACGAGAGCGAGCAGCCCGACAACGCTGGCGTGGTGCGCGAAGATACTCCCATCGTGCCGGACGGGCCGACCTGCTACGGCTCCGGCCTGCCGATCCCGAAGCTGATGCAGGAACTGGCCTTCGCCGGCCTGCCGGTGACCTTCAGCGACTTCGCGGGCGGCTTCGTTTGCAACCACCTGTTCTTCCGGGCGCGGCACCTGATCGAGACGCGCGGCCTCGACCTGCCCATGGGCTTCGTCCACATGCCTCCCCTGCCGGAGCAGGTCGCCGGCCAGCCCCGCCGCGTCGGCCTGTCGCTCGACCGCCAGGAACTGGCCGTTCGCACGCTCGTCGGCGCCCTGCACCGGGCCTTGGCCGAACCGGCCTGAGCCTCCCTGCCCCCGTCAGTAATACGGGTCGCTCAGCCCCTCGGCCGCGAAAACCGCCTGCACCGCCGGACGGGCCAGCACGCGGGCAAGATACGGCCCCAGGTTCGGCAAGGTCCGCGCTGGCTTCGTCATGAAGCGGGTCCAGCGCGCCAGCATGAACAGGTACGGGTCCACCGCGCTGTAGCGCTCGCCCAGGAACCAGAGATTGCCGCCGAGCTCCCGGTCCAGCAGCACGAACTGCCCGAAAAGCCGCTCCTCGGCCATGGACCTCACCGTGGCCTGGGCCGCCTCCCCCTCCGCATGGCGCTCGGGGTAGAAGTAGACCAGCATGTCGGCCTGCACCGTGTTGGTCAGGTAGACCAGCCACTTGTAGAAATGCGCGCGTTCCGCCGTGCCCAGCGCCGGGGCGAGGCCGGCCGCCGGGTACGAGTCGGCCAGATGCAGGCAGATGGCCGCCGCTTCGAACAGCACGAGATCGCCGTCCACCAGCGTCGGCACACGGCCGTTGGGGTTCAGGCGCCGATAGTCGTCGGACTTGTGCTCGGCCTTTTCGCGGCTCAGCAGCTTCAGGTCGAACGGCAGCCCGATCTCACGCAACAGGATGTGCGGCGCCATGCTGGCGGTGCTCGGCATGCCGTAGAGCGTAATCATCACTCCCCCTTACCCCCTCTGATGGCGCATCTTCCGGATAGCCCGCGTCTGCCCGGCTGTCCAGCGGCACCCGTGGGGCGCATAGCGGGGATGCCCGCTCTGCGGGTTTGTCGCAACGCTCCGGTGTGCGTATGATCGGGGCGGCCGTTTAACATTTTCAACACACATCGGCGAACATTGGCCAGGAAACGAAACAGGGAATAAGGCAACGATGACCGAACTCGGCAACTCGGCGGCAAGCCGCGACAAGGCGTACTTCCTGCACCCCTACACCAACCTGGATCTGCACGAGACCCAGGGTCCGCTGATCATCGAGCGGGGCGAGGGCGTGCGCGTCTTCGACGACAGCGGCAAGGAGTACATTGAGGGCCTGGCCAGCCTGTGGTGCGTGTCGCTTGGCTGGGGCGAGGAGCGTCTGGTCGAGGCCGCGGCCAAGCAGATGCGCAAGCTGCCGACCTACCACGTCTTCGGCCACAAGAGCCACGAGCCGGGCATCGACCTCGCCGAGCGCCTCATCAAGCTGGCCCCGGTGCCGATGTCCAAGGTGTTCTTCGCCAACTCGGGCTCCGAGGCGAACGATACGGTCGTCAAGCTGCTGTGGTACTACAACAACGCGCTCGGCCGGCCGGAGAAGAAGAAGATCATCTCGCGCGTGAAGGGCTACCACGGCGTCACGGTGGCGACCGCCAGCCTGACCGGCCTGCCCAACAACCACCGCGACTTCGACCTGCCGATCGCACGCATCCTGCACACCGACTGCCCGCACCACTACCGCTTCGCCGAGGCCGGCGAGAGCGAGGAGGCCTTCGCAACCCGCCTCGCCGAGAGCCTAGAAAAGTTCATCCTGGCCGAGGGGCCGGACACCATCGCCGCCATGTTCGCCGAGCCGGTGATGGGCGCCGGCGGCGTCATCGTCCCGCCCGCGACCTACTTCGCGAAGATCCAAGCGGTCCTGAAAAAGTACGACATCCTCCTGGTCGCCGACGAGGTGATCTGCGGCTTCGGGCGCACCGGCAACTTCTGGGGCAGCCAGACCTTCGGCATCCAGCCGGACATCCTGACCTGCGCCAAGCAGCTGTCCTCGGGCTACCTGCCGATCTCCGCCGTGCTGGTGTCGGACGCGGTCTACCGGGCCTGCGTGGACGAGAGCCGGAAGATCGGCACCTTCGGCCACGGCTACACCTACTCCGCCCATCCCGTGGCGGCGGCGGTCGCCATCGAGACGCTGAAGATCTACGAGGAGCGCGACATCGTCGGCCATGTCCGCAGCGTCACCCCGCTGTTCCAGCGCCGGCTGAAGGCCCTGGCCGATCACCCGCTGGTCGGCGAGGCGCGCGGCGTCGGCCTGATCGGCGCCATCGAGCTGGTGGCCGACAAGGCGGCCAAGACCCCGTTCGACCCGGTGGGCCGCGCGGGCGCCATGGTCAGCGCGCTGGCGCAGGAGAACGGCCTGATCACCCGCGCCATGGGCGACAGCCTCGCGCTGTGCCCGCCGCTGATCATCGACGAGGCCGACATCAACGCGATGTTCGACCGTCTGACCAAGTCCCTGGACGCGGCCCTGCCCGTGTTGAAAGGGTAATGTGCTGAGACGTTAAACACAGCCCTGTTCACGGTGGCCGGGCGGCGGAAGTTGTCCGCCCGGCCACTTACATCCCCGTCCCGTTTTTTGACCTCGGTCAATGCCGGAATGGCATGGCGGGTGGCAAGACGCTGTCAATCATGCCATCTTCCCGTTGTGCTAGGACTGATGGCCGAGCACGCTGGCCAATCCGGGCACCCCGATCACCAGACTACCGCGAACGGACACGCGCGATGGATTACGAAAGCTTCTTCCGCACCCAGATCGCGACCCTCAAGCAGGATGGCCGTTACCGGGTCTTCGCCGACCTGGAACGCCACGCGGGGAACTTTCCGAAGGCGACCTACCGCGACGCCTCCGGCAAGGAGCGGGCGGTCACGGTCTGGTGCTCCAACGACTATCTCGGCATGGGCCAAAACCCGGCCGTCCTGAAGGCCATGCACGACGCCATCGACGGCGTCGGCGCGGGGGCCGGCGGCACGCGCAACATCTCCGGCACCAACCACTACCATGTGCTGCTGGAGCGTGAGCTGGCCGACCTGCACGGCAAGGAAGCGGCGCTGCTGTTCACCTCGGGCTACGTGTCGAACGACGCGACGCTGGGCACGCTGGGCAAGCTGCTGCCCAACTGCGTCATCCTGTCCGACGCGCTGAACCACAACTCCATGATCACCGGCATCCGCAATTCCGGCGCCGAGAAGCACATCTTCCGCCACAACGACCCTAAGCACCTGGACGAGCTGCTGTCGCAGATCGCCCCGGACCGGCCCAAGGTCGTGGCGTTCGAGAGCGTCTATTCCATGGACGGCGACATCGCCCCGATCCATGACCTGTGCGACGTCGCCGACAAGTACGGCGCGATGACCTACCTGGACGAGGTGCACGCGGTCGGCATGTACGGCCCGCGCGGCGCCGGCGTGGCCGAGCGCGACGGCGCCATGGACCGCCTGACCATCATCGAGGGCACGCTGGGCAAGGCCTTCGGCGTGCAGGGCGGCTACATCACCGGCTCGACCGCGCTGGTGGACTGCATCCGCAGCTTCGCGGCGGGCTTCATCTTCTCGACCTCGCTGTCGCCGGTGCTCGCGGCCGGCGCGCTGGCCAGCATCCGCTACCTGAAGCAGAGCCAGACCGAGCGCGACCGCCACCAGGAGCGCGCCGCCACGCTGAAGCGCCTGATGGCCGAGGCTGGCCTGCCGGTGATGCCCAGCGCCAGCCACATCGTTCCGGTGATGGTCGGCGACGCCCACCGCTGCAAGCGCGCCTCGGACGAGCTGCTGGAGCGGCACAACATCTATGTGCAGCCGATCAACTACCCGACCGTGCCGCGCGGCACCGAGCGCCTGCGCTTCACCCCGACCCCGCTGCACGGCGACGCCGAAATGGCCCGCCTCGTCGACGCCATGCTCGACGTGTGGAGCCGCCTGGACCTGCGTCTGGCGGCGTAACAGTCACACGGAGAGCCCCCACCCAACCCTCCCCCACTTGACGGCGGGGGAGGGCTTTTCATCTCCCCCTCCCCCGTCGAAGATGGGGGAGGGCCGGGGTGGGGGCCCACCCCAACCACCTTTCCAAAAGCAGATCACTTCTTCGGATCGGGCGGCGGGTTGTTCCGCCCGTCATCCGCGCGCTTGATCGGCGTGCGCCCGCCCGGATCGACGTTGTGGCTACGATCCAGGGTCGGCTGCCCGGCGGACGGCGGGCGTTCGGCCGACTGCGGCCGCGTCCGGCTGTCGTCCGTCAACACCTCGCCCGGCTTGGCGTTCGTCGCGGCGGTGCTGCCGCGCTCGGTCGAAGGCTTTGTCGGGTCGCCCTGGGTCGGCTTGGACGGATCGGCCGGCCGCGCTAGCCGGTCGCCGGCTGGTTGCCCATGCTGCTCGCCCACGCCCTTCTCCGCCCCGCTGTAGCTCCGGTCGGTGCCGTGGGTGGCGTCGGCCGGGGTGCGCGGCATCTGCCCTTGCTGAACTTCGAGCTGCCCCTGGCTTTGCGCCAGCGCCACCGGCGCGGAGGCCAACGCCAGCACGGCGGCGATTGCTGCAAGCTTGATCACGGTAAGTTTCCCTCTTGTACGGACGGAACGCATGCCGGGACCAACAGGCCCTTTGGTACCGCCGTTCCCCCGGAAACCGCTCCCCTCCGGATATCCCAACCAGCCTCCTGGACTTCGCCCCCACATGGCCTTACCTTAAGGGCAGTCCGTCAACGCTCAGGGTTTGTTCGCCCAGGAGATTGCCATGTACCGTGACAACTCGCTGATGCCGAAGGAGGCCGTGCGCCTCGCCGTCCTGGGCACGCTGATCCAGGCGGGGCCGCAACGCTACGCCGATCTGGCCGGCTCGCTCCGCCACTTCCTCGACCGAATCGTCGGGCCGTCGCTCGACCTGATGGGCACCTCGCTGGAAATGCTGCGCTACGAGGGCCTGATCGAGGCTCTGGATGGCACGGGCATGGAGGACAACGCCCTGCTCGGCGCGACCGAGGCCGGCCGTGCGGAGTTCGGCACGCTGATGCGCGCCAACGTGCGCGCTCCGTCCGCCGACGGGCTGAACAAACTGGTCATCGCGCTGAAGCTGCGTTTCCTGCATCTGCTGGATACCGAGTCGCAGAAGGACCAGATTGACCACCTCGCCTCCCTGTGTGAGACCGAACTGGCCCGGCTGGGCGACCTGAAGCGCGCCAACGCGAACACTGAGGGCCATTTCGCCGATTGGCTCGACCACGACATCGCGCAGGCTGAGGAACGGCTGGCCTGGTTCAACGGCCTGCTGTCCCGCCTGTAGTTTCCGACGCGTTCATTTCAACCGGCAGCCGGCGCGGCGTTTTATCCCGCTCATACGCGAGCGTTTGTTTCGCGTTCGGGTTCTGGTGTACCGTTGGGATTGTAACGAATTCCATCACACCAACCCGGAAACGTCCCATGGCTTCTGTGCTGTCGTCCGACGATCTTGAAGACCGCCTGCGCGTCGAGTTCATGGACGATGCGCGCGACCGGCTGGAGGTCATGAACCACGCCCTGGACGGCGCGGCCAAGGGCACCCGCGACCAAGCCTCCGTCATCGGCGTGCTGCGGCTGGAAGCGCACAACTTCAAGGGCATGGGGACGAGCTTCGGCTACCCCACCGTCAGCCTCGTCGCGCACCGCCTGGAAGACTATCTGGCTGGCCTGAAGGAGCTGAACGCCAAGCAGCTCTCCGACGCGCAGATCTTCGTGGACCGCATCGCCGAGCTGGTGGACCGCCCCGACCAGCCGCAGTTGGCCGAGACCAACCAGATCATCCGCGCCCTGCCGGTGCGCTATCAGTTCGAGGTCACCGACGTCGAGGTTCGCAACGTCGAGATCATGCTGGTCACCCCGTCCAAGGTCGTCGCCAAGAAGGTCGGGACGGAGCTGGGCGCCTGCGGCTTCCGCACCATGACCGTCAACGACCCCATCGAATCGATCAGCCTTGCCGTGCGCGTGCCGCCGGACATGCTGATCGCGTCGATGGTGATGGACGGCCTGTCGGGCCTCGACCTCATCCGGGGCCTGCGCGCCATGAGCGTGACCCGCGACGTGCCGATGGCCCTGCTGACCTCGATGAACCTGGACAACCCAGCGCTGAAGGAAATCCCGCACGGCGTGTCGGTCATCCGCGTCGGCGAGCATTTCAGCGAGGACTTCGCGGCGGTGGTGGCGAAGTACAATCTCGGCTGAGTGCTGGATTCTCGGCGGGCAACCAACTTTCCACGGATTTCACAGATTTAGACACAGATTACACGGATTTTTCTTTTGAGCTCGCTCAGCACACGCCTTTTCAAAAGGTCACGACTGGCCGAGCATCAAAAAATCCGTGTAATCTGTGTCTTTAATCCGCGAAATCCGTGTATCCCTGTTGCCCGTCAAGGAGCAACCACCCCGTCAGAACAGATGCTGGCCGCCGGTGATGAACATCTCGGTCCCAGTGACGTAGCCCGAATCCGGCCCGCACAGGTAGAAGATCACCGCCGCCACATCCTCCGGCGTGCCCATGCGCTTCAGCGGGATGCGCGGGATCAGCACGTCGTATTCCGGCCCGGTCATGGCGGTTTCGATCTCGCCCGGCGCCACGGCGTTGACGCGCACGCCGATCTCGGCGAACTCCACGGCCATCTCGCGGGTCAGGCCCGACAGCGCCGCCTTCGAGGTCGAATAGGCCGACCCGGCGAAGGGGTGAACCGCGTGCCCGGCGATGGAGGTCACGTTGACGATCGCCCCCTTGGCCTTCGACAGCGGCGCCGCGAAGCCCCTCGCCAGCACCAGCGGCGCAAAGAAGTTCAGCTCGAACACCCGGTGCCAGCCCTCGATGGCGCCGTTCAGGCAGCCGAGCCGCTCCTTGATCGGCGTCTTGGGCGAGATGCCGGCGTTGTTCACCAGCGCGTGCAGCGGCTCGCCGTCCAGCGCGCGGTTCGCCTCCTCGACAAAGTGGGCGCGGCTTTCCGGGTCCGACAGGTCGGTCGGGATGTGGTGGGTCCAGTTGGGATCGCGCCGGCAATGGGCGGGCACGTCCTCGCGCGAGCAGGAGATCACGCGCCAGCCCTCGGCGCTGAAGCGCTCGACGGTGGCGTGGCCGATGCCCCGGCTCGCGCCGGTCAGGATGACGGTCTTACGGTGCGGCATAACGCGCACGATAGCGCGCTTCCCCGCGCGGCGCCAGCGGCCCCGTGAGGTTGACGCTCACCGATGCGCGCCCAACCTTCAGGGCTTCGGGTAAGATGTCGGGCTGAAGGGTTATGAGGAGGATCCGCGACGTGCTCCCCCGTCTGATGGCCATGCTTCTGCTCGCCGGCTGTGCCGCCGCGCCGCACGCCCTGAACGCGGCCCCGACCAGCACCCCGGCCGGCACTCCGCCCGGCGAGCCGCTGCCCGCCGGCATCTGCGTGGCGCCGGGCGGCTGGGCCAACGCCTCCGCCCGCCCCGTGGACACGAGCGACCTGCTGCGCCGCGCCGCCCAGGCCCCCGCCGTCCTGCTGGGCGAGCGGCACGACAGCCCGGAGCATCACCGCTGGCAGCTGCACACGCTGGCCGCCCTGTACGCGCTGAACCCGCACCTCGCCATCGGCATGGAGATGTTCCCGCGCCGCGTCCAGCCGGCGCTCGACCGCTGGACCGCCGGGACCACCACCGAGTCGGAATTCCTGAAGGAAAGCGAGTGGCAGAAGGTTTGGGGCTACGACGCGCAGCTCTACCTTCCCATCCTCCACTTCGCGCGCATGAACCGCATTCCTGTGGTTGCCCTGAACGTGGAGCGCGGCCTCGTTTCCCGCACCGCCCGGGAGGGCTGGGCCGCCATCCCGCCGGCCGAGCGGGAAGGCGTCGGTGAACCGGCCCCGCCGCCGCCCTCCTACTTGGAGCGGCTTCAGGAGGCCATGGCCGCCCACGGCCCGAACCAGCGCGAATCCCAGGGTTTCCAGCGCTTCGTCGAGGCGCAGTCGGTCTGGGACCGCGCGATGGCCGAACGCATCGCCGACACCCACCGCGACACCGGCCGTACCGTGGTCGCCATCCTCGGCATGGGCCATGTCGAAGGCCGTGACGGCGTGCCCCACCAGTTGGCTGCGCTGGGCATTGATGACGCCCTGGTCCTGTTGCCCTGGGATGCCGACCGCCCCTGCGACTCGCTGGACGGAAAGCTGGCCGATGCGGTGTACGGACTCGGCACCGGCATCCAGACCGCCGAAGTCCCGCGTCCCCGTCTGGGCGTGATGCTGGAGCCGGGGCAAGGCGGCGTGCAGGTCCGCTCCGTCATGGAGGGGAGCGTCGCCGCCGCCGCTGGCCTGACGGCCGGCGATCTGGTCGTCGCGGCGGCCGGCACCCCGGTGCGCCAAGCCTCCGACCTTACCGCCGTAGTGCAGCGCCAAGCTCCCGGCACGTGGTTGCCCCTGACCGTCAAGCGCGCCAAGGGCACCCAGGAATTGGTCGCCAAGTTCCCCGCCGACGCTCCTTAGGCGTGCCTTTCAGAACCCGCCAAAGCGGTTTGCGAGGACGAAAATAACCGATACGGCAATCGTTACGGGAGGACGACCACCTGAACCCCTTTCAAGGTTTCCGACAGTTGCCCCAAGCCATCATACATTATGTCTGATGCTGGACGGATGATCGAAAAGCAGTCCTCACCAGGAAACGCCACCTCAACCCCATCACATCCATCGATACACTCTATTGTATCTTAACCCAGCGGCCCGGCGCCCCTTCCATTTCAATAGAGTCCAGATACCGTCCTTTGAAGGTGCAGCGATGATCCTTCGACGCGACCACTCTGCCATCGTATTTGGATACGATTTTATAAACCACAGTCTTCTCAAGACCTATGTTGAAGGTCGTTACGTGATTGAAACTTAGGTCCACGCCGGGGTTTATGTCTCTCACACCTTTCGTCGAATCGATCAACTCACGCTTGCATCGATTCTGCGCAGCGCCGTCGTCGATCGGAGTAGACTCGCCGATCTTACGTTCAGCCCTATATTCTTCCGCTTCACGATCACGGATCGCCTGTTTTCGCTTTGCTTCGTTCTCCTGCTTCTGTTCCTCGCTGGCATATTTATCGATAGGAATCCACCTGATTTGGACGTAAGAATTAATGCCCTTGTTGTCTATCATCCTCTTTATGACATTGAGGTTTCCGCCACTCGCCACAACCACCGAGCATTCAGAGCGCGTGTTTCCTTCTTCCAAATAGCGCTTGGCAAAATCGGAGCGGCTGAGATTCCTGAAATCGCTTCCAAATACATACTCTTCGAGATAGTCAAGTTCACTCACATTCCTGAAGTATGCATTGCCGTTTAAAAAGTCTGCATAATCACTCGATAGGCTTTTTACCACATCACTTTTCGCCTTGAATACGCAAACATCGCCAGCGCTTGTATTGCTTCCCAGTAGCCCGATAAAACCAAATCCCTTGGCACTGCCAAGAGATTCCTCGTCGATAATCTGCCTCATCTCAGGATTGCTGGCGATCATCCGGATCCTAGAACCCTGTCCCTCCTTTGTATACTTCCAAAGAGGATGCTGTTTAGCCGCAAACTGCTGGCTACAAATTTCAGGAACATTGCTTGCGCTATAGGCATCAACGTTTCGGTTCTGGCTTTGAACAACCTCAAGCGCCTTATTAAATCCGTTGGACACCCAAACCCCGGCCGAGCTGTTTACCTCATCAGCATCAACTCCCGACGCGGCAAGTTGGTTCAGCTTTTCGGTAATAGCCGTGTTGTTCGTATCGATTGTCTTTTTTAAAAGCTCGACGCGAACCACCGCCCAATCATATCCGTCCTTCTCTTGTTTGGAAAGCTTGGACAGGTCGCCATTCACCTTCTTGTGCGCGTTGCTCACTATCTCTGAGAGCACTTTTTCTCGGGCAGAGATCGCGCCAAAAAAGCAGGAGCTTTTTGAAATTTCCCGAATGTCCGCCTCCGATAGCGGCGACTGGGTTTGTAAACGTGCGACCTCTTCACGGATGCTTTTCTCCCTTTCATGATCGTACTTGAAAGGTACGGCGCTCTGTTCGCTCGGCAGCGCATAGCCCTGAGAATGTATGGAAATGACCGCAATGACAGCAGCGGAAGCTATTTGCGCTTTGTTTCTATTGGCCGCCATCCTTATCCCCATCGTACGTATTTGTCGATTCCGCCGAGGCGTTAAACTGTATACAGAGTAGGTCGTGAACCTTGAGGTTGAGTTAAAGCCGTTTTGGTTGTGGGAAATCCGCATTGCGTACGGCGATGCGGTTGCGTTGTCTGAATTTCGGCCAGATGCCGCAACTGAGCGTGGAGCACGCCACCGCTGTGTTGCTCGCGAACAAGCGTTGGGATCGCCGCCAAGGACCGGTTGGACGCCATCATCGATGCGCTTCCCACAGCGGCTTGCATCGTTCTCGTCGCGGCGCGCCTCGCTGAGTTCTGACGGCCGCTCCTTGGCGGATATCGATCCGCCGTTAGGCCTTCTTCACGAACTCGGATTTCAGGTTCATCGCGCCGATGCCGTCGATCTTGCAGGCGATGTTGTGCCCGTCGGCGCCGTCCACCAGACGGATGTTCTTCACCTTGGTCCCGCCCTTGACGACCAGCGACGAGCCCTTGACCTTCAGGTCCTTGATCACGGTCACGCTGTCGCCATCGGCGAGCATGTTCCCGTTGGCGTCGCGCACGCCCTGCTCCTGTGAGCCCTCCGCACCGGACTCGGCGGTCGCTTCCGGGTTCCACTCATGCGCGCATTCCGGGCAGATCCACAGGCTGCCATCCTGATACACATGTTCGGAGCCGCACTGGGGGCACTTCAACTCGCTGTCCATCGCCGTCCTTGCCTTTTCGGGGAGCCGTTTGGGGGCGGCATCCTAGTGCACGGACGTGTGGAATAGGAAACACAAGCTTCCGGCGATCCGCCGTCAGAGCATCCGCTCCCACTGCGCCAGCACGTCGGGCGTCGGGTTCACGGCCGGCGCGTAGTCGCTGCGCCCCAGTCGCGCGCGGTGTTCGCGCAACGCCCAATGCACGGTCGGGAAGGCCAGTTCGCCCCACGGGATCTCCTCCCAGCGGAACAGGCCGACCTCCTGGCTTTCCGGGCCGGCGGACACGTCGGGCGAGACCAGCCGCGCGCGGAAGATCATTTGCACTTGGCTGATGCGCGGGATGTCGTAGACGGCGAGCAGCGAGTCGATCTCGATCTTCGCCCGCGCCTCCTCCCACGCCTCGCGGGCCGCACCCTCCATGGTGCTCTCGCGCTCCTCCATAAAGCCGGCGGGCAGGGTCCAGAAGCCCTTGCGCGGCTCTATGGCGCGACGGCACAGCAGGATGCGGTCCTCCCACACCGCCACCGACCCGACCACGATCAGCGGATTCTGGTAGGCGATGTAGCCGCAGTCCGGACACATCAGCCGCTCGCGGTCCTCGCCGGGCGGGATGCCGCGGACGCGGGGGCCCTGTGGGGATTGTTCTTGCGGGGAGTTCTCCTCGGACATGCGTCCGATATGGCGCGAACGGCCGAACCCGGCAAGCGTCCCGGCAGGTGACCCGAACAGCCGCGCTTATGTTCATCACCTGTTCTCTTTCGCTTTTCGTTCCTGTACCCTCCGCCTCCAGTCTGAAAACCTCGGGGTATTTCATGCAGTTCGCGTTCGACGGAATGTCGGTGGCGCTCGGGCTTCTGCTGGGGGCGGTGCTCGCCGGCGCGATCCTGCGCGTGTTCGCCGCACGCGCGGAGGCCGAGGCACGCGCCCTCCACGCGGAGCTGGCGACCCGACTCGACCTCGCCGAGCGGATCGAGGGGGATCTCCGCGACGATATTGAGGCGCGCGACCATCAGATCGCCCGCCTGACCGGCGAGGTGGCCGCCGCCCGCGAGCGTCAGGCCGAACTGACCACCACCATCGCCAAGGAACGCTCCGCCCACGCCGAGAAGCTGGCCCTGCTGGAACAGGCCCAGGCCGCGCTGGCCGACAGCTTCAAGGCCCTGTCCGCCGAGGCCCTGCGCTCCAACAACCAGAGCTTCCTCGACCTCGCCAAGGAAACGCTGGCGACCTTCCAGGAGCAGGCGAAGGGCGATCTGGACAAGCGGCAGGCGGCCATTTCCGAAATCGTCGCCCCGGTCCGCCAGTCGCTGGAGAAGATGGACGGCCAGATCCAGGAAATGGAGCGCACCCGGGCCGGCGCCTACGAGGGGCTGAAGCAGCAGGTGCTTTCCCTGCTCGAAACCCAGACCCAACTGCGCGCCGAGACCGGCAACCTCGTTCGTGCCCTGCGTACCCCGGCGGCGCGCGGTCGCTGGGGCGAAATCCAGCTGCGCCGGGTCTGCGAGATGGCCGGCATGCTCGACCACTGCGACTTCTTCGAGCAGGCCAGCGTGGACAAAACCAGCATGGAGACCGGCACTGGCAAGCTGCGCCCCGACCTGATCGTCCGGCTGCCAGGCGGCAAGACCATCGTCGTGGACGCCAAGACGCCGCTGGAAGGCTACCTCGACGGCATCCAGGGCGACGACGACGCCCGCCGGGACGGCCTGTCCCGCCACGCCCGGCACGTGCGCGACCACATGAAGCAGCTGGGCGCCAAGGCCTATTGGGACCAGTTCGAGGACACGCCGGAATTCGTCGTGCTGTTCCTGCCCGGCGAAAACTTCTTCTCCGCCGCGCTGGAGCACGACCCGACCCTGATCGAGGCGGGCATCGACCATCGCGTGATCCTCGCCACGCCGACGACGCTGATCGCCCTGCTGCGCGCCGTCGCCTACGGCTGGCGACAGGAACGGCTGGCCGACAACGCCCGCGAGATCAGCGGCCTCGGCGCCGAACTCTACAAGCGCCTGTGCGACCTTGGCGGCCACATGGAGCGGCTGGGCCACCAGCTGGAAAAGGCGGTCGGCTGCTACAACGGCGCGGTCGGCAGCCTGGAGGCCCGCGTGCTGGTCAGCGCGCGCCGTTTCCGCGACCTGCACGTCGCCCCGGACGGCGCCGAGATCCCGCTGCTGGAGCCGCTCGACCACGCCCCGCGCCACCTCCAGGCACCGGAGCTTCGGGCGAGGGTGGAAGCGTAAGTGGGATCCCCTGCCCCTTTTTTAGCCTTGCAAAGGCTGGCCGGGTCCCCACGTTCCTTCCGTCATTCTGCTTCGGACTGCCGGCCTGCTACGCCTTCGGGTGCCCAGATCGTCGCTATGCCTGGACACAGTCTGATGCGCCGTACCGTTCGATGCGGCGCCATTCACACGAAACGGAGGACCATCATGCCCGTCGGCACGATCAAATGGTTCAACAGCACCAAGGGTTACGGTTTCATTCAGCCGGACAACGGCGGCCCGGACGTGTTCGTCCACATCTCCGCCGTCGAGCGTGCCGGTCTCGGCACCTTGAACGAGGGCCAGAAGATCTCCTATGAGGAGCAGCGCGACCCGAAGCGCGGCAAGACCTCGGCGGAGAACCTGAAGGCGGTCTGATCCGCCGAACCCGTTCCGAACGAAGGGGGCACCGGGAAACCGGTGCCCCTTTCCGTTGCGCGTTTCCCAGCCACCCCAGCCACCGGAGCAATTCCCCCATGGCCCGCAAGAAGCAGCCCGCCGACAACGGCTTCATCCTGTTCGACGTTTTCTACCAGGACGGCGCCCGCACCTCCAACCGCAAGGTGCCGAGCAACCTCGTCGGCGGCCTGGACGGCGACGAGCCCGCCCGCGCCTTCATCGAGGAGCAGGACCGCAAGATCGCCGAGATGTCCGGCAACCCGCGCGGCCCCATCAAGTCGATTACCCGCTCGCCGCTCTGATCGATTGCAACGGCGGGCCATTGGCCTTCCTTGACCGGACGGCCCGCCCTGCATATTTTGGAATTTTGTAACCTCCCCCGCACCGTTGCCGAGCACCCATGGCCGTTCTGGAAATCCTCGTCGCCCCGCACCCCGTGCTGAAGCAGAAGGCGAAGCCCGTCGATAAGGTTGACGCGCGCGTCGCCAAGCTGATGGACGACATGGTGGAAACCATGTACGCCGCCCAGGGCATCGGCCTCGCCGCCCCGCAGATCGGCGTGCTGGAGCGCGTCATCGTCGTGGACGTGCACGAAAAGGGGGAGGCACCGAACCCCATTCGCCTCGCCAACCCGGAAATCGTCTGGACGTCCGACGAAAAGTCCGTCTGCGAAGAAGGCTGCCTGTCGGTGCCCGAGCAGTACGCCGAGGTGACCCGCCCCAAGGCGATCCGCGTCCGCTACCTCGATGAGAAGAACGAGGTTCGGGAGATGGACGCGGACGGCATGCTCGCCACCTGCATCCAGCACGAGATCGACCACCTGAACGGCGTCCTGTTCGTCGATTACCTGTCCTCGCTGAAGCGCGGCATCATTCTGCGCAAGGTGCAGAAGATGCAGCGCCAGAACGCCTGACCGGGACGAACCGACCGACATGACCAAGCTCCGCCTCGTCTTCATGGGCACGCCGGACTTCGCCGTGCCCAGCCTCCGCGCGCTGGTCGAGGCGGGGCATGAGGTTCTCTGCGTCTACAGCCAGCCGCCCCGCCCCGCCGGGCGCGGCCAGCAGGTGCAGAAATCGCCGGTCCACCGCTTCGCCGACGAGCGCAGCATCCCCGTGCGCACGCCGAAATCCCTGCGCAACGCCGAGGCCCAGGCCGAGTTCGCCGAGCTGAAGGCCGACGCCGCCGTGGTCGCCGCCTACGGCCTGATCCTGCCGCAGCCGGTCCTCGACGCGCCGCGCCTGGGCTGCCTGAACGTGCACGGCTCGCTGCTGCCGCGCTGGCGCGGTGCGGCCCCCATCCAGCGCTCCATCCTCGCTGGCGACGCCGAGACCGGCATCACCATCATGCAGATGGACATCGGGCTCGACACCGGGGCCATGCTGCTGAAGGGCGCGGTGCCGATCACGCCGGAGACCACCTCCTCCACCCTGCACGACCAGCTCGCCGACATCGGCGCGCGCCTGATCGTGGAGGCTCTGGACGGCCTCGCCGCCGGCCGCTTGACTGCCGAGCCGCAGCCCGAGGAGGGCGTGACCTACGCCGCCAAGCTGACCCGCGAGGACGGCCGGCTAGACTGGACCAGGGACGCGGCCTTCGTCGAACGGCAGGTCCGCGCCCTCACCCCCTGGCCCGGCTGCTGGTTCGACGCCAACAACGAACGCATCAAGGTGCTGAAAGCGGTGGTGGCGGATGCCTCCAAAGCCGCTCCCGGCACCCTGCTGGACGACCGGCTGACCATCGCCTGCGCCGACGGCGCCGTGCGCCTGACCACCGTGCAGCGGCCGGGCAAGGCGCCGGTCGGCGGCGCGGACTACCTGCGCGGCCTGCACGGCGCGCTGCCCGTGGGCACCGTTCTTGAAAACGCGGCATGCAGCGCTGGAAGCTGACCATCGAGTATGACGGCCGGCCTTTCGTCGGCTGGCAGCGCCAGGACAACGGCCCCTCCGTCCAGCAAACGCTGGAAGAAGCGGTGCAGCGCCTGTCCGGCGAGACCGTACGCGTCCACGCGTCGGGACGTACGGACGCGGGCGTACACGCGCTGGGCCAGGTCTGCCACGTCGACCTGGAGAAGCCCTTCACCGGCCTGAAGCTGCGCGACGCGCTGAACTTCCACCTCAAGCCCGCGCCCGTCGCCGTGCTGCTGGCCGAAGAGGTGCCGGAGGACTTCCACGCCCGCCTGACCTCCATCGGCCGCTCCTACGTCTACCGCATCGTCAACCGCCGCGCCCCGCTGGCGCTCGACGTCGGCCGGGCGTGGCACGTGCAGCGCCCGCTCAACGCCGAGGCCATGCACGTCGCGGCGCAGGTTCTGGTCGGCCAGCACGACTTCACCAGCTTCCGCGCCGCGCTCTGCCAGGCCAAGTCGCCGCTGAAGACGCTCGACCGGCTGGACGTGGAGCGCATCGGCGAGGAAATCCGCATCCACGCCGCCGCCCGCTCCTTCCTGCACCATCAGGTGCGCAACATGGTCGGCACGCTGGAGCTGGTCGGGGCCGGCAAATGGGCCGCCGAGGATGTGCGCCGGGCGCTGGAGGCGCGCGACCGCTCCAAGGCCGGACCGACCGCCCCGCCGGACGGCCTCTACTTCGTCGCCGCGCGCTACTGACAGGCTTACGATTTGCGGCTAGGATTGACTGGCTGACGAACCATTGGCCGGTGGCCGCTGTCCGTGCGCCGAATCGCCCTGCCGATCCTGCTGTTGACTGCCGCGCTGCTGTTTCTGGCCGGCTGCGGCGGCGTGGACACGGAGCAGGTGGCGCTGTGCCGCAAGCTGATCCCCGCCTTCGAATCCGCCCCGATCACCCTGGTCGAGGCGGCGCAGGCGTCCGCCGACGCCCAGACCGTCCGCCTGACCTACCGCGCCGGAGCCGAGCCGCACTGGATTGACTGCCGCTTCGGCGGCCGCTACTTCGACGCGCGCCGGCACGATCTGGAAGCGGTGACCACCGACCGCACCGGCCCGCTGACCGAGATGCAGTTCATCATGCTGCGGGTCTGGGCCGGTCTGCCCGCCGCCCGCATCGGCCTGCCGCCGGAAGCCGTTGGAGCAAAGCCGTCCGGCCCCACCGACTGGGCGCCCCTTCTCTTCTTCGTGCAGCAGGTCATCAACGCGGCGACGGTCGCCTGCGTCTATGGGCTTCTGGCGCTGGGCTACACGCTGGTCTACGGCATCCTCGGCCAGATCAACCTCGCCATGGGCGAGCTGACCATGATCGGCGCCATGGTGACCGCCATGGGGGCGGCGGCGCTGGGCATGGCCGGGCTGGGCTCGCTGCCGCTGGCCGTGCTCGGGGTTCTGGCGACCGTCATGGCGCTCACCGCCGTGCAGGGCTGGACCATGGACCGGCTGGTGTTCCGCCGGCTGCGCAACGTGCACAGCCACACGCCGCTGATCGCCGCCATCGGCCTGTCGCTCGCCTACCAGGAGGGCGTGCGCCTGCTGCACGGCGCCCGCGACTGGTGGCCCGCCCCAATCCTGGCCGAGCGGCATGATTTGCTGAGCGACGGCTCCTTCACCGTCACCGCCCTTACCTCGCAGGCGGTGATCCTGCTGATGACCGCCGGCCTTTACGCTCTTCTCTGGGCCATCATGCAGCGCACGGCTTATGGTCGCGCCCACCGCGCCTGCGCCGACGATGTGGAGGCGGCGGAACTGGTCGGCGTGGACGTGAACCGCACGGTCGCCACCACCTTCGCGGTCGGCGGCGCGCTGGCAGCGGCGGCGGGTGCGGTGATCGCGCTCTACTACGGCGGGGTGAACTTCTACACGGGCTATCTGGTGGGCTTCAAAGCCCTGGCCGCCGCCGTGGTGGGCGGCATCGGCTCGGTCCCCGGCGCCATGCTGGGCGGCGCGCTGCTGGGGCTGGTCGAGACCTTCTGGTCGGCCTATTTCGCCATCGCCTACAAGGACATCGTGGCCTTCGGCCTGCTGACCCTGTTCCTGATCTACCGGCCGAACGGCCTTCTGGGCAAGGACCGCTCGCGGGGGGATTGAACTCCCCAGAAAAACCGAGGGGGCCTTTCGGCCCCCTCGTTTCTTTTACAGCTCGCGGACGTCGGCCAGATGGCCGGTCACCGCCGCCGCCACGGCCATGGCCGGGCTGACGAGGTGGGTGCGGCCACCGCGGCCCTGACGGCCCTCGAAGTTGCGGTTCGAGGTGGAGGCGCTGCGCTCGCCCGGCGACAGGCGGTCGGCGTTCATCGCCAGGCACATGGAACAGCCCGGCTCGCGCCATTCGAAGCCGGCCTCGGTGAAGACCTTGTCCAGACCCTCTTCCTCCGCCTGCTCCTTGACGAGGCCGGAGCCGGGGACGACCAGCGCCCGCACGCCCTCGGCGACCTTGCGGCCCTTGGCGAGGTCAGCGGCGGCGCGCAGATCCTCGATGCGGCCGTTGGTGCAGGAGCCGATGAAGACCGTGTCCACCTTCACGTCAGTCAGCTTTTGACCCGGCGTCAGGCCCATGTACTCCAGCGCGCGCTCGACGGCGGCGCGCTTGCCGGCGTCGGCCACGTCGGCCGGGTTCGGGACGGTCGCGGTGATCGGCAGCACGTCCTCGGGGCTGGTGCCCCAGGTGACCTGCGGGGCGATGTCGGCGGCGTTCAGCACGACGGTGGTGTCGTAGACGGCACCCTCATCCGACGGCAGGGTCTTCCAATACTCGACGGCCTGCTCCCAGGCGCCGGCCTTCGGGGCCAGCGGGCGGCCCTTGATGTATTCGAAGGTCTTCTCGTCCGGCGCGATCAGGCCGGCGCGGGCGCCGCCCTCGATGGCCATGTTGCAGACGGTCATGCGGCCTTCCATCGACAGCGAGCGGATGGCGTCGCCCGCGAATTCGATGACGTGGCCGGTGCCGCCGGCGGTGCCGATCTTGCCGATGATCGCCAGCACGATGTCCTTGGCGGTCACGCCCGGCGGCAGTTCACCGTCCACGCGGACCAGCATGTTCTTGGCCGGCTTCTGCTGCAGCGTCTGGGTGGCCAGCACATGCTCCACCTCCGACGTGCCGATGCCGAAGGCCAGCGCGCCGAAGGCACCATGCGTCGCCGTGTGGCTGTCGCCGCAGACGATGGTGCAGCCCGGCAGCGTGAAGCCCTGCTCCGGCCCGACGATGTGGACGATGCCCTGGCGGATGTCGTCCATCGGGAAGTAGCGGACGCCGAAATCGCGCGCGTTCTTGTCCAGCGTCTCGACCTGGACGCGGCTCTCTTCCTCGACGATGCCTTTGGAGCGGTCGGTGGTCGGCACGTTGTGGTCCGGCACGGCCAGAGTGGCCTCCGGACGGCGCACCTTGCGGCCGGCGACGCGCAGCCCTTCGAACGCCTGCGGGCTGGTCACCTCGTGGACCAGATGGCGGTCGATGTAGAGGATGCAGGTGCCGTCGTCCTGGCGGTGGACGACATGGCTGTCCCAGATCTTGTCGAAGAGGGTGCGCGGCTTGGACATCGTAAGCTCTCTCTCACAGGCGTCGGGCCAAACGGACGAACGGGGTGGGCGGCCCGGAGGCGGCACAATAGCGTTGTGTCGCGCGGGGGACAAGTATGGCTAACCGTCTTCCGCAACCGGGGCCTAGCCCGCAAGAAAGTATCTCTCAGCCGCCTGTCTTTTCGCCGCCCGCCTTTTCACCGCCGGCCTTCTCACCGAAGGCCACGCGCACGGGCGTGCCGTCGTTCAGCATGCCCTTGCCCGTGCCGGACATCAGGTCGATGCTGCGCAGAAGCTCGATGGCGCCGTACCGACCGTCCTGGCAGGACACCGCGACGATGATGCGCGGCGTCACGTCGGCGGCGTTGTAGGAGCCGTGGCAGGTCAGCCGCTCATCGGCGGTCTGCACCAGATAGACGCCGAGCGGGCTGTTGGTGCTGGCACGGGCAACGCCCCTGAACGGAGCCTTCTCGCCGAGCGAGCCGGTCACCGGCACTTCGATGGTTTGGCCGGCGGCACAGGCACCGGCGAGGAGCACGGCGGACAGGGGCAGAAACTTGCGGAGCATGGGTCTCACCCTATGAGGTAGAACGCCCATCGCTTGTGCCGCTGCAACCCTGCCCCGCAAAGGCGCGATCCGTCACAGCGACACCATGCCGCCGGTGGAAGCCGGAGCCACCCTGTGCTAGCGTCCCGCCACTCTTGAAACGAGGGGAATTCCCGTGTCGGACCAGACCGTCCGCTGTGAACGCTGCGACAAACGCTACCCGGCGAGCGAGCCGTCCTGCCCGAACTGCCGGCGCATCCGCCAGTCCAACATCGCCATCGCGACCGCGCTGGTGATGCTGGTCGTGCTGGTGGTGGTCGGATGGCTGGGCGCACAGATCCTGTTCATGTGAGGTGATGTTGGGTTTCGCCTGCGGCTCAACCCAACCTACAGGACGTCGTAGGTCGGGTTGAGCAAAGCGAAACCCAACAGACTTACGCCTGCGGCCGGTAAATTTCCCCGCCGCCCTCGCGGAAGCGTTCGGACATCTCGGCCATGCCGGCTTCCGCCTGATCGCGGATCTCCTGCGTGATCTTCATCGAGCAGAACTTCGGCCCGCACATGGAGCAGAAGTGCGCCGTCTTGGCGCCTTCCGCCGGCAGGGTCTCGTCGTGGTACGCCTGCGCCGTGTCGGGGTCGAGCGCCAGAGCGAACTGATCCTTCCAGCGGAAGGAGAAGCGCGCCCGCGACATGGCGTCATCCCTCGCCCGCGCCGCCGGGTGCCCCTTGGCGAGGTCGGCGGCGTGCGCGGCGATCTTGTAGGCGATCACGCCCGCCTTCACGTCGTCGCGGTCCGGCAGGCCCAGATGCTCCTTCGGCGTGACGTAGCAGAGCATCGCCGTGCCGAACCAGCCGATCATCGCGGCACCGATGGCGCTGGTGATGTGGTCGTAGCCGGGGGCGATGTCCGTCACGATGGGACCCAGCGTGTAGAAGGGCGCCTCGCCGCACAGTTTCAGCTGGATATCGACGTTGTGCTTGATCTTGTGCAGCGGGACGTGGCCCGGCCCCTCGATCATCACCTGCACGTCCTTCGCCCAAGCGATCTTGGTCAGCTCGCCCAGGGTCTCCAGCTCGGCGAACTGGGCGGCGTCGTTGGCGTCGGCCTGGCTGCCCGGCCGCAGCCCGTCGCCCAGCGACAGCGCCACGTCGTAGGCGCGGCAGATGTCGCAGATCTCCTCGAAATGGTCGTAGAGGAAATTCTCGCGGTGATAGGTCAGGCACCACTTCGCCATGATCGAGCCGCCGCGCGACACGATGCCGGTGACGCGCTTGGCGGTCAGCGGGATGTGCGCCAGACGCAGGCCGGCGTGGATGGTGAAGTAATCGACGCCCTGCTCCGCCTGCTCGATCAGCGTGTCGCGGAACAGCTCCCAGGTCAGGTCCTCGGCCTTGCCGCCCACCTTCTCCAGCGCCTGATAGATCGGCACGGTGCCGATGGGAACCGGCGCGTTGCGCAGGATCCACTCGCGGGTCTGGTGGATGTCCTTGCCGGTGGACAGGTCCATCACGGTGTCGGCGCCCCAGCGGATCGACCAGACCATCTTCTCGACCTCTTCCTCGATGGAGGAGGTGATGGCGGAGTTGCCGATGTTGGCGTTGATCTTGGTCAGGAAGTTGCGGCCGATGATCATCGGCTCCGATTCGGGGTGGTTGACGTTGGCCGGGATGATGGCCCGACCGCGCGCCACCTCGTCGCGCACGAACTCCGGCGTCACGAGGTCGGGAATGGCCGCCCCGAAATCCTCGCCGTCGCGCTCCGTCTTCGCCGCTTCCAAGCGGCCCAGATTCTCGCGGACGGCGATGTACTCCATCTCCGGCGTGACGATGCCGGCGCGGGCGTAGGCCATCTGCGTCACCGCCTTGCCAAGCTTGGCGCGCAGAGCGCCGCTGGCGGTCGGTTCCACGTCGCCGCGCGCCTCGATCCAGGCTTCACGCCGCTTTGGCAAGCCGGCATGCACGTCGATGGCGGCGTCGGGGTCGGTGTAGGGGCCGGAGGAATCATAGACGCGCAGCGGCGGCTCGCCCCCGCCGACGCAGATCTCGCGCATGGCGACGCGCAGGTCGGGGGTGCGCGGTCCCGGCACATGCACCTTGCGCGAGGCGGGCAGCGGGCCGGTCGAGATACGGATAGAGGCTTGGCCAATATCTTGAAAGTTGGGGTCCTTGGGCACGGGGTTTCTCCGTCACGATGTTGCCGGACAAACCCGGGACTGTGCGGACGGAGGCGATGGAACGCAGACCCATGACGGTCCTGGGGCGCCCGAAAATACGGATTGCCCGTGCGAAATTCCTCCCTTCGCCGGTATGACCCGGATCAGGTTCTAAGGGTCACCACGTCGCCGCCTTCGGATCGAAGCATCAGCCGGTGGTATCTCAGCCCCCTACGGGACCCCCCTGGAACGGAACCGATGGTGCCGACACGCGCGGCTGCTGTCAAAGGAAAGCAGACCTCCCCAACCATTTGGCGCCCTACCATGCCGGCAAACTTGGGAGGACCCATGGCAAATGAAGCCATGACGCGCCCCGCCCCCGGAGCGGCGGTGTACGCGCAACTTGCTGGAATGGTGCTGTTCTGGGGCGCCAACTGGCCGCTGATGAAGACGGCGCTGGCCGACATCGGGCCGCTGACCTTCTGCACCCTGCGCTTCGCGGGGGCAGCGGCGGTGCTGGCCCTGCTGTCATCCGTGCTGCGCTTCCCACTGCTGCCCCAGCGTGGGGAGCGCTGGCCGCTCGCCATCATCGGGCTGTTGCAGGTGGCTGGCATGCTTGACCTCAGCGCCATCGGCCTGCGGGTCGTACCGCCGGGTCGCGCGGCGGTGCTGGCCTACACCATGCAGATGTGGGCGTTGCCGCTGGGTGTCCTGCTGGCCGGCGAGCGTTTCACCAAATGGCGGGTGGCCGGCGCGCTGCTGACGTTCGCGGGCGTGCTGGTGTTCTTCAACCCGGCCCTACTGGACTGGAGCGACACCCAGGTTCTGCTCGGCAACGGCCTGCTGCTGGCCTGCGCGGTCAGCTGGGCGCTGGGGGCGACGCTCTACCGCCGCCATGGCCGCTGGCAGACCTCCTTCTGGACCCAGACCTTCTGGATGATCGCGGTCAGCGCCGTCGTGACCGCTCCGCTCGCCCTGGGCACGGAGCACGCGCGCCCCATCCACTGGACGCCCGCCCTGTCCACGGTGCTGGCCTTCAACTGGCTGGTCGCGACGGGGCTCTGTTACTGGTGGTGGGCCAAGTCGCTGACCGCCATGCCGGCCAGCCAGGCCGGGCAGATCGCCTGCCTCGTCCCCATCACCGCCCTTCTCCTCAGCGCCGCTTTCCTGGGCGAACCGCTGACCGCCGGCGTGCTGATCGCCGTCGCCCTGATCGGCGCCGGCATCGTCACGACCATGCGGGCTTAAAGCCCTTCTCCCCCTGTGTGGGAGAAGGGTTGGGATGAGGGGGTGGCCGCAGGCCAAAGGGATGTTGCCACGTCAGCGTTTACCCCTCTCCCCTTGTGGGGTGAGGGGCTTTGCGCCGCCCCCAACGCCAAACACCCGCCCGGATCACTCCGGGCGGGTGCTGGAAACCTTCTTGACGAAAGGGGCGCCGGATTACTCCGCGGCGGCCTTCTCGTTCATGCCGCGGCCGGTCGTGCGCTCGGCGATACGAGCCGACTTACCGCGACGGTCGCGCAGGTAGTACAGCTTGGCGCGGCGAACGGCGCCCTTGCGGACCAGCTCGATCGACTCCAGACGCGGGGAGTACAGCGGGAACACGCGCTCCACGCCCTCGCCGTAGCTGATCTTGCGGACCGTGAACGACGAGTTCACGCCAGCGTTCTTGCGGGCGATGACGACACCCTCGTAGGCCTGGACGCGCTCACGCGTGCCTTCGACCACCTTCACGTTCACGCGGACGGTATCGCCCGGCGAGAACTCCGGAATGGTCTTGCCGCCGAGGGCCTTCTCGATCTGCTCCTGCTCGAGCTGCTGCAACAGGTTCATGACACTACCCCTTTCCATCGGTGCGCCTCGCGGCGGACCGTCACTCCGGTTTTGGGCCGCGCCGGCGACCCTGTTTCCCAACATTCTGACCCTCGGCCTTTCGGACCGCCTCGTAGCGGGACCACAGGTCGGGCCGCCGGGCCCGTGTGATCCGCTCCGCCTCGGCAAGCCGCCAGGCACGAACCTTCTCGTGGTGGCCGGACAGAAGAACGTCCGGAACCGACCTCTCCACACCCTGCCCATCGGTCCAGACCGCCGGCCGGGTGTAGTGGGGATATTCGAGCAATCCCCTCTCGAAACTCTCTTCGTCCGCCGTCGTCACGTTGCCCATGACACCGGGGAGCAAGCGCACCACGGCGTCGATCAGGCAGAGCGCGGCGACCTCGCCGCCGGACAGCACGAAGTCCCCGAGGCTGACTTCCTCAAGGCCATGCGCATCCAGCACCCGCTCGTCCACCCCCTCGTACCGGCCGCAGAGCAGCGTGACCACCGGGGTGGCCGCCAGCTCCTTGACCAGTTCCTGGTCCAGCACCCGGCCGCGCGGCGACAAGTAGATCGCCCTGCCGCGTCCCGGAGCATCCGGCGGACCCGCCGTCGCGGCCAAAGCCGCGTCCAGCACATCCGGCCGCATGACCATGCCGGCCCCTCCACCGAAGGGGGCGTCATCGACGGAGCGGTGTTTATCGCGCGCGAAAGAGCGAATGTCCACTGATTCCAGCGCCCAGACTCCATTTTCCAACGCCTTCCCCGCAAGGCTGTGACCCAGCGGGCCCGGAAACATTTCCGGAAACAGCGTCAGGACCTTGGCCGTCCAGACGAGCGGGCCGGTCGCGCCGTGATTCACGGCTGGACCTCCCCTTCCTCAGCGTCTTCGTTCCCTTCGCGCGCTTCGATCACCGCCGGAAGGTCGACCACGACGCGGCCGCCCTTCACATCGACAACCGGAACGCACGCCTTGGTGAAGGGCAGCATTTCCAGCGAGCCCGACTCCGTGCGGATTTCCAGCACGTCGCCAGCCCCGAAGTCATACAGCGCCTTCACCGTGCCGTAGACGGACCCGTCGGCGAGTTCCGCGCGCAGACCGATCAGGTCGGCGTGGTAGAACTCGTCCTCGTCCTCCGTCTCCGGCAGGGCGGAGCGGTCCACGTACAGGCGTACGCCGGCCAGCTCCTGCGCCTGTTCGCGCGTCGCGATACCCTCGACGCGGACCAGGAACAGATCCTTGGCCATGCCTTGGAGCGACAGACGGAACAGGCGCCCGCCCCGCTCGTCGGAGAGCGGGCCGTAGGAGGCCACCGCCGCCGGATCGCCGGTGAAGCTCTTCAGCTTCACCAGGCCCCGGACGCCGTGCGACCCCGCGAACTGACCGACACAGACTTTTGCGGACATGAGAGAATCGCTCGGGCCCATGGGTCGGGTTTTGCCGTCGGCGCCACCCAACCCACGGAAGCCTTATCAGCCCTCGGCGCCTTCAGCGGCGGCCTTGGCGGCGGCCTCGGCCTTCAGACGCTCCTGGGCCTTCGCCTTCGGGGCGGACTTCTTCGGGGTCTCGCGGACCTCCGGCTTGGCGATCAGGCCGGCGTTGGCGAAGAACAGCGCGACGCGGTCCGTCGGCTGGCCGCCGACCGACAGCCAATGCTTGGCGCGCTCGGCGTTCAGGACGATGCGCTGCTCGTGATCCTTCGGCAGCATCGGGTTGTAGGTGCCGATCTTCTCGATGAAGCGGCCATCGCGCGGGCTGCGCGCATCGGCGACGACGATGGCGTAGAACGGGCGCTTCTTGGCGCCGCCACGGGCGAGACGGATCTTCAGGGACATGGGTCGAACTGCTTTCCTGGTTAGACGTTAAAAGTGATCGCGCTTATCGCGCGGTGAAAAAGCCAGGGGTCACTGGAACCCCCGGAAATTCTTCGGCAGAAGATTCTGCAAGCCGCCGCGCATCAGGCCCTTCTTGCCCATCTTCTGCACCTGCTTCATCATCCCGCGCATGGAGTCGAACTGCTTCAGCAGCTTGTTCACCTCCTGCACGCTGGTGCCGGAGCCGGCGGCGATGCGCTTGCGGCGCGACGCCTTGATGATGTCGGGGTTCTTGCGCTCCGCCTTGGTCATCGAGGAGATGATCGCCTCCTGGCGCTTGATCATCCCGTCGTCGATGTTGGCGTCTTTCAGCTGATTCTTGATCTTGCCGATGCCCGGCAGCATGCCCATCAGGCCGGACATGCCGCCCATCTTGCGCAGCTGCTTCAGCTGGGAGGCCATGTCGTCCAGGTCGAAGCCCTGCCCCTTCTCCATCTTGCGGGCGAGCTTTTCAGCCTCGTCCTTGTCGATGGTCTCGACGGCCTTCTCGACCAGCGACACCACGTCGCCCATGCCGAGGATGCGGCCGGCGATGCGGTCGGGGTGGAAGGGCTCCAGCGCGTCGATCTTCTCGCCAACACCCAGCAGCTTGATCGGCTTGCCGGTGATCTGGCGCATCGACAGCGCGGCACCGCCACGGGCGTCGCCGTCCACGCGGGTCAGCACGATGCCGGTGATGCCGACCTTGTCGTTGAAGTTGGTGGCGACCGTCACCGCGTCCTGACCGGTCATGGCGTCGGCGACCAGCAGCGTCTCCACCGGCTTGGTCGCGTCGCGCACGGCGGCGACCTCGGCCATCAACTCCTCGTCGATGGCGAGACGGCCGGCGGTGTCGAGCATCACCACGTCGTAGCCTTCGCGGCGACCGGTCTCGATGGCGCGCTTGGCGATGGTCACCGGGTCCTGGCCGGGGATGATGGGCAACGTGGCAACGCCGGTCTGCTCGCCCAGGACCTTCAGCTGCTCCTGCGCGGCCGGGCGGCGCACGTCGAGCGAGGCCATCAGGACCTTCTTGCGGTCCTTGGTCTTCAGGCGCAGCGCGATCTTGGCGGTGCTGGTCGTCTTACCGGAACCCTGAAGGCCGACCATCAGGACCGGCACGGGCGCGGCGGCGTTGAGGTTGATGTCCTCGCCGGCGCCCAGCATCTCCACGAGGTTGTCGTGGACGACCTTGATGACCTGCTGACCGGGGGTGACGGAGCGCAGCACCTCCTGGCCGACGGCGCGCTCCTTGACCTGGGCGACGAACTGCTTGACCACGGGCAGAGCCACGTCGGCCTCAAGCAGCGCCACGCGCACCTCGCGCAGCGCGGCGTTGACGTCCTCCTCGCTCAGCGCGCCACGGCGGCGCAGCTTGTCGAAGATGTCGCCCAGGCGTCCGGTCAGGCCTTCGAACATGGGTCAGCGGTCCTCAGTTTCGTTCCGACACACGCACAAGCACGAAAGCGCCAGTGCGCGATACTCGCGGACTGGCGGAGGTCCCCGGCACGGTGGCCGGCGGTACCCGGTCGATCGGCTCGACGGATGCAGGTCGGCGGACCATACGGATCCGGGGACCGAGAGTCAACAGCGCCGCATTTCCCGCATCCCGCCGCCTCCTTCCCGCCCATGTCATAGGCCGGTTCATAAGCCGGTTCATAAGCCGGTTCATAGGCCAGCGGCCGAAAGCCCCCTCAACCAATAGGGCTGTAGACGGACCGTATGTGCTTCATTATAGGCAGACTTGAATCAATCGTTACTGGTCGTTAACTGTTTGTTCGGGGCTTCCCGATCAGATTGGGCGGCGTCACAACGAAGGTCCCCGTTGATGTCTTCCGCGCAAGGCTTCGGTTCGAACTCGCCGCGCACCAAGCTGACCCAGAGTCAGTTGAATGCGATTCTCCTGCGGCACCAGGCCTTCCGCAAAAGCCAGCCGGGTGGCGTGCGCGCCAACCTGAAGATGCGCGACCTGTCTCACCTGGACCTGTCGGGCATCGACCTGTCGGACGCCGACCTGTCCGGCGCCAAACTGTTCAGCGCGCGCCTGACCGGCGCCAACCTCGCCAACGCCAACCTCTACGCCGCCGACCTGCGCCTGGCGAACCTGGAAAAGGCCGATCTCCGCCGCGCCGACCTGCGCGGGGCCTGCCTGCGCGGCGCCGTCCTGTCCGAAGCCACCCTTGTCGAGGTGGACCTGCGCGACGGCACGCTTCTCCATTACGGGGCCGGCGGCGAGATGGTCCATCACAAGTTCGAGGACTCCGTCCTGACGTCGGAGCTGACGGCGGCCACCATCCGGGGCGCCGACCTGTCGCGCGCCAAGGTGGCGAACGCCTTCGTGATGCAGACCGACCTGACCGACGCGATCCTGCGCGGCACGAAGTTCATGCGCGCGAACCTGACCAACTCCAACATGACCGGCTGCGACCTGACCGACGCCGACCTGTCGGAAGCGAACCTGTCCGGCGCCCGCCTGTCCGGCGCGGTAATGACCGGCTGCGCCATCGGGCGCGCCAACTTCACCAACACCAACCTGATCGGCGCCATCCTGGACGCGGCGCAGCTGCGCTCCCCCAACCTCGCCGGGGCGGTGACGGCCAAGACGCTGGCCAACCCCGACGACGACCTGCGCGAGATCCTGCTCAGCCACATCGCCTGGATCGACAGCGGCGGCAAGGACGGCAAGCGCGCCGACCTCTCCGCGCTCGACCTTTCGGGGCGCAAGCTGGAGGGCATCAACCTGTCGGCGGCGATCCTACAGTGCATCACGTTGCGCGGCGCGGTACTGTCCGGCGCCACGCTCGCCATCGCCGACATGTCGCTGTCCGACCTGCGCAAGGTGGACTTCACCAAGGCCGACCTGCGCGGCATCAATTTCGAGCGCGCGACCCTGACCGGCGCCAACCTGACCGAGGCGCAGCTCGGCCCCGTGCACATCCAGACGATGAGCGGCCACGTCTGGCGCGCCAACCTCCAGCGCGCCCGCCTGGGCATGGCGATCCTGAAGAACGCCGACCTGCGCAAGGTGAACCTGTCCGGCGCCAACCTGTCGGGCGCGGATCTGCGCGGCGCCAACCTCAGCGAGGCCGACCTGTCCGGCGCCGACCTGAGCGGGGCCACCATGGACGGCGCCGTGCTGGAAGGCGCCAACATCGCCGAGGCCATCGGGCTGTCCGACGAAGCCCCTCTGGGATAACGGCGCCCCCTCAAGAAGGGCGTATTCCGAAAACATTAGCAAAGGATCGTTGCAGAACAGAACAACACTGTTCTCACGAACCCTGAGTCGTGCCATCATCGTTCAAAAAAGAACATCGCCGCACACAGTGCGGTATTTTGCATACTCCTGTATTCCGGCAAGTCGAGAGAGGGTCTCACAGCCACCATCTTCGAAAGCGGGGAGGAAACGATGATTTCGTGGCCTTTCACCTTCGTTCAGGGCGACAATTTTTCCAACTGGCTCGTGTTCGTCTTCGGCGTCTTTATCCCGGCATCGGTCCTGGCTGGCCGATACGCCGTTAAGAAGCATCGCCAGACGGTGCTCCGCAACCTGCGGGCTACCTTCCAACATTCGTCGAACCGGGATGTCAGCCTGTTCCCGACTTTCGAATTCGCTCTCCAAAAATATGATCTCGCCGCCGAGCCGAAGTCCAAGATGGAACGAGTTAAGACTTGGTTTCGGGCTACGCACGAGCTGATTTTCTACGTCATGACAATGGCGATTTTCGGCGCCATCAGCACTTTGGGCTTCATCTATCTGATCACTTATGCACCGACCATTATCTGGAACAAAGAAAGTTTCATCTATGGCGTGCCGGGCGCGCAGCAGGAGTTGATGACGCCCGAGGCACCTGCAAGCACCGGGACCACGCCACCCCCCACCCCCCAGACGACCGGGCAAAACACCGGGGGACAAGCCACGCCGAACGGCGAGAAGGCGAACCCCGAACTCGCCAATTACCAGAAGCTGAGCGGCGCGGTGTTGGGCTTCGCGTTTCTCGGCGCCTACGTCTGGTCGCTCATGTATCTCGTCCGGCGGATTTCCTGTTTCGACCTGTCGCCGATGTCGTTCCTGCGCGCCTCGGCGCGGATCGTGCTGGCCTGTACGACGGCCTTGGTCCTTCGCCATCTGGTGCCCATTCAAAACAGCGGCATGGCGAGCAATCTCATCCCGCTGACCGGCTTTCTCGTCGGGTTCTTCCCGGCGGCGGGACTTGATCTGTTGATGCAGAAGATTCCCCAATTGCGGTTGCGGCGGATCGCTCCCGGCGCGGCGGAAAGCGCCCGCTCCATGCCGCTGAGCATGATCGACGGCATCGACAGCGAGATCGAGTTCCGCCTTGCCGAGCGGGAAATCACCGACGTCCAGACGCTGGCGACCGAGAACCCGGTGCTTTTGTGCGCCGAAACGCCCTACGGGCTGCTCACCTGCCTGGATTGGATCGCGCAAGCCCAACTGGCGCTGGAGGTCGGCCCGGAAAAATACCGCCAGCTGCGCGACATCGGCCTGCGGAGCATCTTCGCGCTGGAACAGGTGCGTGGCGATCCCTGGCTCGAACCGGTGGCGGTCCGCATCCTCGACCCGGCGGCGGCGACCACGGCAACCCTGTCGTCGCGGATTCACGCCATGAAGTCGAGCGAGCACGTCCAGCGGCTTTATCAGTGCTACGACGTCCTCAATGAGGTGTTCGGCCAGGGCGTCGGCGCCCCGTCGAGGGAGGCGGCACGCGACCAGATCATGGACATCACCCTGCCCTCCCCGCACAAGCCGGGGCGGGCGATCCGTCTGGTGACGCTCCGTCGCCCTGACACGCCATTGGTTCAACCGGTGAACTGGCCGCTCCAGCTGGGCCTGGAGGCGGTTGCCGCGCCCCACCCCAGGCCGAACGGCGACGACCGTGTCAGGCCGCTTCTGCTGGTGGCGATGCTGTGCATGGACCGCACCGACGTGGAGGGCCACAGCTACTCGGACATCGCGTCAAAGCTCGACGAGAGCGGCCCGGGGTTCGAGTTCCTGTTGAATGTTTTGCAGGACAACCAGATTCCCGAAACGCGGCGTGGTTCGAACACCCCTCGCAGTTTGCTGTCCGCCATCAACGGCGCGGAGTCCGTCACGCTCGGTCGGTGGCCGGGCCTCCCGCGACCGATTCTCGTCGTGGCGACCCCGCAGATCGTCCTCCTGGCCGGAGAACCCACCGCCCTCGACATTGCCTTTGCCGGTGGCCTGCGGGACCGCATCGCGGGTGGCGTCTCCCCCGCGGGGGCGCCCCGACCGAACGGCCCTTCTCCTGAAGCGCAGCAGAATCAAGCGGCTGCCTGAACTCGCTTCCGATCGGCGGCGGTGGCTAACACCCACCCCGCCGCCTCGTCCAGTCGCCGGACGTGTAGGCGGTGCGGACGTGGCGGATCAGCAGGTTGCGGGCCTCGATCAGCTGCGCCATGCGCTCGCGGCAGGCGACCACGCCGGTGTCCGGGTGATAGACCGGGGCCAGTTCGCGGAAGCGCTTCACCACCCGGTCCTCGTCGAAGCACCATTCGTTGACGAAGCCGAACAGCTGCGCGGCGTCGCGCACCTGCGTCACCTGCCCGTCGAGCGGCCGGAAGGACACCCGTTCCAGCGCGTGGGCCAGCGCCTTGTTGCGATAGTCCAGCTTCTCCACTGTGGCTTCCAGCTGCGCCACGTCGGTCGCCGGGACCAGCCGCCAGTCCGGATCGGCCAGCGCCAGCGCCGCCGCCAGCGCCCGGCGGATGGCCGCGTCGTTCAGTCCGGGGGCGAGCCGAAGTTCCAACCGGGTCTCGTCACCCTCCGGCGCACCGGGGTCGTCCAGCGTCTCCGGCGCCAGCAGCAACGCGGCCGAGGCCAGCGCCGACGCATCCACGCCGCGCCTCCCGGCCAGCCTCAGAACGGCGGCGGCGAAACCCGCCTTGCAGGGAACGGAGTAGCCGACGCTGTGCGCCACAGGCGGGCGCGCCACGCCAACGACCGCCGCGGACGGACAGAGGTCCACGGCCGAATGGGCCAGCACGTCGGACCGCGAGCCCAACGCGTCAAAAGGAAAGCCATCCGGAGCGGTCATGAGTGGCACCAACGCTTAGTGCGTGCGGCGCGAGTCTAACGCAATCGCTAGAATCCTTGCAACCGTCCACCGAGTCGCAGGCGGTGTACTTCGCGGCTTCCATACATGAGATCTTTCGCGCATTGGCGCGATAACGGACAAATGACACCATCCACACTCGTTAGCCCCTCTCCCCTCGTGGGCGCGCAGCCGCCCGCGAAGCGGGATGGAGGCCAAAGGCCACCATAGGCGAAGCGTGGTTGGGGTGAGGGGGCCGAAATAATGCCGTCACAACGGGCAAGATCACTCCACCAAACAGCCACCGAGGCGGAAAAGCTTCTGTGGCACGCGGTCCGCGACCGTCGCCTCGCCGGGCTCAAGTTCCGGCGCCAGCAGTGCATGGGCCGTTATGTCGTGGATTTCATCTGCCACGAGAAGCACCTGATCGTGGAACTCGACGGCAGCCAACACACCGTCGTCGGCGATGCCGAACGCACGGCCTTCTTGGAATCGGAAGGCTATCGTGTGCTGCGCGTCTGGAACCCGGACGTGTTCCTGAGTTTGGATGGGGTCCTGGAGACAATCCTCGCGGTGGCGGAGGGGCGCATTTCGGAACGGCTCACCTGACCGCTTCGCGGCCCCCTCACCCCAACCCCTCTCCCACGTCGGGGAGAGGGGCATTTCATGCTCACCGATGCATCATCGCCGGCTTGGCCGGAAGCTTCTCCAAAAGGTCGGCGATGTAGGCGTCCTCGCCCTTGCCGGACATAGCGGCGAAGCCCTTCAGCATCTGGCTGCCGAAGGTGAAGACGTTGGCGAGGTCGATGCGCCACTTGCCGCCCTCGCGGACGAAGTCGGCGGGGACCAGCGCGGGGCGGTTGTCCACCATCAGGATGGCCGAGGCGCGGTCGCCCTTGACCCGCACCGGGCCCAGCCCGCTGCTGCCGATCACGTTGGGGCCGAGCCAGCCCTGCTTGATCCCATGATCGGCCAGATCGCCCAGCGACATGCGGCGCAGATCGGACGGGCTGACGTAGCGGCGCAGGCCCATGGCGGCGAACTTCTCCGCCGGCTCCAACCGGCTGATGCCGGCGTCCGTGCCGTTGCGGGCGGCGGCGCGCACCGCCTCCAGCTTGTCCACCGATGTCCGGGAAAGCAGCGGCACCACGGCCGAGCCGCGCTTCTGGGTCAGCGCGGTCCGCGCGCTCTCGAACACGGCCACGACCTCCCGCTCCTCCGGGGAGGCGGGTGGCGGGGCGGCAAAAGCGGGAACGCTTAGGACGAGGAGATACAGAACCAGGGACAGGATGCGCATGAACGGGTCCGCTTATGGTCGCGGCGTCACTTCTTCTCCTCGACCCCGAAGAATTCGAGCTGCCAGCGCATCTCGTCGTCGGACATCGGGTAGAGGACGCCTTCCCGAGCATTAAGCGCTGTTTTTGGCGGAATCTGGGCGAGGCGCAACTGCACCTGCCGGGCGAACTGCATGCTGAGGCCGGCGCGCCACACCAGCGCGGTCACCGCGCGCGGCGCGTGGGTGCCGATGATGCGGTCCACGATGGGCAGCGGGATCTGCGACAGCTCCGCCAGACCAGCCATGACGAAGGCGCGGTCACCCTCCACCAGGGAGCCTTCCAGCAGCTTTTCGGTCAGCTTGCCTTCCTTGTTCAGCCTTGCGGCCTTGTCGGTCGGGCGCTCGGCGGGCTTTTCCTTCTCCGGCGCCAGCCCCAGCTCGTCCTCGCCGAAATCGACCGGGCCACGGATCGGGGTGGGGCCGGTGGCGCCCTTGCTGACCCGCGTCCGCACCGCCTCGGCCAGCTCGCGCGCCGCCCCCGGTTCCAGGTCGGTGCGCTCCTGCAGGGCCTTCAGCAGGTTGTCGGCGACGAAGCTGGCGAGCCGCGCCACCGCGCGCGCCGGCAGCCGGGGGCGCCGCACCAGCGGGCTGTGCCAGGGCTCGTGCTGCGGCGCCTGATCCAGGATGCGGTCCAGCGTCTCTTCCCGGATCTGCGCCGAAGGATTGGCGAGCAGCGCCGTCACCGCCGCCTCGTCGTCGGACCGCGCGATGGCGTCGGCGACGGAGGCCGACACCGTCTTGCGGCCGGCGATTGCCGACATGGCGCCGGCCACCGGCCCGGCCATGATGATGTCCACCAGATCCTCTTCGGTGAGGATCGGGGAGTGCTGGAGCACCGGGGCGCAGACCGACAGTTCCACGTCGCGGGCCAGCGCGTTGATGACGCTGTGCGGCGCGCCGGGCAGATCCTTCAGCGCCTCGGCCAGAATGCCGCGCACCTCGGTCGCCTGATCGCGGGCCAGCGCCTCCAGGCATTCCACGGTCAGCCGCTCGATCTGCGAGGCCTGGTCGGCCGACAGGTCGGGCAACAGACGGGCGATCTTCTGCGCGACGGCGCCGCGCACCGCCACCTCGCGGTCCTTGGCCAGCAGCAGGTCGGCTTGGCGCGGCGTGCCGGCGTTGGTGGCGATGGCCTTGCGCACCTCGGCGGCGGCGTCGGCGGCCAGGAAGTACAGAAGCTCCGGCCGGGTCTTGGGATACTCGGCGACGCGCCGGCGAACCGCCGGGTCCTCGCTCTGCACCATCTGCTTGGCGGCTTCGTAATCGCTCGGGTCGAGGATGTCGGCTCGATGGGTCACGGGGTCGCCTCCACAACGACGGAATCTGGGGCGGAGTCTTCGACGATGGGCACGTAATCGGGGGCGAAGGCGTAATGGCCCTTGCCGTGCTTCTTGGCGTCGTACATGGCGGAATCGGCGCGGTCGGTCAGTTCCTGCACCGTCTCGCCGCGTCCCGGCCGGTGCACGGCGATGCCGATGGACAGGCCCAGCGGCTTCTCATGGCTGGCGGAGAGGTGGCGCAGGTTGACCATGCCGTTCAGCAGCCGCTCGGCCACCACCTTGGCCCGCGCCTCGTCGGTGCGGCCCAGCCACAGCACGAACTCGTCACCGCCCAGCCGGCCGGGCAGGTCGCCGGGCCGCACCCCGTTGGTCAGCAGGTTGCCGATGGCCTTCAGCACGGCGTCGCCCTGCTGGTGCCCGTGCAGGTCGTTGACCGCCTTGAAGTTGTCGAGGTCCACGTAGAGCAGCGCCGACGGGCCGGTGTCCGGCCGCCCCATCGTCTCCTCCATACGCTCGAAGAAGGTGCGGCGGTTGAACAGGCCGGTCAGCCCGTCGCGCTCCGACAGGCGCCGCAACCGCTCCTGATAGGCCAGATGCGCGTGCGCGATGCCGATGTGGTCGGCCACGCCCGACAGCAGGAGGCGGTCCTCGTCGTCCCACGGGTCGGAATCGTCGCCGCGCCAGATCAGCACCGCGCCGTTCACCGCCTGCCGATGCTCGGTCCGCGCCGCCAGCAGGCGGTTGCCGCCCAGGGTCAGCGCCACCGGCTCCTCGGTCGCCGCGACCGTGTCCAAGCTCGGCTGGAAGATCTCCGGTTCCAGCTCCGCCGGGATTTCGGCGGCGAAGTCGGCGGCCGGCAGCAGGGCGCCCGTGTCGCCGGCCCGGTAAATGCGGCAGCCGTCGGCGCCCAGCGCGCGGGCCGTCTCCACCGCCGCAACGGTCAGCGCCTCCGCCGCGTCCAGCCGGTCGCGCAGGGTGTGGACGATGTGGGCCAGCAGCTTCTCGCGGTTTCGCACCCGCGACAGCTCCGCCGAGCGCAGCACCTGCTCGGTCACGTCGCGGCACACGCCGCGCGCACCCGCCCATTCCCCGCGCGGCCCGTGCAGCGGCAGGGCCGAGGCCACCACGCAGGCCGGCGCGCCATCGGCGCATTTCAACCACAGCTCGCTCTGATCCACCGGGCGGCGCGTGTCGAAGGGCAACGGCAGGTCGCCCCACTCGTCAATGGCGAGGTCGCGGGGGGCGCGACCAATTAGCGCATCCGCCCCGTACCCCAGCGCTCCCTTGGGCGTAACGAACACGAATCGTCCATCAGGCCCGGTTTCCCAGGCAAAATCGCTGGAGACCTCAACCAAATCCTTGTAGCGCTGGCGCGACTCGGTGAGGGTCTGGCGCAGCTGCCGCTCCAGCGTGGAGTCACGGCCCAGAAGCAGCGCACCGCCGTCCGGCAGGGGCACCGCCGCCCATTCAACGATCATCAGCCCGCGTTCCACCTCAATGGGAACCGAGCGCAATCCGGGCGCCACGCTGGACGTCGCCAGCCACGCCTGCACCTCCGAAAGCCAGCGCGGATCGGCGGTCAACAGCTCTTCGGCGGCGGCGTTGGCCTCCGCCACGGACTGGTCGGCGGCGAGCCTCAGAGCCGGACCTGGATAGGCGGCGACGAGCGCCGGCGGGGTGGCAGGATCGGAAGACGTGGCGGACAAGGCGGCGTCCACGAGGAGTTGCGAAGGCACGGATGTAACCTATGGCTGCATACCGTTTAGGATATCCGAAAAATGCCAACTTTTCCCGCATTAATGTTCAATCAACCATGGGCCAACCATGGGACCAACCATGGGCATCGCGCATGTCCGGCTTGCGGCTGGCGACGATGAGCCCCATTCTCAGCCGATGACTGCATCCCTCCGCGACATCGGGGTCTGGATTTTCGACCTCGACAACACGCTCTACCCCGCCTCCTGCAACCTGTTCGCCCAGGTGGACCGGCGCATCGGGGAGTTCATCGCCGATCATTTCGGCATCGCCTTCGACGAGGCGCGCGTCATGCAGAAGCGGTTCTTCCGCGAGCACGGCACGACGCTGCGCGGCCTGATGGTCGAACACGACGTGGACCCGGTGCCCTTCCTGGAGTACGTCCACGACATCGACGTGACGCCCGTGGCGCCCTCGCCGGAACTGGCCGACGCGCTGGACCGGCTGCCCGGCCGCAAGATCATCTACACCAACGGTTCGGTCCGCCACGCGGAGAACGTGACCGCGCGGCTGGGCATCGGCGACAAGTTCGAGGCGATGTTCGGCATCGTCGAGGCCGGCTATGTCCCGAAGCCCGACCCGCGCCCCTACGCCACGCTGGTCGAGCATTACGCCATCGACCCGAAGAATGCCTGCATGGTCGAGGACATCGCCCGCAACCTCGTCCCCGCCCACGCCATGGGCATGACGACCGTCTGGGTGAAGAGCGAGGCCGACTGGGCCCGCCCCGACCGTGGCGGCGTCGGCACCGGCAGCCACATCGACCATGCCGTGGACGATCTGGTCGCGTGGCTTTCAGACCTGGCGGGCTGCTGAGAAGCGTTCTGGCCGGCGACGTGGACGCCGGACCGGTTGCGAGGAACCGCTGGTTGGTTCGCCGCACTTCCCCCGGCCGTCGAAACGATCAACTCCCGCCAGTTCGTCCGGTTCGAGCAATTCGTCCATATTGATGGATACCATTGATGGATACCGGATGTGCGGATGCGGAATTCCGCCGCGAAATCATCTCCCATTAACCCACACCCTATAAATTCTCCACCGTTACGCGATGTTATTTGGCCGACAACCGATTGAATGGGAATGGCATGAAACCGCAAAGCAGCACGGCCATTGTGGCTGGTCGCGAGATTATCCTGCAGACCGACGACCTGACCGAGCGGCAGCGGGCGTCCCTGGAAGCCAGGCTTCCCCTGCTCCGCCGAATCACGGGGGATGCAGACGATTACCTGGCGCGCAACGACGCTGACCGATCCGTCTTCGGCTCCCATTGGGGCGGCCCCTACTTTTCGAACATCGCACGCCGCATCTGCGAGCCGGACTGGACGTTCCTTGAACGGCTCCGTCTGGTTTATGAGTTTTCAGGCCTTCCCATCGTCACCTTTCGACGGCAAGAGACGGCTCCGGTGGTGGATCCGGTGCTCAACCGCTACATGAAGCTGCGGGCCATCACACCGGCCAATCTCCGATTCTCCGCGCCGCCCATGTGCGGCGAAGCCGGCTGGAAGATCGACCGGGGCATCGTCAACTGGGATGTCGCGATCGTCCAGGAACGTCTCCAGTTCCTGCATTTCTCGGGCGTGCTGGACTGGCTGAACAGCCGCCCGCACCGCCCGACGATCATGGAGATCGGCACCGGTTGCGGACTGTTCGCCCTGGCTCTCGGACGCGTTATCCCCGAAGCGACCTACATTCTGTGCGACGTGCCTGACGTGCTGCTGAACGCCGCGGCCTACCTTGCCATGGCACGCCCAGCGGCCCGCTACCACGTCGTGCTGCCCGACGGAATCCACAGCATCACCGCCGAAGGCGAGCACACCATCCTCTCGTCGCTTGACGAGGTGCATGGCGGGTACGTCTTCATGCCCAACTACATGATGCACCGGTACGGGCCGTCCATCACGTTGGACATGGGGCTCAACGCCATGTCCATGCACGAGATGGCCGTCGAGCAGATCGCCTATTACGCCGGCCTGCTCAGCCGGGCGACGGGAGCGCGGGAGGGTCTCTACTTCGACATCAACACCTACTACAAGGGTACGAACGAGATCCTGGAGTTTCATTTCAATCGTGCTTTCGCCGTTTCAGCCCGGCCGGATCTGATCGATCTGGCGCTGTCGCCCAAGATCTGGACCAACAGCCGCAGGACGATGACCGCGGTGGAGGACCGGATGCGGCATTACCGTTCCCTCTACGACTTGGACGCCGCCTTCTCCATCGACTTCCCCTTCGAGTATCCGCCCTTCGATGAGAATATCGCCTTGGGATTGCTGAACGAGGAGATCGGCTCAATCCTGAACGTGGACTACCAGAAGGTAGCAAAGGAGCGCGGCAAGGTTTCCTTCAATGACGATCTGAAGGTTTTCTTTGGCGAGCATCTGGCCATTTATCGCGCCCGTTTCGGCGTCCGATAACGGGGCAGTCGATGCGAAGCTCCCTGCATGGGTGACAGCGATGCGGGGCGCCAGGCGGCTGTCCCCGTGGGCGGCTTCCAGAAGGCCACGACACGACAAGGTTCTTCTGTGGCACCAGACGCCTGCTCGGCCACGGCGGCGATGGCGATGCGCCGCATCGCGTCCTGCAGTACGGCAATCGGCCGGCCGATCCCGGCGACCGCGACGAGGACGGCCAGCGCCGCGCCGGCCAAGACGCCGAACGTCGCCATGATCGTCGCCCAACGGATCGCGTCCTGGGGTTCCCGGGTCAGCGCGTCGGAGCGCCGCCCGAGGTCGCCCCGCCCCTCGTCGGACATCTGGGCGGCGGTGTCCAGCGCCTCCAACAGCAGAGCCCGGCCTTCCTTGCGGTGGGCATTGGCGGCCCCGCCGAAGTCGCCCGCTTCCGTCCTGGCGTAGACTAAAGCGGATTTCGATCCGCTTTGGACCGCGACGGCGGTCCCGGCCGCCAGCCTTCGGTTCATTCCTTGGCGGCAGGCGGATGCCAGAGGCATCCGCTGAGAGCCGGCATGTGAGGCCATGTGAATCTAAAGCGAACGCAAGCTCGCTTTGGCGGCAGCAGGTTTCTGATCTTCACCAAGCCATCCAGCATCCGGTCGACCGTCGCCTGATGCCGGGGCGGAGCGAGCTTGCGCAGGTCCGCACCGTTCGCGTCCAACGCCACGGAAATGTCGCCGATGGCCTTGACCGGCGGAGTCAGCGCGGACGGGTCGCGCAACAGCAGAACGGCGACGGCGATGGCCACCACGCTCAGCAGGACGACGACGCCGTATATCTTGGGGCCGACGCCGATGCGGCTCGGCAGGTTCATGACACACTCACGCTGGAGGCGACCACTCTGGAGGTAACAGCCGCACGGGAAGGCCCCTTGGAACGAAACCTCCGGCGACGAAATCGTTGAATGGCTCGGGCGGCTGAAATGGACCGATCAGGACGAAAAGACCTTCGCGGGGCGCGTTGTCCGCCGACTTGCGACGAGCTTGTGGCCAGGGGTGAGAGTGGAATTGACAAAGATCAAAACGCCGTCCAGTCATGCAGACTCCACAGTACTGGCCGCCGATGGCTGAATAATTTATCAGAAAAACTTTTGCTTTCATTGATTGGTATCAAACAAACGTCACGGTCCTTTACGGTTGAACTCTTGGCATCCCCCCGAACGGGCCCCGGAACGAACCGTGCGTTCTTGCGGATCGTCTCCGTCTTACGGGTGAAAGCAAATACCGCCGGCCCCGCCGCATTCCGGTACCGGCGACGCCGGTGCCGTCGCCTCGCGCCGTGTCCTTTTGTTGCCCCCTTTTGTTGACAAGGCGGCGCGGTGCGCTCCATGTTCCGAACCCTCGACATCCAGCCCAAGCGATTGCCGACATGAGCCACGCCAGCCTCGAATCCGCCATCAACGCCGCGTGGGAGACCCGCGACACCCTGAACGCCGACACCAAGGGCGCGACCCGCAACGCCGTGGACGAAGCCCTGGCCGGCCTCGATTCCGGCGACCTGCGCGTGGCGCAGAAGACGGACGCCGGCTGGACGGTGAACCAGTGGCTGAAGAAGGCCGTCCTGCTGTCCTTCCGCCTGAACCCGAACGAGACGATTCCCGGCGCGCCGGGCGGTGCGTCCTGGTACGACAAGGTGCCGCCGAAGTTCGAAGGCTGGTCGGAAGCCCAGTTCCAGGCCTCCGGCTTCCGCGCGGTTCCGGGCGCGGTCGTGCGCCGCTCGGCCTACATCGCCCCGAACGTCGTGCTGATGCCCAGCTTCGTGAACGTCGGCGCCTACGTGGACAGCGCCACCATGGTGGACACCTGGACCACCGTCGGTTCCTGCGCCCAGATCGGCAAGAACGTCCACCTGTCGGGCGGCGTCGGCATCGGCGGCGTGCTTGAGCCGTTGCAGGCCAACCCCGTCATCATCGAGGACGACTGCTTCATCGGCGCCCGTTCGGAAGTGGCCGAGGGCGTGATCGTGGAGCGCGGCGCGGTCGTCTCCATGGGCTGCTACATCGGGGCCTCGACCAAGATCATCGACCGCGCGACGGGCGAGGTCTTCATGGGCCGCGTCCCGGCCTATTCCGTGGTCGTTCCGGGCACCATTCCGGGCAAGCCGCTGCCCGACGGCTCGGCCGGTCCGGGACTGTACTGCTGCGTGATCGTGAAGCGCGTGGACGAGAAGACCCGCTCCAAGACCTCGATCAACGACCTGCTGCGCGACTGAGGACCATGACCACCGACGCCGTCTCCCCCGATCCGGTTTCGCTTGCCCAGGACCTGATCCGTTGCCGCAGCGTGACGCCGGAGGATTCCGGTGCGCTCGGCGTGCTGGAGGCGGCGCTGAAGCCTCTGGGCTTCACCTGCCACCGCCTCCGCTTCGAGGAGGAGGGCACGGCGCCGGTGGACAACCTCTACGCCCGCCTGGGCACCGAGGGGCCGAACTTCTGCTTCGCCGGGCACACCGACGTGGTGCCGCCCGGCGAGCTGAAGGGCTGGTCTATCGATCCCTTCGGCGCGGAAATCCACAACGGCCGCCTTTACGGCCGGGGTGCGGTGGATATGAAGGGGGCCATCGCCGCCTTCGTCGCCGCCACCGCCCGCCATCTCCAAGCCAACGGAAAACCCAAGGGCTCGATCAGCCTCCTCATCACCGGGGACGAGGAAGGGGTCGCCATCAACGGCACGAAGAAGGTGCTGGGCTGGCTGAAGGAAAAGGGCGAGACGCTCGACGCCTGCGTGGTCGGGGAACCGACCAACCCCAGAACGCTCGGCGACATGATCAAGATCGGCCGGCGCGGCAGCCTGACCGGCTATCTCACCGCCTACGGCGCCCAGGGGCACGTCGCCTACCCGCATCTGGCCGACAACCCGCTGCCCCGCCTCGTCCGCATGCTGGCCGCCATCACGGAGGAGCCGCTGGACGAGGGCACCGCCCATTTCCAACCCTCCACCCTGGCGCTGACCACCATCGACGTGGGCAACCCGGCCAACAACGTGATCCCTGCCCAGGGGCAGGCCACCTTCAACATCCGCTTCAACGACGCCCACACCCCGGCCAGCCTGGAGGCGTGGCTGCGCGCCAAGTTCGACGCGGTGGGCGGGGCCTACGACCTGCGGGTCGCCTGCTCCGGCGACAGCTTCGTCACGCACCCCGGCCCGCTGACCGAGTTGGTGGCGGGCGCGGTCGAGTCGGTGACCGGCCGCCGGCCCGAATATTCGACCACCGGAGGCACGTCGGACGCACGCTTCATCAAGGACTTCTGCCCGGTGGTGGAGTTCGGCCTCGTCGGCCAGACCATGCACAAGGTGGACGAGCATGTGGCCCTCGACGACCTTGCCAAGCTGACCGACATCTATGAAGCCATCCTGCGCGACGTGTTCGACCGGATCGGCTGAGACAACCCCGGCAGGCCAATCCCCGGCAGTCCAATCTTAGGTGAACACACAATGTCGCTGACCAGCCGGGACGTCGCCTCCTCCGTCTTCGGCGCCTATCGTCTGGCCCGGTTCGACCCGACCGGGCTGGACTACATGGACCGCACGCCCGAGGGGGCATGGAAGTCCTTCTACGCCGCGATCATCATTCTGCCGGCCTACGCGCTGCTGCTGGCCATCCGCCTGTGGGACCAGGCGCAGGACACGCCCCTGTTCCAGCTGGTGACGGTCGAGGCCATCGCCTACGTGGTCAGTTGGACCGCCTTTCCGGTCATCATGCACGGCGTGACCCGGATGCTCGACCGCTCGTCGCGCTATGTGGACTTCCTGTGCGCCTACAACTGGTCCTCGGTCGTGCAGATGGCGGTTTACCTGCCGGTCGTGGTGCTGGCCGCCACCGGCCTGCTGCCGGCGCCCCTGTCGGAAGGGCTGGTCTTCGGCGTGATGCTGGCGATGCTGACCTACCAGTGGTTCGTCCTGCGCACCGCGCTGGACGTCCCCGGCCTCACGGCGGCCATACTCGTGCTGCTCGATCTCTTCCTGTCGGCCCTCATCACCGACTTCGCCGACGGCCTGCTCTGATTCTCATTCAGGCGGATCGGCGTTTTCCCTACCCTCCGCCGCCGCGGCCCACGCCCAGGCAAAGAAAACACAAAAATACGGACACATCGTTTCCTTAAAGCGATTCAAGGAAATCCCATATTTTTTAATATTTGTCATCTATGTTACAAAATTTAAACACCGATCTCTATACAATATTGGTTATTGTGAAGCTCTGCCCTTTCGGGCTATCGTTTACATATCTCCGTATTCATTGGTGTACTCATTATGCCATCGGGGAAGGCATCCATACCCGGCCGTCGGCAGATCTACGCCCTTCTTGCGGCAACTCTACTGCCGGTTCTCCTGTTCACCGCCGCAGCCCTCTATCTGGGGCACGACGACACACGTCGGCACGCCGAGGATGATCTCCTTTCCATGGCGCGGATGCTGGCGCAGAGCGTGGACCGCATCATCGCGCAGGAGACGGCGGCGCTCACCGTGCTCGCCACGGCGGAGGAACTCGATCGTGCCGACTTCCAGGCCTTCTATGTCGAAGCCAAGCGCGCGGTGGAAGCGCGCGACAGCTGGAAGTTCGTCACCCTGACCAACCAGCACCACCAGCTGCTCAACACCCGCCTGGCCTACGGCGCGGAACTGCCCCCCCTGCTCGCGCCCGATCAAGTCACCCGCGTTTTCGAGACGGCCCAACCCCAGGTCTCGGGGGTGGCCCGCCATTCCGACCGCGTCGCCCAACCCTTCGTGTCGATCCGCGTCCCGGTGGTCCGGGAGGGCACGGTGCGCTATGCGTTGACGACCCTTCTGCCCGCTTGGACGTTCAACGGCGTGCTGCGTGAGCAGGCGCAGGATTCGCCCAATCCGATGGGCATGACGATCATCGACCAGACCGGCCGGGTCGTCGCCCTGGACGATACGACCGCCCCGTCCGACCCGCGCATCGGCACGCCGGCCGGTCACATCGACGGGCCGAGCGCCGTCGCGCCGCTGTCCGGATGGCGGGTCGTCGTCACCCGGCCGGTCATGGCTTCGGACACGGTGTTCGGCATGCCGGCGACCCGCACCGAGCGTGCGCTCGTCGGCAGCGGCCTGCTGGCCCTGACGGTTTCCGGACTGCTCGCCGCCGTGCTGGCAAGCCGGCTGCGCGTCCTGCACGCGCTCGCCACCCGACAAGGCGCCGAACGGGACCTTGCCGACATCGCCAACCACGTTCCGGGCCTGATCCACCGGCACGTCCAGCTGCCGAACGGCACTCTTCTCGCATCCCGCACGGCCGGCGCCCTGCCCGCCGAGACCGATCCGATCGAACAGGCCCTGCTGACGCCGCCCGCCCCACTCACGGTCACCCCACTCGTCCCAATCGTCATCGAGCGGGAAAGCCGGTCCCCGGACGGCGAAACGCGCTGGCTGCACTGGGTGGCCACGCCGCGCCGGCAGCCCGACGGCACCGTGCTGTGGGACGGGCTGACGCTCGACGTCACCGACCTGCGCCGCGCCGAAGCCGCCCTGCGCGAGAGCGAAAGCCGTCTGCGCATGGCGCAGGAGGCGGCGGGCATCGGCAGCTGGGACTGGGACCTGCCCAGCGGGCGCATCACCTGGTCGGACTCGCTGTACCGCCTTTTCGGCGCCGAGCCGGGAACCATCGACCCGGAGGTTGCCGTCTTCGTGGAACGCGTCGTCCATCCCGACGACCGCCAGGCCGTGCTGGCGAAGGCCCAGCAATCGTCGCTGCGGGGCGGGGAGATGCAACTGCAATACCGCATCGTCCGGCCCGACGGCACGGTGCGCTGGATGGAGTGCACGGGCAACAGCGTCGCCAACGCCGACGGGCGGCCCGTGCGCCTTCTGGGCATCATCCGCGACATCACCGACCGCAAGGCGACCGAGGAAGCCCTGCACGCCGCCAACGCCGCCCTGGAGCGCGAGGTGGCCGAGCGCACCCGTGCCGAAACCCTGCTGGAGACCATGTTCGCCAGCGCCCCGGCGGCCATGACCGTTGTCGACGGCCAGCTGCGCTATCTGCACGTCAACGAGCGCATGGCCGCGCTCAACGCCCTTCCGGCGGAGGCCCACATCGGCCGCCGCCCGCAGGACGTCCTGCCGGCCGATCTGGTCGCCGTCGTCGAGCCGCTGTACCGCCGCGTTCTTTCCACAGGCGAGCCGATCCACAATCTGTCCATCACGGCCCCGGCGCCGGCCGATCCGTGGACCGAACGCCACTGGCTGATGAACCTGCACCCGGTGCGCAACGCCGACGGCACGGTCCAGGCTGTGCATGGGCTGGTTCAGGACATCACCGACCAGAAGACCATGGAGGCGTCGCTGCGCACCGCCCTGGACGAGGCGCGGGCGGCCATCGACGCCAAGGCGCGCTTCTTCGCCAGCGCCAGCCACGACCTGCGCCAGCCGGTGCAGACGCTGTTCCTCTTCGCCCATGCCCTGCACGAACGGCTGCGCGATCATCCCGCGCAGGCTCTGGTCGTCACCATGCAGCAGGCGCTGGAGGGGATGAAGGTTCTGATCGACACGCTGCTCGACATCTCGCGCCTCGATTCCGGCACGCTGGAGGCCGAACCGGCGGACTTCCCGGCGGTCACCCTGATGCAGCGCCTGTCCGCCGAATACGGCCCGCGCATGGCGGCCAAGGGGCTGAAGTTCCGGATGATCGGCTGCCCGGTCTGGATCCGCAGCGATGCGGTGCTGCTCGGCCGCGTGCTGGGCAACCTGCTGGACAACGCGCTGAAATACACCGAACGCGGCGGCGTCCTGCTCGCCTGCCGCCGACGCGGCGACACGGTGCGGATCGAGGTATGGGACACCGGCGTCGGCATCCGGCTGGAAGACCAGGTCGCCATCTTTGACGAGTTCGTGCAGCTGGGAAACACCGGCCGCTCGGAACGCGGCCATGGCCTCGGGCTCGGCCTGTCCATCGTGCAGCGCCTCGTCAGGCTTCTGGGGCACGAGCTGACGCTGCGCTCCCGCCCCGGCCGGGGAACCGTCTTCACGATCACCGTGCCGATCACCGCCTGCGCGCCGGACACGCCTCACCCGCCGCCCCTGCTTCTGGCCGGCGGCGGCCCGCCGCTCGCGGTGCTGGTGGAGGACGATCACACCATCCTGACCGCGCTCGGCATGCTGCTGGAGGAATGGGGGTTCGAGGTCATCGCCGGCGCCGCCCCGGACGACGTTCTGGAACAGATCGCCCAGCGCCGCCGCCGCCCGGACCTGATCATCAGCGACTATTTCCTGTCCTGCGGCCGCACCGGCACCGAGGCGATCCGCATGATCCGGGCCTATTGCAACGCGCCGGTCCCGGCCATCGTCCTGACCGGCGACACCGGCCCCGAGCGCGCGCTGGAGGCTGGACGCATCGGCTCCCACCTGCTTCTGAAGCCGGTGATGCCCGACGTCCTCCAGGACATGATCCAGCGCGTCGCCGGCATTCCGAAGCGATAGGCTTACCCCTCGCTTTATCCCTCGCGGTCGCTCACGCCGGCTTGGGCGAAGGTCGCCATGCCCGCGTGGCAGGCGCAGGCCGACTTGACGATGTTGATCGCCAGGGTGGCGCCCGAACCCTCGCCCAGCCGCATGCCGAGGTCGAGCAGCGGCTCCTTGCCGATGGCTTCGATCAGGTGGCTGTGGCCCGGTTCGGTCGAGCGGTGGGCGACCATGCAGTGATCCAGCGCCCGGCGGTCGGCCTTGAACAGCACCGCCGCCGCCGCCGTGCAGGCATAGCCGTCCAGCAGCACCGGCACCCGCGCCATGCGCGCCGCCAGGATCGCGCCGGCAATCGCCGCCAGCTCGTAACCGCCGAAGCAGCGCAGCGCCTCGAACGGGTCATTCCGGGCCTGCGGGTTGGTCTTAAGCCCAGCCTCGATGGCGGCGACCTTGCGGACCAGCCCCTCGTCGTCCACGCCGGTGCCGCGCCCGACCCAGTCCTTGGCCTCGCCGCCGAACAGCGCGCAGCAGATCGCCGCCGCCGACGTGGAGTTGCCGATGCCCATCTCGCCGAGCGCCAGAAGCTGGATGCCCATCTCCACGGCCATCATGCCGTAGGCCATGGCCCGGCAGCATTCCTCCTCGCCCATGGCGGGGCCCTGGGTGAAGTCGGCGGTGGGGTTCTCCAGGTCCAGCTCGTAGACGCGCAGGTCGGCGTCGGCCACTTCGCACAGCTGGTTCACGGCGGCGCCGCCGTTCTGGAAATTGGCGACCATCTGCGCGGTCACCTCCGTCGGATAGGCCGACACGCCGCGCGCGGCCACGCCGTGGTTGCCGGCGAAGACGACGACGCGCGGGCGGCGCACCTCCGGCGGGTGCTGGCCCTGCCAGGTCGCCATCCACTGCGCGATCTCCTCCAGCCGGCCGAGCGACCCCGCCGGCTTGGTCAGCTGCCGCTCGCGCTGCAAGGCGGCCGTGCCGGCGTCCAGGTCCGGCCCCGGCAGGTTGCGCACGAGCGCGCGGATTTCCTCGAAGGTGACGGCGGGCTGCGGGTTGCTCATGGGTATAAGTCCTGGCGCTAACGTCGGAAAAACAGCGGCGCGACCTTGGACCAATCGCGCCCGCCTGTCAAAGCACGCGTCACGGCGGGCGTTTCTTCACCACAAAGACACAAAGGGCACAAAGAATTTCACAAAACACAGCCGCCAATTCGAAACCCACCGCCTCCGCAGACGCCTCTTTGTGAAATCCTTTGTGTCTTCGTGTCTTTGTGGTGAATCGTCGGCACCGCGACCACGCACCAGACCGCAACCGCCCGCCATGCCCGACGCCTCCCCCATCCCACCCGCCCGCCGCTGGTCATCCGACCTCGCCCTTGCCGTGATCTTCATGACCCGCCTGCCGCTGCGGCTGTCCGGCCCGCTGGCCGAGGACGCGCACGCCCGCGCCATGGGCTGGTTCCCGCTGGTCGGGGCCGGGGTCGGGCTGTTCGGCGGCACGGTCTACGCGCTGGCGTCCCTCGCCCACATCCCGCCCCTTCCGGCCGCCCTGCTGGCGCTGTGCGCCCTGGTGTGGATCACCGGCGGCCTGCACGAGGACGGGGCGGCGGACGTCGCGGACGGCTTCGGCGGCGGGCGCGACAAGGCGCGCAAGCTGGAGATCATGCGCGACAGCCGGGTCGGCAGCTACGGCGTGCTCGCCATCGTCTTTTCGGTCGCCATCCGCGCCTCGGCCCTGTCCGCCCTCGCCGATCCCGGCACCGTCCTCGCCGCGCTTGCCGCCTCCGGCGCCCTGTCGCGCGGCGGCATGGCGGCGATCGCCCGCCGCATGGCCCCCGCCCGCGCCGACGGCCTCGCCGCCCGGCAGGGCCGCCCGACCGCCGCGACGGTCGCCCTGTCCATAGCCATCGGCGCCGCCGTCGCCCTGCTCGCCCTGACCGCCAAGGCCCCCGCCGCCATCCTCGCCGCGACCCTCGCCACCGCCGCCGTCGCCCTGCTCGCCCGGCGCCAAATCGGCGGCCACACCGGCGACGTGTTCGGCGCCGCGCAGCAGGCGGGCGAGGCTGCCGTCCTCCTCACGCTTTCGGCGCTGCGATGATCGTCACCCGCTGGTGGCTGATCCGCCACGCGCCCGTCCCGAACTCCGACCGGCTGATCTACGGCCGGGACGACCCGCCTGCAGACACCGGCGACACTGCCGCGTTGTCGGCGCTCGCCGCCCGCCTGCCGCGCGAGGCGGTGTGGGTGACCAGCCACCTGCGCCGCACGCGCCAGACGGCAGCGGCGCTGCGTCTGCCGGGCAGCGACATGGCGCTGGTCGAACGGGACCTCGCCGAACAGAGCTTCGGCGCGTGGGAGGGCCTGTCCCATGACACCGTCGCCGCCCGCCACCCCGACGAAGCCCGCCGCTTCTGGTCCGCCCCGGCCACCGAGGCCCCACCCGGCGGCGAGAGCTTCGCTCAGGTCATGGCCCGCACCGCCGGGGCGATCCGGCGCCTCACCGCCGCCCACGCCGGCCGGGACATCGTCGCGGTGATCCACGGCGGCACCATCCGCGCGGCCCTCGCCCTTGCCCTCGACCTAAGGCCGGAATCGGCCTTGCGTTTGGGTATTGCACCATTGTCGCTGTCCCGAATCGACCATTACGCGGGGGGCGAAAGCGAGGCGTCCTGGGCCGTTGGGGCGGTCAACGCACTCGGAACCTTTTTCGGCGAAAGCCGTTGACCGGACTCCGTTGGGCTACCAAACGAGAGGCAGACCATGGCAAGAAGCGCCGATAATCGCGAGGCCGCCGACAAGCTCTGGGGGATGATCAAGGGCGTCCGCATCGCCATGATGACGACGCTGAACGACAACGGAATCCTGCATTCCCGGCCGATGGCGACCCTGTCGCACGCCGGGTTCGACGACGGCAACCTGTGGTTCTTCACCCGAGCCGACTCACCCAAGGTCCATGAACTGAAGGAGCATTGGCGCGTCAACCTGTCCTACGCCGACCCGAGCGACGAGAACTACGTCTCGATTTCCGGCGTGGCGGAACTGGTGCGCGACCGCGACAAGATCCGCTTCCTGTGGCGGGACATCCTGTCCACCTGGTTCCCGCAGGGTCCCGACGACCCGGAGATCGCGCTGCTGAAGGTCAGCGTCGATCACGCCGAATACTGGGACAGCCCGTCGAGCGCGATGGTCTACGCCTACGGCTACGTGAAGGCGAAGATCACCGGCGAGCCGCCGAATCCGGGCGAGAACGTCAAAATCGCGTTCCAGTAAGGCGCCTTTGCGCATTTGCCCCCTCCCCTGCAAAGCGGGGGAGGGTCGGGGTGGGGGCAATCGCACTCACACCCGCCGAAACGCCAGCGCCGCGTTCAACCCGCCGAACGCGAAGGAGTTGGACAGCGCCGCCCCCACCCGCGCGTCCCGCGCCACGCGCGGCACCACGTCCAGTGCGCAGGCTGGGTCCGGCCGCTCCACCCCCACGGTCGGCGGCACGACCTGATCGCGCAACGCCAGCAGAGTCGCCGCCGCCTCCAGCGCGCCGGCCGCGCCCAGCGAATGCCCGACCATCGACTTGGTGGACGACACCATCAGCCGCCGCGCGAGGTCCCCGAACACGGCATGAATCGCCCGCGCCTCCGTGGCGTCATTGGCCGCCGTCCCCGTGCCATGAGCATTCACGTAATCGACCTCGTCCCCATTCAGCCCCGCATCGGCCAGCGCCGCGCGCATGGCCCGCGCCGCGCCGTCCGCATCTGGCGCGGTGATGTCCTTGGCGTCCGCCGACATGCCGAACCCGGCGACCTCCCCAAGCACCTCCGCCCCGCGCGCCTTGGCCGCCTCCAGCGTCTCCAGCACCAGCACGGCAGCCCCCTCGCCCAGCACCATGCCGTTGCGGGTTTCGCAGAAGGGCCGGCAGCCGTCCGGGCTGACGATGCGCATGGCCTCCCACCCCTTCAGCGCGCCGAAGCTCAGGCTGGCCTCTGCCCCGCCCGTGACGGCGGCGTCCACCAGCCCACCGCGTACCATCTGAAACGCCAACCCGATTGCATGGGCAGCCGAGGCGCAGGCGCTCGCCGCCGTGAAGCTCGGCCCGGTCAGTCCGAATTCCATGGAAACCTGGGCGGTCGGCGCGCTGACCATCAGGCGGGGAATGGTGAAGGGGTGCAGCCGTTGCGCGCCCTCCGCGTAGAGCCGGTGGAATCCTTCGTCCAGCGTCCCGATGCCCCCGACCCCCGTCCCGAGGATCGTCGCCGTGCGAGGCCCAAGCTCCCCCTCGAACCGCAGCCCCGACGCCTCCACCGCCTGCCGCGCCGCGACCAGCGCGAACTGGCTGACGCGGTCGAGCAATCCCAATCGCCGGGCGTCGAAGTGTGCGGCGGGATCGTAGTCCCGCACCTCCCCCGCGATCCGAATGCCCAGCCCGTCACGCGCGACGAGGCCCAACGGCCCGATGCCGCACCGCCCGGCAAACAGGGATTCGGCGAAGGGAGCCAGCCCCACCCCGATCGGCGAAACGACCCCAAGCCCCGTGACGACGACGCGCCGCACCGCCGCGCTCACGCGGCTGACTTCGACACGGCGGCCTCGACCGCCCGCAGCACGTCGCCGACCGTGTCGAACTCCTTGCGGGCGTCGTTGGCGTTGAAGGGGATTTCGATGCCGAAGCGTTCTTCCAGGGCGAAGACGATCTCGATCACATCGAGCGAGGCGATCTCCAGATCGGCCAGCCGGGCGTCGGGCGTCAGCCGCCCGATCTCCACCCGGCCCTTCTCGGCGATGATCGTCAGGACGTCGTTCTTAAGATCGGTCATCCGTGCTCTCCGGCGGGGCTCCGCAAGAGACGTTAGCGCGGCCGTCGAGCGCCTTGACCCGGTTCTTCAGGTCAGCCACGTCCGCGAACAGGCGCTTCAAACGGGCTAGCCCTTTGTACTGATCGAAGGCCCTCTCACGGGGCACGGCGGGGTAGCCCATGTAGACCGCCTTCGCCGGAATGTCGGTGCCGACGCCGGAGTTGGCGGCGACCACCGCGTCGTTGCCGATCTTCACATGGTCCGCCACGCCGACCTTGCCGGCCAGCACCACGCGGTCACCGATGATCGTGCTGCCGGCGATGCCGACATGGCCGCACAGCATGCAGTTGGTGCCGACCTGCACGTTGTGGCCGATCTGCACGAGGTTGTCGATCTTGGTGCCCGACCCGATGCGCGTCGCCGTCACCGTGCCCCGGTCGATGGTGGCGTTGGCCCCGACCTCCACGTCGTCGCCCAGCACCACCGTGCCGATGGAGTTGACGCGGCGGATCAGCACGTTGGTGCCGACCACGCGGCCGGTGGTCTTGGCCGACTCCACGCTGCCCGGCTCCGGCGTGACGAAGCTGAAGCCGTCGTTGCCGACCGCCGCGTTGGGGTGGATGATGCAGCGCTCGCCCATCACCACGCGCTCGCCGATGCGGGCTCCGGGGTGGATCAGGCTGTCCTTGCCGATGACCGCTTCCGCGCCCACGGTGGCCTGCGGCATGACGATGACGCCATCGCCCAGCACCGCCTTCGGCCCGACATAGGCGAAGGGCCCGACCGACACGCCCTGCCCCAGCACCGCGTCCGGCGCCACGAAGGCCTGCGGGTGGACGCCCGGCTCGGCGTGGACCGGCTTCTCAAAGATGTCCAGCAGCCCGGCCATGGCGTAGCGCGGGCGCTTCACCACGATCCAGCCGGCGATGTTGGCCGGGACCTCGGCCCCTTCCGCCAGCACGGCGGCGCGCGCCGGGCACGCCGCCAGCGCCTCCCCCAGCCCCTTTTCCATGGCGAGCGCCAGATCGTCCGGCCCCTCGGCCTCCGACGGGTGGACGGCGCGGGCGATCACGATGGACCCGTCGCCCTCCAGCTGGGCGTTCAGGGCGGCGGCAATCTCGGCAAGCGTGACGGGCTTCATGATGGGCACACGGCTTCGTTCGACGGAGGCCGGGAAGCTATCACGGATGGCCGGAGGATCCGACCCCCTCATTCCCCCGTCTGCAACAGCGCCCCGCGCACCCGCGCCTGCCGGAACGAGTACTGAAAGGCCGCCGCGCACAGCGCCATGTAGACGAGGTTCAGCCCCGCCGCCCAGGCCAGATGGTCCCAGCGCACCACGCCGTTGTAGAGCACGGCGCGCATCCCCTCGAACACATGCGCGGGCGGCATCGCCAGCGCCACCCATTGCAGCCACTCCGGCAGGACGCTGACCGGGTAATAGACCGCGCTGACCGGCGCCAGCATGAAGACGACGATCCAGGCCAGCCCCTCCGCTCCCATGCCGTAGCGCAGGATCAGCGCGACGATCACCAGCCCCAGCGACCAGCCGAACACGATCAGGTTGGCGAAGAACCCGGCCAGCGGCAATCCCAGGCTGAACACCGAATAGCCGAAGAAGGGGATCGCCAGCAGCGCCGCCGGCACGACGCCGATGATGGTGCGGATCAGGCTCATGGTGAACAGCGCCGCCACCCACTCGCCGGGCCGCAGGGGGCTGACGAACAGGTGGCCGAGGTTGCGCGACCACATCTCCTCCAGGAACGACACCGACACGCCCAGCTGCCCCCGGAACAGCACGTCCCACAGCAGCACCGCGCTGACCAGCACCCCCGCCCCCTGCGCCACCCAGGCGCTGGAGGAGGCCATGAACTGGTTGATGTATCCCCACAGGATCATCTGCATGGTCGGCCAGTAGGCCAGTTCCAGGAAGCGCGGCCACGACCCGCGCAGCAGATACCAGTAGCGCAGCACCATCGCCCCGACGCGGCGCACGGAGAATGTGGGGCTGTGGGCGAAGTCCGGCGCCGTCATGGCATCACTCCGCCGCATTGGCCGCCTCCTTCTCCGCATCGGTGCGCGCCCGCGCGATGTCGAGGAACACCTCCTCCAGCGTGCCGCGCCCGTAGCGGGCCAGCAGGGCGGCCGGCGCGCCCTGGTCCACGATCCGGCCCTGGCGCATCATCAGCACATGGTCGCACAGCCGCTCCACCTCCAGCATGTTGTGGGAGGCGAGCAGGATCGTGGCCCCCGACTCGAACCGGTAGCGCTCCAGATACGTCCGGATCCAGTCCGCCGTGTCGGGGTCGAGCGAGGCGGTCGGCTCGTCCAGCAGAAGCACGTCGGGCCGGTTCAGCAGCGCCTTGGCCAGCGCCACGCGCGTCTTCTGACCGGCCGACAGCCCGCCCGACGGCCGCTCCAGGAACCGGGTCAGGTCCAGGTGCTCGGCCAGCTCCTCGACCCGCCGCTTCACCCCGGTCAGCCCATACAGGTGCGCGTACACGACGAGGTTCTCGCGCACGGTCAGCCGGTGCGGCAGCTCCACATAAGGCGAGGAGAAATTCATGCGCGGCAGCACCGCATGCCGGTGGCGCGCCATGTCCACCCCCAGCACCTCCACCGTTCCGGCCGTGGGCAGCAGCAGCCCCAGCAGCATGGAGATGGTGGTGGTCTTCCCCGCCCCGTTGCCGCCCAGCAGCCCGGTGACCGACCCCTTCGCCACGGTGAAGGAGATCGCGTCCACGGCGGTGACCTCGCCGGACCGGGCGGTGCCGAACCGCTTGGTCAGACCCTCGACACGAATGGCGGCAGCAATGGCGTTCTGATTGTCGGATAAACGATTGTCGGAGCTTTTCATGGCTGTTGAATATGGCCGCTTGGCGCGCAATCGCCAGAGTGGCAAAACAGCATTCGATAAAACGACGGCGCCGCGTCCAAGCGGCCACGCAGGGAACACGCCATGACTTTCGCCGCCGCGCGCCACGCCGTTGCCCTGGCCCCGGCCGTCTGGACCAATCTGGACGGGCGCGTCACGCTGCGCACGCTGATCCTGATCCGCTGGATCGCGGTCATTGGGCAGCTGGCGACCGTGGTGATGGTGCAGTTCGTGCTGTCCTTCCCGCTGGCGCTGGGGCCGGTGATGGCGGCCATCGGCGCGTCGGTGCTGCTGAACATGGTGGCGATGGCCCAGCGCGGCGGGCGGCTGCGGCTGGCCGACCGGGACGCCGCGCTGTACCTCGGCTACGACATGCTGCAGCTGACGCTGCTGCTGTACCTGACCGGCGGCCTCGCCAACCCCTTCGCCATCCTGCTGCTGGCGCCGATGACGGTGGCCGCCGCCATCCTGTCGCGCTACAGCGTGGTTCTGCTGACCGGGCTGAACCTCATCTGCCTGACCATCCTGGCGCTGTGGCATTTCCCGCTGCCCTGGCCGGAGCCGATGCCGGCGGTCGCCCCGCTCTACGCCTTCGGCATCTGGCTGTCGCTGTCCGTCTCCGCGACCTTCATCGCCGGCTACGTCTTCCGCGTGGCGGAGGAGGCGCGCCGCTTCGCCGAGGCGCTGTCGGCCACGCAGGTTGCCCTGGCCCGCGAGCAGCGCCTGTCCTCGCTGGGCGCGCTCGCCGCCGCCGCCGCGCACGAGCTGGGATCGCCGCTCGGCACCATCGCCGTGGTGGCGAAGGAGCTGGCGCGCGAGCTTCCCCCCGACAGCCCGCACACCGAGGACGTGACCCTCCTGCAAAGCCAGGTGATGCGCTGCCGCGAGATCCTGGCCGACCTCGCCCGCAAGCCGGAGGCCGACGGTGGCGACCCGTTCGAGCGGCTGCCCCTGACCGCGCTGATCGACGCCGCCGCCGCCCCGCACCGCCTCGGGCACATCATGTTCGTGGTGGAGCGCTCCCCCGGCGACGACAACGAGGAGCCCGTCTTCCGCCGCAGCCCGGAGGTTATCCACGGCCTCGGCAACTTCATCCAGAACGCGCACCAGTTCGCCAATCGCCGGGTCACCGTCGCGGCGGCGTGGGACGACCGCGCGGTCACGGTCACGGTGATGGACGACGGCCCCGGCTATCCGCACCACCTTCTGGGCCGCATCGGCGAGCCGTACCTGTCCGCGCGCAATGAACGTTCGGGACATATGGGACTAGGCATTTTCATTGCGCAAACGCTGCTTGAGAAAACCGGCGCTCAGGTCGCCTATAGCAATAATCGTAGCGGCGGCGCGCGAGTTGTCGTACGCTGGGAACGTGGTGCATTAGAACCAGAGGACTAGTGGTGGATAGCGCTATGACCACGGACGAGAGTCCAACGGGCGAGACCGCCAAGCTGACGTTCACGGGTGACGTTACCCGCAGCCTCCTCATCGTTGACGACGACGCTCCGTTCCGCATTCGCCTGGCGCGCGCCATGGAAAAGCGCGGTTTCAACGTGGTCGCGGTGGACACCGTACAGCTTGGGATCGACGTTGCGCAGGAATCGGCCCCGGCTTTCGCGGTGGTCGACCTGCGGCTGGCCGACGGCAGCGGCCTGGATGTGGTCAAGGCTCTGCGCGACGCCCGTCCGGACGCGCGCATCGTGATGCTGACCGGCTACGGCAACATCGCCACGGCGGTGGCCGCCGTGAAGGCCGGCGCCGTGGATTACCTGCCGAAGCCCGCCGATGCCGACGCCGTGGAACAGGCCCTGCTGGCCGATGGCCGCCCGCTGCCCTCGCCGCCGGAAAACCCGATGTCGGCCGACCGCGTGCGGTGGGAACACATCCAGCGCGTGTTCGAGCAGTGCGACCGCAACGTGTCCGAAACGGCCCGCCGCCTGAAAATGCACCGCCGTACGTTGCAGCGCATCCTCAACAAGCACGCGCCGCGCGGCTGAACCTTTTATTTATCCGCACACGAAAGAATGCGCCCCTTTCCTTGCGGAAGGGGCGTTTTACTTTCAGCGGCCGTCCAGCTTCGCCTCGCCTTGCCCCGTTTAAGATTCACCACCAAGGCACCAAAAATCCTCGATCCCTTCGAGCCGTGGTTCCTTGATGTCTTGGTGCCTTGGTGCCTTGGTGGTGAAAACCCCCGACACCGCTAAAGCGGATTTTCTTCTACGGACGCAACCATTCCAGCCGTCCTGCCCGGACTTGATCCGGGCATCCATGCGACGTTGGGGCGTGGTCGTGATGGTGTGGATGACCGGGTCAAGCCCGGTCATGACGAAGCAAAGACGTTCACATCCAACGGAAATGCGCGTCACACCGCCCGGCGCACCACCATGGCACCCCGCGCCCGCGCGGTGCGCCCGGCCGGCGCCAGCCCGGCGGACACCAGATTGAGCATGGCGCGCGCGATCGCCCGCTCGCCCAGGATGGTGTGGGTCGCCCCGCATTTGGTCAGATGCTCGACCTCCGCGTCGGAATGGGCACGCGCCAGGATTTCCAACTGCGGGTTCGCGGCCCGCGCCTGTTCGACCACCTGCCCAGCCTCGAACGCCTCCGGAATGGCGACGATCAGGTGCTTGGCCGTGGACAGTTCGGCCGCCTTCAGGATCTCCGGATCGGCGGCGTTGCCCATCAGAACCTCGGCGCCGTCCTCGCGCGCGGCCTGGGCCGGTTCGGTCCGGTCCTCGATCACGACGAAGGGCACCCCCGCTTCACGAAGGCCGGCGCCGACCATCGCCCCCACGCACCCGTAACCGACCACCACGACATGCCGCTCCGGCGCCGCCGGTACGGCCTCGGCGCGCTGATCGCCGGGTTCCTCCGCCTCGGCCGGAACGATCCGGGCGATCAAGGCGAACAGCAGCGGGTTGACCAGGATCGACAGGATGGCGCCTGCCAGGATCAGGTCCCGACCGACCGGCGGCAGCACGTTCAGCGAGACCCCAAGCCCGGCGAGAATGAAGGAGAATTCGCCGATCTGCGCCAAGCTCGCCGAGATGGTCAGCGCCGTCCCCGTGGAGCGCCCGAAGGCCCGCACGATGAAGAAGGCGGCGACCGATTTGCCGATCAGGATGATCGCCAGCGTCGCGGCGAGTTCCAGGGGCGCCTCGACCACAATGGCCGGGTTGAACAGCATGCCGACCGACACGAAGAACAGCACCGCGAAGGCATCGCGCAGGGGCAGCGTCTCCGCCGCCGCCCGATGGCTCAGCGGTGACTCGTTCAGGATCATGCCCGCGAAGAAGGCGCCGAGCGCGAACGACACGCCGAACAGGGCCGAGGCGCCGAAGGCCACGGTGAGCGCGATGGCCAGCACCGACAGCCGGAACAGCTCCCGCGAGCCGGTGTGCGCGACCCAATGGAGCACCCACGGGATCACCCGCCGCCCGACGATCAGCATGAAGGCCACGAAGGCGGACACCTTGGCGAGCGTCACCAGCAACGTGCCCGTCAGGCCGAGCCCGAACGGCCCGTCTCCCCCGCCGGTCCCGTTCACGGCGCCGGCAACCGCCGGAATGACGACCAGCGCCAGCACCATCGCCAGATCCTCGACGATCAGCCATCCGACGGCGATGCGCCCGCGTTCCGTCTCGACCAGCCGCTGTTCCTGAAGCGCGCGCAACAGCACGACCGTGCTGGCGACCGACAGGGCAAGGCCGAAGATCAGGCCCGACACCAGCGACCAGCCGAGCAGCGTGGCAAGGCCGACGCCCAGCAGCGTCGCGACGGCGATCTGCACCACGGCGCCGGGAACGGCCACCTTCCGCACCGAGAGCAGATCCTTCAGCGAGAAATGCAGTCCGACGCCGAACATCAGCAGGATCACGCCGATTTCCGCCAGTTCATTGGCGAGCCCCTGGTCCGCCACGAACCCCGGCGTGAACGGTCCGACCGCCACACCGGCCAGCACATAGCCCACCAGCGGCGAGGCTCGCAGCCGGTGGGCCAAGGCACCGAAGAGGAAGGCGGCGCCGAATCCGGCGACGAGAATGGCGATCAGGGGGCCGTAATGCATGGCGCTCCAGGCGGGTGGAAAGGCGGCGGGATGGGGTGCCCTTGCATTTGGTCACGGCTCCGCTTATGTCAACCAAAATGGTTGAAGTTTTCCGCCGTGTGACAATGCCCACCACGAAGCTGCTGACCCCCGGCCAATGCCGGGCGGCACGCGGGTTCCTCGACTGGACGCAAGACGAACTCGCCGAACGCTCCGGCCTGTCCCGCAGCACCATCCGGGATTTCGAAAAGGGGCGGCATGAATTGCACCAAGGATCGGAACAGCAGATCATCCGAACGCTGGAGGAAGCCGGCATCCGGCTGGCGTCGTCGGACGAAACCGGGCTAGGCGTCTTCCTGAAGCGCGCGGCTTGATCGGCCCTCTCCCCTTGGGAAGATCAGGACTAGGACCGCAGGACCAGTCGAAGCCTCCTGCCAGCTTTCCGCCGTCCACCTGCGCAGGGATGACGATGAAGGGTTGTTTTCACACGGAAAGCGGCTTCAACGGCCCAATGGACCGCCCCTTCGCGGAGAGGGAATGTCAAAGGCGCAGCCTCCAGGCCGTATTCTTGTTTTGTTCGCCGAAGAGCACTACACTCGGCGCATCAACGCCCGAACTGTACCCGCACCATCACCGGCATGGCGCTGTCAACCAGTGCAACATCCAGCGAACCTAGGTCGCAGGATGTTGCACCGGTTAACGACGCACCAATCATTCGCACGCACATCGTTGTGCACGGATGCACAACGTACGTACACAAACGATGCCGCGCAAAGCACTGATTCAAATACACGAACCGCCGATTTCACCCATTGTGCAGATTTGCGCCCCTGCTCAATCTGCACAACGGTGCACACTGGGCTGCCGGCGCAAATCGTTAAGGCTCAGTTCTTCAGCGGGCAGGTCTTGATGCCGAACAGGGTGTAGGCCGGGCAGAAGCCGATGACCGCCGTCAGCAGGGGCACCAGCCCGATCCAGCCCCAGGCGGTCTGCGGGCCGACGAACACCAGGGCGATGAGGACAAGACCGACGACGGCGCGCAGCGCGCGGTCGACAGGACCGACGTTGGTGGACATGGAAGCACCTCTCGGAGCGGAGTGAGGGAACGATCGCCCCCCTTCTACGCCCACCCCGCCGATGCCGTCTGTGACGGAGTCACACGGTTTCCCGTGTGGTTTCGGACAGCGCCAGCAGCGCCTCGGCATCCAGCACGGCGACCCGGCCGCGCGACAGCTCGACCAGCCCGCGCCGCTCGAACTCCTTCAACTGGCGGCTGACCACCTCGCGGGCGGTGCCGAGTTCGACGGCCAGCGCCTGATGCGTGGTGTCCAGCCCGCCCCGCGCGTCCCGATGGTCGACCAGGAAGCGGGCAAGCCGCAGGTCGATGCGTCCGAAGGCCACCTCCTCGACCAGCATCATCATGGCCTGCAACCGGCTGCCGAAGGAGGCGAAGACGAAGTCGCGGAACACGGCGGAGCGGGCCAGCAGCTCGTGGAACGGCTGGGCGCCCAGCGCGATGGCGTCCAAGTCGGTCTCGGCCACGCCTTCGGCGCTGTAGTTGGTCCGCGCCATCAGGCAGGCGGTGGTCAGGATGCAGGTATCGCCCCCGACCACGCGGTACAGCACGATCTCGCGCCCGGTTTCCGACGTCATCTGCACGCGGACGCTGCCGTCGATCATCAGCAGGAAGTTGCGGCACAGCCCGCCGATCTGGAACAGCACGGTCCCGCGCGGCATCCGCACCCGGGCGCCGCCGGCGCGGAGCAGCTCCAGCGCATCCGGCTCCAGCCCGGCCAGCGCCGGGAACGTCTGCAACCAATCCTCCTGTACCGCCGACATAGCCGCCTCCTCCTCCGAAGTATCCATTATCAGCGAAGGGGCTCTTCCGGTCCATCCCATCCAAAAGCCTGTCCCGCCAAGCTTACCCATAGCGCGCGTCTTCCTCGCCGGATGCCCTACGAAGCCTATGAAACGGCCGGGCCAGCGCTGCGTTCTAGGCAACCGTAACGCCCCGGTTGGGGTGCGGTTCGGCTCGCGAGGAGGAATCCGCTTTGGCGACCCAGGAAGTTCACGACCAACCCGCAAGGCGGCAGACCGGCCCCATCTCCTTCGACCTGTCCGCCGCCGCCGCGACCGCGGTGCGGCGCACGACCGGCATGCTGTTGCGGCACAAGCTTCTGATCGGCACGGTGGTCATCCTCGGCACCGGGCTGGCGGCCCTTGTGGCGCTGCGCATGACGCCGCTCTACACCGCCGAGACCCTGATCATGGTCGAGCACCGCAAGAACAAGGTGGTCGCCTATCAGGAGGTGGTCACCGGCCTGTCCACGGAACTCGGCGCCCTGCAGAGCGAGGTGGCGATCCTGAAGTCGCCGGCCTTCGCCGAGAAGGTGGTCAACAAGCTCGGCCTGATGAACGACCCCGAATTCAACGCGGCGCTGCGTCCGGAGAAGACGGACTGGCTGGCCTATCTCTACCCCAAGACCTGGCTGCCGGACTCCTGGTGGAACGCCGCCCGCGGCGACCGGGCCGAGGTCCAGCTGACGCCGGAGGAAAAGGTCGCCAACGAGAAGACCTCGGTGGTGGAGGCTTTCCTCTACAACCTCGCGGTCCGGCCGCAGGGGCGGTCCTACGTGATCTCCGTCAACTTCGACAGCGAGGACCCGCGCAAGGCCGCCCTCATCGCCAACACCATCGGCGAGCTTTATCTGGTCGATCAGTTGGACGAGAAGTTCAAGGCGTCCAAGCGGGCCACCGCCTGGCTTGAGGAGCGCATCGCCGAACTGCGCCGTGAGGCCAAGACCACCGGCGAGGCGGTCGAGAAGTATCGGGCCGAAAGCGGCCTGACCTCGGCCGGCGGCGGCGGCGACACCATCCTCGCCCAGCAGCTGGGAGAGCTGAACACCAACTACGTGCTGGCCCGCACCAAGCGGCAGGAGGCCGAGGCCAAGTACCGCGAGGTCTCCACCCTGATGCAGAGCCCGCGCGGCGTGTCGGCCATCGGCGACGTGCTGGGCTCCCCCCTGATCCAGGCGCTCCGCCAGCAGGAGGTCGAGCTTCAGCGCAAGATCGCCGACGCCACCAACCGCTACGGCACCAAGCACCCGACCCTGACCGCGCTGCAGAGCGAGCTGCGCGACCTGCAAGGCCAGATCAGGGCCGACGTGAACCGCATCGTCCAGAATCTCGGCAACGAACTGGAGCTGGCGCGCGGGCGCGAGGCGGGGCTGAAGGCCAGCCTCGACCAGATGCAGGCCCAGCGCGACCAGCAGCAGCAGTCCACCGTGGCGCTGAAAACCCTGGAGCGCGACGCCGAGACCGCCCAGACCATGTACGAGGCGCTGCTGACCCGCTTCCAGGAGATCGCCGGCCAGAACGACATCCAGCAGCCCGACGCCCGCGTGGTGTCGGAAGCCGCGATCCCGCTGAACCCGTCGCAGCCCAACAAGAAGATCATCGTGCTGCTGGCGCTGCTCGCATCCGGCACGCTGGGCGTCCTGCTGGCCCTGCTGCGCGAGCAGTCGGAGAAGGGGTTCCGCAGCCCACACCAGTTCGAAACCGCGACCGGCGTGCGCTCGCTGGGCATCGTGCCGTCGATCCCGCGCTTCGGCGGCTCGCCCGCCGCCTACGCCATCGACAAGCCGCTGTCGGCCTTCGCCGAGTCCATGCAGAACCTGCGCACCACCCTCCTGCTCGCCAACCCGGACGGGCACCAGCGGGTGATCCTGTTCAGCTCCTCCGTGCCCGGCGAGGGCAAAAGCTCCATCGCCGCCGCCTTCGCCCGCATCTGCGCCAACTCCGGCCAGAAGACGATTCTTCTGGACTGCGACATGCGCCGCAAGGGCCTGCACGACATGCTGAAGATGGAGAACCGGCGCGGCCTCTACGAGGTGCTGTCCGGCGAGTGCGCCCCGTCGGAGGTGATCCAGACCGACCCGCGCACCGGCCTGCACTTCATCGCCTCCGGCCGGGGTTCCGCCCTGCCGCAGGACATGCTGGGGTCGAGCCGGATGCACCAGCTCATCTCGCGCCTTGCCCTGGAGTACGACCGCGTGATCCTCGACTCGCCGCCCGTCCTGGCGGTGTCGGAGGGCAAGCTGCTGACCGCGCTGGCCGACCAGACGGTCTTCATCGTCCACTGGGGCAAGACCAAGCGCGAGACGGCCATGGCCGGCCTGAAGGAGATCGTCGAGGCGGGCGGCGAGGTGGTCGGCGTCCTGTTCTCCCAGGTCGATATCCGCCGCCACGCCCAGTACGAGTTCCCCGACAGCGGCCGCTACCACGGCTACCGCCGCTACTACGCGAACTGAGCGGGATTTTTTATCAAAGTCCGGCAAGCGGGCCCCCACCCAACCCTCCCCCACCTGACGGCGGGGGAGGGCTTTTCTCCTTCCCCCGCGAAGTGGGGGACGGTCGGGATGGGGGCCCGCTTGCCGGCGCTTCGGACATTGGACATGACCGCCGGACGTCGCATCTTCCTGAACATCCGCGCCCTGGCCGTGGCGCGGGTCGTCACGCTGCTGAGCGGACTCGTCACCACCGCCTGGACCGCCCGCGCGCTGGGGCCGGACGGCTTCGGGATCCTGGGCTTCGGCACCTCGATGCTGGCCTACGCGGCGCTGTTCGTGAATCTGGGACTGTCCACCTACGCCGTCCGCGAGATCGCCCGCGACCGCTCCCAAGTGCCCGACCTCGCCGAGCATGTGCTGACCCTGCGGACCCTGCTGGCGCTGCTGGTCGGCGGGCTCTACGCCCTGTTCGTCCTGGCGCTGGACAAGCCGGCCCTGGTGAAGGCGGTGCTGCTGGTGCAGGCGGTCCAGCTGCTCGGCAACGCCCTGGTCCTCGACTTCGTCTATCAGGCAACCGAGCGCATGGGTGTCATCGCCGTGCGGGAGATCGGCACCTCGCTCGGCATCATGGCCGCCATGCTGGCCCTGGTGCGCGGGCCGGAGGACGTGGCCGTCGCCGCCGCCATCACCGGCGGCTCCTTCCTGGTCAACGCGGTGCTGATGCTGATCCGCTACCGCCGGGACTTCGGCCGGCTGCGGCCCCGCGTGGACCTGAGGGTGTGGCGGAAGATCCTGAAGACCTCCGCCCCCATGGCGGTCAGCGTCTTCGCCTGGGCGCTGTTCTCGCACCTCGACCTCGTCATGCTGGGCTTCATGGCGCCGCAGACGGAGGTCGGCTGGTACGCGGCGGCGACCAAGCTGCTGGTCCTCTCACTGACCGCCGCCAACATCGTCATGAGCGCCTTCATGCCGCAGCTCGCCGCCGCTTACGGCGACACCGAGCGGATGCGCGAGCGGATGCGGGACTACGCCGCGACGATGCTGTCGGTCGGGGCGCTGATCGCCGCCGGCGGGATCACCCTGGCGCCGGCCATCCTCGGCCTGATCTACGGCCCGGCTTACACGCCGGCCGCCGACGCGCTGCGCCTGCTGATGGTTTCGGTGGCGGTGGTCCATGTGAACATGGCGCTGGGCAACCCGCTGCTGGTCTGGCATCGGCAGACCGGGTACATGACCGCCATCCTGATCGGCGGCGTCACCAACGCCGTCCTCAACGCCATCCTGATTCCACGCTGGGGAATCGAGGGCTCCGCCGCCGCGACCGTGGTGGCCGAGCTGACCGCCATGACCGGGCTGGCATGGCAGCACCGGCGCGCGGTGGGGCAGCTCTACCTCGGCATCATCGCCCGCGCGGCCCTGTGCGGAGCGGCGGCGATGGCCGCGACGCTGGCGCTGGCCCATGTCCTGCCCGCAGCCTTGGCCCCACACAAGCCGATCACCGTCGTTCTGGCCGGCGGGCTGGCGCTGGTCGGGATCTATGCGCTGGGGGTGCTGATGACGGGGCTGGTACGCCCGTCGCGCCTGCGCCGTCTCATCGGGGCGGCGGCCTGAATGGAAGACCCTACCCCCAAGAAGGCGCGCAAAACTCCAAAAAACCGCTTCTCAGCGCTCAGTAGTAATCCCAAGAAAATACCACTCAGTCAACGGCATAGCCTCTTCACGTATCCCAGAAGTCCGGAACATTGCCGCAGCGCGGAACGTTCGGAGTTGGCAAGCGCGGGCGGCGCACGGATCGGCGCCTTTGGATGCATGCGCAAATTAAAGGCAGGATCGAACGAATATGCTCCCAAAATCCTTTCCTGACCGAAATGTCTGTGTCCTGGGCCTCGGCTACGTCGGTCTGACGCTGGCCGTCGCCATGGCCGACGCCGGCTTCCAGGTGCACGGCGTGGAGGTCCGCGGCGAGGTGCTCGACAAGCTCGCGCGCGGCATCCCGCACTTTCACGAGCCGGGCCTGACCGAAAAGCTCCGCCACGTCATGGCGCGCGGCCGCTTCACCTTCGGCCGGACCCCGGACGAGTGCGCGCGCTGCAGCGTCTTCATTATCACCGTCGGCACGCCGCTGGGCCGCGACGGCGGCGTGCGCACTGACATGATCGAGGCGGCGACCCGGCAGGTGGCCGAGCGCATCCACGACGGCGACCTCGTCATCCTGCGCTCCACGGTCAAGCTGGGGACCACCCGCAACGTGGTGGCGCCGATCCTGCGGGCGACCGGCAAGCGGTTCGACATCGCCTTCTGCCCGGAGCGCACGCTGGAAGGCCAGGCGCTGATCGAGCTGAACCAGCTGCCGCAGATCATCGGGGCGGAGAGCATGGAGGTGGCGGCCCGCGCCGCGCAGATCTTCGGCTTCCTCACCCCGACCACGGTCAAGGTCTCCACCCTGGAGACGGCGGAGCTGATCAAGCTGGTGGACAACACCTACCGCGACGTGACCTTCGCCTTCGCCAACGAGATCGCCCGGCTGTGCGACGCCATGGAGGTCTCGGCGCTGGAGGTGGTCCGCGCCGGCAAGCTGGGCTACCCGCGCACCAACCTGCCGCTGCCCGGCCCGGTCGGCGGCCCCTGCCTGGAGAAGGACCCGCACATCCTGATCGAGGGCGCGCGGGAGGCCGGCATCGACATGGCGATCACCGCCGCCGGCCGCCGCATCAACGAGACCCAGCCCATCGAGGTCGCCGGCTTCCTGGAAACGCTGACCCAGTCCATGCAGGGCTTCCCCAAGGCGCCGACGATCAGCCTGATGGGCCTCGCCTTCAAGGGCCGGCCGGCGACCGACGACCTGCGCGGCACCATGGCCAAGCCGGTGTTCGAGGAGCTGCGCAACCGCTTCCCGCACGCCCGCTGGCGCGGCTTCGACGCGGTGGTGGCGCCGGACGACATCCGCTCCTTCGGGCTGGAGCCGGCCGGGTCGATGACCGAGGCGGTGCAGGGCGCCAACCTCGCGGTCATCCTGAACAACCACCCGGTCTTCACCTCCATGCCGCTGCCCGATCTGGCCGACCGCATGGACCGGCCGGGGGTCATCTACGACTTCTGGAACAACTTCAACAGCCGCGAGGTGGACCTGCCCGAGGGCACGGCCTACGTGGCGCTCGGTAGCCACGGCGCCGCCCGCTTCGACCATGTCGCGTAAGGGGATGCCATGACGAAACATTACCTCGTCACCGGGGGCAGCGGCTTCATCGGCGCCGCCCTCGTCCGCCGGCTGGTGCGCGACGGGCATAAGGTCCGCGTGTTCGACGACAACTCCCGCGGCCACCCGCGCCGGCTGGGCGACGTGCTGGAGGCGGTCGAGTTCGTCAACGGCGACATCCGCGACGCCGAGGCCGTGGCGAAGGCCGTGCGCGGCGTGGACGGCGTGCTGCATCTGGCCGCCGTCAACGGCACCCGGCACTTCTACGAGAAGCCGGAGGTCGTGCTGGACGTCGGCGTGCGCGGCATGCTGAACGTGCTGGACGCCTGCCGGGCGGCCGGTGTCGGTGACCTCGTGGTGGCGTCCTCGTCGGAGGCGTACCAGACCCCGCCGCTGGTCCCGACGCCGGAGGATGTGCCTCTGGTCGTGCCGGACGTGCAGAACGCCCGCTACAGCTACGGCGGCTCCAAGCTCATCTCCGAACTGCTGGCGGTCAACTGGGGCCGCACCGGCTTCGACCGGGTGGCGATCTTCCGCCCGCACAACGTCTACGGCCCCGACATGGGGTGGGAGCATGTGGTGCCGGAGTTCGTGCGCCGCGCCGTCGCGGCCATCGACCGGACGCCGCGTGCCCCCGTCCCCTTCCCCATCCAGGGCGACGGCGGCCAGACCCGCGCCTTCGTCCACATCGACGACGCCATCGACGGCATCGTCGCGGTGATCGAGCGGGGCGCGCATCTCGGCATCTATCACGTCGGCAACCCGGAGGAGGTCACCATCGCGGACCTCGCCCGGCAGGTCGTCACCGTGCTGGGCCGTGAGGCGGACATCCAGGCCGGCCCGGCGGCCCCCGGCGGCACCCAGCGCCGCTGCCCGGACATCGCGCGGCTGATGGCGCTGGGGTACCTGCCGCGCATCCCGCTCTCGGCCGGTCTGCCGGGGGTGGTGGACTGGTACGCCGCCCGCTGCCGGGACGCCGCGCCGGTCGCCGCCGAATGATGACGCGCCCGCTGCGAGCCCCCACCCTAACCCTCCCCCATGCTGCGCACGGGGGAGGGAACCAAGCCCCTTCCCCCGCCTTTCGCGCAAACGAAGTTTGCGCTGACGGCGTCAGGCGAATGCCTTGGCATTCGCTGAGAGCCGAAGTGGGGGAAGGCTGGGATGGGGGCCGGCGGCGGACACCTCGAAACGGGCCAAGGAGTCCTTTGATGACCTTGCACCGGAACAGCCGCATCTTCGTGGCGGGGCATCGCGGCCTCGTCGGGTCGGCCATCCTGCGCCGGCTGGCGGGGGAGGGATACAACGACCTCGTCCTGCGCACGCGGGACCAGCTGGACCTGACCGATCAGGCCGCCGTCCGCGCCTTCTTCGACCGGGAGGGGATCGAACACGTGATCCTCGCCGCCGCGAAGGTCGGGGGCATCCTGGCCAACGACCGCTTCGGCGGCGACTTCATCCGCGACAACCTGCTGATCCAGACCAACGTCATCGACGCGGCCTGGAGGGCAGGGGTGAAGAAGCTGCTGTTCCTCGGCTCCTCCTGCCTCTACCCCAAGCACGCCGAGCAGCCGCTTCGGGAAGAGGCCCTGCTGACCGGCGCGCTGGAGCCGACCAACAAGCCCTACGCGGTCGCCAAGATCGCCGGCATCACCATGTGCCAGGCCTACCGGCGCCAGTACGGCTTCAACGCCATCTGCGCCATGCCGTCGAACCTCTACGGCCCCGGCGACCATTTCGACCCGGAAGGCTCGCACGCCCTGCCCGGCCTGATCCGCCGCTTCCACGACGCCAAGCTGGCCGGCGCGCCCAGCGTCACCCTGTGGGGCACCGGCACGCCGCGCCGCGAGTTCCTGTATGTGGACGACATGGCCGACGCCTGCCTGCACCTGATGCACCACTATGACGGCGAGGACATCGTCAACGTCGGCCCCGGCGAGGACATCGCCATTGCCGACCTCGCCCACATGATCCGCGGCGTGGTCGGCTACGAGGGCCGGATCGAGCATGACCTGACCAAGCCGGACGGCCATCCGCGCAAGCTCATGGACGTGTCCCGCCTGTTCACCACCGGCTGGCGGCCGAAGGTCGGGCTGGAGGAGGGGGTGCGCCGCACCTACGACTGGTTCCTGGAGCACGCGGCCCCGGCCGTCGCGCCTGCCGTTCCCGTCCAGGCGGCGGAGTAAGGGGGATGCCGGAAGACTTCGTCGCCCTGCGCACGGCCACCCGGCCAGTCGCCGTGCCGCCGCGCGTCCTTCTGGTGGCGCAGAGCTATTGGCCGGAACCGGCCGGCAGCGCGCCGATGATGACCGATCTCGCCACCGCCTTCGCGGCGGCGGGGGCCGACACCACGGTCCTGACCGCGCGCCCCAACTATCCCGGCCACCGCGTCTACGACGGCTACGCCGACGGCGGCCAGGACCGGACCACCGTGGACGGCGTGCGCATCGAACGCCTGACCACCATCCCGCCGAAAGGCGGCGGCATGAAGGCCCGCCTGATCCACGAGGGCGTCCTGCACGCCGGCTTCCTCGCGGCGCGCGGCCGGGGCCGGGTCGCGCGGCACAAGGCGGTGCTGTCGCTCTGCCCCTCCATCTTCAGCGTCGGGGTCGCCGACCGGTTCAAGGCGCCGGGCGGGCGGCACGTCGCCATCGTCCACGACATCCAATCGGGGCTGGCCGGCGCGCTCGGCCTCGGCGGCGGGGCGGCGCTGAAGGCCCTGCGGGCGGTCGAACGCTCCGCCCTGAACCGCGCCGACGCCGTGGTCGTCCTGTCGGAGGCCATGCGCGACGTGCTGCGCGATCTGGGCGTCCGCCGGCCGGTGGTGGTCATCCCGCCGCATGTGGACGCCGACGCCGTGCGCCCCCTGCCCCGCCCGGCGGACCAGCCGCCGACCGTCCTCTACAGCGGCGCCTTCGCCCGCAAGCAGGGCTTGGAGCAGGTTCTGGAGATGGCGCGGCACCTCCAGGCGCTCCGCCCCGACGCCCGCGTCCTGCTGCGCGGCCAAGGTGGGATCGAGGCGGAGCTGAAGGCCCAGGCCAAGGCCCTGCGGCTGGACAACGTCGCGTTCGCGCCGCTGAGCCCGAAGGAACGGCTGGCCGAGGGCTTGGCCGAGGGCGACGTGCATCTCGTCCCGCAGCGGCCGGAGGGCGCGGCCTTCGCCATGCCCGGCAAGGCGGTGACCATCCTGGCGGCGGGCCGGCCCTTCGTCTGCACCTGCCTGCCCGGATCGGCGCTCGCCCGGCTGGAGGCGGAGATCGGCGCCTTTCTCACCACCCCGCCCGACGCGCCGGAGGCGATGGCGGCGGCGGTGGCGGAACTGCTGGACGCCCCCGACCGCCGCGCCGCCATGGGCCGCCGTGGTCGCGCCTGGGTCGAGGCCAACGCCAGCCGCGCCGCCGTGCTGGCGCGCTACGCGGGGCTGCTGATGGAAGGAACGGACGCATGACCAAACCCGCGCTGGTGTTCAGCTGGGAGATGTTCGGGCCGTATCACATGGACCGGCTGGAGGCGGTCGGGCGCAGGCTCGGCCATCTCTACGACGTGGTCGGGCTGGAGGTCGGGTCGAAGTCGCACACCTACGCCTGGGACTCCACCGGCACCGGCCAGAACTTCCGCAAGATCACCCTGTTCCCCGGCCGGTCGAAGGCCGACATCCCTGCCTTTCAGGTCTACCGCGCGCTGCTGCGCGAATGCCGGCGCGTCGGGGCCAGCCACGTCTTCCTCTGCCATTACGAGGATCCGGACGTCTTCGCGCTGGCGGTGACCATGCGGCTGATGGGCCGGCGGGTCGTCAACATGAACGCCAGCAAGTTCGACGACAAGCCGCGCATCCTCTGGCGCGAAGCGGTCAAGACCCTGTTCTACGCCCCCTATCAGGCGGCCATCGGCGGCAGCCACCGGACGGTGGACTATTTCCGCTTCCTGGGCCTGCCGAAGGACCGGCTGTTCATCGGCTACGACACGCTGTCGCTGGACCGCATCCGCCGGCTGTCGGGGATGACCCCGGCGCCGGACGGCGTGCCCTTCGCCCAGCGGCATTTCACGATCATCGCCCGCTTCGTGCCGAAGAAGAACCTGTTCCGGGCGGTCGAGGCCTACGACCTGTACCGCCGCATGGCCGGCGACGCGGCGCGGCCCCTGCATCTCTGCGGGTCGGGGCCGCTGGAGGCCGACCTCCGGGCCGAGGTCGGCAAGCGCGGGCTGGAGGGGCACGTCATCTTCCGGGGATTCCTTCAGGAGAAGGGGATCGCCGAGACGCTGGGCTCCACGCTGTGCCTGCTGCTGCCCTCCATCGAGGAGCAGTTCGGGCTGGTGGTCAACGAGGCGCTGGCCATGGGCGTGCCGACCATCCTGTCCGACCAGTGCGGCGCCCGCGACGTTCTGATCCGCAGCGGCATCAACGGCCACATCGTCGAACCCGACAACCCGGAGGGGCTGGCCCGGCACATGCTGTCGGTCGCGGCGGACGAGGCGGAGTGGCGACGCCTGTCGCTGAACGGCCGGCCGTTCCAGGCCCTGGCCGACGCCGGCTTCTTCGCCGAGGCGGTAGAGAAGGCGCTGGTCAGCCTGGGGGCGCAGGCCATGGACAGCCCCGCCCCCGCCGCCTTGCCGTCCGCCCGTGAAAGCGAGGGCTGATGACCGACCGCAAGCCTTCCCATACCGCCCCCCACATCATCGTCTCGGGCCGCCTGCCGCCACCGACCGACGGGATGAGCCGGGTCACCGCCCTGGTGCTCGACCGGCTGCGAAGCCGGGGCAACGTGGAGGTCGCCGACCTGTCGCCGGGCTGGAACGGCGGCGGTGCGCGCTACCACGCCATGAAGGCTTTTCGGGTGCTGCTGGCCGGGCTGCGGTTGGCGGCGGGGGTGACGCAGCCGGACCGGCGCTTCTACATGCCGGCGGATTCCGGCCTCGGCATCTTCTACACGACGGCGCTGGTCGGGGCGGCGCGGCTGTTCGGGTACGAGCGGACGCTGCACCACCATTCCTTCGCCACCATCTCCAAGCCGACCTGGCGCATGTCCCTGCTGACGCGGGTGGCCGGGGAGGACTGCACCCACGTGCTGCTGTGCCCGGCCATGCAGATGCGCTTTCAGGCGCTCTACCCCGCCGCGCGCACGGCGACGACCATGTCCAACGCCATCTTCACCCCGCCCGAGCCGCGCCCCCGGCGCCGCCGGGAGGGGCCGCTGCGCATCGGGCACCTGTCCAACCTGTGCACCGACAAGGGGCTGGACACCCTGTTCACGCTGCTGCGCGCCCTTCAGGTGGAGGGCGTCGAGGCGAAGCTGATCCTGGCCGGGCCGGGGATCGGGCGGATGGACAACGCGCTGGTCGCGGCGGGGCTGGTCGCTTTCGACGGTAATGTCGAATATCGCGGCCCGGTCGAGGGCGAGGCCAAGGCCGAGTTCTACCGCGACATCGACGTGTTCGCCTTCCCGACCCGCTACCGGAACGAGGCGCAGCCTCTGGTCCTGTTCGAGGCCATGGCCGCGGGCGTGCCCGTGCTGGCCTACGAGCGGGGCTGCATCGGCAGCGACATTCCCCGGACGGGGCTCGTCACCCAAGACCAGAACTTCGTCGAGGCGGTGCTGCCGACTCTGCGACGCTGGGCCGGGGATCGCGACGCGCTGGCCCTGGCGTCGGAGCAGGCGCACGCGCGGGCGCGGGCGGCCTACGAGGCCAGCCACGCCGGGTTCGAGGCGGTGCTGGAGCGGATCGCCGGGCCGATCGCGACCGCCGCCCCGGCGGCGGTCCGCCCGAAGCGGCGGGCCGTGGGGTAAGCTACCGCGCCCCCTCCGGACCGATCTTGCTCCACGGCAGATCCTCGATGCCGAGGTTGCGGGCGGGGCTGTCGGGGCGCAGGCGGAAGTCGTCCTTGGCGGGGTCGAGGAAATAGGGGTTGGGCAGGGTCGGACCCTGGACCGTGCGCGACTGGGCGCGCACCGGGGAGGCCGCCGGGCCTCGGTTGCCCCGGCCCTGGCGGTCCACGATGTTCAGGTCCATGGTGTATTCGCCGCCGGTCAGGTTGGTGACGATCTGATCGACCGGCACGCGGGCGTGGATGATGTTGCGGGTCGCGGCGTTGTCGCGCAGGAAGCCGGCGACGCCGGCCTTCGGCACCCATTCGAAGCGGATGAACTTGTCGCGGCTGTCGGTCAGGACGGAGATGTTGTTTTCCACCCGGTTGCCGTCGCCGCCGTGGATGAAGACCGCCGCCCAGCCGGTATTCTCCAGGAAATTGCCCTGCACCGTCACGCCGTTGGTCAGGTCGTCCAGGTAGATGCCGAAGCCCTTGTAGCGCTCCAGCCAGTTGCCGGCGGGGTCGGTGGCGATGCCGCCGGTGCCCCGGATGTCGTTGAAGCGGATCACCGTGCGCGTGTCGATGTCGCTGCGGCCCAGCGTCTCGATGGCGCCGAGGTCGGCGGTCTCGCGGCCGATGTCGCGGATGCGGTTGTATTCGATCAGGTTCTCGGCGTTCTGGGTCTCCGGGTTCCAGTTCTTCAGCGAGATGCCGTAGCGGGCGGCGTGGCGGATGTCGTTGTGGGCGATCACCGTGCGGTTCACCCCCGCCGCCATGACGCCGGCGCTGTAGAGGTTCACCTCGCCGATGTGGCGGATGCTGTTGGCGACGACGCGGTTGTCGTTGCTGCCCGGCCCGAGATCGACGCCGCTGCGGCCGAGATGCTCCATCCGGTTGCCGCGCACCTCGCTCTCGACGGTGCCTTTCAGGACGACCGCCGTGCCGACCGCCGAAAAGCGGTTGTCGAGGATGCGGTGGCCCGACCCGCCGACGAGGCGGATCGCCGAACCGTCGTAGGGCACGTCGGTGAAGCCCAGCCCCTCGATAGTCACGTTGCGGGCCTGGTCCAGCTGGATCAGGGGGGAGAGGCGGGCCACCATCGCCTCGCCCGCACGGGCGAAGCCCTCCGGGTCGAAGGGGCGCAGCAGCAGGCGCTTGTCCTTGGCGCGCCACGCGAACTGACCGGGGAACTTCAGGAAATCGGGATGGCCGAGCAGGCGGAAGGTGGTGCCGTCGCGGAACGGGTACCAGCCGTCGCGGTCGAGCGTCAGCGTGCCCCGCGCGTCGATCTTCTCGATGCCCCGGATGTCGTCGGCCTGCCGTTCGCGGTCGAGCGCCTGGACCCGGACGCCGGGCGCCGCCCAGGCCGGCTGCACCGTCGCCGGGGGAAAGCGGAAGCGGCGTTTGTCGCCGCCGCCCTTCACCGCCTGCGCCACGAACCAGCCGGTGCGGATGGGGTCCTCAGGGTCGTAAGCGCCGCTCTGCGCCGCGCGCAGGCGGATGCCGCCGGCCGTCACGTCGAGGCCGGGTTCGCGCGCCAAGGGGGCGGAAACGACGCCGGGGGCCTCCACGGTGAAGCCGGTCACCCGCTCCCCACCGGAGAGGACGGGCTGCTCGCCGGGGGCGGCGGCGATGCGCAGGCCGGAGTCGTCGGGTCCGAGGTCGAGGGTTTCGGTCAGCGGATGAGTGCCACCGCGCAGGAGGATCAGGCGCGGGCCGCCCTGGCGCGCCGCCTGGACGGCGCGGGCCAGCGTGGCGAAAGGGCCGTCGTTGCCGTTCGGGGCCGGATCGGCGGCGCGGCCCGACCAGCGGTCGTTGCCACGGGGGGAGACATAGCTTGCCGGCTCGGCCGCGCGCGCGGCTCCCGGAAGGGCCAGGAGCAGGACGACCGAGAGAAGCTTCAGCATTCGCAGCGCCATGTCACCTCCGCTTTGCACGCAAGCGAAACTGGCCGCCGCGCGCTCCGGAGGCAAAAGCGCGGAAGGGGTGCCCCGTTTTCGGGAAGGCATGTCAAGGCTTCGGTGGGATAGCCGGCCTCCCGAAAGGCGCTCGCCGTCTGCGCACCCCGGGAGAGTCGGACCCTGACCTATGCGTGCTGCGTTGCATCATCCGGAAGCGTCAGCGAGCGAGGCGGAGCCCGGCATGATCGAAACGGCGTTGATCGCACAGGTGCTGGTGGTGGCCCTGGTCGCCGTGGTGTTTTTGAGCAGCGGCACCGCGTCCCTGTTCCATCCGCTGACCTTCTATCTGGTCTTCCACACGCTGGTCTTCGTCATCCGGCCGATGCTGGTGCACGGGTTCGGCATCGACAACGCGTGGCTGTTCATGGGCTTCTGGCCGAGCGCGTCGCAGTTCGTGATGGCACTGACGGTCAGTTCGGTGGCCCTGATCGCCTTCGCCATTTCCTGCGGCTACGCCGGGCGGGTGAAGCCGGACTTCGCCCGCGCGCCGCAGTTCTCGTTCGACCGGGTGGACATCGTCGCCTTCACCATCACGGTCCTGCTGCTGGCGCCGCTGGCGCTCTACTCCGCCGTTCTGCGCCAGGACGGCGCCGACTTCACCGGCACGGGCGACCTGCAGATGGAGCGCGACCCGCTGACCGGCCAGCCGGTCTACGTCAACACCACCGGCTACATCGCCGAAGCGCATTCCATGGGTCTGCCGCTGACGCTGGGCATCATCTGGGTCAGCCGGTTCCACCCGCTTTCCTTCCTGCCCTTCATCGCCTTCGTCGGCTACCGCGCCTATCTGGGCTGGGGGCGCTGGGCGATCATCATGGGCATCATCGGCCTGGTGCTGCTGGTGCTGTACCAGACGCGGACCAAGTGGTTCCGCTGGTGGCAGGTCGCCATCGGCGTGCCGGTGCTGTTCCTGTTCCACACGCTGGGCAACAACCGCGGCTTCATCCGCGCGGTGATCGCCGGCAACGAAAGCCCGTGGAACGCCATCCAGGGCGGCAGCGCGTCGTTCATCGACAGCCTCGCCAACCAGGACATCGCGAATTTCGACTTCCTGGCCTTCATCCTGTGGGCGGTGCCGGAGCAGTCCGGGACCTACACATATTTCACCCAATACCTGCAACTGTTCACCGAGCCGGTGCCGCGCATGCTGTGGCCGGACAAGCCCATCGGCGCGCCGGTCAAGTGGGTGACTCTGCACGATTACGGCAACTTCGCGAACCTGACCACCTCGCTGGCCGGGGACGGCTGGATGAGCGCGGGGTGGATCGGCCTGATCGTCACCATGGTGGTGGTCGGCCTGATCCTGGGGCGGCTGCACCGCTGGTTCTGGGAGCGCGGGTTCCTGAACCGCTACGCCGTGCTGTTCTATTGCGCCTTCATCCCGCTGTCCTTGCAGTGGTATCGCGACGGCAACATCACCATCGTCAAGTTCGGCTTCTTCTCGCTGCTGCCGATCCTGCTGTGGATCGTGCTGACCAAGGCGATCCGCGCCTGGATGAGAAGCGGTGAGATGACAAGCGGCGCGGAGAGCGCGAGGCCCGCCGTCCGTCTGCCCGTGCGTCTGCCGCTCGGCCGGCTGTGAGGGCTTGATGACGAATCGATTCGGGGGCTTCAACGGCTTCATGCTGCGCGCGCTCGCCCTGGTCTCGGCGGTGGTGCTGCCGGTGTCCTACGCGCTGGACCCGCCGGACGGCGATCTGACGCGGCTGGGCGGCTACGCGGAGAACCGCTTCGGCCCGACGGCGCCGCAGGCGATCTTCGCGCCGCCGCTGGTGGAGAAGGCGCGGGCCGGCGCCACCTATGACGTGATGGTGGTCGGTGACGGCTTCTCGCAGCCGGACCCGGCGGACCGCCACACGCCCTATGGGCATTACTGGACCGATCACCTGCGCAACCTGACCGGCCTGACGGTGGGCGTGCGGCATCTGGACGAGGAACCGCTGGCCGACTATCTGGCCTCCGCCGACTTCCGGGAACGACCGCCCCGCGTGCTGGTCTTCCAGGTGACGGAGCGGGAGCTGCCGGCGCGCACGGACGGGCTGCCCGAGGGAACGGCGAAGGGCGCAAGGACGGCGATTCCGGCGCCCATGGCCGCGCGCCCGCTGGGGCACGCGCCGCAGCCCTGGCCGCGCGCCCAGGCGCGGGCGTGGTCGGCGCCGCCGGTCGGTCACGCCCTGGATATGCTGTCCAAGGCGCTGCCGAGGGCCGTGCTGGACCGGCCGGTGACGCCGGTGGAGGAGCGGACGCTGGCCTACGCCGGGCTGTTCAGCTCCGCCGCCGCGACGAGCAGCCTGTTCCACGCCGGGGATTTCGAGCCCTGGCGCGCCGACCGGGAATTGCTGGTGGAGCGGCGGCAGGCCCTGCGCGGCCTTCAGGCGGCGGTGGAGGCGAACGGGGTGACGCGCTTCCTGCTGCTGGTCGCGCCGGACAAGGGGACGGTCTACGCCGACTTCCTGCTGGGCGGGGCGCCCGTGCGTTCCGCCGTGGAGGAGGTGCTGGCGGCCGATCCGGCGCTGCGCATGGCGCCGCTGGCCTCCGGGCTGCGGGCGCTGGTGGCTGGCGGGGTGATCGACCTCTACAAGCCGAACGACAGCCGATGGGGGACGGAGGGCCACCTGTACGCCGCGCGTACGGTGTACGCGGCGCTGGAGCGGATGGGGGTTCTCGCCACGGCCGACAAGCCGAACGTCGCCACCCTGCCCTGCAAGCCGGTCTACCCCGACTGCGCCTCTTTTCAAGTCCAGACCGACTGACCACCCCCTTTTAAGGCTGTTTCAGAACCGAGGACCGCGCGGCCATGGCTCAAGAGACCTCAACGACCGATGTCGTGGCGATCGTCGTCACCCACAACCGGCTGCCGCTGCTGCCCACCTGCGTCGCGGCGATCCAGGCGCAGGTGCCCCGGCCCGGCCGGCTGGTGGTGGTGGACAGCGGCTCCAGCGACGGGACGCCGGAATGGCTGATGGCTCAGAAGGAGGAATTGGGCGACTGGCTGACCGTGGTGCGGCAGGCGAACTGCGGCTCGGCCGGGGCGTACCACACGGCCTTCGACACGGCGCTGAAGCTGGGGGCGGCCTGGATCTGGAGCACCGACGACGACGGAATCCCGCAGCCGGGCGCGCTGGCCGAGCTGCTGGCCCAAGCGGAGCGGCACGGGCTGGACCTCGTCGGGCCGCTGGTGCTGGCGGCGGAGGATCGGACGACGCTGGCTTTTCCCATGAAGGGAACGCGGTCGCCGGACGAATTGAAGGCGATGGCCAAAAATGGATTGGCCGCTGAGACCATCGCGCTGTTCAACGGCACGCTGCTGCACCGCCGGGTGTTCGAGCGGATCGGCAACGTGAAGCGCGAGATGTTCATCTGGGGCGACGAGTACGAATTCACGCTGCGCGCCCGCCGCGCCGGGCTGAAGGCAGGTACGGCGGTGAACGCCCTGCACGTACACCCGGGCATGTCGCGGACCGAGCACAAGGTTCTGGGCGGGCGGCTGGGCACGGTGGAGGAGATGCGCGCCGACCGCGCGCCGCACTACTTCCGCAACATGGGCTACATCCACGCCAACTATGAGAAGGCGGCGGCCATCCCGCGCATGATCGCGAAATACACGGCGCATTACGTGACGAAGCGCGACTGGAAGGGGCTGGGCGTCTTTCTGGAGAATTATCTGGCCGGCCTGCGCGACGAGTATCCGGAGGAGCTGCGCAAGCCGCCGACCTTCCTGCCTCTGCCGGAGCGGCCGGCGGCACCGTCCTCGTCCAGCGAGGTCGCCTGATGGCCGGCCCCACGGTCAGCGCCGTCATCGCCACGTACAACCGCGCGCCGGAGCTGCGCACCACCCTGACGCGGCTGCTGGGGCAGAGTTATCCGGTGCATGAAATCCTCGTGGTGGACGACGGTTCCACCGATGGGACCGACGCCATGGTGCGGGCGGAGTTTCCCTCCGTCCGCTACGCCCGGCTGCCGCACAACGCGGGGCTGATCTACGCCCGGAACTTCGGGTTCGTGAACACGGGCGGGGACTTCATCCTGTCGGTGGACGATGATTCCTGGTTCGAGGATGTGGACGGGCTGGCACGCACGGTCGCCTATCTGGAAGCGCACGCGGACGTGGCGGCGGTAGCCTGCAACATCGAGACCCGCGACGGGCTGGTCTATTTCCCGAAGGGGGCAGCACCCTTCGATGTCCCCTGGTACGTCGGCTGCGGCCATCTGCTGCGGCGGAGCGCGGTGGCGGAGGTCGGGCTCTACATGCCGGAGCTGTACCGCCAAGGCGAGGAGAAGGACCGTTGCCTGCGGCTGCTGGGCGCGGGATACCGGACGGTGGCTCTGCCGGATGTCATGGTCTTTCACGACAAGAGCGAGAAGGGCCGCAAGCCGGGGCTGGAGCGCTTCTACAACCACCGCAACGACCTGATCCGCGAGATCGCGCGCTGCCCGGCCGGGCTGCTGCCTTGGCGATTCGCGCGAAGCTGGATCGGCAACAGCTGGAAGAGCCTGAGGCAGGGACCGAGGGCGACGGACCTGAAGGTGCTGCTGGCCCTGCCGGAGATCGTGAGGATTGGGCTGAAGCACCGCAAGCCGGTGAGCGTGGAAGCCTATCGGTGCTGGCTGCATTTGGCCGAAACGGCGGCGCCGGGGCGTGTGGTGGAGGGGTCGCAATGGGCCCCCACCCTAACCCTCCCCCACCTTCGGCGAGGGAGGGGATAAAGCTCCTTCCCCCGTGCGCAGCATGGGGGAAGGCTGGGATGGGGCCCGCTGCCGCGGCCTACGCCGTCTCCCGCGTCCAGTGATGGCCGAGCGCCGAGCGGAGCTTGTTCAGGCGGCGCGGCAGCTTGCGGAGCTGGTTCAGGACGGCGGGTTGGCGCGGGTTGATCGGCTCGCGCATCAGTTCGGGGGCCATGCGGCGGACGAGGTCGGCGTGGTGGCGGCTGGCGCGGCGGACCTCCACCGGCAGGCTCAGCGCGACCGCCATGAAGTCTTGGCAATTGCCGACCTGAAACAGCTGCCGCCCGGTCAGGTCGACACCCTGGTCGATGGCCGACAGCCAGCCGGCAACCCGCTGCTCCAGATAAAAGCGGTCGCGCAGGTCCATTGTCATGTCCGGCGCCACCTCCGGCGTGTGGGCCACCCAGTCCAGCCACTCCTTCAGGGCGTCGTAGTGGGACAGCGGGTTGTACAACTCGCCCCGGAAGGCGCCGAAGATGCGCGCGGCGGTCTCCTCGTCGGAGGGCTCCAGGCCCGGCGGGATCTGGCTCCAGTAGAAGCAGCGCGCCACCTCAAACACGCCGCCGTGCAGGACGATGCTGTCCGCCGGCACCTGATCCCAGGCGCCGTTGGCGTAGAACTCCCCGTCCAGCGCCGCGCTGTGGCCGCCGGTGTGACGGGCATGGTCGCGGACGCGGGTCCGGTCGATGGGACCGGCCTCGATCATGCGGTGCTCCACCCCGGCCAGCAGGGCGAGCTTGGGCGGCAGCTTGCGGTCGGCCGGCGTCAGGTCCGGATGGTCGAAGGTGAAGGTGGAGAAGGACACCTCCGCCTTGCGCGCCGCCGCCAGCAGCAGGCGCGTGTCGTAGCCGGCGGTCAGCTGGAGCACAAGCGGCCGCCCGGTGGCGCGGTGCAGCCCGCGAATCGCGGAGACGAGGATGCTCTCCATCCGCCCGAGCGCCAGTTCGTAATCGAATCCGGGCAGCAGCGGCGGGAACGGGCGGCGGAAGGTCAGGAAGCCCTCCTCCCCCGGTCGGCGGGCGGGATCCAGCACCTGGGTCGGCAGCAGGCGCCGCACGCCTTTCAGGCCGGAACCGGGCAGCGGGTACCAGTCGAGCCCCGCCTCGTGCATCAGCCGGCGGCGGAACTGCGCCCTGTCGCCCAGCAGTTCGGCCATTACCCCGGCGCTGGAGGCGAGCACCGGTTCGCCATCCACCTCGCCGTAGAAGCAGCCGAGCGTGCCGCCCGCGTCCAGATGCACCGCACGGTTGTTCAGCAACAGCCACCGCCCGGCCCAGGACCGATAGGTGTCGGTGATCGTATCCGCGCGCGATTCGGCCAGCGCGTCGGCGGGGTCGGGGCGCGCGGGGTCGGTCTGCACGGCGATGCCCAGCAGATGCCACACCGTGCCGTCGGCGCCGAGCACCCGCTGCACCGGCAGTTCGGGGCAATGGATCAGGTGGAACCCGCCGATGTCGCGGACCACCCAGTCGGATGCCCAATCGGGCTGGAGCGGGTTTCCGTGCCCCCCATGGCCGTGCCTGAACACGATGAACTGCCGCCGGTGCAGCATGCCTTTCCCCCCGGTCCTTTCGCGGTGCGTGCGGGGTAAACGCGGGCCGCGCGCGGGGGGCCGGACGCCTCTCCCTTTGCGCCCGTTCGCAATACCGACGGGGAATGGTCAGCGCGCGGTTGACTCGGCGGCAACGGATCTCTATACAGCGGGGCTCATTTTTTGCCCTGAGATCGAGGAGTAAGGTGCCGTGAAACGCACGTACCAGCCCAGCAAAATCGTGCGCAAGCGCCGGCATGGCTTCCGCGCCCGCATGGCGACCGTCGGTGGCCGCAAGGTGATCGCGCGCCGCCGCGCCAAGGGCCGCAGCGTCCTGAGCGCGTAAACCGCGATGCCGGCGCCGGACCGCTTGGTCGGGCGCCTGAAGCGGCGGCCGGAGTTCTTGGCCGTGGCCGGTACACGGCGCAAGCATGTTGCTCCCGGCCTGATCCTACAGGTGCGCCGACACGACGAACGGCAGCGGCCCGCCCCCGGCGAGCCGCCCATTCGTCTTGGCCTGACGGCGAGCCGCAAGGTCGGAAACGCGGTGGTGCGCAATCGCGCCCGCCGTCGTTTGCGCGAAGCGGCCCGCCAGATCCTGCCCGCCCATGCCGCCCCCGGTCACGATTTCGTGCTGGTGGCACGCGCCGACACGGCCGAAAGGCCGTGGACGGAGCTTTTGGGCGATTTGTCCGCGGCGCTGAAGCGTCTCGGCCTGTGGCGCGACGCGCCACGGAATGATACGACCATAACTGACGTCGCCAAGAATGGGGAGGCCGGCGCATGAGCCCGCTTGCCCATTTTTTGCGTGTCCTGGTCAAGGGCTATCAATGGACTCTGTCGCCTTTTGTCGGGTGGCACTGCCGATTTCAGCCTACCTGTTCCAACTACGCGCTTGAGGCGCTATCTAAGCACGGGGCGATCCGGGGCAGCTGGCTGACCATCCGGAGGCTCTCGCGTTGCCATCCCTGGGGCGGATGGGGTTACGACCCCGTTCCCGAACCGGGGACGGCCGCCCGTTGCGTGCACGGGCCGGCCGGCGCGGCGCATCACCACGAACCCTGAGGGCGGCGTCCAACCGCCCTTTTGTGCAAGGCCCACGGCAACCGGGATGCCATGACCGACCAACGCAACCTCATCCTCGCGATCGCGCTGTCGATCGCCATCCTTCTGGGCTTCCAGTATTTTTACGAGGGGCCACGTGTGCAGCAGCAGAAGCAGGCTGCACAGCAGGCCGCCCAGACGGAGCAGCTGGTCGCGCCGACTCCCGGCGTTCCGGGTGCCGTCCCCGGCGCCCCGGCGCCGGAGGCGCCCAAGGATCGCGCGGCGCTGATCGCCGAGCAGCTGGCCGCCGGAACGCGCGTCAAGATCGACTCGCCCTCCGTGCATGGCTCGGTCAATCTGATCGGCGGGCGAATCGACGACCTGACGCTGGCCGCCTACCACGTCGAGCCCAACCCGCAGAGCCCGGAGATCGTGCTGCTGGCCCCGGCCGGCACGCAGAACGCCTATTACGCCGAGTTCGGCTGGGTTCCGGAAGACCGCTCGCAGCCGGTTCCGGACGCCAACACCCGCTGGACCGCCAGCGCCCCGTCGCTGTCGCCCGACAAGCCGGTGGTCCTGACCTGGGACAACGGCAAGGGCCTGGTGTTCGAGCGCACCGTCGCCGTGGACAAGGACTATATGTTCACGGTCACGCAGAAGGTGCGCAACACAGGCTCGACCCCCGTGCGCCTGCTGCCCTACAGCCTCGTCTCGCGCAGCGGCACGCCGCACACCTCGGGCTACTACATCCTTCATGAGGGTCCGCTGGGCGTCTTCGAGCGCACGCTGACCGAAGAGAACTACGACGACGTCCGGAAGGCCGGGACGATCACCAAGGAGACCACCGGCGGCTGGATCGGCATCACCGACAAGTACTGGTTGGTCTCGCTGATCCCGGATCAGAAGGAGAAGGTCGCCGCCCGCTTCGTCCACAGCGCGCCCGGCAACGTCGACCGCTATCAGGTCGACACGATGGGCCAGGCGGTCGAGGTCGCCCCCGGCGCCACCATCGAGCAGACGAACCGCCTGTTCGCCGGCGCCAAGCGGCTGGAGCTGCTGGACGCCTATTCGAGCGCGCTGAACATCCCGCTGTTCGACCGCGCCATCGACTTCGGCTGGTTCTGGTTCTTCACGATCCCGTTCTTCCACGCGCTGAATTTCCTGGGTCACCTGTTCGGCAACTTCGGCATCGCGATCCTGGTGCTGACGGTCGGCGTGAAGCTGGCCTTCTTCCCGCTGGCCAACAAGTCGTATCACGCGATGGCCAAGATGAAGAAGCTGCAGCCCCAGATGGTGGCCCTGCGCGAGCGCTTCGGCGACGACAAGGTTCGCATGAACCAGGAGCTGATGGCGATGTACAAGCGCGAGAAGGTCTCCCCCGTCTCGGGCTGCTTGCCGATCCTCATCCAGATCCCGGTGTTCTTCGCGCTCTACAAGGTGCTGTTCGTGACCATCGAGATGCGGCACGCGCCGTTCTTCGGCTGGATCCACGACCTGTCGGCCCCCGATCCGACCACCATCTTCAACCTGTTCGGCCTGATCCCCTGGAACCCGCCGGCCATGCTGATGCTGGGCGCGTGGCCCATCATCATGGGCATCACCATGTACCTGCAGCAGAAGCTGAACCCGGCCCCGCCCGACCCGGTGCAGCAGAAGGTGTTCCAATTCCTGCCCGTCATCTTCACCTTCATGCTCGCCAGCTTCCCGGCGGGTCTGGTGATCTACTGGGCCTGGAACAACCTGCTGTCGGTTGCCCAGCAGTGGATCATCATGCGGCAGGAAGGGGTCAAGGTGACCTGATCCCGACCGCCATGGTCTGAGGACGTTTGGGCCTGAGGACATTCATGGCCTGAGAACATCGACCGCCGGTAAGCGCTTCCCTTGACGGGCGTTTGCCGGCGGTTATGTTTTGGGGCGCATTTGTTTTTGTGCATTCGTTATTTGTTTTCCCCGCCGGTTTAACACCCCTCTCCCATCCCTCCCTCTCCCATCGGGGATGGGAGAGGGGAAGATAGGAAGCTTCCCCATGACCTCCTCCAACAGCACCAGCCTGACCTCCGGTTTCAACGAGGAGGCCCTGGAAGCGGGGCGGCTTCTGTTCGCGAAGGAATGCGACTTCGTGTGGGGCGCCCAGACGCTCGACCAGATCCCGGAAGCCGACCTGCCGGAGATCGCCTTCGCCGGGCGCTCCAACGTCGGCAAGTCCAGCCTCGTCAACGCGCTGACCGGGCGCAAGACGCTGGCCCGCACCTCCAACACGCCGGGGCGCACGCAGCAGCTGAACTTCTTCAACCTGGGCGGCCGGCTGAAGCTGGTGGACATGCCGGGCTACGGCTACGCCAAGGAGTCGAAGGAGAAGGTCGAGGCGTGGAACGACATGGTCCGGCGCTTCCTGAAGGGCCGCGTGACGCTGCGCCGGGCGCTGGTGCTGATCGATTCGCGCCACGGGCTGAAGCCCAACGACGACGAGATCATGAAGATGCTCGATCAGGCCGCCGTGCCCTACGTCGTGGTGCTGACCAAGGCCGACAAGGTGAAGGCTACGGCGCTGGACGAGGTGGTGAAGCGCACCCAGGCCGGGCTGAAGAAGCATCCCGCAGCCTTCCCGGAGGTGCACGTCACCAGCTCCGAAAAGGGCATGGGCATCGCCGAGCTGCGCGCCAGCCTCGCCCAGCTGGCCGAAATGGGCTGAGGCGGTGCCGTTCGAGCTGACGCCGGCTCTGCTGTTCCTGATTCAGGCCATCGTGCTGATTGCCGGGCCGTTCCTGCTGTGGCGGCTGACCGGGCTGAAGCATGTGGCCCCGATGGTGGTCATCCAGATCCTGTTCGGGATCGCGCTCGGCCCCTCGCTGCTGGGGCATGTGGCGCCGGAGATCTGGGGGGCGCTGTTCGCCAAGGCGTCGCTGGCGCCGCTGTCCGGGCTGGCGCTGCTGGCCGTGGTGTTCTTCGCCTTCCTGACCGGGCTGCATCTGGACCTGACGGAGTTCCGGGGACGCGGGCGCGCCTTCGTCGGCGTCAGCCTGTCCAGCATGATCGTGCCGACCCTGATGGGCGGGGCGCTCGGCTGGTGGATCGCGGGCGCCTTCCCGGAGATGGCGGGGCCGAAGGCGGACCCGCTGCTGTTCGCGGCGGGATTTGGGATTTGCGTGGGCGTCACGGCCCTGCCGGTGCTGGGCGCGATCCTGCGGGAAATGGGCCTGATCGAGCAGCGGGTCGGGCGGCTGGCGCTGGGCTATGCGGCGGTCAACGACGCGCTCCTGTGGATTCTCATCACCGCCGTGCTGGCCTGGGCGGCCGGGGGCAGCGGCGGATTCGGCGGGGTGGCGCAGGTCGCGATCCTGGGCTTCGTCTATCTGGGCGCGACAGAGCTGTTCGCCCGGCCGGTCCTGACCCGGCTGATGGACCGCATCGCCCCGGACGGCAAGGTCGGGGACATGGCCGTGGTCGTCACCTGCGCGGCGCTGCTGGGGTCGGCCGCCGTGACGGAGCTGATCGGGCTGCACTACATCCTGGGCGCCTTCGTGGCGGGCACGGTGATGCCGCGCCGGCTGGCCGCCGCTATCCTGGACCGGCTGGAGCATTTCGCCACGCTGATCCTGCTGCCCTTCTTCTTCACGCTGACCGGGCTGAAGGTCGATTTGGATCTGGCGGCCTCGGCGCAGTGGTGGGTGTTCGCGCTGGCGACCGTGACGACGCTGGCGGGGAAAATCCTGGGCACCGCCCTGCCCGCCCGCTGGACCGGCGAAAGCCCGGCCGACGCGTGGCGGCTGGGCACGCTGATGTCCTGCAAGGGGCTGATGGAGGTCATCGTGCTGACCATCCTGCTGGAAGCGGGCCTTTTGTCGGTCGCCTGCTTCTCCGCCATGGTGCTGATGGCGGTGGTGGCGACCGCGCTGACTCAGCCGATGACCCTGCTGGCCGAGCGGCTGGCGGTTGCGCGCGGCGGGGCGCGGGCGGCGCGGTGATCGAACTCAGAAGGGTTTGCGGACGTTTTCGGTGACGACCGGATCGGCGCCGGGGCCTTCGAGCTGGCCCTTATTGCCCTCGCGGGCTTTTTCCTTCAGGGCCTTGTTCGCCTCGGTCACCTCCTGGCGGTCGGGCGCGCCGTAGATGTCTTCGGCCTTCTTCGCGTTCTCCTTCAGCTCCTCCCGGTGGGCCTCGGTAAAGGGGTTGCGCGGTTCGGGCATCCTGCGATCGGTCATCTCGGGTCCTCTCGTGGCTCAGCACAGGCCAACCGCCGGGGGCGGACGGGGTTCCCGCCCTGAAAAAGCCCTCCCAAAAAACCCCTCTAGGCACCCCCGGAGCTTTCCGTTAAAGAGTCCGCCGATGTCCACCCCGACGAACGGCTCTCCCGTGCAGAACACGACCCGCGACGAGTGGCTTGCCAAGGCCCGCACCCTGTCCGAAGCCCTGCCCTACATGCGCCGCTACGCCGGGCGCACCTTCGTCATCAAGTACGGCGGCCACGCCATGGGTGACGACAGCCTGGCGGAACTGTTCGCCCGCGACATCGTCCTGCTGAAGCAGGTCGGCATCAACCCCGTGGTCGTGCACGGCGGCGGCCCGCAGATCGGGCAGATGCTGGATCGGCTGAAGATCAAGTCGAGCTTCATCGACGGCCTGCGCGTCACCGACAAGGAGACGGTCGAGGTGGTCGAGATGGTGCTGGCCGGTTCCATCAACAAACAAATCGTCGCCGCCATCAACCGGGCGGGCGGGCGCGCCGTCGGCCTGTCGGGCAAGGACGGCAACCTGATCACCGCGCGCAAGGTGCGCCGCACCCAGCGCGACCCCGACAGCAACATCGAGAAGGTGCTGGACCTGGGCTTCGTGGGCGAGCCGTATCAGGTCAACCCGCAGATCCTCGATTCGCTGGGTCAGGCGGACATCATCCCCGTGATCGCCCCCATCGGCTTCGACGTGCAGGGCGACACCTACAACATCAACGCCGACACCGCCGCCGGTGCCGTCGCCTCGGCGCTGGGCGCGACGCGCTTCTTCCTGCTGACCGACGTCGCGGGCGTTCTGGACAAGAACAAGCAGCTCATCGAGAAGATGTCGCTGGATCAGGCCCGCACGGCGATCGCCGACGGCACCGCGTCCGGCGGCATGATCCCGAAGATCGAGACCTGCATCGACGCCGTGGAGAAGGGTGTGGACGCCGCCGTCATCCTGGACGGCCGGGTGCCGCACGCCCTGCTGCTGGAGATCTTCACGGAGGGCGGGGCCGGCACGCTAATCGGCCGCGAGTAAGGGCAAGCCGCGAGTAACGTTGGGAGGGGACGAGCCATGTCCGACGTCCGCAAGGAACTGCTGCGCCAGATGCAGGCCATTCGCGAGCGGATGGACCCGAAGCTGCTGGAGCGGGCCAAGCTGTCGGTCTTCGGCAAGGTCCCCTACGACCGCGACAGCGCCAAGGAGGCGGTTGGGCGCTTCCTGGACGCCAAGGACGACGGTGGCGCCTTCCGCCGCAAGCTCGAAACCGAGCTGCGCAAGGAAGGCGCCTCCCTCGACTTGGAGGACGAGGCCAAGGGCGAGCCGCCGGCCGAACCGGCCCATCCTCTGAAGCCGCGCCGCATCGGACGCATCACCTAGACACAGTCAGCCGGAGGCCGGTCCGCCATGCTGCACGTCTTCGCCAACAGTGGCGGCACGCTGCGCTGGGCCAAGGAGGTCGATGGCGGCACCGGGCCGTTGCCGGACAGCGTCGTCTGGCTCGACCTGCTGAACCCCACGCTGGAGGAGCTGGCCCGCGCCGAGGCGCTCATGGGCGTCAAACTGCCAACCCGCGAACAGATGGTCGAGATCGAGGAATCGAGCCGGCTGCGCATCACGCCTGAGGCCGTGCACATGACCGTCATGGCCCTGGTCTGGGCCGACACCGACCAGCCGCGCATCACACCGGTCAGCTTCGTGCTGGCGGGCGGGCGGCTCGCCACCATCCACCACATCGACCCGCAGCCCTTCCTGGCCTTCCGCCGCCGCGTGACGCGCCACGGCTTCCCCGGTGCTTCCGGCGAAGCGGTGCTGGGCGCGCTGGTGGAGGGCGTGGTGGAACGCACGGCCGGCGTGCTGCGCCGCGTGGGCCTTGAGCTGGACACCATGGGCAGCCGCGCCTTCCGGGGCCGCGCCCTGCCGAGCCGGGGCGAGAACCGCGACGACACCCGCACGCTGAAGCGCATCGGGCACACCGGTCATCTGATCGGCAAGGCGAACGTCAGCCTGGCAAGCCTGGAGCGGATGCTGACCTTCCTGGCGCGCGGCGAGGGCTGGACAGCGGCCAAGCCGACCCGGCGCTGGGCGCGGGCGGCCTTGCAGGACGTGACCGGGCTGAACCAGTACGCGCGCTTCCTGGCGGGCAAGGTTAGCCTTCTGCTGGACACCACGCTGGGCCAGATCAACGTGGAGCAGAACGAGATCGTGAAGATCGTCTCGATCCTGACGGTCTCGCTGTTCCCGCCGACGCTGGTCGCCACCGTTTACGGCATGAACTTCGCCCGTATGCCGGAAAAGGCGTGGGTGTGGGGCTACCCGACGGCGATCCTGCTGATGCTGCTCTCGGCCATCCTGCCGCTGCTGTACTTCAAGACGCGGCGCTGGCTGTAAAGCGTATCGAGATCCGCCCTACCCCTCCGCGCGGGCCTCGGCCAGCTTCTCGCGGGTCTCGGCGAACTGGCCGCGCAGCTCAATCCCTTCCTTCAGAAGCTTGGCCACCGCGAAGACGAACAGGCCGTGGGCGGTGGACACCTCCATCCCGACCACCTCCTCGATGGCCGTGTCGAACAGCTCCAGCACCGCCGTGAACAGAAGGAAGGCGGAAATGGCGAACTGGGCGAAGTACGGCCAGCGGGACGGGTTCATGGGGATGGCTCCGGACGGCGAGTGCGCGAAGAATAACCGCTCCGCCACACAACCACAACACGGTCGCCCGTGACATTCACGCCCCGCCGGTTCTCCACCGCGATGCCGTCACAGCCCACGCGCGACGGCTGGCGTTCCCGCACGCCGGAATGCATGATGGTCCTTCAACGCCCATTGGCATACCGGGAACGATCCGCATGCTCGAAACGATGAAGAATCGCCGCGACGAACTGAAGGAAGAACTGGTTCGGGGGCAGGCCCGCCTGACCGAGTTGGAGAGGAGCGCGGAGGCGCTGCGCGAGACGATGCAGCGGATTGCCGGGGCCATCCAGGTTCTGGACGAGATCATCGCCGAGCAGGAAAAGCCAAAAGAGGACTGATATCGAAGGCGTTTGATGGCTTCCATCAAACGCCTTGAAACCCGGCAGCACATGGCACCGCCAGTGCGAGAGGGGCATACGGCCGGCCGAACATGAAGCATTGATGCACCGGCCGTATGACACGCAAGTGGTGGCTACGCGACGGCCAGCAGGACGGCCCAGCCCAGCACGACCAGATTGACCGTGAAGGTCATCGCCATGCCCGGCGCGCGAAAATAGGGGTGCACGAGGTAGCCGGCCCAGAACAGCAGGCGGCCCAGCACGAACAGCGCCGTCGCCAGCACCGGCACACCGAGGCTGGGCAGCGGCATCTGGGCGACCAGGGTGGCCAGCGCCGGGCTGAAGATCAGCGTCTGCTCCACCGTGTTGGTCAGCACGCGCTGGCTGATTCGGTAGAGCCGCGATTCCGGGTCGTCGATGGGATTCAGCGCGACCGCGCGGCCACGGGCAACGAGAACGCCGCAGACCATGGCGACTAGGACGAGCGCCGGCCAGACCACCAGACGCGCCCAGAAGGCCATGCGCGCGCCGGGGTCGGAAGACATCCCGACCGGCGGCGCGAACAGGGAAGCAAGCAGCCACAACGCGAGGAGCGTGACGGCGACGGCGGTGAGGTTGACGGTGGCCGCCAGACGCAAGAGACGGGTCTTGTCCTTGGTGATGGCGGCCATGCGTCCTCCGTCTTGCAGGGCCTCAGCCCAGGCCCTTAGCCGAGCCCCTTCTGCCCCATCTCCAGGAACTTCTGGCGGCGCTGGGCGCGGATCGCCACGCCGTCCAGACCGTCCAGCTCGGCCAGCGACTCCTCAATGGCGTCGCCGAGCGCCTTGACCGTCTCGGCCGGGTCGCGGTGGGCGCCGCCGATGGGCTCGCTCACCACCCGGTCGATGATGCCGAGTTCCTTGAGGTCCTGGCTGATCAGGCGCAGCGCGATGGCCGCCTCGCCCGCCATGTCGGGGTTGCGCCACAGGATCGACGCGCAGCCCTCCGGCGAGATGACGGAGTAGATGGCGTGCTCCAGCATCAGGACGCGGTTGGCGGTCGCGATGGCGATGGCGCCGCCGGACCCGCCCTCGCCGATCACTGCCGCCACCATGGGCACGGTCAGGCGCAGGCAGCGTTCGATGCTCTTGGCGATGGCCTCGGCCTGGCCGCGCTCCTCCGCCTGGACGCCGGGGAAGGCGCCGGCGGTGTCCACCAGCGAAATCACCGGCAGATTGAAGCGGTCGGCCAGATCCATCAGGCGCTGGGCCTTGCGGTAGCCCTCGGGCTTGGCCATGCCGAAGTTGTGGCGCACGCGCGATTCGGTGTCGTGCCCCTTCTCCTGGCCGATGACCACGACCGAACGGCCACGGAACCGGCCCAAGCCGCCGATGACCGCACGGTCCTCGGCGAAGGCGCGGTCGCCGGCCAGCGGCGTGAAGTCCTCGATCAGCCCGTTCACGAAGTCCAGGCAGTGCGGCCGGTTGGGGTGGCGCGCCACCTGCACCTTCTGTGCGGGGGTGAGCTTGGCGTAGGTCTGCCGCAGGAGCTTGTCGACCTTGGTCTGCAGCTTCGTCACCTCGTCGGCGATGTTGATGTCGCCCGCGTTGGTGAGATGGCGCAGTTCCTCGATCTTACCTTCAAGCTCGGCGATCGGCTTTTCGAATTCCAGAAAGGTTTGCATGCCGGGATTGATCACGGGCCGGAAAAAAGGGCGCGCTACGGTTTCCGTAGTTCGCGGACCGGGCTTGGTAACACGGTGCGGCCCGGCAACGCCACAGGTTATCGCACGGATCTGCGCTGGGCGAGCCGGCGGCCGAAGGTGACCAGCAGCACGCCGGCCACGATCACCGCCGCTCCGCCCCAGACCCAGGGGGAATAGCGCTCCCCGAACAGCAGCGTGCCGGTGCCCAGGCCGACGGCGGTCGCCACATAGCCGATCTGGCTGAGATAGACCGGCCCGGCGACGACCTGAAGCCGGAAATAAAGCACGTAGGTCAGCGCCGTCACCGCGATCTGAAGCGCGGCGAGGCCGGGGGCCAGCGCCAGCGTGCCGAGTTCGCCGAGGCCATCGATGGCCATAATGGCCAGCGCAACCCAGGCCGCCCCGCCGAACATCGTGCCGGTGGCGAGCGCCATGGGCTGGGCGCCCGGCGGCCACGCCTTGGTGCGGTAGACGTTGCCCGCCGCGACCGAAGCCGGGATGACGAAGGCCAGCGCCATCCAGCCGGCGAGGTCCGGCGACGGCAGGCTGCCGCGCGGCCCCACGATGGTCAGCGCACCGACCAACCCCAGCCCGATGCCGGCCGCGCGCCAGACGTCCGGCCGCTCGATTCGCACGGCCATCGCCATCAACAGCGTCAGGATCGGCGGCAGCGTGTAGACGACCGAGGCCAGCCCCGCCCCCAACGGCGGCAGCACGACGAACAGCACCACGTTGGGCAGCGCCATGGAAAGCAGGCCGGAGACGGCGTAGTAGCGCAGGTGACGCCCACCGAGCGGCAGCGGCGCTCCCTTGGCCCGCGCCAGGGCGGCGAGGATCAGCCCGGCGCCGAACATCATCGAGAAGGCCCAGGGCAACGGAGACACGCCGGCCTGCTGGGCGAATTTGGTGATCGGGAAAATGGCGCCGATCAGCCCGCCCGTGCCGAGAAGGAGCACAAGCGCTTCAAGGCCGCGCGCGGCGGGCTGGACGACGGAACCGGCGGACACCGCAGCGGTGCCCCTACAGATTCGCCACGGCCCGGCGGATGGCTTCGCGGAAGGAGTCGAGCGAGGCGATGTCCAGCAGGAACAGGACCTGCCCCTGCGCGTCGCCGGAGGCCAGCGCCACGTCGATGCGCACGAACAGCACCGGGTCGTCGGCGGCCCCGATCAGTTCGGCCGGCGGACCGGCGCTGTAGCCGGGCAGCGCGCCGGCCAGTTCGCTCTCCACGAGGTTGGACAGGCTGGCGAGGCAGCCGTTCAGGATGATGTTGCCGATCTCGGTCAGCACATCCTGTTCCAACTCGCCCGGCGCCTCGGTGCCCGGCTCCACGGGGACGAGGCGGCCGACCAGGGCCAGCGTGCCGCGTTCCGGGAAGATCAGCATCGCCTCGCCGGTGAAGGGGCCGGAGAAGGCGCCGCGCACCGCGCAGACTCGGGCGGCCTCTTCCGGATCCAGGTCGCGGGCGATGCGCGCGCGGCTGGACACCGTCAGGGACGGCACCGACAGCTGCACCTCCTCCCCGATCATCTCGCTGAGCGAGGCGGCGGCTTGGCCCATGCCGATGTTGAACAGCTCGGCGATCGCGTCGGCTTCGTCGGCGTCCAGGGTGAAGCGGTCGTCGTGATGGGTCATGGCGGTCACTGCCCCGCCGAGGCCAGGAACTCTCGTATCTTGTCGGAGGTGATCGGCTTCGGGATGAAGCGGCAGCCCAGCGCCTCGGCCTTCTTCTTCAGCGCGTCCTGCACGTTGGCGGTCAGGATGCCGATGGTCAGGCTGGGGAACTGTTCCTTCAGCTTGGATGACAGCGTCAGGCCGTCCATGCCCGGCATGTTGTAGTCCACGATGGCCACCACCGGGATGACGCCATCCACCTTGCTCAACGCTTCCTCGCCGCCCGCCGCAGACAGGATGGTCCAGTTCGGGCGCAGCGAGGACATGACGCTGCCGACCATGTCGCGAGCAAGGCGGCTGTCGTCAACGATGAGAACGGTGGTCATGCCGAAAGCCATCCAAAAGTGTGCTGTGGGCGGAACCAGCGTTTCTACCGCAAAGGGTTTTTCGCTACAAGGCGTGTGGTTTTCACGATTCTGGAATGGTGCCGCGTTGAGTGACCGGGTTGCGGATTTCCGCGTCGTGCTGGACACCAACATTCTCGTCGCCTACGCGCTGCTGGGCGAGAAGGTGGTGCGCCGGAACATGGCGGTCCGCGACTGCGTCGAGGCGGTGCGTGCGCGCGGTGAGATGCTGGCCTCCGCCGCCACGCTGGCGGAACTGCGCGCGGTGCTGATGCGCCCCGACTTCGACCGCTACAAGCCCGCCGCCGAGCGGGAGGCCTTCCTGACGGCGGTGGCGGCCGAGGCCCGTCTGGTCGCGCCGGCCCCCATCGGCCGGCTGTGCCGCGACCCGGAGGACGACATGTTCCTGGCCGTGGCCCTGGCCGCCGACGCCGATTGGCTGGTCACCGTGGACCAGCAATTGCTTTCCGTCCGCAGCGTCGGCCGCACCCGCGTCCTGCGCCCGGAACGGTTCCTCGAACGGATCGTGGACGGCTTATAAAACCGCCGAACCCAAGCTTGCGTTCGCAGCTTGCTCTCGAAGTTTGATGGCGAAGTTTGCTCTCGACAAGCGGCGCCCGTTCACTAGAATGGAAAGTGAACATTTCGCAAACCGCGCGTGAACGGTCAGGACAAGGACGGCCAGGATAAAAGGCTGCCGGTGCCACAGGTGAACGAATGAGCGCCCAACCCCTTCTGTTCGACAGCCTGCCCGAGACGGAGCGGGTGCGCAAGCCGCGCCGGTCCCGCGCCACCACCATGGCGGAGCAGGTCGCCGTCGATGTGGTGCGCGAGGCGGTCCCCCCGCCCCCCGCCCCGATTCCCATGACGCTGGTGCCGCCCGCCCCGGAGGTTGCCCCGGTGACGCAGTTCGACCCGGCGGCGCTGACCATCCCGGAGTTGCGCGCGCTGGTTCAGGCGCTGCCGGACCTGCGGCTGAGCCAACTGCTGATCGAGGCGGCGCGGGAGCTGAAGCGGCGCGTCGCCCCCGAAGGTTGGGAGGAGGATGCGGAATCCGGTCCGTTCGAGCCTAACCCGGCGCTGCTGCGGTCCGCCCGGCAGGTGGTGGGAGAACTGTCGGGGGAGGACGGTTGATTCCAATTTCGGGGTGCTCGTCTAACTTTTGTACGGGAAACTTCACGCGACAAGACATGCCCGAATGTGCAATGATGTGTCCCACAGCCCGCCGTAAGCCAAAGCCGGGTTGAACGCAGGCGCAGCGACCTCCCGGAGGGGGCATTGGACTGGATCACCTGGTTGCAGGAATGGGGCGACGCCTTCTACCCCATTGCTTTCTTGTGGGCGTTCTTCGAGGGCGAAACGTTCGTCATTTTCGGCGGCATGGGTGCCCAGATCGGCATCATCAACCTGTACTGGCTGGTTGGATCCGTCTGGATCGGCAGCTTCCTCGGTGACCAGCTGTGGTTCTGGCTGGGCCGCAAGTGGGGGGGCAAGGCGCTGGCCCGCTTCCCCTCCGCGGAGACCCGCGCCGCCCGCATCCTGGAATGGCTTGAGAAGTACGGCGTCGGCTTCATCCTGGTGTTCCGGTTCCTCTACGGCATCCGCAACATCGCCTCGGTCGCCATCGGCACCTCGCGCATGCCGTGGAGCCGTTTCCTGTTCTGGAACTTCATCGCCGCCGGCATCTGGGCCTGGAGCTTCGCCGGAGCCGGCTACCTGTTCGGCGAGGCCGCCGCCGCCATCGGCGAGAACGGCCCTAAGATCCTGGTGCTGATTGCCGCCTGCATCGGCCTGCTGTTCTTCGCCCGCAAGAGCCTGATGTGGATGCGCCGCCGCGCCGCGACCTCGGAGACGCAGGCGTAAGCGTCACGCTCTCCGAGCAATCCACACGGCGGTCAGGTCGTCGCGGAGCGGTTGCGTGGTGCGGGCGTAGAAGCGGTCGAGCAGCGGGCGCAAGGGCTGGGACCGATTGATCGCCAGCGCCTCGCGCAGGAAATCCGGGACCGCCTGCTGGCCGATGGGGCCGTGCTCCTCGCCCCGGCATTCGATCAGGGCGTCGCTGTAGAGGAACAGGAAACCGCCGCGCGGCAGGCGGAAGCTGCGGTTCTCATAGCGCGCCCGGCGCGAGGCGCCGAGCACCAGCCCCGCCGAATCCAGCAGCCTCATGTCGCCCCCCACCCCCAGCACCGGATTGGGCGCCCCGGCGGCGGCGTAGGTCAGCGTGTCGGTGTGCAGGTCGAGGATGCCGAAGAAGGCCGTGGCGAACTGCCCGACCGGCAGCACGTCCTTCAGCGCCCCGTTCAGCTGCTCCAGCCATGCGGACGGCGTCACGTCCTGCATGGGAAAGCGGTCGATCAGCGTGTGCAGGCGGAAGGTGTTGATCGCCGCCGTGATGCCGTGCCCGGCGAAATCGACGATCAGGAAGGCCACCCGGCCGTCGTCCAGCGGGAACAGGTTCCAGAAATCGCCGCCCAGTTCCGACGACGTTTCGAAATGGGCGTCGAGAATGAGGCCGTAGCGGTCGGCGATGGCCGCCAGCCGCTTGGGCTCGGGCAGCAGGGAGAGCTGCATGTCCTGGGCGTGCTTCAGCTCCCGCTCCACGCGCTCGCGGAAACTGGCGAGGTCGGTGAACAGCTTGCGCTTTTCCAGCTGGTGGCGGACGCGGGCCACGCACTCGCCGGGCTTGATCGGCTTGGAGATGAAGTCGCTGCCGCCCGCCTCGAAGCAGCGCACCTGCTCCTCGTCGCTGTCCAGCGCGGTCTGGAACAGGATCGGCAACTCCTCGTGCGTGGCGTTGCGGCGCAGCTCGCGGCACATCTCCAGCCCGTCCATGACCGGCATGTTCACGTCGAGCAGGACGAGGTCCGGCCGGAAGCTCTCCACCTTGCGCAGCCCCTCCACGCCGTTCTCGGCGTAGTCGATCTGCGTCAGGCCGGCGCGGCGGATCACCAGCCCCAGCGATTTGCGGTTGAACTCGTTGTCGTCGACGATGAGGACCCGGCTGCCGGAGAGCGATATGCCCATGGGCCGCCCGTCACAGGTCGAAATGCAGGACGGTGCAGCGTCCGCCGTCGGTCACGCTGACCCGCTTGGCCAAGGTTCGCATGAAGACGAAGCCTCGGCCCGAGCGCGCACTGCCCCCGGTCTCCGCCGGCAGGGACGCGGTGTCGAAGCCGCCGCCCTGGTCCACCACGGCGATAGAAAGGCCACCACCCGGGCCGCCGCCCCAGCGCGCGAAGACGTCGAGCCGCCGCCCGCGCACCGCAAGGTCGCCCAGCCGTTCCTGAACCATGCGGCTGAAGACCCGGTAGCCCTCCGGCTGGTCCTTGGCGGAGCTGGCGATGCCCAGATTGCCGTGCACCAGCGCGTTGGCGATGGCCTCGTGCAGGCACAGCTCGATGGAGCCGCGCCGCTCCGGGCCGAGCACGCCGCGCCGGGCCAGCTCGTCGCAGACCAGGACCGCGCATTGCAGGCCGTAGGCGCTGCCGGTGGTCAGGGACAGATAGAAGCCGTGCTCGACCGGCGGCGCGCCCAGCCAGTCCCCCTGAAGGTCGCCGGCGCGCTCCTCGTCCTCGGTCAGCTCGACGGTGAAGAAGGCGTTCTGGTCCAGCGCGTAGCGGACGCCGTCGCGGTCGGCACCGGCCAGAAGGATGGCCGCCGCGATGGGCGAGGCGCCCGCCCCCTCGCGCGGCAGGCCGAAACGCGCCGCCGCGCGCGCGGCGACATCCGCCGGCACGCGGTCGCGCACCAGGCAGAAGGCCCGCGCACCGACGGGAGCAGCCCCGTCCGGGGGCGGCTCAATATTCAATGTTGATGATATCACCGATCCTGGCCAACTCGATGGAGTTCTTCACGTCGCCCTGCGGTTTGCGGACGACGAACCCGATGTTCCGCGTCTCCGTCTCGTCCTGCAAAATCAGGAGCATGCCGAGCCCGGCGGAATCGATGAATTGCAGATCGGACAGGTCGAGCACGAAGCGCCGGGTTTCCGGCTGCGCCATCAGCGCGACCAGATCGGCAAGACAGTCATGGTCGGTGAACTCCCACCGGCCGCTGATCTGCACGGTGATCGCGTCCGGGGTGGTGCGCTCTTGAAACTCCATCACGTCCTCGCTGTTGCCGGGCGCCGCACTTAACGCTTCGGCGGCACCGCCGGAACAGTAGTGCAACCATACCGCCATACTCAAGCACGATGCCGCGCACATCGCGCGTTCGCCACAAAATTGACTGCACCATGGCGTGCAATGCGCCATGGACGCGCCTCGGCGGAAGGGAGTACAACCGCATAGCGGGATGTGCAGCGTCGGCGGATCGGCCTTCCATGAACGTGATCGAACAGGCCTGGAGGAAAGTGCCGACGGTGTCGGCCCGGTTCCTGCTGATCCTGATTCCGATCCTGACGCTGACGACGGTGGGCTTCTCGACGATCTTCTTCTACGGCAAGTACAACGAATTGCGCGGGAGCCTGCGCGGCAAGATCGAGGCGATCGCCGAGATCAACGCGGTCGCCCTGTCGTCCAGCCTGTGGACCGTGGACGTGCCGGCCATCCGCAACATCATCCAGGCCATCTCGGTCAACCGCGAGCTGTTGTGCATCGAGGTGGCGGACGAGCTGGCCGGCGGCCAATTCGCCTGGCCCGGTCCGGACTGCCGCCCCTTCGCCGAATACGAGAGCGCGCGGCGGGCCATCCAGGTGCAGAACCGGCGGCTCGGCTCCATCACTCTGTACTTCACCCACGCCTCCGTGGACGAGCAGATCCGGGACGAAGTGGTCAGCACGCTGTGGCTGCTGCTCCTGCTGCTGATCGGCACGGTGGTGACGGCGCTGACCGCGCACCGGCTGACCATCGGCGTGCCGCTCGGCCGGCTGGTCGAGTCGATCCGTGCGGCCGAGCAGGAGCATGTACGCCACCCGGTCCGCTGGTCCTCGACCGACGAGCTGGGCCGGGTCATCGCCGCCTACAACGGCATGCTGGCCCGACTGGACCGCGAGGAGGCGGCGCTGCGCCAGAGCGAGGAACGGCTGGGGCTGGCCATCGCGGCGACGCGCTCCTCGGTGTGGGACTATGACCTGCGCACCAAGCAATACTGGTGGTCGAAGGAGTTTCCCGCACTGCTCGGCTACGGGCCGGACGAACTGGCGATGACCGCCGAGACCTGGGAGGCGCTGATCCACCCGGACGAGATTCGCCGCGTCGTCGCCGAATCCCGCCGCCGCGTGCGCGACCGGGAGATGGCCTACAGCTCGGTCTACCGGATGCGGCGGCGCGACGGCCGCTGGGCCTGGATCGAGGATCGGGCGACCGCGCTGCGCGACGCCGACGGCGTGGCGCTGCGCCTGACCGGCACCATGTCGGACGTGACCGAACGCGTGCAGACCGAGCAGGATCTGGCGCGCGAGCGCAACGTGCTGCAGATCACGCTCGACAACACCGACCAGGGCATCATCATGGTGGACCGCAATCTGCGGGTGGTGAAGTCGAACCGCCGGGCGGCCGAGCTGCTGGGCGTGCCGCCCGGCTTCCTGGCCGGCAACCCGCTGTTCCCCGACATCGTGCGGATGCAGCGCGCCAACGGCGGGCTTGAGGAGTTCAGCATCGACCCGGACCTGGAGCTGGAGCAGGTGTCGGTCATCCCGGACCAGCCCTTCACCTTCAAGCGGCGGCGCCCGGACGGCACGATCATCGAGGTGCGCTCCAACCCGCTGCCGGAAGGCGGCTTCGTGCGCACCTTCACCGACGTCACCATCGAGGCCCGCTCCGCCGAGGAGATCTTCCACGCCATGGAGGCGCTGGAGACCGCCTACGCCGACCTGAAGGAAACCCAGAACAGCCTCGTCCAGGCGGAGAAGATGGCCTCGCTGGCGCTGCTGGTCGCCGGCGTCGCGCACGAGATCAACACGCCGGTCGGCATCGCCTATGGCTGCTCCACCCACCTCGCGTCCAAGACCAAGGCGCTGACCGAGGCGTTCGAGCGGGGCAGCATGAAGAAGTCCGACCTTGCCGCCTACGTCGCGGCGGCGGGCGAGTCGTCGCGCCTGATCCAGCAGAACCTGACCCGCGCGGCCGAGCTGATCCAGAGCTTCAAGCGCGTCGCCGTGGACCAGACCAGCCAGGAGCGCCGCCGCTTCGACCTCTCAGCCTATCTGGAGGAGATCATCACCTCGCTGGGACCGCGCCTGCGCAAGAGCCCGCACAAGGTCAGCATCCGCTGCGCGGAGGGGATCACCATGGACAGCTACCCCGGCGCGCTCAGCCAGATCATCACCAACCTCGTCATCAACGCGCAGACCCACGCCTTCGCCGACCGGGCCGAAGGGCACATGGTGGTGGAGGCCGGGGAACTGCCCGACGACGAGGTGGAAGTCCGCTTCAGCGACGACGGGTCCGGCATCCCGCCCGACAACCTGCCGAAGGTGTTCGAGCCCTTCTTCACGACGAAGCGCGGCACCGGCGGCAGCGGCCTTGGCCTGCACATCGTCTTCAACCTGGTGACGCAATCGCTCGGCGGGCGAATCTCGGTCGACAGCACACCGCAAAGCGGGACCACCTTTGTCCTGCGCATCCCGAAATCCGCGCCCCGCATGGCGGTGCCTGAAAACGAGTCCGGCGACGCCGCAGGAACGGTAGCAGCATGATCGACGCCCCCCTTTTTATGGCCCCCCCTTTGCTCGACATCGACGACGAGATCCTGTTCGCCGAGGAAGAGGGCGACACGGCGCGGCCCTACCCGTCCGCTTCCCTGCCCTGGACCATCCTGGTGGTGGACGACGAGGAGGACGTCCATTCCATGACCAGCCTGCTGCTGGCCGACGTGGCGTTCCAGGGCCGCCCGCTCGACCTCGTCAGCGCCTTCACGGCGGACGAGGCGCGGGCAATCCTGTCGCGGCGGCGCGACATCGCCGTCGTCCTGCTGGACGTGGTCATGGAGTCGGACGACGCGGGGCTAAGGCTGGTCCACTGGATCCGCGACGAGCTGGGCAACCGCGACCTGCGCATCATCCTGCGCACCGGCCAGCCGGGCCAAGCGCCGCAGCGCGACGTGATCGTCGATTACGACATCAACGATTACAAATCGAAGGCCGAGCTGTCGGCCGAGGGGCTGTTCACCGCGGTGATCGCGGCGCTGCGCGCCTACGACTACATCCTGTCCATCGAAACCAAGGTGGCCGAGCGCACGCGTGAGCTGAGCGAAAGCCGCGAGCAGGTACGGGCGATCCTGGAGTCGAGCCCCGTGGGCGTCTGCGCCTACGGCGAGGACGGCGGCATCGTCATGTGCAACGACCGGCTGGTCGCCCTGCTGGGCGTCTCGAAGGACCGGCTGACCAGGGGCGCCATCGGCGACCTGTTCGTCGAAGCGGAAGACGAGGGTGAGGAGGAGACGGACGCCCACTGGACCTGTTTCCGCCGCCCGTTGCGCGACGCGGAGGCGCGGCTGCGCCGGGCCGACGGGTCCACCTTCTGGGCGCTGGTGTCGGTCGATCCGACGGTGCTGGACGGGCAGCCGGTCTATCTGGCCTGGATCTACGACATCACCCGGCGCAAGCTGGCCGAGCGCCAGATGGAGGCCGCCAAGGAACAGGCCGAGCAGGCGACCTCCGCCAAGTCGGCCTTCCTCGCCACCATGAGCCACGAGATCCGCACGCCCATGAACGGCGTTCTGGGCATGCTGGAGCTGCTGGAGCGCACGCAGCTCGACGCGCAGCAGCTGGACACGGTAGCGACGATGCGGGAGTCGGCGACCTCGCTTCTGCGCATCATCGACGACATCCTCGACTTCTCGAAGATCGAGGCCGGCAAGATGGACCTGGAGCAGGTGCCGGTCTCCATCCCCGCGCTGATCGAGAGCGTGGCGGAGACGCTGGCCCCGGCGGCGCGCGGCAAGGGGCTGTCGCTGCTGACCTACGTGGACCCGGCGATCCCGCACGACCTCGTCGGCGATCCGGTGCGGCTGCGCCAGATCCTGTTCAACCTGGGCGGCAACGCAATCAAGTTCACCGAGGCAGGCCGCATCGTCGTGCGGGCGGCGCTGACCTCGCCGGGCGACGGCTGGGCGCGGCTGCGGATCGAGGTGTCGGACAGCGGAATCGGCATTTCCGAAGCGGCCCGCAAGCGGCTGTTCCAGCCCTTTTCCCAGGCGGAAAGCTCCACCACCCGGCGGTTCGGCGGGACGGGGTTGGGCCTGTCGATCTGCCGCCGGCTGGTCACGCTGATGGGCGGTGAGATCGGGGTGGACAGCGCGCCGGGAACGGGATCCACCTTCTGGGTCAACCTGACGCTGAGCGCGGTGACGTCGCCCTGCGCGCCGGCGCCGGTCGATCCCGACCTGACGGGCCTGACCATCCTTCTGGGCCTGCCGGAGGAGATGGAGCGCAGCTTCGTCGCCTGCTACCTGGAAACGGCCGGCGCCCGCGTCGTGCCAGGCGGCGATCCGGACGAACTGGCCGGGCAGGCGCACCACGCGTGCGCGGCCGGGCGCCCCCTGGACGTCGTGGTGGTGGACGAGCTGCTGCACACCCCGGTCGCCGCCGCCGCTCCCCAGATGCTGGGCCGCCGCATCGGCGAACCGCGGATGCCCACCGTGCTGCTGTACGACCCGGCCACCGGCGCCCCCCGCCTGCCGCAAGGGCCGATCCCGGTCAGCCGCCCGGTGCGGCGGTCGGCGCTGATCCGCGCGGTCGCCGCCGCCGCTGGGCGCGCCGCTCCGGACATGGTTGGCCCGGACGCCGTCCATGGCGCCGCGCCCCCCTCCCCCCCAAGCGCACCCGAACCGAAGCCGGCCGCCAGCCCGGCGCCGCCCCGCCCTGCCGCCCCGTCCCCCACACCGACGCCAAAGGACGCCCAAGGCCGCCTGATCCTGGTGGCGGAGGACAACCCGATCAACCGCAAGGTCGTTCAGATGCAGCTCAATTCGCTGGGCTACACGGCGGAGCTGACGAACGGCGGCGCCGAGGCGCTGGCCGCAATGCGCGAAAAACGCTACGCGCTGCTGCTGACCGACATCCAGATGCCGGAGGTGGACGGGTTCGAGCTGACCCGCCGCATCCGCACGGCGGAGAGAGACGGCGGGGAACGGCTGCCGATCATCGCGATCACCGCCAACGCGGCGCCGGGCGACGTGGAACGCTACCTCGCCGCCGGCATGGACGCCGTGCTCAGCAAGCCGCTCGACCTCACGCAGCTGGCGGCGGCGCTGGCCCGTCACATGCCGGCCGCGATGGAGACGAAAGGGGCCGAGACGAAAGCGGCCGGGGCGAAGGCGGCAACCGTTTCCTTCACCGTTTCGGATGAGCCGCCGGCCGTCGATCTCACCGCGCTGCGCCAGCTGTGCGGCGACGACCGCGCGCTGATCGAGGAGCTGCTGGGCGATTTCGCCACCGTCTGCCGCAGCATCATGGGCGAACTGGCCTCCGCCGTCGCCGCCCAGGACGCCACGCGGGTGCGCGGCTGCGCGCACAATTTGAAGGGCTGCTCGCGCAACGCCGGGGCCGCGCCGCTGGCACGCGCCGCGCAGGAGTTGGAGCGGGCGGTCGGCGAAGGCGCGGCTTGGCCCCGCCTGACCGCGCTGGCCACGATGGCGGACGAGGCGCTGAAGGATGTGGAGCGGTTTGTCCGGTCCTTTTGAGATCCGCCGAATTGGGAGGCCTTATCACACCCGGCGGGGTTGCACCGGAACGTTGGAAGGCGAAAGATGGGCGCCTGTGTCCTCCCGCGTGAGACGCCGATCATGCCCCTGCCGTCCGCTTCCGACATCCGGGATGCCTACCTCCGCGACGGCTTCGTCGTGGTGCGCGGCGTGTTCTCCGCCGACGAGGTGGCGGAGATCGCCGCCGCCTTCGACCGGCAGTACGAGGCGGGGCTGACGCACCCGCGCAGCTTCCGCCACGGCAACTTCCACGTCCGCGTCGCCGACGACCCGGCCATCGGCCGCACGGTGCGGATGGTGCAGTGGCCGTCCTATGGCGACGGGGTGCTGAACGGCGTCCGGCAGGACCGGCGGATGCTGGAAATCATCGAGCCGCTGATCGGCAACGACGTGAAGCAGATCATCAACCAGATGCACTGGAAGCCGCCGGGCGCGGCGGCCGGCGACTACGCCTTCCACCAGGACAGCCGCTTCCGCCGCCCGCGCGAGGCCTACCGGAACCTGGGGGAATCCTATGTGCAGACCGGCATTGCCGTGGATCCCCACACGGCGGAAAGCGGGGCGATGCGGCTTTATCCCGGCAGCCATCGACTGGGCGACCTCGCGCTGACACCGCGCGGCAGCATTCTAGGCACCGGCATCGCCGAGGAGGCGTTGGAGCGGCACGGGCTGGACCCGGCCAAGCTGGTCGATTTCACGATGGAGCCGGGCGACGTGGGGCTGTGGCACCCCTACATGATCCACGGCTCGGCGGCCAACCGCTCGACGCGCGACCGGCGGCTCTACATCAACGGCTATGTGCGGGCGGAGGACTGCGACCGGGGCGAATGGACCTGGCGCCACGGCCAGCCGGTGCCGCTGGGCGACCCCGTGCTGGTCCATTTCGAGGATTTGCACCTGCGCCCCGAACCGCATTACGTGGACGAGGGCGCGTACGGCGGGTGATGCCGCACGCCTTCGATTGAGGTATCTTGCGGGCGATGAAACGCCTGCTCGCCACCCTTCTTCTGATGCTCTCCCTTCCGGCCGCCGCCCCCGCCGCTGCCGAGGAGGCGCCGGTGCCCGCGCTGGGGATCGAACTGACGCCCTACGGCGCGGTGCGGGCGGGCAACAGGACGCGGGCGATCCCGGCCTGGACCGGCGGGCTGACGCAGGCGCCCAAGGATCATGCGGCGGGGCGGCATGTCCCCGACCCGTACGACGAGGACGGGCGCTGGTTCACGGTGGGCCCGGCGGACATCGACCGCTACAAGCTGCGGCTGTCGGCAGGGCTCCAGGCCCTGTTGCAAAAGCACCCGACCTCCTTCGAAATCCCGCTGTTCCCGACCCGGCGCAGCGCCGCCTTTCCGCAGCGCGTCTATGACGAGACGCTGGAGAACGCCACGCGCGCCAAGCTGGGGGAAAACGGGTTGGCGCTGAGCGGGGCGAAGATCGGCGTTCCCTTCCCGCTCCCGGCCAACGGCGTGCAGGCGATGTGGAACCACATCCTGCGTTGGCGCGGCGAGACGGTCAGCCGCACCAGCGCCACCATCCTGCCCACCCAGACCGGCGAGTTGCCGCAGACGCTGTACCGCGAGGACCGGTTGTCGACCTACGCCGCCGGGCAGGAGGGGCGCCCGGCCTTCTACCGGCGCACGGCGCTGTCGCCGAAGGGCGTTCCCGGCGCGACCCTGCTGCTGCACGGGACGCTGAACCCGATCCAGTCGGGCTTTTCCGCGTGGTTCCGGGCGGGCGAGACCGGCAAGGGCGTGCGTGCGCCCGACTTCGCCTACGACACGCCGGACCCGGCGACCGGCGGCATCCGCACGGCCGACATGCTGGACATGTTCAGCGGACCGCTGGACCGGTTCGACTTCACGCTGGTGTCGCGGCGCGAGATGTACGTGCCCTACAACGCCTACCGGATGAACACGCCCAGTCTGGCCCCGGTCGACTTCCTGTGGCCGAACCACCCGAACCCGCAGTTTCTGCGCTATGAGATGCACCGCGTCTGGGTGGTGGAGGCGAAGGTCAAGCCCGGCTACCGCCACGCCCTGCCGGAGCGCACCTACTACCTGGACGAGGATTCCTGGCAGATCGTGATGGCCGACCATTACAACGCCAAGGGGGAACTGGTCCGCTATTCGGAGGTGCACGGCATCACCGACCCGCGCATCCCGGTCTTCTACCCGGCGATTGAAATCACCTACGACCTTGCGGGCGACCGCTATGTCATCAGCGGCGTGGACAACCTGCTGAAGCCCCCGGCCTTCGGCACGCCGATGAAGCCGGAGGAGTTCGCGCCGGAAACGCTGACCAAGCGCGGCCGACGGTAACGTTCAGGCCTCAATGCCGGAGCGCGCCGGCGACCCACTGGCTGACGACGGTTTCCGCCTGGAAGGCCGAGCAGTCCGGGTTGTGGTAGCGGTAGACGGTCACCGCCGCCTCCAGAGCGTAGCGTTCCGGCTGGCCGCAGCTGCACAGGCCGTTGTAGCAGCGCTGCACCGCGTCGCGGCAGCCCACCGGCTCCGGCGGGAACGAATCGAGCGCGATCATCCGCGTGCCGCTCATTGACGCTCATCCTCTTCGTTCAGCGGAACGCCGTAGATTTCCAGCCGGTGACCGACGATGCGGAAGCCCAGCTCGCGGGCGATGCGTTCCTTCAGCGCCTCCAACTCGGGGCTGGCGAATTCGATGATCCGGCCGCTGCGGGTGTCGATCAGGTGATGGTGGTGGTCGGCCGACGCCTCCTCGTACCGGGCGCGGCCGTCGCCGAGGTCCACCTTCTCGATCACCTGCGCGTCTTCCAGAAGGCGCATGGTTCGGTAGACCGTGGCGATGGAGATTCGCGGGTCGATCAGCACCGCGCGGCGGTGGACCTCCTCCACGTCCGGATGGTCGTCGGATTCCGACAGAACCTGCGAGATGACCCGGCGCTGGCCGGTCATCTTCAAACCCTTTTCCAGGCACAACGCTTCCAGCCGCGACTTCATCCCACCGTCACCTTCGCCATACACGCGGTGGGGACATAATACTGAAAATCGTTCGCAATCCCAGCGTGACCTTTACGCGGCGAAATGCCGCACTTGGCCGAAAGCGTGCGTTGACACCAACCCGTTGCTTGCCCCCAATTTTTGCACCGGGCGCGTCGTCTCGCGCATCAGCCTGAACTTGGGAGGGAAAAAACATGAGACGTACCATTCCGGCCGCCGCCGTCGCGGCCATTCTCGCCATGGCCGCATTCCAGGGTTCGGCATCGGCGCAGCAGCCGGGCCAGCCGCAGGCGCGGGCCGCGATCAGCGACGCGCAGGGCAAGGCTCTGGGCACCGTCACCCTGACGCAGTTCCCGCAAGGCGTGCTGATCCACGGCGAACTCGACGGGCTGAAGCCCGGCTGGCACGCCGTCCATATCCACGAGAACGGCGCCTGCTCGCCCAACTTCGCGGCGGCGGGCGGCCACTTCAACCCCAGCGGCGGGCAGCACGGCATCGACGCGGCCCCCATGCACGCCGGCGACCTGCCGAACTTTCTGGTCAACGAATCGGGCAAGGGCGGCTTCGAGACGATCACCCATCAGGTGACGCTGGGCGAGGGGCAGGCCAGCCTGTTCAAGCCGGGCGGCACGTCCTTCGTCGTCCACGCCAACCAGGACGATTACGTCAGCGAGCCGGCCGGCAATTCGGGCGACCGCGTGGCCTGCGGCGTCATCGAAAAGCGCTGAAGCAGCGTTCCCAGCCGCCCCCTTCGGCCGGAAGGGGGCGGGCGCGGGACATTTCCGGTCTCCCCACCCTTGTTACAGGCTTGTTTCCTTGCCAAAGGCCGCCGCACGCCCTATGTGTGCCCGGTCGATTTTCTTTGGGGCCATTTCCCACGGTGAATTGATGGCTCCGCGCACGCCTGCGGCGGAGCGCCCCCGAGCCCGGCCGCGCCCGTCCATGGGACATGGAAAAGCGCAGCCCCTTTTCACGTGACCAGGACAAAACCCCGCATGACCGAATTCACCGGCCTCGGCCTGATCGAGCCCCTTCTGCGCGCCGTTGCGGAGGAGGGCTACCAGACCGCCACGCCGATTCAGGCCGGCACCATCCCGCTGCTGCTGCAAGGACGCGACGTTCTGGGCCTTGCCCAGACCGGCACCGGCAAGACGGCGGCCTTCACCCTGCCGATCCTCCAGCGCCTTTATGAAGCCAAGCGCCGCGTTCCGGCGAAGGCGCCGCGCGCACTGATCCTGACGCCGACGCGCGAATTGGCCCTGCAGATCGGCGACAGCTTCAAGACCTACGGGCGGCACCTGCCGATCCGCAGCACGGTGATCCACGGCGGCGTCGGCCAGAGCCCGCAGGTCGCGGCGCTGGCCCGCGGCACCGAGGTGCTGGTGGCCACCCCCGGCCGCCTGCTCGACCTGATGGCGCAGAACCAGTGCCGCCTCGACCACATCGAGCTGTTCGTGCTGGACGAGGCCGACCGCATGCTCGACATGGGCTTCATCCGCGACGTGCGGAAGGTGGTCGCCGCCCTGCCGACGCAGCGCCAGACGCTGCTGTTCTCCGCCACCATGCCGGACGCGGTGGCCGAGCTTGCCAACAGCATCCTGACCGACGCCGAGCGCGTCGAGGTGACGCCGCAGTCCACCACGGTGGAGCGCATCGCCCAGCGCGTGTTGTTCGTGGAGCGCGCTGACAAGCGCCGCCTTCTGGCCGACCTGCTGCAGGACACGGTCATGGAGCGGACCATCGTGTTCGCCCGCACCAAGCACGGCGCCGACCGCATCGCCGAGCATCTGAAGAAGGCCGGCGTCCCCGCCGACGCCATCCACGGCGACAAGTCGCAGTCGGCCCGCGTCCGCGCGCTGGAAGCCTTCCGCAGCGGCGACCTGAAGGCGCTGGTGGCGACCGACATCGCGGCGCGCGGCATCGACATCGACGGCATCACGCACGTCATCAACTTCGACCTGCCGAACGAGCCGGAAAGCTACGTCCACCGCATCGGCCGCACCGCGCGCGCCGGCACCGACGGCAGCGCCGTCTCTTTCTGCGACGCGGAGGAGGTGGCCTACCTGAAGGACATCGAGAAGACGATCCGCCAGCCGATCCCGGCCGACACGGACCACGCCTACCACGCCGCCGTCGTGGCGGCGCTGCACGCCTCCACGAAGAAGCCGCCCAAGCCCGCTCCGAAGCCGCAGCGCCAGAGTCAGGGTCAGGGCCGAGCGCAGCAGCAGGGGCCGAAGGCCCAGCAGAGCGGCAAGCCGCAGGGTGGCAAGCCGCAGCAGGGTGGCGGGAAGCCTCAGGGCGGAAAGCCGCAAGCCTCGAAGCCCCAGGGGGCCAAGCCGCAGAGCACCGGCGGTGGCGACCAGCCGCTGAAGATGAACCGCCACGACCGCCGCCCGGCCCCGCACGGGAACGCGCATGGCGGCAACAAGCGGTCGGCGGCGTAAGGCTGCTTTGAAAGGCCCCTCTCCCGCGTGGAAGAGGGGCTTTTTTGATGTTACGCCAGCCCTTCGGCGGTCAGCGCCGCCGAGACGGCGGGACGGTCGGCCACACGCGCCATGTAGGCGGTGAGGTTCGGCCAAGTCGCGAGGTCGATGCCCATCGGCTTCGCCCAGCGCAGCACCGTGAAGCAATAGGCGTCGGCCACCGTGAAACGGTCGCCCATCAGATAGGCCTTGCCGTCCAGAGCCCGGTCGAGGACCGCGAACTTGGCGGCGAGGGTCTGCTTGACGATGACCTTGAACTCCTCCGGCGTGGTCGGCCGGAACAGCGGGCTGAAAGTCTTGTGCAGCTCGCTCGACACGAAGTTCAGCCACTCCTGAACGCGGTACCGATCGAGCGACCCGGCCGGCGGAAGCAGCCCGGAGTCCGGCGCGCGGTCGGCGATGTACTGGACGATGACCGGCCCCTCCGTGAGGATGCCGCCTTCGTCGAGCGCCAGCGTCGGCACCTGTCCTTTCGGGTTCACGGCCAGGAAGTCGCCGCCGTCCTCGGTCTTCTTGGCGGCCAGATCGACCTTCACGAGATCCGCCGGCAACCCGGCTTCGCGCATCACGATGTGCGGCGACAGCGAGCAGGCGCCCGGCTTCATATAAAGCTTCACGTCTCTTATCCCTGATTGGTGGGGGATCAACGCCCTGACAGCTACACCAATTCGGGACAGATGTGAGGGCATCAAAGGCGCACAGCCGTTGTGCAGATATCAGGCGGCGCGGCCGTTCCGCATGAGGAACGGCCGCGTCCTTGAACAGGCGTTCGGATCAGCGCGCGAAGATCTGGTTCATGTCCTGGAAGCTCTTGAACTCCAGGGCGTTGCCGCTGGGATCGAGGAAGAACATGGTCGCCTGCTCGCCGACCTGCCCCTTGAAACGGATTTGCGGCTCGATCAGGAACTTGATGCCGGCCGCCCTCAGTTTGTCGGCCAGCGCGTGCCAGTCGTCCCAGTTCAGGATCACACCGAAGTGGCTGGCGGGAACCTCCTCGCCGTCCACGGGGTTGGTGGCCCTGGTCCCGGCGTCCTCCGTCACATGGGCCACCACCTGATGGCCGTAGAGGTCGAAGTCGATCCAGCGGTCGGACTCCCGCCCCACCCCGCAGCCGAGCACGCCGGCGTAGAAGGCGCGCGCCTCCTCCTTGTCGCGGACCGGGAAAGCGAGATGGAAAGGCGGGACGGCTTTCGTCGTGCTGCTCATGGGGTTTGTCCCCTCCCTGTTATTACTACTGTGTCATAAGTTTGGTTTCTGAAGAGGGCAGGCCTGAAGGCAGCACGGGCATCTTGGCAGTCGGCGGGCCAAACGGACGGCGATCTGG
>NZ_JAGINQ010000008.1 GCF_017876165.1 Azospirillum soli
ATCCCATTCCGAACTCGGCCGTGAAACGCCTCAGCGCCGATGGTACTGCGTCTTAAGACGTGGGAGAGTAGGTCGCCGCCAGGTCGCCACGACGCACACCAAGCCAAACCCAACGAGCAGAGCGTATAAAGCCCGGCCAGCAGAGCCCGGCTCCAAGGCCCCTTCGCGCGGGCGCAACACAAACAAAATCTTTCGAACGTTTTCATAGGAACGCGCCGGGGCATCGGGTCCGGCGCGCGAAGGCGTTTGTCCGGACGCATCCTCAACGCGGTGTCACGGCGAGGATGACCTCTTCGCTCACGCCACGGCGAAGAGGTTGTCGCCCTCCGGGCTTTCGTCGGCGTTGGGATCGCCGAGCGCGGTTTCCCAGCCGAGCGCCGGCAGAGAGATGGCGCGCGTGTTGCCGAGGCCGCTGCGCGTGGCGATGAAGCCGCGCTGCTCCATGTAGGTCAGCAGGCGCCGCGCCCGGCCGCGCGAACGGCTGCCGCAGGCCCGCGCCACATCGGCGTCGGACGGGCAGGGCAGATGGTCGAGCGCGGCGCGCGCCAGCATCAGGAAGACGACCTGAATGTCCTCGGGCAGGGTGGCCGCAACTTCCGTCGCCTTGGTCCAGGCGGGGTTTTCCTCCTCCGTCTGGCCGGCACCGGCGCGGGCGGCGGCCAGCTTGCGGCGGAAGGCCGGCAGTTCGAGGAGTTCGCCACGGATCTCGCGGTTGCGGCAGCGGACCAGGAAATCCTGATAGAGGACGGCGATGGAGCGGTAGGGCGCCTCCGGGTCGGCCAGCACCTCGCGCAGAACCTCGTCGTAGGCGGCGTGGCGCTCGGCGGCCTGTTCCGGAGTTTCCGGCTCCTCGGCGGGATCCTCGGAGACGGGGTCGTCGGTGGTGGCGGGGGTGATGACCGGGCGTGGGCGCGAGAGTTGCGCCAGCAGGTCGGCGCTGGCCGAGGCCGAAGGGCGGCGCACCGGGTAGCGCGGAGGCTCCGGCTCGCCATGCTTGAAGATCAGCTCGCGCGCGTCCTCGACCGGCGTGGCGGGCAGCGGCATCAGGGACGGGCTGCCGGTGCGCCCCTGGGTCTCCACGGCGCCAATGCGCAGGGGGAGCGGACGGCGGGAGAGCGCGGGGCCGAGGGCGATGAAGTGGCCGCGCTCCAGGTCGCGGAACATCTCGGCCTGCCGGCGCTCCATGCCCAGAAGGTCGGCGGCGCGGGCCATGTCGATGTCGAGGAAGGTGCGGCCCATCAGGAAGTTGGACGCCTCCGCCGCCACGTTCTTGGCGAGCTTAGCGAGGCGCTGAGTCGCGATTACCCCGGCGAGGCCGCGCTTGCGGCCTCGGCACATCAGGTTGGTCATAGCGCCGAGGGAGACCTTGCGTGCCTCGTCCGACACCTCGCCGGCGGCCGAGGGGGCGAACAGCTGCGCCTCGTCCACCACCACCAGCATCGGGTACCAGAAATCGCGGTCGGCGTCGAACAGCCCGCCGAGGAAGGCGGCGGCGTGGCGCATTTGCATTTCCGAGTCCAGCCCTTCCAGGTTCAGGACCACGGAGACGCGGTGCTGGCGCACACGGGCGGCGACGCTCTGCAGGGCGGCCTCTGTGTGTTCGGAGGCGTCCACGACGATGTGGCCGAAGCGCTCCGCCAGCGTGACGAAGTCGCCTTCCGGGTCGATGATCGCCTGCTGGACCCACTGGGCGCTCTGCTCGATCAGGCGGCGCAGCAGGTGCGACTTGCCGGAACCGGAATTGCCCTGCACCAGCAGGCGGGTCGCCAGCAGCTCCTCAAGGTCGAGCGTCGCCGGAGTGCCCGCCGTCGTCCGTCCCATGTCGATGCCGACCTTCATGCTCTGCTGTCCTCGTTCCGCTGAAGCCCACCCGTATAACGCAAAAGGGCGGCCGGGGACGAGAACCGGTTTGGGTCCCTCTGGAGATCCGCTGAAAAGCGGAGGGGAGTCACGAAACGGAAAAAATGATCTGCTACACACAGGGTTGCGCCCGAACGGGGTGCCGCAACAGTCGGTCCGCGTCCCATGAATTGGCTCTCGCCACAGATGACGGAGGGGCAGATAACGGAGGTGGAGCGTCGCGCTGTCCCGCCGGGGTGCGCGCCGGAGGCCGCCCTGCCCGCCGATTGGCGCGCGACGCTGTCGGTTCTGGATTACGCGTTCCAGCCCATCGTGCAGATGCGCACCGGCCGCTGCCATGGGGTGGAGGCGCTGCTGCGCGGGTTCGAGCGCACGCCCTTCGCCGGGGCGAACGACCTGCTGGATGCGGCTTGCGTGCAGGGCGTGCTGGCCGAGGTGGAATGCGCCCTGCACGCCAAGGCGGTGGAGGCCTACCGCGCGCTGGAGGGTTGGCAGGGGGCCAAGCTGTTCCTGAATATCGACGCACGGTTGGTCGGGATGCCGGGGTCGCCCTGGCTGGATGGGCGGGCGGCGGGAGATCGGCGGCTGAGCGTCAATCTGGAAATCTCCGAACGGCGGGAGTTGCAGCCGGACAACAGCGTCGAGCAGGCCATCGAGGCGTATCGGCAGGCGGGGGTGGGCGTCGCCCTGGACGATTTCGGGGTCGGCTTCGCGGGGCTGCGGCTGCTGCATGAATCGAAGCCGGACTATGTGAAGATCGACCGCTATTTTGTGTCCGGCATCGACCAGGACATGCGCAAGCGGGCCATCGCCAATTCGCTGGTCAGCTACGCCCACGCGCTCGGCATCCTCATCATCGTGGAAGGGGTGGAGACCGAGACGGAATTCCACACCTGCCGCGATTTGGGCTGCGACTTCGCGCAGGGCTATCTGATCTGCCGGCCGAGCCTGGGTTTCCGGCTGGTGCCGGAGAGCTTTCCGCGCGTGGAGGCTCTGAACCGCAAGGACCGCCGCAAGCCGAGCGAGGCGCACCGCCGCCTGTCGGAGGTGATCGAGCGGCTCGCTCCGCTGCCGGTGGAGTCGCCGAAGACGGACTTGCTGGAGTATTTCCGGGGTGACAACGCCTCGACCATCGCGCCCGTCGTGGACCACCAGCGCCGCCCGCTGGGGCTGATCCGGGAGCGCGATCTGAAGCGCTTCGTCTATTCGCGCTTCGGGGGAGAGTTGCTGAGGAATCGGGGGCTTGGCGACACGCTGATGGAGCTGGTCGTCAAAAGCCCGGTCTGCGACATCTCCACGCCGCTGGATCAGGTGATCGAGGCCTTTTCGGCCGAAGAGTCCAGCGACGGGATCATCATCATCGAGGGCGGGGAGTATGTCGGCTTCCTGTCCAGCGGCGCGCTGATCCGGCTGGTGCACGAGCGCAACCTCGCCATGGCGGCGGACCAGAACCCGCTGACCCGGCTGCCCGGCAACGCCGCCATCGTCCGCCACATCGAACGCGCGCTGGAGGACCAGGGGCGGCGGCACATGCTGGCCTATCTGGACTTCGACAACTTCAAGCCGTTCAACGACAACTTCGGTTTCCGGCAGGGCGATCGGGCGATCTTAATGTTCAGCGAGCGGCTGAAGGCTTGGGCGTCTGGAGGGACATCCGGAGGGGCGAGCGGTGCGGATGCGTTCGCGGGGCACATCGGCGGCGACGACTTCTTCCTGGCGGTCAGCGGGGCCGGGGAAGACGAGACGCTGAAGCGGCTGGCGGAGTTGGTTGCGCTGTTCCGGTCGGATGCCGAGAGCCTGTACGACCCGGAGACGCGCGAGGCCGGGCAGTTCCTGGCGAAGGACCGCTACGGCAGCCTGCGGGAGTTCCCGCTTCTGTCGGCGAGCGGGGTGGCCGTGGTGATTGCGCCGGGGCCGCATCGGCTGACCCCGGACGCCATCAACGCGGTGATTGCGAACCACAAGGCGGAAGCAAAGGGGCGCGCGGACAAGCTGAGCGTGGTGCGGCTGCCGTAGAGTATTGCCCCCTCCCTAACCCTCCCCCGCTTCGCAGGGGAGGGAGGGGACCCATGCGCAGCATGGGGGGCAATCGGAGCCTATGACTTCACCTTGTACAGCGGCTGGCTGTCCCCGCCCTCGACGCGCGGGCGGTTGGGTTCTTCCTCGGTCAGGGGATCGCATTCCACCATGGTGGCGAGGGAGCGGGCGGTCAGGCGCTGGTACTCGGCCGTGCCTTCGGCCTTCCAGGCGATCTCGTCCTCGCGCAGCTCGCGGATCACCTTGGCGGGGAGACCGGCGACGAGAGTGCGCGGGGGCACCGCGAAGCCGGCCTTCACGAAGGCCATGGCGGCGACGATGGCCTCCTCGCCGATCACCGCGCCGTCCATGACCACCACGTTCATGCCGACCAGCGCACCGCGCTTCACGACGCAGCCGTGCAGGACCGCGCCGTGGCCGACGTGCCCGTCCACCTCGACCACCGCGTCATGGCCGGGGAAGGCGTGGAGCGTGCAGTTGTCCTGCACGTTGCTGCCCTCCTCCAGGATGATGCGGCCGAAGTCGCCACGCAGGGACGCGCAGGGGCCGACGTAGCAGCCGGCCCCCACGATCACGTCGCCGATCAGAACGGCGGAGGGATGCACGAAGGCGGTCGGGTGGACCACCGGCACCACGCCGTCGATGGCGTAGACCTTCGGACGCAGGCCCGTCATGTTCCCTCCTTCAGGCGGCGACCGGAACGCGGGTCTGGACGACGCGGAAGCGGCTCGCCACGAAGGCGAGGTCGCAGAGCGCCGCGTTGCAGGCCGGGTTGGCGCCGGTGCCGTGGAAGTCGCTGAAGGCCGCCGACTGGTTGACGAAAACGCCGCCGGTCAGGTTGACGGACAGGGCGACACCGGCTTCGGTGAAGGCGTCCTGGGCCTTGGCGATGGTGGTCTGGTCGGTGCTGTAGAGGGCGGCCGTCAGGGCACCCTTGCCGCGGGCGAGGGCGGTGGCGCGGGTCAGTGCGTCTTCGGTGTTGTCCACCTTCACGATCATGGAGATGGGGCCGAACCACTCGTGCCCGTACTTCGCCTCGTCCTGGGCGTCGAGGACGAGGATGACGGGGGTGTGGACGCGGGCGTCGGCGAACTTGGGGTGGTCCACCTTGCGGGAGGCCAGCGCCACGGTGCCGAGGCTGTGGGCGTCCTCAAGGCGCTTCAGGGTGGCGTCGGACTGGATGGCGCCCAGCACCTCGACAGCGCGCTCGGCATCGGACAGGAACTTGTCGGTGGCGCCGGCGATGGCCTGGACGACCTGATCGAAGCTGAGCTGCTCGCCGCCGGCCTTGATGCCGTCCTTCGGCACGAAGATCGCCTGCGGGGTCGTGCACATCTGGCCGGAATAGAGCGACAGCGAGAAGGCGAGGTTGCGCGCCATGCCCTTCGGGTCGTCGGTCGAGTCGATGACGACCGTGTTCACGCCGGCCTTCTCGGTGAAGACCTGGGCTTGGCGGGCGTTCTGTTCCAGCCAATTGCCGAACTCGCTGGAGCCGGTGAAGTCGATCAGCGCGACCTCCGGCCGGGTGGCGAGTTCCTTGGTGATCGGCGCGTCGGCGCTGTCGGCGGCGAGGGTGACGAGGTTGGGGTCGAGGCCGGCTTCCTTGAGGACTTCGCGGCAGACCTCCACGGTGATGGCGAGCGGGAGGATGCCCGCCGGGTGCGGCTTCACGATCACGGGGTTGCCGGTGACGAGGCTGGCGAACAGGCCCGGATAGCCGTTCCAGGTCGGGAAGGTGGCGCAGCCGATCATCACCGCGACGCCGCGCGGCACGACCTCGAAGACCTTGTCCATGACCAGCGGCGGGTTCTTGCCCTGCGGCTTTTCCCAGCGGGCGGAGGGGACCTGATCGGTCATTGCCTTCCAGCCGTAGGTGACGGCTTCAAGGCCCCGGTCCTGAGCGTGCGGGCCGCCGGCCTGGAAGGCCATCATGAAGGCCTGGCCGGTGGTGTGCTGGACCGCGTTGGCGATCTCGAAGCTGCGCTTGTTCAGGCGCGTCAGGATTTCCACGCAGACCCCGGCGCGGCCATCCGGGCCGGCCTTGCGCCAGCCGGGCATGGCGGCCTTCGCGGCGGAGAGCAGGGCGTCCAGGTCGGGCTTCGGGTAGGTCACGCCAAGGTCGAATCCGAAGGGCGAGCGTTCGGCGCCCACGAAGCCGCTGCCGGCGGGCTGGTCCAGCGGGAACAGCTTGTTCAGGCGGGCCTTGAAGGCGGTCTCGCCGTCCGCGGCGGCGGTTTCGCCATAGGCGCGGGGGCTCGGCATCTCGGCGAAGGGCGACCAGTAGCCGCGCTGGCGCGAGGCGGCAACGGCCTGATCCAGGGTGGCGCGGTGGCGCTCGAACAGCTCTTGCGGGGTGGTCATGACAGGCGTCTCCTCCGGGTTTCTTCGTATTGGTTGTTTTCGTTGTGGTGGGCCGCGTTCAGAAAGGCGGTCCAGTTTTTGAGCCAAGCCAGCGCGTCCTCGTCGGGCAGCGGCTGTTCGCAGGCGTCGATCTCCAGGCGCTCACCCAGGCGTGTGGCGCCCAGGCGGCGCAACGCCTCGTCCAGGCGGCGGCCGGCGAGGCAGAAGGTGTCGTGATAGGTGCGGTCGCCCAGCGCGATGACGCCGTAGCGCAGGTGGCTGAGGTCGGGCCGGGTCGCGTCCAGGCTGCGGGCAAAGGGGGCGATGTTGTCCGGCCAGTCGCCATAGCCGTGGGTCGAAGTGCAGACCAGCAGCAGGTCGCGCTCCGACAACCGCAGGTCGGCGCAGTCCTGGTCGGTGGAGAGCGTGGCGCCGTGGCCGGCGCGCGCCAACGCGTCGCGCACGCATTCGGCGACGAGACGGGCGTTTCCGGATTCCGAGCCGACGACGATCAGGATCTCAGCCATGGCCGGACCTTACACCAGGGCCGACGAATAGTGATACCGATTTTTGGAGTATGTCCGTGGTTCTGTATCCCTTTGGCCCTGCCCCAACGGGTGGGGGTGGAGGGAAAGCTTTTTCCCGCTTGCCCACCGCGCGCCGCCGATGACATATTACATGCAAGCGCATAACGCGCATCAAACTGTATCATATCGATACGGCAAGAACGGCCCCAACAAAGGGACGACTAGGGAATGGAAACGCACCTCTTCACGGCGGGAGTCCGCCGATGAGCTACGCCAGCATCCTGTTCGAGGTGGCGGACGGCGTGGCGACGCTGACGCTGAACCGGCCGGACAAGCTCAACAGCTTCACCAGCGACATGCACGCGGAGGTGCGCGACGCGCTGTTCCGCGTGAAGGAAGACGAATCCGTGCGCTGTCTGCTGCTGACCGGCGCGGGGCGCGGCTTCTGCGCGGGGCAGGATCTGTCCGACCGGGCGGTGGCGCCGGGGCAGGAGATGCCGGATCTCGGCCAGTCCATCGAGACGAACTACAACCCGCTGGTCCGCACGCTGCGCGCGCTGGACATGCCGGTGATCGCGGCGGTCAACGGCGTGGCGGCGGGGGCCGGGGCGAACATCGCCTTCGCCTGCGACCTCGTGCTGGCGGGGCGTTCGGCGAGCTTCATCCAGGCCTTCTGCAAGCTGGGGCTGGTGCCCGATTCGGGCGGGACGTGGTTCCTGCCGAAGCTGATCGGTACGCAGCGGGCGATGGCTCTGGCCATGCTGGGCGAGAAGGTGACGGCCGAGGAGGCCGAGCGGCTCGGCATGATCTACAAGGCGGTCGATGACGCGGAGCTGATGCCGACCGCGTCGGCGCTGGCCCGGCAGCTGGCGACCCAGCCGACCAAGGGCCTGGCCCTCATCAAGAAAGCCATCTACGCCTCCACCACCAACACGTTGGACGAGCAGCTGGACCTGGAGCGCGATCTTCAGCGCGCCGCTGGCCGCACGGCCGATTACCGCGAGGGCGTCGCCGCCTTCCTGGAGAAGCGGGCGCCCCGATTCGAGGGCAAGTGATGGCCGGTTTGGATCGTTCGGCGACCGTGGCCGTGGTCGGCTGCGGCGCCATGGGTGCCGGCATCGCGCAGGTGGCGGCCAGCGCCGGGCATACGGTGCTGCTGTTCGACGCGCGGGAGGGGGCGGCGGCCAAGGCGGTGGACGGCATCGCCGACGCGCTCGCCAAGCTGGTCGCCAAGGACAAGATGCGCGAGGAGGACCGGGTTGCCCTGCTCGGGCGGCTGGAGCCGGTGGGCGGGCTGGCGGCGCTGGCCCCGTCGGCGCTGGTCGTCGAGGCCATCGTTGAAGACCTGGAGGTCAAGCGCGGGCTGTTCCGGGACCTGGAAGGGATCGTGGGAGAGGACGCGATCCTCGCCACCAACACCTCCTCCTTGCCGGTGACGGCGATTGCGGCGCCGCTGAAGCGGCCGGAGCGGTTCGCGGGGCTGCACTTCTTCAATCCCGCGCCGCTGATGGCCCTGGTGGAGATCATCAGCGGGCTGGCGACGGACCGGGCGGTGGCGGAGACGCTGTTCGCCACGGCGAAGACCTGGGGGAAAAGCCCGGTGCACGCGCGCTCCACGCCGGGCTTCATTGTCAACCGGGTGGCGCGGCCCTTCTACGCCGAGGGCTTGCGGGCCTTGCAGGAGCAGGCGGGGGACCCGGCGACGCTCGATGCCGTGATGCGCGAATGCGGCGGTTTCCGCATGGGGCCGTTCGAGTTGATGGACCTGATCGGCCACGACGTGAACTTCGCGGTCACGCGGTCGGTGCACGCGGCCTATTTCGGCGATCCGCGCTTCCAGCCCTCGCTGATTCAGCAGGAGTTGGTGGAGGCGGGACGGCTGGGGCGAAAGACCGGGCGCGGCTTCTACGACTACGGGGCGGGGGTGGAGAAGGCGCTGGCCAAGGATGCGCCGGACGCCCCCCGGCCCTCGGTGGTGTCGGTGGAAGGGCATCTCGGGCCGGCGCATGGGCTGGTGGAGGTGATCCGCGAGGCGGGCATCACGGTGGAGAAGCTGCCGGGGCCGCTGCCGACCCGTCCGTTCGGGCGCAACCGCATCGGGCGGCTGGTGGTGGACGGGGTGACCCTGACCCTGACCGACGGGCGCAGCGCCACCCAGCACGCGGCGGAAATCGGGCGGGGGGACGTGGTCCTGTTCGATCTGGCGCGGGACTATGCGGGGGCGACCCGCATCGCCATCGCGGCGGCGGACGGGGCGGCGCGCGGATCCATCGCGAAGGCGGCGGGGCTGTTCCAGGCGCTGGGCAAGCGCGTGTCCGTGCTGGACGACCTGCCGGGGCTGCTGGTCATGCGCACCGTCGCCATGCTGGCGAACGAGGCGGCGGACGCGGTGCTTCAGGGTGTCGCCAGCGCGGCCGACGTCGATACCGCGATGACCAAGGGGGTGAACTATCCGCTGGGGCCGCTGGCCTGGGCGGAGACCATCGGGCTCGACCTCGTGGTCGACGTGCTGGACGCGCTCAACCGCACCTATGGCGAGGACCGCTACCGCGCCTCGGCGCTGCTGCGCCGCAAAGTTTGGGGAGGAACCTTCTTTCATGACTGAGACGAACAGGGCGCAGGCCATCGCCGAGGCGGTCGGGCGGGGCATGTACGAGCGCGACCATTGCGCCATCGCCCATGGGATCGAGCTGGTGGAGATCGCGCCGGGCTATGCCCGCATGACCATGACCGTGCGCAAGGACATGGTGAACGGCCACGACATCTGTCACGGCGGCATGACCTTCACGCTGGCCGACACGGCCTTCGCTTACGCCTGCAACGCCGGCAACGAAGTCACGGTGGCCGCCGCCTGCAACATCGTGTTCCCGGCCCCGGCGAAGCTGGGCGACGTGCTGACGGCGGAATGCCGCGAGGTGCACAAGCGCGGCCGGGCCGGCGTCTATGACACAACTGTGACCAACCAGGAGGGCGCCGTCATCGGCATCTTCCGTGGCCAGTCCATGCGCATCCAGGGCGAGGTTGTGAGCCTCTAATAAGAAGATCGGGGGGAGTGAGATGACCGAAGCCTACCTCTGCGACGCGGTTCGCACGCCGTTCGGGCGCTATGGCGGGGGGCTCGCGCCGGTGCGGGCGGACGATCTGGCCGCCGTGCCGATCAAGGCCTTGATGGAGCGCAACGCAGGCGTGGATTGGGCCGCCGTGGACGACGTGATCCTCGGCTGCGCCAATCAGGCCGGCGAGGACAACCGCAACGTCGCGCGCATGGCCGCGCTGCTGGCGGGGCTGCCGGTGGAGGTGCCGGGGACGACCGTGAACCGGCTGTGCGGGTCGGGGCTGGACGCGCTGGGCATGGCGGCGCGCGCCGTCAAGGCCGGCGAGGCGGACCTGATCATCGCGGGCGGGGTGGAAAGCATGACCCGCGCGCCCTTCGTGATGGGCAAGGCCGACAGCGCCTTTTCCCGCGAGGCGCAGACGTTCGACACGACCATCGGCTGGCGCTTCGTGAACCCGAAGATGAAGGCGGCCTACGGGATCGATTCGATGCCGGAGACGGCGGAGAACGTCGCGGCCGATTACGACGTCAACCGGGCGGATCAGGACGCCTTCGCGTTGCGCAGCCAGCAGCGGGCGGCGCGGGCGCAGGAATCCGGGCGGCTGGCGCAAGAGATCGTGCCGGTGCTGATCCCGCAGAGGAAGGGCGATCCGAAGGTCATCGACAAGGATGAACACCTGCGCCCCGACACGACGCTGGAGGCTCTGGCGAAGCTGGGGACGCCGTTCAAGAAGGAAGGCGGGTCGGTGACCGCAGGCAACGCCTCGGGCGTCAATGACGGGGCGGGGGCGCTGCTGGTGGCGTCGGAGGCGGCGGTTCGGAAATACGGGCTGACACCGCGCGCGCGGGTCACCGGGCTCGCCACGGCGGGCGTGCCGCCGCGCGTCATGGGCATCGGACCGGCCCCGGCGACGCGGAAGCTTCTGGAACGGCTGGGGCTGCCCATCGGCGACGTCGATGTCGTCGAGCTGAACGAGGCCTTCGCGGCGCAGGCGCTGGCGGTGCTGCGGATGCTCGGCCTGCCGGACGACGCGGAGCATGTGAATCCCAACGGCGGGGCCATCGCGCTCGGCCACCCGCTGGGGGCGTCGGGCGCCCGGCTGGCCGGAACGGCCCTGGTCGAATTGGAGGCTCGCAAGGCGCGCCGCGCGCTCTGTACCATGTGCATCGGGGTGGGGCAGGGCATCGCGTTGATGCTGGAGCGCGACTGACCGCACACCCATATCAATTTGCGGGCATATCAATTTGCGGGACCAACAAAACAAAAACCGGTCCGGAACGCAGCTTCGGGAGAGAAACGCCATGTTGATGCTGAACACGCCGCTGCAGCACGAACTTGACCATTACGAGACGGCCAGCCGGGACGAGATCACGGCCATGCAGATCTCGCGGCTGAAATGGTCGCTGCAGCACACCTACGCCAACGTCGCGCATTTCCGGGCCAAGTGCCAGAAGAAGGGCGTCACCCCGGCCGACTTCAAGGAGCTGAAGGACCTGGCGCTGTTTCCCTTCACGGTGAAGGAGGACCTGCGCCAGACCTACCCGTTCGGCCTGTTCGCCGTGCCGATGACGGAGCTGGTGCGCCTGCACGCCTCCAGCGGCACGACCGGCAAGCCGACGGTGGTCGGCTACACCGACGCCGACATCCACAACTGGGCCGATCTGGTCGCCCGCTCCATCCGGGCGGCCGGCGGGCGGCGCGGCGACCGGGTGCATGTGTCCTACGGCTACGGGCTGTTCACCGGCGGTCTCGGCGCCCATTACGGGGCGGAGCGGCTGGGCTGCACCGTCATTCCCATGGGCGGCGGACAGACGGAGCGGCAGGTGCAGCTGATCCGCGACTTCGAGCCCAACATCATCATGGTCACCCCCTCCTACATGCTGAACATCGCGGAGGAGATGGAACGCCAGGGCATGAAGACGTGGCAGACGGCGTTGCGCGTCGGCATCTTCGGCGCCGAGCCCTGGACCAACGCCATGCGGGCGGAGATCGAGCAGAAGTTCGGCATCGACGCGGTCGATATTTACGGCCTGTCGGAGATCATGGGGCCGGGCGTCGCCAGCGAGTGCGTGGAGACCAAGGACGGCCCGGTCATCTGGGAGGATCATTTCTATCCGGAGATCATCAACCCGGAGACGGGCGAGGTTCTGCCGGACGGCGAGTATGGCGAACTGGTCTTCACGACGCTGACCAAGGAAGGCCTGCCGATGATCCGCTACCGCACGCGCGACCTGACGCGGCTGCTGCCGCCCACGTCGCGCAGCATGCGGCGCATCGACAAGATCACCGGCCGGTCGGACGACATGCTCATCATCCGCGGCGTCAACGTCTTCCCGACGCAGATCGAGGAGCTGATCTGCAAGGAACCGATGTTCGCGCCCCACTATGAGCTGGTCGTGTCGCGCGACGGGCACATGGACAATCTGGCGGTTCGGGTCGAGGCGGAGCCGAGCCACGCCGGCGGCGACCGCAAGGCGTTCGGCAAGCACTTGCAGCACCGCATCAAGTCACTGATTGGCATCACTACAGCGGTCGAGGTGGTTGATCCCGGCGCGATCGAGCGCTCGCAGGGCAAGGCGAAGCGCGTGCGGGATCTGCGGCCGAAAGGGTAGCACCCAGGTGCCCCCTCCTTTCCCGCTCCGCCGGGGAGGGAGGGGGCAATGGCCCTTCTCAATGCAGGTCTTTCCGTTTGAAAAGTATCATTTGAAACTGTATCATCAGAAACAAATAAAGAGACTTCGGGGGAAACGCACCATGCACTCGACCTACAGCTACCCGAAATTCGCCTACACGCCGTCGGAGGAACAGCGCACCGGGACCGTCAAGCGCCACCCCGTCGTGGTGGTCGGGGCCGGGCCGGTCGGCATGACCGCCGCCATCGACCTCGCCCAGAAGGGGGTGCCGGTGGTCGTGCTGGACGACGACGACACGGTCAGCATCGGCAGCCGTGCGGTCTGCTACGCCAAGCGGGCGCTGGAGGTGTGGGACCGGATGGGTTCCGCCCAAAAGATGATCGACAAGGGCGTGATCTGGAAGATCGGCAAGGTCTTCCACGGCGACAGCCAAGTCTACCAGTTCGACCTGCTGCCGGAACCGGACCATAAGATCCCGGCCTTTATCAACCTCCAGCAATATTATCTGGAAGAATACCTGATCACCGACGCGAAGAAGACGGAGCGGGTCGATCTGCGCTGGAAGTCGCGCGTGCTGTCGGTCAAGCAGCAGGACGACCATGTGGTGCTTCAGGTCGAGACCCCGGACGGCGTCTACGCGCTGGAGGCCGATTGGGTGATCGCCTGCGACGGCGCCAAGTCCTCGATCCGCAAGATGCTGGACCTGGAGTTCGTGGGCGAGGTGTTCCAGGACCGCTTCCTGATCGCCGACGTGGTGATGAAGGCCGACTTCCCGGCGGAACGCTGGTTCTGGTTCGACCCGCCCTTCCACCAGAAGCAATCCACCCTGCTGCACATGCAGGCGGACAACGTCTGGCGCATCGACTTCCAACTGGGCTGGGGCGCCGATCCGGAGGAGGAGAAGAAGCCCGAGCGGGTCATCCCCCGCCTGAAGGCCATGCTGGGCGAGGACACAGAGTTCGAGCTGGAGTGGGTGTCGGTCTACACCTTCCAGTGCCGGCGCCTGGAGAATTTCCGCAAGGGCCGCGTTTTCTTCGCGGGCGACAGCGCGCATCAGGTCTCGCCCTTCGGCGCGCGCGGCGCCAACTCCGGCGTGCCGGACGCCGACAATCTGGTGTGGAAGCTGAAGCTGGTGATGGACGGCGTGGCGCCGGACAGCCTGCTGGACACCTATTCTGACGAGCGCGTCGCGGCGGCGAAGGAGAACCTGCTGAACTCGACGCGGTCCACGGATTTCATCACGCCTAAGAGCGAGGTCAGCCGGACCTTCCGGGACGCCGTGCTGAATCTGGCGGGCGAGCAGCCCTTCGCGCGGTCGCTGGTGAACTCCGGCCGCCTGTCTACGCCGACGACCTATGTGGACAGCCGTCTGAACACGCCGGACGGCGACCGGTTCGAGGGCAAGATGGTGCCGGGCGCGCCCGCGACCGACGCTCCGGTGGAGGCGCAGGGACAGGCCGGCTGGCTGATGGACAAGCTGGGCGGCGGTTTCGTGGCGCTCTACTACGCCGGAGGCGACGCGGTGCCGGCCGAGGTGGCGGAGCGGCTTGACGGGCTGGCGAAGGGGGCGGTGCCGTTCGCGTGGCACGCCGTCACCAGCCGGCGCCGCGAGGCTCTGCCGAACGAACTGGTGGACGTGAACGGCCGCTTCGAGGAGCGGTACGACGCCACGCCGGGCACGCTGTACCTGATCCGTCCCGACCAGCATGTGGCCGGGCGCTGGCGGAATTTCGATGCCGACAAGCTGGCCGGTGCGCTGAACCGCGCTGTCGGTCTGTAAGAAAATAGTGGGGAGGACATAGTCATGGCCACGCTCGTGACCGAGAACCGGCTTGCGAATCCGGACGATTTCTACGAGGCGCTGATCGACACGCATCGCGACCTGAGCGCCGAGCAGAGCAACATGGTCAATGCCAAGCTGGTGCTGCTGCTGGCGAACCACATCGGCGACATGGAGGTGCTGAAGGAGGCGCTGCGCATCGCCCGCAAGGGGGTGTGAAAGCGCCGGCCGGCGGGCCCCCACCCTGACCCTCCCCCATGCTCCGCACGGGGGAGGGGACTGTGCTACAAAGCCGCCAACGGGCAAACGCACGGGGACGCGCAGGATGTCGGCACGGCCAACGGAACGGATGGTCCATCTTCGGGGCGGCGGGGTCAGCCTCGCGCTGGGCGTCGAGGACACGGCGCGTCTGCTCTACTGGGGACCGGCCCTGCCCGAGGGCGTGGACGAGGGAGGCTTGCGCGCCTCCCTTCCCGAATCAGGTATTGACGCGCCGATGTTCCCGCCGCTGCTGCCGGCCTCGGGTTGGGGTTTCTGGGGGCAGCCGGCGCTGTCGGGGCGGCATGACGGCGGGGGCTGGGCGCCCCGGCTGCGCGCCATGGGGGTGGAGGCGACGGCCGGCCGGGCGCGGATCGCGCACGAGGCCGAGGACGGGTCGCTCGCCGTCGTCGTGGACTTGGACCTGGACGCCGGGACGGGCGTGCTGCGCGCCTGCGCCGAGGTAACCAACCGGGCCGCCGAACCCTACCGGCTGGACTGGTGCGCGTCACTGTGCTTCGCGCTGCCGGCTTTCCTGGACGAGGCGCTGGTCTCCGAGGGCGCCTACATCCGCGAGTTTCAGGAGCGGCGGGTGGCGCTGGGCGCCGGCGTGCTGCTGCGCGAGAACCGGCGCGGGCGCACGTCCCACGATGCTTTTCCGGGCGTGGTGCTGGGCGAGCGCGGCTTTGGCGCGGAGCGCGGGGCGGTGTACGGCTTCCACCTGGGCTGGAGCGGCAACCACCGCCTGCTGGTGGAGACCCGCCCGGACGGCACGCGGATCGTGCAGCTGGGCGAGCTGCTGCATCCGGGCGAGGTCGTGCTGGGTCCGGGGGAGAGCTATCGGACGCCGCCGGCCTACGCGGCGGTGGATGGGGGTGGGCTGAACGGGCTGATGGCGCGCACGCACGCCCATGTGCGGCAACGCATCCTGCCGCGCCAGCCCCTGCGCACGCGGCCGGTGCATCTGAACATCTGGGAAGCAATCTACTTCGCGCATGAGAAGGGCGCGCTGCTGGACCTGATCGACCGCGCCGCGAAGGTCGGGGTGGAGCGCTTCGTCATCGACGACGGCTGGTTCCACGGGCGGGTGAACGAGCGCGCGGGGCTGGGCGACTGGTGGCCGGACGAGGGGAAATATCCGGACGGGCTGGCGCCCATCGCCGAGGCCGTGCGGGCGAAGGGCATGGAGTTCGGCCTGTGGGTCGAGCCGGAGAACGTCAATCCGAACAGCGAGCTTTACCGCGCGCACCCGGATTGGGTGATGGAATTGCCGCAGGCGACCGACCCGGAGCGGTGGCCGCCGGGGCAGTGGCGGCAGTTTGTGCTCGACCTCGGGCGGGCGGAGGTGGCGGACTATCTGTTCGACAAGATCGACGCGCTGCTGCGGCCCGGATACATCGGCTACCTGAAGTGGGACATGAACCGCGACGTCGCCCCGGCGGGTGTCGGCGGCGAGCCGGCCTATGGGCGGCACACGCGGACGCTGTATGGCCTGATCGACCGGCTGCGGGCCGCCCACCCCGACGTGGAGATCGAGACCTGCGCGTCGGGCGGCGGGCGGGCCGACTGGGGCATTCTGGAGCGGACGGAGCGCGTCTGGGTCAGCGACAGCAACGACGCGCACGACCGGCTGTCCATCCAGCGCGGCTTTTCGCTGTTCTTCCCGCCGGAGGTCATGGGCGCGCATGTGGGGCGCGAGCGCTGCACGGTGACCAGCCGGCGGAACGATCTGGGTTTCCGCGCGGCGGTCGCCCTGTTCGGGCACATGGGCGTCGAATGGGACATCCGCGCGCTGAGCCAGGAGGAACTGGCGGACCTAGCCGCCTGGATCGCCCTGCACAAGCGGCACCGGGCGCTGCTGCACGGCGGCCGGTCGGTGCGGCTGGATTTGGACGGGGTGGAGGCGACGGGGCATGGCGTGGTCGCGCCGGACGGCGCCGAGGCGCTGTACCTCGTGGCGCGGCTGGTCACCCGGCCGGCGCCCATCGCGGTGCGGCTGGCCGGGCTGGACCCGGAGGGGACGTACGTGGTCCGCGTTCCGGAGCCCGCGCCCGACGGCGCCCTGCCCTGGGGGCGGGAAAGCCCGCCGCTCAGCGGGCGGCTGCTGGGCTTCTACGGCGTCCGGGTCGGGCTGGGACGGCTGGACACGGCTGTGGTGCTGCACCTGGAACGGGTGGGGTGAACCCCATTCCTAGGCGGCCCCTTTCTACGCTGCTTGGACACTGTTGTCCTTGCGGCGGGACAGCTGAAGCTGGCCGTCGTGGCATTTCACGTAGGTGGTCTTGCCGGCCTTCAGATTGTCGCAGATGGTGACCAGCGCGCGGGGAATCGCCGCGAACTCCTTGGAGCCGCGCGACTGGGTGTTGTAGGCGGCGAGGTGCTTGCGAAGCTCCTCCTTCGACACCGGCTTTCCGTCGTTTCCGATCATGGCGTCCCCGTGGATGGTCCTGGAAGGACGCTACGCGGAAGCGGGCCGGGCCTCAACCGTCCTTCTTATCGGCGTCCTTCTGGTCGGGCGGGGTGGGGCCGTCGCCGGTCCAGTCGTCGGTGATGTATTTTTGGGCTTCGCTGATCTTCTCGATGTCTTCGCGGTTGGGCGGCTTCGGTACCTTTGCCTGTCCGTTCTCGGGGTTGCGGTCCTGGTTCATGGATCCTCCGCTCCTGGTAGGAGTGATCTGGACGGCGCGGCGGCACCGGCAATACCCCCTTATGACCGCCGGCCGCTTGACAGATTGTTCGGCGCCGCCGGATGATTCGAATCTCAGACCGAGAACTTCGAAGAAAATCGGCAGGGAGACCGGAGACCATGAACACGCTCGCTCGCCGCGTCGTCGGCGCGGCCATTGTTGCGCTCGGCACAGGAATCCTGGGCAGCGCCGCCACCCCGGCCTTGGCGGACACGCCGAAGGACACGCTGGTGATGGCTTGGCAGTTCGACGACATCGTGACGCTCGACCCCGGCGAGATTTTCGAGCTGTCGGGCGCGGAGTACGGCGCGCAGGTCTATGACCGGCTGATTCGCTTCGACGTGAAGGACGTCAGCAAGATCGACGGGCAGGTCGCCGAAAGCTGGACCGTGTCGGACGACGGCAAGACCTTCACCTTCAAGATCCGCGACGGGATCAAGTTCCACTCCGGCAACCCGCTGACGGCCGAGGACGTGGCCTACTCCTTCCAGCGCGCCGTGAAGATGAACAAGGGGCCGGCCTTCATCCTGACCCAGTTCGGCCTGACCCCGGAGAACGTGGACCAAAAGGTGCGCGCCACCGATCCGCGCACGCTGGTGTTCGAGACCGACAAGGCCTACGCGCCGACCTTCGTGCTGTACTGCATGACCGCCGACGTGACCGGCGTGGTGGACAGCAAGCTGGTCAAGAGCAAGGAGGTCAACGGCGACTTCGGCAATGCCTTCCTGAAGACCAACTCCGCCGGGTCCGGTCCCTTCGTGCTGAAGCAGTGGAAGGCGAGCGAACTTCTGTCACTGGAGGCCAACGCGAACTACTGGGGCGGCGCACCGAAGGTGAAGCGCGTGCTGATTCGCCAGATCGCCGAACCGGCGACCCAGCGCCTGCTGCTGGAAAAGGGCGACGTGGACGTGGCCCGCAACCTGAAGCCCGAGCAGTTCGAACCGCTGCGCGGCAACGACAAGATCCGCATCGTCCAGGCGCCCAAGGGCACGCTGTTCTACTTCGGCCTGAACCAGAAGAACGAGATCCTGGCCAAGCCCGAAGTGCGCAAGGCCATGAAGTACCTCGTCGATTACGACGGTATGGCGAAGACCATCATGAACGGCCTCGGCACCGTGCATCAGGCCTTCCTGCCGAAGGGCTTCCTGGGCGCGCTGGAGGAGAACCCGTACAAATACGACCCGGCCAAGGCCAAGGAGCTGCTGAAGGCGGCCGGCTATCCGGACGGCTTCACCATCACCATGGACGTGCGCAACACCTCGCCCAGCATGGACATGGCGCAGGCGATCCAGGGCAGCGCGGCGGCGGCCGGCGTGAAGATCAACCTGCTGCCGGCCGACGGCAAGCAGGTCGTCACCAAGTACCGCGCCCGCAACCACGATATGCTGCTGTACCAGTGGGGCGCGGACTACCAGGACCCGCACACCAACGCCGACACCTTCGCCGCCAATCCGGACAACCGCGACGACGCCAAGGCCAAGCCGCTGACTTGGCGCAACGCCTGGGACATTCCGGAGCTGACCAAGAAGACCGAAGCCGCCGTGCAGGAGCGCGACGCCGCCAAGCGCGCCGCCATGTACCAGGAGCTTCAGCGCGAGGTGCTGGACACCTCCCCCTTCGTGATCATGTTCCAGCAGACCGAAGTGATCGCGGAGCGGACGAACGTCGAAGGGCTGGTCTGGGGGCCGAGCTTCGACAGCAACTACTATTGGAAGGTCAGCAAGAAATAGACGTCCCCTTCTACCCCCTGGCGGGAATGAAAGGTTCTTTTCACCGTCATTCCCGCGAAAGCGGGAATCCAGGGCATTCCAATGCGCTCCCGAGTTGCCCTGGATCCCCGCCTTCGTGGGGATGACGGAAAAGGCGAGGCTCCCCGCAGGGGAGGATGATTTCATGAGAGTGTCTTGGCTGGAATCCTGAAACGTCCGGGCTTTCCGGGCCGCCGCCATGTGGTGCGCGGAACGAGCCTGCTGGTGACGCTGGCGCTGACCTTTCTGGGGCTGCTGCTGGTCACCTTCCTGATCGGGCGGGTGGTGCCGATCGATCCGGTGATCGCCATGGTCGGCGACCGCGTGTCGGCCGACACCTACCAGCGCATCCGGCAGGAACTGGGACTGGACCTGCCGCTGTGGCAGCAGTTCCTGCGCTACGTCGGCGATGTGCTGCGCGGTGACTTCGGGGAGTCGGTGCTGACCTCCCGCCCGGTGCTGGAGGACATCGCCCGCGTCTTCCCGGCGACGCTGGAACTGGCGACGGCGGCGATCATCATCGGCGTGACGCTGGGCGTGCCGGCGGGAGTGGTCGCGGCGGTGAACCGGGGGCGCTGGCCGGACCATGTGATCCGCGTGCTGGGGCTGATCGGCCATTCCATCCCGATCTTCTGGCTGGGGCTGATGGCTCTGCTGGTGTTCTACGCGCGGCTGGACTGGGCGCCGGGGCCGGGGCGGGTGGACGTCTTCTATGAGGGGCTGGTGGAGCCGGTGACCGGCATCATCACGGTGGATGCGCTGCTGGCTGGGGAGACGGACGTGTTCTGGAACGCGCTGGCCCATCTGGTGCTGCCGGCCTCCATCCTGGGATACTACAGCGTCGCCTACATCGCGCGCATGACGCGCAGTTTCATGCTGGACCAGCTGCGGCAGGAATACATCACGACCGCCCGCGTGAAGGGCATGTCCGAAACCCGCGTGATCTGGCGCCATGCGCTGGGCAACATCGCGGTGCCGCTGATCACGGTGGTGGCGCTGTCCTACGCGTCCCTGCTGGAAGGGTCGGTGCTGACCGAGACGGTGTTCGCCTGGCCGGGGCTAGGGCTTTACATCACCAACTCGCTGCTGAGCGCCGACATGAACGCGGTGCTGGGCGGCACGCTGGTGGTGGGGGCGGTGTTCATCGGGCTGAACCTGCTCTCTGATTTGCTTTACCGCCTGCTGGATCCCAGAGCACGATGATGGTGGCGCGATGACCACGGCGCACGCCTGGCTTACGACCGAGACGCCGCACTCGCGCACGCAGGCGCGGCTGGGGCGGATTTACATCGGCTGGCTCACCTTCGCCCGCAACCGGCTGGCGATGATGGGGTTGGGGATTGTGCTGCTGCTGGTGCTGATGGCGGCGCTGGCGCCGGTGATCGCGCCGTACGATCCCTATACGCAGGATTTGGCGAACCGGCTGATGCCGCCGAGCGCCGCCCACTGGTTGGGCACCGACGCCTTCGGGCGGGACATCCTGTCGCGCATCCTCTACGGCTCGCGCCTGACGCTGATGATCGTGGCGCTGGTCGCGGTGACGGCGCCCGTGGCCGGGCTGCTGATCGGGACGGTGGCGGGCTATCTGGGTGGATGGGTGGACACGGTGCTGATGCGCGTGACCGACGTCTTCCTGGCCTTCCCGAAGCTGATTTTGGCGCTGGCCTTCGTTTCGGCGCTGGGGCCGGGGATCGAGAACGCGATCATCGCCATCGCGATCACCTCCTGGCCGCCCTACGCACGCATCGCGCGGGCGGAGACGATCACCATCCGCAACAGCGACTTCATCAGTGCGGTGCGGCTGCAAGGGGCCTCGCGGGTCCGGATCATCCTGGGGCATGTGGTGCCGCTGTGCACATCCTCGCTGATCGTGCGGGTGACGCTGGACATGGCGGGAATCATTCTGACGGCGGCGGGTCTGGGTTTCCTGGGCCTTGGCGCGCAGCCGCCGGCGCCGGAATGGGGCGCGATGATCGCCACCGGGCGGCAATATGTGCTGGAGCAGTGGTGGGTCGCCACCATGCCCGGCATCGCCATCTTCGTGGTCAGCCTGGGCTTCAACCTGCTGGGCGACGGCCTGCGCGACGTGCTGGACCCGAAGGCATCATGAGCGACACGCCTTTGCTGGAGGTCGAGAACCTCCGCATCTCGTTTCCGACCCGGACGGGCGTGACGCAGGCGGTGCGTGGCGTGTCCTTCAGCGTGGGGCGGGAGAAGCTGGGCATCGTCGGCGAGTCCGGCTCCGGCAAGTCGATGACGGGGCGGGCTGTGCTGCGGCTGGTACCGCCGCCGGGGATCGTCACGGCCGACCGGCTGAGCTTCCAGGGCGAGGATCTGCTGGGGATGGGCGAAAAGCGGCTGCGCGACATTCGCGGGCGGCGCATCTCCATGGTCATGCAGGACCCGAAATTCTCGCTGAACCCCGTGATGACCGTGGGGCGACAGATCGCCGAGGCGTACCGGGTGCATTCCGACGCCGGCAAGGCGGAGGCCAAGCGCCGCGCGCTGGAGATGCTGGAGGCCGTGCGCATCCGCGATCCGGAGCGGGTCTACGGCCTCTACCCGCATGAAGTGTCGGGCGGCATGGGGCAGCGCATCATGATCGCCATGATGCTGATCCCGAACCCGGACCTGCTGATCGCGGACGAGCCGACCTCCGCGCTCGACGTGACGGTGCAGATGCAGGTGCTCGCCATCATGGACGAGCTGTGCAGCAGCCGGGGCATGGGGATGATCTTCATCAGCCACGACCTGAACCTCGTGGCGTCTTTCTGCGACCGGATCCTGATCATGTACGCGGGGCGGGTGGTGGAGACCTGCCGGGCGTCGGAGCTGCACAACGCCCGGCATCCCTACACGCGCGGCCTGCTCGACAGCCTGCCGCGCCTGGACGACACGCGGGCGGAGCTGCCGGTGCTGAACCGGGATCCGGCCTGGCTGGAGGATGGCGCATGATCACCGTCGATGATCTCCGCGTCACCTTCGGGCATGGGGCCGACGCAGTGGCGGCCGTGCAGGGCGTGTCTTTCGACGTGAAGCCGGGGGAGAGCTTTGGGCTGGTCGGCGAGTCCGGGTCGGGCAAGTCCACCGTGCTGCGCGCGCTGGTCGGGCTGAACCACGACTGGACGGGTTCGGTCACCATCGACGGCAAGGCGCAGGCGCCGCGCCGGGACAAGGCCTTCTTCAAGACCTGCCAGATGGTCTTCCAGGATCCCTACGGCTCCCTGCACCCGCGCCACACCATCGACCGCATCCTGGCCGAGCCCATCGCCATCCACCGGCTGGGCGATGCCGACGCGCGGATCGACCGGGTCCTGCGCGACGTGGGCCTGGGGCCGCAGTTCCGCTTCCGCTACCCGCACCAGCTTTCCGGCGGGCAGCGGCAGCGCGTCGCCATCGCCCGCGCCCTGGTGCTGGAACCGCGCGTGCTGCTGCTGGACGAGCCGACCTCGGCACTGGACGTGTCGGTGCAGGCGGAGATCCTGAACCTGCTGAAGCGGCTGCGGGCAGAGCACGCGTTGACTTACGTGCTGGTCAGCCACAATCTGGCGGTCGTCGCGGCGATGTGCGACCGGCTGGCGGTGATGAACCGGGGCCGCGTCGTCGAGGAGATGGACGTGGCCGCCCTTCGTCGGGGCGAGGCGCGGGAGGGCTACACGCGGCAGCTTCTGCGAGCCAGCCTCGGCTACGACCGCGCGGCGGCGGACAGCTTCCGGGATTTTGCCTGACGAAAACGGGTGGAGGGGCGCATGACGTTGGAAACCCTGCTGGTCTTTCTGCCCGCCTGTTTCGCGCTGAATATGGCGTTCGGGCCGAACAACCTGCTGTCGCTGACCAACGGCGCGCGGGACGGCGCGGTGCGGGCGACCATCGCGGCGAGCGGGCGGCTGGCGGCCTTCGCGGCGATGATCCTGATCACGGCGCTGGGGCTGGGCGCGCTGCTGGCGACGTCGGAGCTGGTCTTCACCGTCGTGAAGTGGCTGGGTGCGGCCTATCTGGTGTGGATCGGGGTGAAGCTGCTGCGCTCCGGCGCGCCGGTGGTGGGGAGCGAGGCGGGCGGTGCGCCGCTGTCGCTGAAGAGCCTGATGTTGCAGGAGTTCTGGGTGGCGGCCGGCAACCCGAAGGCCATCCTGATCTTCACCGCCTTCTTCCCGCAGTTCATCGATCCGGCGAACTACTTGACGAGCTTCGCGGTGCTGGGCGCGTCGTTCCTGGCGCTGGAGGTGGTCGCCATGACGATCTACGCGGCCATCGGCGCGCGGCTCGGCTCCGTGGTGAAGGGCGGCAACGCCTTTCGCTGGTTCAATCGGGCGAGCGGCAGCCTGATGATCGGCTTCGGGCTGATGCTGGCCTTCGTGCGCCGGCCGACCGCGTAAATCCTCAGGTCTTGGGCAGCCGCTGTTCCGGCGCGGAGGACAGCTGGTCGGCCTGGGCCTGCATCTTGCTCAGCAGCCGGTCGAGCAGGGCCGCTTCCTCCTCCGTCAGGGCGCTGGTCAGCTGGGCCTCGTAGGCGAGCGCCAGGGGCACGATCTGCGTGTAGATGTCCAGCGCCTTCGGCGTCAGGGTCAGCAGCGCCTTGCGGCGGTCGGTGTCGCCGGATTCCCGCAGGATCAGGGCGGAATCCAGCATGCGGCTGATGGCGCGGCTGACCTGCACCTTGTCCATGGCCGTGCGCTGGGCGATTTCGCCGGCACTCAGCGTCTCCCCGCCGCCCAGCACGGCGATGATCCGCCATTCCGGGATCGTGATGCCGAAGCGCTTCTCATACAGCTTCGCCACCGTGTGGCTGACCGTGTTGGCCAGCACCGACAGCCGGTAGGGCAGGAAGCGGGTCAGGTGCAGCGTGGCGCCATCGGGCGTGGACTCCGAACGCTTGCGGCGGGCTTGGGGCATGGGGCGTCGCGCTTGTTGCGGTTGCGTCCGCTCATCCTGCGCGAGGATTTTCTGCTTGCAACTGTTTCATATGAAACTAAACTGAGGGGCAGCGAACACGCATCATAAAATCGCTTGGCCAAAACGATCTGGGAGGATCGCCATGAAGAACTGGATCTCGTTTCCGCGCGTGGAAGGCACCGCGACCCGTCAGGCCCACGTCCGTCTGCCGGCCGGGACCTATGAGCGCGAGATGGGGCGCGAGGGCTTTTTCGGCCCGGCGACCCAGATGCACCACGCCCACCCGCCGACCGGCTGGACCAGCTTCGACGGCGACCTGCGCCCGCGCGCCTTCGACCTGAACCGGTCGGAGGAATTCTCCGACTGCCCGCTGAACGCCGTGAGGCTGATGGGCAACGGGGCGACGCAGGTGCGGATGTGGCGCTTCCGGGGGAAGATGGAGCATCTGGTGCGCAACGCCGACGGCGACGACCTGCTGTTCTTCCACCAAGGCGGCGGGCATCTGTTCTGCGACTACGGTCATCTGGAGGTGCGCGAGGGCGACTATGTCGTGCTGCCGCGCAACACCGCCTGGCGTCTGGAAAGCGACGAGCCGGTCACCGCGCTGATGATCGAGGCGACCAACGACGCCTACCAGCTGCCGCACAAGGGGCTGGTCGGGACGCACGCGATCTTTGACCCGGCGGTGCTGGACGTGCCGGTGCTGGACGACGCTTTCCAGGGCCAGAAGAACGAGCGTGAGACGGTCGTGCGCGTGAAGAAGCGGGGCCGGGTCAGCTCCATGGTCTACCCGTTCAACCCGCTGGACGCGGTGGGCTGGCACGGCGATCTGGCGCCGGTGCGCATCAACTGGCGCGACATCCGGCCGCTGATGAGCCACCGCTACCACCTGCCGCCCAGCGCGCACTGCACCTGGGTGTCGGCGCGGTTCGTGATCTGCACCTTCGTGCCTCGTCCGATTGAGTCGGATCCGGAGGCGCTGAAGCTGCCCTATTATCATTCCAACGAGGACTACGACGAGGTGCTGTTCTATCACCGCGGCCAGTTCTTCTCGCGCGACAACATCCATCCGGGGATGGTGACCTATCACCCCTCGGGCTTCCCGCACGGGCCGCACCCGAAGGCCTACGAGATCGCCCAGAAGTTCGAACGCAAGGAGACGGACGAGGTCGCCGTGATGCTCGACACCCGCGACCCGCTGGACGTCTACGAGGGCATGGCCGCGACCGAGTGGACGGGCTACGTCGACAGCTGGAAGGCGAAGTAAGGCATCGCGGGAGAGGGATTCACCACCAAGGCACCGAGACACCAAGAATCCCAGGCTTAAACGAGCTTTGGACCCTTGGTGTCTTTGTGTCTTGGTGGTGAAAAAACATATTGGGAGGAAGGACCCGGCATGAAGCTGGCAACCCTGAAGGCGGGCGGCCGTGACGGCACGCTCGTGGTGGTGTCGAAGGATCTGACACGGTGCCGGGCGGTCCCCGGCATCGCGCCGACCTTGCAGGCGGCGCTCGACGGCTGGGCGGAGGTCGCGCCGAAGCTGGAGGAGGCCTATCGCGCGTTGAACGCGGACGCGGCGTCGGACGAGCCGTTCGATCCGGCGCTGGCGGCCTCGCCGCTGCCGCGCGCTTACCAGTGGGCGGACGGGTCGGCTTACGTCAACCATGTGGAGTTGGTGCGAAAGGCGCGCGGGGCGGAAATGCCTCCGAGCTTCTGGACCGATCCGCTGATGTACCAGGGCTGTTCCGACGCGTTCCTCGGTCCGCGCGACCCGATCCCGGTGGCGGACGAGGCGTTCGGCATCGACTTCGAATCCGAGATCGCCGTCATCACCGACGACGTGCCGATGGGCGTCTCGGCGGACGCGGCGCGCGGGCACATCCGGCTGCTGATGCTGGTCAACGACGTGTCCTTGCGCAGCCTGATCCCGGCGGAACTGGCGAAGGGCTTCGGCTTCTTCCAGTCCAAGCCCGCGTCGAGCTTTTCCCCTGTCGCGGTGACGCCGGACGAGTTGGGCGGGGCTTGGGACGGCGGCAAGGTCAACCGGCCGCTGGTCACCCACCTGAACGGGGAACTGTTCGGCACGCCGAACGCCGGGGTGGACATGACCTTCGACTTCCCGACGCTGGTGGCGCACGCTGCGAAGACGCGCTTCCTGGCGGCGGGGTCGATCATCGGGTCGGGAACCGTGTCCAACAAGCTGGACGGCGGGCCGGGCAAGCCGGTGGGGCAGGGCGGTGTCGGCTATTCCTGCCTTGCCGAAATCCGCACGATCGAGACCATCGAGACGGGCAAGCCGCAGACCCCCTTCATGCGCTTCGGCGACCGCGTGCGGATCGAGCTGTTCGACGAGACCGGCGGCAGCGTCTTCGGCGCCATCGACCAGGAGGTGGTGCGGTACGGAGGGTCGACTCTTGAAGGGAGGGGCCAATGACCGACGCGCTGAACGTCATCAAGACCGAGCACCGCAACCTGATGCGGGTGGTCAACATCTTCGACATCGTGCTGCGGGAGGCCGAGCCCGACTTCCCGCTGCTGACGGCCATCGTGGACTATCTCCAGCAATTCCCGGACACCTACCATCATCCCAAGGAAGACCGGTTCCTGTTCACGGCGTTGCGCGCGCGCGACCCGGACGCTGCGGGCATCCTGGACGAGTTGGAAGCCGAGCACGACCTGTGCCTGAAGGCCACAAACGGATTGCGCGCCGCGCTGGACGCCTACCGGGCGGGCGAGCCGAGCGGTGCTGAGAACTTCCGCGCTGTGGCCGAGGATTACCGGCGCCTTCAGCTGCGGCATCTGCAAAAGGAAGAGGGCGTGGTGATGCCCATGGCGAAACAGGCGCTCCGCCCCGAGGATTGGGTGGAGATCAACGCCGCCTTCGCCGACAACAAGGACCCGCTGTTCAGCGACGACGCCCAGGAAAGCGTACGGGCGCTCTATTCCCGCGTGGTGAATCTGGCGCCGGCTCCCTACGGGCTGGCCGACGCGCATTGAGGAGCCCCCTCCCTGCCCCTCCCCCGCCAAAGTCGGGGGAGGGGCAGGGAGCAGAGCAAAAAAAAGCGCCCGGACCTTGCGATCCGGGCGTTCAGTGGGGTCTATCGCGTCCTTGCCCGGTCGGCGGTGGGCCGACCGCCCCTTTCAATCGATGCTGTCGCATTGATCTGTCGGGGTGCGGCCGGCTGGGCCGACCGCGTCAGGGGACGCCCCTTCACCCGTTGGCCACAAGCCGCTCGGCTGGCGGGGCCACCGGGATGGCTTGCGAGACGTAGCCTTCTCTGTGGATCAGCTCGTCCCGTGCGCCCAGCGCCTTGGCGGCGTAGGCGCAGTCTTCGACAAAGGCGGGGCTGCCGGCGATGAACACGCTGTGCGCCGACAGGTCCTTGAACAGGGTGGGCAGGACAACCGGGATGCGGCCACGCAATCCTTCTTTATTGGGGCCGTCATTCTGCTCGCGGGTCAGCGTGGTCAGGAACTTGAAGTTCCGGTGCTTGGCCTGCCAGTAGGCCATCAGGCCGCGGTCGTAGACGTCGTCGGCCGTGCAGGCGGAGAACAGCAGAGTCACCGGCTGGCGGTAGCCGCGCCGAAGCGCCGCGTCGGCCAGCGCCAGGATGGGCGCGAGGCCGGAGCCGGCCGCCATGCACAACACCGGCGTGTCCACCGACGGATCGCCGATGAAGGTGCCGTAGGGGCCGGACAGCTTCACCATGTCCCCGACCTTCAGCGTGTCATGAACCCACATGCTGGTCGCCCCGCCCTCGGCGCGGGTGATCTGCAAGGCGATCTCCCCGTCGGCGCGCGGCGCGTTGGCGATGGAGTAGCAGCGCGGCGGGATGCCGGCGGACTCGTCGCCCAGCATCACGTATTGGCCGGGCCAATAGCGCAGCGGCTGGCCCAGCGGGCGCAGCAGAAGCTCCACGATGCGCGGCGTGCGCTGGATGCGGTCGGTGACGATGAACAGCACGTTTTCGCGCGGCGGGAACAGCTTGGGCTGCGCGTCGGCGGTGCCGTATTCGATGACCAGTTCCTCGGAGATGGGCTTGGCCATGCACATCAGGCCGTAGCCGTCCTTCCGCTCGGCCTGGGACAGCGCCATGTCCAGCACCATGCCCTGGTCGAATTGGCCGCTCAGCACCTTGACCTTGCATTCCCCGCAGGCCCCGGCGCGGCAGTTGTTGGGCAGGGCGTAGCCGGCCTGCTCCAGCGCCGAAAGCACGGTCTCGCCCTCGCGGCATTCGACGTCGCGGCCCGAGGGATGGAGGCGGATGCGGCTCACGGACGAGTCCTCCCTAGACTCTTGGTTGATAGGCTCTTGGTTGATTCTTATTCGGAAGATCCGGCCGGCGAGGGCGGTGCCCTGCCGGCCGTACGTCAGTTCGTGCCGATGTTCTAAAAACGCTCAGAAGACGGGAATGATCTCGTCCATATCGACGTCGCGGACTTCCTCGCCGGTGATGCCGACCTCGGGGATCGCCGGGAAGGGAATGTTGTAGCGGTCGAGAACGCCCTTCAGGTTCAGCATGGCGTTGCGCCAGTTCTCCTTCTTCGCCTCGTAGGTCGGGATGTGGAAGCCGGCCTTGCGGGCGACCTCCTCGGCCTCGCGCTGGGTGGCGATGAAGTCGTCCGGCAGGTCCCAGAACTGCGGCGGCGGCTCGAACAGCACGGCCGACAGGAACAGGTAGCCGGCGCGGATCTGCTTGGTGATGACGGCGCGGTCCTCGACCTCCAGGTGCGGATAGTCGCGCTCCATCACCGACATGCAGATCGCCATGTGGCGCCCCTCGTCGCGGCCGATGTTGCGGAAGGCCTCCTTGAAGACCGGCTCGGTGCAGCCCGCCGCCATCTGGTGGAAGATGGTCGCCGCCGCGATCTCGCCCATCAGGAAGGAGCTGAAGAGGACGGCCAGCGAATACTTCGGCACCGCCTTCTTGTAGCCGTCCCAGTAGCGGCCGCCGTTGTAGTAGAGCCAGTGGGCGTTGCGCTGCAGACGCTTGCCGAGTTCCGTCTTCGGCACGTAGGTCAGCGGGCTGGTGGCGTCCAGCAGCTTGGTGATGGCCATGCCGCACATCTGCTCGTGGTTCTGCTCGTCACGGGTGACGGAGAAGAAGCAGCGGCGGACGGGGTCTTCCTCGTGGACCTCGTAGGTCTTGATCAGGGCGTGGGCGAAGACCGGCGGGGCCGACGCGTCGAACACCGACAGGATCGTCCACCAGTAAGCGATCGCCTCGCGCTCTTCCCACGAATACTTCGACACGTCGAAGCTGTCCCACGGAAGCTTGGCCGGGTCCCAGTTCTCGCGCTGTGCCGCGGTCCACACCTCTTCCAGCTTCTTGGTGTGGGATTCCCAGGACAGCGGATAGACGTTGGGCTGCGGCGTGTCCGGCGGGAACTCCATGGTGTTCGCGATCGGGGTGTAATCCTTGGCCATCCGGCATTTCCTCCTGAGGTTTTGCGGGCCGGGCCGTTCGTTCTTGTGTGCCCGGTTCATGCGCATGGGGCGCGGCAGTGGCGCGCCGTATGTTCATTAACGTGACACAGTGTTTAGCGATCAGCAACAGGAATTTGTATCGCTTTTGTGGCGGGGTGAAGATTGCTCTAAGTTGCTGTTATCACGCTGAATTTAGGCAAGCGTGAGCGCTTCGCGGCGCGTGGCGACGCGAAAAATCTCCATAATTGGAGTTGGGTGTATCGCTTTTTTCGAAGGGTTTACCCGACCGCGCCGCGCTGGGGCAGTTCGCGGATGTTGTCCGGCTCGCCGTCCAGCAGGCCGCCGAAGCGGGCGTTGAAGGCAGGCTGCGCCTCGGGCAGGGGGCCGTTGGCGGTGGTCAGGGCGGACATCAGGAAGGATTCCGCCGGTTGGCGGACAAGGCGATAGATGTTGCGCGTCAGCATGCGCGACTCCTGCCCCGGCCAGTCCGGCGGCAGCAGGTCGGGCGGCAGCATCGGGTCGCGCAGCAGGATGCGGCGGAAATCGTGGATCATCAGCGTGCGCAGCACGCAGCACAGGCGCGGATCGGGCGAGTCGGTGGAATCCAGCGCCTGCCACACCGGGCGGAAGCGATCCAGGAAGCCGGCGTAGTCGCGCTCCAGCTGGTCCACGTCCCAGAAACCGCGCACCAGTTCGCGCAAGGGGCCGTAGCCGGACGCCCGGTCGTGCGTCGCCTTCATGTGCACGACCTTGTCGGCGATGCCCAGTTCGGCGAGCAGGCGGTGCATCGCCGCCTCGTCGCAGTTGGGGTGGGCGAAGACGTTGTTGGCGGCGGCGCCGAAACCTTGCCAGACCAGCTCCCGCCGCAGCTTCTCGCGCGTCTCGACGTCGAGCGCGTTGGGCGCCACCAGCAGCAGGTGCCAGCCCCGGTCCCAGCCGCGCACCAGCGGCGCGTAGATGCGCCGCTCGGCCGCGGCGAACCGCTCGTGCCCGCTTTCGGTGACGCGGTAGAAGCTGCGCCGGCCGATCTGGGTGTTGGTCAGCCAGTCGTCCTTGCACAGCCGGAAGACCGAGGTGCGGACGATGCGCTCGCTGAGCCCGAAATGCGCCATCAGGTCGATCAGGCTGCCCAGCCAGGCGGAGCCGCCATGCGGCAGGATCGCGTCGCCGTAGACCGTGATGATGAGCGACTTGGCGCGCGGGGCGATGGTCTCGATCAGCGGGGCGACCAGGTCTTCGGGGCGGCGCGGACGGGGCATGCTCAGGAACTCTTCCGATTGGCGGGCAGGGCTAAGCGCATCGGTGTGATACCAACTTTATAGAGGATATGCGTCCTGTCTGGCTATACCGGTCACGTCGTGGCGGTTCTTCGGAAGCCAATTCTAAGCCCATGAACAAAAACGGAAATTTCGTTTCCTTTTTGCCGGTTTTGACATTAGCGAACGCCGAATTTCCGTTTGACAAGCGTCAATGTGATACACTACCGTCCAATCAATAACACAGTTTGTGTCATAACGTCGACACTCCCGCGAGCCCGAAAATGCGGCCGCCGATGGGGTGAACCGGCGAGGACGGAGGAAACATGCCCACGACGTGGAAGACCTACGACAAGGGGGATCTGCTTCCCGACGACTATCGGAAGGCGCTGCTGCATCTGATGTCGTTCCAGGGGGATTCCGAATACGCCGGCGCCCAGCGCGTGGCGGAAAACATGCGCTTCGCCCCGCGGCCGGAAGAAGCCTACCGCCTCTCCAAGAAAGTCATGGAGGAGATGGGGCACGCCTATTACGTCTGGAATCTGATGCAGGATCTGGGCGTGGACGTGGACGCGCGGCTGCAGGAACTGGTCGCCCACCCGGACAATCCCGACCCCGGCAAGGTCAACGTCATCAACGGCTTCCGCCGCCAGAACTGGGAGCGGTTCTTCGACAGCTGGACCGACGTGGCGCTGTTCTCGACCGTGGTCACGCCGGCCGCCGTCGCCTTCCTCGGCCAGTATCGCGACTGCTCCTACCTGCCGTGGGCGCGGGTCAACGCGCGCATCCACAAGGAGGAGTTCGGCCACCTCGCCTTCGGCGTCTGGGCGGCCAAGCGCGTGCTGGAATTCGGCGGCGACGCCGCGCGGGAGGACATGGCCGCGCGCATCCCGAAGTTCATGCGCATGGGCCTTGGCTTCTTCGGCCGGCCGTCGCTCGGCGAGGCGCGCTCCGCCAACTTCGAGCTGTATTACGAATACGGGCTGAAGGTGAAGAAGCCGGAAGAATTGCAGGCGGAATACCTGCAACTGCTCGAAGAACGGCTGCGGGAAGTCGGGATTCCGATGCCCACCGGCGTCGATCCGGACTATGATATGCGCGTCAGTTACGAGGCCGCCGACGCCCCGGTTCACGCCGTGGCCTAACGGTGTCCGACCGGCGCGACGGAAAGATCCGCGCGCCGGCTTTTGCGCTTTGGGTCCAGCTTTGGAAAGCATGGGGGAGGAAACCATGGCCCACACGCACGCGACGCCCGACCGCCTGCTGTCCGCCGGCCGGCGGGTGCTGGCCCGTTTCGGGTCCAGGACGCTCGATCACGTTCCCACCGACGAGTTCATCAACTGGGTGGCCTTGTGGGACGAACTGCGCGGCGATTTCGCCACGCAGGCGCTGCCCCATGTGCCGGCCTTCGACGAACTGCCCCCGGCGGCGCGGGACGCGGCGCGGGCCTACATCCGCCAGCGCTTGATCAGCGACGTGACGCTGGGGCGGTGCGAAGAACTGCACCGCGATCTCTTCGCGCGCGGCATCTGCACCGATGGGGTGGAGGCGTACGCCGTCGCCCGCGACGCCTACGAGGACAGCGTGGAGGCCTTCGGCGCCGCGCGGGTGCGGCTGGCCGGACTTCTCATTCAGCATTGAGACGCACGGGTCGGGCCGCACCCCGGTGCGGTCCGATGCCGCTTGCCGGAATTATTGCTAGAGAAATAATTTCGTTTGAAACATTATGCGAATCAAACCGCCGACTGAACAGGCGAACCAAACGGGAGAGAAACGCATGGGAAAGCGCTTGCTGAACACGGTCGCCGCCGCGGCCACGGTCCTCGGGGCCGTCACCTTTGGCCTGGCCGCGGGAACTGCGACGGCCGCCGAGCCGATCAAGGTCGGCTCATTCCTGTCGGCGACCGGCCCGGCCTCCTTCCTGGGCGAGCCGGAAAAGCGCGTGATGGAGCTGTATGTTGACCGGATCAACAAGGCCGGCGGCGTCGATGGGCGCCCGGTGCAGCTGTTCCTCTACGACGACGGCGGGGCGGCCGACAAGGCCGCTTCCTTCACCAAGCGCCTGATCGAGAGCGACAAGGTGGACGTGATCGTCGGCGGCACCACCACCGCCGCCACCATGGCCGCCGTCCCGCTGGTGGAGCGCGGCGAGGTGCCCTTCATCTCGTTGGCCGGCGCGGTCGTGATCGTCGATCCGGTGAAGAAGTGGGTGTTCAAGACCCCGCACACCGACCGCATGGCCGCCGACAAGGTCATGGAGGACATGAAGAAGCGCAACCTGACCAAGCTGGCGCTGGTGTCGGAGGATTCCGGCTTCGGCAAGTCCGGCCGTGAGGAGACGCTGAAGGCGGCCAAGGAAAGCGGGATCGAGATCGTCGCCGACGAGACCTACGGCGCCAAGGACACCGACGTCACCGCGCAGCTCACCAAGATCAAGAACAACCCGAACGCCCAGGCCGTGCTGGTCTTCGGTCTCGGCCAGGGACCGGCGGTGGTGACCAAGAACTACCGCCAGCTGGGCATCAACCTGCCGCTCTACCAGTCGCACGGCGTTGCGTCGAAGGAATACATCCGGTTGGCCGGCGGCGCCGCTGAGGGCGTGCGTCTGCCGGCGGCCGGTCTGGTCGTCGCCAACCAGCTGCCCGACAGCGACCCGCAGAAGAAGGTCGTGACCGAGTTCACCAAGGTCTACGAGGACGCCTTCAAGTCGGAGGTCTCGACCTTCGCCGGTCACGCCTATGACGGCCTGATGATCGCGCTGGACGCGGTGAAGCGCGCGGGCGGCACCGACAAGGCCAAGCTGCGCGACGCCATCGAGCAGACCAAGGGCTATGTCGGCACCGGCGGCGTCGTGAACATGACCGCCAAGGACCACATGGGCCTGGGCCTCGACGCCTTCCACATGGTGGAGATCAAGCAGGGCGACTGGACGCTGGTGAAGTAAGGGAGGCTCCGAAGCCCCCTCTCCCGTCCCGGGAGAGGGAGGGGCCCACCGCGAAGCGGTGGGAGGGTGAGGGTGCAGGTGCGGAGGGGACACTGATTCTCGGCCGTACCCTCACCCGGCTCTCAGCGGATGCCATAGGCATCCGCCTGACGCGGTCAGCGCTGGCCTTTGGCCAGCGCGAGAGGCCCTTCGGGCCACCCTCTCCCGGGGCGGGAGAGGGAATTAAGCACACCGGGTGGAGACGACCGGACGATGTTCGCCGAATTCCTGCAATACATGTTGTCGGGGCTGACGATCGGCGCGATCTACGCGCTGGCCGGGCTCGGCTTCTCGATCATCTACAACGCCAGCCACGTCATCAACTTCGCCCAGGGCGAATTCATCATGATCGGCGGCATGGCCGCCGCGACCCTGACCGCCTCGGGCGTGCCGCTGCCGCTCGCCATCCTGATGGGCTGCGGCGGGGCGATGATCGTCGGCGTGCTGGTCGCCAAATTCACGGTGGAGCGGGCGCGCAACGCCTCGGTCGTGACGCTGATCATCATCACCATCGGCGCCTCGATCTTCCTGCGCGGCGTCGCGGAGCTGGTCTGGGGCAAGGACTTCAAGCGGCTGGAAGCCTTCTCGGGCGAGACGCCGATCAACATCCTGGGCGCCTCGATGCAGCCGCAGTCGCTGTGGGTCATCGGCTGCGCCGCCGTGCTGATCGTCGCCATCGGCACCTTCTTCAACAGGACGCTGACCGGCAAGGCGATGCTCGCCACCTCGCACAACCGGCTGGCCGCGCAGCTGGTCGGCATCAACGTGAAGCGGGTCGTGCTGATCTCCTTCGCGCTGTCGGCGGCGCTGGGCGCCATGGGCGGCGCGGTCGTGGCGCCGATCACCTTCTCCTACACGGAGATGGGCATCATGCTGGGGCTGAAGGGCTTCACGGCGGCGGTGCTGGGCGGGCTCGGCAACGGGCCGGGCGCGGTCGCGGGCGGCCTGATCGTCGGCGTCGCCGAGGCGCTGGGCGCCGGATACATCTCGTCGGCTTACAAGGACGCCGTCGCCTTCGTCATCATCCTTCTGGTGCTGCTGTTCATGCCGAGCGGTCTGTTCGGCAAGCGCGGCACCGAGCGCGTGTGAGGAGACGTACACCGCCATGGTCCAAATCGCCGCCACGCGTACGGCCGCAGCGCAGCCGATCAACACGCGGCTGCTCAGCCTCGCGGCGCTGGCCGTCGTCATCGCCGTGCTGCCGCTTGCACTGACCAACAACTTCTATCTAGACATCGCCATCCTGGCTGGATTCAACGCCATCGTCTGCGTGGGCTTGAACCTGCTGATCGGCTATGCCGGGCAGATCAGCCTGGGGCACGCCGGCTTCTTCGGCATCGGGGCGTACGCGTCGGGCATCCTGGTCACGACCTACGGATGGCCGCCCATCGCGGCGCTGCTGGTCGGCGCCCTGTTCGTCGGCGTCCTCGCCTTTCTGCTGGCGAAGCCGATCCTGCGGCTGAAGGGCCACTATCTGGCGATGGCGACGCTGGGCATCGGCATCATCGTGTCCATCGTGCTGCGCACCGAAACCGGGCTGACCGGCGGGCCGGACGGCATGATGGTGGACAGCTTCAAGATCTTCGGGCTGGAGCTGTACGGCGAGAAGACCTGGTACTGGGTCGTCGGCGTGATGCTGTTCATCGCCGTGTGGCTGAGCCTGAACCTGATCGACAGCCCGGTCGGCCGCGCGCTGCGCGCGGTGCACGGGTCGGAGGTGGCGGCCGAGGTCGTCGGCGTGGACACCACCCGGTACAAGGTCATGGTCTTCGTCGTGTCGGCCGTGTTCGCCAGCGTGGCGGGCAGCCTGTTCGCCCACTACACGGGGCTGATCACGCCGGCCAAGGCCGACTTCTTCAAGTCCATCGAGCTGGTCACCATGGTGGTGTTCGGCGGCATGGCCTCGACCTTCGGGGCGGTGATCGGCGCGGTCGTGCTGACCGTGCTGCCGCAGGCGCTGACCGTGTTCCAGGACTACTCGCAGATCGTTCTGGGGGCGATCCTGATGTTCACCATGGTCTTCATGCCCAAGGGCCTGCTGCCCACGATCGAAGGGCTGATCGCCCAGCGGAGGCGGGCATGACCATGCTTGCCAACGCCCCCATCCAGCCCGAGGACGAGCCCATGTCCCCCGTGGCCCATCCCTCCCAGGCGCTGCTGCGCGTGGAAAATCTGAGCCGCGAGTTCGGCGGCGTGCTCGCCATCGAAAACCTGAGCTTCACGGTCGCGAAGGGCGACATCCATTCGATCATCGGGCCGAACGGCGCGGGCAAGACCACGCTGTTCAACCTGATCACCGGCGTCTACAAGCCGTCCGGCGGCACGGTGCTGTTCGACGGGGCGACGGTGTCCGGCCTGCCGCCTTACAAGCTGGCGGCGCGCGGCATGTCGCGCACGTTCCAGAACTTGCAGATCTTCTTCAACATGACGGCCGTCGAGAACGTGATGGTCGGGCGGCACCTGCACCTGAACGGCACGCTGCTGCCGGCGCTGTTCCGCTTTCCGTCGCTGGTGCGGAAGGATCGGGAGGCCAAGGAACGCGCGGCGGAGCTGATGGCGTCGGTCGGTCTGGCGAAGTATGTGGACGCGCACGCCTCCTCCATGCCCTACGGCGCGCTGAAGCGGCTGGAGATCGCCCGCGCGCTGGCGTCGGAGCCGAAGCTGCTGCTGCTGGACGAGCCCGCCGCCGGTCTGAACGCGACGGAAAGCCGCGAGATCGACGAGGTCATCAAGAAGGTCGCCGCGTCGGGCATCACCGTCATCCTGGTCGAGCACGACATGAAGATGGTCATGGGCATCTCCGACCGGATCACCGCGCTGAACTACGGCCGCAAGCTGGCCGAGGGAACGCCGGCCGAGGTCGCCGCGAATCCGGACGTGGTCGCGGCCTATCTCGGCACCATGGACTGAGGGGGCCTGGACGATGCTTTTGGAAATCGAGGGCCTCAACGCGCATTACGGGCGCATCCACGCGCTGAAGTCGGCCAGCCTGACCGTGGGGGAGGGCGAGCTGGTGGCGCTGGTCGGCGCCAACGGGGCCGGCAAGACGACGCTGCTGCGCACCCTGTCCGGCGTGCACCCGGCGACCAGCGGCACCATCAAGTTCGAAGGGCGCGACATCACCCGCATGCCCGCGCACCAGCGCGTGGCGGAAGGGCTGATCCAGGTGCCGGAAGGGCGCCAGCTGTTCGGGCCGCAGTCGGTGGAGGACAACCTGCGCCTTGGCGCCTACCGGCGCGGCGGGAATCCGGAGCGGGATCTGGAGGAACTCTACGCGATGTTCCCGGTCCTTAAGGTGAAGCGCGACCAGCCGGCCGGCACGCTGTCGGGCGGGCAGCAGCAGATGGTCGCCATCGGCCGCGCGTTGATGGCGAAGCCCCGCGTGCTGCTGCTGGACGAGCCGAGCATGGGGCTTGCCCCGCTGCTGGTCGGCGAGATCTTCAACGCTGTGGAGCGGCTGAAGGAGCAGGGCACCACCATCCTTCTGGTCGAGCAGAACGCCTACGCCGCGCTGGCCATCGCCGACCGGGGTTATGTCATCGAAACGGGCGAGATCACGTTGCACGACAGCGGCTCCGCCCTGTTGGCGAACGAGCGCGTCAAGCAGGCCTATCTGGGCCTTTAAAAGAATATCGAGGAGAGGAAGCGATCCATGTCCAAAGCCTTCGCGTCCACCGGCGACCTTGAGCAGAAGAAGGTCACCTTCGCCGAGCTGGCGCCCGGCGCCTACGCCTACACCGCCGAGGGCGATCCTAACACCGGCGTCATCGTCGGCGACGACGGCGTGATGGTGATCGACGCCCAGGCCACGCCGCGTATGGCCGAGGACGTCATCGCCCACATCCGCACGGTCACCGACAAGCCGATCAAGTACGTGCTGCTGACCCACTATCACGCCGTGCGCGTGCTGGGGGCGAGCGGCTACAACGCCGAACAGATCATCGCCAGCCGGGATACGTATGATCTTATCGTGGAGCGCGGGCAGCAGGATTATGAATCCGAACTGGGCCGCTTCCCGCGTCTGTTCCAGGGTTCGGAAAGCATCCCCGGCCTGACCTGGCCGACCATCGTTTTCGAGAACAAGCTGACCGTCTTCATGGGCAAGAAGCGCGTGGAGATCATGCAGCTCGGCCGCGGGCATACCAAGGGCGACACGGTCGTCTGGCTGCCGGAGGACCGCGTGCTCTATTCCGGCGACCTCGTGGAGTACGGGGCCACCCCCTACACCGGCGACGCCTATCTGGAGGATTGGCCGCAGACGCTCTACCGCCTGGCGGCGCTGAACCCGGCGCGGCTGGTGCCGGGGCGCGGCGACGCGCTGATGACGCCGGAGCTGTGCGGCAAGGCCATCAACGAGACCCGCGCCTTCGTCGCGCTGATGTACCAGACGGTGAAGCAGGCGCGGAACAAGGGCGCGTCGCTTCGGGACGCCTTCACCGAGGCGCGGACTGCGCTGGAGCCGCAGTTCGGCGGCTGGGTGATCTTCGAGCACTGCCTGCCTTTCGACGTGTCGCGCGCCTATGACGAGGCCGGCGGCCTGCGCGATCCGAAGATCTGGACCGCCGAACGCGACCGCGAGATGTGGGAAGCGTTGCAGGGCTGATCGCGCTTGTTTCCCCCTCTCCCAGCGGGGCTGGGAGAGGGGCCTTTGGGGATCTTCATGAAACTGCACGGCTACTTCCGCTCCTCCGCCGCGTTTCGGGTGCGCATCGCGCTGAACCTGAAGGGCATTGAGGCCGAACAGGCCTTCGTCCACCTGCGCAAGGGGGAGCAGAAGGCCGCGCCCTTCGCCGGCCTGAACCCGCACAAGCTGGTGCCGGCGCTGGAGGTGGACGGGCGGGTGCTGACTCAGTCGCTCGCCATCGTCGAGTATCTGGACGAGACGCACCCCGAACCGCCGCTCCTGCCTGGGGATCCGCTGGGGCGGGCGCGGGTGCGCTCGCTGGCGCTGGCGGTGGCCTGCGACATCCATCCGCTGAACAACCTGCGGGTGCTCCAGCGTCTGAAGGCGATGGGGCATTCGCAGGCGGAGGTGGACGGCTGGTACCGGCACTGGATCGCGGAGGGGCTGGACGGGCTGGAGGCGCAGCTGGCCGGCGATCCGCAGACCGGGCGCTTCTGCCACGGGAATGCGGTCAGCCTCGCCGACGTCTGTCTGGTGCCGCAGATGACCAACGCTCGGCGCTTCGACTGCGACTTGAGCGGTTATCCGACGCTGCGGCGGATCGAGGAAGCCTGCCTCGCCATCCCGGCCTTCGCCGACGCGCTGCCGGAGCACCAGCCGGACGCCGAGGCGTAGAACCGCTCAGGCTTTGCGCGTTACCGGTTCACGATCAGTGCCACGCCGAGCACGGCGATGGCCGCACCGGCCCAGGCGCCGGGGCCGGGGATCTGGCGGGTCATGACCCACAGCATGGGCAGGATCAGGACCGGGCTGGTCGCCGACAGGGTGGCGACCACGCCGGCGTTGCCGTGCGCCAGCCCGACCAGCAGCAGCGTCATGCCGAGGCCGAGGCCGATGAAGCTCTGGACCGCGACCTGCGCGACGATGCGCGGTTGCAGGTCCGCGCCGATGCCGGGGCGTTGGCCGGGCAACAGGCTGCTGCCGAACAGCAGCAGGGCCGACGTGCCGACGCGCACCGTGGCGGCGGCGATGGGGTCGGCGCCGGCCGCCATGACCGGTTTGGCGATGACCGACCCGGCCGCCTGACAGAGGGCCGCCGTCAGGCAGGCGCCGATGCCGACCAGCAGATGGCCGCGTACCGACTCCCAGTCGTGCGTTTGCGCGCCGGAGCGGAAAAAGACCGCCAGCATGACGCCGGCCGTCACCAGCGCGATGCCCAGCGCGGTCCACGGCCCCAGCGCCTCGTCCAGCACGATCCAGGCGAGAACAGCGGTCAGCGGCGCGTTGGTGGCGTAGACCACGGTGTTGCGGCGGGGGCCGAGCCGGTTCAGCGCCCAGAACATCGCCGTGTCGCCCAGGACGATGCCGACCGCGCCGGACAGGGCCAATATGACGGCGGTGCGCGGGTCCAGCGTCTCCCAGGTGCCGAGCGCCGTCGTCGCGGCGGCCAGCCCGACAGCGGCGACGATCATGCGCAGACGGTTGAAGGCGACGGGGCCGATGGCGCGCACCGGTCCGATGGCGATCAGCCCGCCGGCGGCCCAGCAGAGCGCGGCGCCGAGTGCGGCGAGATTGGCGATCAGCATAATGGGGGGATGAACTCGTCGTAGGGCGGAACGGATCGCACCCTACGATGGAAGAACGGGCGCGCGGAAGTGTTCCGCGCGCATGGCCGCCCCACGTTTCGACCCGTGTTTTAGAGCGGATTTTGATCCGCTCAGGACCGCGACGGCGGTCCCGGACGCCCATGCGTCCGAAGCCCGGCCGGCGAGTGAGGCCATTTGGACCTAAAGCGAACGACAGTTCGCTTTAGGACTCGCGGATGCGCTGGAGGAAGCTGTCCACCCCGTCGCTCAGGGAGTCGGCCTGACGGTGCAGCAGGGTGGCTGCCTGAAGAACCTCGTCGGCGATGGTGCCGGTCTCGGTCGAGGCGCGGGTCACGCCGGTGATGGTGTGGGTGACGCTGCGGGTGCCGGCTGCCGCTTCCCGGACGTTGCGGGCGATTTCACGGGTGGCGGCGGACTGCTCCTCGACGGTGGCGGCGACGGTGGCGACGATCTCGTCGATGTGGGTGATCGTGGCGCCGATGTCCCGGATGGCGTCCGCCGAGCCGCGCGCGGCCTCCTGCATGCCGACAACCTGATTCTGGATGTCCTCGGTGGCCTTGGCGGTCTGGTTGGCGAGGCTCTTGACCTCCTGCGCCACGACGGCGAAGCCCTTGCCGGCCTCTCCGGCCCGCGCCGCCTCGATGGTGGCGTTCAGCGCCAGAAGGTTGGTCTGGCTGGCGATGCTGTTGATGAGCGCCACCACCTCGCCAATCTTCTGGGCGGCGTCGACCAGACCGCTGACCGTCTCGTTAGTGCGCTGCGCCTCCTTCACGGCGGCGTTGGCGATCTGGGACGATTGGCCGACGTGACGGCCGATCTCGGCGATGGAGGCGGTCAGCTGTTCCGCGGCGGCGGCGGCGGTCTGGACGTTGACCGACGCCTGTTCGGCGGCCGAGGAGACTTCCATCGACTGCGCGCTGGTTGCCGTGGCGATCTGCGCCATGCGCTGGGCGCTGCCCTGCATCTGGTTGGACGCCGCGACGGTGCCCTGGACGATGCCCTTCACGCTGTCCTCGAAATTGTCGGCCAGCTGCTGCAGCATCCTGCGGCGGCTTTCGCGCTCAATCTCGGTGTAGGTCTCCAGCAGAATTTCGAGATCCAGCCACGCCACCTTGTTGAGCGTGGCGCGCAGTGCCGCCTTCCGTTCCCTTTCCTTCCGGCCGAACAGCGACCCGCCGGCGTCGTCGGTCAGGTTCAAGGCTTCGATGATGCCGTTGACGACCGTGGAATGGCACAGCGCGACCGCGTAGCCGGGCACGTCGTTTTCATAGAAGACGGTGGCGAGGCGCTTGGCCGACTCCAGGAAACCGTCGTCGAGGCGCCCGGACGCAACGCGGACCCAATGCTCGACGCGCGCCTTGTGCACCTCGGGGTGCGTCAGGGCCGACTGGATCTCCGGCCATTCGGCGAAACGCCGATGCCACTGTTCAAGGAGCCCCGGCAGGGTCTGCTCGGCGAAGGCCGCGTTCTGCTTCAGACGTTCAAGATCGGCCCTGCCGATGTCGAAACTGGAAAACCGCCGGTTCTTCGCGTCGGTCGCGGAACGGCTTGCCGTGAACGCGGTCTGCGTCATTGGATTTTCTTTTTCTTTCCCTGCGGCATGCCGTGCCCCATGCGTGGCGTTGCCGATGCGGAAAATACGAAGGATTCCGCGCATCGGATTTCGCCGAAAGACGGCCTAGCAGAAAATACCGAGGCGCGGCCTTCGTCCTATACCTCGATCAGGGCGTAGGGGCGACCCGATTCCTTCTCGATCGTTTGGGCGACGTTGTAGACGGGCGTGCCGCGCATGGTCTTGCCCGAATAGCTGCCGTGGTGGGCATGGCCGTGCACCACGGCGCGGACGTGGAAGCGGTCGATGGTTTCGGCGAGGCGGGAGGAGCCGAGGAAGGGGAAGATCTCCGGCGGTTCGCCGCGCACCGTGTCGGCGATGGGGGCGTAGTGGAGGACGACCATGATCCGTTCGGTCTCCAGCTGGCGGAGCGCGCTTTCCAGGCGCATGGCCTCGTTCACCGCCTCGTGCACGAACTGCTTGATGGCGGATTCGCCGAAGGCGTCGAGCATGCGGTTCTCGAAGCCGCCGCCGAAGCCCTTCACGCCCGCGAAGCCGACGCCCCGGATTTCCTGCGGATTGCCGTCGAGAAAGCGCACTCCGGCCTGTTCCAGGATGTGCTGCATCTCCTCCACATGGCCGCACTCGTAATCGTGGTTGCCGAGAACGGCGACGACCGGAATGCCGATGCCGCGCAGATCCTCGGCCAGCACCTCCGCCTCGCGCGGCTTGCCGTGGTTGGTCAGGTCGCCGGCCAGGACGAGCACGTCGGCCCGGTCGGAGATTTCGCGGAACAGCTCGCGGTACGGGTGGACGGAGGTCTCGCCCACGTGGATGTCGCCGATGGCGGCGACCTTCAAGCTCCCTTCAGCCATGCTTCGTCTCTTCGCCGACGACGTCGGCGAACCCCCATTCCGTGACGTCGATCAGGTAATCCTCGCGCGAGAACAGCCGGCCCCGGCAGATGCGGGTCTGCGGGATGGGCAGCTTCGCGCGCTCGTGCAGGCGGTTCAGAAGCTCTTCCAACAGCCAGCCGGGGATGCAGTCACGCTCCGTCGGGTAGATGAAGCGGAAGTTCAGGACCTGCATCAGCAGGACCTCCCAATACTGCTCCATGTGCGCGAGCAAACGCTTCCAGTCGATGGCCGCGTGCTGCTTCAGGATCAGGTGCGCGACGTCGGGGCCGTCGTACTTGTGGCGCATCTGCACGAAGGATTTGGAGAAGACCATCTCCGTCGGCGGGATCAACTGCACGTCGGCGCCGCAGATGATGGCGCGGTGGTCCTCCTCGAACCAGCGGTCGCTGACCGGGTTGATGGCGACCGCCGAATTGAAGATCACGTCGAAGAACAGCTTGCCGTGCTTGACCTTGCCGATCCAGCGCTCGTCCTCGATTTCGGTCTCGAAGCCGCGGTCCTGGAAATAGGCCAGGATGCGCGGGAAGTCGCCGCCCCGGCAGAACACGTCGATGTCCTTGGTCGGCCGGGTGATGCCCGTGTAGGCGCTGACCGCGTAGGTGCCGCCCAGCAGGAACGGGATTTGCGAATCCTTCAGCAGTTTCAGGCTTTCGGTGTAGAAGGCCTCGGCCTCGGGGGTAACGTCTGCGCTGCCCTCGCGGGTCTCGGTCATCAAGGTCTCCTCAGCAGAATCCCAATCGGCAACAGCTCGATCAACAGCAGCCGCGCGCGTTCTTCGGGTCGTAGCGGCGGTCCTGGCAGTAGCGGAAGAACTCCTCGTAGGTCATGACGGGTTCGTCCGGGTGGGTTTCGCGGCGGTGGGCGACGTAGGTGTCGTAGTCGGGAATGCCGACCATCAGCCGCGCCGTCCGCCGCATGGCGAGATAGAGATCCATCGCCTCACGCATGGCCCACCCCTCCGGACCGCGCCGGGGCGGCCGGGCCGGTGACCTCGTGCGCGGTGGCGCGCGGTTCGGCCGAGGCGCGGCGGATCCACAGGATGCCGAAGACCACCATCGCCAGCACCACGGCGATGAACAGGCCGCACAGGGTGGCGTCCACATAGTCGTTGACGATGACGCGGCTCATCTCCGCCGCCGTCTTGGCGGGGGCCAGGACCTTGCCCTCGGCAAGCGCCGTGGAGAACAGGTCGGCGTGCGCCAGGAAGCCGATCTTGGGGTCGGGGTGGAACAGCTTCTGCCAGCCGGCGGTCAGCGTGCAGATCAGAAGCCAGATGGTCGGCAGGATGGTCACCCAGGCGCCGGTTTGCCGCTTCATCTTGAACAGCACCACCGTGCAGATGATCAGCGCGATGGCGGCCAGCATCTGGTTGGCGATGCCGAACAGCGGCCACAGCGTGTTGATGCCGCCCAGCGGATCGACCACGCCCTGGTAGAGGAAATAGCCCCAGGCGCCGACCGCCAGCGTGGTGGCGATCAGGTTGGCCGGCCAGCTTTGCGTCTGCTTCATGAAGGGGACGGCGGTGCCCAGCAGATCCTGGATCATGAAGCGCAGCACGCGCGTGCCGGCGTCCACCGTGGTCAGGATGAACAGCGCCTCGAACAGGATGGCGAAGTGATACCAGAAGGCCATCAGCGCCTGCCCGCCGATGGCCGCCGACAGGATGTGCGCCATGCCCACGGCCAGCGTCGGCGCGCCGCCCGCGCGGGACAGGATGGTGGACTCGCCGACGTCGTGGGCGATCTGGGTCAGCGTGTCGGGCGTGATGGTGAAGCCCCAACTGCTGATGACCTGGGCGGCCTGCGCGGCGTCGGTCCCGATCAGGCCCGGCGGGCTGTTCATGGCGAAATAGACGCCCGGCTCCAGGATGCAGGCGGCGATCAGCGCCATGATGGCGACGAAGGCCTCCGTCAGCATGCCGCCGTAGCCGATCAGGCGCGCCTGCGTCTCGTTCTCCAGCATCTTCGGCGTGGTGCCGGACGAAATCAGGGAGTGGAAGCCCGACACGGCACCACAGGCGATGGTGATGAACAGGAACGGGAACAGCGCGCCGGAGAAGACCGGGCCGGTGCCGTCGATGTACTGGGTGACGGCCGGCATCTTCAGGTCCGGCTGGACGAACATGATGCCGACGGCGAGGCCCAGGATGGCGCCGATCTTCAGGAAGGTGGACAGATAGTCGCGCGGGGCCAGCAGGAACCACACCGGCAGGACCGAGGCGAAGAAGCCGTAGCCGATGATCATCAGCGCCAGCGCCGTGCCGGAATAGGTGAACAGCGGGGCGAGCGTCGGGCTCTCGCTCACCGTCTGGCCGAAGACGATGGCCGCCATCAGCAGGACGAAGCCGATGGCCGACATCTCCCCGATGCGGCCCGGCCGGATGTAGCGGCTGTAGACGCCCATGAACATGGCGATGGGCAGCGTCGCGAAGACGGTGAAGGTGCCCCACGGGCTGCCGACCAGCGCCTTGACCACCACCAGCGCCAGAACGGCGACCAGGATGACCATGATCAGCAGCACGCCGATCATGGCGATGACGCCGGCGACCGGCCCCATCTCCATCCGCGCGATGTCGCCGAGCGAGCGGCCGTCGCGGCGGGTCGAGGCGAACAGGACGACGAAGTCCTGCACCGCGCCCGCCAAAGCCACGCCGATCAGGATCCACAAGGTGCCCGGCAACCAACCCATCTGCGCCGCCAGCACCGGCCCGACCAGCGGCCCCGCCCCGGCGATGGCCGCGAAATGGTGGCCGAACAGCACGTACTTGTCTGTGGGCACGTAGTCGAGCCCGTCGTTGTAGCGCACCGCCGGGGTCACCCGGTCCGCCTCCAGCCGCAGCACGGAGTTGGCGATGTAGAGGCTGTAGAACCGGTAGGCGATCAGGAAGACGCAGACCGCCGCGATCACCAGCCAGACGGCGTTGATCGTCTCCCCCCGGTTGAGCGCCACGAAGCCGGTGGTGCCCGCCAGCGCGGCGGTCACCAGCACCCATTTCAGCCCCGACCAAGCCTTGCTGCTCACCTTGCTGCCCATGGCGAACGCTCCCGTTCACGTCTTCAGCCCTAAACAGCGCAAACGGCGAAAAAGGCACCGCGTTGGCTGGGAGAACGGCAAAAATCCGGACGAATGCCGGCCGGGAACCGTCAACGCCACCGGACCGTTGGTGGAAGGGATCGCTGTTGGGGAGGCTTCGCGATGAATCGAGAAGGGTGGATCACGGCGGCGCTGGTGGCCGCCGGGATGTCCGTTTGGGGGGCGGCGCCCGCGTCCGCGCAGTCTTGCGCCGATCTGGTGGAACGCTTCGCCGCCGACCACAGCCTGTCCACCAGCCCGCCGCCGACGGCGGTCCCCTCGACGCCGGGTTCTGCCGGTTCGACGGCCGAGAACGGCGGCGGTAAGGGGGCCGCGTCGTCCGAAAAGCTGGCCCAGTCGGGCGGGGTCGTGACACCGCCCGCCGTCGGCGACACGGCGGTGATCGAGCCGCCGCGCGCCGGCTCCAGCAACATGCCGACCGCCCCGGCGGTCCGGCCCGACGCCGGGCCGGGGACGAGCGGTTCGACCGGCGACGCCATGGCCCCGGCGGCGCAGAACGCGCAGATGGAGGCGCTCGTCACCGCCGCGCGCACGGCGGCCAAGAACGGGGACGAGGCGCGGTGCATGGAAAGCCTGTCGCAGGCCCGCCGCCTGTCGCAGACCGCGCCCGGTGGAACGGGCGGCTCGGGCGGGGGTGGCTGAGAATGGTGGGTGAAATGGTGAATTTCGGCCCCCATCCGCCGTCGCCCCACGTTCCGGAGCAGCCGCCCCCTCCGATTGTTCCCGAGGTGCCGGACGACCCGTCCCGGCCGCCCATCGACGAACCGCCGGACGCCATTCCCGTGCCGCCGGTGGACCCGCCTCCGGCGCCGGAACGGTTGGCTTCCTGAACGATCTTTGGGATACGGACGGGCGGGTGCGATTCCGCCCGTCTGCGGTCTTGTCATTCGGTGCGGAACGGGCGATGTGTGGGGATGCGCCGGCGGGCACGCCGGTGCCTCAGTTGCTTTTGGAGTTCAGTGGGTCCCATGCACCGTTCACCGCCGCGCCAGCACGTCTACCGCCAGCCCGTCGTCCTCGGCACTCAGGTTCAGGCCACCGTCAAGTGGTACGATCCCACCCGGGGGTTCGGCTTCGTCAAGTTCGAGGACGGCCAGCCCGACGCCCTCATCCCCGCCGCCATCGTCGCGACGGCCGGTCATGAAGCCCTGCCCGACGGCGCGACCGTCGTCGTGGACGTGGTCGAGGGGCGCAAGGGCAATCAGGTCAGCGCCCTGCATTCGGTCGATACCTCCACCGCCGCTCCCGCCCGTCCGCCGCGCCCGCAGGGCGACCGCGGGTATGGGGATCGCGGTGGGTATGGCGATCGGGGCGGGGACCGGGGCGGCAACCGTGGTTTCGGTGACCGCGACCGGGGCTATGGTGAGCGCAGCTTCGGCGACCGCAACTCCGGTGATCGGGGTGGCGAGCGCGGCGGCTTCGGCGGTCGCGAGCGGAGCTTTGGTGATCGTGGCGGAGACCGGGGCGGTGATCGCGGCGGCTTCGGCAATCGGGGCGGTGACCGTGGTGGCGACCGTGGTGGGCCGCGCCGGTCCTTCGACCGTTCCTCCGAGGGCGGCCCGACCCAGCAGGTCGAGGGCACCGTGAAGTGGTTCAACACCACCAAGGGCTTCGGCTTCATCGCGCCGGACAACGGCGGCCAGGACGTGTTCGTGCACGTCAAGGCGGTCGAGCGCTCCGGCTTGCCGGGCCTGAACGACGGTCAGCGCGTGCGCATCACCGTCCGCCAGGGCCAGAAGGGTCCCGAGGCCGTGTCGGTCGAAGGGACGTAAGGCGCAGAGGACGGGTGCCCCCTCGGGAAGGGGGCACCGTTTGCGCTACGTCCGCGTCCCCGCCCAGCCGGTTTCCGACACCGTCACGGGATCGGCGGACGGACGGCGGTGCATCTCCTTGCTCTCGGCGTTGACGCCACGCAGATGCTCGGCGGCTTCGCGGAGCGCGCGCTCGCTGGCGTTGTCGGGCACTTGGAGCCCGGCGTCGGGGCCAAGGGCCGCGTCCTCCTCGGCGATCTCGCGGGTCGCCTGGTCCCAATGCTGGAGGTGCCGGCCCTCGGGACGGCCCTCGCGGTCCCAGATGGCGTGGGCGCGCTCGCGGATGCGCGGATCGTCGCTGCCGGTGATGTGTTCCATGGGATGCCTCCTTCAGCCACGGTCGGGTTCGGACGGCGAGGAGATCTGCTCCAGGGCCGAACCGGCGGCGCGGTCGTCCTTGGCGTCGGTGGCGAGATCGCCCAGCGACACGATGCCGACCAGCCTCTCGTCGCGGTCGACGACGGGCACGCGGCGGATCTGCTGGTCGCCCATCAAGCGGGCGACGTCGTTGACGGGGTCGTCCTCGTAGCAGAAGCGCGGCTCGGTGGTCATGACCTCCGACACCTTGCACTGGTCCGGCGCCATGCCTGCCGAGGTGGCGCGCACGGTGATGTCGCGGTCGGTGATCATGCCCAGCAGCTTCGCCCCGTCGCACACCGGCAGGACGCCGACGTTCAGCTGGTCCATCAGCTGGGCCGCCTTGCGGATCGTGTCGTTCGGCCCGACGACCTGAACGTCGCGGGTCATGATGTCGCGGATGGTCATGGGAAAGAGCCTTCCTTCGCCCGAAAGTGGTTTGTTTCCGCCACCGTCAACAGCCGGCGGACGGTGGCGTGCCACAACCCTGCGGAGGTAGCGCCTTGCCGACCGCTTACGTGCTGATGGGCCCGCCGGGTAGCGGCAAGACGACGTGGCGCAACGCCTTCCTGGCGGAGCGCGCCGGCCGGGCGGTCGCCGTCAGCCGCGACGACGTGGTGGAGGATTTCGCCGCTGCCAACGGGCTGAGCTACCGCGAGGCGTGGCGGGCCTTCGCCAAGCCCATCGACAAGGAATACCGACGGCGTCTGACGGACGCCTTCACCCACGGGCTGGATGTGGTCGTGGACGCCACCAACGTCACGGCGAAGGCGCGCAGGCGCATCCTGTCCCGCGTGCCGGAGGGGTGGGAGCGGGTGGCCGTGCTGTTCGACGCGCCGGACGCGGAGCTGGAGCGCCGCCTGCGGGAACGCGCGGCGGCCGGCGGCACGCGGGTGCCGCTGTGGATCATCGCCACCATGCGCAAGGACTGGGTCCCGCCCGAACCCGGCGAGTTCGACCGGGTGCTGACGGTCGGTCCGTCCGCCTAATCGGCGCGGGGCCGCAGGATCAGGCGGAACTCGTCGCCGTGGTTCTGCTTGGCGACGCAGTCCCAGCCGCGCTGCTCCAGCTCCGCGTAGAGCGGCACCGGATCGCGGTCGAAATGCGCCATGATGGCCGGAGCCTCGCCGGATTCGACAAGGCGAAGCACGGCGTTCAGCGGTCCCGGCGGCATCATGCCGCGCACGTCGATGTGCACGACGTTGCCCTCGCGCCAGATCGCGCCGGGCTTGGGCAGGGGCGGCGGCAGGACGGTCCCGCCGTCCATGCGGCGGAAGCAGATGCGCCAGTGCCCCGGCCCCACCGGGCGCCCGACCGAGGTGAAGCCCTTGCCGGCCAGCACGCGGCGCAGCGGGGCGGGGTCGAAGGGGGCATCGACGACCAGGAAGCCGTTCGGCGGCACCTCCGGCACCCGCGCCATGATGTCGGCGAAGGGGTCGCGGCCCGAGGCCAGGATCGGCCGCACGTCGAGGTGGACGGCCCCGCTCTCCTCCGCCTGGGTGAACCAGTCGTTCGGGCCGGCACCGCAGGGGGCGGGCTTCGGGGGCGGAGCCGCCTTGGGCGCCTCGGCGGCGGCCCCGCTCAGCACGGCGGTGAAGCGGTCGAGCGGCACGCCGGCCATGCGCGCGGCCTCGGCAACGCGCAGGCGGGCGGGAACGGCGTCCTGCCCGATCAGGTCGGCCAGCGCGCTGTCGGGGCCGAGCAGATCCAGAAGCCGCGCGCGCGCGGACTCGTCGTCGCGCAGGACCTTCAGAAGGGACGCGTTGGAAGCGATGGGCCCAGGAGCAATGGACATGACGGCCTCACAGCCAATAGAGGGGACTGACCCCGAACAGCCAGGGGTGGATGATGAGCATGGCGGCATAGGCGGCCACGGTCCCCAGCGCACGCCCCCAGCCGATCTCGGACCACACAAGGCGCTGGCGCCCGGCCAGGACGGCGGCGAAGGGAAGGGCGGAGGTCTCGGCCCGGAAGGTCTGGCCGGCATCGGTGCGGCGCAGGACCCAGTCGTTCTTGATCATAGCGAACAGGGCGATGGCGGCCATGGTGACGAACAGCACCACCCGCCGCCCGTCGCCGGTCGCCTGGAGGTGCAGCAGCGCCCACAGCAGAAGCCCCATGCTGCCGGGAAAGCGGGTGATCCGGTAGATGCCGGCCGGCGGGTTGGGCCGGTCGTGCTCCCCGAACTTGGTGGTGATGCGGGCGAGGATCAGCAGGAAAGCCAGCGGCATCAGCGCGACGACCAGCGGAGCCGCCCAGCCGGCGGGGATGAACAGCGGCATGCCGCCCCCGGCCTCGCGGTAGGCGTAGACGAACAGGGCGAGGGTCGCCAGCGAACCGAGGGAATGCAGGGCGACGAAGCCCGGCCGCCCCAGCCGCGCGATCAGCGCCGGCCGCACCCCCGGCCAGGACGGCGCGGCGTGGCTGACGAACAGAAGCAGGGCGGCGAAGGTGAGCGTGCTGGTCATGGGGAGAGAAAACACCGGATCGCGAACCGTTAGCCTTGATGACAGTCAAGAGGTCGGGGGAGCAAGCACGGCGGACGGCTTTTCTCAAGCGGGCGGCTTTTCTCAGGCGGACGCGGAACGGATCGGGGGCGGGGACGGTTCCAGATGCGACATGACCGAATGGATCATCGCCACCGTCCAACAACTCGGCTACGTCGGCATCTTCCTGATGCTGATCCTGGCCCGCGTGCTGCCCCCCGTCCCGGCGGAGACGGTGATCCCGCTGGCCGGGATGGGGGCGGCGAACGGCGACTTCAACCTGCTGCTGGTGGCGCTGGCCGGCGGGCTGGGCTCGGCGGTGGGGGAGATGGTCTGGTACCTGCCCGCCCATCTGCTGGGCCGCGAGCGGTTCGAGGCGTTCCTGCGCCGCTACGGCCACTGGCTGACCGTGCGGCCGGAGCAGGTGCATCAGGCGACCGAGTGGTTCGCCCGGCGCGGCGGCATCGCCGTGATGCTGTGCCAGCCCTTGCCGGGGCTGCGCACACTGATTTCCATTCCGGCGGGGGCCTGCGGGCTGCGGCTGCCGGTGTTCCTGGCCTATTCCGCGACGGGTTCGACCCTGTGGGTGCTGGTGCTGGCGACCACCGGCTATCTGGTGCGCACCGGCTTTCCGGAGCTGGCGAACTACATGGTGCCGGGTGCCCTGCTGCTGTTCGCGACGCTGCTGTTCCTGTACGTGATCCGGCTGGTGCGGCACCGGCGCAGCACGCGCCTGTCGCGCTCCGAGAGCTGAGCCGCGCGAATCCCAGGAACTTTCGCGGCAGGCGGCCGTTGCTGCGGCGGATATCCGAACGGCCATACACGTTCGTCCAGCAGGAAGCCGAACCATGAACCGGAAACGCTTAACGTCCCTGGGATGGCGCGCCGCCGCCGTCCTGTCGGCGTCGCTTGGGCTTGCCGCGTGCGCCAGCGACGTCCCCCCGCCCACGGCGCAGCTCGGCGCCTCCAGCCAGGCGATCCTGACCGCCGAACGGGCCGGCGCCCTTCAGTACGCGCCGACCGAGTACCAGTCCGCGCGCGAGAAGCTGGCCGCTGCCGACGCCGCCATGCGCGCCGACGAGCGCACCCGCGCCCGCCGCCTCGCCGAGGAAGCGCAGGTCGAGGCCGAACTCGCCACCGTGCGCTCCCAGCGGGCCAACGCCCAGCAGGCGGCGAGCGCGGTGCGCAGCACGGCCGTCCCCGTCGCGCCCTATCCGAACGCGCCTACCACCTCGGCCACCGCGCCGCTGCTGCCGCCGGTGAACAGCGGCAACACGAGCTGGAACAGCCCGCGCACGCTGGAGGGAACGCCATGAGGACGCCTGTTCTCTTATCCCTGGGCGCTCTGGCCGCGGCGCTGGCCGGTTGCGCCACCCCCACCGACACGCCGGCCCTGGTGCAGGCGCGCCAGAACTACGCGACCGCCGCCGCCGATCCGAACGTCGCCGGCAACGCGGCGCTGGAACTGCGCCGCGCCGAGGAATCGCTGCGCCTTGCCGAGGCCCAGCGCCGGGACGGCAACGTGGCGGAGATGGACCATCAGGCCTATCTCGCCACCAAGCAGTTGCAGATCGCCCAGGAGGTGGCCGCGCTGAAGGGCGCGCAGCAGGTCGTCGCCAACGCCGACACCTACCGCCTGCAGGCCCGCAACGCCCAGCTGGAGCAGGAGCTTCGCGAACTGCAAGCCCAGCGCACGGAGCGCGGGCTGGTCATGACGCTGGGCGACGTGCTGTTCGCCACCGGGAGCGCCCGGCTGACGGCGGGGGCGGAAACGCGGCTGGACCGCCTCGCCCAGTTCATGCAGCAGCACCCGGACCGCACGCTGCGGGTCGAGGGCTTCACCGACAACACCGGCTCGTCGGCGACGAACCTGCGGCTGTCGGAGGAGCGCGCCATGGCGGTGCGCGACGCGCTGGCCGCGCGCGGCGTGAACCCCGGCCGCATCGTCGTCCAGGGCTTCGGTGAATCGCAGCCGGTGGCGTCCAACGCCACGGAGGCGGGGCGCCAGCAGAACCGTCGCGTGGACATCGTGATTTCGGACACGGGCTCGGTGGCCGAAACGCGGTACTGAGGAGCGCTCAATCCCCTCTCCCGCCTCCGGCGGGAGAGGGGATCAGTGGCTTTCCCTACGCCGCCGTGGCCGTGGCGCCATGGGCGCCGTGGTAGTTGTGCCACATGGCCTGAAAGCGGGGCTGGCGGGCCAGAAGCTCGTCCATCGTGCCGATGTCCACGACCTTGCCGGCGTCCATCAGCACCACCGCGTCGAAGCGCGGCAGCAGGTGCAGGCGGTGGATGGCGGACATCACGCAGGCATCCTTGAATTCGGCCAGCAGCGCGTCGTAGATGCGCAGCTCGGTCGCCGGATCGACGCTGCTGGTCGGCTCGTCCAGCATGACGAGGCTGGAGCTTTGCGCCGCCAGGATGCCGCGCGCGAGCGCAAGCCGCTGGCGCTGGCCGCCGGACAGGTTCACGCCGCCCTCGCTGATCGCCGTATCGAGCCCGGCGGGCAGGGTTTCCAGAACCGGGGCCAGTTGGGCCAGACGGCAGGCGCGCACCACCTCGCCGGGGGCGTAGTCGATGCCCATGGTGATGTTCTGGCGGATGGTGCTGTCGAAAATCTGCGGCTCCTGCGGGATCAGCGTGGTGATCGAGGACAGGTCACGCAGGTCCGGGCGCGTGGTGCCGTCCACCGACAGGGCGACGGCGTCGGCGGCGTAGAGGCCGGCGAGGACGCGCAGCAGGGTGCTCTTGCCCGAACCGCTTTCGCCGATCAGCGCGATGCGCGTGCCTCGCGTCAGGTCCAGCGACACATGGTCCAGCGCCGGACGCGGACGCCGCTCGCCGGGGCGTTCGGCGTGGCGGAAGAACAGGCCATCCACGCGGATCGAGGACCAGTTCTCGGGCACGCTGGCCGAGGCGCCGGCGCGCGGCGCGGCGTCCAGGATGGCGGCGGCCCCGGCAACGTCGGCCTGATGACGGACGAGATCCTGCCAGTGCGTCGCCATGGATCCGACCACGGTGCCGATCTGCTGCGCGTACTGATGCACCATCACGGCGGTGCCCAGCGGAACCATTCCGCCCTGCCGCCACGCCAGCCACGCGTAGAGCACGACGAGGCCGCAGCGCAGCGCGTTGTTCATCAGATCCACCACGCACCACTTGGCCTCGTTCACCACGACGTGGCGGCGGATCGGCTCGAACAGGTGGTCCAGCCGCTCCCCCAGCACGCGGCGCGTGGCCGACTGGAGACGCAGGGTCAGCACGGTGGAGATGTTGCCCACACAGTCGGACAGGCCGGCGAAGTAGCGGCGCTCGCGCCGGTTCTCCTCGGTCAGCAGGCGGACCATGAGGACGTCGAACCACACCAGGAACACCGCCAGCAGCCCATAGCCGGCCAGCGCCGCCGCCCCGGTCATGGCGGAGATCACGAACAGCGCGGCGATGGGGCCGATCAGGCTGACGAGGTTCTGGAGGTAGATGAACTGATTTTGCGAAAAGGAGAACAGGGCGCCGGACGCCTTGTTGATGCGCTGGATCGTCTCGCCGGTGTGGTTGCGGTCGTGCCAGACCAGCGGCAGCGTGATGAGGCGCCCGTAGAGCGCGTCGGCGAAGCGCCCGCGCACCCGCAGGGCCACGAACCGTTCCATCACCCGGCCGGGGCCGTGCATCGCCCAAGCCACCACGGCGACCCCCAGCATCAGCGCCATGTACCAGCCGGCCGTGCCGAGTTCCTGCGCGCCGGCGGTCTGCGCCGTACCTTGCAGGGCGTTCACCGCCTCCCCGAACAGGTAGGGGATGCCGAGGCGAAGCACCTGCGCCAGGAACAGCAGGGTCAGGAAGCCGGTGAGCAGGCCGCGCGAGCCGGCGGTGTGGCGCCAGAAGGTGCCGTACAGCCCCTTGAGCCCGGCGGCGAGGCCCTGGCCATGGTCACGGTTATGGTCACGGTCCGGGTCGCGGCCGTGCGTGATGTCGGGGGAGTGCATGGGGGTGCCCCTTTGCCCGTTTCAATCCGTTCGTCGATGGGCGGCGGAAGCTAGGGGCGGGGTGGTTAATCAAAATTTACCTAAATAAACGGGCGCTGTGTCATTTCGGGGTGCGGCATAATGGTTGGCGAATGTTGTGCAGTTGCTTCGAATACGTTTCAAACGCAATGTTCCCTTTACCTTTCTGTGCGTAAGGTTTTAACTCTGCGCGAAATAGGCGGGCGCCATGCGTCCGTATGCGTGCAGGAGAATTTCCGGTGATCACTGCTCAGGTCGGCGAGGGCGCGATGCTCGGCAAAGGCTTCTTCAAGGCTCAGGCTCTGCTGCTTCTGGTGGTTGGCGTGCCGGTGTTCGTCTTGGTGGTTCTGCTGAACCCGCTGTGGAACGCCACGCTCGAACAACTGGGCGTGCCGGAGGGGCCGGCGGCGGCGCTCGGCATGATCGGCACGATCATGGTGGTGATGTTCGGCCAGTATTTCGTGCTGGAATCGCGCCGGACCATGGTCACGTCGCTGTTCAACTTCATCCCGCACGAACATCTGACCTTCGACGGCGAGACGCTGACCACCGAGGAGGCGAACCGCCTGTTCGCCACCCTGCACCGGGATTCGGAGGCATGGCGCCGGCTGCTGCGCGAGAACGGCGCGGCCGGGCCGCTGGACGGCTTCGCCGACCTGTGCGCGGCGCGCCTCGCCTTCGCCCAGCGCCCGCAGGGTATTCCGGCCGAAGCGGAACGGGCGCTCGCCCAGGTTCCGGCGACGGTGGATCAGGCGAACGCCCGCCTGCGTGCCGCGCTGGAGCAGGCCGAGGACGCGGCGCGCACCGTGCGCGAGCGTCTGGCCGGCGTCGAAGCCAGCGTGGCCGAGGTGGTCGGCTTCATCCGCGACAGCGGGCGGGAGGTCGCCGGGCGCCACGACGGCACACAGCGCGGGGCGTCGGAGAACCAGGCGCTGCTCGCCAACCTTCAGGACCATCTCGACCGCCGCCGCGCCGAGGCGGACGCCGACCAGACCCGGTTCGAGCAGATCGTCGCCGAGTCCCGCGCGCTGGAGGAATCGGTCAGTTCCATCACCCGCATCATGTCGGCGACCAACATGCTGGCCCTGAACGCCGCCATCGAGGCGACGCGCGCCGGTGAATTCGGCCACGGCTTCCGCGTGGTGGCAAACGAGGTGCGCGATCTGGCCCGCCAGTCGAACGAGGCGATCCAGGTGATCCAGAAGGGCATCGACCGCATGCAGCAGGCCATCGCCCAGCAGCTTGCCGGCCAGGACGCGCAGCAGAAGGTCGAGGCGGAGCATCAACTGCTGACCGCGCTGGCCGACCGTCTCCAGGAACTCGGCGCCGGGCGGCAGGATCTGGCCGGGCACGAGCGGCGTCTGGTGGGGGAGCTTGACCGGCTGGGCGCGTCGCTCGCCGGGGCGGTGTCGGGAGTGGCCGGCGCGGTCGGCGTGCCGGACGGCCTGCGCCGCGAACTGGACGAGGTCGGCCGGGGGCTGGCGCGCCTGTCCGACGTGAACGCCGACCTGTGCAGGATTGTGGGCCGCAGGATCGTGGACCGCAGGATCGCGGGCACGAGCGCGCGGGTGGCATAACGGCGGGGAAACGTCGCCTGGGCTGCAACGATTGCGCGGCTTTCCTGTTGTGGTTGGCGAAACAAGGAACGAGCGCCCGACGATGGCGCCGCCACCACATGGAGAGTGAGAGGATGCGTAACCTGATGATCGGCGCCGTTTCGGCGCTCGCGCTGATGGCCGGGTCGGCCCTGGCTCAGAATGCCGATGTTCCGTCGAAGTCAACGACGTCCCCGACCATGACCGCGCCGTCCACTGGCATGTCGCCCACGGCACCGTCCACCGTGTCGCCGTCCACCACGTCGCCGGCGACCGGCCTGAGCACCACGGCGCCGGGCTCCTCCGGTTCCACCATGACGCCCGGTTCCTCGGGCTGGTCGGGCCAGACGACCGCTCCGTCCGGCCTCGGCAGCGCGACCAGCAGCAGCCCGGCCGCCGACAACCAGCGGGCGACCGGCACGCTCTGCCCGCCGGGCACGCCGAACTGCAAGCCGGACTCCGGCGGCAGCGGCCAGTAACGCCGCCAGTCGTTTAACGCCGCCAATCGCTGACGCGGGTGGTTGACTGCGATGGGGGCGCGCCGGGCAGCCGGCGCGCCCCTATCTGCGTTTAGCCGACCGCGTCCACGGCACGCTCCGCCGGGATTTCCGTGGGGAAGCGCAGGACAAAGCTGGTGCCGCGCCCTTCCTCGCTCTCCACCCGGATGGCGCCGCGCAGGCGGTTGGTCACGATGTTGTAGACGATGTGCAGGCCGAGCCCGCTGCCGCCCTTACCGCGCCGGGTGGTGAAGAAGGGGTCGAAGACGCGGGAGCGGTGCGCGGGCGGAATGCCGCAGCCGTCGTCGGCGAAGCGCAGTTCCACCTCGCCCGCCGCCGGGCGGGTGACCGTGACGGTCAGCGTGCCGGCGCGCCCGTCGGGATAGGCGTGGGTGACCGCGTTCATGGTCAGGTTGGTCAGCACCTGGAACAGCGCGCCGGGGTAGCTGTCCAGCACGATTCCCTCCGGGCAGTCCACCACGACGCGGTGGCGGGTCTGCTTCAGACGGGGGTGCAGGCTGGTCAGCACGTCCTCCAGATAGCCCTTCAGATCGACGCTGCGCCGCTCCTCGCTGGTCTGGTCCACGGCGGTCTGCTTGAAGCTCTGGATCAGGTCCACCGCGCGGTTCAGGTTGGTCTCGATCAGGCCGCAGGCCTCGGCCGCCATGCCGAGATAGCCGGTGAAGTCGCTGCGGCGCAGCGTGTTGTCCTCGACCCGCCGGGCGATCTGGCGCGTGCTGTCGGCCAGATGCGTGATGCCGGTCAGTGCGATGCCCACGGGCGTGTTCACCTCGTGCGCAACGCCGGCCACCAGCGCGCCGAGCGAGGCCATCTTCTCCGCCTGGATCAGGTTTTCTTGGGTGTCGCGCAGGTCGGCCAGGGCGCGTTCGGCGCGCTGCTTGGCGGCCTCGCGCTCCTGCTCGGACAGCTTGCGCGGGGTGATGTCATTGACGGCGACGAGGATGGCCGGCTCGTCCGCGTCCCGGATCTCCACGGCGGAGAGCGTCGCCCAGAAGGGGCGGCCGGCGGCGGTGCGCATGCGCAGTTCCAAATCGTGCACGGCGCCATGTTCCGCGATCCGCAGCGTCAGCCGGTCGGCGTCGGCCGGGTCAATGAAGAAGCGGCCGTCGCGCGTCAGCGTCAGCCTCTCCCCCCGCGTGTCGAACAGCGTTTCCGCCTGCGGGTTGAAGAACAGGACCGAACCGTCGAACACCCGCGTGATGACGATGGGGAAGGGCGAGGCGGCGAGGATGGCGCGCATCCGCTCCTCCCCCGCCTTCAGCGCCTGAGCGTATTCGTGGGTTTCGACCAGCGCTGCGCCGAAGCGCTCGACGCTGGTGGAGATGGCCTGCAATTCGGTGAACAGGGCGGGCTTCAGCCGCACCGTCCGCCGCTCCCGCTGGACCTGGGACAGGGCCGCCGAGGCGTTCAGGATCGGCCGCACCACATGAAGGCGCAGCAGCCCATACAGGATCAGCTGGACCAGCGCCGCCGTGCCCAGCCCAAGCCCGACGATCAGCAGGCCCTTGTCGGCGTAGACGGTGAGCGTGGCGGCGATCCGCTGGGTTCCTGAGGCGGCGTCGGCGGTCAGGCTCTCGCTGAGGTCGTTGAGGACGCCGTGAGCGATTTCCGTCTCCAGCCCCATCAGGGATTCTTCGGCCAGCATGTCCCGGCGCAGCGCGAACAGGCCGCGCAGGTCGTCGAGGTCGCGCGCGATCCGGGCCAGCGGCGCCTGCACGCCGGGTTCCAGCGGCAGCAGCGCGTTCAGCGCCGCCGTGGCGTAGCCCTGGAAGCGGGTGTCGAGATCGTCGAGCAGCACGGGATCGGTGGCGATGACCGCCCCGGTCAGCGCCTCCAGCGCGCGGAAGAAGGGCTCGCGCACCGACAGCGGCGCGTCCGCCTGCATCAGCAGAAGGAACGCCTCGTCCCCCTGCGCCCGCAGATGGGTGACTCGGGCGGCCTTGGCGCTGATGCCGTCGGCGCGCTCGGCGGTGCGGCGCGCGGCCTGGAGCGCCTGCTCCACACGGCTGAGGATGATCGGTTCGATGTCCTCGGCGACGAAGCGGCCCGCGACGCGTTCCGCCTCGGCCAGGGCGCGCATCCGCTCCTCCGGGGCGCGGGAACGCAGCACGGCCTCGGCAAGCTGCCCCATGCGCGCGGCGAAGATGGCGTATTCCTGCTGTCTGGTGATGCGCGGGACGATGGCGGTTTGGGCTTCCCCGGCGAGATCCCGGACGTTCAGGAAGGCCCCGCCGACCGTGAGCACCAGCCCGACCATCAGCACGCCCGTGGCCAGCGCGGTCAGCAGGGTGACGGTGTGCAGGCGCAGCCGACCGCCGCCCTGCCGCGCCCCCTGCCGCGCCGGGATTCCCGGCCGGGAGGAGGGATCGAACGGCATTCCCGCCTGTTCCCGATTCACGCACCCGCTCCCGGCCCATGCACAACCCGCAGCCGACGATAGCCGCTTCCGTTCGCCTTGCAAATGGTGGCCGTGCCGAGAGCCGGCTGGTGTCTATGCCGTGGCGGGCTTCAGGGCGGCCGCGTCACCGGCGGCGGCGGCGACCAGGGTGCGGAACAGCGCCTGCTGGCGGTTGTCGGCGATCAGGTATTCCGGGTGCCACTGCACGCCGATCAGGAAGGGATGGGCCGCCGCCTCGATCCCCTGGACGACGCCGGCATATTCCCGCGCCACCACGCGCAGGCCGTCGCCCAGCCGGTCCACCGCCTGATGGTGCAGCGCGTTCACCCGGCATTCGGCGATGCCGACGATGCGGTAGAGGCGGCTGTCCGGCTCGATCCGGATGCGCTTGCGCGGCAGCACGGTGCGCAGTTGCGGCGCTTCCTCGTAGACCTCGTGGATGTCGATGTGCAGCGAGCCGCCCCGGTGCACGTTGATCATCTGCGAGCCCCGGCAGATGCCCAGAACCGGCATGTTCCGCTGGGCGGCGCAGTCCAGCGCGTTCAGCTCCAGCTTGTCGCGCTGGGGGTCGATGCGGATGTGCGGGCGCGCGGTCTCGCCGTAGAGGGCCGCGTCGATGTCGTCGCCGCCGCCGACCACCAGCCCGTCCAGCCGGTCGATGGGGAAGGGATCCCGCGCGGTGATGCGCACCGCCCGCGCTCCCGCCCGGCGCAGCGCCAAGCGGTTCGCCCACCAGGCGATGCGGCTGCCGTGCACCGAGGCGGTGACGCCGATCAGCGGCCGTCCATTGGGGAATCCGCTGGGAAGCAGGGCGGGCATCCGGCCAGCCTCAGCCGGCGAGCCGCCGCCCGGCTTCGGCGGCCCAGTCGTCCAGTGCCTTGCGCGCGGCGAAATCGCGGTAATCAGCGCCCAGCCGGTCGAGCCGTTCGCGGTCGGCGGCCAGTTGCTCCACCGCCACCCAGCGGTTCCAGTCCTGGGCCAGCCGCCAGTCGGGATCGCCCAGCCGGGCGTTGGGCAGGCGGTAGTGGAAGGTCGGGCGCGGGCGGACGTGCGGGTCCTTGACCTTGGCGAACAGCGTGTCGGGGTCGAGGTGCGCGAAGAGGGGGAACAGGTCCAGCTCCCGGTTGCGGGTCGGGTTGGATTCCAGATAGTCGGCGATCAGCTGGTCCATGTCCGGCCGGTAGGCGGGATCGACGACCTTGGCGGCGTAGTCGGTGGGGAAGGCGGCGATGAAGCCGGTCAGCCGGCGCGTCGGATCGACACGGATCTCGCTGCGCAGCCAGGGCGACAGGATCAGGAACGCCTTCAGATGGTCGAGTATATGGTCCGCGTCGGTGCGCGCCACCTGCGGGTTGAGGTGCAGGCCGAAGGCGAACAGCGGGCTCGCCTCCGTGCCGGACGCGCCGCGTTCCCGCAGGGTGGTGAACAGGGCCTCCAGCTCGCTCAACCGGTCGAAGGGGATGGGCGGGGCGGCGATCTCGAACGGCATGACGAGGCTGCCGATGTTGCCCCACAGGGGGCGCAGCTTCTCCACGACCAAGTCGAGCTTGCTGGGTTCGCCCTCGCCGTCCTTCGGTTCGGGGTGGGCGGAGCGCATGTCCAGTTCCACCGTGAAGTCGCCCAGCCGGGTTCCGCGCACGCGGCACCGGTGGGGGTTCTCCAGCTCCAGCGTGCCGCCGTAGAGGTCCCGCACCGCCGCCGCGGCGGACGGGGCGTCGAGATCGGCGAACTCCACCTCGACGCCGACGCGGCGCGGCGAACCGTCGGGGGTGGTGCGGTGCGGGGGCATCAGAAAGGGCGTGTCCATGGCGCCCGTTCAACACCGCTGACGGTGCGGCGGTTCCGCAATGCATCAGCGCGCAACCCGCCTGCGGCAGAGTGCATCGGAGCGAGTTGTTGAGCGGGGGTGGCAGACTGTTACATTCGCGATGTGGAGCGGGGCGGCGGAACGGCCGCCGCCCGCCCACACTCTGGAAGGAGATGGAGGATGAAAGAGATCCTCACCCTTCTGGTCCTGGTTCTGGAAATTGTCAGGCGGCTGCTTGACCTTCTGAACTAGGCCGGGCGCGGAGGCGGCGGGTACCAGCCGTCGTCTCCCGTGCCTTGATTGTGGTGTCGCCGTGCCTTCCTGTCAATTCACCACGGGCGGAGCGACTTTAGGAATCACGCTTCTGCCGCCGCGGTCTTTGCATCGCCGTCCTGCCGGCCGGCCGTTCCCAGATGCCCAGTGGCGCGAGGCAGGTAAAGGGTGAAGGTCGTGCCGACGCCCACCGTGCTGGTCACCGTCAGGGTGCCGCCCGACTGCTTGGCGAAGCCGAAGACCTGGCTGAGGCCGAGGCCGGTTCCCTTGTCCGCCGGCTTGGTGGTGTAGAAGGGCTCGAAGATGTGGCCCAGATGCTCCGCCGGGATGCCGGTGCCGGTGTCGCGGACGACCAGCGCCACATAATCGCCGGTCAGCCCGATGCCGTCGCCGCGCCGTTCAAGCAGCGACCGGTTCTCGGCCGTGATCGACAGGCTGCCGCCTTCCGGCATCGCGTCGCGCGCGTTCACGGCGAGGTTGATGAGCGCGATCTCCATGGCGTTGGGATCGGCGTGGATGGGCCACAGGCTGTCGGGGACGGTCAGGCTGATGTCGATGTTGCTGTCGGTCGTCCGCTTCAGCAGGGCGGCCAGATCAGCGGCGCGGTCCTGAAGGCGGAAGCGGACCGGTTCGTGCGCGCTGCGCCGGCCGAAGGCGGCGAGCTGGCGCGTCAGCGACTGCCCGCGCGTGACGGCGGTCAGGATCGCTTCGGCGTAGCGGACGACCCGTTCCTGGTCCTGCGGCTTGCGCTTGATGATCTCCGCGCCGCTCATGACGATGCCGAGCAGGTTGTTGAAGTCGTGCGCGACGCCGCCGGTCATCCGGCCCAGCGCCTCCAGCCGGATGCTTTCCTCGCGGGCGGCCTCCTCAAGGCGGCGCAGGCGCAGCTCGCGGATCAGCAGCCAGAGGAAGGTGCCGGCCAGCGTCAGGCTGAGCAGCACGCCGGCCCCCACCAGCCACAGCGCGTCCCGCAGGGGGGCGATGTAGAGCGTTCGCGGGATGGCGACGTGCACCGACCAGCCGTGTTCGGGCAGGACCTGATAGGCCGTCACGGTCGGCGTGCCTTCCAGGCTGGCGCCCTCGTAGACCCCGCCGCCGCCGCGCGCCCGCGCCGCCAGCGCGCTGTCGCTGGCCGGCTGGCCGATCAGATCGGAGGAACCGCTGCTGCGCGCCACGAGGCGACCTTCGGAATCGACGACGGCGCCGATCCAGCCCACCGGAAGGGCGCCGTCCAGAAGAAGATTGCGGAAAGCCTGCGGCATGATGACGGCCGACACGACGGAGATCACGGCCCCGTTCCGGACCACCGGCACGCGGATGGCGAAGGCGGCCCGGCCGCGCGGCCCGCGCAGGATGCTTCCGATGGCCGGCGCGCGCGTCTCCACGGCACGGGTCAGGCTGGGCATGTCGACGACCTTGCCCGGCGCGCCGGCGACGAGCTTGGGGGAATCGACCAGCCGGTTGCCCTCCGTGTCGCTCAGCACGATGGTGGTCCACAGGGGAAGCTCGCCCTGCACCCGTTCCGCGTAGTCGAAGAAGGTGGCCTCGTCGGGCACGCCGTCGAGCAGCGGCGATTGCGCCAGCGTGCGCAGGATGTCGATTTGCGCGTTCAGCTCGTGCTCGATCAGCGCGGACAGCCGGTGCACCTGCTGCACGGCGTTGCGCTCCATGGCGGACTGCTGCTGGCGCAGCCACGCCACGCCGAGCACCGCCGAAAGAACCACCAACGGAAGCAGGGCGGCCAGCACCAGGAGAATGAGCGGGCGGTGATATCTCATGAACGCGCGCACGGATCCCGGGGAGTGGCGATGGGGCACTCTAGCACGCAACCGATGGTGCGTGTATCGGGGTTTCGGGTGGGTCGCGGCGCACTCCTCCCGGAGTGATCCGCTCAGGTGTCCCAGTTCGGAGCCCAGCTCGGCGCGACGGTGCGGGTGTGGCCTTGCAGCTTGTCCAGCGCCGCGCGGTCGGCGGGGTCGAGATCGAGGTCGAGCGCGGCGAGGTTGTCGCGCAGATGCTCCATGCCGCTCGCCTTGGGAATCGCGGCCACGCCGTCCTGGCCCAGCAGCCAGGCCAGCGACACCTGGGCGGGGGTGGCGCCGTGCTTGGACGCGATGCGGCGCACCTCCGGATGGGTCAGAACCTTGCCATGCGCCAAGGGGCTGTAGGCGACCAGCGGCATGCCGCGCGGGCGCAGATAGTCCAGAACCGGCCGCTGTGACAAAAGTGGGTGATACTCGACCTGATCGCAGAAGATTTCGGCCCCGACCTCCTCGACCGCCTGCTGAAGCAAGGCGACGGGGAAGTTGCTGACGCCGATGTGGCGCAGCTTTCCGGCCTCGCGCAACTCCGCCATCGCCTCAAGCGTCTCGGCCAGCGGCACGCGCGGGTTCGGCCAGTGGATCAGCAGCAGGTCCAGCCAGTCGGTGCGCAGGCGGCGCAGGCTTTCCTCGGCCGAACGCAGCACGTCGGCGCGGGCCAGCCGGTCCATCCACAGCTTGGTGGTGAGGAACAGCTGTTCGCGGTCCACGCCGGATTCAGCGATGGCGGCGCCGACCTCCGCCTCGTTGCCATAGGCCTGCGCCGTGTCGATGTGCCGGTAGCCAAGGTCGAGCGCGCCGCGCACCACCCGGGCGCAGGTCGATCCCGCCAGCTGCCATGTGCCGAGGCCCAGGGCCGGCATCCGGGTGCCAAGATGCGTAAGCGTTTTCATCGTCACTACCTCTTTCGAATGACCAAAAGCATAGAATTTTAGAAAAACAAAAAATCAAAAGACCAGAAATACGACGATGTCTTACCTCGCATGAGCTGATATCGCTTTGTGTATCCAAAGTAGCCCTTGGATTATGCCGCTGCAATTAACTGTGATTTAACCATGATGGGGGTATCCATGGTCTCGGCGGCGCGGTGAGGCTTTCTGGCTTCAGCCGGTTGTCCGCTCAGGGAGCCTGTGAGACGCCATGACCCTTCTGGCCCGCCTTTTCCTGCTGGTCCTGCTCGCCGTGCTGCCGGCCATCGGCATCCAGGCCTACAGCGTGTTCCAGCTGCGCGCCGAGCGTGAGGAGGAGGTGGCCGCCCAGGCGGAGCGTCTTTTGCATCTCGTCGAGGGTGAACAGGCGCGCATCGTGGATGGTGCGCGGCTGATGGTCACCAGCATCGCGGAATCCTCCTCCTTGCGCACGGGCGACTTCGAACGCTGCCAGGGGCATCTGGGGCGTCTGGCCCGCCGCACCCCGGAATACCGCAACCTGACCGTGGTGGACCGCAGCGGCAAGCTGCTGTGCAGCGGGTCGCCGGAAACGGCGGAGACGTCGTACGCAGAGGTGCCGCACGTCCGCCGCGCCATGGAGGAAGGGCGGTTCGTGGTCGGCGAATGGACCCCGACGATTGGCGGTGGGGCCGTTCTGCCCTTCGCCGTCCCCTTCCGCAACGATGCCGGGGCGGTGGCCGGGGCGGTCGCGCTGGGGCTGGATCTGCCCTGGCTGTCGGCCAACTTCGCGGCGCGCCCGCTGCCCGACAACGCCAGCCTGACGGTGACCGACCGCAAGGGCGCCATCCTGGTCAAGCTGCCCAACGGCATCGCCCAGCGCGGCGAGCGCGTGCCGGAGCCCTACATGGGGCTGGTGGATGACGAGCGCGGCGGGGTGGTGACCCTGCCGGGGCTGGACGGGGTGACGCGCGTGCTGGCCTATTCGCCCGCCAGCCACGGAATTCGCGACCTGTTCATCAGCGTCGGCATCGACCACCGCGCCGTCATGGGCAACATCGACCGCGCCACGCACCAGGGCCTGATGATGACGCTGGCCGGGCTGCTGGTGGCCATCGCCGCCGCCTGGATCGGCGGCACCCTGTTCATCCGCCGGCCGGTGGAGGCGCTGATCCTCGCCGTGCAGGGCTGGCGCGAGGGCAACTCCACCGCCCGCGCCGGTCTGGTGGACCGCACCTCGGAAATCGGCCAGCTCGGTCGCGCCTTCGACGCCATGGCCGAAACGCTGGAAGCGCGCGAGCGCGCGCTGCGCGGGTCTGAGGAGCATCTGCGCGCGGTGCTCGACTCCCTGCCGTCCTTCGTGGGCGCGCTGACGCCGGAGGGAGTGGTCCTCAACGTCAACCGCGCCGCCATCGACGCCGCCGGCCAGCCGGCGGAGCAGATCGTCGGCCGCCCCTTCGACGAGGCCTGCTGGTGGGCGTTCGACCCGGCCGCGCGCGCCCGACTGCGCGACGCCATCGCCCAAACCGCTCAGGGCCGGTCCACGCGCTTCGACGCGGTGATCCGGGTGGCCGGCGGGCGGTCGGCCATCGTGGACGTCAGCCTGACGCCGATGCTGGACGCCACGGGCAAGGTCACGCACCTGATCGCGTCCGGCATCGACATCACCGAGCGCAAGAGCACCGAGGAGGCGCTGCGCGTCGCCAGCGAGCGGTTCCGCACGGCGCTGCGCAACTCCGGCGTGGTGGTGTTCAACCAGGACCGCGACCTGCGCTACACCTGGATGCACAACCCGGCTCTGGGCCTCACGGCCGAACATGTCGTCGGCAAGACCGACCGCGACATCTTCGAGGATCCGCGGGACGCCGAGGCCCTGATCGCCATCAAGCGCCGTGTGCTGGAGACCGGCGAGGGTGCCTGCGAGGAGGTCTGCGTCCACCACAAGAGCAAGGTCTACTACTTCGACCTGACGGTTGATCCGCTGCTGGGGCCGGACGGTTCAGTCATCGGCGTGACCTGCGCCGGAATTGACGTGACCGGCCGCAAGCAGGCCGAGGCCGACCTGCAACGCGCGCGGGAGGAGGCCGAGCAGGCCGCCGCCGGCAAGTCCAAGTTCCTGGCCGCCGCCAGCCACGACCTGCGCCAGCCGGTCCAGTCGCTCTATCTCTTCTCCGCCGCGCTGGCCGACCGGCTGCAGGGCAATCCCAGCCTGCCGCTGCTGGACAACATGCGCCAGTCGCTGGACACGCTGAAGGGGCTGCTGGACGGCCTGCTGGACATGTCGCGGCTGGAATCCGGCAAGATCCAGGTCACGCCGACCGACGTGCGGCTGGGCCAGCTGCTCGGCCGCCTGATCGCCGAATACGCCCCGCGCGCCGCGCAGAAGGGGCTGGAGCTGCGCGGCGTGCCGACGCGGGCCTGGGTGCGCACCGATCCGGCCCATTTGGAACGCATCCTGCGCAACCTGATCGAGAACGCCCTGCGCTACACCCGTAGCGGCCGCATCCTGATCGGCTGCCGCCGCACCAAGGACGGCGTGCGGGTGGAGGTCTGCGACACCGGCATCGGCATCCCCGCCGACCGTCTGGACGAGATCTTCGAGGAGTTCACCCAGTTGAGCGCCACCGGCGACCGTGGCCTGGGGCTGGGCCTCGCCATCGTGAAGCGGCTGTCCGGCCTGCTCGGCCACAAGGTGGGCGTGCGGTCGAAGGAGGGGCTGGGCTCGGCCTTCTCGGTGGAGTTGCCGCGCGTTGTCGTCGCCAAGTGCCGCCCGTCCTCCGTCGCCGTGCGCCAGCCGGCCAACGACAGCGCGACCAAGGGCATGGTGCTGGTCATCGACGACGAGGCGATCATCCTGCTGGGCCTGAAGGCGATGCTGGAGGGCTGGGGCTACAGCGTGCTGACCGCCGGGTCGGGGGATCAGGCTTTGGAGCGGCTGCGCGCCGACGGCCGCCGCCCGCAGATCGTGCTGGCCGACTACCAGCTCCAGCAGGGCCGGACCGGGCCGGAAGCGCTGGCCGCCGTGCAGGGCATGCTGGGCGGGGAGGTGCCGGGCATCATCCTGACCGGCGACACCGCACCGGAACGGTTGCAGGAAGCCCAGCGCAACGGCTTCCAGATCCTGCACAAGCCGGTCTTCCCGAACGAGCTGCGCCGGATGATGGCCAGCGCCGGGGCGGCGTAAGATTTCCGGGGATGTGCTCAATCTTCACGGATTGCACCGATTTGAACACGGATTACGCGGATTGTTTATGGCTTGCGAAGCGCGCACCTGCTGAAGGGCTTGCGCTTCGCAAGCCTTTCTAAATCCGTGTAATCCGTGGCAACATCCGTGCAATCCGTGAACAATCAGTACTGAACGGGCAGGCTGGTCTCAGCGCTTGCCCATCAGCCGTCGCCACAGCGGCGTTGTCTGTGCCTCCGCATCCTTTTCGGCAAGCCATTGGTCGGCCAGTTCGCGCACCTGCCAGTTGCCGAGGAAACGGTCGCAATCGACGGCAGCGTAGAGCCGCACCCTGTCCTTGCCCAGCCGTTCGAAATACTCCAGCGTCCTTTGGCGGTCGATGTCTTCCATTACCCGCATCGTGCCGATACCCATGCTATGGTGCCCGCAGCAGCGGCTTACATTATATTTTTCTCAATAGCTTGGTATATAATGGGGATAATCCGGTGCGGCAATATGTCATTCGCCGGAGAGGCTTTTGGCCGCACCCGTGCCGAAAGGCAGGGTAAAAAACAATCCGCACCCCCTCCCTTCCCACCCGCGCTGTGCGCGTGCACAATGGACGGGACAAGAACAGAGGAGGGGAGACCATGAACAAGTCTTCGTGGTTGGTCGGGACTCTGGCGGCCGGTTTGGTTGGATTGTGGACGGCGGCGGCTTCGGCGCAGCAGCTGCCGAAGGTCACCGTCGCGATGAGCGGCTGGACCGGCTTCGCGCCGGTGACGCTGGCGAAGGAAACCGGCATCTTCCGCAAGAACGGGATCGAGGTGGAGATCAAGAAGATGCCCACCTCCAACCGCCATCAGGCCATGGCGGCGGGCGAGGTGCAGGCGATCACCACCACGGTGGACACGCACATCCTCTATGCCTCCTCCGGCGTGGACGTGACGCAGGTTCTGGTGCTCGACAGCTCGCACGGCGGCGACGGCATCGCGGTGCGCGAGGGGATCAACGGCGTCGCCGACCTGAAGGGCAAGCAGGTGGCGGTGCAGTTCGGCGGCGTGCCGCAGTTCTGGCTGGCCTATGTGATGAAGAAGAACGGGCTGTCGATCAACGACGTGCAGGCGACGAACCTGCAACCGTCCGACGCCGCCAACGCCTTCGTCGCCGGCCAGTTCGACGCCGCCGTGACCTACGAGCCCTACCTGTCCAAGGTGCGCGAGGCGAAGGGCAAGATCATCGTCACCTCCGACCAGACGCCGGGCGTCATCATCGACACGCTGGCCTTCCAGCCGGATTACATCAAGAAGAACCCCAAGGTCGTCCAGGCCTTCGTGGACAGCTGGTTCGAGGCGCTGGAGATGATCAAGGCCGACCAGCAGAAGGCCTTCGAGATCATGGGCAAGGACGTCAACCAGACGCCCGAGCAGTTCGCCGCCTCGGCCAAGTTCGTGCGCTGGTACGACAAGGACGGCAACCGGGACTATTTCGCCAAGACCTTGCCCGGCTTCATGAAGGAGGTGCAGGACGTGATGCTGGAGGCGAAGCTGATCCGCAAGGCGCCACCAAACCTGGAGGCGATGATGGATCCGTCCTTCGTGAAGTGACTTGCCGATGCCGTCGCTTTTCACACCGTTGAAGCCGGTGGCGCCGACCCTGCGCACGGTGCTGGCGGTCGCGTGCTTCGCGCTGTTCTTCCTGGGCTGGGGGGTGGCGACTTACGGCGGCTTCGTCAAGCCGCTGTTCCTCGCCTCCCCCGGCGACACGCTCGTCGCCGGCGTGGCGCTGTTCCGGGAGTTCGGCTTTGCCGAGGACATCGCCGTCACGGTGTGGCGGGTGTTCGCGGGCTTCGCCATGGCTGCGGCGGTCGCGGTGCCGCTCGGCATCCTGATGGGGGCGTTCAAGCCGGTGGAGGCGTTCTTTGAAGGCTTCGTGTCCTTCGCGCGCTATCTGCCGGCATCCGCCTTCATCCCGCTGCTGATCCTGTGGGCGGGGGTGGGGGAGTTCCAGAAGATCCTGGTGATCTTCATCGGCTCCGTCTTCCAGCTCATCATCATGGTGGCGGTGATCGTGGCGGGCATCCGCACTGATCTGGTGGAGGCCGCCTACACGCTCGGCGCCAAGCGCAAGGGGGTGGTGCTGCGCGTGCTGCTGCCGGCGTCGGCCCCGCAGATCTTCGAGGCGCTGCGCCTCGTGCTCGGCTGGGCCTGGACCTACGTGATCGTGGCGGAGCTGGTCGGCGCCTCGCGCGGGATCGGGCACATGATCATCGACGCGCAGCGCTTCCTCGACACCGGGCAGATGATCTTCGGCATCTTCGTCATCGGCCTGATCGGGCTGATCACCGATTTCCTGTTCCAGGCGGTCAACGCCCGGCTCTTTCCTTGGGCGAGATCGCGATGAGCAAGCTGTCCATTCGGGGTGTGGAAAAGACCTTTCCCGCCCGGCGCGGCACGGCCGCCACCCGCGCGTTGGAGCCGACCAGCCTGGAGGTCGCCGACAACGACTTCATCACCATCCTGGGGCCGTCCGGCTGCGGGAAATCCACGTTGCTGCGCGTCGTCGCCGGGCTGGAGACGCCCAGCGGCGGGGAGGTTCTGCTGGACGGGCAGGGTGTTGCCGGACCCGGCCCCGACCGGGGCATGGTGTTCCAGTCCTACACGCTGTTCCCCTGGCTGTCCGTGCGCGACAATGTCTGCTTCGGCCTGCGCGAGCGCGGCATGGCGCGGGCCGAGCAGTTGGCGATCGCCGACCGCTTCCTGGCCCAGGTCGGGCTGAAGGGCTTCGAAAACCACTTTCCGGCCCAGCTGTCTGGCGGCATGCAGCAGCGCACGGCGCTGGCCCGCGCGCTGGCCAACGATCCGAAGATCCTGCTGCTGGACGAGCCGTTCGGCGCGCTCGACCACCAGACGCGGGAGCTGATGCAGGAACTGCTGCTGGGGATCTGGGAGGCCGACCGAAAGACGGTGCTGTTCGTCACCCACGACATCGACGAGGCCATCTTCATGGCCAGCCGCGTCGTGGTGATGTCGGCCCGTCCCGGCCGCATCAAATGCGACATCGCCATCGACCTGCCGCACCCGCGATCCTACAAGATCAAGACGACGCCGGCCTTCGCCGCCTACAAGGAACGGCTGACCGAGGAAATCCGCGTCGAGACCATCAAGACGCTGAGCATGGAAGCCTGACGCGATCTCAGTCGTCCGCGCCGGTGCGGACGACCAGATCCGACAGGGCGATGCCCGCGCGCTTGGCGTCGGCGGCGAGGTCCCGCTGGTTTTCCCAGTGGGCGCGCCCGTTGATCTCCGCCAGACGGCCGTTCAGCCGCACCACCCACACGCCGGTCGTGGCCATGTGGACCACCTGCGCCAGACGGGGCGCGGACGAGGTGTCCGGTCGGGCGGTGGTCACGGGGCTGGACTTGGATTCCGTCCGGTCGAAGAACGGAATGTCGGGATAGCCACTGACCGGTTGAAGCGGGCGCCGTTCGCGGCGGTCGCTGGGGCGGTGCGACGGGGTGGCAATGGTGAGTTGCGGTCGTCCGATGAAGCTCATGGCGTGCAATCCTGGGCGATTCCAATCCGCCTGCTCGTTTGGTTTTTGGCAGGTCGTTACGTCCCTAAACTTCCATGGACGATCGATCAGAGTAAAGAGGAAAATTCGATATTTACTCTTATTAATCATTACCAAAATTTGAATAGCCAAGGGGAATATAAAGAAAGATTAAATACAATTTTATGAAATCGGGCAATCGTCTCGGTGGTACTACCATTGGATGGAGTGTTCGCAGCCGAAACTTTGGCGCGACCATTGGGTTGAGGGGGGCGGAGCGCCGATGAACTCAGCAGGAGGAAGAGATGGCCCCAAACAACCAGAACAATGAAAACCGGAACGACGCCCCCCGGAACGAAGGCGAAGGCAACCGCACCGCCGACAAGCAGTACCGCCAGGGTGTTCAGGAGCATGTCCAGCACCATGACGTCGAAGGCGATGCCAAGCGTGCCCGCGATGCCATTGACGGTCCCGAGGGCGACGAACTGCGCCGCGCCGAGGAAAAGGGCAAGAGCCACGCCAAGGGCGAGGATCCGCAGCTGAAGGGCTGACGGCTTTAAGATTTCAACCGGTTGAACGCATAGGCGTGTCGGGGCGGCCACGGGTTGGCCGCCCTTTTTCATACCTCGGAATAGTCACACGCAAAAGAGTGTTCGATCCGTAAATCATGAGCGTGGCCGTTGGCTGTGCAACCGGCCGCGCCCAGGATACGGGTAAGAAATACGGGTAGGAACATGTTGAAGAAAATTACAGTGATTCTGTTCGGTGCGCTCGTGCTTGCCGGCTGCTCGAACCTCAACCACCGCGAACAGCGCACGCTGAGCGGCGGTGCGATCGGCGCGGCGGGTGGTGCCGCCATCGGTGCCCTGACCGGCGGCAGCGCCGTCATGGGCGGCGTCATCGGCGGTGCGGCCGGCGCGGCCGTGGGCGCCCTGACGTCCGACAGCGGCAAGCGGCGGTAAATCCGTCCATTCCCTCTCCCCCACCTTTGTACAGAGCGGGGAGAGGGGAATTCACCTCTCGTCATCCTCGCCGAGAGAATCCAACGTCAGCGGACGGACTTCCAGGCGCGGATCCTGAACATGAGGTGGGGCCGGTGGCGGGGCGGCTGGCCTTGCCGGAGGCTGCCCCTGCACCGCCGGCCCCTGCACCGCAGGACGGCGGGCCGGCGCGCGGACCGGTTTGTTCACCGCGCCCCTCGGCCCGATGCTGGGGGCATCGCCGAAGTCCGGCAGCGGCGGGATGCGGTCCATCACCATGCGGATCAACTGGGCGATGCGGTCCGTCTGGGCGCGCAGATGCTGCCCGCGTTCGCCGTCGTAGAGCGGGTCGTCCAGGAACTTGCGGATCTCGATCAGACCGCGCAGCTCCACCCCGCAGACCTCGTGCGTGCCGATGGGCAGCGCCTTGACCCGCACGAAGGTCGCGAAGAAGGCGGCGCTCTCCTCGACGAACAAGACCACCATGCGGGCGTGCAGACGCTCCAGCGCGGTGGTCATCGGGCCGATCAGCTCCTCCATCTCCGACGGGGCGGCGTCCAGCCGCTCCTGCGTGACGGCGGCCAGCGCGAAGAAGTCGCGCACCTTGCGGGTGAACTTGCGGTAACGCCCCATCCCGCCGACCGAGACGCGCTCGCGCGCCGCCGCCGCCAGCTCGCCCGCCTTCTTCAGCATGGCGTCGAGCTGCATCAGCAGCTTGGCGACTTCGCGCTGGCGCTGCGCTGCGCTGACCATGGGCGCGGCGGGGGCTTGGCGTCGCGGGGGAGGGGGGCGGCCGATCATCCCGTCCTTGCTTACTTGGCCGTGCGGAGCGTCAGGTTGCGCTGGCTGCCGCCGCGCAGGACGGTCACCTGCATCGGCGTGCCGACGCGCACCAGCCCGACGCGGTTGCGGAAGTCGGTGGCGCTGCGCACCGGGCGTCCTTCCACCGCCACCACCACGTCGCCGCTGCGCAGGCCGGCGCTGTCGGCGGGGGAGCCCGGCTCGACCTTGGCGATCACCGCGCCGGCGTCGCCGGTCAGGTTCATGCTGTCGGCCAGATCGGGGGTCAGGTCCTGGATCGCCACGCCCAGCCGGCCGCGCCGCACCTCGCCATACTCGACCAGCTGCTCCATGACCGAACGCACGATGCTGACCGGAACGGCGAAGCCGATGCCGACCGAACCGCCGGCCGGGCCGATGATGGCGGTGTTGATGCCGACCAGCTCCCCGTTGAAGTTCACCAGCGCGCCGCCGGAATTGCCGGGGTTGATCGACGCGTCGGTCTGGATGAAGTCCTCGTACCCCTCGACCTTCAGCCCGCTGCGGCCGAGCGCCGAGACGATGCCGGAGGTCACCGTCTGCCCCAGACCGAACGGGTTGCCGATGGCGACCACGAAATCGCCGACCTGCAACCGGTCCGAATCGCCCCATGGCAGCGCCACGAGATTGTCCGCCTGGATTTTCAAAAGCGCGATGTCGGTCGCCGCGTCGCGCCCGACCAGCGTGGCGCGCAGGCGGCGGCGGTCCTTCAGCGTGACCGCGATCTCCTGCGCGTTCTCCACGACGTGGGCGTTGGTGACGACGTAGCCGCGCCGCGCGTCCACGATCACGCCGGACCCGGCGCTGACCTGCGGGCGGGCCTGCTGTTCGGGGATGTTGAAGAAGCGGCGGAAGAACGGGTCACGCAGCAGCGGGTTTTCCGCCTGCGGCGCGCGCGACAGAACGGCGATGTTCACCACGGCGGGGGTCACCTGCTGCAGCATCGGCGCGATGGTGCCCGCCCCGCTGATCCCGGCCGGAAGCGCCGCCGGCGCCGGACCCGCCATAAGGCCCGCGCCCAAAAGCCCAGTGCCCAAAAGTCCAGCCACGCAAGCCGCCGCGAACCGCACCGTCTTCCTCATCGCGCAACCCCTCCAACCCGTTTTGGCCCCGAGCCATTGGCCTTATGCCGGCGGGGGAGATTTGGGAGAAAACCGCAATCGGTTCAAGCCTATTGCGGGAGCTGGTACCCTTCGGCTCGTGCTTCTGTTTACTCTATACGCGAACACGGCAGAGGACCGAAGAACGGATGCCCCCCAGAATAACCGTGAAATCCGCGTCCAGGACCGAAAGCAGGGGATTGCCGGCTGACGCGGCCTTGATGATGGCGAATCCGATGGTCTTGCCGATCACCGGCCTGCGCCTGCTGGCCGACGCCAGCCACACCATGGCGATCTGCTGGCCGGTGGCGTGGATGGCCGCCAGCTCGCCCTTCTTCTGGGCGCCGCCGCTGTGGGTGCTGGCGATGATGGCGTCGTCCTCGGCGGATCCGCATGGCGGTGTCGCCGGCAGCACGGCGACCGTCGAGGAATCACGCCGGTAGCGGCACGGGAAGCCCCGTTTCGGATTCCATGGCGGCGGCGGCCACCACCTCCTGCAGGTCGGCGGGCACGATGGGTTTGTGCAGAAGGATGCAGCCGCTCCGCGCCGCGTCGCGCAGGCGTTCGGGGTCGGTGTCGCCGGTGACGATGATCCCCGACAACCGCCTGCTAACCCCCTGGCCGCCAACCCGCTGGGCGACCAGCGCCACCAGTTCCGCCCCGTTGTGGGGGCCCGGCAGGCGGTAGTCGCTGACCACCACGTCCAGCCGCTCGTCGAGCTTCTCGACCGCCGCCAGCGCGCTCGGGCCGTCGGCGGCCGAGGTGACGCGGTGCCCGGCGTCCTCCAGAATGCGGCGGAGCGCCGCGCGCTGGTCGGCGTGGTCCTCCACCAGCAGGATGCGCAGGGACCGGCCATAGCCCAGCCGTTGCGGGATCGGCCGGCAGGGGGCGGAGCGGGCGCCGTCGCTGGCGGTCAGCGGCACCGTTACCGCGAACAGCGACCCCCGCCCCGGCCTTGACCGCACCGTCAGCGGATGGCCCAGCAGATGGGCGGTCCGCTGCACCACCGACAGGCCGAGGCCCAGCCCATGGCGGTGGTCGCGCGCCGAGTTGTCGAGCTGGACGAAATCCTCGAACACGGCGGCCAGCTTGTCGGCCGGAATGCCGATGCCGGTGTCCCACACCTCGATGCGCAGTTGCCCGCGCCGGCGGCGGCAGGCCAGCAGGATGCCGCCCGCGTTGGTGTAGCGCACCGCGTTGGCCAGCAGGTTGCCGACGATGCGGCCCAGCAGAAGCGGGTCGCTGCGCACCGTCTCGTGGCAGGGGCGGAAGCGGATCTCCAGCCCCTTCTCCAGGGCAAGGCCGCGCACTTCCCCCAGCTTGGCGTCGAGGATGTCGCACAGCGGCACGTCGGTCACCCGTGGGCGGATGGTCCCGGCCTCCAGCGTGGACACGTCGAGCAGCGCGTTCAGCAACGCCTCGCCCGATTCCATGGCGCGGCCCAGGCGGGCGAGGTTGTCGCGGGCGCGCTCGTCGGTGAGGCCTTCGTTCAGCAGATAATGGTATAGCCGCATGGCCTGGAAGGGCTGGCGCAGGTCGTGGCTCGCCGCCGCCAGGAAGCGGGCCTTGGCGCCGTTGGCCAGCTCGGCCTCGCGCCGGCCGCGCGCCTCCTCGATCAGCAGATGCTCGCGCTCGGCGGTCGCGGCGTGCAGCCGTTCTCCGGCCAGGGCCAGCACGGTGGCGAGGTCGTTCAACTCGCTGACCACGCCCGGCTTCGGTGCCGGCACCGGGCGCCCGTCCTCCAGCGCGGCGGCGGCCTCGCTCAGCCGCCGGATCGGCGCGGCGATGCGCCGGCCGTAGCGGATGGCGCCGAAGGCGGCGAGCGCGATCAGCGCCGCGCCGAGGCCGGTCATCGCCCACAGGCTGCGTCGCACGGAGGCTTGCAGCTTGTCGTTCGGCACGCCCAGTCCGACTGTCCATCCGGCCCCGTTCAGGTGGCGGAATCCCATGGTGAGGTCGCTGCCGATCAGGCTGAAGCCACTGACCACGCCATCGACGGCGTCGGCGGCGCCGTCGCGGTACCAGTCCGGCACGGTGCGGCCGACATAGCGTTCGGGTTCCGGAGCGCGGGCCAGAATGCGCCCGTCCTCATCCACGATGACCGCCACCAGATCGCCGGAGAAATTCTGGTCCCGCAGCATGCCGTTCCACCGGTCGGCGCGGACGGTGACCCCGATCACCGTTTCCACGAGCCCATGGCGGCGCAACGGCACCGCCACCGCGACCAGTGGCGGCCGTGCGTTGTCGGCGGGCAGCAGGGCGGAAACGGCCGGGCGCCCGGTGACGATGGCCTTGCGGATGGTGGCGGCGTAGGGCGCCGATTCCGGTCCCGGAGCGCCGAAGGCCGTGTCCATGACGATCTGGCCGTAGGCGCTGGCGAGGAACACCGAATACCAGTTCGGATGCCCTTCCTGGAGCATGGCCGCCGTGGTGTGAAAGCCGACGGGATTGTTGCTGGGGAAACCGCCGCCGATGGCCACCGCCTCCAGCGTGCCGGTGATGGCCGTGATGTCCTGATCGACCGTGAAGGCCAGAGCCCGCGCCATCTCGCGCAGGTCGTTCTCCGCCTCGCGGCGCTGGCTGCCGGCGTTCCAGACGATCAGCAGAAGCGACAGCACCAGCATCGGGGCCAGCACGGCCACCGTCAGAACGGCCAAGTGCCAGCGCAGGGGCATGGCCCGCGCGGCCAGGGCACGGTCGGCCGTCAGGCCGGGCAGGGGCGGGATCCTCTCCATACGGCTAGATGTATTCTGCTTGCGGAGACGCCGTTATAGCTTTTTGTGGGTAACTGCGTCCCAAAAGCGCACCGGCTTTACCGGAGCCCCGCCCGGGAGTAGTGTCCTTTATCACTTTCGGCCGGGTCTTGCCGGCAGGGTTTGGACATGAGCGACGTTCCCATGCTCGAATTGACCGAGCAGGACTACCTTCAGATGGAGGAGGCGCTGTCGCAGACGGCGCGCGGTCGCGCCTTCCTGCGCATGCGCGACCGCCGGTCCCGCGTCGTCGCCGTGGACGAATTCCAGCGGCTGGTCGGCTCGCTCGAACAGCAGGTCAACCGCCTGCGCGGGGTGGAGCCTGGCGCCATGGCACGCGTGTCGGGCGAGGGGCTGCCGCTGCTCCAGCAGGAATTGACGGCGATCACCCAGGTCGTGCGCGAGACGCGCAGCGACATCGCGGCGCTGAAGCCCGCCGACACCGGCGCCAACCGCATCGAGGCGGCGACCGGCGAGCTGGACGAGATCGTCGCCGCGACCGAGCGCGCCACCACCGACATCCTGAACGCCACCGAGAAGATTCAGGAAATCACCCAGTCCATCCCGCGCGACAACGAGGACGTGGCGGAGATGGCCGACGCCATCGAGGCGTGGTGCATCGAAATCCTGACCGCCTGCTCCTTCCAGGACATCACCGGCCAGCGCACCACCAAGGTCGTCAACACGCTGCGCTACATCGAGCAGCGCGTGAACACGATGATCGAGATCTGGGGCGTGGACCGTGCCGCCGCCGTTCCCGTGCCGGACGACACCACCTCCCACCGCAAGCTGGGCGACACGCGGCCCGACGCGCATCTGCTGAACGGACCGCAGCTGGGCGGCCCGAGCGTCAGCCAGAACGACATCGACGCGCTGTTCGACGGGCTGGCGAGCCAGCTGCCGCAGGTGATGGAACGCGCCGAACCGGCGGAGGCGCAACCCGCCCCGCCCCCCCAACCAAACCCGACCCCCAAACCGCCCCCGAAACCCGCGCCGAAACCGGCCGCTCCGCCGCCTCCTCCGCCGTCCTCCGGCGGGGGTGAGGCGATTTCCCAGTCCGACATCGACGCGCTGTTCGCCTGAGGCCCCATGGCGAACGACGGTTCCATAAAATCCAGGATACGGCTGACGCAGGATCAGCTGGACCGGGTGTGCGAACGGCACGTCCGCTTCATGGAGGGGCGGCCGAACGGCGCGCGCGCCAACCTGCCCTTCTTCGACTTGGCGGGGCTGGACCTGTCCGGCCGCAACCTGACCGGCGCGCATCTGTCGGGCGCGATCCTGCGTGACGCCAAGCTGCGGGGCACCACCCTCGACCACGCCGACCTCTACGGCGCCGATCTGCGCGGGGCCGACCTGACGGAGGCGCGGCTGTACCGCACCGACATGCGCGGCGCCAACGTGCGCGGCGCCATGCTGGATGGCGCCGTGATGGTGGAGGTGGACCTGCGCGACGGCAGCGTCGCCAACCGCAACAGCGCGGGCGAGCTGAAGGTGGTGGGCTTCGAACCGGGGCCGGCGGACATGGGCTCGGCCAAGCTGACCAACGCCGACATGGCGCGGGCCAAGCTGTCGGGCAGCTTCGCGCGGGCGGCGGACTTCACCAACTCCCGCCTGCAAGGCGCGCGGTTGCAGCGCACGGACCTGCGCGACTGCAACTTCTCCGGCGCTGACCTTCAGGGGGCCGACCTGAACGGCGCCGATCTGCGCGGGGCCATCCTCGACGGCGCCATGGTGTCGGATCTGGATCTGGCCATGTCGATCCGCACGGACGAGGAGGCGGAAGCCGCGGCCACCGCGCCGCCGGTCATCGACGATGGGGAGCCGGAGGACGCCCCCGCCCTGCCGGCCGTGCCGACGAACGAGATCGAGGCGCGGCTGAAGCAGCATCTGCTGTGGCTGGGCACCAGCGGGAAGCAGGGACAGCAGCTCGACCTGTCCGGGCTGAATTTGGATGGGGTCGATCTGTCGGGCAAGATCCTGACGCTGGCCAAGGGCTCCGGCGTGCGCCTGCGTCACGCACGGCTGAACGGCGCGCAGCTCCAGGCGGCGCAGTTCGACGGGGCCGACCTGCGTTCCGCCGACCTGCGCGGGGCCGACCTGCGCGGGGCCAAGCTCGACCGCGCCATCCTGATCGACGGCTGTCTGGACGGGGCGAACCTCGGCACGCTGCTGATCAGCGCAGGGGCGAAGATCATGCGCGCCTCGCTGGTGCGCGCGCGGCTGGCCGGTGCTTCGCTGGCCGCGACCAACATGAAGGGGTGCGACCTGACGCTGGCCGACCTGACCGGCTGCGACCGCAACGGAGCCGACCTCGACGGGGCGATCCTGGAAGGCACAAGGCTGGGCGGGGCCGTGTGAGCGGAGTCGCCGCTTCCGGGATGGGGTGCCGTTGCCGCAGGTTGACTAAGTCATCGGACTAAGTCTGGTCGTGGATTGGCAGTGTCCCAAAAATGCTATCGCGGTCGTGCATGCTTTTCGAAAATCGCCGAAACCTGCACAACGATACACAACGGGCTTCACGCCCCCTGGGTCTCCGGCACCACACGTTCACCCGTGTCCGACACATCCTCGTCCAGCGACACCCGCCAGACCTCGGTGGTGCCGGTCCGGCCGCGCAGGGGCTTGCCGCCGACGCAGTCCAGCGGCGCGGCGCCGTCGCCCTGGAAGGCTGTGGCGGCGCTCGACAGCACGATGACCTCGGCGTCGCCCTGAAGGCTGGAGGCCAGCTCCTCGATGCGGGCGGCGACGTTCACCGTGTCGCCGACGATGGTGTAGTTGATGCGGCTTTCCGAGCCGATGTTGCCGACCACCACCGGACCGGAATGCAGGCCGATGCGCACGCGGATCGGCGGCAGCCCCTCAGCCTCGCGGCGGCGGTTGTCGGCGTGGACCGTGCGGGCAATGGCGTGAGCGGCGCGCAGCGCGCGGGCGGCGTGGTCCGGCTGCTCCTCGGGCGCGCCCCAGAAGGCCATGATGGCGTCACCGATGAACTTGTCCACGGTGCCGCCCTCCGCCTCGATGCAGGCGGCGAGTTGCGTGAAATGCTCGTTCAGCAGGGCGGCGGTGTCGGCGGCCCCCAGATGCTCGGCCATCTGCGAGAAGCCGCGGATGTCGGTGAACATCACCGTCACCTCCCGCTCCTCGGAGCTGAAGCTGGCCTCGGCGCCGCGCCGGTGCATCAGGCGCAGCACCAGGGCCTTGGGCACGTAGGTCTCGAACCAGCGCAGGCCGGCGACCATGGCGTTGAAGGCGGTCGCCGCGTGGGCCAGCTCGCGCAGTCGGGAGTCCGGCAGCTCCGGAATGCCCCGGAACTCGAAGGAGCGGACGCGGTCGGCGGCCTCAGCCAGACGCGCCACCTGGGCGCTGATGCTGCGGCCGACGAGCAGGGCGACCGCGACCGAGATCAGCAGGATGCCAAAGCCGGCGAGCGCCGTGGTGTAGAGGCGGCGGATCTCGGTCCCGGCCTCGTCCTCGCGGAAGCCGATGCCGATGATCCAGTCCTGCCGGCCGTAGCCGGCCATGGAGCGCATGAGGAACAGATAGTCCTCGTCCAGCACGCTGACGCTCTTGCCCTCCACGCGCTTCTTTAGCGCCTGCATCGGCTTGCCGGAGGTCCACAGCGCGGCCAGCGCCGGGTCGGCCACCTGATCGATGCGGGGCAGGGGCGGGCCGTCGGGCTTGTTGGAGAAATCGAACTTCATGCCGGCCAGCGACGGGTGCGCCAGCACGTGCTGCTTGTCGAACAGGACGAAGGCGTTCAGCCCCTGCTCGACATACAGGGTGGACAGGAAGCGCGACAGGTCGCCCAGCGACACGCCGACCACCACCTGACCCAGGTAGTGGCCGTTGCGCCGCACCGGCTGGAACAGGGTGACGAAGCTGGTGCCCGCCTCTTTCGACCACAGCGGGTCGGCCCAGACGGCGGTGTTGCGGTCGGCGCCGTTCAGCAGCTCCGGCGCCACCTCCTTCTCGCCGCGCAGATCCTCGGGGCCGACGTGCAGCGCGCTGCCTTGGCGGTCGGCGCGCAGCCCCGTGCGGTCGGGGCGGAAGAAGGCGATCCCGGTCACGTCCGGGGCGGCGGCCAGCGCGCCGCGCAGGGTGTCCTGAAGGCTTTTCGAATCGCTGGGGTCCAGCTCTCCGCGCTCGACCAGCCCGGCGATGAAGCGGGCCATGTCGCGGGCGGGGTTCAGCTGGTTGCGCACCCGGACCTCGACCCCGGCCAGCGCCAGGTCGGCCCGGTCGTTCAGCAGGGTGAAGGTGTTCCGGCTGGCGCTGACCAGCCCCAGCACCAGCACGCTCGCCACCGCCAGCAGCATCAGCGTGCCGAAGCCGGCCACCAGCACCGCCGCGATCGGCAGGCGCAGGCGCGCGCGCCGGGTGGCGAGCAGCTTGGCTTTCTTCAGTGATCGCGCGGACGGGGTAGCAGCCATGCCGGGGAGGGTACAGACGCACGCGGGCATGGGCAATCGGCCAACGCGCCGCGTCCCTCAACGATCACTCTGGTTAACGAATGCTTTACAGGGTTGTCAGCCGGTGATGATCTTCACCTTTTGGCCGGGCTGGATGGGCGCGCCGGGCGGCAGGTCGTTGATAATTCGGAACAGTTCCTCGGCGTAGGGCTCCTGCGGCATCTGCCGGACGAAGCTCTCTGCCGTGTCGCCGGGCCTTGCCGTCACCACCCGCACCCGCCGGGGCTGAAGCTGCGCGGCCTCCTGCCGGCTCAGCCGGTGGAAGCTGGCGGCGGTCTGCTGAAAGGCCGGGTCGAGCCGGCCGAGCGTCCCGCTCGGCGCCACGAAGGTGAATCGGTACATGGTGTCGTTGTCGGCGCGGATCGCCACCAGCCGCACGTCCACCGCCCCGCTTTCGGTCTCGCCGCGCGTCACGGCGGTGGCGGCCGGCAGGCCGTTGGCGGAGAAGGACTGCACGCCTTGCAGCCGGGCGCCCTGGGCCCAACCGCGCGTCAGGTAATCGACCGGGTCGGGAAGGCCGCTCGCCGGCCCGCCGTCGAAGACGATGGCGCCGCCGTTCTGACCCTTGGCGATGACCTGTTGCGCCCCGTTCAGCAGGCTGAATCCCTGCGGCACTTGGAAGGCGATGCCCAGGCCGGGGTGCGCGAAGGTCCGGCCGCGCACAAACCCGTTCTCCGGGCTGTCGCCCCACACCGCGCCGTCGATGGCGGCCATATAGGGCTCCACCGGACGGGCACCGCCCTGCGGACGCTTGCGGGCGATTTCGGCGGCTTCCTCGACGCGGTTCTCGGTGCGCGGGTGGGTGGCGAAGAAGTCGAAGCCGCTCTCCCCGGCGCCCTTGCCGGCGCGCAGGCTCTCGTACTGGCTTTCACGCCGCATGGTCTCCAGGAAGGTCGCCATGGCGAAGGGGTCGTAGCCGGCGCCCTCCAGATACTCGATGCCCAGCCGGTCGGCCTCCGACTCCTGCCCGCGCGAGTATTTGGCAAGCACCGCGCTGCCCCCGACGTTGGCCAGTTCGGCCAGCTCCGGGCTGCCCAGAAAGATGCCGACGCCGGCCGCCAGCAGGCCGGCGATGGTCTGCCCGGTCTGCCGTTCGCGCGAGTGGTTGGCGATGACGTGGCCGATCTCGTGGCCCATCACGCTTGCCACCTCGGCCTCGTCCTTGGCCAGGGCGATCAGGCCGCGCGTGATGTAGACATAGCCGCCGGGCAGGGCGAAGGCGTTGACCACCTCGCTGTCCAGAACGGTGAAGGTCCAGGGTCCCTGCCGGGGCGTCTGCGCCGCCAGTTTCTGCCCGATGCGGTTGATGTAGTTTTGCAGCTTCGGGTCGCGGTACTCGCCGCCGAACTGCGCGAGGATCTTGGGGTGCTCCTGGGCGCCCAGCGCCTCGTCGTTGCCGCCCAGCAGCTGGGCGCTCGCCGTCGTGCAGGCGGAGGTGAACAGGAGGACCGCCATCAGCGCGGCGGCGATCCGGCGCAGTCTGTTGCATTGATGCGTCATGGCCGTCATACCCGAGGGGAGCGTGCAAAACTCAAACTCGGCGGCGGGCGGGTGGTTCCCTTGCATAGGACCCAAAGCATAGTGCTCATCCTCCTGGCGGGCCTTCTCCTGGCCGCCGCGCCGCTGGACCGGTTGCGCGTCACCGCCGTGATCGACGGCGACACGCTGGAGCTTGAGGACGGCCGCCGCGTCCGGCTGGCCGGGATCGAGGCCGCCAAGCCACCGGCCAACACCGAAGGCGACCGGCGCTGGCCGCTCGCCGAGGCCGCGACCGCCGCCCTGAAGGAACTGGCCCTCGGCCACACCCTGACCGTCAAGGGAGAGGCCGCGACCGACCGCCACGGGCGCCTCGTCGCCCAGCTGGTGCGGGAGGACGGCCTGTGGCTTCAGGGCGAGTTGCTGGCGCGCGGCCATGCCCGCGTGCACACCCAGCCGGACGCCCGCGCCCTGGCTCGGGAGATGCTGGCCGCCGAGTCCGCCGCTCGCAAGGCGGAGCGCGGCGTCTGGCGCAGCCGCGTCTACGCCGTCCGCCCGGCCGATCCCGAAACCCTGCGCCGCGACCGCGACAGCTTCCAGGTCGTGGAAGGGCGCGTGCTGCGGGTCACCAAATGGTCCAGCGACGCCTATCTGGACTTCGGCGACGACTGGCGGACCGACGTGACCGTCCATATCGGCCGCGCCGCCCTGCGCGACTTCGCCAAGGCGCGCATCGACCCGCTGTCCTACGAGGGGCGCGTGGTCCGCGTGCGCGGCTGGGTCGGCCTGCGCAGCGGCCCGATGATCGAAGCCACCCATCCGGAGCAGATCGAGCGCTTGGACGATGCTCCGCTCAAGCCCCGTTCCCTTCCCCCAAGAGAAGAAGAGCCCGACGAGGAGACGGAATGACGCGTCATAGGCCGTGCGGCGCTGTGGCGAAATGTGGCGGTGCGCCCTACAATCCCTAGGCCGGCACCACAGGACCCACCCATGCCCCGCAGCGAGCTTTTTCCGCCCATCGATCCCTTCCAGACCGGTTTCCTTCCCGTCGACGAAATCCACACGCTCTATTGGGAGCAGTCGGGCAACCCGCGTGGGGTGCCGGTCCTCTTCCTGCACGGCGGTCCGGGGGCGGGGGCGTCGCCGACGCACCGACGCTTCTTCGATCCGAGCTATTACCGGATCGTGGTCGTGGACCAGCGCGGGGCCGGCCGCTCGACTCCGCTGGGCGAGGTGCGGCGCAACACCACCGACCTTCTGGTGCAGGACGCCGAACGGCTGCGCATGCATCTGGGCATCGAGCGCTGGCTGCTGTTCGGCGGCTCCTGGGGTTCCACCCTGGCGCTGACCTACGCCCAGACGCACCCGGAGCGCTGCCTGGGCCTGATCCTTCGTGGCATCTTCCTGATGCGCAAGGCGGAGATCGACTGGTTCCTCTATTCGATGCGGACCATCTTCCCCGAAGCCTGGACCGCCTTCGTCAGCCACATCCCGGAGGCCGAGCGCGGCGACCTGCTGGAAGCCTACTGGAAGCGCCTCGACGCGCCCGACGCCTTCACCCGCATGGCCGCCGCGCGGGCCTGGAGCATGTACGAGGGCGCCTGCTCCTCCCTTCTGCCCTCGCCGGAGCTGGTCGCGGCGAGTGCCGAGGACAACCACGCCATCGGCCTCGCCCGGATCGAGGCGCACTACTTCCGCGCCAACCGCTTCACGCCCGAGGACAGGCTGCTGCGCGACGTGCACCGCATCCGCCACCTGCCGGGCATGATCATCCAGGGCCGCTACGACATCGTGTGCCCGATCGCCACCGCCGACGAGTTGCGCCGGGCCTGGCCGGAGGCCGACTACCGCGTTGTCCCCGACGCCGGCCATTCGGCCATGGAGCCCGGCATCCGCGCCGCGCTGGTCCAGGCGACGGAGCGGTTCAAGGAGTATCGGTAAGCCAGATATCCGGGAATCGCGCAGGTTGCGCCGCCGCACCCCCTTGCGTTGGGGCGTGGCGGCGCGTATAACCCTGCCCTCCAACGGGCGGCGAGGCCGGGCCGAAAGCCCAGGGCATGCCCAACCGCCAAGTTCGGAACATCCAACGCAAGGATTGAAAATGCCCAAGCTGAAGACGAAGAGCGGCGCCAAGAAGCGCTTTAAGGTGACCGCGTCCGGCAAGGTCCGCGCCCAGGCGGCCTTCAAGCGCCACTGCCTTGAGAACAAGAGCTCGAAGATGAAGCGCAACGCGCGCGGCATGATGACCCTGGCCGAGCCGGACCAGCGCATCGTGCTGAAGAACTGGCTGCGCAACGCCTAATCGATAAGGATCTGACTCATGGCTCGTGTTAAGCGGGGCGTCACGACGCACGCCCGTCACCGCAAGATTCTCAAGCTGGCCAAGGGCTACCGCGGCCGCAACTCCACGAACTTCCGCATTGCGATCGAGAAGGTCGAAAAGGCGCTTCGCTACGCCTACCGCGACCGTCGCAACAAGAAGCGCGATTTCCGCGGCCTGTGGATCCAGCGCATCAACGCCGGTGTCCGTCAGTACGGCCTGACCTACTCGCGCTTCATCAACGGCATCAAGCTCGCCGGCATCGAGATCGACCGCAAGGTCCTCTCCGATCTGGCCGCGCGCGAGCCGGAAGCCTTTAAGGTGCTGGTCGACAAGGCCCAGGCCGCTCTCGGCTCCAAGGCCGCCGCTTAAGGCATCCGCGTTTCGCGGAGCCTGGTACGGCGCCAGACCAGAATGAAGGGAGCCGGGCCGCTGGGTCCGGCTCCCTTTTTCTTTATGCCCAGCGTTTCATACGGTTAGCGGGACACGACATGCTCGATGCGCTGAAAGACGAACTGCTGTCGCAGGTCAACGCCGCAAGCGACCTCGCGGCGCTCGAAGAGGTGCGGGTGACCGCGCTCGGCAAGAAGGGGCGCATCACCGGCTTTATGAAGGAGCTGGGCGGGCTGTCCCCCGATGAACGCCGCGAACGCGGCCAGCAGCTGAACGCGCTGAAGGACGAGATCGCCACCGCCATCGACGCGCGCAAGGCCGACCTCGCCCGCGCCCATCTGGAAGCGCGCCTCGCGGCGGAGCGCATCGACGTCACCCTGCCGACCCGTCCGGAGACGGAAGGGCGCATCCACCCGATCAGCCAGACCATCGACGAGATGGTCGCCATCTTCGCGGAGATGGGCTTCAGCGTCGCGGAAGGCCCGGACGTCGAGGACGACTTCCACAACTTCACCGCCCTGAACTTCCCGCCGGGCCATCCCGCCCGCGACATGCACGACACCTTCTATCTCCCCGACGCGGGCGATAAGAAGATGCTGCTGCGCACGCACACCAGCCCCGTGCAGGTGCGCACCATGCTGAACAAGAAGCCGCCGATCCGCATCATCGCGCCGGGCCGCACCTACCGGTCCGACTACGACATGACCCACACCCCCATGTTCCACCAGATCGAGGGGCTGGTCATCGACGAGGCGACGAACATGGGGCACCTGAAGGGCTGCCTGATCGAGTTCTGCCGCGCCTTCTTCGACGTGGACGACCTGCCGCTGCGCTTCCGGCCCAGCTTCTTCCCCTTCACCGAACCGTCGGCCGAGGTGGACATCGGCTGCTCGCGCAAGGGCGGCGAGCTGAAGCTCGGCAACTACGGCGACTGGCTGGAGATCCTGGGCTGCGGCATGGTGCACCCGAACGTGCTGGAAGCCTGCGGCATCGACAGCACCAAATACCAGGGCTTCGCCTTCGGCATGGGGATCGAGCGCGTGGCGATGCTGAAGTACGGCATCCCCGACCTGCGCACCTTCTTCGAAGCCGATCTGCGCTGGCTGAAGCATTACGGCTTCGTCCCCCTCGACGTTCCCAGCATGGCCCAGGGCCTGACGCGCTAAAGGAGCCGGACCCATGAAGTTCACGCTGTCCTGGCTGAAGGACCACCTGGAAACCGACGCCACGCTCGACCAGATCGTGGAGAAGCTGACCGCCCTTGGCCTTGAGGTCGAGAGCGTCGAGGACCGCTCCAAGGAGCTGGCGCCCTTCCGCGTCGCCCACGTCGTCTCCGCCGAGAAGCACCCGGACGCCGACAAGCTGCGCGTGCTGGTGGTCGATACCGGCACCGAGAAGCTTCAGGTCGTCTGCGGCGCGCCGAACGCGCGCGTCGGCCTGAAGGGCGTCTTCGCGCCGGAGGGGACCTACGTTCCCGGCTCCGACATCACGCTGAAGAAGGGCGTCATCCGCGGCGTCGAGTCCAACGGCATGATGTGCTCGGAACGCGAGCTGAAGCTGTCCGAGGAGCACAACGGCATCATCGAACTGCCGGACGACGCGCCGGTGGGCGTGCCCTTCGCGGAGTATGCCGGTCTCGGCGACCCGGTGATCGACATCAGCTTGACGCCCGACCGCGCCGACTGCGCCGGCGTGCGCGGCATCGCCCGCGACCTCGCGGCGGCGGGGCTGGGCCGGCTGAAGCCGCTGATGGACGGCCCGCTGAATGCGGAGCCGGTCAAGGGTTCGTTCCCCAGCCCGCTCGGCGTGTCCATCGAGCGTCCGGACGCCTGCCCGATGTTCGTCGGCCGCACCATTCGCGGCGTGAAGAACGGGCCGTCGCCGAAGTGGCTGCGCGACAAGCTGACGGCCATCGGCCTGCGCCCGATCTCGGCCCTGGTGGACATCACCAACTATCTGACCTTTGACAGCGCCCGCCCGCTGCACGTCTTCGACGCCGACAAGGTGAAGGGCGGCATCCTCGTGCGCATGGGCCGTCCCGGCGAAACGCTCAAGGCCTTGAACGGCAAGGAATACGAGCTGGACGGCGAGATGACCGTGGTCGCCGACCACGAGCGCGCCGAATCGCTGGCCGGCATCGTCGGCGGCGAGGACACGGGCTGCACCGACGCAACGGTCAACGTCTTCGTCGAGGCCGCCTTGTTCGATCCGGTGCGCACCGCGCAGACCGGCCGCCGCCTGGGTGCCGAGTCCGACGCGCGCTACCGCTTCGAGCGTGGCGTGGATCCGGCCGCCGTCGTCCAGGGCATGGAGCGCGCCACGCGCCTGATCCTGGAGATCTGCGGCGGCGAGGCGTCGGAACTGGTCGTCGCCGGGCAGGAGCCGGAGTGGCACCGCACGCTTCCCCTGCGTCCGGGCCGCGTGGCGAGCCTGGGCGGCGTCGATCTGCCGCGCGACGAACAGGTCCGCATCCTGATGGATCTCGGCTGCACCATCGAGCGCGAGGACGTGGACGGCACGCTGCGCATCGTCCCGCCGTCCTGGCGCGCCGACATCCACGGCGAGGCCGACCTCGTCGAGGAGGTGCTGCGCGTCCACGGCTTCGACGCCATCCCGGCGACGCCGCTGCCGCGCGACTCCGTGCTGACCCGCCCGGCCCTGTCCACCAAGCAGCGCCGCGTCGGCCTCGCCAAGCGCACGCTGGCCGTCCGTGGCCTGTCGGAGGCGGTGACCTGGTCCTTCATGTCCGCTCCGGTGGCGGAGCTGTTCGGCGGCGTGGACGCGGGGCTGAAGCTGCTTAACCCGATCAGCGCCGACCTCGACGTCATGCGCCCGTCGATCCTGGGCAACCTGATCCAGGCCGCCGGCCGCAACGCCGACCGTGGCCTCGCCGACATCGGCCTGTTCGAGGTCGGCCCGGCCTTCCGCAAGCCGACGCCGGACGGGCAGGACATTGTTGCGGCGGGTATCCGCGCCGGCAACGCCGTGCCGCGCCACTGGGCGGTGAAGGCGCGCGGCGTGGACGCTTTTGATGCCAAGGCCGACGCGCTGGCGGTGCTGGAGGCGGCCGGCGCGCCGACCGCGAACCTTCAGGTCACCACCGACGCGCCGAACTGGTACCATCCCGGCCGTTCGGGCGTTCTGCGCCTCGGCCCCACGGTGATGGCCCGCTTTGGCGAGATCCACCCGCTGGTGCTCGACACGCTGGGCGTGAAGGGGCCGGTTGTCGGGTTCGAGGTGTTCCTCGACGCCATCCCGCTGCCCAAGAAGAAGGGCGGCACGGCCAAGCCGCTGGTTCAACTCTCGCCCTTCCAGCCGGTGGAGCGCGACTTCGCCTTCGCCGTGGGCAAGGACGTGGAGGCCGACAAGATCGTCCGTGCCGCCAAGGGCGCCGACAAGGCGCTGGTCAAGGACGTGGCGGTCTTCGACGTCTACCAGGGACCGGGCGTGGAAGAGGGCAAGAAGTCCGTGGCGGTTTCCGTCACGCTTCAGCCGACCGACCGCACCCTGACCGAGGAGGACATCGAGGCCATTGGCCAGAAGATCGTCGCCGCGGTCGCCAAGGCCACGGGCGGCAGTCTGCGCGCCTGATCCGGCGTCGCACCGCGGTCACAGTCTGAGACGAAAGGGGGCTCCCACCGAAAGGTGGGAAGCCCCTTTTGCTTTGTTGGCGCTCCAAGTCCCGCGTGGGAGAATCCTTACCGCCCCTAAGGATTGTTCCGGCACCGGGGCGTATGGTGGTGGAGTGGACGCGCCACGCCTCTACATTGTACAGTAGCTCATATGCGTTTTTGCAGAGTTGAGCCCCCCGGCTCAATCAGATAGAGCGAATAAACGACACAAGATCGTATTCCGCCGCATCCGGCAAAAAATTAAATTGCAGGCTCACGAAATTTCAAAAGTCAAAATGTTTCCCTTTTGAAATAGGTGCAGATCAGGTCATGCCCCGCTGCGGTAATTTTCGAATTTTAGACGATTCTTGTTTGTGCGTGAATGAAAACGAAGTTGTGGATCGCTGGTGGAAACTATCATGTCGCGTGTATTGATTGAGACGGACGGAGCCCAACCCGCTTTCCTGGGGGTGATACCGGCCCTGACGGTCGTCTCCGACGCCGGCGTTCCGGGCGGCGGAAGCGGTTCGGCCGGCAGTCAGGGGGACGGGCAGGGCGCGCCGAATGGCGGCAGCAGCCGGCTAATCGTGGTGGTGGACGACGACCGTTCCATTGTGGAAGGGCTGGCTCTGCTGCTCGAAGGCTGGGGGTACGAGGTGCTGACCGCGCTCTCGCTGGACGAGCTGGCGCGGAACCTGCCGACGGCGACGGGGCGTCCGGGCCTCGTTCTGGCCGACCACTTCCTGCCGGCCGGCGGCACCGGCGCCCAGGCCGTCGAGATGGTCCGCAAGCATGTTGGTGCTTCGGTCCCCGCCCTGATCCTGACCGGCGACACCACCCCGGAACGCCAGGCCGAAGCCGCCGCGCTGGGCTGCCGCCTGCTGCACAAGCCGGTGCAGATCGGTCCGCTGAAGGACACGGTGGACAGCCTGATGGCCGGTGGAGCCTGACGCCCAAAGCGAACTTCCGTTCGCTTTAGACTCATATGGCTTCATTCGCCAGCCGGGCTTCGGACGCACGAGCGTCCGGGACCGCGGTCACGGTCCAAAGCGGATCAGAATCCGCTTTATTTGCCCGAGAATTGCTGGAACAGGATCAGGTGGCGCTTGTCGCCATCGGCCCCGTTGGGGTCGGCGCCGAGGTAGATGGTGCCCATGCCGGCCAGCGAGACGCTGGAATTCTTCACCACCAGCGGCTTCTGCACACCCAGCCGCACATAGGTGCCGTTGCGGCTGCGGTCGAACAGCAGGAATTCCCCCTGCCGGTTGCGGATGACGGCGTGCTGGCGCGACGCGGTCTTGGCGCCCACGGTCATGTCGCAGGACGAGGCACGGCCCAGCACGAACTCCGCCGTCTTCTGGTCGCACACATACTCCCGGCCTTCGTAATACAGCACCAGATGCGGCCCCTTGACGGTCCGGGGCTCGGCCAGGACCTGGAGTTGCATGCAGATCGTCTGCACGTCCACGGGATCGACCGTCTGCGGTTCCGGCGACGGAGCGCTTGACGCAGGGGTCGGCTGGGCCGGTTCCGGGTTGAGGGCCAGATGTTCCAGCCGCCGCATGAACAGGTCGGCGATGTCGGCGCGGATGCCGCCGGCGTACAGGCGCTTGCGGAAGCCCTCGCGGATCGTGTCGGCGCTCCAGGCCCGCTCGTTGCCGGCGAAGAAGTCGCGCAGGCTGGTCACGCGGGTCAGCACGCCGGCCAGCCGCGCGGTCAGCATGGTCGCCCGCTTGCGGCCGAACTCCGCCGCCAGCAGGTCCAGCAGATAGCCGATGCGCGTCCCCGGATCGGGCAGCAGGTCGAGAACGCGGCCGACCGCCTCCTCCACCGGCAAATCCTCGCCCTCCACGCCGAAGGCGGTCTGGGCGCGGCGGGTGACGGCGACGCACATCGGCCCGCCGCCCTGAAAGCCGCCGACCTCGACCAGCAGGGGCAGCAGTTCGGTGAAGGCGCGGCCGTCCGCCACGCGGCCCTGTCGAGTCAGCGGCGTTGTGCCGTCCAGCGCGCGGGCGATGCGGGTCAGCAGCACCTCGCGGGTCAGCGGCAGGCTCCAGCGATTGATCGTCGCGTTGAGCCGGTCGAGCGCCGGGGTGTGGCAGTGCCGGTCGTCCAGCGTGCCGCGCGCCAGATGAGCCAGCGAGACCATGGCCCGCGCCAGATCGGGGGCGTAACCCAGCACGGCGCGGATCGGCTGCGGCCCGTCCAGGGTCTCGGCGATGGCCTCGTCCAGGAACGCGATGGTGGCCGGGTCGGGCGCGGCGCCGAACAGCTCGCACAGGGCGCCCAGCTTGTCGGGCCAGTCGCGGGCGACCTCCAGCCAGTCGGCCAGGGCGAAGGTGGCGGCGCGCTGCGCCTCGCCCGCCGGCAGGGTGGCGCGGGCGTGGTCCAGCAGGTGGGCGAGCCCGTGCTTGCGCAGGTGCTGCGGCCAGGAGGCCAGGGCTTCGGTGTGCTTGGCGCGCTCCAGCAGCTCCCGGAACAGGCGGCGCAGCTCGTCGCCGCGCGCGTCGGGGGTGGTACGGCTGGCGCGGGCCTGGACGGTGGCGATGCGGCTGACCGCCTGATTGAACAGCAGGTCTTCCCGCTCGATCTGGCGCAGCAGCAACGGGCGGTGCAGGACCTCCAGCGGGATCAGCCCTTGCTCGTCGCACCAGGGGCGCATGACGCGGACCAGAGCCCGCCGGGCCGGGTAGCGGTAGAGGGCGAAGACATCCTCGCAGAGCGGGGCCTCGTCCAGGCTGCCGACGGTCACCACCTTGCCGCCGCCCTGGTAGGCCTTCTCGAACAGCACGGTGGAGGCACCGCGAGCGTCCACCTTGATCACCCGGACGGCGGTGAACTTGGCGAGGCTCAGCAGATAGTCGGCGCGGGCGCGGGCGTCGGCCTCGCTCTCATAGGTGCCGTCGATCTGGGCCTTGCCCTGGACCTCGACCGTGACTTCGTAGCTGTAGGAGCGGCGCATCAGGGGTTAGGGGCCGACCACGGCGAGAAAGGCCTCAACCACCGCCGGGTCGAAGCGGGTTCCGGACAGGCGGCGGATTTCGGCGGCGGCGGTCTCGATGCCGAGCGCCTTGCGGTAGGGGCGGTCGCGGGTCATGGCGTCGAAGCTGTCGGCCACCGCGACGATGCGGGCGCTGAGCGGGATGGCGTCGCCCCGAAGGCGGTCGGGATAGCCGGTGCCGTCCCAGTTCTCGTGATGGCTGCGGGCGATCTCCGCGCCGAGATGAAGGTAGGTGCGGCTTTCGGCGTAGCGGCTGGCGCGGTGCAGCAGGTCCCCGCCCTTGACGGTGTGGGCCTGCATGGCCGCCCGTTCCTCCGGGGTCAGGGGGCCGGCCTTGCCGAGGATGGCGGGATCGACGGTGGCGTTGCCGACGTCGTGCAGGATGGCTGCCAGCCCGACCATCTCCAAGAAGGGTTCGTCGATGGTCTCGCGGAAGCGGTTCTCGTCATGAAGGCGGCGGGCGGTCCGTTCGGCCAGGGAGGCGATCCGCAGGGACGGCTCGGCCGCTTCGGGCTCGGCGTACGGCTCGGCCCGCAATTCGGCCAGATCGGCCATGGCGATCAGCGTGCTTTCCTGGGCGCGGCGCAGCTGCTCGTGGAGGTGCAGGTTGTCGAAGCCGACCGAGATCTTGCGGCAGAATACCTCGATCAGGTTGCGGTCCAGCTCCGACAAGGGGCGGTCGGAACGCAGATAAACCACGTTCTCCCGGTCGTTCGGCGTGCGGATGTAGAGCGTGCAGTGGTCGGAATCGTACTGGTTCGACCGCGTCTCCAGGCAGCGCTGGACGGCGGCCAGAACCTGCGGATCCACATGCTCGGATGCCGGCTCGTTGATCAGCGCCTCGTAGCGGCCGGAGCCGGCCAGCACGTAGAGCCCGTCCTTGGCGCCGCCCATCACGGGGCCGCGCTGCACGCACAGGATGGCGTCCGGCCCGACGCCGAGAATGCCGGACAGCTGGGTCAGCACGCCGGCCGCGAACAGCTTCATCGAACGGGCCTGGAACAGGGACGAGGATGCCTCGATGATCTTCTCCAGCCCGCGCCGGTTCATCTCGATCGCCATGATGTCCTCGTAGGACCGGAGTGCCGCGACCGTGGTGGTGAACAGCTGCTGGGCGGTGAGCTGCGTCTTCGCCTTGTAGTCGTTGATGTCGTAGTCGAGGATGACCGCGCGTTCCGGCGCCTGCCCCGGCTGGCCGGTGCGCAGGATGATGCGGACGTGGCGGTTCTTCAGCTCCTCGCGGATGTGGTGGACGAGTTTCAGGCCGGCGTCGTCGGTTTCCATCACCACGTCCAGCAGGATGATGGCGATGTCGTCCTCGCGGGCCAGGATCTCGCGTGCCTCCGCCGCCGAATAGGCGGAGATGAAGTGCGCCGGGCGGCCTTTGTAGGCGAAGTCGGCCAGGACGAGCTTGGTGATGGAGTGCACCTCCGGCTCGTCGTCCACGATCATCATCTTCCAGCGGTTCGCCGGCGCCGACGATGCGGACTCGCCGTCGTTCTCCTGGTCGTCGAGGAAGAGGAACTCGTCTTCGGCGTTGGTCACTTCGGCGTTGGTCATGGCGAAAGCCCGTTGCGAACCGGCGGGAAGCGGAAGGCAAGAGCTTAGCACGTCGCAGCTGCGTGATCGTCTTGGAAAAATTTTATGGGATCAGAAGGTGTCCAGTTCGATTACCCAGCAGTCGCGCCCGCGCTGGGCCAGCACGCCGCAGGCGTTGTCCACCTGGGTGCGGGAGAAGGGGCCGATCCCCATCTCGTATATCGTCCGGGTGCCCCGGAACACCGGCCAGACCATGGGCGGCAGGTCGCGGTAGGCGGCGCCGGCCCCGGCCGTGAACTCCTTCCAGGCGCGCAGGCCCTCGGCGTGGCTGACGTACTCGCCGAGCTTGGCGGCGTAGAGCGGCCCCGGCTCGATCGGCGGCATGCCGGGCAGCGGATAGGGCGCGACCACGCCGGCCAGCCCCTCCACCGTCGCCACCGCCTTGGAGCGGCCGGGCATCGCCAGCGTGGCGCGGCCGTTCGCGGTGTCGATGATGCCGACCACGTCGCCCTTGCGCAGCGTGAAGCTCTTTCGCTTCTTGTTGTCGAGGATTTCGGTAGCGGGAATGTTCTGGGTGACGACGACGTAGCCCTGGGCCGGCATCTGGGCGGCGATCTCCCACGAGGCGCGGGGCACCACGGCGGCGTTGCGGTGGGGGGCCGTCTGCTCACCGGACTTGGCGGGTTTCGGCGCGGTGTTCCTGGTCACCGGCCGCGCCACCATCAGCGCGGGGTCGAGCGAGTCGGCCGGGACGTAGCCGATGGGCTGGCCGCCGATGGCGACCTCCGTCCAGGCCGTGCCACGCGGCGTGCCCAGTGCGTTCAGCGCCTTGCCCCGCGTCAGCGTCATAATGATGCGGGAGCCCTCGCTGGGGCCGATGCGCACCTCCACGTCGCGGTTCAGCACCACCTCGCCGGTCAGCGGGGCCCCGATGGCGACGGGGCTTTGCGCGTAAACACCGGGCGAGAACCACAGCGTGGCCACGGCCAAGGCCAGCCGCAGAGCGGTCGCCTTCAGTGCCGATGCGCGGCCGCGCGTGCCGATGCCGGGAGTCCTGGCCATGGTGGTAACCCTTCGGAGAAGCCGCCCATTGTGACTCGGTGGGCGGCCTCGGAGCAACCCGGCGATGCGGGGCTGGTTGAGTTGGGAAGCTATGCGTCACGCGCATATCAAGGATTGTGCGTCGTCGTGCGGATTTCGCCGATTCTCAAAGATGCGGAATGGCGGAAAGCGGTGTTCTTCCGAATGACGCCATAAATTTGCGGACAAATGTTGGTGCGCGTCCGTTGTCGGCGGCTGCACAACGATTTGTGTGCTTATGATCTTCTGAGGTATGCGTTTGGCGCATGAATTAAGGAGTGTTTGGCCGGTGGAAGCCGGTGTTCCAGCGCATCAGCACGGTGCCGGTGTAAGGGGGAGACAGGTTCAGGCCTTTTCCCGATTCAGTGGTTCTCCCGAGGGAAGCTCACGCGACATAGCGACTTATTTCCCGGACGGTCCCGCGCCTGCGCGGGGATGCAATCGCCCAGCCGATGGGCTGCGAGGGGTTGACCAACCTGCTTAGTCAACCCGTCAGGCCGGCGGGAAACGCACCGTCACGGTGGTGCCGTGGCCCTGGGTGCTGGCCAGCGCGATGCTGCCGCCGTGCAGTTCGACCAGCGCGCGGGTGATGGTCAGGCCGAGGCCGGCGCCCTCGTGCTGGCGGTTCAGGTTCATGTCGGCCTGCTGGAACGGCTCGAACACGCGGGAGAGCGCATCGGACGGGATGCCGACGCCAGTGTCCTCGACGCGCAGCACCACCGCGCCGGTTTCGTCCGGGCCGACCGTCACCCGCGCCCGGCCGCCGGGCGGGGTGAACTTCACGGCGTTGGACAGCAGGTTCAGCAGAATCTTCATCACCGCGCGGCGGTCGGCGTACAGGCCGACCGGCAGGGGGCCGGTGTCGTCGATCAGCGCCACCTCGCCCTTGGCGGCGCGGTCGCGCAGCATTTGCAGGCAGGAACGGACCACCGTACCGAGGTCGATGGTCTCCCGCATCAGATGGTGCTCGCCCGCCTCGATGCGGGCCATGTCCAGCACGTCGTTGATGATGCCCAGCAGATGGGCGCCGCCCTCGTGGATGTCGGCGGCGAACTCCGCGTATTTCGGCTCGCCCAAGGGGCCGAGCAGCTGATCCTTCAGGATTTCCGAGAAGCCGATGATCGCGTTCAGCGGCGTGCGCAGCTCATGGCTCATGTTGCCGAGGAAGGCGCTCTTGGCCTCGGCCGCCGCTTCGGCCCTGGTCTTGGCTTCCATCAGCGCGCGTTCGGCGTCCCGGCGGTCGGTGATGTCGCGCAGGTAGGCGGTGAAGAACAGCTCGTCCCCGACGCGGGCCGGGGCAATGGACATTTCGGCCGGGAAGGTCGTGCCGTCGCGGCGCATGGCCGTGACCTCGACACGGCGGCCGACCATGCCGCCGCCGTCGCCGGCCAGGAAGCGGGCGAAACCGTTCTGGTGGCCGGCGCGCAGGTCGGGCGGGATCAGCAGATCCTCCATCCGCTGGCCCACCGCCTCGCCTCGCTGCCAGCCGAAGGTCGCCTCGGCGGCCGGATTGAACTCCACCAGCAGGCCCGACGCGTCTATGGTCACCACGCAGTCGAGTGCCGATTCCACGATGGCCTGCTTGCGCGCCTCGCTCTTGCGCAGTTCGGCGTCGAGCCGGGCGCGCTGGATGGCGCCGGCAAGCAGGGCGGCGGCGGTCTTCAGAACCTCCACCTCGCGCGGGCTCCAGTGGCGGCCGGCGTCGCCGTCGAAGGCGATGTGGCCCCACCAGACCTCGTCCACCAGGATCGGCACGGCGAGCCGGCCGGCCGGCCCGTGCACCGGGAAGCCGTCGCGCAGCAATCCGACCCCGTCCGCCTCGCCCAGCCGGGCCACCAGCCGCGACGGGTCGCCGGCGGCGGCGGGATCGGCCGACCATTCGGCGAGGCAGGCCTGCATCACGCCGTCATCACTGACGGTGTGCACCTGGAACAGGGCGGCGTGCGTCACCTCCAGCGCGCGGCCGAGGCGGCGAAGAAGCTCCTCCGTCCCGTCCTGCCAATCGCCATGGCCGATGATGCGGGTGGCCGCCTGGGTCACGGCGTCGAGCATGGCGGTGCGCCGGGCCAGCTCCGCCTCGCGCTGCTTCAGCGCGGTGATGTCGCTGTGGATGCCGACCACGCCGCCGTCCTCGGTGCGCGTTTCCGACACGCGGATCCAGCGCCCGTCGCTCAGTTGCACCTCGCTTGGGCCTTGCGGATTGCGGTGCGCGGCGGTGGTCAGGCGAACCCAGGACTCGCGCGCCTCCTCGTCCGCAAAGCCCGGATCGACCAGACCGCGACTCAGTGCACGGCGCAGCAGGTCGGGGTAGGGGACGCCGACCAGGGACAGGTCCGGCTCCAGCCCATAACGGTCGAGAAAGGCGGTGTTGTGCAGGTCGAGCCGGTCGTCGGCGTCGAACAGGGCGAAACCGTCGGGCAGCGACTGGATGGCGTCGCGCAGCCGGCCCTGGAGGCGGATCACCTCCGTCTCCGCCGTCAGGCGGCGGGTGACGTCGGTCCACAGGCAGATGAGGCTGCCGTCCTGGCCGACGCGCTCCTCCAGCTCCAGCCAACCGCCGGCCCGGCTTTGGAACAGCTGCGGCGCGGCCAGCGGCGCGTCCGCCGGGGCGGGGCGGGCGGCCAGCGCCTCGATCCTTGAGGCTTCCAGCGGGTCGAGCACGGCGGCGGCGTGGTGCGCGAGGATGTCGCGGTAGAGTGTGCCGGGGGCCAGCAGGGCGGCGTCGGCCGCGAACAATTCAGCGTAACGGGGCGTGGCGACTTGGAGACGTGCCCCGGCGTCGAACACGGCGATGCCCGTGCGGATGCCGGCGAGCGCCTGAAGCAACGCGTCTTGCGCGCGGTCCGGCGCGAGGACGCCGTCGCCGCTCCACGGGGACTGCCGTGTGGACTCGACCATGCTCCCCGTTTCTCCCGTCACCTTCGGGTGTGCCCTGCCGGAAGAAAGCCTTATACGATGGAATCCCTTTCGAAACCCTTTACTGCAGATGCGAAAGGCCTCTAACCCAGCGCGGCCAGGGCGGCATCGGCGCTGGCGTGCGTCTCGAACAGCGAGGAAAAGCCGCTTATTTCGAACACGGGGCGGACCGGGGCGGGGATGGCGGCCAGCAGGATGCGGCTGCGGGCCGGCTTGGCGCGCCTGGCCGCCTTCAGAAGGGAGCGCAGGCCCGCCGAGGTCAGCAGCGTCAGCCCGCCGCAATCCACGACCACCACCGCCGGGCCGGGTTCCACGGCGGCGATCAGGCGGTTTTCGAAAGCGCGGGCGGTGGCGCTGTCGATGCGGCCGGTGGGGCGGAGGATGAGGACGCCGCCGCGCGATTCCTCGTCGATCTGCATGGTTCTATGCGCTCGTCATGGTGCTGCACGGAAAATGTGGCAATGCGGATCGGCGGTGACGACCGATTTCTGGGCCTGCTATACCTGCACCCGCAAAAGGTCATTCACGGTGCAGAGCGGCGGTAGGGGCTATGGGAACGGACGAGCGCTTCGGCGAGACGGCCGTGCAGGACGGTGGAACACCCGCGCGCATCCCGATGGGCGTGCCGGCGGGCTTGCGCGCCGTGCCCGCCTATCTGGCGGCCGGTCCGGCGTCGCGGGCGGAGCCGCGCACACACCTGCCCACCGCCGGTTTTCCTGTTGCCGGTTTGCCTATTGCCGACCTGCCAGTTGCCCGGCTGCGCGGGGCGGTGAACCCGCTGCTTGGCGCGGCGGGGCCGCTGCTCGACCTCGCCTCGCGGCTGCGCGACCGGGTCACGCACGAGGATCCGGAGGGGTTGCGCAACGTCATCCTCGCCGACCTGCGCCGGTTCGAGGCCGAGGCGGCCAGCGCCAGCCTCCCGGGGGAGGAGGTGCGCGTCGCCCGTTTCGCGCTGTGCGCCACGCTGGACGACGTGATCCGGGCAACGCCCTGGGGGGCGCGCTGCCGCTGGGTGCGCGAGGGGCTGGTCGCGACCATCGACCCCGACGCCAGCGGGCCGGACCAGTTTTTCGATCTGCTCGATACCATGCTGAGCGATCCGCGCCTGCACCGGCGGGAGTTGGAGCTGTTCTACGCCTGCCTGTCGCTGGGCTTCGAGGGCAAGTTCCGCGACCGCCCGCGCGGCGCGCACGACCTCGCTCACCTGCGGGACGAGCTGTACCGCGTGCTGCGCCGGGTGCGCGGGGAGCGGGAACGGGCGCTGTCCCCGAACTGGCGCGGCATCGCCGAGAGTTTCCGTCCACTAGGCCTCGTGGTGCCGCCCTGGACCGTGGGGGTGGTCGCGGCGGCGCTGCTGGCCGTGCTGTTCGTGCAGCTGTCGGCCTCCCTGAACGAGCGGGCGGCGCCGGTGGTGGCACGGCTGGGCGATCTGCTGCCCGACCGGCCCATCGAGATTTCCCGCCTCGCCCCGCCGCCCCCGCCCGCCGCCGGGCCGGCGCTGGCCACCCGCGTCACCAGCCTGTTGCAGCCGGAGATCCGGTCGGGTGCCGTGGCGATCCTGGCCGGCGACGACGGCGCGCTGGTCATCCGCATCGAGGGGGCGGGCATGTTCGCCAGCGGCAGCGACGCCATCAAGGCGCGCTACCGCGCCGTGGTGGACCGCGTCGGGCAGGCGCTGGGTCCGGAGGCGGGGCATGTGGTGGTGGTCGGCCACACCGACGACCAGACGCCGCGCACCGGCCCGCTCTCCAACCCGCAGGCGCTGACCGAGGCGCGGGCGCTGGCCGTGCGCAAAATTCTGGAGCGCACCGTCGGCCCGGCGCGCCTGTCGTCGGAAGGGCGCGGCGACAGCGAGCCGCTCGCCCCCAACAGCACGCCGGCCAACCGGGGCGCCAATCGGCGCATCGATGTCCGGCTCTACCCGCAATAGGCCGGTGTCCATGCGCGCGCGTCGCCCCTCTCCGAAGACAAGCCTGCCTAAGGCTGATTTGGCCGTCACGCCGCGCCTGCGCTGGGGCGCGACGCTGGCGGCCGCCCTGGCGGTGGGGCTGGCCGGGTGGGTGCTGACGCCGCTGGCCGGGGCGGAGGGGGCGGGGCTTCGCTCCATGCCCATGCTGCTGGCGCTGGCCGCATGGCTGCTGCTGAACCGCCGCGAGGACGGACGGGAGCGCGCCGCCAACGCCCGGCTGGTCGAAGCGCTGGCCGCCGCCCGCGATCCGGAGTTGAAGGCCTCCCTGGAAGAACTGAGCACGGTGCGGGAGCGGCTGGACGCCGTGCTCGGCCGGCTGAAGACGCAGCGCTTCGGCGCGCGCTGGGGCGGGCGCTATCTCTACCAGCTGCCTTGGTATCTGGTGATCGGCGCGCCGGGTTCGGGCAAGACGACGGCGCTGGCCAACGCGCGGCTGGGCGCGGCGCTGGGCGGCGGCGTGGACGGCATGCCGGTGCAGAATCTGGGCGGCACGCGCAACTGCGACTGGTGGTTCACCGACGACGCGGTGCTGATCGACACGGCCGGGCGCTACACCACGCAGGACAGCCGCCGCGCCGTGGACGGCCGGGTGTGGTCGGGGCTGCTCGACCTGCTGAAGGAGCATCGGCCGCGCCAGCCGGTGAACGGCGTGCTGGTCACCATCAGCCTTGCCGATCTCGCGGACTGGAGCGCGGAGGAGCGGCACGGCCACGCCATCACCATCCGGCAGCGGCTGGGCGAACTGCGCGGGCATCTGGGCCTGCGGGTGCCGGTCTATCTGCTGTGCACCAAGGCCGATCTGGTGGAGGGCTTCGCCACCTACTTCGACCCGCTGGACCGGGCGGAGCGGGCGCAGATCTGGGGCATGACCTTCCCGGTGGAGGAGGGCGCGCAAGGCCCGCTCGGGCCCTTCCACACGCAGTTCGCGGCGCTGCTGCGCCGGCTGGACGAACGGCTGCTGGAACGGCTGCACCAGGAACCGGACATCCAGAGGCGCAGTTCGGCCTTTGCCTTCCCCTTGCAGATGGCGGAGTTCGAGGCCGCCCTGTCCGATCTGGTGGACACCGCCTTCACCTCGGAGGCGGAGGAGGAGGCGCCCCTGCTGCGCGGCGTCTACTTCACCAGCGCCACCCAGGGCGGGGCGTCGGTGGAGGCTCCGGCGCAGACCTATTTCCTGGAACGGCTGCTGCCCGACGTGGTGTTCCCCGAAGCGAACCTCGTCGGCGTGGATCGCGCGCTGGAGCGGGCGCGGCGCCGCCGCAGCGCCTGGGCGGTTGGTGGTGCTCTGGCGGCCGGTCTGGCGCTGGGCCTGTTCTGGCTGAACAGCCACCGCGCGAACGACGCGCTGATCGCCCGCGCCGAGGCCGCCGTCCTTGAGGCGGAGCGGGAGATCAGGGCGCTGGACACCCCGCCGCGCTCGCTGACGCGGGTGGACGACACCGACTTCGCCGCCGTGCTGCCGGCGCTGGACGCCTTGCGCGCGCTGCCCGGCGGCTGGCTGGAGCGCGAGGGCTGGGCGCCCCTGTCCATGACCGGCGGGCTGTACCAGGGTGAACGGATCGGCCGGCCAGCGGTGGACGTGTACCAGCGGGCGCTGCGCAGCGTCTTCCTGTCGCGCATCGTGCTGCGGCTGGAGGAGCAGTTGCGCACCGGCTGGGCGCGGCCGGACCTGCTGAAGCTGTCCCTGCGCGCCTACCGGATGGTCGGCGGGCAGGAGGCCCTGGACCCAGCCTTCCTGGCGGAATGGCTGGCCGCCGACTGGCAGCGCACGCTTCCCGGCCCCGCGCATGAGGGGCGGCGGCGGGCCTTGGGCGACCATCTGGCCGCGCTGTTCGAGGTGGGCTTCGCGCCGATCCCGGTGGACGAGGCGTTGGTCGCCCGCGTGGTCGAGGTGCTGAACCAGCCGTCCTTACCTTCTCCCCGGCCCGATTTATGAGCCCCGGCTTCGCGGTCGGCTTCCACGGCAAGGTGCCGGCGCGCGGCGATTTCGTCGGCCACGGCCTGCCGCGCGCGGTGCTGGGGCCGTGGGACGCGTGGCTGTCCGGCGCGCTGGGGGAGGCGGGACGGCGGCTCGGCGCGTCGTGGGAGCGGCTGTTCCCGGCAGCCCCGGTCTGGCGCTTCGCCCTGTCGGCCGGGCTATGCGGGGAGGCGCCCTTGGTTGGCGTGCTGATGCCCAGCGCCGACCGGGTCGGGCGGCTGTACCCCTTCACCGTGGCGGCGACCCTGCCCGGCGTGACCGACATCGCGTCGGTGCCGGTGGCCTGCGCCGGCTGGTTCGCCCGCGCCGAAGCGGTTGCGGCCGACGCCTGCCGCGCCGGGGCGGACGTGGAGGGCCTGCCCGCCCGCATGGCGATCCTCAGCCGTCCGGAAATTGACAGATCGGAAACGGGCGAGGTGGTGAAAGGGCTGGTCGGCCCCTTGCCCGACGCCGCCAGCCTGTGGTGGAGCCGGGGCGGTGGGCGCGTCGCGCCGTCGCTGCTGACCTGTTCGGGAATGCCCGGCGGCGCGCGGCTGGCCGCCTTCCTCGACGGCGCCTGGACGCGCTGGGGCTGGGAGGATTTGGAGGGGTAGTCGGGGGGCTCGTCAGGCCGGGCGCATCGCCACGTAGCGCTGGAAGCGCAGCCCGCTGCCCAGCACGCACAGCCGCGCCCACCACAGTTGCAGCTCGCGGGCCAGCGCCTTCAGGACGCGGCCGTCGGGCACGGCGTTCTTCAGCATCTCGGCGAGGTGACGCACGCGGTCGACCACTTGGCGGCGGTGCTGTTGCGTCAAGTCCTCGACGATGCGGACGTCCAGGTTGCGCTGGGTCAGCTCGTCCGACATGCGGGTGCCGGACCAGGGATAGACCTCCATCGGCTCCTCGTCGCGCCAGCCGTTCCAGTTGTCCCAGGAGCTGGGCGTGCCCTCGATGACGTAGTCGAACAGCAGCACTCCGCCCTTCGGCTTGACGCAATCGCAGATGCGGTCGAGGAACACTTCCTTGTCGCGGACCCGGTGCACGATGCGGTCGGCCAGCACGAGGTCGAAGGCGCCGGCTTGGTTGAAATGGTCCGGGTCGTAATGGGCGATGGGCGCCTTCTTGGACACGCCCAGCGCCTTGGACCGGTCCATGCCCATCTTCGCCAGCAGCGGCGAGGGATCCAGCCCCGTCACCCAGGTGTCATAGCTGTTGACGATGGCCCGCGCCGGCCCGCCGAGCCCGACCGACAGATCCAGCACGCTTTTGGCCGGGTTCAGGCCGAAGGAGCGGACGGCGTCCACCATCCATTGCGGATCGCCGGGGCCGACGCAATCGTCACCCCACAGCATCTGGGCGCCTTCCGTGCGCGCCACCGACCAGACGGGCTCGCCATGCCGGTCCAGTTGCAGGGCCTCAAGCCGCTCCAGGTCAGCGTTGGGATTGGGGAGCGTCTCGGGCGCGGCCAGCGCCGCCGGCGCCACGGCGGCCGGCGCGGCACCGAAGCTGTCCACCGGACCGCGTAGCGGGCGTCGCGCGACGAAAGCCGGGCGCGGCGTGCGCGCCAGGTTGGAAAGGTCATAACCTTCCCACCAGGCGACGAACTTCGTCCGCCAATCCGGATTGCGCCAGCGATCTTGCTCCCGCAGGTCCAAGAGGGCTCTCCCCACAGCTACAAAGAATGCTTTTTAAGCAAATTCCATTACAGTCCGAACAAAACTATTTTGATCTTGCAATATAGGAGTAGTCTTCAGCGCAATCATTGTCAAGAAACTCTTCTTTAACCAGCTTTCATTATATTTCCTTGGATATCGGGAAAATTTTACGGGCTTTCCTACAGGCCGTGACCGGATGGAGGCGGCCGGACGCCATTGGGCCGGCCGCGTTGCGGCATCGGCGTCCACTCCCTATAGTCCGTTGGCGAACCACCCCTTGAGGAGCTTCGGCGTGCCGCACAAGACCGGCAATCCCTGGACCATCCTGACCACCAAGCCGATCTACGAGAACCCTTGGATGAAGGTGGTCGAGCACGACGTGCTGAACCCCAAGGGCAACCCCGGCATCTACGGCGTGATGCACGCGCAGCACCTCGCCACCGGCGTGGTGCCCATCGACGACGACGGCTGCATCACCCTGGTCGGGCAGTATCGCTTTCCGCTGGGCCAGTACAGCTGGGAGATTCCGGAAGGCGGCGGCAAGAAGGGCGTCGATCCGCTGGTCTCGGTGCAGCGGGAATTGCTTGAGGAAACGGGTCAGACCGCCCGCCACTGGCTGCCCATCCTGACCCTGCACCTGTCCAACAGCATCACCGACGAGACCGCCTACTGCTATCTCGCCTGGGGGCTGGAGCATGGCGAGGCGGAACCGGAGGAAACCGAGGAACTGCAACTGCGCCGCGTTCCCTTCGCCGAGGCCTACGCCATGGCGATGCGCGGCGACATAACCGACGCCATCGCGGTCGCCAGCCTGCTGAAGGTCCGCCTGATGGCCCTGGAGGGCGAGTTGCCCGAAGACGTCACCAAGCTGATTCTGGGCTGATGCACGCACCCATGCACGCCCCTACGCACGCGGTCGCTATCGACTTCGAAACCGCCAACGAGACGCGCACCAGCGCGTGCTCCATCGGCGTCGCCTGGATCGAGGGCGGGCGGGTGGTCGCCACCGAAGAGCATCTGATCCGCCCGCGCGAGATGCGCTTCAACCCCTTCAACACCGCTGTCCACGGCATCCGGCCCGAGGACGTGGCCGACGCGCCGGAGTTTCCGGAAGTTTGGGCACGCATCCGCGAGCGGGTGGACGGGCGGCTGGTGCTGGCCCACAACGCGTCCTTCGACCTCAGCGTTCTGCGGCACACGCTGGGCGACTATGGGCTGGCGTGGCCGGTCTGCTCCTACCTGTGCACGGTGGTGCTGGCCCGGCGGGCGTGGCCGAACCTTGCCGCGCACAAGCTGAACTATCTGGCGGAGTTCCTGGGCATCGCGCTCGACCACCACCGGGCGGGCAGCGACGCCGAGGCCTGCGGGCGCATCGCGCTGGCCGCCGCGCGAACCCTGGGGCTGGAGCAACTGTCCGACATCGCCGAGGCGACGGGGATCACCTTCGGGCAACTGACGCCGGACGGCTACACGCCCTGCAAGGGCGGCAATCCGCCGAGGCGCCGCCGGCTGTTGCCGATCAGCGCGTAGCCTCAGCCGCCGAGGTTCACGATCTCCACGCGGCGGTTCTCCGCCGCCTTGGGATCGTCGGGGATCAGCGGCTCCCGCGCGCCCATGCCCGACGCGTCCAGCCGGTCGCGCCGGATGCCGTGCTTTTCCGTCAGATAGTCCACCACCGCCTTGGCCCGGCGCTGCGACAGGGCGAGGTTCACCGCGTCGCCGCCGACCGAATCCGTGTGGCCGACGATGCGGAAGCGCGTGTCGCCCGCCTCCTTGGCCGTCATCACCGCGCCGACACGGTCGAGCACCGCGCGCGATTCCGGCCGGATGCGGGCGGAGTTGAAGTCGAAATTGATCCGGAAGGCCGCGCGCAGCTCGACCGTCGGAGCCGCGACCGGGGCGGGCGGGGTCGGGACGGGCACCCGCGCCGGGGCCTGCACGGGCGGCGGTACGGAAGGCTGCGGTACGGGTGGCGCAACCGTCGCCGGGGCGGCGCGCTTCATCGACACTGGCGGGCAATCCGGTCCGGCGGTGCCCAGCAGGGCCGCCTGGATTTCGCATTCGCTGGGATTGGGGCCGAGAGGGGTGGTCTGGGCGAGCGCCGGGCCCGTCAGCGCCAAACCCGCCAACATCCCCAATCCGCCCAAGGTCTTTCCGTATCGCATGGCGGCATTGTCCAAGCTCCCGCGGGTCCCGTCAAATTCCGCGTGGAACAGTCGTGCGTGCCTCTGTACGATCCCGTTCCCGAACTTTCGTACGGGGCATCTGGGAGGAAAGAAGTATGAAGACGATGAAGGCACTGCTGGCCGGTCTGGCGCTCGCGGCCATGGTTCTGCCCGGTGTTGCGGCGGCTGCCGACTACAAGGCCGAATACAAGCTCTCCACCGTGCTGGGCAAGCCGTTCCCCTGGGGCATCGGCGGCGACCGCTGGGCGGAGCTGGTGAAGGAAAAGACCAACGGCCGGATCAATGTGAAAATGTATCCGGGCTCGGCGCTGGTGAACGGCGACCAGACCAAGGAATTCACGGCTCTGCGCCAGGGCGTCATCGACATGGCGGTCGGCTCGACCATCAACTGGTCGCCGCAGGTGAAGGAGCTGAACCTCTTCTCGCTGCCCTTCCTGATGCCCGACCACAAGGCCATGGACGCGCTGACCCAGGGTCCGGTCGGTAAGCAGCTGTTCGACCTGCTGTCCACCAAGGACGTGGTGCCGCTGGCCTGGGGCGAGAACGGCTTCCGCGAGGTTTCCAACTCCAAGCGCCCGATCCGCACGCCGGACGATCTGAAGGGCCTGAAGATCCGCGTCGTCGGTTCGCCGCTGTATCTCGACACCTTCACCGCGCTAGGCGCCAACCCGACGCAAATGAGCTGGGCCGACGCGCAGCCGGCGCTGTCCACCGGCGCCGTGGACGGGCAGGAGAACCCGGTGGGCGTCTTCGTCGCCGGCAAGCTGCCGACGCTCGGCCAGAAGCACCTGACGCTGTGGGGCTACGTCGCCGACCCGCTGATCTTCGTGGTCAACAAGGAGGTCTGGAACAGCTGGTCCAAGGAGGATCAGGAGGCCGTGCGCGCCGCCGCCGTCCAGGCCGCCGCCGAGGAGGTCGCCATCGCCCGCAAGGGCATCACGGCCGAGGACAACAGCCTGCTGAAGGACATCGCCGCCCAGGGCGTCGAGGTCGTGCAGCTGACCCCCGACCAGCAGAAGGCGTTCCAGAAGGCCACGCAGGCCGTCTACGACAAGTGGGCCAAGCAGATCGGCCCCGACCTCGTGAAGGCGGCCGAGACGTCCATCGCGAACCGCAAGTAAGCGACGACCGGTGTTGCCCCCACCCCGCAAAGGTGGGGGCAAACATGTTCCCCTTAGAGATTTCTCCATGAGCACTGACCTCCTCGAAGCCGGCCTCGAAACGGCGCCGCCGGAAACCAAGGTGCCGGTGACGCTGGAACGCGCGCTGGCCGCCCTGTCCATGGCGGCGCTGTGCGTCATCACCTTCGCCAACGTCGTGGCGCGCTACCTGACCGACGTGTCGCTGGCCTTCACGGAGGAGTATTCGATCTTCCTCCTGGTCGTGATGACGCTGCTGGGGTCCTCCGTAGCGGCGGCCGCCGACCGGCACATCCGCATCACCTTCCTGGCCGACAAGCTGTCGCCGCCCGTCCGGCGGGTGACCGAGCTGGTGGCGTGGTCCGCCGCGCTGGTGATGTTCGGCTTCCTGGTCTGGTACGGCGGGCGGCTGACCTACGACCAGTGGCGGTTCGAGGAGACCTCGCCGGGGCTCGGCAACCCGCAATGGATCTACACGGTGTGGCTGCCGCTGCTGTCCTTGGTGGTGGCGCTGCGCGTCGTCGGGCGGATCATCCGCATCGCGCGGGGAAACGCCTGATGGCGATGACGATTCTGTTCGCCGGCTTCCTGCTGCTGATGCTGATCGGCGCGCCGCTGGCGGTGGCGCTGGGGCTGGCCGGGACGCTCGCCATTCTGGACGCGCAGCTCGGCATCCTGTCGGTGCCGACCAACGTCTACGCCGGCATCGCCAAGTACCCGCTGCTGGCGATCCCCGTCTTCATCCTGGCCGGCCTGATTTTCGAACGGGCGGGCGTGGCGAAGCAGCTGGTCACCTTCGCCTCCTCCATCGTGGGGGCGAAGAACGGCGGCTTGGCCGTGGTGGCGATCCTGGTCTGCATGGTGATGGGCGGCATCTCCGGTTCCGGCCCCGCCGACGCGGCGGCGGTCGCCACGGTGATGCTTCCGTCCATGCACAAGGCCGGCTACCCGAAGGCCTTTTCGGCCAGCGTGATCGCCGCCGCCGCCGCGACGGCCATCCTGATCCCGCCCTCGGTCGCCTTCATCATCTACAGCGTGCTGGTGCCGCAGGCCTCCGTCCCGGCGCTGTTCGCGGCGGGGCTGATCCCCGGCCTTCTGGCCGGCCTGTCGCTGCTGGCCCCGACCATCTGGCTGTCGCGCAAGCACGGCTTCGGCATGCTCGACGCCGGACCGCGCCCACCCTTCTGGCGCAGCTTCCGGCAGGCGATCTGGGGCCTGCTCGCCCCGGTCATCATCCTGGGCGGCCTGCGCACCGGCGCCTTCACCCCGACCGAGGCGGCGGTGGTCGCCGTGTTCTACGGGCTGGCCGTGGGCGTCTTCGTCTACCGCACGCTGACCTGGCGCGGCATGTACGAGGTGCTGGCCGAGGCGGCGGAGATGTCGGCGGTGGTGCTGCTGATCATCGCCCTGTCCAGCGTCTTCGCCTGGGCGGGCAGCACGCTGGGCGCCTTCGACAAGGTCGCCGCCATGGCGATTCAGGCGACGGGCAGCGAGATCCTGGTGCTGCTCCTGCTGAACGTGGCGCTGCTGGGGCTGGGCATGCTGCTGGACGCGGTGTCGATCTTCCTGATCCTGCTGCCGCTGCTGACGCCGATCATGACGGCGTTCAAGTGGGACCCGGTGTGGTTCGGCGTCATGCTGACCATGAATCTCGCCATCGGCCAGTTCACCCCGCCCATGGCCGTCAACCTGATGGTGACCACGCGCGTGGCCGGCATCGCCATGGAATCGACCGTGAAGTGGGTGCTGTGGATGGTGCTGGCGATGCTGGGCGCGCTGGTGCTGGTGACCTTCATTCCCGAGCTGTCGCTCTGGCTGCCGCGCCGGCTGGGGTATCTCTAGCACCACTCTGCCACTCCCATCTGCCGAGACAGGCTTAGCGGCTGCATGCTGCCCCTCTCCCCTCGTGGGAGAGGGGTTGGGGTGAGGGGGCATGTCGTCCGGCAGGACGGGAAAAGAGGCTCAATCGCATGTGCGGCTTTGCCGCATACCCCTCATCCCAACCCTCCTCCCGGCTCTCGGCGGCCACAGGCCGCCTGTCGCCGTCAACGCAAGTTCTGCTTGCGCGAGAGGTCGGGGAGAAGGGCTTTACGCCAGAACCGACCTCTCTTTGACAGCGGCAGAGTGGTGCTAACCCCGCCGGCGGGTCGCCAGAACAATACCCACGGCGATCAGCGCGATGCCGATGCCGTGATAGAGGTGGGGCTGCTCGCCGAGGAACAGGATGGCGAGCAGGCTCCCGAACACCGGGATCAGGTGGATGGCCAGCCCCGCCGTGTTGGCCCCCACCAGCGCCACCGAGCGGTTGAAGCACAGGTAGGCCAGGATCGACGGGAACAGCGCCACATAGACGATGGCGCCAAGCGCGGTGGGGGTGAGCGGCATGGGCCGCCCGCCCACCGTCTCCCACACATAGAAGGGCAGCAGCATCAGCGCGCCCGCCGCGAAGGTGGCGACGATGAAACTGAGGCCGTGCACGTTGGGCCGGCGGCGCAGCAGCGCCGTGTAGGCGGCGTAGCAGAGCACCGCCGCGAAGATCCACAGATCGCCCGCGTTCAGTTGCAGCCCCAGCAGCACCGCCGGATCGCCGCGCGCGATCAGCGTCGTGGCGCCGGCCAGCGAGATGGCGATGCCCACGGCCTGAAGAGCGGAGACGCGGTCGCCGAACAGCGCGAGGCTCATCAGAACGATCAGCACGGGCATGGAGGACTGCATCATCACCGCGTTCAGCGCCGTGGTGGTGTTCAGCCCGATGTAGAGGAAGGTGTTGAAGACGCCGATGCCCAGCACCGTTAGCAGCAGGACGATCTTCCACTGCCGCTTCAGGACGGGCGCATCGACGCGCAGGTGCCGCCACGCGAAGGGCAGGACCAGCAGCGCGCCCAGCGTCCAGCGCCAGAAGGCGAGGCCAACCGGCGGCACTTGGCCGGCCACGGCGCGGCCCAGGACGGCGTTGCTGGCCCAGAAGAGGGGCGGCAACATCATCAGGAGCCACGCCTGGTCGAACAGGCGGCGCCCCGCGGGTGCGGTGGCGTTCCCGCTCATGGACGGTCAGCCGCGCCGACGCGGGGAGGCGAAGGCCGGACGGCCCTGGTCGTCGCCGCGAGCGCCCTCACCGCGAGCGCCCTCGCCCCGAAACCCATCACGGCGCGGACCACGCGGGCCGTCGCCGCGCTCACCACGCTCGCCACGGCCTTCGCGGGGCGGCTTCGGAGGCTGGCGCATTTCCGCTTCCAACTCGCCGATGCGCTTGACCAGCGCCTCGCGGATCGCCGGAGCCGCGTGGGCCTTCAGGGTCGCGAGCTGGTCCTTCAGCTGCTGGAGCTGGAGTTGCTTCTGCTCCCGCGTGCGCTTGATGGCGACGTTGTCGGAATGCTGGCCGTCGAAGGCGCGCATGGAATGGTCCTCGTTCAGAAAATACGAAACGCTGCCGCGGCCCCAAGGGGGCCCAGCCGAAGAGGGCGGATTATTGGAAGGGCATTCCCGCCAACGCAAGCCGGGAGTTTGGAGGGGCACCACGATAAACCGGTTGACGGCGCCCGCGCCTTGCATATGGACAGACCCCGGACGGCATCGCCGTCCGGGGCTTCAGGCCGGCCGGGGACGCCGCGTCAGGCGACCCGGATGCGCTCGATGAAAGACTGCACCTCGTTGCGCAGATGCTCCGCCTGCTCCGACAGGGTCCGGGAGGCTTGCAGCACGTCTTGCGCCATGTGGCCGGTCTCGCCGGACGCCTGGGTCACGCCCGTGATGTTGGCGGCGACGTCGCGCGTTCCCGCGGCGGCCTGCTGGATATTGCGCGAGATCTCGGTGGTGACGCTTCCCTGCTCGTTGGCGGTGGCGATCACCGCGGTCACGTTCCCGTTGATTGAGGTGATCATCCGCCCGATGTCGCGGATGGCCTCCACCGCCTGCCCCGTCACCTCCTGCATCTGCTGGATCTGAAGGCGGATGTCGTCCGTCGCCTTGGCGGTCTGGTCGGCCAGATTCTTCACCTCCGACGCCACCACCGCGAAGCCCTTGCCGGCTTCCCCGGCGCGCGCCGCCTCGATGGTGGCGTTGAGTGCCAAAAGGTTGGTCTGGCTGGCGATCTGCTGGATGAAGCCAGTGACGTCGCCGATGCGCTGGGCGGCGGCGACGAGGCATTCGACCGTCTCGTTGGTGCGCGAGACCTGGGACGCGGCGGCGCTGGCGGTTTCCGCCGACACGTTGATCTGACGGGTGATCTCGTTGATCGAGGACACCAGACCGTCGGCGGCGTGGGCCACGTTCTGCACGTTGGTCGTCGCCTGTTCGGACGCCGCCGCGACGGCCATGGACTGCCGGCTGGTCTCCTCTGCGATGCCGGTCAGGGAGCAGGCGCTGGCCTCCAGCTGCGCCGCCCCGGTCGAAACGGCCGAGGCGATGCCCGACAGCGCGGTTTCAAAGGAGTCGGCGAGGCGCTCCATCTCCTCGTGGCGCTGCGCGACCGCCCGCAGCTCCTGCTGGTGCTTTTCCTGCTCCAGCTCGGTGACGTGGGCGAGGCTCCTCTGGAAGACCTGGAGCGCCCGGTTGACCTGCCCGATCTCGTCGCTCCGCTCGGTGCCGGCGATGGTCATCGAATAGTCGCCGGTGGCGAGCCGCTCGATGGCTGTGACGGTCGCGGCCAGCGGCCGGCGGACGACGATGACCCCGACGACGCTGAGAAGACCGGCGAGAACGGCCAGCGTCGCGATGCCGCCGGCCAGCGTCCATTTCTGGATCATCAGCGACGGCTCGTTGACCTTGTCCAGCGGAATGCTGGTCAGCATGCCCCACGGGGTGCCCGTCGTGCCGATGGCGATGGGGATGAGAAAGTTCTGGACCATCCCCCCGCCGGACATATCCCGGCTTTCGAACTCGCGGCGGGCTCCGCCCTTGATGTCCTCGACGATGGGGGCGAGCTGGCTGTCCACCGCGGCCACCGGCTTGCCGAGCACGCTGCGTTCGTGGAACGCCGCCCAGGCCCCGCGGTGGGAGATGAGCGAGATCCGCCCGGTCTCGAATGGACGGACCTTGTCCAGCCGTTCGGAGATGCGTTCGAGCGGCAGGCTGCTGCCGACGACGCCGACGACGCGGCGGTCCACGATGACCGGCGCCACCAGAGCGACCATCTCGACGGTCTTCTCGCCCACTTTGGCCGTGTAGGGTTCGGTGATCACCGGCTTGCGCGAGGTCTTCGCCCGCACATAGAACTCGGCGCCCGGCCCGTTCTCCTGCGGCTCCTCGAAGGCGCGCACCTTGATCTGCTTGTCCTCGCGGTACCATTGGGGCAGGAAGCGGCCCTTCTCGTTGCTGCCGACCTCGTCGCGGCTCTCGGTGTCGGGACCCAGCGCGTTCGGCTCGAAGGCGGCCCACAGGCTGAACAGCTCGGGGTCGCTTTCGAACAGAGCGCGCATGACGTCGTTGTAGGCCGTCCGGTCCGTGACCCAACTGCGGCGCATCATGCCGAAGGCGTTGGCCAACGCCTCGACGGTCGCCATCCCGCGATTGAGTTCTCCCCGGATCTCCGCGGCGTAATGCTCGCCGACCTCGCTGCTGTGACGCAGCGCCAGATCGCTGATGACGGCGTTGCTCGCGTTCGACAGCAGGGCGATCCCGCCGGCGAAGATGATCGTGAGCATGACGACGGCGTAGAGGATGAGTTTCCCCGTGAGGCTCTTCGCGCCGTTAAGAAGTCGGCCCACCATGGCGGCTATCCTTTCCCGTCCCGACGCGGTTCCATGCCGGTCGGCAGGCGATGTCTGGAAAAGCGCGGCGGGGCCGGCGAACCGGCCTCCGCCGGGCAAGGGATCAGGGGCGCTGCATCGCGCAGCTCGCCTGCACCGGGTAGATGACCTCGTCGGCCGCGACCACCTTGACGGGCTTGAACCCCAGGTCCGTGCCGTCGACCGGGTACTTCACGCCCTTCTCGACGCGCGACACCACGACCGGCATGACCACCTGATGGTCTTCCTTGCGGACCGACAGGTCGCCGATGTCCGTCTTGTAGGTGGTGCCCTCCAGCGCCTGGGCGATCTGGGTCGCCTTGACCGGGCCACCGCCGAAGTTGACGGTTTCCAGCGCCTTGGTGAACATCTTCAGCGCGTTGACGGCGTTCGGTTCGACATAGACCGGGAAATGGCCGGTCGCCGCCTCGTACTCCTTGGCGAAGGTGCCGTCCGACAGCTCAATGTTGTAAGGGTGGGCGATGTAGTGGCCGAGCGCGACATCGCCGGCGTTGCTGATGTTGCCGACCTGGTCGAGGAAGGCGGTGCCGAAGCGAGTCTTCAGGCCGGCGTCGCCGGCCGCCTTCATCAACAGCAGCAGGTCGTTCGACCAGTTGCCGGTGATGACTGTGTCGGGCGTCGCCGCCTGGATCTTGGCGACGAAGGGGGTGAAATCCTGGATGCGCGCGACGTCGTGCAGCACGGCCTCCACCACCTCGTAGCCGCCGGCCGGGGCGTTGGCCTTGGTGGCGGCCTCCATGTCCTTGCCCCAGGAATAGTTCTGGTTGATGGAGTAGACGCGCTTGCCGAGGGAGCCGTCCCCTTTCATGACCTTCACCAGGGCGCCGACGCGCATCGGCGCGGTGGTGGTGAAGCGGAAGGCATGGAAGTGGCATTTCTCGCCGGTCAGCTCCATCGCCTCGGCGCCGACGTTGAGGTAGATGACCTCCTTGCCCGGATTCTTTTCGTTGTGTTGGCGGATATCGTCCGAAAGCTGGGAAGCGATTGCCGAGGACGATGCCTGGATCACCACATGGACGCCCTCGGCCAAGGCCTGCTGGAACTTTTCCGAGGCGCCGGCCGGCCGGCCGCCGGAATTGTATTCGGTGACGACGACCTTCTCGCCGTTGAAGCCACCGCGGGCGTTCAGCGCGTCGAACACGTAGCGGGCGGCGAACACGTATGGCCGGCCGGTCGATGCCTGGGCGCCCGACAGGCTCTCGATGACGGCGACGCGCAATGGCTCGGCCTGGGCGGTCGAGGACAGGAGGGCGAGCACGGCGGCGCTGGTGAAGGAAGCGAGAAAGGAACGCATGGGCATTGATCCCCTCAATGAGCTTTCAAAGTCTGGTTCACGATCGCGGGGCAACGCCGCCGCCATCGAATGCCTGGGAGCAGTGTCGGGGCTTGCGCCCGTCGGGGCGCACGGCGCGGGGAAAAGGCGGGGTCGCCGGTGCTGAAGGACGATGTCCGCCACACCTTCGACCACGATGCTCCAAACCCCGGAGAACACTGCGCGCGTGCTCTGCCGTCCTAGTGGTTGCTTAAGCGCTTTTGCTTGCCTCTTTGGATTATCATAATGCATAGATAATCAAACCCAGGAATGCGGCAAACCGACCCAAGTCTCTCAAAGATTGATGGTGTAGAAACGATTTGGGCCGTAAGGCGGCCGTTCTTTCGTCCGCGTGCAAAAGCGGATCGCATTTCGAGGGGAGGGAAGGCTTTTCGGCCAAAAGTCGGTGCATACCGACGCTTTGTCCAGTAGCCAGACCGGGAACAAACGGCCGGCCGAACTCTGACAGCACCCTGGGGCCAGACATGGAAAGGCCCCGGAAGGCGTTACCTTCCAGGGCCTTAGAGTGGTGCCGCAGCAGGGATTTGAACCCCGGACCTACTGATTACGAATCAGTTGCTCTACCCCTGAGCTACTGCGGCGTCGTCGTGGGCGCGGAACATAACCGCATGCCCCGCACCATGCAAGAGGACTTTTTTCGTTTTTGTACGATTATCCGTGCTGGGCGATCACGTCGAGGAAGGCGTCGGCGTAACGGTCCAGTTTCCTGGCGCCGACGCCGGGCAGGCGGGCGAAGGCGTGGCGGTCGCGCGGGCGCAGGGCGACCATCTCCAGCAGCGTGCTGTCGTGGAAGATGACGTAGGGCGGCACGCCCTGCGCGCGGGCCAATTCGGTGCGGCAATCCTTCAGCGCGTGCCACAGCGCATCGTCGGCGGGCGACAGGGTGCCCCGCGCACCGGAGCGCGACACGCCTTCGCCCGATAGGCCGCCGGGCGCGCTGCCGCCGCGCGAGACGTGGCGGCGCAGCGCGTCGTGGACGCCGCGCCGCTTCTCGATGATCGGGTCCTTGCGCAGGCGGACGGTCTGCTGGCCCTTAATGACCGGGATGCCCGCGTCGGTCAGGCGGAAGCCGCCGTAGCCTTCCAGGTCCACGGTCAGGTAGCCGGCTGCAACCAGCTGGCGGTACACAGACTGCCATTCGGCCTTGGACAGGTCCTTGCCGACGCCGAAGGTCTTCAGCGTGTCGTGCGCCTGCTGCTGCACCTTGTCCGTGGCGTTGCCCAGCAGCACGTCGATCAGGTGCCCGGCGCCGTAGCGCTGGCCGGTGCGGTAGACGGCCGACAGCGCCTTCTGCGCGGCGATGGTGCCGTCCCAGGTCTCCACCGGCTCCAGGCAGGTGTCGCAGTTGCCGCAGGGCTCGCCTAGGCTCTCGCCGAAATAGTTCAGCAGCACCTGGCGGCGGCAAGTAGGCGTTTCGCAGAAGCCCAGCAGAGCCTCCAGCTTGCCGCGCTCGACGCGACGGTGCGTCTCGCCGGCCTCCGACTGCTCCAGCATCTGGCGCAGGCTCACCACGTCGGACATGCCGTAGCTCATCCAGGCGTTGGCCGGCAGGCCGTCGCGCCCGGCGCGGCCGGTTTCCTGATAATAGGCTTCCAGGCTCTTGGGCGGGTCGAGGTGGCAGACGAAGCGCACGTTCGGCTTGTCGATGCCCATGCCGAAGGCGACCGTCGCCACCATGACGATGCCTTCGCCCTTGATGAACAGATCCTGGTTGGCCTCGCGCACCTCCGGCGGCAGGCCGGCGTGGTAGGGCAGGGCTTCGCGACCCTGCTGATTCAGCCAGGAGGATATCTCCTCCACCTTCGCCCGCGACATGCAGTAGATGATGCCGGCGTCCTCGGGGTGGTTCTCCCGCAGGAAGGCCAGCATCTGCTGCCGCTCGCTCTTCTTCGGGACGACGCGGTAGGTGATGTTCGGCCGGTCGAAACTGGACAGGAAGACGCGGGCCTCGGTCAGGCCCAGCTTCTCCTTGATCTCGGCGCGGGTCTGCGCATCGGCGGTCGCGGTCAGCGCGACGCGCGGCACCGTCGGGTGGCGTTCGTGCAGGATGGAAAGCTGAAGATATTCCGGGCGGAAGTCGTGGCCCCACTGGCTGACGCAATGCGCCTCGTCCAGCGCGAAGAGGGCCAGCTTTGTGCGGTCCAGCAGGACGAGGAAGCGCGGCGTGACCAGCCGTTCGGGGGCGACGTAGACGAGGTCGATCTCGCCCCGGACCATGGCGCGCTCCACCTCGCGCGCTTCCGCCGCGTCGAGGGAGGAGTTCAGGAAGGCCGCGCGCACGCCGAGTTCGCGCAACGCCGTCACCTGGTCGCGCATCAGCGCGATCAGCGGGGAGACGACGACCGTGACGCCCTCGCGCACCAGCGCCGGCACTTGGTAGCACAGCGACTTGCCGCCGCCCGTGGGCATGAGCACCAGCGCGTCGCCGCCACGGATGACGTGGGCGATGATGTCCGCCTGTTGCCCGCGAAACGCGGAATAGCCGAAGACCGACCGCAGCACCTCCAGCGCCGGGTCTTGCGCGGAGGCCGGATCGGATGCCTTGAAGGAAAAGAGCGAGTCCACGCTGGTGCTGTTCAAGAACGGGCGATTCTAGATCTGGTGGCCGGAAGTTGAATCCGAACTCAACGCCTATGATGTGGCACAGATTGCCCGATTCGGGAAGACGCAATCCGGAAAAGGTGGGGGACAAGCGTAGTTTGTCCCCCGACGGCTACAGCAGATCGCGCAGCATCGCCACCAACGGCACGTCGGCCGGCGGCATGGGATACTCGCCCATGCGGTTCGGATAGACCCAGGCGAGTTTCTGCCCTTCCTGCGCCACCACCGTGCCTTCCCAGACCCGGCACACGTAAAGCGGCATCAGTAGGTGGAACTTTTCATAGGAGTGGGAGGCGAAGGTGAAGGGGGCGAGGCAGCTGGCCGCCGTGTCGATGCCCAGTTCCTCTTTCAATTCGCGGACCAGGGCCGCTTCCGGCGTCTCGTCGGTGTGGACCTTGCCGCCGGGGAACTCCCACAGGCCGGCCAGCGATTTGCCGGGCGGGCGCTGGGCGAGCAGGACCCGCCCATCAGCGTCCACCAGAGCCACGGCGACGACCAGCAGCGTCGGCAACGTGCCGGGGGGCGGCGTGGAATTGGGATCGAAGCAGGCCGTCATCGGGCGCTCTCCTGAGGGATGGTCCGCCAGCGTTCGGCGGTCAGTTCGTATTGATCGGGGGTGGTGGTGACAAAGCCGGTCTTTTCCAGCACCCGGCGGGAGCGGTCGTTGTCCGGCGCGATGGCGGCCCACAGGCGGGGGAGATGAAGATCCTCGAAGGCAACGCGCAGCATCGCCCGCAGCATCTCCGTGCCGTAGCCGACCCCTTGGTGGGGCCAGCCGAGCCAGTAGCCGACCTCCCCGTCGTCCAAATTCAGGCCGATGCCGCCGACCGGCTGCCCGTCCGCGCGGCGCACCGCCAGCAGGTCGAGCGTGGCGCGCCGGGCGCGGTTCTCGGCGGTGCGGGCGACCCACCACCGCCCGTCCTCAAGGCCGTAGGGGTGCGGCACGCGGGCGAGCCAGCGCGCCACCTCCCACTCGCCGATCAGCGGGACGAAACGCTCCACATCCTCCTCGCGGAAGCTGCGGAGCGTCAGCCGCGCTGTTTGGATGCATTCGGGGAGTGGCCCCATCAGCTGCGATAGGAGCCGTTGATGTCGATGTAGCCGTGGGTCAGGTCGCAGGTCCAGACGCGGGCCTTGCCGGTGCCGAGGCCGAGGTCAATGTGGACGTCGATCTCCTTGCCCTTCATGTGGGCGGTGACCGGCGCCTCGTCGTAACCTGGGACCTCCATGCCCTCGGCGCAGATCAGCGTGCCGCCGATGGTGATCTTGATCAGGTCGCGGTCGGCGCGCTCGCCCGCGCGGCCGATGGCGGCTACGATGCGGCCCCAGTTGGCGTCCTCGCCGGCGATGGCGGTCTTCACCAGGGGCGAGTTGGCGACGGTCAGCGCGATGCGCTTGGCCGCCGCGTCGTTGTCGGCGCCCACCAGGGTGATGGAGACGAACTTGGTCGCCCCCTCGCCGTCGCGGACGATCTGGAGCGCGAGGTCGAGCATGACCTCCTCCAGCGCCTTGCGGAACGCGGCCAGTTCCGGCGCGTCGGCGCTGGTCACCGGGGCGTTGCCGGCCTTGCCGGTGGCGAACAGCAGCAGCGTGTCGCTGGTCGAGGTGTCGCCGTCCACGGTGATGGCGTTGAAGGTGCGCTCCGTGAACTCCGACAGCAGGGCTTGCAGCGCGGGGGCGGCGATGGCGGCGTCGGTGAAGAGGAAGCCCAGCATCGTCGCCATGTCCGGCGCGATCATGCCGGAGCCCTTGGCGAAGCCGCTGATCGTCACCGTCGCGCCGCCGATCGTCACCGTCCGGGTCGAACCCTTCGGGAAGGTGTCGGTGGTCATGATGGCGCGCGCACCGGCCTCCAGCGCCGCCGAATCCTCCTTCAGCGCGCCGGTCATGCCGGGCAGCGCCTTGGCGATGGCGTCGGGGGCGAGCGGGATGCCGATCACGCCGGTGGAGGCGACATAGACCTCATCCGGGGCGCAGCCGGCGATGGCGGCGGCGGCCTGGACGGTCGCCTGCACGGTCGCGTCACCGGCCTTGCCGGTGAAGGCGTTGGCGTTGCCGGCGTTGACCACCACGGCGCGGGCCGAGCCCTTGGGAAGGCTGTCGCGGCACCAGATCACCGGGGCCGAGCAGGTCAGCGAGCGAGTCAGCACGCCGGCGACCGTGGTGCCCGGATCGAGCACGGCCAGCATCAGGTCGTCGCGGCCCTTGTATCGGATGCCGCTGTTCGTCGTGGCGATGCGCACGCCCGCCACGGGCGGGAGCGTCGGGAAACCAGCGGGAGCCAAGGGGGAGACGGTCGTGGCCATGGTCGGTGCGATGTCCGTGCGGGTGGTCTTAAATGTGAAGGGGTGTTGCCCCCACCCTTCCCACGGCGAAGCCGTGGGAAGGGTGGGGGCTCGTGTCCCGTACCTTACTTCTTCGGCTGCTCAGCCTTCGGGGCGTCGGCCTTCGGCTGCTCGGCCTTCGGCTCTTCCTTCGGCAGGGGCGAGCCGTCGATCTGGAAGGTCTCGACCTTCGCGGCGTTGCGCAGGTCGTCCACCACGGCGGTGACGATGTCCTTGGACAGCTGCTGCTCCAGCTGCGGCTTCACCTCGTCGAGCGTCGGCTGCGGCTGGGTGCGCTTGTCCTCGACCTTGATGACGTGCCAGCCGAACTGCGTCTGCACCGGGGTCTTGCTGATCTCGCCCTTGTTCATAGCGAAGGCGGCGTTGGCGAAGGGCTCCACCATCGTGTCCTTGGAGAAGTAGCCGAGATCGCCACCCTGCGCGGCGGCCACCGGGTCCTTCGACTTCTCCTTGGCAATCTTGGCGAAGTCGCCGCCCTTGTTCAGCTCGGCAATGACGGCCTTGGCCTCGTCTTCCTTCTCGACCAGGATGTGGCTGGCCTTCACCTCTTCCTGCGGCGGGTTCTGCTTCAGGAACTCCTTGTAGGCCTCGTCCAGCTTCGCCGGGGTGATGCGGGCGGCCACTTCCTTCTGGATGTAGGCGCGCTGCACCGCACGCTCCTCGGCGCGTTTGATCTCTTCCTTGACCTCGGGCGTGCCGGCAAGGTTCGCCTTGTAGCCGGCGGCGGCCACCAGCTTGGAATTGACCAGCTGCTCCACGACGGCCGGGAAGATCATCTCCAGCGGCATCTGCTGCACCTGCGGCGGCAGCTGGCTGACCATGCGCTGCACGTCGGAGCGGTGGATGTCCTCACCGTTGACGCGCGCCACCACTGGGTCGGCCGAAGTCGCGGCCGGCGCCGCAGCGGGGGCCGGCGTGCTCGCGGCCGGGGCGGGGCTCTGGGCCTGTACGGACAGAGGGGCCGTCAGGGCCAAGCCGCAGGCGGCCATGGACAGGAGGGCGGTGCGGAACGCGCGATTCACCATGGAGTCTTTCCTTCCGGCGGATGGTTCTGTCTCAAGGCGTTTGTTTTCTGTCGTGTCGGCCGCATGGAGGCCATCCGCCGCCCCGCGCCCGAATCCGCGTGGATTAAGCATGGGTTCGGCGCGCGGGGCAAGCGGTCGTCACACCCTCTTTCAACCATGCGATGGGCGAGATGGCGGCGGAACGGTGGAAGAACCGTGGCGCGGGCCGCATCCGCCACCGCCATGGGGAACCGCCATCGGGACGATGGAAGAGCCGTTCAAAGGGGCTGGTCTCGTTGACAGAAACTTGCTGTGGGCCTATGTGAGACCGGTCAAAAAGTCGGCCCACGTTCCGCCCCATCCCCGAGGTTTTCATGTTCGGTGCTCTCGCCCGCAAGATTTTCGGCACCGCCAATTCGCGCGTCGTCAAGGCGCTGCACAAGACCGTCCAGCAGATCAACGCGCTGGAGCCCGAGGTTCAGAAGCTTTCCGACGACGAGCTGCGCGCCCGCACCGACTGGCTGCGCGGCCGATTGAAGCAGGGCGAGACGCTGGACGACATCCTGCCCGACGCCTTCGCCACCGTGCGCGAGGCCGGCAAGCGCGTTCTTCACCAGCGGCACTTCGACGTGCAGCTGATGGGCGGCGTCGTGCTGCATCAGGGCAAGATTGCCGAGATGCGCACGGGTGAAGGCAAGACGCTGGTGGCCACGCTGGCCGTCTACCTGAACGCGCTGGAGGGCAAGGGCGTCCACGTCGTGACCGTGAACGACTACCTCGCCAAGCGCGACAGCGATTGGATGAGCCGCATCTACGGGTTCCTGGGCCTGACCACCGGCTGCATCGTTCATGGGTTGGACGACGACGAGCGCCGCGCCGCCTACGCCGCCGACATCACCTACGGCACGAACAACGAATTCGGCTTCGACTACCTGCGCGACAACATGAAGTTCCGGCTGGAGGACATGGTCCAGCGGGCCTTCAACTTCGCCATCGTGGACGAGGTGGACTCGATCCTGATCGACGAGGCGCGCACCCCGCTCATCATCTCCGGTCCGTCCACCGACTCGTCGGAAATGTACGTCCAGGTTGACCGTCTGATCCCGCAGCTGACGCGCGACGATTACGAGCTGGACGAGAAGAACCGCACCGTCAGCCTGTCCGAGGCCGGGCAGGAGCATATGGAGCAGCTGCTGACCGAGGCGGGCTTGCTGAAGACCGGCGGCCTGTACGACATCCAGAACGTGGCGCTGGTCCACCATGCCCAGCAGGCGCTGCGCGCCCACACGCTGTTCCAGCGCGACAAGGACTACATCGTCAAGGACGACAAGGTCGTCATCATCGACGAGTTCACCGGCCGCATGATGGAAGGCCGCCGCTATTCGGAGGGCCTGCACCAGGCGCTGGAAGCGAAGGAGCGGGTGACCATCCAGCGCGAGAACCAGACGCTGGCCTCCATCACCTTCCAGAATTACTTCCGCATCTACCCGAAGCTGGCCGGCATGACCGGCACGGCGATGACCGAGGCGGCGGAGTTCGCGGAGATCTACGGCCTGGAAGTGGTCGAGATGCCGACCAACGTCCCGGTGCAGCGCAAGGACGCTGACGACGAGGTCTATCGGAAGGCGTCGGAGAAGTACAACGCTATCGTCGATCTGATCGAGGACGCGCGCAAGCGCGGCCAGCCGGTGCTGGTCGGCACGACCTCCATCGAGAAGTCGGAGCTGATCTCCGACCTGCTGAAGAAGCGCGGCATCCCGCATAACGTGCTGAACGCCCGCCACCACGAGCAGGAAGCCTACATCGTCGCCCAGGCCGGCCGGGCCGGCGCCGTGACGGTCGCCACCAACATGGCCGGTCGCGGCACCGACATCCAGCTGGGCGGCAACGTGGACATGCGCGTGAAGACCGAGCTGGCCGACGTGCCGGACGGTCCGGAGCGCGAGGCCCGCATCCAGCAGATCGAGGCCGAGGTCGCCGAGGCGCGCGAGAAGGTCAAGCAGGCCGGCGGCCTCTACGTCGTCGGCACGGAACGGCACGAGAGCCGCCGCATCGACAACCAGCTGCGCGGCCGTTCGGGCCGTCAGGGCGATCCGGGCGCGTCGAAGTTCTTCCTGTCGCTGGAAGACGACCTGATGCGCATCTTCGGGTCGGAGCGCATGGACAGCATGCTCCAGCGCCTCGGCCTGAAGGAAGGGGAGGCGATCATCCACCCCTGGATCAACAAGGCGCTGGAAAAGGCGCAGCAGAAGGTCGAAGCCCACCACTTCGAGATCCGCAAGAACCTGCTCAAGTTCGACAACGTCATGAACGACCAGCGCAAGGTCGTTTACGAGCAGCGCCGCGAGATCATGGACACTGAGGACATCTCCGAGACCGTCAAGGAGATGCGCCATCAGGTGATTGCCAACATGGTTGCCACGGCCATTCCGGCGAACTCCTATTCCGAGGCGTGGGACATCGACGGCCTGCACCAGTCGGCCAGCCGCCTGCTGGGCATGGACCTGCCGGTGCACGAGTGGGCCAAGGAAGAGGGCATCGCCGAGCCGGAGATCGAGGAGCGCGTGCGCGAGGCCGCCGACCGCAAGTATGCGGAAAAGGTGGCGAACTACGGCCCCGAGACCATGCGGCACGTGGAGAAGAGCCTGCTTCTCCAAATCCTGGACCAGGAGTGGAAGGAGCATCTGCTCCAGCTCGACCACCTGCGCCAGGGCGTGAGCCTGCGGGCCTACGCGCAGAAGGACCCGCTGAACGAGTACAAGCGCGAGGCTTTCGAGCTGTTCGAGACGATGCTGACGACGTTGCGCGAGGAGGTCACCTCCGTCCTGATGCACGTCGAGATCCGCATCGCCCCGCAGCCGGAGGAGATGTTCGCCCGCGCCCCGCAGGAGATGCACGAGGGCCGCGACGATCCGGCGCTCGCCATGGCGGAAGCCGGCGCCGGCTACCCGCCGGAGGGCGCGCCGCTGCCCGAGGGCATGGTCCGCAGCGCGGCGGCCGGTGCCGCCGTCGCGGGTGGGGCCGTCGCGGGTGGGATCGAGGCCTGGGCCAACACCCCGCGCAACGCCCCGTGCCCCTGCGGCTCGGGCCAGAAGTTCAAGCACTGCCACGGTAAGGTGGCGTAAGCGCCGGCTCACGAGCCCCCACCCTAACCCTCCCCCATGCTGCGCACGGGGGAGGGAATTCAAGCCCCTTCCCCCGTGCGCAGCATGGGGGAAGGTCGGGATGGGGGCCCTTTGCAGGGGCTTTCGGGATCACATCCGCGCTTTACCCGTTTTTCCACCAAAAAACGGGAGCGTGGCATGCTTCAGGAATTCAAGACCTTCATTTCGCGCGGCAATGTCGTGGATCTTGCCGTCGGCATCATCATCGGCGCGGCCTTCACCGGGATCGTCAATTCCCTGGTCAAGGACATGCTGATGCCGCCCATCGGCTGGATCATGGGCGGGATCGACTTTTCCAACTACTTCATCAACCTGTCCGGCGGGCGTTACGACAGCCTCGCGGCGGCGGAGGCGGCTGGGGCGGCGACCATCAACTACGGCCGCTTTCTGAACAACGTCATCAATTTCGCGATCGTGTCGGCGGCGCTGTTCGTCATCGTCCGGCAGGTCAACCGCCTCCATTTCCTGCAAAGCACCAAACCCAAGCCGCCGCCCCGGCAGGAGGTGCTGCTGGAGGAAATCCGCGACGCGCTGCGCGAGCGGCGCCCCCCGAATCTGGCCGAGTGAAAGATTCTTCTTGGATTGCGCGACGCGACCCCTTATGTAGGGCGCCTTGATCGCTGGAGGCTCGCGCGTCTCTTGAGCGAGACGCGCTTTGATATTGCGGGGCGGCACCTCCAAGGACCGGTCGCCCCTTGCTTCGGATAGACGCCTCTCCCTCTACCGACCTCCTCCCGGCGAAAACGCCGGCGTTCCACCGCTCACCATCCGGGTGCAGCGGCCGTGCGCCGTGTCATGGTCCTGAGGAAAGGTTTACTCCTTGTCGTCCACCGAAATGCTTGAGACCACCGTTACCGATACCGCTGCCGTCGAGAGCGCCTCGACCGATACCACCGTGACCGAAGCCGCCGCGACCGAAACCGCGGGCGGCGTGACCTTTGCCGACCTCGGTCTGCATCCGCTCGTCCTGAAGGCGCTGGAAGCCTTCGAATACAACACCCCGACCCCGGTCCAGGCCGAAGCCATTCCGGTTTCGCTGACCGGCCGCGACATCCTCGCCACCGCCGAGACCGGCACCGGCAAGACCGCCGCCTTCATGCTGCCGTCGCTGACCCGCATCGCCGAGCTGCCGCGCTTGGGCGTCGCCGCCCCGCGCATCCTGGTGCTGGCCCCGACGCGCGAACTGGCCAAGCAGGTCACCGACGCCGCTCGCAAGTACGCGAAGTTCATGAAGATGAACATCGTGGACGTGGTCGGCGGCATGCCCTACCGCGACCAGATGCGCCTGCTGTCGCGCGCCGTGGACGTGATGGTCGCCACCCCCGGCCGTCTGCTCGACCACGTGTCGCGCAACCGCATCGACCTGTCCACCGTCGAGGTCCTGATCCTCGACGAGGCCGACCGCATGCTGGACATGGGCTTCCTCGACGACGTCGAGCTGATCGCCAAGTGCTGCCCGGCCACGCGCCAGACGCTGCTGTTCACCGCCACGCTGGACCGCCGCATGGCGCAACTGGCCGGCAAGCTGCTGCGCAATCCGGAGCGCGTCGCGGTGGAGAGCACCGTCGCCTCGGTGAACGTCGAGCAGCGCCTGCACCACGCCGACGACCTGGACCACAAGCGCCGCCTGCTGCAGCACATCGCGGCCCAGCCGGAGGTCGGCAAGGCGATCATCTTCGCCGCGACCAAGCGCGACGCCGACACGCTGGCCGAAGAGCTGAGCGACGCCGGCCACGCCGCCGCCGCCCTGCACGGCGACATGGACCAGTCCAAGCGCAACCGCACGCTCCAGCGCCTGCGCACCGGCCAGGTGCGTCTGCTGGTGGCGACCGACGTGGCGGCGCGAGGCATCGACGTGCGCGACATCACCCACGTCATCAACTTCGACCTGCCGCGCTCGGCCGAGGACTACGTCCACCGCATCGGCCGCACGGGCCGCGCGGGCGCCTCGGGCGTGGCGATCTCCTTCGCCGCGCGCCCGGACCGCGACACGCTGTTCCGCATCGAGCGCTACACCGGCGAGAAGCTGAACGTCCACGTCATCCCCGGCCTGGAGCCGCAGCGTCCGCTCCAGTCCGGCGGCGGCCGTCCGCAGGGCCGCTCGGGCCGTCCGGGTGGCGGTGGCGGCTTCAACAAGAAGCCGTGGACCCGCAACGCCAACGGCGGCCATGGTCACGGTGGTCACGGCCACGGCGGTCACGGCCATGGCGAGGGCAAGCCGGCCGGTCAGGGCCGCCCGGCCCAGGCTCGTCCGGCCAACCGTCCCGACCACGCCCGCCGCGAGTCCCACGGCGGCAAGCCGGCGCACGCGCGGGCGTCCAAGTGGTAAGCTTGGGTTGATGGAATGAAAAAGGCGCGGTCCCTCGGGGCCGCGCCTTTTTTCTTGGAGTGGTCGGAGCGTTGTCGGGCAAGAGTTGACACGGATGAACCCGGATTAAACACGGATTTCACGGATGTCTGCCCGTCCAGTTCTTGGCTTGTGTGGCAAGCCGACGCCGGGTCGGGATCAAAAATCCGTGCAATCCGTGATTAAATCCGCGAAAATCCGTGTGAATCGTTGCCCCAGACAAGGCTACCGCCTCCCCAAGGTTAAACCGCCGCGATCCCCCACATCAGCAGCGCCACCAGCCCGATCAGCATCAGCCCGGCCACGGCGTAGACTGCCAACGCCTTCGCGATGTCGGCCGGCACCGCGCGGGCGCGGCCGTCGCCGATCCAGGGTTCGGTGATGACCACCCCGCCGTCGCGGTGCGGGCCGCCCAGCGACAGGCCCAGCGCGCCGGCCATCGCGGCGACCGGCCAGCCCATGTTGAAGGAAGCGGACTTGCCGCCGTCGCGCAGCATCGTCCTGGCGGCCCCGCCCAGGCTCGCGCCCGCGAAGGGGGCGGCCAGCGCCAGCAGCAGACCGGCCAGCCGCACGGGAATGGCGTTCAGCGCGTCGTCGAGCCGCGCGGCGGTCAGGCCGAAGCGCTCGTGCCGGACGCCGGGGTTGCCCAGCGCCGCGTCGGCCCCCGCGACCACCGCCCAGGCCAGAAGGCCCGGCACGCCGAGCAGCGCGTAGGCGAACACCGGGGCGACGACCTTGCGGGCGAAGGACTTCGCGGCGGCCTCGATGGCGGCGCGGGCCACACCGTGCTCATCCAGACTGAAGGCGTGCCGGCGGGTGAGGGGGACGACGGCCTCCTGCCCCGCCGACGCGCCGCCCTTTTCCAGCGCCCGGCGCACCGCGCGCACCCGCATCCAGGCCGCCCGGCCGCGCAGGGTGGCGAGCAGCACGATAAGCTCGACAACCCAGCCCCGGCTCTGCCCGCCAATCCATTCCACCAGCAGACCGACCAGCACGGCCGCCAGCAGCAGGGCCAGGACAACCAGCGCGCCGCGCAGCAGCCGCGCCGTCTTGCCGCGCTCGACGCGGTTCAGACGCTTGTCGGCCCAGGCGCAGGCGCGCTGCGCCAGCGCCGCCGGGTCGGGCAGGGCGCGGGCGATCCAGTCGCCGACGGCGGCGTCGATGACCAGCGCCAGCAGCAGGAGGAACAGGGGCCCCAGCTCGTTGAACGTCTGACCGCCGAGCGCCGTGCCGACCATGGTCGTTGCCTCAGCGAGCCCCGGCCTGACGCAGCAGGGCGACGACGCGGGCGTTGCGGCCGTCCTGCGCCCAGCTCAGCGCGGTGCGGCCGGTGAAGTCGGAACGGTCGGGCTTGGCCCCGGCCTTCAGCAGCCGGTCCACCAGATCGGGACGGCCGCCGCGCGCCGCCGACATCAGCGGGGTGATGCCCTCGCGGTTGTCCTGGTCCACCTTGGCGCCCTTGCTCAGCAGTAGGTCCAGCATGCCGGGGTCGTTCGCATCGACGGCATAGTGCAGCGGGGTATTGCCCGCCTTGTCGGTGCGGTTGACGTTGGCCCCGCTGTCCAGCAGCATCCTGGCCATTTCCGAGTTGCCGGCGCCGATGGCGAGCAGCAGTGCGGTCTTGCCGTTGATGTCCGTCTGGTTCGGGTTCTCGCCCTTCAGCAGCAGCATGCGCAGGGTCTTCGCGTCGTTCGACGTGACGGCCTTCAGCATGGACGGATTGTCGAACAGGCTGACCTGGGCCTGCGCGGGGGCGTGCGCGGTCACGTTCAGGCCCAGGGCCAGCAGGCCCAAAAGCAACAGCCGTTTCATGGCTCGGGATTCCTTCCGCATCATTCACGGTTTGCGCGGGATACTAGCCAGAAGTGGATAGGCTTGACCAGTCGGGCCTGCAAACGGTTCTTGCAACCGCAGGAAGGCGGCGCGACAAAGCGGGCGAAGGAGCCCGTCCCATGTTCCGCAACCCGCTCGCCCGTCACATCGCGCTGTTCCTGGCCGTGAAGTTCGCGCTGATCGCGCTTGGCCTGTGGTGGTTCTTCGGCGCCATGCCGGAACCGCGCGGCGCCGTTCCGTCCACGCCGGCCGCCACCGCGCGCCCGTAAGCGTCAGCGGAACCTCCCCTGGCCGTTCGCGGTTACTCCCCGCAACAGGGGAGAGCGACATGTCATTCGAAAGCGATGTGAACCGTACCCGTTCCAACACCACGTCCAACGCCACGCGCGGCACCGTCCGCGAGGCCGTGGGCATCTTCGCCAGCCGCGACGCCCTGCAAAAGGCCATCGACGAGCTGTCCTTGGCCGGCTTCCAGCGGCACGAGCTGAGCGTTCTGGCCAACGACCAGACCATTCAGGAGCATCTGGGCCACGTTCCGGACAATGTGGAGGATGTGGCGCACGACCCCAACGCGCCGCGCCAGTCCTACGTCTCGCCGGAGGATACGGGCAGCATCAAGGGCGTGGCGGCCGGTTTCCCCGCCTATGTCGGCGCGATCCTGGCAACCGGCGCCGTGCTGGCGACCGGAGGCACCGCGCTGGCGGCTGCTGCGGCGGCCGCGGCGGCCGGTGCGGGCGGCGGCGCCCTTGGCTCGGTCATGTCGCAATGGCTGACCGACAAGCGCAACGAGCCGATGCTCCAGCACCTGGACAAGGGCGGCATTCTGCTGTGGGTGAACCTCGCCGATGCCGAGCGCGAGCGTCTGGCGCAGGAGATCATGAACCGCCACGCCGCCCAGCCGGTCAAGGTGCATGAGGTGCAGCAGACGGGGTCCGGAGGCTGAAAGGCCCTTTGACCCACCCTTTGACTCAGGTCATAGGCGAATCCCCGGCGGTGTCCTATATACGGGCGGTCTTCCATCCGGAGTGCCGCCTTGGACGCCCATTCGGCCCTGTCGCTGCTTGAAGCCGGTCTGAACCAGTGCGCCGTGGTCATCGACCGCGACGGCGGGCTGCTGTTGGCCCTGCTGACGGCGGGGCTGGTCGGCGGCACCACCCATTGCGCGGGGATGTGCGGCCCCTTCGTGCTGGCCCAGGTCACCGCGCGCCTTGAGCAGGTCCCCGCCTCGCGGATGAGCGAGTTTCATCGCCTCGCCGGGGCGGCCGTGCTGCCCTACCATCTCGGGCGCGGCACGACCTACGCGCTGATCGGCGCGGTCGCGGCGTCGGTGGCCGGTCATGTCGGGGCGCTGCCGGGGTTGAAGTGGGTGTCGGTGGCGCTGCTGGCCTTCGCGGCGCTGTTCTTCCTGGCCTACGCGGTCAAGGGCGTGTCGGCGTGGCTGCCCAAATTTGACGGTGCCTTCCAGCGCTGGTGGGGCGAGCGCGTGTCCCGCTGGGCGAGGCCGCTGTTCGGCAACCCCACGGGCTGGCGCGGCTACGGCCTCGGTCTCGCGCTCGGTTTCATTCCCTGCGGGCTGCTGTACGGCGCCGTCGCGGTGGCGGCGGCCAGCGGCAGTGCGCTGACCGGCGCGCTCGGCATGTTGGCTTTCACGCTGGGCACCATCCCCAGCCTGCTGGCGGTCGGCATCGCCGGCCACCTTGCCGGCCGCACGTGGCGGACGGCGGTGGCGCGGGCAGCCCCGGCCATCATGGTGGTGAACGCCGGGGTGCTCGGCTGGATGGCGTGGCGGATGATCGTTACTTGACGCTCTTTAAGGCCTCGCCCAGCGGAATCTGACCGCAGCCGGGCTTCAGCGGCTGCTGCTGGCTTTCGTGCGGCGACCAGCCGGCCAGATACAGCACCTGGAAGGTGGCGTGGATGCGCCCGTCCGGCTCGGCGTACTGCTCGGCGTAGCGGCGCGCCGCCTCGAACAGCAGGGCGCGGGTGGCCGGTACCTTGCGGCGGGCCAGCACGGCGTTCGTCTCCCCCATGCCGCGTAGGTCGCGCATCAGCTTGAAGGCGTCGGAATAGGTGACGGTCAGCACGTCGCTGTCCACCACCGGCAGGGCGAAGCCGGCGCGCTGCATCAGCCCGCCGATGTCGCGGATCTCCGCGAAGGGCGAGACGCGCGGCGACACGCCGCCGGACACCTCCATCTCCGCCTCGTACAGGCAGCGGCGCAGCTCCAGCAGCGTCTCGCCGCCCAGCATGGCCGCGCAGAAGAAACCGTCCGGCTTCAGCGCCTGACGCACCTGCACCAGCGCGCCCGGCAGATCGTTGACCCAGTGGAGGCTGAGGTTGCTGACCACCAGATCGAAGGTCTCCGGCGCGAAGGGCAGGAATTCCTCGTCCGCCGCGACGGCCAGCGAGCCGGCTTGGCGGGCGAAGGCCGGCGACAGGTCGCAGGCGATCAACCGCTCGATCCCCTTTCGGCCCTTCAGGATGCGCCCCATGACGCCGTCGTGGCTGCCGAGGTCGAGCGCCATGGGAAAGGGGCGGACCACGTCCTCCAGCCGATCGGCGAGGCGGTCGGCCACCTCCTCGAACAGGAAGGCGTGTTCGGCGAAGGCGGGGACGGCGCGGTCGCGGCGGCGGCGGACGAGCGCGCGGTCAAAAACGGTCATGCTGTCGGAGGTCGTCATGTCCGCAATATAGCCCAGCCCGGAGGGGCTACAACCGTCGGCGAATGGCGGTGCTTTGTGCTAAGCTTCGCGAAACGTCGCGGGAGCCTATCGGATGGGCATCGAGGAAGCCATCGCCGTCAGTTACGAGGCGCTGATCGTCATCATCAAGATCACCATGCCGGCGCTGGTCATCACCACCGTGCTGGGTCTCATCCTGACCATCTTCCAGCAGGTGACCCAGATCAACGAGCAGACGTTGCAGCAGGATTTGAAGATCTTCGCGACGCTGGCGGTGCTGTTCGTCACCGGACCAGCGATCTACATCGCGTTGCGTGACTACACGCTGGTCATCTTCGAGCGAATCGGCTCCCTGAATTAGGGATCGTGACGTGAGCGCCCTGGCCCGCATCGCGACGACCATCTTGGACGCTCTGCTGCCGCCGCGCTGTCTGGCCTGCGGCGCGTCGGTGGACCGGCAGGGCGGCCTGTGCCCGGCCTGCTGGGGCGGGCTGACCTTCATCGCTCCGCCGCTGTGCGCCTGTTGCGGCATGCCTTTCGAGTTCGCCCCCAACGGGTTCGGCGCGTCCGGCGACGTGTTGTGCGGCGCCTGCATGGCGGAACCGCCGCCCTTCGCCCGCGCCCGCGCCGTGCTGGTCTACGACGACGGCAGCCGGCCGCTGGTGTTGGGATTCAAGCACGGCGACCGCATCCACGCCGCCGACGCCTACGGCGCATGGCTGGCGCGCGCCGGTTCCGACCTGCTGGCCGAGGCCGACCTGCTGGTCCCCGTGCCGCTGCACCGCTGGCGCCTGTTCAAGCGCCGCTACAACCAGGCGGCCCTGCTGGCCCAGGCGGCGGGCCGGCGCGCCAAGGTGCCGGTGGTGCCGGACCTGCTGGTCCGCCGCCGCGCCACGCCCAGCCAGGGCGGGCTGGACCGTGGCGGGAGGCGGCGCAACGTCAAAGGCGCGTTCCTGCTGAAAAAGGGCACGGCCGGCCGGGTGAAGGACAAGCGCATCGTTCTGGTGGACGACGTGCTGACCACCGGGGCGACGCTGGCGGAATGCGCGCGGGTGCTTCTGCGCGCGGGAGCCATGCGCGTGGACGTCTTGACCCTGGCCCGCGTTGTAAAGACATGAGCGTCGTGAGGATGTAACGGTTGGCGCGGTTCAGCCGTTGATCTTATAACCGTTCCAGACAGCCGAGGAGCCCCGCATGGCCGACGTCGTGATCTACACCACGCCTTTTTGCCCCTATTGCTCCCGCGCCAAGCGGCTTTTGGACAGCAAGGGCGTGACGTATGAGGAAATCGACCTCTACATGCAGCCGGGCCGCCGCGAGGAGATGGTGCAGCGGGCCGAGGGGCGCATGACCGTGCCGCAGATCTTCATTGACGGCACGCCGGTCGGCGGTTCCGATGACATTCACGCGCTGGACCGCGCGGGCAAGCTGAACCCCATGCTGGGAATCGCCGGATGAGCACCACCTTTAAGGCCGCCTGCGTGCAGGTGAACGCGGGCACGGAAATCCTCCCCAACCTTCAGGCGGCGGGCGACCTCGTCCGCCGGGCGCGCGACGCCGGGGCGGACTTCATCGCCATGCCCGAGAACGTCAGCATGATCGTCCAGGGCCGGGCCAAGGTGATGGAGCGGGTGAAGCCCGAATCCGAGCATCCGGGCGTCCCCTTCTTCGCCGATCTGGCGCGGGAGACGGGGGCTTGGCTGCTGGCCGGCACGCTGGGCATCCTGCTGGATGAGAAGCGGGTGGCGAACCGCAGCTATCTGTTCGACGACCAGGGCCGCGCCGTCGCTCATTACGACAAGATCCACATGTTCGACGTGGACCTGAAGGACGGCGAGAGCTACCGCGAATCCGCGACCTTCCGTCCGGGCGAGCGCGCCGTCGTCGCCAACACGCCGTGGGGCGGGCTGGGGATGACCGTCTGCTACGACGTGCGCTTCGCCTACCTGCACCGGGCGCTGGCCCAGGCGGGGGCGAAGATCATCACCGTGCCGGCGGCCTTCACCGTGCCGACGGGACGCGCCCACTGGCACCTGCTGCTGCGCGCCCGCGCCGTCGAGACGGGCTGCTTCGTCATCGCTCCGGCGCAGGTCGGCACCCACGACGAAGGGCGCCAGACCTACGGGCACTCCCTCATCATCGCGCCCTGGGGCGAGGTGCTGGCGGACGCGGGTGAGGAGGTCGGCTTCTGCATCGCCGATGTGGACATGGCGCGCGTCGAGGAAGCCCGCCGCATGGTTCCCGCCCTGACCCACGACCGCGCCTTCGAGGTCGTCCGGGAAGGCTTCTGAGGAATGTTATGAGCGCGGCAGCGGGCGAGGTTCCGGATCGCCGTCCAGGCCCTCGCCCGCTGCCAGATCCTTGACCGCGCAGATCCGCTGGACCACCGCCGCCTTGGGCGAGGCGACCTCGCCATGTTCATAGGCGACGACCTGCAAGCGGCCCCGCGCCACCTCCAGCAGTTCGCCGCTGCGCAGCAGGAAGGCCGGGGAGGCCGGACGGCCGAAGCGCGCGTTGCCCACCGCGAAGGTCTCGTAAATCAGCACACCGCCCGGCGCCAGAGCGTCGATCAGGGCGGGAAACAACGGCCGGTGCAGGTAGTTCGTCACGACGATGGCGGCGAACCGTCTGTCACCCAGAGCCGGCTCGGGCTCGCCGTTTTCCAGGTCGGTCTCGACCAGTTCCACCCCAGCAATCCCGGCAAGGTCGGCCACCCCGCGCAGATCGCGGTCGAGCCCGACCACCGGATGTCCCATGGCGTGGAACAGGCGCAGATGCCGGCCCGACCCGCAGGCGAGGTCGAGGACCGTTCCCCCCGACGGCACCAGGGGGGCGAACCGCGCTACCCAGGGCGAGGGCGCTTGCAGGGCGGCGTGCGGCGTATCGCTGTTCACGGAGGGGCTCTCCCGAAAAGAGGCAGGATGTTTGACGGTGGCGGCCTGTCGTGCTGAATTAGCGGCAACCATATTGCCCTTCAACACCCTGGAGCCTTCGACGGGGACATGATCCTCTTCGTTCTGAAATGCACGGCCGACCATCGATTCGAGGTCTGGTTCCGCAACGGCGACGCCTATGAGGCTCAGGCCGCCGCGCACTCCATCTCCTGCCCGGTCTGCGGCGACACCCGGATCGGGAAGGCCCCCATGGCGCCCCGCATCTCCAAGGGCCTTGGCAAGGACGTCGCCCCTCCCGCCGCTCCGGCGCAGGAGGAGGCCCCCGCCACCCACGCCATGACGCCCGCTCCGGCTGCCGGTCAGGCCCATGGATTGTCCGACGAGGCGCGCCAGCGCATTGCCGCCGAGATGATGCGCCATCTGACCGAACTGCGCCGCACGGTCGAGGAAAACTGCGACTACGTCGGCGACCGTTTCGCCGAGGAAGCGCGGCGGATCCATTATGGCGAGACCGATCCACGCGGAATCTATGGTGAAGCTTCCGCTTCCGACGTGGAGGAACTGCACGAAGAGGGTGTGACTTTTCATCGCATCCCTTGGTTGCCACGCACGAACTCTTGAGGGCAAGAGTTACGGAATTTCCAAAGCCCCACGCGGTTGCTGCGCGTCCTACTGTTTGTATACAGCTTCGGAACAACTCCCCCGAGTTTCGTCAAGCCGCTTTTTAGCGCCCGGCCCGCATCAAAGATGTTGACGCGACAGGACGTTACAAAGACCATAGGGTCAGAGTGTCTAATATGACCCTTCAAAAATCGCTCGGCACTCGCGAGGGGACGCACTATGAAAGAAAACGCTCAGAGGATTCTGGCGAATCCCAAATTTCAGGAGCTGGTGCAAAAGCGCAGCGCGTTCGCGTGGACGCTCTCGGTCGCCATGCTCGTCATCTACTTCGGCTTCATCCTGCTCGTCGCGTTCGGCAAAGGGTTCCTCGGCACCCCGATCGGTTCCGGCGTGACCACCTGGGGTATCCCTGTCGGCCTCTTCACCATCATCTCGGCCTTCATCCTGACCGGCATCTACGTGCAGCGGGCGAATGGCGAGTTCGATGAGCTGAACCGCCAGATCATGGAGGAGTCGAAGTGATGCGTTCGCTGGTCACCCGTTTCTCCGCGGCTGCCGCCGCGGCCGGCGCGCTCGTCCCGGCTTCCGTCTACGCCGCCGCCGTCGAAGGCGCGGTGCAGAAGCAGGCGACGAACATCGAAGCCATCGTGATGTTCATGATCTTCGTGCTCGCGACGCTGGGCATCACCTTCTGGGCCGCCCGCCGCACGAAGTCGGCCAAGGACTTCTACGCTGCCGGCGGTGGCATCACCGGCTTCCAGAACGGCCTCGCGATCGCCGGCGACTACATGTCGGCCGCGTCGTTCCTGGGTATCGCCGGTCTGGTGTACATGTCGGGCTTCGACGGCCTGATCTTCTCGGTGGGCTGGCTGGTCGGCTGGCCGATCATCCTGTTCCTGATCGCGGAGCGTCTGCGCAACCTCGGCAAGTACACCTTCGCCGACGTGGCGTCCTACCGCTTCCAGCAGACCCCGATCCGCACGCTGGCCGCCTGCGGCTCGCTGGCCACGGTGACCTTCTACCTGATCGCCCAGATGGTCGGCGCCGGCAAGCTGATCCAGCTGCTGTTCGGCATGGACTACCTGTGGGCGGTCGTGATCGTCGGCGTGCTGATGATCGCCTACGTGACCTTCGGCGGCATGCTCGCCACCACCTGGGTGCAGATCATCAAGGCGGTTCTGCTGCTGTCGGGCGCGTCTTTCATGGCCTTCGCCGTGCTCGCCAAGTTCGGCTTCAGCCCCGAGGCGATGTTCTCCAAGGCCGTCTCGGTCCACCCCAAGGCCACGGCCATCATGGCTCCGGGCGCTCTCATCAGCGACCCGATCTCGGCGATTTCGCTGGGCATGGCCCTGATGTTCGGCACCGCCGGCCTGCCGCACATCCTGATGCGCTTCTTCACGGTGTCGGACGCCAAGGAAGCCCGCAAGTCCGTGTTCTACGCGACCGGCTTCATCGGCTACTTCTACATCCTGACCTTCATCATCGGCTTCGGCGCTATCGTCCTCCTGCTGGCTCCGGACGCCACCGGCGCCTATCCGTTCCTCACGACCGCTCCGGCGGCCGGTGCGCTGGCCAACCCGGCCACCATCATCGGCGGTTCGAATATGGCGGCCATCCACACCGCGCACGCGGTGGGCGGCAACCTGTTCTACGGCTTCATCTCGGCCGTGGCCTTCGCCACCATTCTGGCGGTGGTCGCCGGTCTGACCCTGGCCGGCGCGTCGGCCGTGTCGCACGACCTGTACGCCTCGGTCATCGCCAAGGGCCGCGCTTCCGAGCGTGACGAGATCCGCGTGTCGAAGATCACCACCGTGATCATCGGCATCGTCTCGATCTTCCTCGGCATCGCGTTCGAGAACCAGAACGTGGCCTTCATGGTCGGCCTCGCCTTCGTCATCGCGGCCTCGGCGAACTTCCCGATCCTGCTGATGTCGATGTTCTGGGGCAAGATGACCACCCGTGGCGCTGTCATGGGCGGTTGGCTGGGCCTGATCTCGTCGGTCACCCTGCTGGTGCTGGGCCCGACCGTGTGGAAGTCGGTGCTGGGCAACCCGGCCGCCATCTTCCCGTACGACAACCCGGGCGCCTTCACGATCCCGCTGTCGTTCATCGCGATCTGGTTCTTCTCGATCACCGACAACAGCCAGACCGCCCAGGACGAGCGCCGCTCGTTCGAGGCCCAGTACATCCGTTCGCAGACCGGCCTCGGCGCCGAGGGTGCCTCCGCTCACTAAGGCGGCCACCAAAGCGAATGGTCGCACCCGCCTTCCGCGCCTAGCGGAGCTGGTGTAATCTTCAGGCGCTCCAGGACTTCTGTCTTGGGGCGCCTTTTTCTTTGTCTTTCGTTCCAGCGGAGCGGTCCTTGTCCGACGCCTTCGATTTCGCGATCCCCCCCTTCGACCGTCTGACCCCGGCCGAACAGCAGCGGCTTGAACAGGCGCTGGACATCGGCGTCTACGCCAAGGACAGCGTCATCCTGAACCGGGACGAACCGGCCGACTGCCTGTTCGTCGTGCTGCAAGGGCTGGTGCACGAACGGCAGGGGGGCGACGTGGCGGCGGTCCACGGCGCTCGCGACAGCTTCGACATGAAGGCGCTGTTCGGCGGGGTCGCCCAGCAACACCGGCAGGGGCGCAGCTTCGTCGCGGCGGAGGACACCATCTGCCATCTGATCCCGCGCCAGATCCTGACGGAGCTGGCCCGCGACAACCCGGCCTTCGGGGAATTCGTCTATCAGGACTTCGCGGAAAAGCTCCGCACGCTGGCCAGCGAACGGTCGAACCGCGAGATGGCCGCCCTGACCATGGCGCGCATCCGGCAGGCCTACCTGCACCCGCCGGTCTTCGTGGACGCCTCCGCCTCCTTGCGCGACGCGGCGGCGGCGATGAAGCAGAACCAAGCGAGCAGCGTGCTCGTCCGTGACGGCGATCCGGCGCGGGGCGGGTGCATCGGCATCCTGACCGGCACGGATCTGCGCGACCTCGTCGTGCTGGACGGCCGTCCGGTCGAATCGCCGGTCGGCCCGCTGGCCCGCTACGAGCTGCTGTCGCTCGACCGGGACGACCTGCTGTTCAACGCGCTCATCATGATGACCAAGCATTCCGTCCGCCGCGTGGTGGTTAAGGAGCAGGGGGCCGTCGTCGGCGTGCTGGAGCAGATCGATCTGCTGGCCGTTCTGTCCAACCATTCCCAGGTGATCGCGCTTCAGGTGGACCGCGCCACCGCTCCGGAGGATCTGCGATCGGCCAGCCACGACATCGTCGGGCTGATCCGCACGCTGCACGGCACGGGCGTGAAGGTGCCCTTCATCGCCGACCTCGTGACCGAACTGAACCGCAAGATCTTCCGCAAGCTGTTCGAACTGCTGGCCCCGCCGGACTTGGTGGAGAACTCCTGCCTGATCGTCATGGGCAGCGAGGGGCGCGGCGAACAGCTGTTGAAGACCGACCAGGACAACGGCCTGATCCTGCGCGACGGCTACGAATGCCCGACGCTGGGGCAAGTGACCGACGCCTTCACCCGCACCCTGGTGGACTTCGGCTACCCGCCGTGCCCCGGCAACATCATGGTGTCCAACCCGGACTGGACGCGCCCGCTCAGCGCGTACAAGGACGCGATCTTCCACTGGATCCACCGCCCGGACGAGGCGGCGCAGATGAACCTCGCCATCTTCTACGACGCGGCGGCGGTGGCCGGCGACCCGTCGTTGCTGGAGGAGGCGAAGGGCTACCTGCTGGGCCGGTTGCAGGACAACCAGATGTTCTTCACCGCCTTCGCCCGCCCGGCGCTGGCCTTCGACACGCCGTCCAGCCTGTTCGGCGGCCTGTTCGAGCGCAAGCGCAGCGAGCCCGTGGACATCAAGAAGGCCGGCATCTTCCCCATCGTGCACGGCATCCGCGCCCTGGCGCTTGAAAAGCACATGGCGGAGACCAACACGACCGAGCGCATCTGGGCGCTGGCCGACAAGGGCGTGCTGGACCGCGCCTTCGCGGGCGAACTGGCGGAGGCCTTCACCTTCCTGTCCACGCTGCGGCTGAAGGCGCGGGTGGACACCACGACCGCCGGCACGCAGATCGACAACCTCGTCCGGTCGGAGGAGATGGGCAAGCTCGACCGCGACCAGTTCAAGGACTGCCTGTCGCTGGTCAAGAAGTTCAAGGAGTTCATCGCCTATCACTTCCACCTGAACCACTGAGGCGCCGACGAGATGCCGATCAAGGGTAACGCGCTCACCGATCCCGATTACGCTTTCCTGCTGTCCGACGAGGACACGGGCGAGCGGGTGGCGATCCATTGCGAGGCGACCTCCTACGACCAGTCCAAGGCCGATCTGCGCACCGTGGCCGCCGTGCGCATCCGGGGCTCTCGCATCCTGACCAGCCAGCACCTCGTCCTGTCCTTCTGGCCGACGGAGCCGGCGGAACCGGCCATTGGGCGGCTGCTGCACTACATCGGCAACCGGCCGCTGATCGGCTATTACCTGGACTTCACGGTGGCGATGATCGACCGCGTGGTTCAGCCGATGATCGGCATTCCGCTGCCGAACGAGCGGATCGAGGTGTCCAGCCTCTACTACGACCGCAAGACCAAGATCCCCGGCAAGAACGCGGTCGATCTGCGGCTGGACAGCATCGTGCGCGACCTCGACCTGCCGGTGCGCGCGGGCGGCGACGCCTACGCCAACGCGCTGGCCGCCGCGATGGTGTATCTGCGCCTCGACCCGCCGGGATTGTGATCGCGCCTACGCCGCCTTGGAATGGCGCGCGCCGTTCGCGGGGATGCTCACGGTGAAGGCCGTGCCGTTCCCACGCTCCCCACTTCCTCGATCGATGTGCAGCGTCGCGCCGGCCTGCTGGGTCAGCGCCTGGACCAGCACCAGCCCCAGACCGCCGCTGCGCCGCTGCGGGCTCGGCACGCCGGGGGGCAGGCCGACGCCGTCGTCCCGAACGGTCATGCGCATGCCCTCCGCGTCCGGAAGCAGCTCCACCGACACGGTGCCCGGATGGCCGTTCGGAAAGGCGTGCAGCAGGGCATTGGACACCAGCTCGCTCGCGATCAGGGCCAGCGGGGTCGCCTGATCCACGTCCACCGTCCAGGGCTGGGTCTCGATGGTCAGCCGCGCCCCGGTCGGGTTGCCCGACCGCACCAGCCCGTCGCAGAGCTGGCGCAGGTAGGTCGCGAAGTCGATGCGCGCCGGCTGGTCGGAGCGGTAGAGCAATTCGTGCAGCAGGCTCATCGACTGGATGCGGCGCAGGCTCTCGTCGAATCCGCGCCGGGCCTTCTCGTCGATGCGGGCGGCTTGCAGGCGCAGCAGGCTGCTGATGACCTGAAGGTTGTTCTTCACCCGGTGCTGAACCTCCTTCAGCAGCACTTCTTTGTCGGTCAGCGCCGCCTCCAGCTGGGCGTTCGTCCGCTCCAATTCTGCGGTGCGCCGGTGCACCCGTTCCTCCAGCGTGTCGTAGGCGTGCTGAAGGGCGTCCTCCGCCTCGCGTTCGCGGCGCGCGCGCTGGATGGCCAGCGCGCCGATCACGGTCACCATGGCCACCGCCGCCAAGCTGTAGGAGGCGTAGGCCCACAGCCGCTTCCGCCAGTGCTCGACGATGCTGGCCCTGGGGATCGCCACCTCGGCCGACAGGCCAGTGTCGTCCACCGGCCATTGCACGGCGATGGCCGTCCCGTCCCCCCGGTCCGCCGAGGCCCCGGCCGTCCCTTCCGTCTCGCGCAGCAGGATCGTGCCGTCGGCCTTGCGCAGGGTGATGGAACGGGCGTAGCCGATGTCGAAGGACTGGTAGATGTCGCGGACGTAGCGCGGCGAGACCGCCACCGCCGCCGCTCCCCGGAACTGGCCGGACGGGGCGGGCAGCGGCCGCAGCAGCACGATCAGCGGGCCGCCGCTGTAGCGGTTGTCGTCCACCGCGCTGATGACCCGTTCCTCTCCGACCTTGATCGCCTGGAAATAGTCGCGGTCGGCGACGTTGATGTTTGGCGGCGGGAACTGGCGCGTGCTCATCGCCACGCCGCCGTCCGGGCCGATCAGCCAGACCGACGTTAGATAGGGCGTGGTGGGGATCAGCGCCGTGATGCGCTCCCACGTCGCGCGGTCGGTCGGCAGCGGGGCGTCCGGCGGTCCGGCCAGCTGGATCGTCTGCCGCAGGATCAGGTCGCTCGTCTCCACCAGCCGGGCGGCGTGCTCGGCCACCAGCAGGCCGACGTTGCCGGCGATGTCCGTGGCGTGGCGGAAGGTCGCCTCGCGGTCGCGCCACGCGAAGATGGACGACAGCCCGATGGTCAGCAGCATCGCCAGAATGCAGGCGATCAGCACCAGCGCCGTGCCCGGCAGCCGGTAGAGCGGGGAAGGGTGGGAACGCAGCGCGCGCAAGGGCATGGGGCCGCCATGATAGGACACGGTCCGGCGGAGCCAACACCCTTCCGTTCGGCAAGGTTCCGTGGGTACGCCCGTTGAACCAGGGCGCGCCACCTCCTATTGTCGCGCAGGCGAGAAGGACATCGGGCGCGAGGAGAGGGCTTATGAAGATCGACGGCGTTGCCTATCGGACCATCTGGTTGGCGAAGGACGGCTGGTCGGTTGAGATCATCGATCAGACCAAGATGCCGCACGACTTCGCCGTCGCGCGCCTGACCGACCTGGATGAGGCCGCCCATGCCATCCGCGCCATGCTGGTGCGCGGCGCCCCGCTGATCGGCGCCACGGCGGCCTACGGCGTGGCGCTGGCCCTGCGCGCGGATGCCTCCGACGCGGCGCTGGAGAAGGCTTGCACGGTCCTGCTCGCCACCCGCCCGACCGCCGTGAACCTGCGCTGGGCGCTGGAGCGCATGCGCCGCCACCTGTCCGCTCTGCCGTCGGGCCAGCGCGTCGCCGCCGCCTACGCCGAGGCCGCCGCGATCTGCGACGAGGACGTCGCCATCAACCGCGCCATCGGTGAACACGGCGCCGCGCTGATCCGTCAGGCCGCCAAGACGAAGAAGCCCGGCGAGCCGGTCAACGTCCTGACCCATTGCAACGCCGGCTGGCTCGCCACCGTGGACTGGGGCACGGCTCTGGCCCCGATCTACGTGGCCTTCGAGGAGGGCATCAAGCTCCACGTCTGGGTGGACGAGACGCGCCCGCGCAACCAGGGCGCCAGCCTGACCGCGTGGGAGCTGAACCACCACGGCGTGCCGCACACGGTCATCGTGGACAACGTTGGCGGCCACCTGATGCAGCACGGCATGGTGGACCTGTGCATCGTCGGCACCGACCGCACCACCGCGACCGGAGACGTCTGCAACAAGATCGGCACCTACCTGAAGGCGCTGGCCGCCCACGACAACAACGTGCCCTTCTATGTCGCGCTGCCGTCCCCGACCATCGACTGGGGCATGGCCGACGGCGTGAAGGAAATCCCGATTGAGGAGCGCGACGGCCGCGAGGTGACCGACCTGACGGGCATCACGGCGGACGGCCGGATCGAGACGATCCGCGTCACCCCGGCGGGCAGCCCGGCCGCCAACTACGGCTTCGACGTGACCCCGGCGCGTCTGGTTACGGGGCTGGTGACCGAGCGTGGCGTCTGCCCGGCCACGCGCGACGGCCTGCTGGGCCTGTTCCCGGAACAGCGCGCGGTGGCGTGAGAACGGCGGTTACGAGCAGGTCCGCGCCTTGATCTTCCGTTCCGTGGCGAACTTGCGGGCGGAATCCTCGACCATCTTCCGAATCAGTTGGCGCCGGGGCTCGATCCAGTCGGACACGAACACCCAGCGCTTGCCGTCCCACTGCTGCACGCGCACCGGCGTCATGCCCTCGTGATCCGCGCAGGTGGTGCGGAAGGGCTGCATGAAGCCCTCCAGCCCCAGCGCGGCCAGCCGGTCGGCCGTCAGGTCCAGATGGTCGAAGCCCCAGGCCACCTGCTCACCGGTCAGGGGCTTGCGGCCGTGCTTCTCCTGCGCGGTGCGGATCGCCTCGACCAGAACGGCGGCGTTGAAGACGCCCCGGTTGTAGAGAACCGTTCCGATCTGGCCGGGATCGCCGGCGCCCAGCCCCTTGGCGTGGACATGGGCCTTGATGTCGCGGATGACGCGGTAGTCGGCCCCCGGCGCGTGGAAGGCGATGGCCTTGTAGCCCTTGGACGCCTCGCCGGCCGGCAGCACGTCCTGCTCCGACCCCGCCCACCAGACGCCGATCATCCGGTCCATGGGATAGCCGACCGCCGCCGCGTCGCGGATGGCGGTGGAGTTCTGCACGCCCCAGCCCCACAGGATCGTGTAGTCCGGCCGGTACTGACGCCCGATCCGCATCCAGGCGGACTTCTGGTCCAGCCCCGGCGGGGCGATGGGGAAGGTCCGCATCTCGAAGCCCAGCAGGCCGCGCAACGCCTCCAGCATGGGCAGCGGTTCCTTGCCGAAGGCGCTGTCGTGGTAGATGTAGGCGATCTTCCGCCCGCGCAGCTTGTCCGGTCCGCCCATCTGCTGGGCGATGTAGGTCACCGCTGCGTCGATGCCCGTCCAATAGCTGGCCGGCGCGTTGAAGGTGTAGGGAAACACCCTCCCGTCCGACGCGTCCGCCCGCCCGTAGCCCGAGGAAAAGACCGGAATGCGGTCGTTGTAGCTACGCTCGATCAGCGCGTAGGTGATGCCGGTGGACAGCGGCAGGAAGGCGGCGGCACCGGTCGCACCCCTGGCCTTCAGCCGCTCGTAGCACTCGATGCCCCGATCGGTGTTGTAGCCGGTGTCGCATTCCTCGTACGCGATGGGGACGCCGTTCACGCCGCCGTCGCGCTGGTTGATCAGCGTGATGTAATCCGCCACCCCATCGGCGAAGGGAATGCCGTTCGGCGCGTAGGGGCCGGTGCGGTAGACCAGATGCGGGAAGAATTGCGCCTCGGCCGGCTGCGCCGCCGCGCCTCCGGGCGCGGCCAACCCCAGAAGGGCCGCTCCCAAAGCCATCAGGCCGCGCAGGCGTGTCGTCATAATGGTCCCCTCAACCGGCCGTTTCGCGAACATTAGTACAGGAGGGGCGCCGCCCGCACCTGTCCGTTCCCCGGCCCTTTGAAGGAGCGCCGACGCGGCACCACATCAACCCGCAAGCGTTTGCCAAGAACAAGCCAAAGGAGGGGTAGCCGTGACGACGTTCACCGGTCAGGACACGCTGAAGACCCGCCGTTCCCTGTCGGTCGGGGGCAAGAGCTACGATTACTTCAGCATCAAGGCCGCGGAGGACGGTGGCCTCGGCGACCTGTCCCGCCTGCCTTACTCCATGAAGGTGCTGCTGGAGAACCTGCTGCGCTTCGAGGATGGGCGCACGGTCTCCGTGGACGACGTGAAGGCGGTGGCCAAGTGGCTTCAGGACAAGCGGTCGGACCGCGAGATCGCCTACCGCCCGGCGCGCGTGCTGATGCAGGACTTCACCGGCGTCCCCGCCGTCTGCGACCTTGCCGCGATGCGCGAGGCGATGGCGGCGCTGGGCGGCGATCCGAAGAAGATCAACCCGCTGGTGCCGGTGGACCTCGTCATCGACCATTCGGTGATGGTCGATTACTTCGGCAACCCCTCCGCCTTCGAGAAGAACGTGGAGCTTGAGTTCGAGCGCAACCTGGAACGCTACGCCTTCCTGCGCTGGGGCCAGAAGGCGTTCGACAACTTCCGCGTCGTGCCGCCGGGCACCGGCATCTGTCACCAGGTGAACGTCGAATATCTGGCGCAGGGCGTGTGGACCGACACTGACCCGGCGGGCAAGCTGGTCGCCTATCCCGACACGCTGGTCGGCACCGACAGCCACACCACCATGGTCAACGGCCTGGGCGTGCTCGGCTGGGGCGTGGGCGGCATTGAGGCAGAGGCGGCCATGCTCGGCCAGCCCATTTCCATGCTGATCCCGGAGGTCGTCGGCTTCAAGCTGACCGGCCGGCTGAAGGAAGGCACCACCGCGACCGACCTCGTGCTGACCGTCACGCAGATGCTGCGCAAGAAGGGCGTGGTCGGCAAGTTCGTGGAGTTCTACGGCCCCGGCCTGGACCATCTGACGCTGGCCGACCGCGCGACCATCGGCAACATGGCCCCGGAATACGGCGCCACCTGCGGCATCTTCCCCATCGACGCCGAGACCATCAAGTACCTGACCTTCACCGGCCGCGACCCCGACCGCGTCGCGCTGGTCGAGGCCTACGCCCGCGCCCAGGGCATGTGGCGCGACGCCGACACCCAGGACCCGGTCTTCACCGACACGCTGGAACTGGACATGACGACGGTCGAGCCGTCGCTGGCCGGCCCGAAACGCCCGCAGGACCGCGTTCCCCTGTCCCAGGCCGCCCAGAGCTTCGGCAAGGACCTGACCGAGGCCTTTAAGGCGCAGGACGTGAACAAGGCCGTTCCCGTCAGGGGCACCGACCACACGCTGGACCAGGGCGCGGTGGTCATCGCGGCCATCACCTCCTGCACCAACACGTCGAACCCGGCGGTGCTGGTGGCCGCCGGGCTGCTGGCGCGCAAGGCGGTGGAAAAGGGCCTGACCAGCAAGCCGTGGGTGAAGACCTCGCTCGCCCCCGGATCGCAGGTCGTGACCGACTATCTCGCCAAGGCCGGTTTGCAGCCCTACCTGGACCAGCTGGGCTTCAACATCGTCGGCTACGGCTGCACCACCTGCATCGGCAACAGCGGCCCGCTGCCCGACGCCATCGCCTCGGCGGTGGAGGAGGGTGATCTGGTGGTCGCCGCCGTGCTGTCGGGCAACCGCAACTTCGAAGGCCGCGTGAACCCGCACACGCGCGCCAATTATCTGGCTTCGCCGCCGCTGTGCGTCGCCTACGCGCTGGCCGGCAACATGAAGATCGACCTGACCAAGGACCCGCTGGGGACCGGCAAGGACGGCCAGCCCGTCTATCTGAAGGACATCTGGCCGACCAACCAGGAGGTTCAGGACGCCATCAACGCCTCCCTCTCGCCGGACATGTTCCGTGGCCGTTACGGCAACGTGTTCGAGGGGCCGGCGCAGTGGCGCTCCATCGCCACGGCGGAGGGCCAGACCTACCAATGGCAGGAGGGCTCCACCTACGTGAAGCTGCCGCCCTTCTTCACCGACATGCCGAAGACGCCCGCCCCGGTGTCGGACGTGAAGGGCGCCCGCGTTCTGGCCGTGCTGGGCGATTCCATCACCACCGACCACATCTCCCCGGCCGGCTCGATCAAGAAGACCGCCCCGGCGGGCGAGTACCTGCTGAGCTACCAAGTGCGTCCGCAGGACTTCAACTCCTACGGCGCGCGGCGCGGCAACCATGAAGTGATGATGCGTGGTACCTTCGCCAACATCCGCATCCGGAACGAGCTGATCCCCTGCGTGGAAGGCGGCGAGACCAAGCACTATCCCTCCGGCGACCGCCTGCCGATCTACACGGCGGCCATGCGCTACGCCCAGGAGGGCGTCCCGCTGGTCGTCATCGCCGGCAAGGAATACGGCACCGGCTCCAGCCGCGACTGGGCGGCCAAGGGCACCAAGCTGCTGGGCATCCGCGCGGTGATCGCCGAAAGCTTCGAGCGCATCCACCGCTCCAACCTCGTCGGGATGGGCATCCTGCCCTTGCAGTTCAAGGACGGCCTGACCCGCAACGACCTGAAGCTGGATGGGTCCGAGACCTTCGACATCGTCGGCATCGAACAGGATTTGCGGCCGAGGAAGGACGTGACCCTCACCATCACCCGCGCCAACGGCGAAAAACGGGAGGTGCCGCTGCTGCTCCGCATCGATACGGTGGACGAGGTGGACTACTACAAGCACGGCGGCGTGCTGAACTACGTGCTGCGGAACCTAGCCGCGTAAGGGTTTCAAGCGAGGGAGGCGCCGCCTCCCTCGCGCACCCTCCGGCCGGGGCCGGCGGCCCCGGACCCCGTTACAGGTCGCCGTAAAAGTTTTTCAGCCGCCATTCCCCGCCAAAGAAGTGCATGGCCTCGAATTCTTCCAGGGTCACTGGGTCGATGGCTGCGCGGCGTTGGCCATAAAGCCCCCCTTCCATGCCCGAGCTTAAGAGTTTGCCTCAGATCGCTGGGGATGCAAGGGCCACCCCGCCGCGCGCACGTCGGCCGCGTAGCTCCGGCTGACCGGCACGCGCAGGCCGTTGCTCAAGCGCAGCGTCATCTTGCCGTCGGGCTTGCGCTCCACGCCAGTGACGGCCGCCGCCGCGACCCAGTAGGAGCGATGGACCTGCAACCCTTCCAGCCCGGTCAGTTCGGCCACCGCGTCGCGCATCCGCATCAGGATCAGGTCGCTGCCCTCGGGCGTGTGGACGCGGACGTAATGGTCCTCCATCTCCAGCGCCAGCAGGTCGCGGCCAAGCTTCGCCGGGATGCGGGCGAGGAAGGCCGGCTCGCGCGGGGCGGGCGGAGCTTCGGCCTCCGCCGGAACCGCCGCCGGTTCGGGGGCTGGTGCGGGGGGCGGCGCAAGGGGCGGGGCGAGCAGGCCACGGTCCTTGAGTTCCAGCAGCACCGGGGCGACGGACACCAGCGCGGTGATGACCGTGACGTAGACGTAGAGTTCCATCAGGCCCAGCGGGCTCAGGAAGTCGTGGCCGCGTGAGGCGCGCTCCAGCAGGGCGACGAAGACGGTCTGCACGATGGTCACGACCAGCAGCACGCCGGCCAGCATCGGCCGCCACGCCCCTGCGTGCTCCCGCAACAGGCGGATGGCCGCCTGGGAGATCAGCTCGAAGGCCAGGAAACCGAAACCGATCATCCCGCCCCAATAGGCCAGCCGCTGCGGCAGGGTCAGTTCCTGGAAGGTGCCGAAGGGGCCGATCACGGCCAGCACCGCGACCGAGCCCAGCACCATCGGCAGGCGCTGGCGGAACAGCCGCCGCAGGTACGGCGTCCGGGGCTGTCCGGTCCGTTCCTGCTCCTGCATTTCACGCATCGTGGACAGCATGGCCCTGCATTTCGCGAAGCCGGTCCCCTCCGGTCCCGCAACGGGCGTGGCGCGGCGTGCCCGATTCCCGGCATGGGAAGGGGGCCAAACCGATGCCCGTCCGAGCAGGAGAGACCAATGAGTACCGCACTGTGGTTGATTCCGGCGTTGCTGATGGCGGCATTGACGACGGTGGCGGTGAGCGCCGACGCCGGGGAGCTTCGCGCAACCATCCGGAACGTCAAGCCCCAACAGGGCAAAGTGTGGGTCGCCCTGTACGATGGTGCCGACCCGTACAAGGCCGACCGCCGTTTCGCCGGGCAGATCGTGGACGCGTCGGGGCCGGAATTGACGGTGGTCTTCGCCGGCTTGCCGCCGGGGCGCTACGGCCTGTCGGCCTTTCAGGACGTGAACGGCGACGGGACGCTCGGCACCAATATGCTGGGCGTCCCGACGGAACCCTACGGCTTCAGCCGCGCCGCTCAGGCCGGCGCCTTCGGCCCGCCGGATTTCGACGCGCTCGCCGTCGCGGTGGACAAGACGGGCATCGTCACGACCGTGATCGAGATGACCGAGTAGCCGCCGCTACACGTGCGTGCGGGCGGACTGTTCCAGCGCCTTGATGTGCGACAGGCCCGGCAGGATTTCCGACTTGATGAACTCCAGCCGGCGGTTCGGGCCGCCGCCGCCGCGCGCGAAGCGGCCCTTCCACAGGTCCATCTTCACCGCCAGACCGCACAGCACGCCGCCGATGGTGACGTGGTGCGAGGAGATCAGCTCGCGGATCGACCGGAAAGTCTCGGCGTTGATGTCGCTCCAGAAGTCCTTGGAGCGGTTGTCGAAGCTCTCGAACCGGCCGGTGATGGAGGTGGAGATGTCCGTCAGGTCGCGGTTGATCTCGTCCAGCATCTTCATCTGCCGGGCGTCGCGCTTGACCTCGATGGAGTTGCGGATCTCGCTCATCCAGGTCAGGAACTTCTGGACCTCCGGGACGATGTCGTCCAGGCACTTCTTGAAATAGGCCAGCGACAGGAAGATGTCGCCGTATTCCTCCAGGAACTGGGGGATGTCGGTCAGGCCGATGTCCAGCCGGTCGGCCATCATGCGCAGGTTGCGCAGCGCCTCCTCCCGGTTGGGGTTGGCGAACATGGAGATGATGTCGGTGACGTCCTGGATCTGCATGTCCTCGGTCCCGTAGACGTATTCCATCAACGGGCGCGTGAAGACACGCATGTAGTTGGTCAGCTCCGCCTTCTTCCTCTCCGACAGGGTCAGCGATTCGACGCTGTTTACGTCGATGTTCAGCCGGCGCAACTCGATGCGCGAGGAATAGACGTCGAAGCTGGAGGCGCGGGCGATCTTCTCGATCTTCACCAGATCGCGCTCGACCTCCTCCTTGTAGGATTCGAAATAGACGACGACGTTCCGGGGCAGAACCTGCCCGCTGCCGGTCTGGACGTCGTGGAACATCTCGACGACGGTTTCCAGCCGCACGTTCTTGATCAGCCGCGCGTGCTGCAGGCCGGGGGTTTCCAGGGGAATGGTCGACAGCGGCAGGATGTGGAGCGAATCCCGAGCCTCGTCCTCCCACATCTTGCGCTTGGACGCGTCACCGCCCGCTTCTTGACCGCCGTCCAACTGTCTCTCCCAAATCCCCACCACCGAGAGGGCTAATCCTTTCGATATCGCCTAAGATAATTCTTCCGGCGGTGGTGGCAAGTCTGGACGCGGCTTCCCGCGACGTTTGTCATAGGTACGAACAGAAAGGGCCGGCCCGCGTCGGCAGGCCAGCCTTTCGAAAAGCGCCGTGTCGCACGATAAAGTCCCGCGTCAGTGCAGGCTCAGCGGCTCCATGTCGTTCTGGCGGATCGCGGCGAAGGCCACGTCCAGCTTCGGCAGAACGGTCAGGGGCGTGCCGTCGGCGGCGTGCACCGAAAAGGCGTCCACGCCGTTGACGGTCACCGGGCGGACGTAGGCGACGTGATCGACGCCGAAGGCGGCGAAATCCTGGGGCGACAGCTGGCGCAGGATCGTCGTGGCTTTGTTGTTCGTGGCGTTCATGATGGATGGACCTTTCTAACGAAACGGTCGGAATTTCCCGTGTTCAGCTTTCGGCCCGCTCAGCTTTCGGCGCGTTCCGGGGCGACGTCGATGGTTTGCGGTCCGACGGCCCCGCCGGCGGCGGGCATCGTCTGCTCGATCTTGATGGTGCGCACCTTCGGCTCGGGCATCGGGCGCTTCAGGTCGATGTGCAGCAACCCGTTGTCCAGCGACGCGCCGACCACCTCGATGCCCTCGGCCAAGACGAAGCTGCGCTGGAACTGGCGCGCGGCGATGCCGCGATGCAGATAGATGCGCGACTTGTCGTCGGTCTGCCGGCCTCGGATCACCAGCTGGTTGTCCTCGATCTGCACCGACAGGTCGTCCGACGTGAAGCCGGCCACGGCGAGCGTGATGCGCAGCCCGTCGTCCCCGATCTGCTCGATGTTGTAGGGCGGGTAACCTTCGGCGGAATTCTTGGCGATGCGGTCCAGCGTGCGCTCGAACTGGTCGAACCCGAGCAGCAGCGGGCTGTTGAAGAGCGAAAGGCGTGTCGTCACGGCGCATCCTCCTCGTGAGGCGAGCGAGTTGCACATTGGGCCCGTTTCCGGCGCCCGGCGGCTTGGCGGCCCGAGGGTTGTTCGGCGCCGCCTTCCCATAGATTGGGGGATGGCGCGCCACGGTCAAGATACTGCGGCGCGGCAAAGGGACATTACGTGAGCTTGGCCGCCACCTCGTCGGCGATGGCGAGGCAGGAGGTCAGGCCCGGCGACTCCATCCCGAACAGGTGGACGAGGCCGGGGATGCCGTGCGCGTCATGTCCCTGGATCAGGAAATCGGCCTGCGGCTGGCCGGGGCCGCTCAGCTTCGGCCGCACGCCGGAATAGGCCGGCACCAGCGCGCCGTCCGGCAGACCCGGCCAATAGCGCCGCACCTCCCCGTAGAAGGCGTCGGCCCGCGCCGGATCGACGGCGTAGTCGATGCGGTCGCAATCGTCCGGGGACAGCCATTCCACATCGGGACCAAAGCGCGCCTGCCCGGCCAGATCGAGCGTCAGATGGACGCCGAGGCCGCCTTCCACCGGGACCGGGTAGACCAGCCGCGCAAAGGGCGAGCGGCCCTGCGCCAGCGCGTAGTAGTTGCCCTTGGCCAGCACGCGCGGCGGAATCCGGTCGGCCGGAAAGCCCTCCAGCCCCCGCGCCACCGCCCAGGCGCCCAGCCCCGCCGCGTTGACCAGCGTGGAGCAGGCCAGCCGCATCGGCTCCGCCCCGCCGACCTCCAGCTCGAAGCCGTCGCCCGTCCGGTGGGCGCGCTCCAGCGGACTCAGCAGCGCCAGCACGGCGCCGGCGTCCTCCGCGTCGCCTTGCAGGGCCAGCATCAGCCCGTGGCTGTCGATGATGCCGGTGGAGGGCGACACCAGAGCCCCGACGCAACGCAGGTTCGGCTCCAGCGCCATCGCCTCGGCGGCGGAGATTTCATAAAGGTCGTCCACCCCGTTGGCCGCCGCCTGCCGCCGGATGGCGTCCAGCCGGGGGAGCTGGCTCTCGTCCGTGGCGACGATCAGCTTGCCGATGCGCTTGTGCTCGACCCCATGCTCCCGGCAGTAGGCGTAAAGCGCGTCGCGCCCGGCCACGCACAGCCGCGCCCGCACACTGCCCGTGGGGTAGTAGATGCCGGCGTGGATGACCTCGGAGTTGCGGGAGCTGGTGCCGGTGCCGATGGCGTCCGCCGCCTCCAGGATTACCACCTCACGGCCTTCGCGCGCCAGCCGCCGGGCGATCGCCAGGCCGACGACGCCGGCCCCCACCACGACACAGTCCACCCGATCCATCAACCGCCCCTCTGTTTAAAAGCCCCTCTCCCCTTGTGGGAGAGGGGTTGGGGTGAGGGGTGAACATCACCACAGAGACACGGAGAATGACTGCCCTCTGTGTCTCTGTGGTGAATCGCTGGTCCGGCCTTTGGCCGCCCCCTCATCCCAACCCTTCTCCCACACGGGGGAGAAGGGCTTTGATACATGGCCGCAAAACGCCCGTGTCACGCAAGGGGGGCGGTGGTCGGGGCGGTGGTGAAGACGAAACGGCGGCTCGACCAGTAGTTCCAGACGAAGGTCGCGCCCGTGGCGGCGACCTTGGCGGCCAGCGGGTGCACCGCCGGCACCAGCAGCGCCACCACCAGCGTGGAAAGGCCCAGTCCCACCAGATTGAAGGCCAGGAACACCGGCAGGCGGCGGGCCAGCGGGGCGTCGTCGCGGCGGACGCGGAAGGTCCAGCTGCGGTTCAGCAGGAAGCTCGACACCACGCCGACCCCATAGCCGCCCGCGTTGGCGAGCAGCACCGGCGCGCCGAACGCCGTCATCAGCGTCAGGAACACCAGGAAATCCAGCGCCGTGTTGGCGAGGCCCACCACCGCGAAGCGGATCGCCGTCCAGGGAATCGCGCTGCGGACGGGGGGCATCATTTCGCCTCGATCCGCGAGAAGGCCCCCGCCGCCGCGCCGAGGCCGGTGCCCAGATCGTCAATCGCCGCCGTGGGCACGGGCGTGATCGCGGGAGTCTGCACCGTTTCGGCCAGCGGATGCCGCGCGATGCTGTCCACCACGAACAGCGGGCGCTGCTTGGTCTCCATGTAGAGGCGCCCGAGATACTCGCCCAGCACGCCCAGGATCAGCAGCTGCGTGCTGCCCAGCACCAAGGTCACGACCATCACGCTGGTCCAGCCGGGGACGACGTGGTGCTGCGCCCAGCTGTACAGCGCGTAGGCCAGCGCCAGCAGGGCGCACAGCGCGAAGCCGAAGCCGATGTAGGACGCGGCGCGCAGCGGCTTGATGGAAAAGCTGGTGATGGCGTCGAGCGCGAAGCGGATCATCTTGCTCAGCGGGTACTTGGTCGTGCCGGCCACCCGCGCCTGCCGGTCGTAGGCCAGGGGCACCTGCCGCAGCCCGATCCAGCTGACCATGCCCCGGATGAAGCGGTGCTGCTCCGGCATGGCGTTCAGCACCTCCAGCGCGCGGCGGCTCATCAGGCGGAAATCGCCGGTGTCCTTGGGGATGTCGATGTCCACCAGCCGGTCGAGCAGGCGGTAGAACAGCGCCGCCGTGCCCTTCTTGAACCAGGTTTCGCCGTCGCGCGCCGTGCGCGTGCCGTAGACCACGTCGGCGCCGCCGTCCATCAGCTCCATCATGGTGCCCAGCAGCTCCGGCGGGTCCTGAAGGTCGGCGTCGATGATCAGGATGCGCTCGCCCCGGCAGACGTGCAGGCCGGCGGTCAGCGCCAGCTGGTGGCCGTGGTTGCGCGACAGCCGCACGCCGGTGACCGCCGGGTCGCTCTGCGCCAGCGCCGCGATGCGCGCCCAGGTCTCGTCGCGCGATCCGTCGTCCACCAGGACCAGTTCGTACTCCGCACCCACCTCCACGCGGCAGGCCGCCGTCACACGGCGGTGCAGTTCGCCGATTCCCTCGGCCTCGTTGTAGCAGGGGACCACCACGGACAGGCGTGGACCCCCGGCAACGGCGTTCTGCATGTGCCTCTCCCCTCGTGTCCTCCTCCGGCGATGCCTCCTGGCGCTGGAAGGGCCGGCGAAGGGACGCATCCACGGACGACGCCGGCGCGGTACCGCCGGCATACCGTGTTCGGAACGAGGCGCGGGGCGCTTTTGCCTCACCAGAATTCCGTACTACTCCGGCTCGAACGCCCCTTCCGGTGATGGGGCGGAGCGCATATCCGGTTCGATAAAATCTCACAGGCATTCGCGGTGAATATGCCTACTATGGTGGCACCTCAGCGAGGCATGCGCTCGGCCGCCCCGTCTCGCGGAGGCGGTCCGAGTCGCCGTCCCCGATGATCGGGAGCCGGTGCGGCCGGTCCGGCCCCGCATCCGCTCCCATTCCATTCGAGGGGATCTGAACGAAGGTCCCCGTCCGAGGGTTCTCGTCCGGAGAGCCCCGTCAGAGGGGCCCGTTCATGACCGGCAACACCGCGCGCATCGTCCTCGACATCCTCCAGCACATCGGCCTGTTCGCCATCGCCGTGGTCGGCTACAGCCTCGTGCGGGCGCGCATGGAGCAGTTCGGGCGCCATTGGCAGCAGGCGGTGCTGGGCGTCTTCTTCGGCACCGGCGCCGTGCTCGCCATGTTCGACGCGGTGCTGGTCCTGCCCGGCGTGTTCGTGGACGCGCGCATGACGATGGTGGCGCTGGCGACGCTCTATGGCGGCCCGCTGGCCGGCGTCATCACCGGGGCCATGGCCGGCGCCTATCGGGTGTGGCTGGGTGGTGCCGCCACGCCCGCGGCGGTGGTCGCGCTGGCGTCCGTGGTCGCCACCTCGCTCGGCTTCGCGGCGCTGATGCGCTGGCGCCGGTGGCGCCGCGACCTGCTGCGCCATGGCGCGCTCGGCTTGACCGCCGCCGTGGCCAGCCTGCTGTCCGTTCTGCTCCTGCCGACGCTGGACCAGGCGGTCGCGGTGATGAGCCGCGTGGCCCTGCCGCTGGTCATCTCCAACGTGGTCGGCGCGGCCTTCCTCGGCACGCTGCTGCGTTTGGAGGAGCGCCGCCGTGCCGCCGAAGCGGCCGTGGCCGACAGCGAGGCCTTCTACCGCGCCCTCTACGCTGAGGCGACGGACTGCCTGTTCGTCGTCGCCGTGGGGGAGGACGGCGGCTTCACCTACCAGTCTCTGAACCCGGCGTCGGCGCGCGCGCTGGGCGTCTCGGCCGTGCGGCCGGGCATCCGGCCCGACGCGCTGTTCCCGCCGCAATTCGCCGCGAAGATTTGCGACCTGTACGCCCGGTGCGTCGCCGAACGCTCCACCCTGCGCTTCGAGGAAACGCTGGAAACGGCGGAAGGGCTTCGCAACTGGGACACCGTGCTGGTGCCGCTGATGGACGCGGACGGGCGGGTGACGCGCATCCTCGGCAACGCGCGCGACGTGACCGACCGCGAGCGCCTCCTCGCCTCCCTCGCCGAGGCCAAGGAGCAGGCGGAGGCCGGCGCCCGCGCCAAGGCCGACTTCCTGGCGGCCATGAGCCACGAGATCCGCACGCCAATGAACGGCATCCTCGGCTATGCCACCTTTCTGGAGGATCTGGCCCAGGACGGCGCCGTCCGGGATGAAAAGCAGCGCCAAAACGATCAACGCCATTACGCGCGCCAGCTGAAGCAGGCCTGCAAGTCGCTGCTGGCGATCATCAACGACGTGCTCGACCTGTCGAAGATCGAGGCCGGGAAGGTCGATATCGACCACATCCCCTTCAACCTGAACGAGGCCATCGACCACGTCGTCTCGCTGGTGCAGCCGGCCGCGCGGGAAAAGCGCCTGGACCTGCGGGTGGACCGGGCGGCGGACGCGCCGGCCTTCGTCACCGGCGATCCGGTGCGGTTGCGGCAGGTGTTGCTGAACCTGCTGTCCAACGCGGTGAAGTTCACCCCGAGCGGCGGGGTCGGCATGTCGGTCGTGGTGGTGGACCGCCGGCCGGACGCGGTGACGCTGAACTTCGTGGTCAGCGACACCGGCATCGGCATCCCCGAGGACAAGCAGACGCTGCTGTTCCAGAAGTTCAGCCAGATCGACCGCACCGTCGCCCGTCAGTACGGCGGCAGCGGCCTCGGCCTCGCCATCTCCAAGCGGCTGGTGGAGGCGATGGGCGGCACCATCGGCTTCCACAGCGCCGCCGGTGTGGGCAGCACCTTCTACGTCACCCTGACCCTGCCGGTGCCCGACCCCGCCGGCCTCGCCGACGCGGAGGGCGCGGCCGACTGTTCGGACGAGGTTTTCCGCCGGGGCCACATCCTGGTGGTCGAGGACCTAGGCATGAACCAGGAACTGATCGCCAGGATGCTGACCAACGCCGGCCACACGGTGGATCTCGCCTCCGACGGGCAGGAGGCCGTGGCGGCGGTGCGCGGGCGGCGCTACGACCTCGTGCTGATGGACCTCCAGATGCCCGTGATGGACGGGCTGCGGGCGACCGAGACCATCCGCGCGCTGGACGGCGAGGCGGCGCGCGTTCCCATCGTGGCGCTGACCGCCACGGTCCTGCCGGCGGAGGTCGAGCGTTGCCGCACCGCCGGCATGGACGCCCATCTGGCCAAGCCGGTGGAGCGCGAGGCCCTGCTGGCCTGCGTGCAGCGCTGGCTGCGCCCCGGCGGGACTATCCTGGATGCAGGCCCCCACCCTAACCCTCCCCCACCTTCGGCGGGGGAGGGAATAAAACCTGCCCCCGTGCGCAGCATGGGGGGAGGAAGGGGGCCCGTCGCTACGCCTTCTCCAACCGGGCCGGACGCCGTCATGCAGCGTCTTCTCCGCGATCTGGGGCCGGAGACGCTGTGCTCCCTCCTCGACATGTTCCTGGCGGCGCTGCCGGACCGTCTCGCGGCGGCTTCGGCGGTCTGTGAAGGGGAGGGGACGCCCGACTGGACCCGGCTGGCGAAGGACGCGCACACCGCCGCCTCGCTGGGCGGCAATCTCGGTTTCATGGAGCTGACCGAGGCGAGCCGGGCGCTGATGCAGGCGGCCTCAAGCGACCCGCGCCCCGCCGACGCCTCCGCCCTGATCGCCCGCTACCGGGCCGCCGGCACCGCCGCGCTGGCCGCCGCCGAGGCCCAGCAGGCGACCCTGCGCGGCACGGCGCTTGCGACGAAGGAGACATGATCCGACGCGGCCGGTGCGGTGCGTCGGGTTTTTCCGAAAATGCGACGCGCGATGCGAAACGGGTCGTTCGCGTACCGCATAATGAGACAGGGAGAGGCGGTCCCCCGCCGGAGGTGGCACGATGGAAACGCTCTCCAAGGAATTCCTCCTCGACCTCGCGCAGAACATCGGCCTGTTCGCCGTGGTGGTCGTCGTCTTCCTGCAAATCCGCTGGCGCGGTCCGGCCATTCCCGCCCCGTTGTCGCGGATCCTCGTCGGCCTGCTGTTCGGCGGCATCGCGATCCTCGGCATGATCGACCCGGTGCGGGTGGCGCCCGGCCTGTTCGTGGACGCCCGCAACGTGATGATGGCGCTCGCCGGCCCGTTCGGCGGCCCGCTGGGCGCGGTCACGGCGGCGCTGGTGACCGGCGGCTACCGCCTGTGGATGGGCGGCGGCGGGGCGGCGGCGGGCGTTCTCTCCATCACCGTCGCGGCTTTGCTGGGCATCGGCTTTTCCTGGCACGCGCGCCGGCGGGGGCGGGGCTTCGGCGGCGCTTACGTGGTGGCGCTGGCCGTGGCGGTCACCATCGCGGCGCCGCTCGGCTTCGTCCTGCTGCCGCCGGAGCTCGCCCGGCGCATGATGGAGACGGCCCTGGTGCCGATGTCGCTCGGCAACCTCTTCGGGGTGCTGTTCCTCGGCATGCTGCTGCACAAGGAGGAGGAGCGGCACGACCTGACCCAGGCGCTTGCCGAGAGCCAGCGCCGTTTCGCGGCCGTCGCCGCCAACACGCCGGGCGGGGTGTACCAGCGCGTCCTGACGGCCGACGGGCGCCTTCTGTTCCCCTATTGCAGCCCCGGTTTCTTCCGCATCCTGGGGCTTTCCGAATCGACCCCCATCACGCTGGACGGGTTGAGCGCCAACATCCACCCCGACGACCGGACGGCGCTGATCGCCTCAATCCGCGCCTCGGCCGAGACGCTGGGGTCCTGGACGCAGGAATTCCGCGTCACCCGCCTCAGCGACGGAGCCACGCGCTGGATTCGCGCCATCAGCCATGCCGCCCGCCGCGACACGGGCGAGGTCGTGTGGGACGGCATCATCTTCGACATCACCGACCGCAAGGCGGAGGAGTGGCAGCTCCACCGGGCCAAGGAAACGGCGGAGCGCGCCAGCCGCCTGAACGCCCGTTTCGCCAAGGCGGTGGAGGCGACGGGGGCCGGCGTGCTCATCACCGACCCGCAGCGCGCCGGCAATCCGGTCGTCTTCCTCAACCCGGCGGCCACGGCCATCACCGGCTATTTCCCGCCGGAGGTTCTGGGCCGCGACATGCCCTTCCTCCAGGGGCCGGACACCGACGCCGAGGCCGTGGCCCGCCTGCGCGAGGCGATGGCGGCCGGGCAGCCGGCGCGCGCGGAGATCCTCTGCCACCGCAAAGGCGGCGAGCCTCTGTGGGCCAACCTGAACGTCAGCCCGGTGCACGGCGCGGACGGCCGGCTGGAGGCCTTCGTCTGGGTCTTCGACGACATCACCGGAACCAAGCGGAACGAGCAGGCGCTGATCCAGGCCCGGATCGAGGCCGAAGCGGCCGACCGCGCCAAGGCGGAATTCCTGGCGACCATGAGCCACGAGATCCGCACGCCGATGAACGGCATCCTGGGCTTCACGCAGCTTCTCCTCGACGGCGATCTGACGCCCGAACAGCGCCGGCAGGCCACGCACGTGCGCGACGCCGGGCGGTCGCTGCTGACGGTCATCGACGATGTTCTGGACTTCTCGCGCATCGAGGCCGGGCGGCTGGAGCTGCACGACGTGGATTTCTCCATCCGCGAGCTGGCCGCCAGCTGCGAGGCGGTGGTCCGGCTGGCCGCCGAGGCGAAGGGGCTGGCGCTCCGCATCGCCGTGGCGCCGGATGTGCCGGGCTGGCTGCGCGGCGACCCGGACCGGCTGCGGCAGGTGGTGCTCAACATGCTGGGCAACGCCGTGAAGTTCACCGAACGCGGCGGCGTCTCCCTGACCGTGACCAGGACGGACGACACGGACCACGGGCCGCGCCTGACGGTCAGCGTCGCCGACACCGGCATCGGCATCCCGGCGGAACGGCAGGGCGCGCTGTTCCGGCGCTTCAGCCAGATCGACCGCTCGCGCGGGGGCACCGGCCTCGGCCTCGCCATCAGCCGCCGTCTGGTCGAGCTGATGGGCGGGGAGGTCGGGGTGCGCAGCCGCCCGGGCGCCGGTTCCACCTTCTGGTTCTCCCTGGTCCTGCCCGAAGCGGCGGCGCCCGGCCGGGACGGCGCCCCCTGCGCCCCGGAGCGGTCGAAGGCGCGGCGTTCGGCGCGCATCCTGCTGGCCGAGGATCTGGCGATGAACCGGGAGCTGGCCGTCACCATGCTGACCGCCTCCGGCCACGCCGTGGACACGGTGGACAACGGCGCGAAGGCGGTGGAGGCGGTCCGGCGCGGCGGCTACGACCTCGTCCTGATGGACGTGCAGATGCCGGTCATGGACGGACACGCCGCGACGGAGGCCATCCGCGCGCTGCCCCCGCCGCTCGGCCGCATCCCGATCCTGGCGATGAGCGCCAGCGCCCTGCTGGCGGAGGTCGCGCGCTGCCGCGCGGTCGGCATGGACGGCCATGTCCCCAAACCCTTCGAGCGCGCGGGCCTGCTGGACGCCATCGACCGAAGCCTGGACGGGCGGACCGCCGTTTCGCCGCCCGCACCCGCACCCTTGCCCGCACCCGCGCGCCCGGCCGCCCCGCCGGTCTTCGACCCGTCCGCCGTCCACGCCATGGCCCGCGAGTTGGGGGTGGAGCGCTGCGCCGACCTCGTGGGCGGCTTCCTCGACGAACTGCCGCGCCGTGTGGAACGCCTGCTGGCCGCCCGCGGCGATGCCGCCCGCATGGCCTTCGAGGCGCACGCCCTCGTCTCGCTGGCCGGCAACGTCGGCCTGATGGACCTGTCGGCCGCCTGCCGGGCCCTGTGCGCGGCGGTGCGGGCGGGCGAGGCGGTGGACGACGCGCGGCTGGACCGTATCGCGGCAGCTGCGGCAGGAGGCGATCTTCTGCGCGCCTCGATTCCGGTGGCGTGAGGGTGGTTCCGCCCGCGCCGATGAAGTCACTTGCCGTTGCTGGGGCCGGAGCCTCATAATCCGGAAAGCGTATGAACTTTCTCACCTCCGGCGTGTGCCGGGCCTGGCGGATATTGGCAATGGATCCCACGATCCCGACAGCGGCGGAGCCTCAGGCGCCCCCGCCCTCTCGGCTTCGGCCGTTGCTGCTGGCCATCGTCGGCTTCATCGCCCTGTTCGGCATCGGCTTCTGGGGGGCGGTCACCTGGGCCGACCGCGAGGAAACGCTCCGCCACGCCCAGGAACAGACGCGCAGCGCGTCGCGCCTGTTGCAGGAGCACGTCCGCCGCACCGTCGCCACCAGCGATCTTGTCCTTCAGCGGGTGCTCGACCGCGTGAGGCAGCGCGGGATGGACGGCATCAACCGCGACCGCGCCCTGTGGCAGGAAATGCGCGAGATGACCGACGCCATCCCGGAGGTCGGCGCCATCTGGATCCTCGACGAGCAGGGCGCCGGCCTGCTCAGCACCCGGCAGTACCCGGCCCCGGCGACCAACTCCGCCGACCGCCCCTATTTCCAGGCCCACCGCGACGGCGCCGACTTCCACGTCGGCGAACTGATCCAGGGCCGCCTGTCGGGCCGGCCCTCCTTCACCGTCAGCCGGCGAATTGCCTTGAACGGGCATTTCCTCGGCATCACCCACGTCGCCGTGGACATCGACTATTTCCGCAGCATCTTCGAAAGCCTGGACATCGGCCGGCTGGGCACCATCGCGCTCCACCGCGAGGACGGCACGCTGGTGGTCCGCTTCCCGGAGGTCGAGTCGGGCCGGAGCGACGGCTTCGACGTGGTCGAGCGCGCCCGGTCGGCGCCCACCGGCACGTTCGAGGGGGTGTCGGCCATCGACGGGGTGGAGCGGATCGTCTCCTTCAACCGGGTGCCCTCCTTCCCTCTGGTGGCGCAGGTCAGCGTCGCCAGGGACGAGGTCCTGGAGGAATGGCGGGACCGCGCCGTCCGCAGCGGCCTGCTGGTCCTGCTGGCCGTGGTCGCCTGCGCCGCCCTGGCGCTGGCCGCCGCGCGCAGCCAGACGCGGGAGGAGGTCAGCCGCCGCCGGCTGGCCGAGGCCAACGCCGACCTCGACGCCACGGCGCGCAGCCTGGAACAGGCCAACCGCGCCTTCGCCGGGGCCAACCGCCGGCTGAACCTGATCCTGCAATCGGCCTCGGACGGCATCTGCGGGGTGGACCGGGACGGGCGCATCACCTTCGCCAACCCCGCCACCTGCGCGATCACCGGCTATTCCCACGAGGAGCTGCTGGGCCGCAGCCTGCACGCGCTGCTGCATCACACGCGCATCGACGGCAGCCCCTATCCCATCATCGATTGCCCGGTGTTCTTCGTGCTGCGCACCGGCGACGCGCGCGGCGGGGCGGAAGACGTCTACTGGCACAAGGACGGCACCGCCATTCCGGTGGAGTTCGCCGTCTCCCCCATGCTGGAGGATGGCCGGGTTGAGGGCGCGGTGGTCGTCTTTCACGAGATCGCCGAACGCAAGCGCGCCGAGGAGGCGATGCGCCGGGCCATGGACGTCGCCGAGGCGGCGAGCCGCGCCAAGAGCGAGTTCCTGGCCAACATGAGCCACGAGATCCGCACGCCGATGAACGCGATCCTCGGGCTCGTCCACCTCATCCAGCAGACGGAGCTGTCGACGCGCCAGCGCGACTACGCGCAGAAGATCCGCACCTCGGCGCAATCGCTGCTCGCCATCCTCAACGACATCCTGGACTTCTCGAAGGTCGAGGCCGGCAAGCTGGACCTGGAGCGGGTGGACTTCCGTCTCGACGACCTGTTGCAGAACCTCGCGGTCATCGTCGGCACCGCCGCCCAGGAAAAGGACATTGAGGTGCTGTTCTCGGTCGGGCCGGAGGTGCCGCTCGACCTTATCGGCGATCCGCTGCGGCTTCAGCAGGTGCTCATCAACCTCGCCGGCAACGCCATCAAGTTCACCGACTCGGGCGAGGTGGTGGTGTCCGTCCGCGCGACGGAGGTGACGGAGGACCGCGCCGTCCTGGTCTTCTCCATCCGCGACACCGGCATCGGCATCGAACCCGAACAGCGGGAGCGGCTGTTCCAGGCCTTCAGCCAGGCGGACAGCTCCACCACCCGGCGCTACGGCGGCACGGGGCTGGGGCTGGCCATCTGCACCCGGCTGGTCACCCTGATGGGCGGCGCCATGGACGTGGAGAGCGAGCCGGGCAAGGGCAGCAACTTCCACTTCACCGCCGTGTTCGGCCGCGGCACCCGTTCGGCGGCCCGCCCGGCGCGCACCCGCCTGATACCGCGCGACCTCTCGCTGCTGGTGGTGGACGACAACCCGACCGCGCGGGAGGTGCTGGCCGAACTGGCCGGCAGCTTCGGCTGGCGGGTGGAGACCCGCGATTCCGGCCCCGCCGCCATTGCGGAGCTGGAACGTGCGACGGCGTCCGGCGCGGCCTACGACCTCGTGCTGATGGACTGGAAGATGCCGGGAATGGACGGCATCGAGACGACGCGGCGCATCCGCGACGACGGTCTGGTCAAGGCGCCGGTCATCATCGTCGTCACCGCCTTCGGGCGCGAGCGGGTGGGGGCCCTGTCCGAAGATCTGGGCCTCGGCGGTTTCCTGGTGAAGCCGGTCACCGCCTCCGCCCTGCTCGACGCCGTGACCGACGCCTACGCCCGCGCGATGGGGGGCGAGGGACCCTGGGACAGGCCGTGCGCGCCGCTGCCGCTGAAGGCGCTGCCGCTCCCCAACCGCCCGCTGCTGGGCCGCCGCCTGCTGCTGGTCGAGGACAACGCCATCAGCCAGGAGGTGGCGCGCGAGATCCTGGAGCGTGCCGGCGCCCGCGTCACGTCGGCCGGCAACGGCCGCGAGGCCATCGCGCGGGTGGAGGAGGCGGACCCGCCCTTCGACGCCGTGCTGATGGACGTGCAGATGCCGGAGATGGACGGCTTCGAGGCGACGCGGCGCTTGCGCGACCGGCCCGTCGGGCGTGGCCTGCCCATCATCGCCATGACGGCCAGCGCGCTGCCCTCGGACAAGCAGCGTTGCCTGGACGGCGGCATGGACGACCACATCGCCAAGCCCATCGACGTTGACCAGCTGTTCGAGGTGCTGGCCCGCTGGGTCGGCCGCACGATGCTGGCCGCCACCCCGCTTCCCATCCCCGCCCCGGTGCCCGCATCCGGCGGTCTGCCGGATGAGCTGCCGGGCATCGACCTGAACGACGCGCTGCGCCGGCTGGACGGCGACGCCGACCTGTTCCGCAAGTTCGTCGGCGACTTCGCCCGCGCCTACGCCGGGGTGGCCGAATCGATCGCGGTGGCGCTGTCTGCGGGCGACCTGCCGCGCGCCAAGGCGCTGGGCCATGAGCTGAAGAGCCTTGCCGGCAACATCGGCGCGCGGCGCCTTTCGGCCGCCGCCGACGCCCTGCAGATCGCCGCCTACCGGGGGGAACAGGCGGCGGCGGAGGAACAGCTGCCCGTCCTGCGCGCCGAGATGGCCGCCGTGCTGGAATCTGCCTCTCGCCTGTCGGAAGCGCCGTCGGCGGAACCGGCCCGTCCCGCCCCGACGATCGACCGCGACCGGCTGGCGCCGATGATCGACCGCTTCGCCCAGCTGTTGCGCGACAGCAACTTCGCGGCGGCGGAGGAGTTCGCCACCCTCGCCCCGGTGCTGGGCGACTCGATCGACCCCGCCACCATGAAGGCGCTGACCGGCGCCGTGGACAGCCTCGACTTCCCGAAGGCCTATGGGATCGTGCAGCGTCTTGCGCGCAATCTCGGCCTCTTCCTTCCGGCCTCGTGAACGCCATGACCGAATCGCGCCCCAAAATCCTCGTCGTGGACGACATTCCGTCCAACGTCCATGTGCTGAGCCGCATCCTCAAGGACGATTACGACATCTACTTCGCGACCGACGGCGACAAGGCGCTGGAGCTGGTGCAGACCCGCCTGCCGGATCTCGTGCTGCTGGACATCATGATGCCGGGCATGGACGGCTACGAGGTGTGCACCCGCATCAAGGACGATCCGGCCACCCGCGACATCCCGGTCATCTTCATCTCCGCCAAAAGCGAGGTGGAGGATGAGACCCACGGGCTGGAGGTCGGCGCCATCGACTTCATCACCAAGCCGATCAGCCCGCCCATCGTGAAGGCGCGCGTGCGCAACCATCTGCTGCTGAAGCGGCAGGCCGACCTGCTGCGCCAGCTGTCCTTTCTCGACGGGCTGACCGGCATCGCCAACCGCCGCCGCTTCGACGAAGCGCTGCTGCGCGAATGGCGGCGCTGCGCCCGGTCGCACACGCCGCTGTCGCTGGTCATGCTCGATGTGGACCATTTCAAGGCCTACAACGACCATTACGGTCATCAGGCCGGCGACGAGTGCCTGCGCGCCATCGCCGGCGTTCTGGACGAACAGACCAAGCGCCCTGGCGACCTCGTCGCCCGTTACGGCGGGGAGGAGTTCGTCTGCCTGCTGCCGGAAACGGACGGGGAGGGCGCCCTCCTTGTGGCCGAACGTCTGCGCGAGGCCATCGCCCGGCAGCGCCTGCCGCACGCCGTGTCGCCGGTGGCCGGGCACGTCACCATCAGCCTCGGCGCCGCCACCGCCCGGCCGTTGACCGAAACGCCGTCCGACAGCCTGTACCAGGCCGCCGACCTGCTGCTTTACGAGGCCAAGCGCGCCGGCCGCAACCGCGTGTGCAGCGGCACCGCCGACGTTCCGGCGTGACCGAGGGAGCAGCGCGATGACGCAGAGCGGCTCCCTCCCGCCAGTCCCCGGCACACCCAACATCGATGTCCCCAAAACCGATGTTCGCGGACGGGGCTTCGCCACCCGCGCCCCGCTGGACGCCGTGGAGCACTGGATCGACCAGCACGCCACTTGCCCGCAGCCGCGCCCCGTTCCGCTGGCCGAGGCCGCCGGCTGTACCCTGCACGGGGCGGTCACCGCCGATACCGACTGGCCGCCCGCCGACCGCGCGTCCCGTGACGGCGTGGCGGTGGCCTCGGCCGACACCTTCGGCGCCGGCTCCTACAACCCCATCCCGCTGCTGTCCGCCATGCCGATCTCGGCCGGCGAGCCGCTGCCCCCCGGTACGGACGCGGTCCTGCCCGTGGAGGCCATGCAGCAAGACGCCGGCTTCATCGAGGCGCTGGGCTCCGTCGCCCCCGGCGAAGGGGTGGAGCGGCAGGGCGAGGGCGTGCGCGCCGGCACCCCGCTGCTGGCGGCCGGGCGCGTCCTGCGCCCGCAGGACATCGGCTTGCTCGCCGCGCTGGGCATCGAGACCGTCACCGCCGTTGCCCGTCCGCACGTGCGCATCGTCCTGGCCGGAGGCCCGCGCTCGGGTCCGGAGGCGCTCGGGGCCATGCTCGCCGCCCTCGTTACCCGCGACGGCGGCCTTCCCGACCTGATCGGCCCGCTCGCCGACCGCGCCGCCCTGACCGAGGCTTACGCCGCTCCCGGCGCCGACCTCCTGCTCTCCGCCGGCCGCACCGGTGTGGGGGAGGACGACGTGGCGCCGCTGGCGCTGGCCGACGCCGGTTCGCTTGTGGTGCACGGTGTGGCGATGCGGCCCGGCGATTCGGCCGGGCTTGGCTTCGCGGGGGGCGCCCTCGCCGTGCTGTTGCCCGGCGAACCGATGGCCTGCCTCGCCGCCTACGAGCTGCTGGCCGGCCGCGCCGTCCGCCGCATGGCCGGTCGCGACGCGGCGCTGCCCCACCCGACGCGCGAGGCGGTCACCGCCCGCAAGCTGATCTCGGAGATCGGCTGCGCCGACCTCTACCGCGTGCGCCTGACCGACGACGGGACGGTGGAGCCATTGGCCTCCCCATCCGTGCCCGGCTTGTCGGGGGCGGTGCGCGCCGACGGCTTTGTGCTGATCCCGGCGGAAAGCGAAGGCGTCCCCGCCGGCTCTCCCGTGACCGTGCACGGATTTGACGCTACCATCCGCGCCGGAGAGTCATAGCATTCGGAGCAATCGGCGTGCCCAACGAGGACATCCGGCGATTCGTCGCCCAGGCGGCGCGGCAGGAACAGTTCCTGGAGGTCGTCGGCCGTGACGAGGCCGAAGCGCGCTTCCGCCGCCACCTCGACCTGCGGCCCAAGGGGGCGGAAACGGTGCCGCTGTCGGCGGCGCTCGGCCGCGTGCTCGCCGCCGACGTGCTGTCCGAGGTGGACGTGCCGGGCTTCGACCGCTCCTCCGTGGACGGCTTCGCCGTGCTGGCCGCCGCGACCCGTGGCGCCAGCGAGGACTCCCCCGTCGTCCTGCGCCTGAACGAGGAGGTGCTGTCCGCCGGCCGCACCCCCGCCATCACCGTCACCCCCGGCACCGCCACGGTGATCGCCACCGGCGGCATGGTCCCGCGCGGCGCCGACGCCGTGGTGATGGTGGAGCACACCGAATCCCGCGACACCGGCGACGAGTTGCTGGTCGAAATCCGAAAACCCGTGGTCCCCGGCGCCTTCGTGGCCGCCGCCGGCTCCGACATCGGGCGCGGCGAGACGGTGCTGCGCAAAGGCCAGGTCCTGACCTCGCGCGAGATCGGCGTGCTGGCCGCCATCGGCAAGGCCGAGATGCCCGTCGTGCGCCGCCCGCGCGTCGCCATCCTGTCCACCGGCGACGAGATCGTCGCCCCCGGCGAGCCGATCCGCGCCGGCCAAGTCTACGACTCCAACGGCGCCATCCTCGCCGCCGCTGTCGAGGAATTGGGCGGGGAGCCTGTCCGCCTCGGCGCCGCCCACGACGACGAGGCCGCGCTCGCCCGCCTCGTCGAGGAAGGGCTTGAGTGCGACGCGCTGCTGCTGTCCGGCGGCACGTCGAAGGGGGCGGGGGACCTGTCCTACCGCATCGTGAGCCGCCTGACCGACCCCGGCGTGGTCGCCCACGGCGTGGCGCTGAAGCCCGGCAAGCCGCTATGCCTCGCGGTCACGCAGGGCAAGCCGGTCGTTATCCTGCCGGGCTTCCCGACCTCGGCCATGTTCACCTTCCACGAGTTCGTGGCCCCGGTGATCCGCGCCTTGGCCGGTCTGCCGCCCGCCGCGAAGGAGGCCGTTCCCGCCACGCTGCCCCTGCGGCTGGGGTCGGAGCGCGGGCGCACCGAATACGTCATGATCTCGCTGGTGCGCGGTTCGGATGGGGGCTTGGCGGCCTATCCGCTGTCCAAGGGTTCCGGCGCGGTGACCGCCTTCAGCCACGCCGACGGCTTCATCGCCATCGATCCGCAGGCCGAGGCGGTGGAGGCCGGCACGCCCGTGTCGGTCCAGCGCATCGGCCGCGACACCGCGCCCGCCGACCTGATCGTGATCGGCAGCCATTGCGTGGGTCTCGACGCCATCCTCGGCGAACTGATCGGGGAGGGGCTGACGGTCAAGGCGCTGAACGTCGGCTCCATGGGCGGCCTCGCCGCCGCCCGGCGCGGGGAGTGCGACATCGCCGCCATCCACCTGATGGATCCGAAGACCGGCGAGTACAATCATCCCTTCCTGACGCCCGCGCTCGACCTCGTGCCCGGCTACCGCCGCCTTCAGGGCATCGTCTTCCGCAAGGGCGACCGGCGCTTCGAAGGCAAGTCGGTGGAGGACGCGGCCCGGCTCGCCATCGCCGACCCCGACTGCATCCTGGTCAACCGCAATTCCGGCAGCGGCACACGCATCCTGACCGACCGCCTGCTGGGCGAGGCGCGCCCCGCCGGCTACTGGTCGCAGGCCAAGTCGCACAACGCCGTGGCCGCCGCCGTGGCGCAGGGCCGCGCCGACTGGGGCGTGGCCATCGACAGCGTGGCGAAGCTCTACGACCTCGGCTTCCTGCCCTTGCAGGAGGAGCATTACGACTTCGTCATCCCCCGCGACCGCCGCACCCGCCCCGCCGTCCAGCGCTTCCTGGCGGCGCTGGAGGACGGGACGGTCGGGGAAAAGCTGAAGGCGCTGGGCTTCGTGCGCTGATCACCGCTCCGGCAGCGGAATGAACTCCGTCTCGCCGGGCACCACGTCGAACCGCCCGGCCTTCCAGTCGGCCTTGGCCTGCTCGATGCGGTCCTGGGAGCTGGAGACGAAGTTCCACCAGATGTGGCGCGGCCCGTCCATGGCGGCCCCGCCCAGCAGGATCAGCCGCGCGTCGGTCTCGGCCTCCACCGTCGCCGGCTCGCTGGGACGCAGCACCAGCAGCCGCCCGGCCTCGAACCGGTCGCCGAAGACCGTCACCGTGCCGCTGGCGATGTACAGCGCCCGCTCCTCCTGGTCGGCATCCACCGGCAGCTTCGAGCCGGCCGCCAGCGCGGCGTCCACGTACAGCGTCTCCCACAACGTGCTTATGGGGGAGCGCGCGCCGTACGCCGCGCCCGCGACGACGCGCAGGCGCTTGCCTTCGCCCTCGACCACCGGCAGTTCGTCGGCGCCCAGATGGACGAAGGCCGGATCAACCTCCTCATGCGTCCTGGGCAGGGCGACCCAGGATTGGATGCCGGACAGCCAACGGTCCCGCCCGCGCTCGTCGGTCGCGGAGCGTTCGGAATGGGCGATGCCGCGCCCGGCGGTCATCCAGTTCACCTCGCCCGGCCGGATCGGCAACTCCGTGCCCAGGCTGTCGCGGTGCATGATCTCGCCTTCGAACAGATAGGTGACGGTGGCGAGCCCGATGTGCGGGTGCGGGCGCACGTCGATGCCGCTGCCGGCCTTCAGCATCGCCGGCCCCATCTGGTCGAAGAAGACGAACGGCCCGACCATGCGCTTTTGCGCCGAGGGCAGCGCGCGCCGCACCTCGAAGCCGCCGATGTCGCTGGTGCGCGGCACGATCACCGCGTCCAGCCAGCCGTCCGGAGTCGCCGGTCCGCTCATGCTTCCCTCCCGTCGAGCGTTGTTCCGCCAAACAGGTGGGGTGGGACTCGGCTATGGGCGAGACTTAATGATGCTGGTGCCCGCCGCCACCGCAGGAGCAGCCGCAGCCGCCGGCCGGCGCGGTGACGTGGATGGCGCCGCGCGCGGTCGCCAGGATGACGTCCAGCGGGATGCCCGTGGCCTTCGCCATGTCGCCCAGGCTGGCCGTATCCGGCACGCCGACACCCGGACCGAAAGCCGGATGGATCTGCGTCAGCCGGTCGAGCGCGGCCGGGTCCCCGGCGGTCAGCGTGGCGAGGCTGGTGTCGGCGGTGAGGTCGAGGCTCATGAAAAATCCCAGCGAGAAAGTTGGTGATGGCGCGCAGGATGCGGCCCGACCAAAGAGGCTTCCTTGACGGCTGTCAAGCATGGCCAAACCCGGCCAATGCAAACCCTGAACTCAAACCCGGCCAAGGCAAAGCCCGAAAAGACGAAGGGCCCGCGCATCTCTGCGCAGGCCCTTGTCTGTTTTGGTGGAGCCAAGGAGGATCGAACTCCTGACCTCTACAATGCCATTGTAGCGCTCTCCCAGCTGAGCTATGGCCCCGAAACTCTGGGTCGCTGGCCGTTTCGGCCGGCGTCGGTGGAGCGGGATATTGGTCAGGACGGGGGTCCGATGCAAGAGAAAAATTCGACCCCCGACCGCTTTTTTTCCGCTCCTCCGGAAGGGCGGATTACCGCTCCTCCTCGTCCTCGCCTTCGACGTCCACGACCTCGTCCATGTCGTCTTCGCCCAGTTCCGAGGTGTCCTCGATCAGGACATCGTCCTCGTCCTCGGCGGTGTCGTCGCCTTCCTCGATGTCCTCGACGGAGACGTCGTCCTCGACCTCGTCGAGTTCGGCGGCCTCCTCATCCTCGGTCTCGACCTCGTCGTCGGTGTCGGCGACCACGGGCGCCTTCTTGACGTCGTCAACCGGCGCCGGACGCGCCTTGCGCGACTTCAGCAAAGCCTCGGGATCGAACTGCGCCCCGCAGCTCGGGCACACCGGCGGGTCCTTGCGCAGATCGTAGTAGCGCGCGCCACAGCTCGGGCAGATGCGCTTGACGCCCCATTCGGGTTTGGCCACGCCTCGTCCTCCGTCACAATCCTGGGGAATTCACAGTCAAGAATCTCAAGCCGCGCCCTTTGCCATGACCGCGTGAACTTGTCAAAAAAAAGTTCGCCGCAGCCCTGGCAGGCTTTCAACGTTGTTCCTAAGCTCAAGCGTGTCCGGCAGCATCACCGGCCGCCGGTTTCGAAGAATACGGTCCGACCGTTGGATCGGGCCATAAAGATAGGGGAGGTCCCGTGCTGTCGCTATCCCCCCGCTGGCGCACCCTGATGGGCGCCGGCCTGATCGCGCTGTCGCCGCTGGCCGCCGCCGCGCAAACCGCGCCCACCACCCCCGCCCCCGCCACCCCCACCGACATCGCCCCGGAACGGGGCACCGGCCGCGCCACGCGCACCGTGGACGTGGCGACGAAGCACATGGTCGCCGCCGCCAACCCGCTGGCCGCCGAAGCCGGGCGGGAGATCCTGCGCGCCGGCGGCAGCGCGGTGGACGCCGCCATCGCCGTGCAGCTCGTCCTGAACCTCGTGGAGCCGCAAAGCTCCGGCATCGGGGGTGGCGCCTTCCTGCTGCATTACGATGCGGGAACCAAGGCGGTCGCCTCCTACGACGGGCGCGAGACTGCCCCGGCGGCGGCCAAGCCCGACCGCTTCATCGGCCCCGACGGCAAGCCGATGGACCTCCGCGCCGCCATCGTCGGCGGCCGTTCGGTCGGCGTGCCCGGCACGCTGAAGCTGCTGGAGCACGCCCACCGCCAGCATGGCAAGCTCCCCTGGCCCAAGCTGTTCGAGCGCGCCATCGCCCTCGCCGAGAACGGCTTCACGGTCAGCCCGCGCCTGAACGGCCAGCTGGCGCAGGAAACCCACCTGAAGACCGATCCGGCGGCGCGCGCCTACTTCTACCAGCCGGACGGCACGCCCTGGCCGGTCGGCCACGTCCTGAAGAACCCGGACTTTGCCGCCACGCTGCGCGCCATCGCGGAGAAGGGCTCGGCCGCCTTCTACGAAGGACCCATGGCCGCCGACATCGCTAAGGCGGTGACCGGCCACCCCACCAACCCCGGCGACCTGACCGAGTCCGACCTGAAGGCCTATCAGGTCAAGGAGCGGGACCCGCTCTGCGGCAGCTACCGCGTCTTCACCCTCTGCGGCATGGGGCCGCCCAGCTCGGGCGGCGTCGCGGTGTTGCAGATGCTGACCATGCTGGAGCGCAAGGACATCGGCGCCAAGCGCAACGACCCGGCCCAGGTGGTCCATTGGTTCGCCGAGGCCGGGCGCCTCGCCTACGCCGACCGGGCGCTCTACCTCGGCGATCCGGACTTCGTGAAGGTGCCGGTGAAGGGCCTGCTCGACCGCGCCTATCTGATGAACCGCGCCGCCCTGATCGGCGAGACCTCCATGGGCAAGGCCCAGCCGGGCGAGCCGCCCTACAAGGAAACCCGCGCCTGGGGCCTCGCCGACGCGGCGGAGCACGGCACAAGCCACATCTCCGTGGTGGACGGGCAGGGCAACGCGGTCGCCATGACCACCACCATTGAGGACGGCTTCGGCTCACGCATCATGGTGCGCGGTTTCCTGCTGAACAACGAGCTGACCGACTTCGCCTTCACCCCGACCGAGGGCGACAAGCCCGTCGCCAACCGCGTCGAGCCCGGCAAGCGCCCGCGCAGCTCTATGGCGCCGACGCTGGTCTTCCACCGCGACGGTTCCCTGGTCGCCACAGTGGGCTCCCCCGGCGGCAGCGCCATCATCAACTATGTGGGCAAGACGCTGATCGGCCTGCTCGACTGGGGGCTCGACCCGCAGCAGGCGGTGGATCTCGCCAACTTCGGCAGCCGCAACGGCCCGACCGAACTGGAGCTGGGCACCGAGGCCGAGTCGTGGAAGTCTGCGCTGGAGGCCCGGGGGCACACGGTCAAGGCGGTGGAGCTGACCTCCGGCACCCAGGCCATCGTCGTCACCGCCAACGGCCTGTCCGGCGGCGCCGACACCCGTCGCGAAGGCGTGGCCGTGGGTGATTGAGGCGCCGGCAAGGAAGGGGCATGCCGTCCGGGCAGGAACAGCGTTTACGCGGCGTTAACCATAACCGGGCTACAAAAAGCCCACACGCAGTGTACTTCTCCATTTTGGTTCCTCCCTGCACCTCGGGCCGCCTTTGGCGGCCCATTTGTTTTTGGGACGGGCCGCTCTTTGGTGGTCCATTTGTCTCTGGACCGGTGGGGAACGCCTTTTGCCGCGCCCCCTCGCATCGGCTTGCCCTCTGTGCTAGGTACTTCGGCCGGTCCACAAGCTATCCGAGGGTTGGTTCCCATGACGCAGGCGAAGCCGTTGCGCTCGTCCTCCACCGGCGCGCTTGCCGGCACGATCCGCGTGCCCGGCGACAAGTCCATTTCGCACCGGTCGCTGATGCTGGGCGCCATCGCCGTGGGTGAGACCGTCATCCACGGCCTGCTGGAGGGCGAGGACGTCCTGAATACCGCCGCCGCGATGCGCCTTCTGGGCGCGCAGGCGGAACGCGGCGCCGACAACGTGTGGCGCGTGCGCGGCGTCGGCCTCGGCGGGCTGGGCGAGCCGGCGCAGGTGCTCGACATGGGCAACAGCGGCACGGCCGCGCGCCTGCTGATGGGCCTCGTCGCGTCGCACCCGATCAATTGCGTCTTCACCGGCGACGCCTCGCTGAACAAGCGCCCGATGGCCCGCGTGACCGCGCCGCTGGAGCAGATGGGCGCGCGCTTCGTCGGCCGCTCGGGCGGGCGCCTGCCGCTGACCGTCATCGGCAGCGACCAGACCGTGCCGATCACCTACCGCCTGCCGGTCGCCTCGGCCCAGGTGAAATCGGCGATCATCCTCTGTGGCCTGAACACCGCCGGCACCACCACGGTGATCGAGGCCGAGCCGACCCGCGACCACACCGAACTGATGCTGCGCCACTTCGGCGCCACGGTGACGACCGAACGGATGGACGACGGCGCGCTGGCCGTGTCCGTCGTCGGTCAGCCGGAACTGACCGGCCGCGAGATTTTCGTCCCCGCCGACCCCAGCTCCGCCGCCTTCCCGGCGGTCGCGGCGCTGCTGCGTCCGGGGTCCGAGGTGTTCCTGCGCGACGTCGGTATGAACCCGCGCCGCACCGGCCTGTTCGACACGCTGATCGAAATGGGCGCCGACATCGCCTTCGAGAACCGCCGCGACCAGGCGGGCGAGCCGGTCGCCGACCTGCGCGTGAAGCACGGCCCCCTCAAGGGCGTCGTGGTTCCGGCCGACCGCGCCCCCAGCATGATCGACGAGTACCCGATCCTCGCCGCCGCCGCCGCCTGCGCCGAGGGCACCACCGTCATGCTCGGCCTCAAGGAACTGCGCGTGAAGGAAAGCGACCGTCTGGCCATGGTCGCCGACGGCCTGACCAAGTGCGGCGTGAAGGTGGAGGTCGGGGCTGACGACAGCCTGACCGTTCACGGCACCGGCAAGCCGCCGCAGGGCGGCGCCACGGTCGCCACGGCGATGGACCACCGCATCGCGATGAGCTTCCTGGTGTTGGGTATGGCGTCGGCCGATCCAATTCAGGTGGACGACGGCGCCTTCATCGAAACCAGCTTCCCCTGCTTCGTCGGTCTGATGAACGGGCTGGGCGCGGCGATTTCGGAGGTTTGATCGCGATGGGTCTGGTGATCGCCATTGACGGCCCGGCGGCCAGCGGCAAGGGCACGCTGTCCAAGCGCGTCGCCGCCGCCTACGGCTTCGCGCATCTGGACACCGGCGCGCTCTACCGCGCGGTCGGCGTCAGCGTGATCCGCGCCGGCGGCGATCCGGCCGACGCGGAGGCCGCGACCCGCGCGGCGCTCGACCTGCACCCGGAGGACGGCATCCTGTCCGACCCGGCGCTGCGCACCGACGAGGCGGCGCAGGCCGCCTCCAAGGTCGCCGTGGTGCCAGCGGTGCGCGAGGCGCTGCTGGCCTTCCAGCGCCGCTTCGCCGAGATGCCGCCGGGCGGCGCGCCGGGTTCCGTGCTCGACGGGCGGGACATCGGGACGGTCGTATGTCCTAGCGCCGATGCCAAGCTTTTCGTTACCGCTTCGGTGGAGGTTCGGGCTGACCGGCGACTCAAGGAGTTGCGGGAACGTGGGATTCCGGCTATACCCTCCGACGTCCTGGAGGACATGAAGGCTCGTGACGCGCGCGACAGCCAGAGAGCGGTGGCCCCGCTCCGGCCGGCTGCCGACGCTTTTGTGCTTGATACGTCTGCCCTGAACGCCGACCAGGCGTTCGACGCGGCGATCGCCTTTATCGGATCGAAGACCGGTCTCGGCCCCAAGGCTTGAGCGGCGCGGTTCGGGCGCTTCGGTTCTCCACGGAAAAATATTTCAACCAAGTCGCCGGGCGTGGTGCCCGGCGCGGCGGTCCAGTCGAGGCCGTTCCCGTTTTGCCGCGGGAATGGCGCCAGACGGGGTCGTTTTTCGGCCAACCTTAGGAGTTTCAATGGCACAAGCTATGGCCCGGACCGGCGAGAAGGAAAGCTTTGCGGCGCTGCTTGAGGAGTCGCTCGGCGCTGCCGAGTCCCTCGAAGGCACCGTCGTCAAGGGGCGCGTGGTCTCCGTCGACAACGACATGGTCACGATCGACGTCGGCCTGAAGTCGGAAGGCCGCGTCGCGCTGAAGGAATTCGCCGTCGCCGGCCAGCCGCCCGAGCTGAAGGCGGGCGACACGGTCGAGGTGTACCTCGAGCGCATGGAAGACAAGAACGGCGAAGCGATGCTGAGCCGTGAGAAGGCCAAGCGCGAAGAGGCCTGGGCGCTGCTCGAGAAGTCCTTCCAGGACCAGAGCCGCGTCACCGGCGTCATCTTCGGCCGCGTCAAGGGCGGCTTCACCGTCGACCTGTCGGGCGCCGTGGCGTTCCTGCCGGGTTCGCAGGTGGACATCCGTCCGGTTCGCGACATCTCCCCGCTGCTGGGCACCCCGCAGCCGTTCCAGATCCTGAAGATGGACCGCTCGCGCGGCAACATCGTCGTGTCGCGCCGCGCCGTGCTCGAAGAGAGCCGCGCCGAGGCCCGTTCGGAGCTGGTGGCCAACCTCAAGGAAGGCCAGGTTCTCCAGGGTGTGGTCAAGAACATCACCGACTACGGCGCGTTCGTGGATCTGGGCGGTGTCGACGGCCTGCTGCACGTCACCGACATCGCGTGGCGCCGCATCAACCACCCGTCCGAGGCCCTGCAGATCGGCCAGACCGTCACGGTCCAGGTCATCCGCTTCAACCCGGAGACCCAGCGCATCAGCCTCGGCATGAAGCAGCTGGAAGCCGATCCGTGGGAAGGCGTCGAAGCCAAGTACCCGGTCAGCGCCCGGTTCAAGGGCCGCGTCACCAACATCACCGACTACGGCGCCTTCGTGGAGCTGGAGCCGGGGATCGAGGGCCTGGTGCACGTCTCGGAGATGTCCTGGACCAAGAAGAACGTCCATCCGGGCAAGATCGTGTCGACTTCGCAGGAAGTCGAGGTCATGGTCCTGGACGTCGATCCGCAGAAGCGCCGCATCAGCCTCGGCCTGAAGCAGTGCCTGGACAACCCGTGGGAGACCTTCCTCGACAAGTTCGGCCCGGGCACGGAGCTGGAAGGCGAGGTCAAGAACATCACCGAATTCGGTCTGTTCGTCGGTCTGCCGGGCGACATCGACGGCATGGTCCACATGTCCGACCTCGACTGGAACAAGTCGGGTGAGGAGGCCATCGCCGAGTACAAGAAGGGCGATCGCGTCAAGGTCAAGGTCCTGGACGTGGACGTCGAGAAGGAGCGCATCAGCCTCGGCATCAAGCAGCTCGCGAACGATCCGTTCGAGGCTGCCACCGCCGGCCTGAAGAAGAACGACGTCGTCACCTGCACCGTCACCCAGGTCACCGATGGTGGCATCGAGGTCGCGGTGGGCGAGGGCTACACCGGCTTCATCCGCAAGTCGGACCTGTCCCGCGACCGTGCGGAGCAGCGCCCGGACCGTTTCGCCGTCGGCGAGAAGGTGGACGCCAAGGTTACCCAGATCGACCGCGGCTCCCGCCGCATCTCGCTGTCCATCAAGGCCCGCGAGATGGAAGAGGAGAAGCAGGCGATGGCCGAGTACGGTTCGTCCGACTCGGGCGCCTCGCTGGGCGATATCCTGGGTGCGGCTCTGAAGCGCAAGCAGTCGACCGAAGAGTAAGGCTGAAAAGCCTCTCGGACCTGAGGGTTACGAAAAAGCCGCCGTGGGCAACCACGGCGGCTTTTTTCTTTTGTCCCTCTCCCGGCAGGGGCGGGAGGTGGGATTATTCCCCATCCTCCTTGATCAAATCCCGGTACGCGTGCCAGCTCGCGTGGCCGATCAGGGGCAGGGCGACGATCAGGCCGAGGAAGGCCGTCACCAACCCAATCCCCGTCACCAGCACGATCAGCCCGGCCCACAGCCCCAGGGCGCGCGGGTTGCGCAGCACCGCCATGGCCGAGGCGGAGGCCGCCGCGAACACATCCACCGGCCGGTCCATCATCATCGGCAACGCCGTCACGTTGGTGATGAAGGCGAAAGCCGCGAAGGCGAAGCCCAGCGCCGTCACGAACATCGTGAACACCAGCCCGTCCAGGCTGAACATCTGCGCCACGAAATGGTCCAGCGCGATGGCCTCGTGCGGAAAGAACAGGGCGAAGGCGACCACGTTGGCCCGCGCCCAGATCATCACGTACAGCATCAGAATCAGGCCGGCGGTCAGGATGTGGTAGGGGTTGGCCCGCCACGCGGTCAGCGCCCGCCACAGGCTGGGCCGCCGCCCTTCCTCCACGTCCTTCGAAATCCGGTACAGCCCCAGCGCCAGCAGCGGCGCGATCAGCAGGAAGCCGCCGATCATCGGCGCGATCAGGTAGGCCATGCCGGCCAGCACCAGCCCGCCGGTCAGCGCGAAGCCGATGGCCACGAACATCGCGCCGTAGGCAAGGCTGATCCAGCCCGACGCCCACAGGTCGGCCCATCCCGCCCTCAACCAGCCGAACACCTGCGCGGTGCTGACCGTTCGCACGCGGTCGGCGTAGGGAAGCCCCGCAAGGGCGTCCACCGGTGCTCTGTTGACCGTTGCGTCGTGATGCGCGTGATCCATGCCGAACCCCCAAACGATGAAAAGAGCCGCGCCGGGCTCTCTTCATGGTGGTTGGAAAACGTGAAGACGTAAAGCAATCCGTAAGGCGAACTGTTTACCCGTATTCGCAATATGCGCCCCCTGTCCGTTCGGTGGGCCCACTGCCGGTGTTGCGTGGAAGACGGCGCCGCGCGCCCAAAACGGAGCCTTTAAAAGTGGTTGCGCCATAACGGCTTAGCTTGACGGTCCCCGCACCCGATGGCAGGCTTCTCCGATAATGGCGCGATGAAACGCGCACCGAACCGGGGGAAACCAGGCCGCCATGACCAAGTCCGAGCTGATCCAACGGCTCGCGGAGCGCAATCCGCACTTGTACCAGCGCGACATCGAGAAGATTGTCGGCACCATCTTCGATGAGATCACCGAGGCGCTGGCCCGCGGCGACCGGGTCGAATTGCGCGGTTTCGGCGCCTTTTCCGTCAAGCGGCGCGACGCCCGCACGGGACGAAACCCGCGCACGGGCGAAACCGTTGACGTGGGCGAGAAGGCCATCCCCTTCTTCAAGACCGGCAAGCAGCTGCGCGAGCGGCTGAACACGGACGAGTAACGTTTCCCAATTCTGCACGAGGAACCCGCCAGTGCGCTTTCTGACCTGGATCATCACCCTCCCCATCGCGCTGGTCGCGGTTCTGTTCGCGATTTCCAACCGCGATCTGGTGACGTTGTCGCTGTGGCCGCTGCCCTTCACGCTGGAGGCGCCGATCTACCTCGCCACGCTGCTGGCCCTGCTGGTCGGCTTCGTGGCCGGCGGGTTCATCACCTGGAACGCCCAGCGCCGCCACCGCCGCCGCGCCCGCCGTGGCGCCGAGCGCGTGTTCTATCTGGAGCGCGAGCTGAAGGAGACGCAGGCCCGCGCCGCCGCCGCCGAAAAGCGCCTGGCCGAGCAGAACCGCCCGGTCTCTGGCCCGGCCCTCCCGGCCGTGACCGCCCCGGCGACCGCCGCCCCGACGGTGCACTGAGTCTCACCCGAGTACGCTTCCCCGCGCGAGCGGGGGAGCGCCATGCGAGCGGGAGGCATCCATGAGGACCGTGACCGGTGCCGAGCTGCGATCCGTCCTCCACCACCGCATGCTGATCGAACGGCTGCGGCAGACCTTCCGCGCCGGAGTCGAGGCGCCGGCCGCGCACCGCCACACGGTCCAGACCTATGGCCAGCATGACGGAACGCTGCTGCTGGAACCCGCCTGGCAGATCAACCAGTGCATCGGCATCAAGGTCGTCACCGACTTCCCGGATAACGGCGCCCCCGGCAGCGGCGCCCCCGAGAGCGGCGCCAATGATCTGCCGGCGGTGCAGGGCGTCTATCTGCTGATCGACGGCAAGACCGGCATGCCGCAGGCGGTGCTCGACAACGCGGCGCTGACCAAGCGGCGCACGGCGGCGGCCTCGGCGCTGGCCGCCTCCTACCTTGCGCGGCCCGACTCGGAACGGCTGCTGATCGTCGGCACCGGCGCGCTGGCCCCCGAACTGGTCGAGGCTTACGCCGCCGTGCTGCACATCAAGCAGGTGCTGGTCTGGGGGCGCCACATCGACAAGGCCAGGAAGGTCGTCGGGCGCTTTCACCGTCCGAAGTTCCGCATCGAGGCGACCGATGATCTGGAAGGCGCCGTCGGCGGCGCGCACGTCATCGTCTGCGCCACGTCGGCGAAGGAGCCGCTGATCCGGGGCGACTGGCTGCAACCCGGCCAGCATCTCGACCTTGTCGGCGGCATGACGCCGGACGCGCGCGAGGCCGATGACGCGTGCGTCCGCAAGGCGCGCGTCTTCGTGGACACCCGCGACGGCGCCTGCAAGCAGGCCGGCGACATCGTCCAGCCCATGCGGGCCGGCCTCCTGACGGAGGACGACATCGCCGGCGACCTTTACGACCTGACGCGCGGCGAGCGCGCCGGACGGCGCTTCTACGACCAGATCACCCTGTTCAAATCGGTCGGCACCCCGCTGGAAGACCTCTCCGCCGCCCAGCTGGCCGTGGAAATGGTCCTGCACAACGACACCATCCGCTAAGCGAATCCCGGTAAGCGCTCCATGTCCCTTCGCATCACCATCGTCGGCGCCGGCATCATGGGTCTGTGCACCGCCTGGGCGCTGGCCCGGCGGGGGCACACAGTGTCGGTCTTCGACCAGGGCAACGTCCCCAATCCCTTCGGCAGCTCCGTGGACCAGCACCGGCTGTTCCGTCACGCCTACGGCGACCGCGCCGGCTACGCCCGCATGGCCGGCGCCGCGTTCCAGGCGTGGGAGCGGCTGTGGGCTGATTTGGGCGAGACACTGCTGATCCCCACCGGCACGCTCTGCACCGCCGGGTCGGAGGATGGGCGGCGCTGGCTGGCCGACAGCGCGGCGGTTCTGGACTCGCTCGGCCACCCCGTCCGGCGCCTTACTCCGGCGGAGATCGCGGCGGAATTCCCGCTGGTGGATGCCTCGGCCGTCGCCGAAGGCATCCACCTCGACTCGGGCGGCGTCCTGCTCGCCGGCCGCATCGTCGAACTGCTGAGCCATCATCTGAACACGCTGGGCGTCACCGTCCACGCCCGCACGCCGGTCACCGGCCTCGACCCGGAGCGGGCGACGGTGACGCTGGCCGACCGCCGGACCATCGGCGCGGATGTGCTGATCGTCTCCGCCGGGGCCTGGGTGACCAAGCTGCTTCCCGAAACGGCGGCCCGCCTGACCCCGTCGCGGCAGGTCATCGCCTACCTGACCCCGCCCGAGGGGCTGCGCGCCGCCTGGACCCGCGCGCCGATGCTGATCGACGCCGATGGGGAAAGCGGCGTCTACGTCGTCCCGCCCGTGGCCGGCACGACCATGAAGGCGGGCGACCACCGCTTCTCGCGCAGCGGCGATCCCGACGCCGACCGCGACCCCGACCCGGACGAGGCGCGCGACGTGCTGGACCGCGCCCGCCGCGTGCTGGCCGACGGGCACCGCTACACGCTCGCCAACGCCGCGACCTGCTTCTACACGGTGACGGCGGACGAGCGATTCGTGATCGAGCCGCTCTCCAAGCGGAGCTGGCTGATGAGTCCCTGTTCCGGCCACGGCTTCAAGTTCGCCCCGGCGCTGGGCGAGGCCCTGGCCGATGCGATCGTCGGTTCCGCGATCATCGGTCCGGGCGGTGACTCCCCCGATCGGGGAAACAGCCTCTCCCTCTGGGCAGCTGGGCACTGACCTTGCGCGGGGAACGGGGCGGTGACGCCCCTGTTGGTTTGGCAACAGGCTTTACCGACAGGGAGTATACCGCTGATGGCTGACGATCCAAAGAAAGTGGGCGTCTACGACACCGACGGAGGCACCCGAACGGGCACGGCCGCCGGCGGCATGAACTGGTGGATCATCGCGCTGATCGTGCTGCTGATCCTCGTGGCGCTGTATTTCCTTCTCTGATCGCCGGACAACGTCCATGTCCTCGGAACGGAGTTCCGACGAACAGGTGCTTCCCCTGCATGAGGAAGTCCTGTCGGTCGGAAAGCGCGCCGTCGAGCGCGCCCAGGTGCGGATCACCACCGAAGTTCGCGAACGCCAGGAAACGGTCGAACAGGACCTCGACCGCGAAAGCGTGGAGGTCGTCCGCGTGCCGGTCGGCCGCCCGGTTGATGCGGCGCCCGAACCGCGCCAGGAAGGTGACGTGCTGATCGTTCCCATCCTGGAAGAAGAGCTGGTGGTCACCAAGCGCCTCGTTCTCAAGGAAGAACTGCACATCCGCAAGACGGTCACCCGGCACACCGAGCGCATCACCGAGACGCTGCGGTCGGAAGAGGCCGCCGTTCACCGCGACGGCGTGCCGGAATCCCCAACAACGCCTCCTAGGGAGTAGCTTCATGAACGGCAAAACCATTGTCGCGCTGTATGACGATCTGTCCAGCGCGGAGCGTGTGCTTGGCGAATTGGAAACGGCCGGTCTGCGCCATGACTTCACGATGATGGGCGCAGACTCGGCGAAGCTTAGCACCCTCAACACGGCGGGCACCGCCTCCGGCGGCTGGCGCCATGCTTCCACCTTCGGTAGCGACGTGGATTTGAATGCGCGCGACAGTCGCGTCTCGGCGTTGACCCGCATGGGCGTCACCCGCGCCGACGCGGAAGTCTTCGCCGAGGGCGTGCGCCGTGGTGGCGTGCTGCTGATCGGCCGGGTGGACGACGACCGCTGCGACGAAGCCTTGAGCATCGTCGAACGTCACGGCCCGGTGGACATCGAGCATCGCGGCCGTTCGTACCGCGAATCCGGCTGGACCGGCTACGACACCACCGCCGCCGACTATGACGAAACCCAGGCAACCGAGGAGCGCACCCGCTGGGGCACCGGCCTCGGCGCCGCCGCCGCGTCCTTCCGTGACACCAACGTCAGCGGCACCGACCGCACGGTCGAGACCGACACCACCCGCGCCCGCGCCGACCTCGACGTGGATCGCGCCGATGTGGGCCGCGAAGAGCACATCCCGATCGTCGAGGAGCAGATCAACGTCGGCAAGCGCACCGTGGAGCGCGGCAGCGTGCGCGTGCGCAGCTATGTCATCGAGACCCCGGTCGAGGAGCAGGTTCGCCTGCGCGACGAGAGCGTGGTCGTCGAGCGGCGCGCGGTTGACCGCGACGTCAGCGAACTTCCGGCCGATGCTTTCCGCGAGCGCACCATCGAGGTGAGCGAGACCGACGAGGAAGCGGTGGTCCAGAAGACCGCCCGCGTCCGCGAGGAAGTCGTGATCCGCAAGGAAGCCGAGGAGCGCGCCCAGACGGTGTCCGACACCGTCCGCCGCACCGAGGTGGAGATCGACGACAACCGCTCCGGCAGCGACCGCCCGCTGGACCGCGACCGCCCGGCGAGTGACCGTCCCCTCGACCGCGACCCGGATCGCGGACTCTGACGTCTGTAACTCCCTCTCCCGCCCCCGGCGGGAGAGGGAGTTATGCCCGGCAACTCTGGTTATCCGCGCCATCCCTTGCTAGGCTGCGCCTCCCCGACCATCCACCGTTATCCGTTTTTGGGTTTGGAGAGACGCTTCCAATGACCACGCCGGCCTCGCGCATCTTCTGCGCCGTCGATACGACCGACCTTGACACCGCCCGCGACCTCAGCCGGCGGATCAGCGGAGTCGTCGGCGGCATCAAGCTGGGGCTGGAGTTCTTCATCGCCCACGGCCCCTCAGGCATCCGCTCGGTCATCGGCGAGGATGGCCCGCCGCTGTTCCTCGACCTGAAGCTCCATGACATCCCGAACACGGTCGCCGGCGGCGTGCGCGCGGCGCTGCCGCTGAAGCCGGCCTTCCTGACCATCCACACTTCCGGCGGCCCCGCCATGATGCGCGCCGCCGCCGAGGCGGCCGCCACCGCCGGTGCCGACCGTCCGAAGATCCTCGCCGTCACCGTGCTGACCAGCCTGGACGCCGCCGACCTGGACTCGGTCGGCCAGCGCACCCCCGTGGCCGATCAGGTCAAGCGCCTCGCGCTGCTCGCCAAGGACTCGGGCGTTGACGGCGTGGTCTGCTCGCCCGCCGAGGTGGCGCTGATCCGCGAGGCCTGCGGCCCCGACTTCATCCTGATGGTGCCGGGCATCCGCCCCGCCTGGGCCGCCGCCAACGACCAGAAGCGCGTGATGACCCCGGCCGAGGCGCTGGCCGCCGGTGCCGACCATCTGGTCATCGGCCGCCCGATCACCGGCGACGTCGACCCCGCGTCCGCCGCCCGCCGCATCGTCTCCGAGATCGAAGAGGGGAGCCGCGCATGACCGTCCAGGTAAAGATCTGCGGCCTCAGCGAGCCTGAATCCCTGCACGCCGCCGTCGCAGGCGGGGCGCGCTACATCGGGTTCGTCTTCTACCCGGCGAGCCCGCGCTCCGTCTCCCCGGCCATGGCGGCGGAGCTGGCCCGCCTCGTCCCGACCGGTGTCCGCACGGTCGGCCTGTTCGTCGATCCCGACGACGATTTCCTGGAGCATGTCGTCAGCCAGGTTCCCTTCGACCTGCTCCAGCTGCACGGCAAGGAAACCCCGCGCCGCATCGCCGAGGTGAAGGCCGCCTTCAACATCCCCGTGATGAAGGCCATCAAGATCGGCGGCCCCGAGGACCTGACCACCGCCCTGGAGGTCGCCGAGGTCGCCGACCGCCTGCTGTTCGACGCCAAGCCGCCGGCCAAGGTGTCGGCCCTGCCGGGCGGCAACGGCATCGCCTTCGACTGGACCCTGCTGGCGGGCCGCAGCTGGCCGCGCCCCTGGATGCTGTCCGGCGGCCTGAACGCCGGCAACGTCGCGGAGGCCGTGCGCGTCACCGGTGCCCCGGCGCTGGACGTGTCCTCCGGCGTGGAGGATCGCCCCGGTCACAAGGACCCGGCGCTGGTCCGCGCCTTCCTCGCCGCCGCCGCCGGGCTCTGACCTTCCCCTAATGATCTAAACTCCCCGTCCGGGTTTACGGGCGGGGGTTGCATCCTCATGTTTGCTTCAAATTGTCCGGCTCATCTTCGTCGCATGGCCCGATGGGGCGAGTGCGGCTAGGATGCGTGTTTCGACCGCCGGCAACGCTGGCCGCAACCCGTTGTTGTCACCTCACAGGCGAATTCCCACGGGCTCATGACCGAACCGACCGATACGCTTTCCCCCACCGAGGCCCTGGGCATCGTGCTCGACGAGCACCTGCGTTGGATCGGCCAGTGGCACCGCGCGGCCTTCTTCCGCGGCGGGCAGGGGGGCGAGCGCGTGTCCGCTCCGGCCTCCTTCGCGGCGTGGTGCGTGGCCGCCAACAAGGACGATCTCGCCCACCAGCCGGCGGTGGAAAAGCTGGTCACCCTGCACGAACAGATGCACCGCAATGCCAAGCTGGTGCTGCTGAAGGCCGCCGCCGGCGATGCCCCCACCGAGTCGGAGTACGAGTCGGTCATCGGCCGCTTCGAGGAATTCGTCCTTCAGCTCCGCCGCGTGGAGCGGGCCTTCGGCGCTGCCGCCTCCGGCCTCGACCCGCTGACCGGCCTGCGCACCCGGCGCGGCATGCAGGAGGCGCTGGAGCGCGAGCAGAACCGTTTCCGCCGTGCCGGCCAGGGCTTCTGCATCGCGCTGTGCGACATCGACAAGTTCAAGGGCATCAACGACACCTACGGCCACGACGTGGGCGACCGCGTTCTGGCCGCGACCGCCGCCGCGATCAGCCGGGGCATCCGCAGCTTCGACGAAGCCTTCCGCATGGGCGGGGAGGAGTTCTTGGTCTGCCTCAAGGAAACCAGCCTGGACGAGGGCTACCGGGTTATCGAGCGGCTGCGCATCGACCTGATGCGCTCGCCCATCACCCTGCCGGCCGGCCGGCTGGTGTCGGTCACCGCGTCCTTCGGCTTGGTCGAAGCGGAGCCGGACCTGTCGGTGGAGGATCTGATCGTCTGCGCCGATCGCGCGCTCTATCAGGCCAAGAACGCCGGCCGCAACCGGGTCATCCGCCACGGCATCGACAAGCCGCGGGAAGAGTTGGTCGCCGCCGCGCCCGCCCCGGCGAAAAAGCCGGCGCCGCGCGGACGGGGGTAGTGCCGGGCGGCTGAACCGCTTCTGGGCACCTTGGCCCCAGGGCCTTCGCCGGGTTAGGATTGTCGCCCAATCAGGCTGCGGCACGGATCCATGCGCACCATTCCCGAATTTCCGAATCTGTTCATCCTCGACCACCCGCTGATCCAGCACAAGCTGACGCTGATGCGGGACAAGCAGCGCTCGACCGGCGGCTTCCGTACGCTGCTGCGCGAGATCTCGCTGCTGATGGGGTACGAGATCACCCGCGACCTGCCGCTGACCACCGAGAAGATCGACACGCCGCTCCAGCCCATGGACGCGCCGGTCATCGCCGGCAAGAAACTGGCCATCTGTCCGGTGCTGCGCGCCGGCCTCGGCATGGCGCAGGGCCTGCACGAGCTGGTGCCCTCGGCCCGCGAAGGGCACATCGGCCTCTACCGCGACCACGACACCAAGATGCCGCACGAGTATCTGGTGAAGCTGCCGGAAGCGGCGGAAGGCCGCCTGTTCATCGTCGTGGACCCGATGCTGGCGACCGGCAATTCGGCGGTGCACGCCTGCGACGTGCTGAACCGCCATGGCGTGGACGACGACAACATCCGCTTCATGGCCCTGGTCGCCGCACCCGAGGGCATGCGCGTCTTCGCCGCCGCCCACCCCCGCGTGAAGGTCTTCACCGCCGCGCTCGACAGCCATCTGGACGAGGACGCCTATATCGTCCCCGGCCTGGGTGACGCCGGTGATCGCATGTTCGGTACAAAGTAAAACCGGCCATCCCCCTCTTCTTGGGCCGGAGAGGGGGATGGCGGATATTGTGCAGGTGCGACACGTTGTCATTGCGACTTATTTGCATATCGTGTGAACATGGGGCCCCCGGTGAACGCCGAAACGGTGAACACCCAACCCTGTGGGCACGCTGACGGTGACGACGGACAGCTTTGGAACGAACCACGCCTCGCATGACCGCGCCGACGGCTCGCAGACCACGTTGTGGCGGCGCCTCGGCCTGAACGGCTGGACCATCGCGACGCTGACCATCGCCTTTCTTGTGGCGCTGCCGGTGCTGGCGGTGGTCAGCCGTGTGGTCGTCCCGACCAACGGCGTGTGGCAGCATCTCGTCGACACGGTGCTGGCCGAATATCTGCTGAACACCATCCGCCTCGTGTTCGGGGTGGGGGCTGGCACGCTGGTCATTGGCGTCGGCACGGCGTGGCTGGTCACCATGTGCCGCTTCCCCGGCAGCCGCGTGCTGGAATGGGCGCTGCTGCTGCCCATGGCCGTGCCGGCGTACGTCATGGCGTACGTCTACACCGACCTGCTGCAGTTCGTCGGCCCGGTGCAGACCGCGCTACGCGAGGCGTTCCACTGGACGCGGCGCGATTACTGGTTTCCGGACATCCGTACGCTCGAAGGGGCGGCGGCGATGATGACGCTGGTGCTGTACCCGTACGTCTATCTGCTGTCGCGCGCCGCCTTCCTGGAACAGTCCGTCTGCGTGCTGGAGGTCAGCCGTACGCTTGGCCGTGGCCCCTGGCGCAGCTTCTTCACCGTCGCCCTTCCGCTCGCCCGCCCCAGCATCGTCGCCGGTCTGGCGCTGGTGCTGATGGAGGTGCTGGCCGATTTCGGCACGGTCCAATATTTCGCCGTCAACACCTTCGTCACCGGCATCTACCGCACCTGGTTTGCCATGGGCCAGCCGGTGGCGGCGGCGCAACTTGCCTCCGTCCTCATGCTGTTCGTGCTGGTGCTGCTGCTGATGGAGCGCTGGTCGCGCCGGCAGGCCCGCTATCACCACACCACCACCCGCTACCGCCGCCTGCCCAAGCATCGTCTGACGGGCTGGCGCGCGGTCGCCGCGCTGACCGCCTGCGCGCTGCCGCTGCTGCTGGGCTTCTTCCTGCCGGCGGCGCTGCTGGTCCGCATGGCGTTGACCGCCGGGGACGCGGCCTTTGGGGCGGTGTTCGTTACCCTGGCCCGAAACAGCTTCACCCTGGCCGCGCTGGCCGCCGTCCTGGCGGTCGGGCTCGCTCTCGTGCTCGCCTACGGGCAGCGTCTGCACCCAACGCCGCTGCTGAAGGGTGCCGTCCGGGTCGCCGCCATGGGCTACGCCATTCCCGGTTCGGTCATCGCGGTCGGCGTGCTGATCCCCTTCGCGCATCTGGACAACGCCATCGACGCCTTCATGCGCGCGACCTTCGGCGTTTCCACCGGCCTGCTGCTCAGCGGCACCATCGCGGCGGTGCTGTTCGCCTATCTGGTCCGCTTCCTGGCGGTGTCCTTCAACACCATCGAGGCGAGCCTGGGCAAGATCCGCCCGACCATGGACTTCGCCTCTCGCGTGCTCGGCCAGTCGGCGGGCAAGACGTTGGTCCGCGTGCACGCGCCGATCATGTGGGGCAGCCTGCTGACCGCCGGCCTTCTGGTTTTCGTGGACGTGATGAAGGAACTGCCGGCGACTATGATCGTCCGCCCCTTCAATTTCGACACGCTGGCGGTGCGCGTCTACACGCTGGCGTCGGACGAGCGTCTGGCCGAGGCGGCGACCTCCGCGCTGGCCATCGTCGCGGTCGGCATCGTGCCGGTGATCCTGCTGAGCCTGTCGATCAGCCGCTCCCGCCCCGGCCAGATGGACGAGTGAGGTCAAGGGGATGGTTGTTGTGGGGCGGGCAACAGTCTTCCCCGCCGCCACCCCTTTTTCCAAGCCGCCAAGACGAATACCTCTCTCCGGGTACAGTTCCCCTGAGGAGGATTCCATGAGCGCCGAAACCGTCCGCCCCGTCCTGTCCGCCGTCGAGGGCATGGAGACCTCCGACGGGGCCGGCGTGCGCATGACGCGCATGGTCGGCACGCCGCGCCTTCAGATGCTCGACCCGTTCCTGATGCTGGACCTGTTCGGCTCCGACGCGCCGCAGGACTATCTGGCTGGCTTCCCCGATCACCCGCACCGTGGGTTCGAGACGGTGACCTACATGCTGGCCGGCCGCATGCGGCACTGGGACAACCACGGCCACGAGGGCGTGATCGAAACTGGCGGCGTGCAGTGGATGACCGCCGGGCGTGGCCTGATCCATTCCGAAATGCCGGAGCAGACCGAAGGCCTGATGAAGGGCTTTCAACTGTGGATCAACCTGCCGGCCCGCCTGAAGATGTCGGAGCCGCGCTATCAGGAGTTCGCCGCCGACCGCATCCCGGTCGAAACGCGGGAGGACGGCGCGACGGTGACGGTCATCGCCGGCACCACGGGACGCGGCACCGCCGGCCCGGTGCAGGCCGGCCCGACCGAGGCCCGCTACTTCGACGTCAGCCTTCCGGCCGGTGTGTCCTTCGCCGAGTCGCTGCCCGCCGACCACACCGCCGCCCTGGTGGTGTTCGAGGGGGCGGTGACCGTGCCCGGCTCCTCCGTCCGGCTGGGCGGCCCGCGCGTTCTGGTCCTGGGTGAGGGGGACCGCGTGGAGCTGAGTGCCGGCCCGTCCGGCGCGCGCTTCCTGCTGCTGTCCGGCAAGCCCATCGGCGAGCCCGTGGCCTGGGGCGGCCCCTTCGTCATGAACAGCCGCGAGGAGGTCATGCAGGCCTTCCGCGACTTCGAGGACGGGAAGTTCTGAGGGGGCAAAAAGAAAGGGCGCGTCCCCACCGCTGGGACGCGCCCTTCGCGAAACGCGCGGCTGTGGCTTACTTCCAGCCGGCGCGGTCCATGATCTTCAGCGCCTCGGCGTTGTTCTTGCCGTAGACGGCGGCGTTCAGCTGGTCCTCCTTGAAGGAACCCCAGCTGGTCAGCACCGGAGCGGTCTGAGCGCCGGCAACGATCGGGTACTCGAAGTTCTTCTCGGTGAACATGCGCTGGGCATCCGGGCTCACCAGATACTCCAGGAACTTCACGGCGGCGTCCTTGTTCGGGGCGTTCTTCGCCACGCCGACGCCGGAAATGTTCACGTGCGTGCCGCGGTCACCCTGGTTGGGGAAGGCAACGCCGAGCTTGTCGGCGATGGCCTTGTCCTCCGGCTTGGTGGAGGAGGCGAGGCGCGCGAAGTAGTAGGTGTTCGACACGGCCACGTCGCCTTCGCCGGCGGCCACGCCCTTGATCTGGTCGGTGTCGCCGCCCTGCGGCTTGCGGGCCATGTTGGCGACGATGCCCTTGGCCCAGTCCTCGGTCACCTTCTCGCCGTGCGCGGCGAGGATGGAGCCGACCAGCGACTGGTTGTAGACGCTGGTGGAGGAACGGACCAGGATGCGGCCCTTCCACTTCGGATCGGCCAGCATCTCATAGGTCTGCAGCTCTTCCGGCTTCACCGTGGCCTTGTTGTAGACCAAGATGCGGGCGCGCTTGGAGACGCCGAACCAATAGCCTTCCGGCTCGCGCAGGTGGGCCGGGATGGCGGTTTCCAGCGTCTGCGAGCGGACCGGCTGCAGCAGGCCAGCATCCTGGGCGCGCCACAGGCGGCCGGCGTCGACGGTAACCAGCACGTCGGCCGGGCTGTTGGCGCCCTCGGTCTTCATGCGCTCGATCAGCTCGTCTTCCTTGCCCTCGATCACGTTGACCTTGATGCCGGTCTGCTTCGTGAAGGTCTCGTAGAGGGCCTTGTCCACGTCGTAGTGGCGCGAGGAATAGACGTTCACCTCGGCGGCGTTGGCGATGCCCGCGGTGGCCAGCAGCGTCGCTCCGAAGGTGGCGGCCAGCGTGCCGCGCGATCCGATGTGCATCCTGTACTCTCCCAGAGTCCCGGTCGTTCGTGCCCCGCTTTTGCGAAGCGTTCGCATGCGCCACCTTGGCTATGGGGACGGGGGGTGTCAAGCGCGATTGATAACCGTTCTCACCAATTTCCTGCGACAGGACGGCACAGGGGCGGGCCGTGCGAAACTGTTGCTTGCAGGGCGCAGGGCTGTGGCAATCACGAAGGGGGTAGAACCGTCATAGGCCGTAATTGCTTGTCCAACCTTTGGGTATGCCTATAATCCGCGCGGGCGAAGTAGCCGCCTTTTCGCAACACTCCCTGACGGCAAGGGGCCGAGACGATGCGCTGGACAGTTCTTTTCGGTTTTTGCGCGGCGTTGCTGTCCGCGATTTCCGCCACGCCGGCGTCCGCCATCGACTTCTCCAAATCCGCCGCCGAACTTGGCCCGGAAGGGGTTTGGTCGAACCACTGCGACATCGACCGCATGACCGACAGCAAGGTCTGCCGCCTGATGAACTACCGCCTGTTCGATGATGGGAAGGAGGTCGGCTTCGTCTCGCTCAGCGTCATCCCGACCGGCAACGACTACCACCTGTTCCTGACGACCAGCCAGGGCATGATCGAAAGCTGCGCCATCCGCGTCGATCGCCAGCCGCGCATCGAAACGCACATCGCGACGCTGAACATGTGCATGTTCCCGAACTTCGTGTCGGGCCGCGTGGTGGACCAGTTCCGCAACGGCTCGACCGTGCTGGTCCGCGTGAACTTCCTGCGCGCCGGCAAGCGCGATATCGACTTCCCGCTGAACGGCTTCTCGCGCAACTTCGAAGAGATGCAGCGCAGCCTTCAGTAACCGGTTTTCAACACCCGGTTTTCAGGTCCGAATCGCAAACGGCGCGGGGGTCTCCCGCGCCGTTTTGCTGTGTGGCTCAGCGCCAAGGCCCCCGCCGGCCGCCCCGCCGGTCGTCCTCGTCGAACAGCTCGGCCAGCTTGTTCATCATGGTGCCGCCCAACTGCTCGGCGTCCACGATGGTGACCGCGCGGCGGTAGTAGCGCGTCACGTCGTGGCCGATGCCGATGGCGACCAGCTCCACCGGCGAGCGCGTCTCGATGTACTCGATCACCTGCCGCAGGTGCCGCTCCAGATAGTTGCCGGCGTTGACCGACAGCGTCGAATCGTCCACCGGCGCACCGTCGGAGATGACCATCAGGATGCGCCGCTGCTCCGGCCGGCCGATCAGGCGGTTGTGCGCCCACATCAGCGCCTCGCCGTCGATGTTCTCCTTCAGGATGCCTTCGCGCAGCATCAGGCCCAGGTTCTTGCGGGCGCGGCGCCAGGGCTGGTCGGCGTCCTTGTAGACGATGTGGCGCAGGTCGTTCAGGCGGCCGGGGTTGGCCGGCTTGCCGTTTGCGATCCAGTGCTCGCGCGCTTGGCCGCCCTTCCAGGCGCGGGTGGTGAAGCCCAGCACCTCCACCTTCACAGCACAGCGCTCCAGCGTGCGGGCCAGGATGTCGGCGCTCATGGCGGCGATGGAGATCGGCCGGCCACGCATGGAGCCGGAATTGTCGATCAGCAGCGAGACCACCGTGTCGCGGAAGTCCGTTTCCTTTTCCTTCTTGAAGGACAGCGGGAGGACCGGGTTCACGACGATTCGCGCCAGCCGCGCGGCGTCCAGAATGCCCTCGTCCAGGTCGAACTCCCACGACCGCTGCTGCTTGGCCAGCAGGCGCCGCTGCAAGCGGTTGGCGAGCTTGGAGATGACGCCCTGAAGATGCACCAGCTGCTGGTCCAGCATGTGGCGCAGCCGCGCCAGCTCGTCCGGGTCGCACAGGTCGGCGGCGTCCACCACCTCGTCGAACTGGGTGGTGAAGGCCTTGTAGGCGTTGGGATCCTGGTCGTTGCGGCGGGCGAATTCGGGGCGCCAGGGCTGGCCGGGGCCGGCCGGCTCCTCCGCGCCCTCGCCCTGGCCCATCTCGGTGTCGCCGTCCTCGCCGGTGCCTTCCTCGGCCTGATCGCCCTGGTCGGACTCCTGCATCTCGGGCGAGGTCATCGACTCCGCCTCGGTCTGCACGTCGTCCTGACCCTGGGTCTGGCCGCTGTTGGGCTCGTTCTCGTTTTCCTCGGACTGGCGCTCGTCCTCCTCGGTCTCCTCCTGCTCCTCGGGCTCGTTGCCGACCTCCATGTCGAGTTCGGCCAGCAGCTTGCGGACGGCGCGGGCGTAGGCGTCCTGATCGCCCATGTGCTGCGCCAGACCGTGCAGGTCGGGCCCCAGCTTCTCCTCGATCCAGGGGCGCCACAGATCGACGGCGTGGGCGGCGGACGGCGGGGGGAGGGCCCCGGTCATGGCCTGACGCGCGACGAGGCGCAGCGCCTCGGCCAGCGGCACCTGATCGCGCTCCTCCAGCCGGTCGAAGCCCTGCTTGTGGTAGCGCTCGTCCAGCGCCGCTTCCAGATTGGCGGCCACACCGGTCATGTGCCGCGCGCCCAGGGCCTCGCAGCGCGCCTGCTCCATGGCGTCGAAGGCGGCGCGGGCGGCGTCGCCCAGCGGCATGCGCTGGAGGTGGATGGCGTTGTCGTGGAAGCGCAGCCGCAGCGCCACGGCGTCGGCGGCGCCGCGCAGAGTCGCCACGTCGTGCGGGTTCAGGTCGCGCGCCGGCGTTGGGATGCGCACGCGCATGCCGGCCACGCCCGGCGGCTCGGTGGAAAAGCCCACCTGCACCTCGTTCCGCCGCGAGAGCGCGCGCACCGTGGCGGCGGTGGAGCGCTTGAAGGCCTCAACGGGATTTTCGCGTTCGGTCATGGCGGGCTGTCGCTGGAGGTGGAAACTACTTATTCTTCGCGGATTGCGCGGATTTGGACACGGATTTCACGGATTTTTTCTCAAGGGAGCACGCGCCGGACCGTCAGGCTCGGCGTGCCGAAGTTGAGAAGAAGACCAACCGCCATTCCGCTTGCCCGCAGGTAATTCACCACCTGCTTGATGTGCGGCGGGGCAAGGGATTCGGTGACCTTCAACTCAACAATGACCCGATGCTCGACAACGATGTCGGCGTAATAGGTGCCCACGCTGTTTCCCTTGTAGGAAACGCCGAACGGAACCTCCAACCCGACATCGAGATTGCGGGACCGAAGTTCATGGAGAAGGGCGTTCTGGTAAACCGATTCGACGAAACCATGACCAAGCGTGTTGAAAACCTCAAAACCGGCTCCAATGACGCGCTCAGTCAATGCTTCCGTCTCATCGTCCAGCGACACCCTCATCCGTGAAATCCGTGTTCAAATCCGTGTAATCCGTGAAAACCCGGTACTTGCGGGACAAAAAGCCCCGCTCACACCAGGTTCGCCTGCACCCCCGTCTCCGGCAACTCCACGCCGAAACAGCGCTGGTAGTACTCGGCGACCGTCGGGCGCTCCACCTCGTCGCACTTGTTCAGGAAGGTGATCCGGAACGCGAAGGCGACGTCGTTGAAGATCTTGGCGTTCTCCGCCCAGGTGATGACCGTGCGCGGGCTCATCACCGTGGAGATGTCGCCGTTGATGAAGCCGGCGCGGGTCATGTCAGCCAGACGCACCATCGACGCGACCGTCTGGCGGCCCTTCTCGTCGGCGTATTCGGGCACCTTGGCGGCGATGATCTTCACCTCGGCGTCCAGCGGCAGATAATTCAGCGTCGCCACGATGTTCCAGCGATCCATCTGGCCCTGGTTGATCTGCTGCGTGCCGTGGTACAGGCCGGTGGTGTCGCCCAGGCCCACGGTGTTCGCCGTTGCGAACAGGCGGAAGGCCGGGTGCGGGCGGATGACGCGGTTCTGGTCCAGCAGGGTCAGCTTGCCCTCGACCTCCAGCACGCGCTGGATCACGAACATCACGTCCGGGCGGCCGGCGTCGTACTCGTCGAACACCAGGGCGCAGGCGTGCTGAAGGGCCCAGGGCAGGATGCCCTCGCGGTATTCGGTCACCTGCACGCCGTCGCGCAGCACGATGGCGTCCTTGCCCATCAGGTCGATTCGGCTGATGTGGCTGTCCAGGTTGACGCGGATGCACGGCCAGTTCAGGCGGGCGGCGACCTGTTCGATGTGGGTGGACTTGCCGGTGCCGTGATAGCCCTGGACCATGACGCGCCGGTTGTGCGCGAAGCCCGCGAGGATGGCGAGCGTCGTGTCGCGGTCGAAGCGGTAGGCCTCATCGATGTCCGGCACATGCTCGGTGCGCTGGCTGAAGGCCGGCACCTGCATGTCGCTGTCGATGCCGAAGACTTGACGCACCGACAGGGTGATGTCGGGAACGTGGTCGAACAGGGCCGAGCTGGCCTGCGTGGCTCCTTGAGAAGGCATGGGAGGTTCTTATCGTTCCAGCGAGTGTCTGAGGTCCAGGCGGCCCGGCCGGACGGGTCCGGCCAACCGACGGCGGTTATACACCATAACAGGCTTTTAGGGTGTTGTAGGCCTGATTGATCTCTTTCAACTTTTCCTCGGCGCCCTTGTCGCCCCCGTTGGCGTCGGGGTGGTGAATTTTCACCAGTTCGCGGTAGCGGGCCTTGATGCGGGGGAAGTCGACCGGCGGGGTCAGTTCCAGGATCACCAGCGCCTCTTCCTCCACGTTGCGGGCGGTTTGGCGGCGCTGCTTCTTCTCTTCGGATTCGCTCTGCCCGGCCTCGCGCCCGAACTCGAAGCTGAAGCCCTTCGTCGCGCGGTCGCGCAGGAACTTCTCCTGCACCGCCCAGAAGCCCAGGGGCCAGCTCGGCCGCTGCCACGTGGTGTCGCGGCGGACCTCGGCCTCGATCTGGTCGGTGCTCATGCCGGCGTAATAGTCCCAGGCGCGGTTGTACTCGCGCACATGGTCCAGGCAGAACCAGTAGTAGTCGTTCAGCTGCCGGCGGTTCTTCGGCGCCCGGTATTCCCCCTCGCCAGCGCAGCCCGGATGATCGCACGCGCGGGTCGCGGGGCGAGGCCGGTCGAAGCTGCTGAAGTCATAACGGGCGCGGTGTTTGCTCATTGTCGAAGTATGGGAAGAGGCACCCATTCTGGCAAGCACACCAAGGTGGCGGGCGCCATGCCCTTACGCCGCCTTGACACAAGCGCGACCACGGCCCCACCTCTGCGGCGCACGAACCGTCACCGGAGGACACCCCCATGGAATACGCCGACCGCATCCGCCGCAAGCTGACCGAGGCGCTGGCGCCCGAACGCCTGGACGTGGTGGACGAGTCCGGCCGCCACGCCGGCCACGCCGGCGCCCGTCCGGAAGGGGAGACGCATTTCCACGTGACCGTCGTCTCCGCCGCCTTCGCCGGCCGCTCGCGCATCGAGCGCCAGCGCATGGTCTACGGCCTGCTCGCCGAAGAAATGGCGGAGCGCATCCACGCCCTGGGCCTGACCACGCTCACCCCGGACGAGGCCCGCTGACGAGTAACGCCCTTAGGCTTATCGCTGCGGCCGGACTTCGGGTGGAGTAAACCGCATACATACGCATGCAACCATTGGGGGTTGATTTGAGCTTATAGGCATAATTTTAGTACGTCGATGGTTGCAATTCTCGCGGTATTTAGTACAGTGCGGTGTATGCAACCAATTATCGCGCCGTGATCGACGCACCCCTCGCGTTGTCCGGCGGCTTGGTGGAGAGGGCGTCGGATGGCGAAGCGTGGGCCTAAGAAGCGGGTAACCTCCACGACCTCCTTGGGGGTGGAGCCGCTGAAGAGCCAGAACATCATGGTCGGCGGTCACCGCACCAGCATGCGGCTGGAGCCGTCCATGTGGGACGCGCTGGAGGACATCGCCCGTCGCGAGGGGATGACGATCAACAAGCTCTGCACCTCGATCAAGGAACGGATCGACCAGCAGGCGCAGATGCGCGGCATCGCCGCGGAAAAAGCGGAGGTGACGCTGACCTCGGCGGTGCGCGTGTTCATCGCCGCCTACTACCGGCGCGCCTGCACCGAGGATGGGCATGTGCGCGCCGGCCATGGCGGCAACGACCCCTTCCTCGGCACGCCGTTCGAACTGCCGCCGAATCCCGACGATGTGGAGCCTTCCACCGGCATCGCCAACGCCTCCGGAACCGAAGCGGGCTTTCCCACGCCGGGCAAGATCTCCGCTCAGCCCGGTTTCACCCAAGCCCGCTGGGAACCCTAAAGCAAATTCGCATTCGCCTTAGATTCATATGGCCTCATGTGCCGGCCGGGCTTCGGCCGCATGTGCGGCCGGGACCGCCGTCGCGGTCCAAAGCGGATGGAAATCCGCTTTAAGCCCCTCCCCACGGCAAAGAAAAAGGCCCTTTCCCATCCGGGGAAGGGCCTTTTTCATGCCGGAGTCGGTGACCGAACCGGAATCAGTCGGCCGCCTGTTCCTCTTCGGCGGTGCGGTCGCCGGTATAGTGCGTCGGCCACTCCTTGCGCACGACCTCGCCGTTGCTGTCGAAGATGTGGCAGGTGTTCAGCAGCACCGGGCGCTTGGCGCGCAGCGCGTCCTCCTTGCCCTCGGCACGGGCCTTCTCCACCTTCTCGCGGGCCAGGATGGGATAGATGGTCTGGAAGGCCGTCGTAGCGATCGGACCCAGCAGCTCCACCAGATGCGTGCAGCCCTGCGTGCCGCCCAGCCGCTCCTTCACCGCGCGGGTCCAGCCGGGGCCGATCCGCAGCCCGACCAGCCGCTGGAAGTTGGGCGTGATCGCCCCGCAGGTCCGGTAGGGGCTTTTCTCGGTGACCGCTTCCACGGCATGCACGGTCAATTCGTTGTCCACCGTCAGGCGCAGCCACATGCCGTGCACGGGGTCGCCGGGCACGATCCGGCCGCGCTGTTCGGTGTGGAACTCATAGGCCTTCACGTCGGTCAGGTGGCCTTCGACGTCCCACAGGCCGTCGGTGCGGCGATACCCCCGGCAGGTGACGGTCCGGGTGTGGATCGGTTCGCGCTCGGCGGGGGCTGACAGGGGCATAAGTCTCTCGAAACAACGGATCTCGACGGTCATTCCGCCGCGGTCATTCCACCGTTGCGGGCTGCCGCGAATATCGGGGGGGCCAGCCTTTCGGTCAAGCCGGCCCCCTTGCAATGCAGCATTACGGAGACGCGCTGGCGGAGTAGTTCGATCCGAAGATGAAGGCCTCGCGGTCCTTGATCTCGTCCTCCAGATGCGCCCGTACCACGGCGAACAGGTCGCGAATCGAGACGATGCCCATCACCTCGCCCCCCTTCACGACCGGCAGGTGGCGGTAATGGTGCCGCTCCATCAGCTCCAGCGCCTCGATGGCCTGGGCGTCGGGCTCCAGAGTGTCGGGGTCGGGGGTCATCACCTCGGCCAGGGCCGTGGCGGCCGGATCGCGCCCGGCGGCGACCACGCGGGAGGCAAGGTCGCGCTCGGTGAAGATGCCCTTCAACATCCGCCCTTCGGTGACCAGCACGGCGGCGACCCGGCGCTCCGCCATCAGGATCGCGGCGTCGCACACCGTGGCGTCCGGCGAGAGGCTGGCGAGCTGCTGGTTCTTGATGACGTCGGGCATCAACTTGCGGTTCGGCATGTCTCATCTCCCATTGTGGAGCGCGTCCGCACCGGAAAACCGGCGCGAATTACGACAATGGGAAACTCTGACAGTTCGTCAACCCAGCAGTCAATACGCCGTTAAGTGGCAACTGCCTCTTCCAGCAGATCCCGCACCGCGGCCGGATCGACGTCGCGCATCGTGAAGGCCTGCCCGATCCCCCGCGCCAGCACGAAGGTGATGCGGCCGTCCTTGACCTTCTTGTCCTTGGCCATGGAGGCGATCAGCTCGTCCACGTCCCACGCCACGCCCGGCACGTCGGTCGGCTTGACCGGCAGCCCGACCGAGGCCAGATGCGCCCGCGCCTTGGCCGCGTCCTCCGCCGGACACAGGCCCAGCCGCACCGACAGGTCGAAGGCCAGCACCATGCCGATGGCGACGCCCTCGCCGTGCAGCAGCTTTTGCCCGAAGCCCGTCGCCGCCTCCAGCGCGTGGCCGAAGGTGTGGCCAAGGTTCAGCAGGGCGCGGTCGCCGCTCTCCCGCTCGTCGGCGCCGACGATGTCGGCCTTGGCGCGGCAGCTCATGGTCACGGCGTAACGGCGGGCGTCGCTGTCGCCCTCCACCACGCGGGCGCCGTTCTGCTCCAGCCATGCGAAGAAGTTCGGCAGGCGGATCAGCCCGTACTTCACCACCTCCGCATAGCCGGCCAGCACCTCGCGCTTGGGCAGCGTGTCGAGCGTGGCGGTGTCGGCGATCACCAGACGCGGCTGGTGGAAGGCGCCGATCAGGTTCTTGCCATGGCGGCTGTTGATGCCGGTCTTGCCGCCGACCGAGCTGTCCACCTGGGACAGCAGCGTCGTCGGCACCTGGACGAAGTCAATGCCGCGCAGGGCCGAGGCCGCCGCAAAGCCGGTGATGTCGCCGATCACCCCGCCGCCCAGCGCCACCAGAACGGCCGACCGCTCGATCCCGCGCTCCAGGATGGCGTCCATCAGCCGCTCGAAATGAGCGAAGTCCTTGGTCTTCTCGCCGGCCGGCAGGATGATGGCCTGGGTCGGCTCGATCCCCGCCTCGCGCAGCGTCCGCTCCAGCGTCGGCAGGTGCAGGCGCGCCACATTCTCGTCGGTGACGACGATGGGGGCCTTCCCCTTGGTGATGGCGGCGATCTTCGCCCCGGCCTGGGCCAGCACGCCGTCGCCGACCAGGATGTCGTAGCTGCGGGCGCCGAGGTCGAGGCGGACGGTGTCGGTTACGGTCGCGGTGGTCATCTCAGTGCTTCTCGGAGGTATGGGCAGCGTGATGGGCGGCGTGGTGCGCGCCGGCCGGGCGGTGGGCGGAATGGGGCAGGGTGATGCCCAGATGCGCTTCCAGCGCCTCGATCACCTGCTCGACGGTGGCTTCCGGCGGACGCTCGTCGCTGATGACGGTCAGCTCGGCATCGGCGTAGACGGGATAGCGGGCGGTCATCAGCCGCTGCAAAATCTCCTTCGGGTCGCCGGAATTCAGCAGCGGCCGGTGCGTGCGCCGCGCCGTGCGCGCAAGCAGGATGTCGAGATCGGCGCGCAGCCACACCGATAGGCCGTGCTGGCGGATCGTCGCGCGCGTCTCCGGGTCCATGAAGGCCCCGCCGCCGGTCGCCAGGATGTGAACGGGCTGTTCGGTCAGCAGCCGCGCGATGATCTTGCGCTCGACCGAGCGGAACACCGCCTCGCCGTCGCGGGCGAAGATTTCCGCGATGGTGCAGCCGGCCGCCGCTTCGATCTCCGTATCGGCGTCGATGAAGGGAAGATGCAGGCGCGCGGCCAGCCGCCGCCCAATGGCGCTCTTGCCGGCCCCCATCAAGCCGACCAGGACGACGGTTTTCGGCAGGGTTTGCTGAGGTGTCTGTGATGAAGGGCGGGCGGTCATAGCTCTGCGAAATCCCCTGGTACCGACGTCCGAGTCCAATCTTGTCGCACGACCGCGTGTTGCGCTGCACCGGGCCGTGTGGCTAAAGTGGTACGCCCTGCGAGCGATGGCCTTCGGGCCGGCGGCGCGGACGAGTGTGCGATGCTTAGCATGAAAGCGCATCCTTGTCCCAAGCCGCACGGACGCAGACCGTGATACAGCGCCGTCGTTCCTTTCACAGAAACACGTCTTCGAAAGCCATGAGCCGGTTCATCTCCGTTCTTTTCGTCCTGCTGCTGCTGGTCATCGGTGGCGGCATGGCGTTCCTCGCCTCCTGGGACATGCCGGCCCCGTCGAAGTCGGTCGAAAAGGTCATTCCGGATGAGCGGTTCCCGCGCTGACGCCGGGACATCCGCCGCGCGGATCCGCCGGCTGGCTGCCCGAACCCTCGTGGCGGCCACCGGCGCTTTCGCCGTTTCGACCTTTTCGCCTGTTTTCGCGCCCGCCTTCGCGCAGGACGCCCGCGTCGGCCCGCCGATCCGGCTTGTGCCCGCTCCGGTCCAGCCCTCCGCGCCCGCGCAGGAGCTGACCGACCCGCTGGCGGCACCCGCCCCATCCAACCCGATCCTGGTCACGCCACAGGCCAACCCGCCGTCCTTCGACGTGGTTCCGAAGGTGGCGCGCCCCTCCGGCATCCAGGTCGAAACGCTCGGCCCGCTCGACCCCGACGGCGCCGGCACGCTGGAGGGCGCGCGCGGCCTTGGCGGCAACCCCTGGCAGGGGATCGCGCGCGAGGCGGTGCTGCGCCTGATCGCCGACCTGCCCACCGCCACGCCGTCGCCCGCCGCCAAGACCCTGCAACGCCGCCTGCTGCTCAGCAGCGGTTCGCCCCAAGCCGGTCTTGACGAGCCGGCCCCGCCGCGACGTTTCGGCGCACTGCGCGTCGAGAAGCTGGCCGCCATGGGCGACCCGCGCGGCGCCGCCGACCTTGTCGCCCTGCTGTCCGAGTCGCTGACCGACGAGGCCACCGCCCGCGCCCTGACCGACGCGCAACTGCTCGCCGGCCCCATTGACTGCGCCAAGGCCACCGATGTGGGCAAGGATTTCGGCGGCGCCTACTGGCAGCGCGTCGAGCTGTTCTGCCGCCTGCGTGGTGGGGATCGTGCCGGCGCCGACCTCGCGCTGGACATGCTGCGCGAACAGCCCGGCGGCGACGACGCCTTCGTCCAGCTTGCCGAGGCTATGGCCGGCGGTCTGTCCCCGCAGCTTCGCGGTCTGAAGGATCTCAGCCCCATCGCGCTCGCGGCCATGCGCGCCACCCAGACCGGCGCGCCGCCCGACAGTCTGTCCCTGGCCGATCCCGCACGCCTCGCCGCCGTCGCCACCAACCCGGCCATCGATCCCGCGACCCGCGTGACCGCCGCCGAGCGCGCCGCCGCCGCCCTGTTCCTCGACGCCCGCCAGTTGGCCGAGGCTTACCGCGCCATTCCCAGCAAGGGCGAGGAGGTGGCGCGGCTGAAGGACATGGCCGCCCGTGACCGTTCCGCCCGCACCCGTGCACTGGTCCATCAGGCCTTCACCGGCGCCATGGACGGCGGCCGGCGCGTGGAGCTTGCCCGGCTGGCCGTGGATCTCGTCGATCCGGCGCTGCTGCCCGGCCCGGTCGGCAACGCCGCCGCCGGCCTGCTCGACACCGTGTCGCCGACCCCGGACGCCGCGGCTTTGGCTCCCGCCGCCGCGCGCCTGTACTACGCGCTCGGCCGTGCCGACGCTGCCAAGCGCTGGCACGATCTGGCCCTGCGCACCGCCCGCACCGCCGAGGTCGCCCGCCTCTGGCCGCTCTCCGTCCTCGCCGGCGGTCCGCCGCCGGGCGGCACCGCCCTCGGCCTCGCCGGCTGGCTGGACGAAGCCCTGCGCGGCGCCGATTCGGCCACCAAGTCCCGTGTCGCCGGCCAGCTCGCCCTGCTTCAGGCGGTCGGAGTCGCGATCCCCGAGGACGCTTGGCTTCAGGCCACCGACGCCGGCGCGCCGCCCCAGGCCATGGCCCCGAATCCCGCCCTGTGGGAACGCCTGAAGGATGCCGCCTCCGCCGGCCGCGTCGGCGAAACGGTCCTGACCTCCCTTCTCCTCCTCGGGGAGGGCGGTCCGGCCACCGCGTCCCCCATCGTCACCGCCCGCGTGGTGGCGAGCCTGCGCGCGGTCGGGTTGGACGCGGAGGCCCGCGCCATCGCGCGCGAAGCCGCAGCGGCACTGGCGGGCTGACGCACATGTCCACGACGACGCAGCCGAAGCGGCGCGGCCGCCCCTGCAAACCGCGCCCGGTGGGGGTCTCCCCGCATGTGGACGCCTTTCTCGACATGCTGACGGCGGAACGCGGCGCCGCGCTCAACACCCGCATGGCCTACGAGCGCGACCTCGCCGACCTCGGCGCTTGGCTCGCCCAGCGCGGCCTGCCACTTGAGAAAGCCGGCACCGAGGACCTGCGCGCCTATCTGGATTTCCAGGGCCGTGGTGACGGAAAGGAACCGCCGGCCCCGCGCACCGTGGCCCGCCGTCTGTCGGCGATGCGCCAGTTCTACCGCTTCCTTGTCTCGGAAAACCGCCGCGCCGACGACCCGGCCTCCGCCCTCGACAGCCCCAAGCAGGGCCGCCCCCTGCCGAAGATCCTGACCGAGGCCGAGGTGTCCCACATGATCGCCACCGCCCAGACGCGCGGCGGTCCGGAGGGTCTGCGCCTCGTCGCCCTTCTGGAGGTGCTCTACGCCACCGGCCTGCGCGTCTCCGAACTGGTCGGCCTGCCGATGAGCGCCATCCTGCGCGACGGGCGCGGCCTGATCGTGCGTGGCAAGGGCGGCAAGGAACGCATGGTCCCGCTGTCGGAGCCGGCCAGCGCCGCGCTCGCCGCCTATCTGCCCTGGCGCACCCACTTCATCCTGTCGGGGCGCGACGACGGGCCGGTGCGCTTCATGTTCCCCTCGCGCAGCTCGGCCAACGGCCATCTGACCCGCCAGCGCTTCGCCCAGCTGCTCAAGGAACTGGCCATCGAGTCGGGCATCGACCCGGAAAAGGTCAGCCCCCACGTGCTGCGCCACGCCTTCGCCACGCACCTGCTGGACCGTGGGGCCGACCTGCGCTCGGTTCAGAAGATGCTGGGCCACGCCGACATCGCAACGACGCAGATCTACACCCACGTCGTGTCCGAGCGGTTGAAGAAGGTCGTGCACGAGCATCACCCGCTGGCCCGCCGCAAACCCGCGCGCTCGCAATAGTCTGTCCAGCGGACGGCCTGCGGCGAAGGATCCGGGCAGCCGCCGCCCGATGCGGCTTTGGCGACTTCCCCGCCTGTGCTATAGCCTTGCACCAATTAGAGCGGATTTCGATCCGCTCTGGACCGCGACGGCGGTCCCGGACGCCCATGCGTCCGGAGCCTGGCCGGCGAATGAGGCCATATAAACCGAAAGCGAATGCCAATTCGCTTTCGAGTTGCGCGGACCAAGCGCGCACAGACAGGGGGAACCACATGGCGACGACCATCTCCGGGCTTGAAATCCTCGGCCCGATCCAGCCGGGCTTCGACGCGATTCTGACGCCCGAGGCGCTGGCCTTCGTGGCGGAGCTGGAAGGCCGCTTCGGCTCCGAGCGTCTGCGCCTCCTCGATGTCCGCGCCAAGCGCCAGGCCCTGCTCGACGCCGGCGAGAAGCCCCATTTCCTGCCGGAAACCAAGGCGGTCCGAGCCGCCGACTGGAAGATCGCCCCGCTGCCGCACGATCTGCTGGACCGCCGGGTGGAGATCACCGGCCCGGTGGACCGCAAGATGGTCATCAACGCGCTGAACTCCGGCGCGAAGGTCTTCATGGCCGATTTCGAGGACGCCAACTGCCCGTCCTGGACCAACCAGATCGAAGGGCAGATCAACCTCCGCGACGCCGTCCGCCGCACCGTCTCCTTCGACGATCCCGCAACGGGCAAGAAGTACCGGCTGAACGACAAGACCGCCGTCCTGAAGGTGCGCCCGCGCGGCTGGCACCTGGAGGAAAAGCACGTCCGCATGGACGGCGAGCCGATCTCCGGCGGCCTGTTCGACTTCGCGCTTTATGCCTTCCACAACGCGCAGGAGCTTCTGGCGCGCGGCTCCGGCCCCTACTTCTACCTGCCGAAGCTGGAAAGCCATTTCGAGGCGCGGCTGTGGAACGAGGTCTTCACGCTGGCCGAGGATTACCTGAAGATCCCGCACGGCTCCATCAAGGCGACGGTGCTGATCGAAACGATCCTCGCCGCCTTCGAGATGGACGAGATCCTGTACGAGCTGCGCGACCACTCCGCCGGCCTGAACTGCGGGCGCTGGGACTACATCTTCAGCTTCATCAAGAAGTTCCGCAACGACCCGGCCGCCGTCCTGCCCGACCGCGCCGACGTCACCATGGCGACGCACTTCCTCCAGTCCTACAGCCTGCTGGCGGTCCAGACCTGCCACAAGCGCGGCGCCCCGGCCATCGGCGGCATGGCGGCCTTCATCCCGGTGAAGGACGATCCGGCCGCCAACGAGGTCGCCTTCTCCCGCGTCCGCGCCGACAAGGAGCGCGAGGCGGCCAACGGCCATGACGGCACCTGGGTGGCGCACCCCGGCCTCGTCCCCGTCGCCATGGAGGTGTTCAACACCTACATGCCCGGCCCCAACCAGATCGACCGCAAGCGCGGGGACGTGACCGTCACCGCCGCCGACCTGCTGACGGTGCCGGAGGGGCTGAAGACCGAGAAGGGCCTGCGCATGAACGTGGCCGTCGGCATCGGCTACATCGAGGCGTGGCTGCGCGGCCGGGGTGCGGTGCCCCTGTTCAACCTGATGGAGGACGCCGCCACGGCGGAGATCAGCCGCACCCAGGTCTGGCAGTGGGTCCACCACGGTTCCACCCTGGATGACGGCCGTCCGGTCACACTGGCCCTGGTGGACGACATCATCGCCGAGGAACTGGCCGCCTGGAAGGCCCGCATCGGCGACGACGCCTTCGCCCACGGCCTGTTCGAAGACGCGGCGGCCCTCTTTCGCGACCTCGTCGAACGCAAGGACTTCGTGGATTTCCTGACCCTGCCGGCCTACGACCGCATCGTCGCCCAGGGGGCCTGACTTCCCGTCCCAATCGCCCCCTCTCCCCTTTGGGGAGGGGGGACGAAGTCACGCCTTCCGCGTCAGCACCAGCGCCGTCAGGTCATCGTCGATCGGTCCGGTCGCGTAGAGCGCGCGCAGCACGCCGTCCAGGAACACCGCCGCGTCCGGCTCGGCCATGCGCTGGGTGACCAGTTCGGCCAGCCCGCCCTCGTCCAGCACGTCGTCCCCGACCGGGATTTCGATGGCGGCGTCCGAATAGAAGAACAGGCGCCCGCCCGGCGGCAGCGGCAGTTCGCGCGCCTCATAGTCCGCCGAGGCGAGGAGGCCCAGCGGCAGGCCGGCGCTCTCGCCCAGCACCGGGGCGGCGTCGCCCGGCGCCCAGACCATCGGCTTGGTGGAACCGGCCGAGGCGTAGACGAAGCGGTTCGTCTCCAGATCGAACACGCCGGCCAGCATGGTGGCGAACTGCCCGTTGGGCAGCAGGGCGTACAGCCGCTTGTTGACAGTCGCCAGGAAGGTCGCCGGGTCGAAGTCGGAAAAATCCATCTGCTGGCAAATGGCGTGCAAGCGGAAGGTGTTCAGAGCCGCGCCCACGCCATGGCCGGAGAAATCCACCAGATAGACCACCAGCCGGCCCCGGCCGTCACGCCGCAGATCCCAGAAATCGCCGCCCAGCTCCGACGACGGCGCGAAGTGGGCGTGAATCGCCAGCCCCAGCGCCGCCTCCACCTCCGCCAGACGCTCAGGCGTCGGCATCAGCCGTTCCTGCATCTTGCGGGCGAGCGCCAGTTCGCTCTCCGTGCGCTCGTGGAACAGGCGCAGGTCGTGGACCAGGGCGCGGTTCTGCAAATGGATGCGCACGCGCGCCAGCAGCTCCACCGCGTTGATCGGCTTGGTCACATAGTCGGTGGCGCCCGCCGCGAAAGCCTTGGCGCGGTCCTCGGCCCGGTTCAGGCTCGACTGCACCAGCACCGGCAGATCCTTCCACACCGGATCGGCGCGCAGGCGCTTGCACATCTCGAACCCGTCGAGGTTCGGCATCATCAGGTCCAGCAGGATCAGGTCCGGCCGGAAACTGTTCATGCGGGACAGCGCGTCGATGCCGTCCTCGGCCATCGCCACATGGTGAACACCGCCGCGTTCCAGCAGGGCCAGCAGCAGGTGGCGGTTGACGCGGTTGTCGTCCACCACCATCACCCGCGCGTTCTCCAGGCCGGGCAGGCCCCCCTGCGCTTCGGTCATGCGGTTCTCCCGCGCTCAATCCAAACAAGCGTGTGGTCGTCGCCCGGCGTGTCGCCCAGCGCCGCCGTCAGCGCGCCGGTCACCGCCGCGAAGGCGTCCCCGCCAGCCCCGCCCACAGCCTTGGCGACCACGCATCCCAGCCCGTTGCCCTCGCAACCGTTCCCCGCCGCGTCCAGCGCGTCCAGCGCGTCCAGCACGGCGTTGGAATAGAGCGCCAGCACCGACCCGGCGGGGAAGGGCAGGGTGCGCTCCTCGTAGCGGTGGCTGGCTTCGATGCCCACCGGCAGGCCGGTGGCGTCGCCGAATTGCAGTGGCGCCCCGCCGGGCGGGATCAGCAGCGGGTTGGTGGCCGCCGCCGCCGCGTAGGTGAAGCGCTCCGCAGCGCCGTCGACCACGCCGTAGATGAAGGTCGCGTGCTGCCCCAGTTCCAGCAGGCCGACCGCGCGGTCGTTCAGCTCCGCCAGGAAGGCGGCGGGCCGATCGCCCAGTGTCGGCGCCAGCTCGTGGATCAGCGTGTGCATGCGGAACGCGTTCAGCGCTGCCGACACGCCGCGTCCGGCCATGTCCAGCAGGAACACGCCGAACCGCCCCTCGCTCAGCGGCAGCACGCCCCAGATGTCGCCGCCCATGTCGGAGGACAGGATGGTGTGCGAGCGCAGCTCCACGCCCGCGCTTTCCTTCAGCGAGGCGCGCAGCGCCGCCGAGGGCAGCAGGTGGTCGTACATGGACCGCGCCATGGCCAGCTCACCCTCCACCCGCGCGCGGTAGGTCTGGAGGTCGCGGATCAGCACGCGGTTTTCCAGATGGATGCGCACGCGGGCCAGCAGCTCGGTCCGGTCCAGCGGCTTGGAGATCAGGTCGGTGGTGCCGGCGGCGAAGGCCTTGTTGCGGTCGTCGCTGGACGACAGGGCGGTCTGCACCAGCACCGGCAGGTCGGCGTAGGCGTGGTCGGCGCGCAGCCGCCGGCACACCTCGAACCCGTCCATGCCCGGCATCATGATGTCCAGGATCAGCAGGTCGGGGGTGCGCGCCTCGATGTGGGCCAGCGCCTCGAAGCCGTCCTTGGCGTAGGCGACGTTGTGGAACCCCGCCTCGTTCAGCAGGGCGCCGATCAGGGTGCGGTTGAAGTCGGTGTCGTCCACCACCAGGATGTGGCAGTCGGTAATGGCCGGCCGCTGGTCGCCCGTTCCGGGTTCGCCGGCCGCCGTCCCAGCCCCCGTCATCGCTGCCGTCACAGCGGGAACCTCATGCGGATGCGCCGACCGCCGTCCAGCAGCTGCAGCTCCTCGGCGATCGCGGCGATCAGATCCAGGCCGCGCCCGGACGCGCCGTATTCGATGTGCTCCGGCCGGGCGAAGCCGGTGCCCTCGTCGGCGACCTCGACCACCACGGCGTCGTCCTCCATCCAGACGCTGACCTCGACGCGGCGGTTGGCGAAGGACGGGTCGGCCATCCGCTCGGCCAGATCGTGGGAGAAGCGCTCCAGCGCCGCCACGCTCAGCCCCTTCATGCCCTCAACCTGAAGGTTGCCGTGCACCACCGCGTTGCTGATGGCCTCGTGCAGGGCCAGCTCCATGTCGTCGCGCTGGGCGTCGGGCATTGGATGCCGCTCGGCGATGCCGCCGATGATGCGCCCGGCAAGATGCAGGTGGTTGGCGGTTCCCGTGGTCACGCAGGCGAACAGGTCGGCGTGGCGCGCCCGCTCCACCGCCTTGGTCAGCTCCACGTCGGTCAGGGCCGCGACCTCGATCCAGGCGGCGAAGGGCCGCGCCCAGATCTCGGCGGCGTCGGCCGCCTCCGGGCCGCCCAGCAGCGCCAGAACGGGGCAACGCCCGTCATGACCGGTTTTGGGGCCGGTTTTGGGGGCGGCCTCGGCCTGCCACGCCGGCAGGCGCAGCGCCGCCGACAGCCGGTCCAGCCGGTCGGCCGGCAGGTCCAGGCCGTGAATGGCGCAAACGTGGGGACGGGCGACCGTCAACGGATCAGTCCTCGATCGTGACGATCTTGTTCAGCTGGGCCACGGTCAGCACGCGCTTGACCTGGCCGGTCGCCGCGCGCAGCACCAGAAGCTTGTCGGCGTTGGCCATCTCTTCCCGCGCGATCAGCAGCATGCCGATGCCCGCCGAATCGACGAACTCCAGCGCGGAAAGGTCGAGGATCTGGCGCTTCGCCTTGTTCTGCAGCATCTCGCGAATCAGCGCCCGCAGCTTGGCGTGATCGTTGAAGGTCAGCCGGCCGCGCAGCCGAACCACGGCCTCTTGCTCTTTGATATCAATTCCGTAGTCCATGGTCCGCTGTCCCCGATGGGTCGTTGGGCACGGCCGCCCTGTCGTTCGGGCCGCGCCGGGAAGGCTGTATCAAAAGAGTCCGCAGTCTCAAAAGAGTTCGATGTCGCCGCCGGAACTGTCGTCGTGGCCGGCATCCACGTCAAGCGCGCCGTGCTCGTCCAGCGCGGTGCCCTCCAGCAAAAGTTTGCGCACGAAGCGCTGGCGCATCTCGCTCAGCTTGAAACGGCCCAGCAATTCGTCCAGCCATTCCTGCGGAACCTGCGCGCCCATGGACGCTGGCAATTCGACGCGGGTGCGGTTTTCCAGCTCGTCCAGGCCGGCGACCATAATGGCGAGGCTGTCGTTGATCGCCTCCAGCCGCTGCTTGGTCAGGTCCTGGAACTGCATGCCCGTGACCATGTGGCCGATGGTCGCGGACATCTCCGACGATACGTTCGCCGCCGTTTCCAGCACATGCTGGAAATGGTTGGTCTGGTCGACCAAGCTTTCCATGGTCTTGTCCACCCGCTCCTTGGCGAGCATCTGGGGCGACATGTCGGTGTCGGCGATCTGGCGCAGGATCTCGTGCCCGTTGCGCACGCCCTTCACCACCGCCGTGACCTTGGAGCGCATGCGCTCGGCCAGCTCGCTGGTGGAGCGGGACAGGTGCCGCACCTCCTGCGCCACGACGGCGAAGGTCTTTCCGGCCTCGCCGGCGCGGCTTGCCTCAATGGTGGCGTTCAGGGCCAGGAAGTTGGTCTGCCGGTTGATGCCGTCGATGTCGGCGATGGACTTCTCCAGCTCCGACACGTCCTTCTGCACATCGTCCAGCAGATAGACCATGCTCATGGCGTGGCGCGACAGGGTCACGATGTTCGCGATCATGTCGGCGATCATGTCCTGCATGGTCGTGACCAGCTGGTCCATGGGCACGCGCTCGCCGTCGATCTCGACCGAACCGGCGACCATGACGATCTGCTCGACCCGCTGCGACTGCTCGATCGCCTTCTCGGCCAGCTCGCGGAAGCGCGCCGACAGGTCGAGCGTCGCGTCCTCCACGGTGCCGGAGGTGCGCGTCAGCTCGTGCTGGATGGCGTCCAGCGTGCGGCGCTGCAGATCGGCGTAGCCGAGCCAGGTGGACAGCAGCTCACCGGTGACGGGGACCTTGCCTCCCGCTCCCGACGATTCCGGTCCGGCTTCCAGAATGGGCGCGCGACCGTCGAAAGACATAGCGGTGCTCCTCAGTTCGTCCGCGCGCGGTCGCCGATGGCGTCGAACGCGCGCAGCATCTCGGCCGGGATCTGGGCCAGCGGCAGTTCCACGGCGACCGCGCCGGCCTCCTTGGCCGCACGGGGCATGCCATAGACGACGCAGCTCGATTCGGTCTCACCAATGGTATATGCCCCTGCCTCGCGCATCGCCAGCATTCCCGATGCGCCGTCGCGGCCCATGCCCGATAAGATCACGCCCACGGCGTTCGCCCCGGCCGCCTTGGCGACGGAGGAGAACAGCACGTCCACCGACGGGCGGTGGCCGCTGACCGCCGGGCCGTCCTGGACGTGGCAGGCGAAGCCCTGGGCGTCGCGGATGACCACCAGATGGCGGTCGCCGGGGGCGATGTAGACCACCCCCTGGGTCAGGCGGGCGCCCTCGGTCGCGACCTCCACCCTCGGGGCGGACAGCCGGTCGAGCCGCGCGGCGAAGCTCGGCACGTAGCTGGGGCCCATGTGCTGGGTGATGACGATGGGCGGGCAGTCGGCGGGCATGACGGCCAGCACGTCGCGGATGCGCTCCACCCCGCCGGTGGAGGCGCCGATGGCGATGAAGCGCGTGCCCGACCCGGCGCGGCGCGGCGTGGCCAGGGTGGGGCCGGGGGCGTGCGGCCGGCGCATGGACAGGCGCGCGGTGGCGGCTACGCGGATCTTGGCCACCAGCTCGTGCGCCATCGCCTCGAAGCCGTGACCCTCCGATCCGTCCGGCTTGGCGACGCAGTCCACGGCGCCGATCTCCATCGCGCGGATGGTCGCGTCCGACCCCTCCTGCGTCAGGGACGACACCATCACGACCGGAGTCGGGCGCAGGGTCATGATCTTTTCCAGGAAGGAGAGGCCGTCCATGCGCGGCATCTCGACGTCCAGCGTGATGACGTCGGGGTTGGTCTGCTTGATGACCTCGCGCGCCTCGTAGGGGTCGCGGGCGACGCCGGCCACCTCGATCCCCGGTTCCTGCGAGATGATGGACTTGAGCATCTCCCGCATCAGGCTGCTGTCGTCCACGATGACGACGCGAATGGGACGCGGCATGGCTCAATCCTCTCCGAACAGTTCCACGTCGCCCTCGATCGGCTTCTGCCGCAGGGTCGAGCGGAAGTGCAGTTCCTGGTTCGCGGTCTCCGACAGGGCCTCCGGGCGCAGCATCTTGCGCATGGCCTTGCCGGAATGCGGAAAGTAATGGACGCGCCGGGCCGACGCGCCGCCCAGATCCTGACCGACCAGCTTCAAGCCTTCCCGCCGGACGTAGTCCAGGGCGAAGCGGGCGTTCTGCTGGCCGACGTCGAAGCTCGATTCGATGACGCGGGCGCCGCCGAACAGCTTGACCTCCAGCCGGTCGCGCTTGGCGCCCTTGGACAGCAGCTCGTTGATCAGCCGTTCCATGGCGACGGAGCCGTAGCGCGCGGCGGCGCCGGCATCGCCATGCTCGGACTCCGGCACCTCGGGCAGCAGGAAATGGTTCATGCCGCCGACCGCCGCCGCCGGGTCGTAGACGCAGGCCGCCACGCAGGAGCCCAGCGTGGTCACCATCATCACGTCCGCGCGGTCGCTGACGAGGTGATGGCCCAGAAACACCTTCAGGGTGTGGGCTTGGAACTGCGGGTTGTAGTAGCTGCCGCCATGGCGCGCTTCCGCCGCGCGACGGCCTGCGAAACCAGCCATGCGCTTAGATTCTCCGATAGATGGTTGGTCCGGTCTGGCGGAAACTGTTCGACACTCCGTACAAGCTCTCCGAATGCCCAAGGAACAGATACCCGTCGTGCGCGAGCATGCGGGCGAAATTCTCGATTACCTGGGTCCGTCCGGCGCGGTCAAAATAGATGAGAACGTTGCGGCAAAAAATCGCGTCGAACGGCCCCTTCATGGGCCAGTGCTCCAGCAGGTTCAGCGGCTTGAAGGTGATCAGCCGCCTGAGATCCTCGCTCATGGAAATCTTGGCCTCGCCGTCCTCGCGGATGCGGGTGGCGTAGCGGTCGCGCAGGTTGGCGGGGATGCTGTTGGCGACCTCCGCCGGATAGACGCCGCGCCGGGCGGTGTCCACCATGTGCGTGTCGATGTCCGTCGCCAGGATCCGGGCGTCCCACCGCCGCAACTCCGGCCCGAAGGCGGAGGCCAGCACCATGGCGATGGTGTAGGGCTCCTGCCCCGACGAACAGCCCGCCGACCAGATGCGCAGACGCGGGTGCGAGGATTCGCCCTGGTGGCGCGCCCGCATCTCCGGAATGGCCTTCTGCGCCAGGAAGTCGAAATGGTGCGCTTCCCGGTAGAAGCTGGTCAGGTTGGTGGTCAGCGCGTTGACCAGGAATCCGACCTCGTTCGCCCCCTCCTCGCCCTCCAGCAGCGCGCAATAGGCGTCGAAGTCCGTCAGCCGCAGGTCGCGCAGCCGCCGCGCCAGGCGCGAATAGACCATCTCCATCTTGTGCGGTGCCAGCGCGATGCCGGCCAGCTGGTACAGCATCCGCGCGATGAAGTCGAAATGCCGCTGCTCGAACGGGAACTCCCGCCGTCCGGGGGCGAGGGGGGCTGCGGCGATGCGGGAGGGGGAGGGGATGGTCATCGGCACGGACTCAGAAGCCCAATAAGTCGGGGTCGTTGGATAGCGCCGTGTTCATCACCGTTCACTCCCTCATCGCATTTTGACCGTCATTCCCGCGAAGGCGGGGATCCAGGGAAATTTGGAAACTCGTCGGGATGCCCTGGATTCCCGCCTTCGCGGGAATGACGAGCCAGTGAAATTATGCCACCCCGGCCCTGGCGCGGGCTTCCACCGATGCCCTGTCCAGCGCGAAGAAGGCCATCTGCTTGCGAAGCCCGTCCGCCTGCTCCTCCAGCGAGCGGGCCGACGCCGTGCTTTCCTCGACCAGGGCGGCGTTCTTCTGGGTCATCTCGTCCATCTGGGCGACGGCGGTGTTGACCTCGTCCAGGCCGGAGGCCTGCTCCGCCGTGGCCCGCGCGATCTCCGACACCAGATCGGCGACGCGGGCGATGCCGGACACGATGTCGGTCAGGGTCGCGCCGGCCGAGCGGACGAGGTCCACGCCGTCCTTCACCTGCGACCCGCTGTCGTTGATCAGCGTCTTGATCTCCTTCGACGCCTGCGCCGACCGCTGGGCGAGGTTGCGCACCTCCTGCGCCACCACGGCGAAGCCGCGGCCCGCATCGCCGGCCCGCGCCGCTTCCACGGCGGCGTTGAGCGCCAGCAGGTTTGTCTGGAAGGCGATCTCGTCGATCACCCCGATGATGTCGGAGATCTTCTGCGACGACTGCTCGATCCGGCGCATCGCCTCGACCGCGCTGGTCGCCACTTGGCCGCCGCGTTCGGCCGCGGCGCGGGCGTCGTTGGCGAAGACGTTGACCTGCTGGGCGTTGTCGGCGTTGGACCGCACGGTGGCGGCCAACTCCTCCATGCTCGCGGCGGTCTCCTCCAGGCTGGACGCCTGCTGCTCGGTGCGTTCCGACAGGTCCAGGCTGCCGTCGGCGACCTCGCGGCTGGCGGTGGCGATGGCCTCGGCGGCGGCGTTGATGCGGCGGACGATTTCCGACAGCTTCTCGACCGTGTTGTTGAAGTCGTCCTTCAGGCGCTGGAACACGCCCTCGTACTGCTTGTCGATGCGGCGCGACAGGTCGCCCTGCGACAGCGATTCCAGCATGGAGGCCAGCTCCTCCGACACGCCGGAGACGTTCTCGGCCAGCCGGTTGATGCCCTCGCTGACCAGACGGAAGAAGCCGGCCTTGCCCTCCAGCGAGATGCGTTGCGAGAAGTCGCCGCGCACGGCGTTCTCCACCATGGCGCTGATCTCGCGCTCGATGGACAGCTCGTCGGTCAGGTCGCGCCATTCGATGACCGTGCCCAGCCGCTCGCCATGGCGCCCCACCACCGGGTTGGCGACCACTTGGAACGTGCGCCGCCCCGCCGTGAAGGTCGCCTTGTGCGCCCCCGTCAGGCCGGACAGGATGCGGTTCTGGTGCGCCGGATCCTTGTGGAACAGGTCGAGTTTCCGGCCGATCAGGGTCGTCGCGTCGAAATGCGGCAGGATCGTCTTCAGGTCGGCCTCGGCGACCTTGAACAGCTCCAGAATGGAGTTGTTGCAGTAGGTGATCACGCCGTCGGTATCGGCCATCATTACGCTGGCCGACACGCGGTCCAGCCCGATGCGGGAGCGCACGGCGGACACCGCCTCGTCCTTGAAGGCGGCGACGGCGCGGGCCATCTCGCCCAGCTCGTCCTTGCCGTCGGTGTGCGGGACGGTGACGTTCAGGTGCCCGTCGGTCAGGTCAGTCATGACCTTGCGGATGCCGGCCACCGGGGCGGTGATGGAATCGGCGATCACCTTAGCCGCCAGGATGCCGAGGATCAGCGAGGCCAGCCCGATCACGACCGACAGGATGAAGCCGTTGGACACTTCCGCTTCGGCCTGCCGCTCGATCCCGTCCTGCTCGGCCTGGACGGCGGTCACGACGGAGGCCAGCGTCTCGTTCAGGCGGGAGACGACCTTGGCGACCACGTCGGCGCGCTGGCGGTCGATGTCCTGGTCGGTCGCGACGGCGTCGTTGAAGGCGGCACGGTAGCCGGGGGCCTGCGCCTCCACCTCGCGCAGCAGCTGGCTCAGGCGGGCGTCGTTCAGCAGGGTCTCCGCCTCGCGGATATGCTCCAGCATCTCAGCGAGGTTCTTCTCCATCAGCTTCGGCGCCGCCGCGTCCTTCATTCCGATGAAGCGGTTGGCGAACAGGCGGGTCAGCACCCAGTGCTTCTCAGCCTCCCCAGCGGCGAGCGCGCCATCCTTGTTTCCGGATGCCAGCGCGCCCTGGACGATTCGCTCCAGCGTCTCGGTGATCTGGGCGCCCAGCGGGTCCATGCGCTGGCGCAGCGCGGCGTCGTAGCGCTCGCGCAGCACCCGCAGGTTTTCGAACTGGTCGTGGTAGTCGGCGTGCAGGCGGGACAGCTCGTCGAACTTGGCGGCGTGGGCGCTGGCCTTGATGGCGGCCTGATGCTCGGCCACCACCCGGTCGAACTCGACCCGCAGGGCGCGCTGCCGTTCCAGGGCCTTGATGTCGCCGGTGAACAGGTAGTCGCGGCCCTGGATGCGCTGGTTGGCCAGCCGGGCCTCAAGACCCTTGGCGAAGGTGGCGAGGTCGGAGGAGGCGAGCACGGCATCGACGCTGCCGTTCAGCGCACGGATGCCGAGCAGCCCGGCCCCGACCTGCGCGGCCAGCAACGCCAGCAAGAGCCCGAAGGCGAGCCACAGCCGTTTCGAGATCCCCATGTTCGACACGACCGAACCGATCCCCTTCGCCATGCCCGCTTCTCCCGCTGTGTTGTGTCGAACTGGCGCAAGCCCTTAGCCGCTGCATGGACTCTTTGGAACTACGACCTTCCGGCTATCTTCGTCCCCCTCCCCCAAGGGGGGAGAGGGGGATCGATGTCAATTCGCCTTTTCCAGCGCCGGGGGTGCCTTGTGCAGGCCGTCCACGTCGCCGTTGTCCGTCGCGAACAGCCTCTCGACGCTCAGCAGCGTGACCATGCGGTTCTCGGCGGTGTAAAGGCCGCTCAGGTACTCCGCATCGACCATGCCGCTGTCCACGTCGGGCGGCGGCTTGATGCTGTCGTGGCCAATGGCCAGGATGTCGGAGATGGCGTCCACCAGGATGCCGCGCGTGCGTTCGCCGACCTGGATCACCACCACGACGTGGCGTTTCGTCACGTCGGTGGCGCCGCCGCCGAAGCGGGCGCGCAGGTCGAAGATCGGGATGATGATGCCGCGCAGGTTGATGACGCCGCGCACGTAGTCCGGCAGGTTCGGCAGCCGGCTTTCCGGCGTCCAGCCGCGGATCTCGCGCACCGACAGGATGTTGACCCCATACTCCTCGGAGCCGACGGTGAAGGTGACGTACTGCTCCTCGGAGCCGTTGATCGCCATCGCGTCGGTGCGGGTGCCTCCGACGGTGGCGAGCGCGGTGGAAGTGCTCATCGCTTTGGCCTCAGACCGGTTCAAGTTCGGGTGCGGGAAGCGCCGCGACAGCACGCGTCGTCCCGGATTCATGGTGCCGGCTCATCTCGCGCAGGCCGGCGACGTCGAGGATCAGGGCGACGCGTCCGTCGCCCAGGATGGTCGCCGCCGCAACCCCGTCGAGGCGGCGGAAATTGGCCTCAAGGCTCTTGATGACGACCTGCTGCTGGCCCAGAACCTCGTCCACGACGAGGCCGAGGCGCGAGCCGTCCTCCGTCTCCACCAGCACGACCAGCGCGCGGGTGGGATCGGTGACCGCCTTGGGGATGCCGAACAGCTGGTGCAGGTAGACGAGGCGCACATACTCGCCGCGCGCCATCATCACGTCGCACTTGCCGACCAGCCCGTGCAGGTCGGCGGGCTTCGGCCGCAGGCTTTCCACGATGTTGGTCAGCGGCAGGACGAAGCGTTCCTCGCCGACCGAAATCACCATGCCGTCGAGCACCGCCAACGTCAGCGGCAGCGACAGCACGAAGCGCGAGCCCTCGCCCGGCGTGGAGTAGACGCCGATGCGCCCGCCGAGCGAGGTGATGTTCCGCCGCACCACGTCCATGCCCACGCCACGCCCCGACAGGTTCGACACCTGATCGGCGGTGGAGAAGCCCGGCAGGAAGATCAAGTTGTCGATCTCCTCGTCCGACAGGCTGGCGCCCGGCTGCACGAGGCCCTTCTCGATGGCCTTGGACAAGACCTTCGGGCGGTTGATGCCGCGCCCGTCGTCAGTGATTTCGATGACGATGCGGCCCGACCGGTGCTGCGCCGACAGATGCACGGTGCCGGCGCGCGGCTTGCCGACGCGCTCGCGCTCGTCCGGCCCTTCCAGCCCGTGGTCGATGGAGTTGCGGATCATGTGCGTCAGCGGATCGACGAGGTTTTCCACCACCGTCTTGTCCACCTCGGTCGTCTCGCCCGAGGTGACCAGCTGCACCTCCTTGGCCGTCGCCGCCGCGCATTCGCGCACCAGGCGCGGCATGCGGGAGAAGACGCTGGACACCGGCTGGGCGCGGATCGACATCACGCTTTCGCGCAGTTCGCGCGTGTGCTGGGCCAGCTGTTCCAGCCCTTCCAGAAGTTCCTGGAACTCGCCCTGGGGCAGTTCGCGGACATGCTCCGCGATCATCGCCTGGGTGATGACCATCTCGCCGACCATGTTGACCAGCCGGTCGATCTTGTCGAGGTCCACGCGGATCGTGTGGCTGGTCAGCCCGGCATGCTCGCCGCCGCCACCGGCGTTCGCGCGCGGCTTGGCCGCCTCTGGCGCCTTCGGCGGCGCCACGGGAGCCGCAGCGACCGGCACCGGCTCGGTCGCGACCGGCGCAGGCTCGGACTCTGCGATGGGCGCCTCGACAACCGCCGGGGGAGGGGCCTCGGCGGTGATCTTGATGTCGCACTCGTCGGCGACGAATTCGAAGACGTCGTTGATCTTTTCCAGATCGACGTCCGGGTCGGCGATCAGCGTGACCGTCCAGGAGAGGAACAGCAGCTCCGCTTCCAGATTCTGCAACGTCGGCAGGTTCTCGACGCTGCAATCGATCTGTGCCTCGCCCAGCCGGCGCAGGGCGCGCAGCATGAAGGTCGGCTCGTTGCCGGACATCAGCAGGTCGGCCTTGGGCCGGAAGGTGACGGTCCAGCGGATCTTGCCCTCGGGCACCGGATTCTCATAGGCGCGGGCCGCCTCGATGAGGGCCATGGCGTCGCCGAAGATGCCGGCTTCGTCGTCCTCATCGTCCGGGTAAGCGGCGGGAGCGGCCGCGACCGGCTCCGGCGCCTTCGCCGCCGCCGGTTCCGCGTGGGCCGGCCCCGCGTGAACCGGTTTCGCCTCGCCCGACAGGTGCCGACGCAGCGCCGCCACCGTGTCGTCCGTCGTGCCCGGAGGTGCCGCCTCGCCCTCCCGCGCGTAGGCCAGCATCTGGCCCAGCACGTCGTTGGCGCGGATCAGCGTATCGACCAGTTCGGTGGTCACGGGAATGGCGCTGTTGCGCACGCCGTCCATGACCGTCTCGAACTCGTGCGCGAAGGCGACCAGTTCGGTGAAGCCGAAAGCCCCGCCGCCGCCCTTGATCGAGTGGACGGCGCGGAAAATGGCGTTGACCTCATCGGAATCGACCTCGCCCGGCGTCAGGCGCAGCAATCCGGATTCGGCCACGGCGAGCAGCTCGGCGCTCTCGTCGAAATAGGTTTGCTTGAACCGGCTCAGGTCTTCCACGGGCGTGCCCTTTCACCAAGGCGCGGCGTCAGCCGCACACCTTCTGCACGACGGAAATCAGCTTTTCGGGGTTGAACGGCTTCACGATCCAGCCCGTCGCCCCGACCGACCTGCCCTCGGCCTTCTTCTTCTCGTCGGCCTCGGTGGTCAGCATCAGGATCGGCAGCGTCTTGTGCGCCGGGGTGGCGCGCAGGCGGCGGATCAGGGTCAGCCCGTCCATCACCGGCATGTTCAGGTCGGTGATGACCAGATCCACCTTGTTGGCGGCGATGACGCTCAGCGCCTGCTGGCCGTCGCCGGCCTCCACCACCTCGTACCCCGCGCCCTTCAGCGTGAAGGCGACCATGTCCCGCATGGTCCGCGAATCGTCGACGGTCAGAACCTTCTTCTTCACGCTTGGCTCCATTGCTTCAGCCACGGGGCGAGGCCCAGATCCTCGCACGCCTCCGCCAGGACTTCGGAAGGCTGCGCGATGGCGAATTTCTGATTGTGTTCGGCGGCGTGCCGGGCGGCGACCAGCAGGGCCTGGATGCAGGCGGTGCTGACGCGCTCGACTCCGGTCGCCTCGACGATGACGGTGTCCGACGCGGCGAAGCCGGCGCGCAGGCTGTCCACCAGGGGCTGCGCCATGGCGAGATCGAGGTCGCTGGGCAAGCCCAGGCGGACCTGCCCGCCCTCGTCGCTCCATTTGATCAAGCTCACAGCACCTCTCCTTCACACCCGCCGCGCGTGGCCGGAGCCGGAACGGCCGTCGCCATCCCCGGCATTTGGGAAAAACCCTGCCAGACCACGTATAAGGATTCGTTAAGGCAACTTGACGGACCTGTGTCAAGCGGCACTCGCGCACCGGTTGGCGAGCGATCTTTTTCGGACGCTCTGGGGAAAGAGGTTAGGAGACCGCCCCAGCCTCGGCCCCGACCGCCGCCACCGGCACCGTGAAGGAGAAGGTCGCCCCGGTCCCCGGCTCGCTCTCCACCCAGATGCGCCCGCCCAGATGCTCGACGATCCGCTTGCTGATCGCCAGCCCCAACCCCGTCCCCTGCGGCTTGTCGGTCATGGTGTCGCCGACCTGCCGGAAGCGTTCGAAGACGATCGCCTGATGCTCCGGCGCGATGCCGGGGCCGTTGTCGGTCACCGATACCCGCGCCTCACCCCCCGATGTGCCGGCCACCAACCCCACCGTCAGCGCGACCCGCCCGCCGGCCGGCGTGAACTTGGCGGCGTTGGACAGCAGGTTCACCGCCACCTGCACCAGCCGGTCGTAATCGCCGCGCACCGGCGGCAGGTCCGGCGGGATCGCCACGTCCAGCGCGATTCCGCGCTCGTGGAACAGCTGGGCGGTGGCCGCCGCTGCCTGTTCGACGGCAGCACCGAGATCCATCGGCTGGACCTGCCAGTCGATCTCCCCGGCCTCGATCTTCGCCATGTCGAGCACCTGGTTGATCAGCCGGGTCAGCCGCTCGCTTTCCTTGATGACCAGCCCCAGGAATTCCTGCCGCTGTTCCAGCTCGATCTCCGGGTCGTCGAACAGGATCTCGGTCAGCGCCCGGATGGAGGTCAGCGGCGTGCGCAGCTCGTGCGTCACCGTGGACAGGAACTCGTCCTTCAGCCGGTCCAGCTCCTTCAGCCGCTCGTTCGCCGCCCGCAGCGCGGCGGAGGCCCGCTCCAGCTCCGCCGTCTTGTGCTCCAGCTGCCGGCTGTACTCAATGACGTGGCTGGTCTCGTCCAGCATGCGCATCAGCTCGGGGTAGCTGACCTCGCCGTCCTTCACCGCCGACGCCAGCGCCACCCGCGCCGAGGCCGCGCCGATGGCCCCGGCCAGCAGCCGTTCGGCGAAGCGCACCAGCTCCGCTCCGGCTTTTCGCTGCGGGTCCAGCTCCCCAAAGGCCTGCTCGGCCCGCTGCGGTCCCAGGAAACGCGCGACGATGCGCGCCAGATCGCCGACCGTGGCGTCGCCCCGCCACTGCCCGGCCGTCAGGGGCGCCTCCGCATGCTGGAACACCTCGACAAAGGCCGTCGCCTGCGCCCGTTCGCCCAGCCCCGGTCGGTCGAGCAGCGACACCGCTACGTAAAGCCCGATGTTGAGCAGCATGCTCCAGAACAGCGAATGCGTCAGCGGGTCCAGCCCGTCCAGCCCGAACAGCGCGTAGGGGCGCAGCAGTTCCACCCCCCACGGACCGTCCTCGATGAAGGTCTCCGGCAGCCAGCCCGACCGCGCGAAGCTCGGCAGCAGCAGCGTGTAGGCCCAGGTCAGGATTCCGGCGCTCAGCCCCGCCAGCGCCCCGCGCCGTGTGCCGCCGATCCAATAGATGCCGCCGATCAGCACCGGCGCGAACTGCGCGACCGCCGCGAAGGAGATCAGCCCGATGGCGACCAGCGCGTAGGCCGACCCCGCCAGCCGGAAATACACATAGCCCAGCAGCAGGATCGCCACGATAGCGACGCGCCGGATCGTCAGCAGCAGGGGCGACAGGTCGTGCAGCTTTTCCAGCCGCGCGCTGCGCGACCGCAGCAGCAGCGGCATGACCAGATCGTTGCACACCATGGTGGACAGGGCGATGGCCTCCACGATGATCATGCCGGTCGCCGCCGACAGTCCGCCGATGAAGGCCAGCAGCGCCAGCCAGCCATCCCCGGCCGCCAGCGGCAGCGCCACCACGAACACGTCCGGGTCCACCGCCCGGTTGGGGAATTGCATCAGCCCGGCCACCGCGACCGGCAGTACGAACAGGTTGATCAGCAGCATGTAGAGCGGGAAAAGCCACAGCGCGCGGGTCAGGTGCCGCTCGTCCACATTCTCGATGACCATCACCTGGAACTGGCGCGGCAGGCACAGCACCGCCGCCGTCGCCAGCAGCATGATCGTCGGCCAGGACCCGTCGCCCAGCGCCGGGGCGGAGGTGAACAGGTGCCGGATCTCCGAGTGCGCTTCTGCACGGGCGAACAGATCGGCCGTCCCGCCGTACATCCCCCACACCACGAAGGCACCGACCGCCAGGAAGGCGACCAGCTTGACCACCGATTCGAAGGCGATGGCGGCGACCATGCCCTCGTGATGCTCGGCGGCGTCGATGTGCCGGGTGCCGAAGACGATGGCGAAGGCCGCCATGACCACCGCCACGTAAAAGGCGTTGTCCAGCACGACCGGCAGCGATAGCCCGCCCGTCAGGCCGCTCGGGTCCGCGCCCGACAGTACGTCGAAGCTGACCGCCACGGCTTTCAGCTGCAAGGCGATGTAGGGCGTGATGCCGATCACCGCGGTCAGCGCCACCAGCCCGCCCAGGCCCTGGCTTTTCCCGTACCGGCTCGCCAGGAAATCGGCGATCGAGGTGATTCGCTGCGCCTTGGCGATGCGCAGGATCTTCCGCAGGACCAGCGGCCCCAGCAGCATCAGCAGCGTCGGCCCCAGATAGATCGGCAGGAACCCGATGCCCAGCGACGCCGCCCGCCCGACCGACCCGTAGAAGGTCCAGGTCGTGCAGTACACCGCCAGCGACAGCGCGTACACGTACGGCGACGCGATAACGCTGCGGCGCGCGTCCGCCCGTGCGTCCGCCCACCAGGCGATGGCGAACAGGACGAACAGATAGGCGAGCGATGCGGCGACGATGGTCGGCCAGGGCATGTCACCGCCCTCCGGCTCTCGGATGGGCGCCTGCGGTGGGCCCCCACCCTAACCCTCCCCCACCTTCGGCTCTCAGCGAATGCCGAAGGCATTCGCCTGACGCCGTCAGTGCAAACCATTGGTTTGCGCGAGAGGCGAGGGAGGGAACAAAGCTCCTTCCCCCGCCGACAGGTGGGGGAAGGTCGGGATGGGGGCCCACCGCAAGGGCGTTGGCACGCCCTCTCATGATCGCCCTCCGCGTTCCAGGAACATGGCCGACAGCCCGATCAACGCCGCCCACACGCCCAGCGCGTACACGTACAGCAACGGCACACCGAACACCGTCTCGCCCACCCCGAACACGCGCAGCAGCGGCGGGTTGAAGGCGACCAGCCCGAACAGGAACAGCGCGATCAGGCGTTCGGAACCCGCCCGCGTCGGCGGGGATGAGGGGGGCTTGCCGGCCTCGCGGCTCAAAAGGCCCGCTCCCGCGCGGCCAGCTCGACGATGATGTTGGCCCTGCGAATGGCGTCGTCGAGCGTCGTCACGTCACGCTCCTTCAGCATCTCGACCATGCGCAGGAACACCGCCGCCGTGACGAGGCTGTCGCCCAGCGCCGTGTGCCGGTCCACCACCTCGATGCCCAGCCGTTCGGCGATGCCGTCCAGCGTATGGTCGCCGTCGTCGCCCTGGAGCATCCGCGACAGCAGCATGGTGTCCAGCACCGGGCTGTCGAACTGCACGCCGGCCGCGCGCTCCTTCATCTTCAGGAATTTCAGGTCGAAGGCGGCGTTGTGCGCGATCAGCACCGCGCCCGAGACGAAGGCGCGGAACTGCGGCAGCACCTTGTCGATGGTCGGCTTGTCCGCGACCATGTCGTCGGTGATGCCGTGGAAGGGGACGGATTCCGGCGGGATCGGCCGCTTCGGGTTGACCAGCGTGTTGAAGGTCTCGCCGGTCAGGATGCGCCCGCCGACGATGCGCACGGCGGCGATCTGGATGATCTCGTCGCCGTTGCTGGGCGACAGGCCGGTGGTCTCCGTGTCGAACACCACGTAATGCAGCTGGTCCAGCGGCGTCCGGCCCAATTCGCTGGTCGCCAGCGGCTGGTGCAGCAGGGAGAAGTCGAAGAACTCCGGCCGGGCCGAGGGCTGGACCTGCGTGTGCGCCGAGGGCGGCTTCAGCGCGGGCGGCAGCGGCACGCGCAGGCGGGCGCAGCCCTCGTGGCCCTTCACCGGCTCGCTCCACATGGTGCTCTTGTGGTGTTGCAGCACGTCGCCGACGGTCAGGCCGCCCAGCGCGTCCGGCAGCGGGTGGTCGAGCCAGCTGTCCACGATGCCGCTCGGCACCGTGGGGCCTTGCCAGGTGATGTCCAGATAGACCCACTGCCCCTCATGCTCGACCGACAGGTCGTAGGCGGCCACGCCGGTCAGCGCGTAGACGTACTCGATCAGGTATCCGAACAGGATCACCAGCGTGTAGCTGTCGCCGTGCACCCACTGCGGCAGCCCGGTCAGCGTCACCTTGTAGGCCGCGTCCGGCCCGACCCGGTGGCGGACGAGGTTGATCAGGTTGTTGGAGTGGATGTCGCTCATCGGCCAGGACCCGGTGACGACGCTGCGGTACTCCGCCGTCACATGCTCCAGCCGGTCCGACAGGGTGTTGCAGGACTCCATCATGGCGGCGTCGAAGGCCGCGCGCTCCTCCGGCCCCAGGTCGGGATAGTCGCTCAGCGTCTCCAGCGCCGCGCGCAGGTTGGCGATGGGCTGGCGGAAGCCCTCCGTCGCCTCGCGCAGCAGCGCGTCGCGCTGGCCCAGCACGGCCAGTTCGCTGGTCGCGTCCGACAGGGTGATGACGTAGCCGGTGATGGTCGGCGTCGCGTCCGGATCGTCGGATTCCTGCAAGATGGCGCTCATCCGACCGGCCAGCAGGATGCGCCCGTCCGTCGTCGCGCCCACGAACTGCGCGGTCGTGCCGTGCTCGTGGTTGACGTGGCGCCCCTCGCGCACGCGCAGCGTCAGCCGCTCCAGCGTGTGCATCACCGGCTCGGCCACCACGAAATGCAGCAGCGAACGGCCCAGCCCCAGGTCGCCGGTCAGGTGCAGGATGTCCAGCGCCGTCTGATTGTAAAGAAGGATCTGGTGCTTCAGGTTGCAGACCAGCACGCCTTCATGCAGGTCGCGCAGCACGGCGGCCAGACGCGTCTTCTGCTCCTCCGCCTTGGCGGTCGATTCGGCGACGGCGCGCGCGGTGTCGCGGCGGGCGGCGGCCAGCTTGTCCGACAGGTCGTTGACCGCCTTCGCCATGGGCACGAGGTCGCCGTAGCGCGCCAGCGGCACCCGCGCCGCCGCCGTGCCATGGGCGATCAGCCCAGCCTCGCGGCTCAGCGTTTCCGCCGCGCGCAGCAGGTAGCGGTCCACCGTGAACCACAGCCCCCATACCCCCAGCGCCACGGCCGAGGTCATCAGCACCGCGTAGGTGGTCAGCGGGTCGGCCGATCCGCTGTTGCTCAGCCCAATGGCCCCGCCGACCGACAGGGCGACCAGGGCGGCGCCCGTCGCCTTGAAGACCAGCGGCACCAGCCGGCGGGGGGCTACCGGAGGAGCGCTGCCCTGCGCGGCGCCTGCGTGTGTCGTGGTGGGGCTTTCCACCGCCGGCACCGTCACGGCAGGGTCTCCCGCGCATCCTGGGGTGTCAGGTACTTGCGCACGATCATGACGAGGTCGCGGGTCGAGAACGGCTTGGTGATGTAGTCGGTGGCGCCCAGCGCCATGCCCTTCTGCCGTTCCACGTCGCGGCTCTTGGCCGTCAGCATGATGATCGGAAGCGCCTGGAAGGCGGGGTTGGCGCGCAGCGACTGGCAGACGTCGAAGCCGTCGCGCTTGGGCATCATGGCGTCCAGCAGGACCAGATCCGGCGGGCTCGCCTCGACCGATTGCAGGGCTTCCTCGCCGTCGCGCGCGATGCGCACGTCGAAGCCGGCCTTCTGCAACAGCACCTGCAGGGAAAGGACGATGCTGGGCTCATCGTCGGCGACCAGGATCGTCGGCTTCATGGGCAGGGCTTCCTCCGATGCGCCGGTCTGTGGTGCCGGCTTTGCCTGGGCTTCGTTGGTTCTAATATGCGAGCCCGTTCAAACCCATGTTAGCGGCAAGGATAACGGCAGATCAAGACGAAGCCCGCCCGCAATACCGAAATTGCGGACGGGCTTTTCATAGAGAAACAGGCTTACAAAAGCGGGTAAGGACAGTTTGTCGCAGGCTTGACGGCCACACCGCGTCAGCGGGTGCTGAACCCCATCGCGTCAGCGGGTGCTGACGACCACCGGATCCAGCCCGACCTTTGCCTTCAGCTGGTTCGCCACGCGCTTGGCGGCGGCGCTGTCGCCGAAGCCGCCGACGCGGACCACGCGCCAGGACTGCTGTGACGCGTCGGTCCAGTCCAGCGCGTAGGCGCGGTAGCCGCTGCCTTGCAGCTTGCGCACCAGCGCCTCGGCGTTCTCCGCCACATGGAAGGACCCCAGCTGCACCGCGTAGCGTCCGCTCGGCGCGCTGGCGGCGGGCGCCGCCGAATCGACGGCGCTTTCGTCCACCGATGCGGTCTGCGCCTTCGGCTCCGCCGGGGCACGCTTGGCGGCCTTGGGCGCGAGCATGGCCTGAAGCTCCGGCGTCTCCGCCTTGGCGGTTTTCACGGGCTCGGCCGGCTTGGCGGGGGGCGGTTCGGCCTTCACGGGCTCCGTTTTCACCGGCTCGGGGGCCTTCACCGCCAGCGAGGGCGGCGGGGGTTCTGGCAGCTTGGCGACGGGTTCCGGCGCCGGCGGCCTGGGCGCGGTGACGGTCTGGACGGGCGCGGGCGGCGGCGGTTCCGGAACCTTCAGGGCCGGCGGCGGGCTGGGCTGCTGGCTGCTCGGCGGAGCGGTCTCCACGGCCGGCGGCAGGGCAGGGGGCACCGCGCTCGGTGCCGGCGCGCGGGCGATCAACGCCTCCGGCTGGCTCGGCGTGACCTTCGCGGCCGAGGTCGGAGCGGCCGGCGCGTTCGCCCCGCTCGCCCCAATGGACGATCCACCCGGCGCGGGCGCTGCGGTGATCAGAGGCGCCACGGCCTGAACCGGCGGGGCGGTCGGCGCCTCCTCCTGGTCCAGCATGACGACGGCGAAGCCCACGCCCGCCGCGGCGACCAGCGCGGCGGCGATCTTGCCGAACGGCAGATGGCGCTCGGCCTTCGGCTCGACCTCGTCGTCCAGATCGGCGATGTCGTCGTCGGCCGGGTCGTGCTTCAAATCTTCGTTGAGGGCGCGCAGGAGCTTGGCAATGTCCTCGCTCTCCGCCCCGGAAGCACCGGTCCCGTCGTTCGACGACTTGCCGGCGGCCTTCATTTCGTCCTTGAACGTCACGGCGGACACGCACCCGAAAAGATCACAAGGGCCATCACCGCCATCCAGGCGGATGGCAAAGCGGTGGTAATTCTTTCTACTGTATTTCCACGTTCGATCAAACGGCCATGCGACACGATGCCGTGAGAAAGAAATGACCGGAGCCCCGGCTTAATCCTTCCGATAGGGGTGCTCGGCCATCCAATGCTGGGCGATGGCGAGCCGCGTGGCGACCCACACCTTGTCGTGCCCGCGCACGTAATCCAGGAACCGGGCCAGCGCCGCTGCGCGCCCCGGCCGGCCGACCAGCCGGCAATGCAGCCCGACCGACATCATCTTCGGCTGGTCGGCGCCCTCGGCGTACAGCACGTCGAAGCTGTCCTTCAGATAGGTGAAGAACTGCTCGCCCGTGTTGAAGCCCTGGTTCGTCGCGAACCGCATGTCGTTGGCGTCCAGCGTGTAGGGCACGATCAGCTGCGGCCGACCATAGACGTCGTCCCAGTACGGCAGGTCGTCGGCGTAGGAGTCGGCGTTGTAGACGAAGCCGCTTTCCTCCGACACCAGCCGCCATGTGTTTGGGCTGCACCGCCCCAGATACCAGCCCAGCGGGCGCGATCCGGTGACCCGCGTGTGGATGGCGATGGCGCGCTGCATGTGCTCGCGCTCCACCTCCTCCGGCAGATGCTGGTAGTCGATCCAGCGGTAGCCGTGGGTGGCGATCTCCCACCCCGCTTCCAGCATGGCCTGGACGGCGTCCGGGTTGCGCTCCAGCGCCATGGCGACGCCGTAGACGGTGACTGGCATGTGCCGCTCGGTGAACATCCGGTGCAGCCGCCAGAACCCGGCGCGGGAGCCGTATTCGTAGATCGACTCCATGTTCATGTGCCGCATGCCCGGGATAGGCTGAGCGCCGACGATTTCCGACAGGAAGGCTTCCGACGCCGCATCGCCGTGCAGGACGCAGTTCTCGCCGCCTTCCTCGTAGTTGATGACGAACTGCACCGCCACCCGCGCGCCGCCCGGCCAGTTGGCGTGCGGCGGCCGGGCGCCGTAACCGATCAGGTCGCGCGGGTAGGCCCGGTTCATTGGATTGGGGCTCATGCGGTCGGCTTCTCGGCGGATTCCTCGGGAACCTGATGGCGCAGGATCAGCGGCGCCTGGAACGCGCTGAACAGCAGCGTCAGCGGCATGATGCCGAACACCTTGAAGTTCACCCAGGCGTCGGTGCTCATGGTCCGCCACACCGCCTCGTTCATGGCGGCCAGCAGCAGGAAGAACCACGCCCAGCGGATGGCCAGCGTCCGCCAGCCCTCGTCCGTCAGGTTCAGCACGGTGCCCAGGATGCGCTTCAGCACGTTGCGGTGCGTGACGTGCGCGACGAACAGTACGGTGGCGAACAGCAGGTTGACCAGCGTCGGCTTGATCTTGATGAACAGGTCGTCCTGAAGCCACAGCGTCAGCCCGCCGAACAGCAGCACGAAGGCGGCGCCGACCACCGGCATGATCGGCACCTTGCGTTCGAAGTGCCAGGACACGATGACCGACACCGTCGTCGCGGCCATGAAGACGGCCGTGCCGATCATGATGCCGGCCTGGGAATTGGCGATGAAGAAGGCGGCGAGCGGGCCGGCCTCGATCAGCAGTCGCGCGTACTGGTTCATGCCCCTGACATAGCCCGAACCGGCCCTTCGATAAAGGGGGGAAGCGGCGCGCCCGTGGCATCCCTCACACAAGAGCGCGGTCCTCATTCCTTTCGTGTGGCGAGTTCCTACCGCTTCCGGCGGCCCAGCCTTGCAACGGGCATGGCGGGGACGAGGGCCGGAACGGCGTCAGAACTGGAACGACACCCGCACCGACCCGTAATTGGTCGCGGACTTCTGCCCCTTGTGCTCCGGCGTCAGAATGTTCTGGGCGTAGGTGAACCCGAAACTCCCGTACCGCAGCGTCAACCCGACCTGAAGCCCGCCAACCAGCGGGTGCTTGTCCACCGATGGCCCCGGTTCGTAGCTGTTGCCGTCCAGGAAGATGTTGCGGGCGACCGCGCGCGCCTCGGCGCTGGCGTAGACGTACCACGCGAAGGCTGGACGCCCGGCCCGCTGGTCGCTGCCCTCCTGATAGGGGATGCTCATGGTCGGGCGCATGACCAGCGCGCCGACCGGCGCCGGCATGTTGCCGCCCAGCCGCACCGTCGCCCCCACCGCCGCGAAGGTCAGCACGTTGCCGACGCTGGCCGCCACATGCGGGCTGAAGTCCGCCTCGAAAGGCCCGAAACGGCTGGGCCGCTCGTCGCGCCAGACATGCTCGTAGCTCAGCACGACGCCCGGCTCGTTGCGCAGCTGATAGTCCCAGCCCTTGGGATCCTTGGCGCCGCGCACGATCTCGTGCACCGCCTTCTGCGTCTGCTCCGCCAGAGAGGCCGGCCCGACCACGCCGAGGTCGAGGTCCAGCCGGTCCACATGGCGCGGCACTTCGGAAATCAAGGAGATCCGCCCGTACAGCCACCCGGCGTAGGGCCGGTCGTTCGGGTTCGGCACGGGGCGCGTGATGTCGCTCGGCGTGTAGATGTTCTGCCCGATGGCAAACCCGTAGCGTCGCACGCCCTCCGGCCCGATCCAGGGCACCAGCCGCGCCAGCCAGTCGAGGTTGCCGTAGGTCGGCCGGTCGCCGGAGAAATAGTAGAACTGGAAACCGTTGGTGTAATAACGGTCGGTGCCGCCGCCGAACAGGTCGTTGTCGATCCAGAATCCGATGGACGGGCCGGCCGGCTCCAGTGCTCTTTGATCCGGCGTCCCTTGCTCCGGCGTCGCTTGATCCTGCGCTTGCGCCGATACGCTCATCAGCGCCAGCACGCACGCCGCCAGCCAACCGTCACGCACCCTCATCCCGCCTCCGCTCCGCCGTTGCACCGCACCGCAAGATGGGGCTTGGGCTGTGTTTGGCGCCTACCCTTTCGGAGGGGGCAATGGGTCATCAAGGAAAACTCACCAGAGGGTCTCGACGCTCAACCCGTCGAAGACCGGGTCGGCGGTGACCAGCGGCATGGCCTCGATGCGGCTTTGCGCCGCCAGGATGCGGTCCACCGGGTCCTTCAGCAGAGCATCGAGGCTTCCGGCCAGCAGCGCGTGCGGCAGCGTCACGTCCAGCACCCCGATGCGGCTGCGGACCAGGAAATCGTCCAGCTTATCCACCAGCACGGCCGCCTCCGGCAGCTTGCCGAGCCGGACCTTGGTGGCGATTTCCAGCGCGCAGGCCGTGCTGGTCAGCACCTCGTTCCCACCGTTGGCGATGGCCGCCCGCGCTTTGCGCGACAGTTGCGGGTCGTCCAGCAGCCACCAGAGCAGCGCGTGCGTGTCGAGCAGGATCCGCATCACTGCCACCCCAGCTCGTCGTCGAACAGCGGGTCGAAGAAGGCGGCGGTGACGGCGAACTGCCCCTTGGCGACGCCCGGCGCGCGGTCGGCCGGCCCATCGTCGATGGCGACCAGCCGCGCGATGGGCTTGCCGCTCTTGGCGATGATGACCTCCTCACCCCGCGACACCTGTTCCAGCAGCCGCGAGAGGTGGGTTTTCGCTTCGTGAATGTTGACCGTCTTCGCCATGGTCCGCCCGCTCTCGAATGGCGGCGATGTAGACTAAGGCACTGGACTAAGTCAACGGTGCGCGATGGACGATGTGTGAGTCGTCCAGCGTGTCTCACCGGTCTATAGCATACGATAGTATGTGCGGATTGCGCATCAGGCATCTGTTTTGGATATGCCTTCAGTAACAGTTCATTTCAATCTTATGAAAGAATTTCCGACGCTCAGGGCGGAAGTCCCTGATCCTGATCGGAGCAATGGTATGCAGCTTTCAAACATGCGGATCGCGACCAAGGTCATGGGGCTCATCAGCCTTCTGTCCCTTTTAGCGGTCGCAATCGCGGGTGTGGGCGTCACGTCTCTGTCGTCGCTCAACGAGGCCGCGCAAGGTGCTCAGCTTGCGGGCTCGGAAGGAACCACCGCCGCGCGGCTGCGTCAGAATGTGTTGTCCCTCAATCGGGCTGAATACCGCATTGCTGCCGATCCGTCGGGGGAAAATATCAAGGAATCCCTTGAGGTTATCGAATACCAAAAAAAGCAGCTCGAAGAACGCCTGATCTTGCTTCGCAAAACAGCGGAAGCGGAGGAGGCGCGCCTGATCGAGGACATCGAACGTGCTTACACGGTTTACAAAGAAGAGCTGAAAGGGACGCTCGATCGCGCGCAGTCCCTCTCCGGCTCCATCGCGCTGTCGAGCGTTCAACGGGAGCTCGTCAACGAAGGAAAGCTAAGCCGGCTTGCCGCTGAAAAGCTTGAATCGGCTCTTCGGGCCTACACGGACAAGAGCGACAAGGAGGCTGAGGCCCTCGCCACACAAGCGGAAGCGACGTACCACCGGGCGAGCTGGATCATGATCCTCGTCGCGGCGACGGGAATTGGGGTCGGCTTCCTCATCGCGCTCGTCATTTCGCGCAAGGGGATCGTCGTGCCCATTCGCACCATCGTCGGGTGCCTCCGCCGCTTGGCGGAAGGTGATCTCGCGGTGGAGGTTTATGGTACCGCCCGCAAGGACGAGATCGGCGACATCGCTCAAGCGACGCAGGTTTTCAAGGACAACATGGTGCGCAACCGCGAGCTTGAGGCGCAGCAGGACGTCGAGCGGCGGGCTCAGCTTGCGCGCGCCTCGACGATCGAGGGCTTGACGAACCGCTTCGATGCCGATGCCCGCCGGCTTCTCGATGCGCTCGCCTCTGCGGCAACCGAACTGGAAGCGACCGCGCAGTCGCTCTCCGCGATTGCCGAGCAGACGACCCAGCAGTCGTCCGCCGCATCCGCCGCTTCGACCCAAGCCTCGGCGAACGTGCAGACCGTCGCCGCCGCCTCGGAGGAGTTGGGAACTTCCATTCGCGAGATCAGCCGGCAGACCGGCCAGTCGCGCGACATTGCCCAGAAGGCGGCGGAACGGTCACGCCACACCTCCCAACTGGTGAGCGGCCTGGACGCCGCCAGCCAGCGCATCGGCGAAGTCGTGGCGCTGATCAGCGGCATCGCCAGCCAAACCAATCTGCTGGCGCTCAACGCCACCATTGAAGCGGCCCGTGCCGGAGAAGCCGGCAAGGGCTTCGCCGTGGTGGCGAGCGAAGTCAAGGCGCTCGCCAACCAGACGGCCAAGGCGACCGAGGACATCGGCATCCAAGTCGGTGAGGTGCAGAAGGTCGCGGCGGACACCGCGAACTCGATTTCCGAGATCAGCGGAATCATCGCCGAGATCGACGCGGTGTCCACCTCCGTCGCCGGAGCGGTGGAGGAGCAGAGCGCCGCGACCCAGGAGATCGGCCGCAACGTGAACGAGGCGGCGCGCGGAACCGAGGAAGTGTCGCACAACGTGGAAGGCATCCGCGGAGCGGCGACCAGCACGAGCAGCGCCGCGAGCCAGGTGCTCGCCGCGGCCCGCAGCCTCTCCCAGGAAGCCGAGATGCTGCGCGAGGAAGTTCGCCGGTTCCTGGCCGATGTGAAGGCCGCCTGACGCCGCCAAGCTGCCGACCGGTTGCCGGGCTGACCGGTTACTGGAACGCGGCTTCGGCGAAGCTGCGCAGCTTGCGCGAATGCAGGGTGTCCATCCCGTGTTCGCGCAGCAGCTCCATGGCCAGCACGCCGATCTTCAGATGCTGGTCCACCCGCTCGCGGTAGAAGCGGTCGGCCATGCCCGGCAGCTTCAGCTGACCATGCAGCGGCTTGTCCGACACGCACAGCAGCGTTCCGTAGGGCACGCGGAAGCGGAAGCCGTTGGCCGCGATGGTCGCGCTTTCCATGTCCAGCGCGATGGCGCGGCTCTGGCTGAAGCGCATCAGCGGCTCGCGGTGGTCGCGCAGTTCCCAGTTCCGGTTGTCGATGGTCGCCACGGTGCCGGTGCGCATGATGCTCTTCAGATCATAGCCGGACAGGCCGGTGACCCGCTCCACGGCGGTTTCCAGCGCGCGCTGCACCTCGGCCAGCGCCGGGACGGGGACCCAGGTCGGCAGGTCGGCGTCCAGCACATGGTCGTCGCGCACGTAGCCATGCGCCAGCACATAGTCGCCGAGCCGCTGCGTGCCGCGCAGCCCCGCGCAGTGGCCCAGCATGATCCAGGCGTGCGGGCGCAGCACGGCGATGTGGTCGGTGATGGTCTTGGCGTTGGACGGACCGACGCCGATGTTGACCAGCGTGATGCCGTTCCCATCCGGCCGTGTCAGGTGATAGGCCGGCATCTGCGGCATGCGCGGCGGCTTCGACCCGTTCACCGGAGAAACACCCTCCGGCGACCCGCTGCCGTCCAGGTTGCGGTTGTGCGTGACGATCTCGCCGGGTTCGACGAAGCGGTCGTACTGGCGGCGGTAGGCCGCCAAGTCCGGATCGCTCGTGGGCTCCATCACCTCGCGCGACAGGCGGATGAACTCGTCCACGTAGAACTGGTAGTTGGTGAACAGGACGAAGTTCTGGAAATCCTCCGGTGCCGTCGCCGTGTAGTGACGCAGCCGGTGCAGCGAGAAGTCCACGCGCGGCGCGGTGAACAGCGCCAGCGGCTTCACCGCGTCCATGGCCGCCTCGTAGGTGCCGTTGACGATGGTGTCGTCCATGCGGGCGAGGTCGGGCAGGTCGAACAGGTCGGGCAGGCGGGCCAGACGCTCCGGCGTCAGGTCGCCCTCCACGTGCATCCCGTGCGGGAAGGCGAAATGGATCGGGATGGACTCCTCGCTGACGCCGACCTCCAGCGGGACGCCGTGGTTGCGCAGCAGAAGCGAGAACTGTTCCCGGTAATAGCGGTCGAACAGGTCGGGCCGGGTCACCGACGTGCGGTGGGTCCCCGTCCCCTCGACAAAGCCGTAGGCCAGCCGCGTGTCCACCACCGCGCCCGACGCCGTGGTGATCTGGACGTAGGGGTAGAAGGCCTGCTGCCGCCTGCCCGCATCTTCGCCCCGCGTGAAGGCGGCGAAGCGGTCCCGCAGATACGCGGTGTTGCGGTCGTAAATGTCTTTGACGCGGGCCAGGGCGGATTCGGCGTCGTCGAATTGCCCGGCTGGGCCGGGCGGAAGCGGTGCGCTGTAAGTCATGTCCCTGACATAGCGCCCGCTTCGCCCGGATTGAAGGGGCTTGTGCCGAAAGGGGGAGGTGCTGTCAGCGCACCTCTTCCAACCCCATCAGCGACTTGGCGAACTGGTCGGCGTCGAAGGGGCGCAGGTCGTACACGCCTTCGCCGATGCCGATGGCGTGGACCGGCAGCTTGAACTTCTCGGCCAGCGAGACCAGCACGCCGCCGCGCGCCGAGCCGTCCAGCTTGGTCAGGATCAGGCCGGACACGTTGACCATGTCGCGGAACACCTCGACTTGGCTGTGGGCGTTCTGGCCGGTGGTGGCGTCCAGCGTCAGCAGGGTGGTGTGCGGCGCCGTCTCGTCGATCTTCTTGATGACGCGGACGATCTTGCGCAGCTCCTCCATCAGGCCGGTTTTGTTCTGGAGGCGGCCGGCGGTGTCGATCAGCAGCACGTCAACGCCCTCGCGCCGCGCCTGCTCCAGCGCGTCGAAGGCGAGGCCGGCGGCGTCGGCGCCGGTGTCGCGGGCGACCACCGGGCAGCCGGTGCGCTCGCCCCAGATCTTCAGCTGGCTGACGGCGGCGGCGCGGAAGGTGTCGCCGGCGGCCAGCATCACCGTCTTGCCCTCGGCGCGCAGCTGGCGGGCCAGCTTGCCGATGGTCGTGGTCTTGCCGGTGCCGTTGACGCCGACCACCAGAATGACGTGCGGCTTGAGAGCCTTGTTGATCTCCAGCGGCTTGGCGACCGGGCCGACGATCTTGGCGACCTCGGCGGCCAGCGTGGTCTTGACCTCCTCCGGCGAGACCTCCTTGCCGAAGCGGGTGCGCGCCAGCTCCGCCGTCACCTTGGCCGCCGTGGTCGGGCCGAGGTCGGCGGTGATCAGCAGCTCCTCCAGCTCCTCCAGCGCCTCGTCGTCCAGCTTGCGCTTGGTGAAGATGCCGGTGATGCCCTCGGTCAGCTTGGACGAGGACTTCGACAGCCCTTCCTTCAGCCGGGTGAACCAGCCCTTCTTGGGCTTCTCCTCCTCGGCGGTCAGCGCCGCAACGGGGGCCGGCGGGGCCTCCTCGGTCAGGTCGAGCGCTTCCGGCTCCTCGACAACTTCGGGAGCGGCCTCCTCGGCGACGGCCTCGGGCCGATCCTCCCGCACCTCCGGCTGGTCCGGCGGAGCGATGGGCGGCGGGGCCGGCGTCTCGACGGCGGGCGGGGGCGGCAGGTCGGGCGCCAGCGTGGGTTCGGGCGCCGGTTCAGGCTGCGTCTCGGGCGCGGCCCTCTCGACCGCAGTCTCAACCGGCGTTTCGACGGGAGTCTCGACCGGCGTTTCAGCCGGCTTCTGCTCGTCCTTGCGGGCTTCCTCTTCGGGCTTCTTGCGGCCGAACCAACGCAGGATCATGGGGTGTCCGATAGGTCAGAGGGGGGAACCGGTCAGCTTGCCGTTCACGACGCCGGTCACGACCGCGCGCAGGACGGAGCCGGGGGGCTGGGGCGTGCCCAGGCGGATTTCGGCGAAATGCTCGGTGCGGCCAAGGTCGTCCTTCTCGATCAGGACCGACACCTCGCGCCCGACCAGCGACGCCAGCGTGCGCGCCTCGGCTTCCGCACCCAGCGCGCGCAGCCGGGCCGCGCGCTCCTTGCGGGCGGCGCCGTCCACCTGCGGCATCTTCGCGGCCGGCGTGCCGGGGCGCGGGCTGTAGGGGAAGACGTGCAGCCAGGTCAGGCCGCAGTCCTCGACCATCCGCAGCGTGTTCTCGAACATCTCCTCGGTCTCGGTCGGGAAGCCGGCGATGAAGTCGGCGCCGAACACGATGTCGGGGCGCAGCGTCCGCACCCGCCGGCAGAAGGCGACGGCGTCGTCCCGCAGGTGCCGGCGCTTCATGCGCTTCAGGATCATGTCGTCGCCGGCCTGCAAGGACAGATGCAGGTGCGGCATCAGCCGGGGCTCGGTCTCGATCAGCCGCCACAGGTCGTCGTCGATCTCGATGCAGTCCAGCGAGGACAGGCGCAGCCTCGGCAGGTCCGGCACCAGGGCCAGCAGCCGGCGCACCATCTGCCCCAGCGTCGGCGTGCCCGGCAGGTCGGGGCCGTAGCTGGTGATGTCCACGCCGGACAGAACCACCTCCTTGTAGCCGGCCTTGACCAGGGCCTGCACCTGCTCGACCACCGCCCCGATGGGGACGGACCGAGAGGGACCGCGCCCGTAGGGGATGATGCAGAAGGTGCAGCGATGGTCGCAGCCCTGCTGCACCTGGACGAAGGCGCGCGCCCGGTCCTCGAAACCGCCGATCAGGTGGCCGGCGGTCTCCTTGACCGACATGATGTCGTTGACCACCACCTTCTCGGCCGGCGGCAGACCCCAGCTTTCGGGCTGGAGCTTTTCCTGGTTGCCCAGGACCTGATCGACCTCCGGCATGGCGCCGTAGCGTTGCGGGTCGATCTGCGCGGCGCAGCCGGTGACCACGATGCGGGCGTTCGGCCGCTCGCGCCGCAGCTTGCGGATGGTCTGGCGCGCCTGCCGCTCGGCCTCCGAGGTGACCGCGCAGGTGTTGACGATGACCACGTCCTCCAGGCCCGCGTTGCGGGCGTGGGTGCGCATCACCTCGGACTCGTAGGTGTTCAGACGGCAGCCGAAGGTGACGATCTCAGGATCTTTTGAAAGCGGGTCGCTCATACGTGAACCAGTTCGGGCGACAGCCGCCCGGTGAAACTCAGCGCGATCGGGCCGGTCATCAGAACCCGGCCGTCCTCAAGCCACTCGATGGTCAGGGTACCGCCATCCAGGATGACGTCGGCCTTGCGTCCGACCAGCCCGCGCCGCGCCGCCGCGACCATGGTCGCGCAGGCCCCGGTGCCGCAGGCCCGCGTGATGCCGGCGCCGCGCTCCCAAACCCGCATGCGGATGCTGGTGGGGGAGAGCACCTGGGCGAACTCCACGTTGGTGCGCTCGGGGAAGGTCGGGTGGTTTTCGAACACCGGGCCGACCTCGGCCAGCGGCACCGCTTCGGCGTCGTCCACGAAGAAGACGGCGTGCGGGTTGCCCATGTTGACCGCGACCGGCCCCTCGAAGCCGCCGTGGGCCACGTCGACCCGCAGCGTGTCGGCCGGGCCGGCCAGTGGAATCTGGTTCCACTCCAGCCGCGCCGGACCCATGTCCACGGTCACCAGCCCTTCGCCGGCGCGCCGTGCCTCCAGAATGCCCGCGTTGGTCTCGAAGGTGACGCGTTCGGACCCGCTCTCCTCCATCAGCAGCCAGCCGACGCAGCGCGAGGCGTTGCCGCAGGCCGACACCTCGCCGCCATCGGCGTTGCGGATGCGCATGAATCCCGCCGTGCCCGTCGTTTTCGCCGGCTCGATCACGATGAACTGGTCGCAGCCCACCCCGGTTTTGCGGTCGGAGATGGCGCGCACCTCGGCCTCGGCCGGAGAATACGGCGTCTTGCGGGCGTCGATCACGACGAAGTCGTTGCCGAGCCCGTGCATCTTCAGGAATTCGCGGGTCATGACCGCCGTTATATGGCGATGTGCCCTGCGGAGTCCATGGGCGCTCAATTCTTCGGCGGTTCTTGCGCGATGGCCAGGTTCCCGTCCAGCAGTTCCCGTTCCGGGACGATCCGTTCGAACAGGTCCATCATGTCATACAGCGCATCGGCCGCTCTGGATCGGGGTGGCGTGCCGCCGGTCAGCTCCCACGCATCAAGGTCCCACTGCGCGGCGCCGAGCGTCGCCTCCGGCAGTGTGAAGTTCTCGCCATAGGCCGTGGCGTCCTTCGGCCCTTTGTGTTGCGGCAGCGCACCAAGCAGGACCAGCGAAACCAGGATGCCCGCGACCCATGCCCACAGCACGTCTCCGTTGCTCATGGAGCCCTCCAGGCCCCGTCCGGGGGCCGACAGCTGGGCAGGTGGGGATTGTGAATTCTCGGCGTTTTTTCGGCGGTGCACAATTCATCATCGGACCATGCTCGAACCGGCAGGAGGCTCTACTCCCGGGGTGGCCGGATGTCCGGATACGCAGGGATCCTGGCCGGCCGGACGTGGCATACTGCCCGAAAACGATAGCACGCTGATGGTCCATTTACCTTGAACAGAGGGGAGGACCGACATGACCGTCTATATGGCCGAGCGCGACCTGAAGGGCATCAGCATGACCGACCTCGCGGCAGCCCAGGCCCGCGCCATCGAAACCGGCCGCAGCATGGCGGAGAAGGGCGAGGACGTGCGTTATCTGCGCAGCGTGTTCGTGCCGGGCGAGGGGCGCTGCATGTGCCTGTTCGACGCCAGCGACGCCGACGCCGTGCGCCGGTTGAACGACACGGCGGGCCTGCCCTACACCCGCGTGGTCGAGGCCATGGACCTGCCGCCTCCGTAACACGCGGTCCACAACCGCACGTTCTTGTTCGGTTCGCAAAATTCCGGTACGCTTCCGGCGTCAACGGGCGATCCGCGCCCGCGCGCCGGATCGTGCGCCCGCCATCGCGTATCCACCCCATTGCGTATCCATCGTTGTGCAGCGACTGCTACATGAACGCACACGAACAATTCGGTGCAAGGTACTGACGGCAAAAGAGAAAAGGCGAGTTTTGGGCCGTTGTGCAGATTGGCGCCTCTGCACAATCTGCACAACGATGCACAATTGGGTGGGGATGCACAATTGGGCCGCCCTTCGGCTGGCCTGACGCCGGTTCGCGCTCAGGCCCCCTTGAAGACCAGATGCTTGGACGCGGCGAAGTTCAGGAACATGCCGGCGATGGACCCGGCAGCGACGGCCAGGACCGGGTGCGTCTCGACCACCAGGAAAGCGGCCTCCAGGCCGACCGACACGCCGTAGTTCACGGCACCGCCAAGGGCGTTCGCCGCGATGAACTTGACCCACTGGCGATGCAGCGGCTCATCCCGCGCGCCCCGGAAGGTGAAGGCGCGGTTCAGAGCGAAGGTCGTCGTCGCGGCGGCCAGGAAGGACGGAACGCGGGCGGCGAAGAACTCCAGGCCCACGCCGAACACCAGGGCGTAAACCACCGCCGTATCGACCACGAGGCCGACCACGCCCACGGCGCCGAACTTGCCGAACTGCACGGCGAGCCGGCCGAGCCGGCTTTCCAGCAGCGATGCCCGAAGATCGCTCATCCCTCGGCGCTCATCCTTCCGACGGCCGGCGGACGGGATGGATGCCCGGCGCGGGGATGGAGAGATAGCGCATGCGCTTCGCCTCCCGCCGGCCGAGCGTGACCGTGTCCAGGATCAGCCCGCAGGTCAGGCTGAGGAAGCCCAGCAGCATCAGGCCCATGGACAGGACCGCGGTGGGCAGGCGCGGCACCAGCCCGGTCTGGAAATAGGTCGCCACGATGGGCCAGGCCAGGATGACGGAGGCCGCCGCCAGCACCGCGAAGATGGCGAAGAAGAAGGGCAGGGGCCGTTCCTCCTTCACCAGGATCAGGATGGTCTTCAGGATGCGGATGCCGTCGCGGATGGTGTTCAGCTTGCTGTGCGAGCCGGGCGGACGGTCCTTGTAGGGCGTCTTGATCTCGGCGATCGGCATGCGCAGCTCCAGCGCGTGCACGGTCAGCTCGGTTTCCGTCTCGAAGCCGCTGGCCAGGGCCGGGAAGGACTTGATGAAGCGGCGCGAGAAGACGCGGTAGCCGGACAGCATGTCCTGGATGCGGTCGCCGAAGATCTGCCGCACGATGCCGGTCAGCAGCTTGTTGCCGAAGCGGTGGCCGGGCCGGTAGGCCTTCACGATGTCGGTGACGCGGGCGCCGTTGACCATGTCCAGCTGGTCGTCCCACAGCCGCTGCACCAGCAGCGGGGCCGAGGGGGCGTGGTAGGTGTCGTCGCCGTCCACCAGCACGTAGACGTCGGCCTCGATGTCCGAGAACATGCGGCGCATGACGTTGCCCTTGCCCTGCAACGGCTCGTGCCGGACCACGGCGCCGGCCGCCTTGGCCTTTTCCACCGTCCGGTCGGAGGAGTTGTTATCGTAGACGTAGACCGTTGCGTCCGGCAGCGCCGCCTGGAAGTTACGGACGACCGCCTCGATCGCCGCCTCCTCGTTGTAGCAGGGGATCAGCACGGCGACGACGGGAGCCGTGCCGCGGGGCGCGGTCACGGAGGGAGCCGGGCGGTCGATGGTGGAGACGGTCATGGGCGTTTGCCTCGGGGGGCGTTTGCGTCAAAACGATGCTGATGGTCGGATAAACACCACAAACCCAGTCTTTAATCCATCGTCACGCGCTGGACCGCGCACAGGTTGAGCGGCTCCCCCAAATTGTTGGGAATCGCGCGGCAATCCTGCTGATCCACCCGCAATCCCAGCAGAGCCGCCGCCTTGGCCGCCCCGGCGGTGTCCGGAACGGTGCTCAGCATCAGGAAGCGGCCCCGGTGCGCCCCAACTTTGTCCTTCAGCAGGGCGAGGTAACCGTTCCCCACGGAGTCCGGCTGGAGAAAGTTCGACTGGATGCGGACGAAGCGCACGCGGGCCGGGAACTCCGGAATAACGTGGGAGATCGCCCAGTAGCCGGCCATCAGCACCATGGTGTCCTCGGGCGCCTCGATGGGCGGCACCTCGGCCTCGACCCAGCGGGCGCTCCACGGCACGCGGCCCCAGTCGGCCGGCTGCATGGTCGCCTGGGCCAGCACCAGCAGGACGCCGGCCACCGCCAGCTTCGCGGTGCGCGCCACCGGCAGCAGTCCCGCCGCCATGACGATGGCGACCGGCCCCAGGATCTCCAGCGGCACCAGATAGCGGTAGATGCAGAACATGACGACCCACAGCGCGTAGGTCACCGCCATGGCCGTCAGCAGGAAGCGGGACGCCGCCGGATCGGCCAGCGGCTCCGACCGCAGCCGGAACACCGTCGCCAGCAGTGCCAGAGCCGCCGCCACCGGCACCAGCACGAACAGGATCAGGACGCGCAGGTCGAGGAACGGCACCTCGCCGACCTTCAGCGGGGCGAAGGTGAAGAAGAAGGGGAAGAACAGCCTCTCCAGCGTGGAGGCCGGGAAGAAGCCGACGTTGACGTAATCGGAGATGGCCGCGAAGGGCGACTTGAACACATGGTTCATGTGCGGGAACACCGGGTTCCCGTAGTCGTGCCACAGGTGCGCCATCCAAAATCCGGCGAACAGGGCAAGGCCCCCCAGCACGCCGATCCCGAAGAAGAAGGCCAGCCACAGCCGCCGCCAGGGCCGCGCCGGCAGCACCAGGAAGGCGAGGCATAGGCCGACCGCGTAGATGACCGTCGGGTTCTTCAGCCCCATGGCCGCCCCGGCCAGAACGCCCGCCAGCGCGACCCGCCCGAAGGCCCGTGGCGCCGGCCCGTCGAGCAGGCCCGGAAGCCCGCCGGCGATCACCACCAGCGCGCCGAGCACGCCGAGGCTGACCATGTTGTCGTGGAAGGTGGTGCCGAGCAGCCCCAGCGTCCCGCCGCCGAGCCCGCCCATCAGCGCCAGCACCGCCGCCAGCGCCACCCGCTGCCCCGGCGTTCCGATGCGCAGGGTGGTGTGGGCCAGCAGGAACAGCAGCGACAGGTTCAGCCCCTGCAAGGCGGCCCAGATGAAGCCGGCCACCGGCGCCGGCAGAGTGCTGGCCAGCAGATAGAACGGAACGTCCAGCAGCGGGTTGTAGAAGGTGGGCATCTGCGCCGGCAGCAGGTCGATGCCCAGGCGGCCGGTCAGGAAGGCGTAGGCGTTGTACCAGTGGTAGTTCCGCAGATCCCAGTTGGCATCCATGCCCAGCGCCAACGCCAGCAGGCCGTAAAGCAGAGGGGCCAGCACCAGGAAGGCGAGCGCTGCCCGGCGCGCGCGGGGATCGTCGATGGACAGGATCGGCATGGGAGGGACTGGACCGTGGCGGTTGGTGGCCCCTTGGTAGGCGAGGGGACGTTCCGCATCAAGGCCGCAACGCTGTGGCAAAGTTGCGGGCAAAGTCTCAGAGGGCAGGATCATTGCGGGTAAGATCATTGCGTTCTGTTGTGGCTGCCCATGCGTTTTCGCGCTGTGCGCGCGGGCGTCCCGGCAAGCTTCCTCTGGCAATGGCGGGACGGGTCTGCTATTCACCGGACCTCTGCATGCACATGCTTGCGCCTCTTAGCGCGACAGGATTCTGGCGATGGAAAAGTTTACGGTTCTCACCGGTGTTGCGGCGCCGCTGCCGATGATCAATGTCGACACCGACATGATCATTCCCAAGCAATTCCTGAAGACCATCAAGCGGACCGGGCTCGGCAAGCACCTCTTCGACGAGATGCGCTACACGCCCGAAGGCAAGGAGGTCGACAGCTTCGTCCTCAACAAGCCGGCCTACCGCAGCGCCAAGATCCTGGTTGCGGGCGACAATTTCGGCTGCGGCTCCTCGCGTGAGCATGCGCCGTGGGCGCTGGCCGACTTCGGCATCCGTTGCATCATCGCGCCGAGCTTCGCGGACATCTTCTTCAACAACTGCTTCAAGAACGGCATCCTGCCGATCAAGCTGCCGAAGGAGCAGGTGGACCTGCTGCTGGACGACGCCTCGCGCGGCTCCAACGCCATCGTGACGGTGGATCTGGAGAAGCAGGAGATCACCGGTCCGGACGGCGGCAAGATCAGCTTCGAGGTCGATCCGTTCCGCAAGCATTGCCTGATCAACGGCCTGGACGATATCGGGCTGACGCTGCAGCAGTCGGCGGCCATCGATTCGTTCGAGGCCAAGCAGCGCGCCGGCGGCCAGCCCTGGCTGTGGGGCTGATTGGACCCACGGTGCTTGTGGGCTTAGCGCTTTGGGGCCACTTCCCAGGCGCCGGGTCCACCGATAGAACCTCTTGACGAAGTCTCCAAAACGGGGAGTGCGTGCGCCATGCCCGCCAATAAGAAGCTTCTGTTTTTGCCTGGTGACGGGATCGGTCCCGAGGTCATGCGCCAGGTGCGCCGGGTCATCGACTGGATGGACCGCAAGCGCAACGTGACCTTCGACGTCACCGAGGGGCTGGTCGGCGGCGCGGCCATCGACGCCTACGGCGTTCCGCTCAGCGACGCGACGCTGGCCGATGCGCTGGCCTCGGACGCGGTGATGCTGGGCGCCGTCGGCGGCCCGAAGTGGGACAACCCCTCCGACTACACCAAGCGTCCGGAAGCCGGCCTGCTGACCCTGCGCAAGGAGCTGGGGCTGTTCGCCAACCTGCGCCCGGCCGTGGTGTTCGACGCGCTGGTCGATGCGTCGAGCCTGAAGCCCGAGATCATCAAGGGTCTCGACATCATGATCGTGCGCGAGCTGACCGGCGGCGTGTATTTCGGTGAGCCGCGCGGCATCACCGACATCGGCAACGGCGAGCGTCGCGGCGTCAACACCCAGGTCTACACCACCTCCGAGATCCGCCGCGTGGCCCGCGTGGCCTTCGAGCTGGCGCGCAAGCGCGGCAACAAGGTCCACTCGATGGAGAAGGCCAACGTGATGGAGTCGGGCCTCCTGTGGCGGCAGGAAGTCACCAAGCTCCACCAGGAGGAGTTCTCGGACGTCACGCTGGAGCACATGTACGCCGACAACGGCGCCATGCAGCTGCTGAAGAACCCCAAGCAGTTCGACGTGATCGTCACCGACAACCTGTTCGGCGACATCCTGTCGGACGAGGCGGCGATGATGACGGGTTCGCTCGGCATGCTGCCGTCGGCCTCGCTCGGCGCTCCGGACGCCAACGGCAACCGCAAGGCCATGTACGAACCGGTCCACGGCTCGGCCCCGGACATCGCGGGCAAGGATCTGGCCAACCCCTGCGCCACGCTGCTGTCCTTCGCCATGGCGCTCCGCTACTCCTTCGACCTGGCGGAAGACGCCGGGCTGCTGGAGAAGGCGGTGCAGAACGTGCTGTCCGGCGGCATGCGCACGGCAGACATCATGGCGCCGGGCATGGCCCGCTGCTCGACCACCGTCATGGGCGACTCGATCCTGCGCGAGCTGGACAAGCTCGCCTCCTGATCGGCGCCGTTCCAAGGTCCGTTACGGAAAAGCCCCCCTCCTCCCCAGGAGGGGGGCTTTTCCGTTTCGGGGTGCGTCAGTCGCCTCCATCCGGACGGGCGGCTGCGCCCCGGCCGCCGTGGCTGGCCTGACCGCCCTTCCGGCCGGCCTCGGCCGCAAGCGACGGGTTGCGCGAAAAGCTGCGCGAGGATGCCGGGACGCTGCGTCCGCCTTTGCGGCCAGCCTCCGCGGCGAGTTCTGGGTTCTTTGAGAAACTGCGCTTATCGGCCGGCACGCTTTCCCCGCCCTTGCTGGCGATCTGACGTTGCCGGTCGCGATCCATCGACGCGAAGCCGCGGTTCGACGTGCGCCCGTTGTCCTTCGAGGCCATCTTCAACCTCCACCTCTGCCACGTGCCTGAAACCGGGGAGGGCGCAAGTTGGTTCCGAACGGGGAGGTGAATTCCGCGAGCCGCGCCAATTCGGAGGTGGCGGCGAACCAAACCGTCTTTGTCGGCCCTTTTTATTGGCGGAACAAAAGAAAAATTGCGATAATTCCAGAGTTTCCAAAATAATGCATACGCCGGTATGCTGGGGTCGCCATGATGTGGTTCGACTTTTCTGTAATGCTGTTGTTCGCCTGCTTTGCGATTGTTTCGGGCTTCGTCTGGCCGAAGATGCTGAATGACCGGATCACGACGGAGGCGGAGGCGCTGAAGCAGGCTTTTCCGGCCATCACCGGCGCCGATTACGGGAAGGTGATGGAAAAGCACGAGCAGACCCAGGGCGTGCACGGCTACGTTATTCCGACGCTGATGTTCACGGTGATCGTGATCGTCGGATCGTCGCTGCTGGTTCTCGACACGTCGGACGAGGTGTCCTTTCAGAAGTACGAGATCCTGTACGGCACCCTGGTCGGCAAGGATGCCCAGCAGCAGGCCGCGACCAGCTTTCTGATGATGCAGGCGGCGTTCCTGGGGGCGTTCCTGTGGTCGTTGCAACATCTGCTGCGCCGTGCCCAGGCGCGCGACATCGGGCCGACCACCATTTACCGCATCTGCCTGTACATGCTGTTCGGCATGGTGCTGTCGATCTTCGTCAACCATGCCATGCACAGCGGGATGGACAGCCTCGGCCAGCTGGGGCTGGACCAGAGCCTGCCGGTGATCGGCTTCTTCACCGGCTACTTCTCCATCGAGATGTTCGAGACGGTGACCGAGTGGGCGTTGCGCAAGAAGAAGTCCATCGCCAACAACACGCAGCCTCCGTCCCTGACCGTCATCGAGGGCATCAGCTACGACACCGCCGTGCGCCTGCGCGAGCTGTGGGTGGACGACGCCTACGCGCTGGCCCACGTCAATCCCATCGAGATCTATCTGAAGACGCCCTTCGGGCTGGAGCAATGCATCGACTGGGTCGGGCAGGCGCAGCTTCTGCTGGTGGCGAAAGGGGACGCCTTCCTCTTCCTGCGCAGCCACGGGGTGCGCACGATCCTTCAGCTCGAAACGCTGCTGCGGGCCTCGAAGAGCGATCAGGCCGAGTTCCACGCCTTCGTGGAGAACTACGGCTTCGGCGATGACGAGGCCGCGGTGCGCAAGACGTTGCAGGCGCTGGGCAGCCACGCGGCGTCGGCGCTCGACCGGGATCTGAGCTTCCGGCGGCTGCGCCAGCTCTGCGACCTGATCTGCCCGGCGACCGGAGCGGCGACGGAGGGGAGGGCGGAGCCAGCCGATCCCGCCGCCCCGCGCCGCGTTCTGGAACTGGAACCCGCGTAGTGTCGGAGGTGGGGGCCGCTCGGCCCCCGCCGCTCAGCCTTTACTGCCCCAGGGCATCGATGGCTTCGGCCAGCGCCACGAGGCGCCGGGCATTTTCGACGTGGAGGTTCTCCACCAGCTTGCCGTCCACCAGCACGACGCCCTTGCCCTGGGCGGCGGCCTCGGCGTGCGCCGCGATGATGCGGTGGGCGACGGCGACCTCGTCGGCGCTGGGGGCGTAGGCCGCGTTGCAGGCGGCGATGGTTTTCGGGTGGATCAGGGTCTTGCCGTCGAAGCCCAGCTCGCGGCCCTGGCGGCAGGACTGGGCGAAGCCCTCGTCGTCGTTCAGGTCGAGGTGGACGCCGTCCAGCACGGCCAACCCATAGGCCCGCGCGGCCAACAGGCAGAGCCCCAGGCTGGTGATCATCGGCAGCCGGTCGCGCGTGTGGGCGGCGTGCAGGTCCTTGGCGAGGTCGGAGGTGCCCAGCACGAGCCCGCCGAGCTTCGGCGACGCCCCGGCGATCTCCCTGGCGTTCAGGATGCCGAGCGGGGTTTCCATCATGCACCAGATGGACTGGGAGTCGGGCGAGCCGTTGGCGCGCAGCACGGCCTCGGCCTGCCGCACCATGTCCGGGCTTTCGACCTTGGGCAGCAGCACGGCGTCGGCGCCGCTGGTCGCGGCCATCACGAGGTCGTCGTAGCCCCAGGGGGTGTTCAGGCCGTTGGTGCGGACGACCAGTTCCCGGCCGCCGTAGCCGCCGACGGCGATGGCGGCCTTGATGGTGGCGCGCGCCTCGGCCTTGGCGTCGGGGGCGACGGCGTCCTCCAGATCGAGGATCAGGCCATCGGCGGGAAGCGTCCGACCCTTCTCAAGCGCCCGGGCGTTGGAGCCCGGCATGTAGAGCACGCTACGGCGCGGGCGGACGGTTGTGGCCATGGCGGTTTCCCCCTTCTTGTCGCGGTCTGCGGGTCAGGAGTAACCGCAGCAGAAAGGGGAGTCCATGCGGATCATGCCGCTTGCACGTTGCCCAGCGCGCGGACGGCGCGGAAGACGGCGAACTCGCGCCACAGGTTGCGGGTCACGTCGGCTTCGGCGTGGCGGTGGATGGCGACCGGCAGGCCGGGGCGCAGGATCATCGGGGCGAGCGAGGTGTGCTCCCCCACCCGGAAACGGTCCACCTGAAGGCAGCGGCAGGACGGGCCGGACGCGGCGGCAAGCGAGCAGCCGGTGCAGTCGGCGGCCGTCACCTGCTCCGGCGGCAGATCCGCCAGCGGCTTCATGGCGTCGGCCCCCTCCACCGACGCGCCGATGGTGGCGGCGTGGTCCATGGCGTCGCCGAACAGGTCGATGCCGCCGTCGAGGTGCAGGACCGCGTTGCCCGCCAGCTGAACCGGGGCGTTGCCTTTCCGGCGCAGCTTCATGCGGTTGAACTCGATCGCCATGACCCTCTCCCGAAGAAAATCCGTTCGCGGGCCTGAAGGTATGCTTCGAATATTACTGCGCAAAGAGCTTTTTGGTTTCGCGAATCCAAGTGGAATGTCAGGAGTGAAATGAAAAATGCGATGTAGACATTGAGCCAATACCGTGACCGGGGTGGTGAGGCGCACTTTTTCATAGGGATGGGCGCGGCGGTGCTGCGCGGTGCGTCGCAAGGTGCGTCATTGACGCATGTCGGCCTTGTCACGGGGCTGAACGGTTTACGGCGGCGGCCCGTTGGCTTAGGCTTTCCGCCATGAAGACCGTCCTCTCGATTCAATCCCACGTCGCGTACGGCTATGTCGGCAACCGGGCCGCGGTGTTCCCGCTGCAACGGCTGGGCTTCGACGCCATCGCCGTGAACACGGTGCAGTTCTCCAATCACACCGGCTACGGCGAATGGACCGGGCAGGTCTTCACGGCCGAGCACATCGCCGACGTCATCGACGGCATCGCCGCGCGCGGCGTGCTGCCCAACTGCCACGCGATCCTGTCCGGCTACATGGGGGATGTCGGGCTGGGGCAGGTGATCGTCGAGACGGCGGGCCGCGTGAAGGCCGCCAACCCGCGCGCCGTCTACGCCTGCGACCCGGTGATGGGGGATGTCGGGCGTGGCTTCTTCGTGCGGCCGGGCCTGCCCGAATTCATCAAGGAGCACGCCGTCCCGGCGGCGGACCTGCTGACGCCGAACCAGTTCGAGCTGGAGTATCTGACCGACCGCAAGGTGGATACGCTGGAGGACGCGCTGGCCGCCACCGCCGCGCTGCGGGCGCGTGGGCCGCGTCTGGTGCTGGTCACCAGCCTGACGCGCAAGGACGCCCCCGCCGACAGCATCGAAATGCTGGCCGACGACACGGACGGCGCCTGGCTGATTTCCACCCCGCGCCTGCCGCTCGACCCCGCGCCCAGCGGGTCGGGCGACGCGGTGGCCGCCCTGTTCCTGGCCCATTATCTGAAGGCCTACGATCCCGTCCACGCGCTGGAGCAGGCGGCGGCGGCGATCTACGCCATTTTCCTGACCACGCGCCGTCTCGGCACGCGCGAGCTTCAGTTGATCGCCGCGCAGGACGAGTTCGTGAATCCCACCCACCTGTTCCGCGCCACCCGCGTGCGCTGAACCTTCGATTTGAGACAATCCATGCGTATTTGCGTCTACGCCGGGTCGAACCCCGGCACGAACCCGGCTTACGGTGAAGCGGCGGAGCGGTTCGGCCGCCTGCTGGCCGAGCGCGGCATCGGTCTGGTCTACGGCGGCGGGCGAACCGGCCTGATGGGGCGGATCTCCGACGCGGTGCTGGCGGCCGGCGGCACGGTGACCGGCATCATCCCGCAGTTCCTGATGGACAAGGAAGTCGGGCACATGGGCGTGCAGGACCTGCGCGTCGTCGGTTCCATGCACGAGCGCAAGGCGCTGATGGCCGAGCTGTCGGACGGGTTCGTCGCCTTGCCCGGCGGCATCGGCACCCTGGAAGAGATTTTCGAAGTGTGGACCTGGGCGCAACTCGGCCGCCACGACAAGCCCTGCGGCCTGCTCAACGCGGCGGGATTCTACGATGGGCTGGCCGGCTTCCTCGACCATGTGGCCGGGGAGCAGTTCATGAAGCCCAAGCACCGCAGCATGCTGGTCGTGGAGGAGAGCGGCGAGGCGATCCTGGATGCCTTCGCCGAGTATCAGCCGCCGGTCGTGGAGAAGTGGCTGGACAAGGGGCGCACCTGAGGCGGCCGGGGCCGCGTTCCCATTGTGCATCGCCCCATTGTGCACCGCCTCATTGTGCACCGTTGTGCAGATTTCGGAGGTTTTCGAATCTGCACAACGGGGTTTTGGGGCGGATTGACGTTTGGTGTCAGGGGGATGCTGGGGTTTGTAGGTAGGCGTATGTTGTGCAGTGGGTGCACAACGATGCGTGGGCGAATGATTGTCGGAGTGTTGCCCCCACCCTTCCCACGGCTTTGCCGTGGGCCCCTTCCCTCCCCCGCTGCGCAAGGGAGGGAGTTTGGGCGAAGCGGCGGAGTTCCCTCCCCTGCGCAGCGGGGAAGGGTTAGGGTGGGGGCCCGTGTTATCCGGGATAATAGGCGGCAACGGACGGTCCAACCGGCCTTCATCATCCGGCGGCAGAGTCCAGGAGGGGGCGAGCAGGGCGTTGTGCCGGCGGAGTTTGGCGCGGGCCTCGCGGACCAGCGATACGTATTCCCAGTAGGTGCGGTAGCGGAAATCGGTGTGCTCCTGCCAGGCGCCCCAGATGGTGGTGCGGTGCATGCCGACCTTCTGTCCGGCTTCGGTCGGTGAGTAGCCGGCGGCGATCAGGCGGGCAACGCGGGCCCAGACCTCGTCCGGGTAGGGCGAGCGGGGGACGAGGCGGCCTTCCTCACAGGTGATCGGCGGTGGGCCGTCCCGCGCGTCGGGGCCTTCGGTGGGGGCGCGGCCGTCCTGGGCGTAGCGGAGGACGCAACTGTCCAGGCATTTGGGGTCGGAGCGGTTCCAGGCCGCCACTAGGGTTGGGTGGGAGAAGCCGAGTGCCGCCAAGCCCTGCGTGCGGTCGCGGGGGATGCAGGTCTTGCCTCGGCGGAACCCCAGCGCGACGGTGATGGTCCGTCCTCCCGGAAGCAATAAAGGACTTTGATCCTATATATGCGCGTGGTGCACGTCAAGGATGGGGAAGGGCGTTGGGGTACCCTTCCCAGTGAGCGTGTCGAGGCTTTGTTGGGTTTTGGCTTATTGGGTTTTTTGGCGCGGATCGTCGCTCGGGTTCACGTATGTCAGGCCCCAGGGGCCGTTCGTGGCGATCTGAACCACGGTTTCCTCGTCGATGTAGGCGAAGTGGGGCGCGCCGGGCGCAAGGGCGAAGAAGCTGCCCGCCGGCAGGGGTTGTGTCTTGTTCTTATCCATTTGGCCGCCCATGCCGAGCTTGAACGTGCCCGAGATTACCGTGACAAGTTCGTCGACGGGATGCGTGTGCGCGGGAAGATGCTGGTTGGCCGGTATCTTCAGCCGCATGACGAAGGGCCCCGCCTTGGCCGGGTCGCCATACAGCACGGCGAGTTGCACTCCCTTCGGTAGGACCGGCGGAGCGGCAGACCAAGTCAACTCCGTTGGCGTCACCATTTTGTGAGTGTCCGACGGTGTGGCCGTTTGAGCGACGGCGGCGGGTGCCGTTCCAGCCAGAACCAGAATGCTCGTTGCGATCATTGCAAACTTCATGAGGCACCTCCCTGAGTCCTGGGAGCCTTTCGCCGGTGGTGAAATCCACCGGGGAAGTGATTTTACTCCCAGGACGCAGGGGTGGCGTGAACTCAATAGCCGGTGCGTGCCGCCTCTAATCGGTGTCGAGTCTTGGCGAATGTTTGCTTTCTTTGGCGGGGCGCCGGGTGGTCGCTATGCCAACAACGCTTGCGCGTGGTGGCGCAGGTGGTCGTCAATGAAGCTGGCGATGAAGAAATAGCTGTGGTCGTAGCCGGGCTGCATGCGCAGCGTCAGCGGGTGGTTGGCCGCCGAGGCCGCCTGTTGCAGGGCTTCGGGCTTCAGCTGGGTTTGCAGGAAGCTGTCGGCGTCGCCCTGGTCTATCAGGATGGGGAGACGTTCCTGCGCCTGATCTTTTGGGGTGCGGGCGATCAGGGCGCAGCTGTCCCATTCCAGCCATTGCGCCCAGTCCTGGCCGAAGAAGCGGCCGAAGGCTTTCTCACCCCAGGGGACGGCGGCCGGGTTGACGATGGGCGCGAAGGCGGAGACGGAACGGTAGCGCCCCGGATTGCGCAGCGCGCAGACCAGCGCGCCGTGGCCGCCCATGGAATGGCCGGACACGGAGCGGAGGTCGGAGACGGGGAGTTCCGCCTCCACGAGCGCCGGCAACTCATTCACGACGTAGTCGTGCATGCGGTAGTGGGTGGCCCAGGGCTCCTGCGTGGCGTTGACGTAGAAGCCGGCGCCGTGGCCGAAGTCCCAGGCGCCGTCCGGGTCGCCGGGCACGTCGGGGCCGCGCGGGCTGGTGTCCGGCGCGACGATGGCGATGCCCAGCTCCGCCGCCGTCCGCATGGCGCCGGCCTTCTGCATGAAGTTCTCGTCCGTGCAGGTCAGGCCGGACAGCCAGTAGAGGACGGGGACGCGCCCCGTCTCCGCCTGCGGGGGCAGGAAGGCGGCGAACACCATGTCGCAGCCGAGCACCGAGGAACGGTGCCGGAAGCGCTTGTGCCAGCCGCCGAAGGATTTGTTGGCTGAAAGTTGCTCCATGCCGGCCTCACTGGTTGTAGAGGATGACGGAGCGGATGCTCTTGCCCTCGTGCATCAGGTCGAAGGCGTGGTTGATGTCCTCCAGGCCCATGGTGTGGGTGATGAAGGTGTCCAGTTCGAACTCGCCCTTCAGGTAGCGCTCGACGTAATCCGGCAGCTCGGAACGGCCGCGCACGCCGCCGAAGGCCGACCCGCGCCAGACGCGGCCGGTGACCAGCTGGAACGGACGGGTGCTGATCTCCTCGCCGGCACCGGCGACGCCGATGATGACCGACTCGCCCCAGCCCTTGTGGCAGCATTCCAGCGCGGCGCGCATGACCTGCACGTTGCCGATGCATTCGAAGCTGTAGTCCACGCCGCCGTCGGTCATCTCGACCAGAACCTCCTGGATCGGGCGGTCGTAGTCCTTGGGGTTGATGACGTCGGTGGCGCCCAGCTGTTTGGCGATCTCGAACTTGTCGGGGTTGATGTCGATGCCGATGATGCGCGAGGCCTTGGCCATCACCGCGCCGATGATCGCCGACAGGCCGATGCCGCCCAGCCCGAAGATGGCGACGGTGGCGCCGGGCTCCACCTTGGCGGTGTTCATCACGGCGCCCATGCCGGTGGTGACGCCGCAGCCGAGCAGGCAGACCTTCTCCAGCGGGGCGGCCTTGTTGATCTTCGCCACCGCGATCTCCGGCAGGACCGTGTATTCGGAGAAGGTGGAGGTGCCCATGTAGTGGAAGACCTGCTGGCCGCGCGCGGTGAAGCGCGTGGTGCCGTCGGGCATCAGGCCCTTGCCCTGGGTGGCGCGGATCGCCTGGCACAGGTTGGTCTTGCCGGACAAGCAGAATTTGCACTTGCCGCATTCCGGCGTGTAGAGCGGGATCACGTGGTCGCCGACCTGCACCGAGGTGACGCCCGGCCCGACCTCCTCCACGATGCCGGCGCCCTCGTGGCCGAGGATGGACGGGAACACGCCCTCCGAATCCTTGCCGGACAGGGTGTAGGCGTCGGTGTGGCAGACGCCGGTGGCGACGATGCGGACCAGCACCTCGCCCTGCTTGGGCGCGGCGACCTCGACCTCTTCGATGTCCAGCGGGCGGTTGGCCGCCCAGGCGACGGCGGCGCGCGACTTGATCATAACCCTCTCCAGGTTCTTTTGAATCGTGGATTCTTTTTGAATCGTTCCGGGGAGATTTGCACAACAGGCGCCGGCCTGGAAAGGGGGCGTGTCAGCGGCGGGGGGCTTCGGCGCCCAGCGCCTTCATCAGCGAATTCCAGTCGCGCTGGAACTGCGTCAGGAAATCCACGTCGGCCGGACGGGCGGGGGCGGACGCGGTGGAGAGGTTGCTGCGCGGGGGAGGGGCCTTCGCCGTCCGCGTGGACTTGGCCTTGGAGGCGGTGCGTTTCGGGGGCGTGGGCTTGGCGGTGGGGATCGGCGCCGCCTTTGCCGTGATGACGGGCGGGCTGCCGGCCTTGGAGTTGCGGGAGAAGGCGTCCTGGCAGAGCCCCCGGTCGCGCGCCTGGTCCAGCTTGTCGCCGTCGAGCAGCCAGCAATCGACGCTGGCCGCCCGCGCCGTGGGGGCCATCGTCAGAGCCGTCGTCAGAAGCGTCGCCGTAAGAATTGCCAGGGCACTGAACCCGGCCCGCCAAGCCATTTCCCGCCGCCTCATCCGCCGTTGGTCCTCGTTACAGGGATACAACGCGAGGAGGGCGGAACTCTTCAACGCGAAGCGGGAGTAGAGGCGGATCCGTGGGGGTGCCCCGGTTGGCGAGGCGGTTTCCGCTTTCTGCCTGCCACGGCACGGGACACGATCCGGGCCCGCTTTCGACATATCGCGTCCGTTGCGCGGCACAGGGGTCCATGGCGGCGGTTCTTCACCAGGAATGCGGGGCCAGTCCGACGGCTTCCACGGGCCTTGAAGCGATTGCCCGCAGGAGCGGATCCCCAAACTCCAGGACTGGGGACGTCCATTCGGCGCTCCCTGCCGGACTGTTTCCGCATCGGCACTGGCCCGGCCCCTCCCCGCTGCCGGGCGTCTTGGCGGCAGCCGTGCCCTTCCCCTGCACGGCTGCCGCATTTCCGTGCCATTTTGCGTTCCCAGGTGTTCATCCGATGAAATAAGGCGGATCCCATACCGCCAAGATGCAAGCGGCGGAGGTCCCACATGGGTCATCATGGACGCTATGGGCTCAATCCGGTGCGCGCGGGGGGCGTGTTCGGACAGGCCGGTCTTGCGGGTGCCGCGCCTCGGCTGCTCGTGGTGGACGATCACGCGCTGGTCCGGCACGGGCTGGCGCTGGCCATCAGGGTGCGCTTTCCGGCCGCCACCGTGTTCGAGGCGGGCTCGCTGGCCGAGGCGGTGCGGCGGGTCCAGTCCGTCGGCAACCTATCGGCGGTGCTGTTCGACCTTCAGCTTGGCGATTCCAACGGGCTGCCGGGCGTCCAGACGATGCTGCGCATCCTCGACGGGGTGCCGCTGCTGGTCATCTCCGGCTCGCCCGACGCCAGCCTGATCACGGCGTGCATCCAGGCCGGCGCCCGTGGCTTCCTGCCCAAGGGGGCGGAGGCCGAGGTGCTGGACCACGCGCTGCCCATCGTGCTCGGCGGCGGCATCTACGCCCCGCTGCCTCGTCCCGGCGCGGGGCCGGCGCAAGCGGCGGCACCCGTGGCGCAGACCCCGCCTTTGGTGCCCGGCGCCATGGAGGGGCTGACCGAGCGCCAGCGCGACGTGCTGAAGCTGCTGCTCGACGGGCAGTCGAACAAGGAGATCGCCCGTTCGCTCGGCGTGCTGGAAGGCACGGTGAAGGTGCACCTGCGCAGCATCATGCAGCGGTTGGGCGTGCGCAACCGCACGCAACTGGCCCTGCTGGCCGCGAAGTCCGGTTTGACGATGTGAAGGGGGACGGTCCGAAGTCCGGTTGAGGCCGGCGCGGTCGTCCCGATATGATGGCGTCCCTTTCAGCCGCGTGGCCGCCATGTCCAGCAAAGAACCCAGCGCCAAGGAACCCGTTGAACCCGAGTTCGAGGCGCTGATCCGCTACATCCAGGAAAGCCGCGGCCTCGACTTCCGCGGCTACAAGCGCACCAGCCTGCAACGCCGCATCCGGCGGCGCATGGAGGAGGTCGGCTGCGAGGACTTCGCCACCTATCACGGCCTGCTGGAGGCGGACCCGCAGGAGTTCATCCATCTGCTGAACACCGTGCTGATCAACGTCACCTCCTTCTTCCGCGACGCCGAGGCCTGGGAGGTGCTGAAGAAGGACGTGGTGCCGCGCATCCTGGCGCGGCGGGCCGACCGGGGGCCCATCCGCATCTGGAGCGCCGGCTGCGCGTCGGGGGAGGAGCCCTATTCGCTGGCCATGCTGTTCGCCGAGGCGATGGGCAAGGATGGCTTCTGCGCACGGGTGAAGATCTACGCCACCGACCTGGACGAAGTGGCGCTGAACACCGCCCGCCACGCCATGTACGCCCCGCGCGACGTCGAGAGCGTGCCGACGGGGCTTCTGGAGAAGTATTTCGAGCGGACCAACAACCACTACGTCTTCCAGCGCGAACTGCGCAAATGCGTGATCTTCGGGCGCCACAACATCGTGAATGACGCGCCGATCTCGCGCATCGACCTGCTGGTCTGCCGCAACCTGCTGATCTATCTGGAAAGCGAAACCCAGAACATCGTCCTGCCGCGCCTGCATTACGCCCTGGTCAACGACGGCGTCCTGTTCCTCGGCAAGGCGGAAACGCAGCTGGCGCGCTCCAAGATGTTCGAGCCGGTGGATCTGAAGAGCCGCATCTTCCGCAAGGTGCCGCAGGAATGGCGGCGCAGCCTGGGCGGCAGCCTGACCATGGCGCCGGAGCCCAACAACCACCGGCCGAGCTTTCAGACGCGCCTGATGGAAGGCATCGTGGACAGCAGCACCACCGCCTACCTGTCGGTCAACAGCGAGGGGCAGCTGGTCTTCGCCAACGCCATGGCGCGGCGGCTGCTGGACGTCGGCGAGGTGGATATCGGCCGCCCGTTCCAGGACCTGTCGATCTCCTACCGCCCGACCGAGCTGCGCTCGCGCATCGAGGAGGTGCAGAAGACCGGGCGCATGGTGCGCATCGACCATCAGGAGTTCACCCGCCCGCCGGGCGAGACGATGCGCCTGACCATCGAGATCTCGCTGCTCTATGGGCGCGACGGCAAGCCCTTCGCCACGCTGCTGTCCTTCACCGACACCGGCCGCAACTTCCTGCTGCAACAGGAGCTGGAGGCCGCGCAGGAGAGCCTGGAGACCACCATCGAGGAGCTGCAAAGCTCCAACGAGGAGCTGGAGACGACCAACGAGGAGCTGCAAAGCACCAACGAAGAGCTTGAGACGACCAACGAGGAACTCCAGTCCACCAACGAGGAGCTGGAGACCATGAACGAGGAGCTGCGTTCCGCGAACGAGGAGCTGGAGGTCGCCAACGAGGAGCTGCGCCGCCAGGGCGAGGAATCCGGCGAGTTCCGCCGCTATTCGGAATCGGTGCTGCGCAGCATGGACGTGGGCATCATCGTCCTGGACCAGGATCTGTGCGTTCGTTCGTGGAACCGCTGGGGCGAGAACATGTGGGGCCTGCGCGCCGAGGAGGCGCAGGGTGAGTCCTTCCTCGGCCTCGACATCGGCCTGCCGGTGCAGCGGCTGCGCGCCGATCTGGAGCGCATCCTGGAAAAGGAGACGCCGCAGCAGCCCGTCACCCTGAACGCCGTGGACCAGCGCGGCCGGGGGGTGACCTGCCGCGTCCGGCTGTCGCCCCTGCTCTACGAGGTGCGGGAGACGCGCGGGGTCGTCCTCATCATCGAGGACATCACGGAGCAGAGCCGCACCGAAGCCTTCGCCGGCTATCTCGGGCGCGTCATCGGCGAGTCGCTGAACGAGGTGTATTTCCTGGACGCGGCCAGCTTCCGGTTCCTGCTGGTCAACCGGGGGGCGGAAACCAAACTGGGCTACACGCTGGACCAGCTGAAGCAGATGGCCGTGTTCGACCTGATGCCGGAGGTGTCGGCGGAGCGGTTCCAGCGCCTCGTCGCCCCCCTCCTGTCGGGCGACAAGATGGAGGTGGTCTTCGAGACGGTGATGGAGGGCAGCCACCGGGGCCGCTACCCGGTCGAGGTCTGCCTTCAGCACTTCGGCGAGGAGCAACCGCCGATCCTCGTCGCCATCGTCCACGACACCACCGAACGCCAGCAGCTGGGCATGGCCGGCGACCAGGAGGCGCCGGCGGGGGAGTAGGCGGCTCCTACGCCCCGGCCGGCTGCTCGCCGTCGTCGGGAGTGGCGGAGGGGCGGATCCATTCCTCGCCGAGGAAGCGGATCAGCACGTCAGCCCGCTCCCGCGCCTCGCGGCCGGCGTCCTCCCAACGCTTGGCGGACAGCGCCTGACCCTTGCGCAACGCCGCCTCGGCGAGGCGGTAGCACAGGCCCGCGCGTTCGTTCAGGGCCCGCAGCGCCACTTCGAACGCCTGCTCCACCACATGGAACTGCGCCTCCTCCATGCTGTCGGCCCCGAAGCGGTGGCCGATGTGGCAGGTGAAATAGGGCAGGGAGTCCGCGCCGGTTTCCTTGACCGACCCACCGCACTCCGGACAGGTCAGGGTGATCGGCCGGTTCAGAGTGTACTCACCTTCCATGCGTGCTTCCTCCTTGGATGCCGCATCCGGAACCGCCGCAGCGACAAGCCGGGCGAGCAGCTTGCCCATGGCGGCGGCTGGCAGACAATGATCGACGGTGACGTTGCCGAGCGCGCTGCGCGGCATGCCGGCGTGCCGCGCGTCCTCCGGGTCCTGCACCACGGTGGTGCCGCCCCGGCGCTTGATCTCGCCAAGGCCGGCGGTGCCGTCGCTGAGTGCGCCGGACAGCACCACGCCGACGACGTTCGATCCATAAGCCTGCGCGGCTGAACGGAACAGGGGATCGGCGGCCGGCCGGGTGCTGTTCTCGTGCGGGCCGCGCGTCAGGCGCAGGTGACGGGTCAGGTCCACCACCAGGTGATGGCCGGGCGGCGCCACGTAGATGCGGCCGCACTGGACCGGTTCCCCATCGGTGGCGTGGCTGGCCGGCAGCGGGCCGGCCTTGGCGAGGATTTGGGGAGCGGTGCTGCGGCGGTCTCCGACGTGCAGGACGACGCACACCGCCGCCGGCAGGTCGCGCGGCAGACCCTGGACCAGCGCTTCCAGCGCCTCCACCCCGCCGGCTGACGCGCCGACCACGATCAGGGCATGGCATTCCATGAGCGTCTTCCTTTTCACCTTTCTCCGAGTGAAATGGGAGAAAGGATATCAATCCGCTTCCCGCGGGATGGCCAGCGGCAGCACGGGCGCGCCGCTCGCCAAGGCTCCCCCCTGCCTGGACAGGACATCCCGCAGCAGCCCGACAGTCCGTTCGGCCTCACCGGCGGCCTCGGTCCAGTTCGCCTCGACGCCGGCATGCCCGTGGTCGCGTGCTTTTTCGGCCAGCCGCCGGAACATGATGACACGGTCCTCGTGGGTGCGCAGGGCAACCCAGATGGCGTGCTCAACCGCTTCACGGTGGGAGTCGGCCAGGGTCCCAGGGCTGTAGGCGTGGCCGACCTTGCAGCGAAAGCGCAGAAGCGGCCCGTCCTCGATCTCCATCAGGTTGCCGCCGCACTCCGGGCAGCTCAGCGTGCTCGGCCGCCCCACGGCGCCGGTGTCCTCCGGCACGGTGTTGAACTCCTTCTCGGGAATGCTCGCCTCGATCAGGACGTCCCGGGGGATCGGCACCGCCGGCCCGGCCGGCTCGTTCAGAAGGCGGGCGAGCAGCGCCGGCATGTCGGACAGCGGCACGCAAGCGTCCATCGGGGCGTCCACCGAAGCGTGCTCCAAGGCGTGGCGCGGCATGTCCGGCCATTCGGCGTCAGCCGGGTCCTGCACCATCGCGACGCCGCCGCACCGCTTCACGGCGCGCAGTCCGGCGGCCCCGTCGTCCAGCGTGCCGGTGAGGATCGCCCCGACCGCGCGCGGCCCATAGGCCACCGCCACCGACCGGAAGAGGGGATCGATGGCCGGGCGGCAGCGGTTCTCCCGCGCGCCCCGGCGCACCAGCGTGCGGCCGTCCTTGACCAGCAGGTGGTGGTCGGGCGGGGCGACGTGGATCCAGCCCGGCCGCACCGGCTGACCGTCCTGCGGATGGAAGGCCGGCAGCCAGCCGGCGCGCGTCAGCAAGGCCGGCAGCACGCTTTGGCTGCGGCCGACGTGCTGGACGACGAAGACCGTGGCCGAAACATCGCGCGGCATCGCCGAGAACAGCTTCTGAAGGGCGGTGACGCCGCCGGCCGAGGCACCGATCGCCAGAATGTTCCGCTTTTCCATACAGGCTAAACAACAGAGCGGCGGCGAAGGAATTTCGGCTTTCGGTCTACGACCTTTCACTAGGCGCGCTGTTGAGCGGGTTGTGCGATTGTGTGCGCACGTCCGAAATGGCGAGGGGGAGCCGTGGGGTATTCCGTATCGAGCCGGGAGGATGACGGCGAAACCGATCCGGACCACGAGGGGCTGCGACGGCGCGTCGCCGAGCTGGACGGGAGCCTGGAACAGGCGCTGGTCGCCGCCGAGGACGCGCAGGAGGAGGCGCGCCTGCTGGTCGCGGACCGGATCCGGCTGGAAGAGGAGCTGGAGGCGCACCGGCGGGAGATCGCCGACCTGCACAGCCGCCTTGCCTTGTCCGAGACCCGCCGGGCCGAGCTGATCGACGCCCTCGCGCGCAGCGACCGGAGCCTGCGGACCGTCCGCCAGGACGAGGTCGAGCTGTCCGAGGAACTGTTGACCTCCTACGAGGAGCTTCAGGTGCTCACGGAGGAGCTGGAACGGGCCAACACCGATCTGGAACAGCGCGTCGAGGAACGCACCGCCCAACTGGCCGAGAGCGAGGCCCGCTACCGGACCCTGTTCGAGGCCATGGACGAAGGTTTCCTTCTTGCCGAGGTGATCTTCGAGGGTGACGGCGGCGATGGGCGGCCGGTCGATATCCTGTACCTGGACATGAACCCCGCCGCGCGGCGGATGGTCGGGGAAGACTACACCGGGCGGCGGCTGCGCGAGATCGATCCGTCCTTCGAGCCCTACTGGTATGAGGTGTTCGGCCGTGCCGCCCGCGACGGTGTGGCCACGCGCACGGAGCTGTACGCCGCGCCGTTGCGGACATGGTTCAACTTCTACGTCTTCAAGGTCGGCGCCCCCGACGAGCGGCGCGTCGCCGTGATGTTCCAGGACGTCACCGAGAGGAAGCTGGCCGACGAGCGGCTGAGGCGCGCGAAGGACGAGGCGGAGGCCGCGAACCGCACCAAGAGCCGGTTTCTCGCCGCCGCCAGCCACGACCTGCGCCAGCCGATCCAGGCGGCGGCCCTGTACGCCCATGTGCTGCGCGCGAGCGTCGGCGCGGACCCCGCCGCGCAGGAATCGCTCGACCTGCTGAAGGCCTCCATCGCCAGCCTGAACGGCATGCTGAGCGGGCTGCTCGACCTGTCGCGCCTGGAGGCCGGCGCCGTCGAGGTGACGGTCTGCGATTTCAGGCCCGACGAACTGATGCTGCGTCTCGCCGCCGAATTCCGCGGGGTGGCCGAGATGGAGGGAATCGACCTGCGCTGCCGGCCGTGCCACGCGCCCGTCGCCACGGATCCGCATTTGCTGGAGCGCGTGCTGCGCAATCTGCTGTCCAACGCCATCGCGCACGGCCGGGGCGGCGATGGGAACGGGGGCGGGAATGGGGGCGGGAATGGAGGTGGCGGTGGCGGGCGGGTGCTGTTCGGTTGCCGGCACCGGGCGGGTGGGGTGGAGTTCCAGGTGTGGGACAACGGCCCCGGCATTCCGGAGGACGCCCGCGAGGCGATTTTCGAGGAGTTCCGCCAGCTGAAGAACCCGGAGCGCAACGCCGCGCGGGGGTTCGGCCTGGGGCTGTCCATCGTGGCGCGGATCGCCCAGCTGCTGGGGCTGGAGGTGAGCGTGCGCTCCAAGGTCGGGCACGGCTCGGTCTTTTCCGTGACGGTGCCGCGCGCCCGTGGCCCGGCGGCGATCCGGCTGGAAACGCCGGTCGCGGACACCGGCGTGGCGGCGTGGCTGAAGGGGCGCACCGTGCTGCTGGTGGAGGACGACGAGCCGGTCCGCCGGGGGCTGACCATGATGCTGAAAGGCTGGGGCGTGCGGGTCGTCGCGGTTTCCTCGACGGAGGAATTGGCCGCGACGCTGCCGCACCTGCGCCGGCGGCCGCATGTGGTGCTGACCGACTACCGCCTGCCGGGCGGCAGCACCGGACAGTCCGTGGTGGAGCTGGTGCGACGCCGCTGGGACGTGCCGGGCGTCATCATCACCGGCGACACGGCGCCGGAACGGCTGCGGGAGGCCATGTCGCTCGGCTGCCGCCTGCTGCACAAGCCCGTCCAGCCCACCGATCTGGCGGAGGCGCTGGGCGCGGCGATGCGGTCCTGAACGGCATCTTCACGTCGGTTACGGCATCGGGGGCTGTGGCATCTGGGGGTGCGGCATCGCGGGCAGCGATAGAGTGACCCTGGTGCCGCCCTTCCGGCCGATGGTCATGTCGGCCCGCAGGCCCAGGGCGATGGAGGACACGATCTCCAGGCCCAATCCACCGCAGCTGCCGCCGCCAGTGCCGCCACCGGTACCGCCGCCGATGTCGTTGTGGCGCGGTTTCATTCCCCGGCCGTCGTCGGCCACGGTCAGCGTCAGGCGCCCGTTCTCCTCGCGGTGGAACTGGACCCACACGGTGCCGGGCGTGTCGATGCTGAAGGCGTGCCACAGCGCGTTGGTCACCAGCTCGTTCACCGCCGTCGCGAGGGGAAGGGCGGCATCGGCCGGGACCCAGATCGGTTCGGCCTCCACGAGCAGGGTGCGGCGGCGATGGTCCACCCCGAAACTCGTCGCCAGATTGGTGCAGACCTCCTGCAGATAGCTGTCGAACCGCACCGCCTCGGAATTTCCCTTGTCGTACAGCAGCGCGTGCACCCGCCCGATGGCGTGGATGCGTCCGATCGCCAGCTGAAGCGCTTGGCGGGTCTCCGCGCTGGCTTTCCGGCCCTGCAGGCTGAGCAGGCTGGTGGCCATCTGGAGGCTGTTTCTGACCCGGTGGTCCACCTCCTTGACCAGAAGTTCCTTGCGGCGCAGCAGTGCGTCCCGTTCGACCAGCGTGCGCTCCAGCGCCTCCGTGCGCTCCCGCACGCGGCGCTCCAGCTCCTGATTGAGCTGGCGCAGCTCTTCGTTCGCCTTTTCCAGCTCCTCGGCCGTGACCTGGAGTTCCTCCACGGTGACCTGGAGTTCTTCGGCCAGAATGGCATTTTCGGTTTCGGTCTGGGATGGCGCTGTTTGCCCGGCGCTCTGCTCCTCCTGGACCGGATCGGCCATGCGCTGCTTGAGGAGATGCGCCATTCCGCCGGCGCTGCGTCTCAGGTGTCTGTTGTCGGCCTGAAGGCGCGCCACCTGTTCGGCCAAGCGCTCGACCTCGGCTTGAGCGTCTTCCAAGGCCACGGCGAGCTGTTCGCGTTCCTGCTCGCATATGGCCAGTTGCCGCCGAAGCTCTTCCACCTCGTCGGTGCGTTCGCCGATGGATCCCATGGCACTCTCTTCGCCAACTGCCGTTCTCTCGCTCTCATCAGAGAAAACGGGCTAGGGGCCGGAGTGTCACGGGCGCGCCGGGAGGTGCCGGAAGATCACGTCAGATGCGGGCTCTTCAGGTAGTCCTCGGACTGCATCTCCATGAGGCGGGACACGGTGCGCTCGAACTCGAAGGCGTGGGTGCCTTCGGGGTAGAGGCGCTCCGGCGGGCCGTCGGCGGCGACGACGACGTTGACCTTGTGCTCGTACAGCGCGTCGATCAGCGTCATGAAGCGCTTGGCCTCGTTGCGCAGCTCGTCCTTCATGGTGGGCACGTCGTCGATCAGCACCGTGTGGAAGTGCGTCGCGATGGCGAGGTAGTCGGCGGCGCCGAAGGGCTTGCCGCAGAGGTCCCAGAAATCGACGCAGGCAACGCCCTTGGCCGCACGCTCGATGTCCACGCGGCGGCCCTGGACGAGCAGGTGCGTGGATTGGCAGGCGGCGCCGTCGGTCAGGTCGGCGAAGGTCTGCTTGATCCTGGCGTCGGAGTCGGGGCCGAGCGGCCAGAAATAGACCGGCTTGCCGTGCAGGCGGTCGAGGCGGTAGTCGGTCGGGCCTTCCAGCGACAGGACGTCCAGCTTTTCCTTCAGCAGCGCGATGAAGGGCAGGAACAGCTCGCGCTGGAGGCCGTCCTTGTAGAGCATGTCCGGCGGCCAGTTGGAGGTCGCCACCACCACCACGCCCAGATCGAACAGGTTGGTGAACAGCCGGCCCAGGATCATCGCGTCCACGACGTTGGTGACGTGGAACTCGTCGAAGCAGAGAAGCCACGCCTCGTCGGCCAAGGCGCGGGCCAGTTCGGGCAGGGAGTCGTCCGCCTCCTTGCCTTTGGCCTTGCCGGACTGGCGGTGCTGGTGGATGCGCTCGTGCACCTCCAGCATGAATTCGTGGAAATGGACGCGGCGCTTCTTATCGACCGGGGCGGTGTCGAAGAACAGGTCCATCAGCATGGACTTGCCGCGCCCCACGCCGCCGTAGAGGTAGAGCCCCTGCGGCGCCTCCACCGGTTCCGGACGGCTGCGGCCGAGGCCGAAACGCTCCAGCCAGCCGGTCTTGCCGCCGCTGGACGCCGGCTGCGGGCGGTAGCCCTTCAGCGCATTGTACAGGCTCTGGAACTTCTCGGCGGCCAGTTCCTGGTCGGGGTCCGGCCGCAGCGTGCCGGTGCCGCGCCGGGCGCGATAGAGCGAAAGCGGTCCGTCTGACATGGGATCGAGCGGGTCTTGGCTGGAGAAGACCTTTTCCTAACGGATGCGGGCGGGGAGGGCAACGTCCGGCGTACCCCCGGCGCGTTAGTGATAATTTTAAGAATATCCGATATAAATGCTGGAAACCGCCGGGAGAGCGTCATGGATACCGCGACCGACCGCATGGCCAAGCTGCGCGAACTCAGCCAGCACATCGGGAAAGCCGACTTCCTGCAGGTGGCCGAGCGCGTCGCCCGCGAGGTCAAGGCACCGATGGCGGAGCCGGCCCCTGTTTCGCAGCGGATGACCGGCGCGCCGCGCCGTCCGGCGACGCTGCCCCGGAAGAAAGCTTAAGCGGTCACCACGCGGTTGCGGCCCTGGCGCTTGGCCTCGTAAAGCGCGGCGTCGGCCTTGCGGACGGTGTGCTCGTAGTCCGGATGGCCGTCGTGCAGCGCGGCGCCGATGGAGGCGGTGACGCGCAGGTTGTCCCCGGCGCGGACGAAGGAGTGCTCGGCCACCAGCTGCCGCATGCGTTCGGCCTTCACGCGCATCGACGCCTCGTCCATCTCGGTCAGCAAGACCAGGAACTCCTCCCCGCCGTAGCGGAACACGAAGTCGCCGGCCCGCACGTTGGCGTGCAGAAGCTCCGCCATGTCGGACAGCACGGCGTCGCCGGCCTGATGGCCCAGCGTGTCGTTGATCGTCTTGAAATGGTCGGCGTCGATCAGGAGCACGGCGAAAGGCTTGCCGTGGCGCAGGGAGATGTTCACCTCGCGCTGGAAGATCGACGGCATGAAGCGGCGCGTCAGAAGGCGGGTCAGCGGGTCGCGGCCACCTTCGATCTCCATCGCCTTTTCGATCACCGCGCCCAGCAGATAGGCGATGTCGGTGACGTCGCTGTTCAGCTCCTTCACGAAGGCCGGGGTGACCCAGCCAGCCTCGGCGGCGGCGTCCACCTTGACGCTGATGCGCTCCGTCCGTTCGCGGATGCCGTCCAGCTCCGCCACCTTGCCGAAGGTCAGCTCCGCCTTGTGGTTCAGCCACAGGCCGAAATCGGAGGCGCCGATGGCCGGCGGGTCGGGGCGGTTGTTCTCCTCGTGGGCGTAGAAGGCCACCACCGCGTTGCGCAGCCAGTCGAACAGCGAGGACTTCAGCCGCTCCCCCTCGATGGCGAGGTTCTGGCCGGTCATGAACATCTTCAGCGACTGCTGCTGGCGCACGTTGCCGAGCAGGTCGCCCAGATAGGCCTCGTGCATGTTGTCCAGCACGGTGTCCAGCACCTCGCCGACGAAGAGGATCGCGGCGGCGGTCTGGGCGCGGCTGAGGTCGGAATCGACCAGACGGGCCGACAGCTCCTTCTTGATGATGCGCATGCCGGCGTTGACCAGAGTCAGCGGGATGTTGATGCGCGCGTGGATCAGGCCGACCTGGTAATTCTGCTCTAGCACCGCCGCGATCCGCTCGGCGGAGTCGGCCTCGAACAGGGAGCGGATCCAGCGCGCCAGCGAGGGACGCAGCCGTTCCTGCACCAGCGCGTGGCTGAGGAAGACGTTGCTGTCCGGGCGGTCGAGCAGGACGTCATAGAAGGCCTTCGAGATCGCGTCGGCATCGGCGCGGGCAATGGCCGTCACCCGCCGCAGGACCAGGGGATCGGTGTCGGCCCACAGCGACGACAGCGTTTCGGCAAGGATCGCGGCCTTGCGGTCTTTCTGGCTGTCCATCGACCTGTCTCCCGACCCTGGTGCGGTAATCTTCGCTGCGTTGATGTTCGTATGTGGGCTTTGTACCGCCAAAGACCCTTCTTTCGAAAGGGATATTCCCGCGCATGGCAGGGGCGATGCATGCCCGCATATGTAGTTTGCGACGAAATGTATCAATAAGGTTAAACGTACGTTATGGAATTCGCGTAAGATTGATGAAACACGAAAGATTGGGGATGGCGCCGGTCCGGAGTGCCGCCCCTGGGGAAAGCGTTCGGTCCATGGGCATCAGCGATCCGGTCCGCGAGGCGGACCCGCCGCGCCCGGCCTCCGGGCTGGGGGAGTGGCTGTTCCACATGCTGGGTTCGGTGCGCTTCCTGATGATGGCGTCGGGGGCGGCCTTCATCGTCGTCGTGAACGGGCTGATCGGCTACGGCATCTGGCAGCACCGCGGCGAGTCGGTGGAAGCCGCCGAGCGGTCCACCCGCAACCTGACCCGCGTGCTGGAGGAACAGGCGGTCCGCACGGCGGCCAGCGTGAACCAGCTGTTCGACGACCTGCTCTATGTGCTGGACGTCCATCCGGAGGGGCGGAAGGGCGGCAGCGCGGCCATCTATGACCACCTGCGCCGGCGGCGCGACGCGGTCGGGCCGATCAACGGTCTGGTCGTGGTGGATGAGCGGGGCATGATCCTGCACCACTCCGTGGACACCAACCCGCCCGGCCTCGATCTGACCGACCGGCCCTATTTTGCCGTGCATCGGCAGGGCAAGGATGGCGGCCTCTACATCGGCGCGCCAATGCCCAGCCGCGTCGTTCCCGGCACCCAGGTCATCCCGATGAGCCGGCGCTGGGACCGCCCGGACGGCAGCTTCGGCGGGGTGGTCGTCGCCATGGTCAGCCCCTTGCAGCTCGGCGCCAGCTTCGAGACGATGCGGCTGGGGCTGGAGGGGACGGTGACGCTGGCGCTGTCGGACGGCACCGTTCTGGTGCACCGGCCGTGGGACGAGAAGGACCGCCCACTCAAGCATCTCGGCGACTGGCGCGACGTCCACGCCGCCGTGCAGGCGCGCGACGAGGGCACGCTGGAGACGGTGCAGCCGTCCGACGGGCGGCCGAGCATCGCCGGTTTCCGCCGCGTGCACGACTATCCCCTCACCGTGGTGACCACCGTTCCGAAGGACGAGGCGCTGGCCGACTGGCGGCGCGACAGCACGGTTTGGGCTCTCATGGGCCTCGCCATGACCATCGTCATCGCCGTGCTGACCTGGTACGTGGAGCGCCAGCAGGCCCGGCGCGATCAGGACCAGGAGACGCTGGCGCGGGCGTCCCGGCGCATCAGGGGCATCCTGACCTCCATGGTGGACGCCGTGGTGACCATCGATGCCCGCGGCCGCATCGAAACCTTCAACCCGGCGGCCGAGCGCATGTTCGGGTACAGGGAAGCGGAGGTGGTCGGCCAGAGCGTCGGCATCCTGATCCCCGAGACCTTCCGCATGGACCATGACCGGTACATGAGCGGATACCGTCCGGACGTGGGGTCACGCATCATCGGCAACGACCGCGAGGTTCTGGCCCTGCGCCGCGACGGAACGACCTTCCCCATGAACCTTGCGGTCAGCGAACTGCGGCTGGACGGGACCCAGAAGGACGCTGATGGGAGTGGGGGGCCGCGCGTCTTCGTCGGCGTCATCCGCGACATCACCAAGCGCAAGCAGCAGGAAGCGGAGATCCTCGCCTCCAAGAGTCAGGCGGAAATGGCCAACCGCGCCAAGTCCGAGTTCCTGGCCAATATGAGCCACGAGCTGCGCACGCCGCTGAACGCGATCATTGGCTTCTCGGAAATCCTGGACAGCGAGTTTTTCGGCAAGCTGAACGAGCGGCAGAAGTCCTGCGCCAAGGACATCCACGACAGCGGCAAGCACCTGCTGGACATCGTCAACGCCGTGCTCGACATGTCGAAGATCGAGTCCGGCCGCTATGAGTTGACCGAGGAGGTCATCGACCCCGGCGAGGCCCTGGCCCAATGCTTGATGATGGTCCGCGACCGCGCCCAGGACAACGGGGTGGAATTGCGCAACGCCCTGGCCGGCGGCATCCCCAACGTCTGGGTGGACCGCCGCGCCTTCAAGCAGGTGATCCTGAACCTGCTGTCCAACGCCGTGAAGTTCACCCCGACCGGCGGCAGCGTGACCGTGTCGGCCGGCATCGGGGAGGACGGCAGCCTGTTCCTGCTGGTCACCGACACCGGCATCGGCATCGCCAAGGAGTTCATGGAGCACCTGTTCCAGCCCTTCCGCCAGGCCGACAACTCCGCCAGCCGCCAGTACGAGGGCACGGGGCTGGGCCTGTCGATCTCCAAGAACTTCATGGAACTGCACGGCGGTTCGCTGACCTGCACGAGCGAGCCGGGTGTGGGGACGACGATGACCGTGCGCCTGCCGGCGGGCCGCATCGTCAAGCCGGGTGCCGCGCGGCCGCTCGCGATGGAGACGGCGGCAGCGGAGCGGGGATCGTGATCCGGTAGTTAGGCCGGAGCGCGAGCGGCGGCCCGACACTGGGACAAAGGCCACTGGAAACAAAAGCCACTGGAAACAGGGCCACCGGAAAAAGCGATGGTCGGCGATTGCCAAAACGGAGTGCCAAAACAGATTGGCGATCGCCGACCAGTCGAGGGGCTGGCCGGAGGGTTGGCAATCACCGACAGGCGATCTTCCGCTCGGGAATCGGCGGGGGCGACGGGTGCAGCAGGATGCCCTCGTCGGTGAAATCGACGCGGGCGGATTCGTAGACGGCCAGCGCCAGATCGAGCGCCACGCGGAACTCCGGCTTGAAGTGCTTCTGTTCCTTGTAGCCGCCGCCGAACTGGTTGAAGAGCGCCTTCCAAGTCACGCTCGTCGGGTCGCGCAGGACGTGCAGGCGGTAGGCCAGCCAGACATAAACGTCGATGGCCATGGAGCAGCCGCCGATGTGGCGGATCGCCGGCTCCCAGATCGGGACGGGGGAACGCTTCAGCGCGGCGAAGAAGGTCTCCGACAGCTGCACCGTCTCGCGCCACAGGGTTCCCTGACCGTCGTCGTCGCGCAGGCGGATGCCGCCGGACACGATGTTTTCCTTGGCGAAGCCCTCCGACCCGTCCTTGTCCCAGTAGAAGGTCAGGCGGCACAGGTTGATGCGCGTCGCCTGCTCCTGCACCGCCTTGTAGGTGGAGCCGCCGGCCGTGATGCCCATGCGGTCCAGCCACTCGTTCATCGACCGGCCAAGCTCGATCTCGCGGCTGTTGTCCTGGATGGCGCGGGTCTGGAGATAGAGCATGATGAGGCGCGCCTTGGCCCCGTAGGGCACGCCGACCGGCGCGAAGCTGCCGTCGCGCTTGCGCTCCTTGCCCGGCTCGACCAGCAGCGTCACGCGGCCCTGGTCGCGCCGCCATTCGGCGTCGGGGGCCAGCTTGCGGTGCGGCAGGCTGGTCAGGCAGAAGCCGGAATAGGTGATGCCCAGCGCGTTGGACTCGTCCTCCAGCACCGCCGCCGCCACGTCCACGACGCTGGCGCGCTTGGGATCGACGAGATTGCGGGCCTCCCGCCGGCCATGCGTGATGATGAGCTGGTGCACGTCGCCCATGCGGATCCCCCTGTCCATTTGCCGGCAGTCGATCATGCACCGGCCGGAAGAGTCCATTTGGCGATCACCGACCAGGCTATTTGAGGGCCTATTTGCTGGAGTCTATTTGCTAGGTCGGCGATTGCCTGTGGACGACTCGGGATTCGGTCGGTGATCGCCAACGGGCGGGTCGGCGTTCGCCAAGGGCGGCTGTGGGAATCCGCGCGACTCGGGGTGTCGGTCGGCGATTGCCAACGGGGGATTCTTGGCAATCGCCGACTCCAGGGGGCGACTCGGGGCACGGGCGGCGCCAAGGCGAGGTGGTCGGCGATCGCCAAGGGGGAGGGATTTGGCAATCGCCGACTCACCCGAAGACGGTCGGCGATTGCCAACATCGTGAGGGCGTGATGAAGCGGCGGCGGGGCGGTTGTCCTTCATGCCGGAAAGCGGAAGCGCCGGTGCACGGGCCCCCTCCCTAACCCTCCCCCGCCTTTGGCGGTGGAGGGGGTTTAGGCGAAGCGGCGGCAGTCCCCTCTCCCGCGCAGCGGGGGAGGGCTAGGGAGGGGGCAAAAGGTTGGACACCGAAGCGCTCGGAAACGAACTGCTGCGTCACGTCGATGCCATCGACTCCGCCGCGCACCGCAAGGCCGTCGCCAGCGGGCGGGATTATCCGGTCCTGCGCGACGGGCTCCAGCACCCGAGTTCCCGCAAGATGCTGGTGCCCGCGCTGGCCGGGCTGTGGGTCGCGGGGAGGCGGACGGATCGGCCGCTGCTGTCCCGCATCGGGCGGCAGGGGCTGCTGGCGATCCTGCTGGGGACGGCGGTCACCAAGGCCGGCAAGCGCATCGTCTGCCGGGCGCGGCCCAACGAGGGCGGCGATCCGGCGCGCTGGGGCAAGGCGGACGGCAAGCACGCCTCCTTTCCGTCCGGGCACGCGACGGACGTGGCGGCGCTGGCGACTGTCGTCGGCCTGCACCGGGGGGCCTCGCCCGTGACGGTGGCGAGCATCGGCTTCGTGGCGGCGGTCGGCTGGTCGAGCCTCGCCACCGAACGGCACTGGGCGACCGACCTGCTGGCGGGATCGGTCACGGGCATCGTCGCCGGCGTGGTTGCCGACGCCATCGACGAATGGGCCGAGATGCGGACGGAGGGGTCCCTTACCCCGCCGGGTCCTCCAGGGCGTGGAGCAGGCGCTCCTTGATCTGGGCCAGCTTGCTGTCGTGGGTGACCTTCAGGCCGAAGACGTCCTTCACGTAGAACACGTCGATGGCCTTCTCGCCGTAGGTCGAGATCTTCGCCGACGAGATCTGCAAGGTCAGGCCTGACAGCGCGCGGGTCAGGGCGTAGAGCAGGCCCGGACGGTCGCGGCCGTTCACCTCGATCACCGTGTGGGTGGTGGAGGCGTTGTTGTCGATCAGCACGCGCGGCGGCACGTGGAAGACGCGGGTGCGGCTGGCGTGCGGGGCCTTGCGGGTCGCCAGATCGTGCAGCGGCTTCAACTGGCCAGACAGCACCCTCTCGATCATCACCGACAGCTTGGCGAGCTTGTCGCCGCTCTCGAAGGCGCCGCCGCCCGCCGCGTCCTGCACGGTGAAGACGTCCAGCGCCATGCCGTTGGTCATGGTGAAGATCTTCGCGTCCACGATGTCCGCCCCCGACGCCGCCAGGGCACCGGCAAGGCGCGAGAACAGGCCGTGGTGGTCGGTGGCGTAGATCGTCACCTCGGTGATCGCACGCCCCCGGTCGATGCGCGTGTCCACGGTCAGCGGGCGGTTGTCCCGCGTCGCCTCGCGGATCAGGCGGGCGTGGCGGCCGAGCGTCTCGGCGTCGAAGGCCAGCCAGTAGGCGGGGTAGCCGAGGGCCACATGCCGTTCGAAATCGGCGTCGTCGAAGTCGGTCAGTTCGGCGCGCAGAGCCGCCTGGGCCGCCTGGATGCGCCGGCCGCGCCCATCCACCGTCAGGCCGCCGGACATCGTCTCCTCGGAGCGGTTGTACAGCTCGCGCAGAAGCGTGGCCTTCCAGTTGTTCCAGCGCTGCGGCCCGACGGCGCGGATGTCCGCCACGGTCAGCACCAGCAGCAGGCGCAGGCGCTCCGGCGACTGGACCAGAGAGACGAAGTCGCGGACGGTCTTCTCATCCTCCAGGTCGCGCTTGAAGGCGGTGTAGGACATGGCGAGGTGCCAGCGCACCAGCCATGCCACCGTCTCCGTCTCCTCCGCCGTCAGGCCGAGGCGCGGGCACAGCTTCTCCGCCACGCGGGCGCCCAGCACGGAATGGTCGCCGCCGCGCCCCTTGGCGATGTCGTGCAGCAGGACGGCGACGTAGAGCGCCCGGCGCGACACCACCTTGTGGATCACCTCCGACGACAGCGGCAGCTCGTCGGTCAGCTCTCCCATCTCGATCTTGTGCAGGATGCCCAGCGCGAACAGCGTGTGCTCGTCCACCGTGTAGACGTGGTACATGTCGTACTGCATCTGCGCCACCACCCGGCCGAAGTCGGGGATGAAGCGGGCGAGCACGCCGGCCTCGTTCATGCGGCGCAGCGTGATTTCCGGGTCCTTCGGGCCGGTCAGGATCTCCAGGAACAGCCGGTTGGCCTCCGGATCCATGCGCAGCTTCGGCCCGACCACCGACAGCGAGCGCGTGATGGCGCGCAGCGCGTGCGGGTGGATGTCGATGTCGTTCTGCTGGGCGACGTGGAACAGCCGGATCATGTCCAGCGGCTGTTCCTTGAACTGGCGGTCGTTGCGGACGTTCAGCCGCTCGCCATCGACGATGAAGCCCTCCACGTCCTTGCGCCGGGTCAGCGCGGCCAGCCGCAGGATGTTGAACTTGGGCGGGCGCTTGGATTCCGCCTCCAGCGCCGCGCAGAAGATGCGCGTCAGGTCGCCCACGTCCTTGGCGACCAGGAAATAGTGCTTCATGAACCGTTCCACGCCCTTGGTCCCGGCGTGCTCGGTGTAGCCCATGCGCTCGCTGATCTGCGTCTGCACGTCGAAGGTGAGGCGGTCCTCCATGCGGCCGGTCAGGTAGTGGAGGTGGCAGCGCGCGGTCCACAGGAAGTTCTGCGCCTTGGCGAAGCGCTGCGCCTCCTCCGGCAGCAGAACCTTCTTGCCGACCAGTTCGTCCACGCTTTCGACGCGGTAGAGGTACTTGGCGATCCAGAACAGGGTCTGGAGGTCGCGCAGGCCGCCCTTGCCGTCCTTCAGATTGGGTTCCAGCACGTAGCGGCTGTCGCCCAGCTTCAGGTGGCGGTTGTCGCGCTCGGCCAGCTTGGCCTCCACGAACTCCGGCCCGGTGCCGACGACGACCTCCTTGTCGAAGCGCTTGCGCAGGTCGTTGAACAGCTTGCGCGGCCCCCAGAGATAGCGGCCCTCCAGGATGGCGGTGCGGATCGTCACGTCGGCCTTGGACTGGCGGATGCAGTCGTCCACGCTGCGCACCGCGTGGCCGACCTTCAGGCCGAGGTCCCACAGGATGTAGAGCATGTATTCGACCACCTGTTCCACGCGCGGCGTGCGCTTGTAGGGCAGCAGGAACAGCAGGTCGATGTCGGAGAAGGGCGCCAGCTCACCCCGGCCGTAGCCGCCGGTCGCGGCGATGTCGAACACCTCGCCCGAGGTCGGGTTGGCCGAGGGGAAGATGTGCTGCACCGTGAAGTCGGCCAGCGTCTTGATCAGCCGGTCGGCAAGGTAGCAGTTCTGTTGCACGCAGTCCTCGCCGGAGCCCTTGGCCTCGAACCGCGCGCGCACCTCCGCCCGGCCGTTGTTCAGGGCGGTGCGCAGGCAGGCGATGACGGCGGGGCGCAGCTTGTCTCCGGTGCCGTGCTCATCGACCAGGGCCTCCAGCTCCTCCGTCAGCTTGCGCCGGGAGATGATGGCGCGCTTGTTCGGGATGTTCGGAATGTCGGCGGGTGACGGGGCGGCGGCGCGGGCGGAGAGCATCGACAAAGCGAAAGGCCTTCCCAAAAAGGGCTGCTGGGCACGCAGCAAACAGTGCGGCGGGCCGACTATAGCCGGAAACACGACTCGGCAACATGGGGTTGGCGCGCCGCAGCGATGGGTTGAACTTATCCCTTTCCCAGAAACAGGGCTTTGCCCTAGGTTGTCGCGGCTGACGTCAAGCCCATGTCGCAACTGCCGAAAGGCAAACAGGCCCCCGATGGAACCCTCCCTGAAGTCACCGATGCGGAGCTTGCTGGGAATCCTCGTGGCGAGCCTTATTCTGCCGCTGGCGATCTTTATCGGCGTCTCGGTCTATGATCGTGGCCGAATACTGGAGAATGCCGAGGATTCGCTGGGGCGCACCACCGACATCCTGCACGAGCACGCCTTGCGCATGCTGGAAATACAGGATCTGGTGATCCGGCAGGTGGACCGGCGCATCGCCGGCATGACCTGGGACGAGATCGAGCGGTCGGAGCAGCTGCACCAGGAACTGCGCGCCATCGACCAGGGGCTGGAGAATGTGGACTCCATCTGGGTGACCTCGCCGCAGGGCGTGACGGTGATGGGAAGCCGCATGTTCCCCTCCCCCAAGCCGGACATCACGCATCGCGAGCATTTCATCACGCTGCGCGACGGCGATCCGGACATCGTCATCTCGCGCGCCTTCCAGGAATCGATCACCAAACAGGATGTGTTCGTCGTGGCGCGCCGGCGGACGGCGCCGGACGGGCGCTTCGACGGCCTGATCGCCGTGTCGATCAAGGCGGACATGCTGCTGCGCCTCTATCGGGAGGTGGCGCCGAAGCTGAACCATTCGGTCGGGCTGATCCGCAAGGACGGGGTCTTCCTGGTCCGCGACGCCGCCGTGCCGCCGCCCGACGATGCACCGCAACTCGCCAGCCAGTATTTCCGGCGCGCCGCCGCCCAGGCGGATTCCGGCACCTTTCACAGCGTGTCGGCGGTGGACGGCGTGCCGCGCATCGTCGCCTACCGCAAAGTCGGCAACTATCCCCTGTACATCGTGCTGGCCGTGGGCACCGACGCGGTCCTGACGATATGGCGCCAGCATGTGCTGATCCTGGGTCTGCTGTGCGGCGGAGCGGCGCTGTCGCTGTCCTTGATGACGCTGCTGGCGCTGCGCCAGTCGGGCCGCGAGCGCGCGGCGCTGGTCCGGCTGGAGCAGGAGGCCGCCCGGCGTGAGACAGCCGAGGCCGCGCTGCGCCAGAGCCAGAAGCTGGAAGCCATCGGCAAGCTGACCGGCGGGATCGCGCACGACTTCAACAATCTGCTGACCGCCGTCATCGGCAGCCTGGAAACGGTGCGCGGGCGGCTGCGCGGCGGAAGCGGCGACCTCGCCGGTCCCATCGACATCGCCCTGCAAGGCGCCAACCGGGCGGCGACCCTGACGCAACGCCTGCTGGCCTTTGCCCGCCAGCAACCGCTGATCGCCCGCGCGGAGGATCTGAACGCGTTGGTGTCGGGCATGGCGCCTCTGCTGCGCCGGTCCATGACCGAGTCCACGGCGTTGGAGATGGATTTGGGTGAGGAGGTGTGGCTGACCTCCTGCGATCCGGTGCAAATGGAAACGGCACTGCTGAACCTCGCCATCAACGCCCGCGACGCCATGTCCGGCCCTATGTCCAAAGGCGGGCGGCTGTGCATCCGGACCGAGAACGTCACGCTGGATGCCGCCGGGGCCGCCGCCTTCGGGGATCTGGCGCCCGGCGACTATGTCCGCCTGTCGGTCTCCGACACGGGCAGCGGCATGCCGGAGGACGTGCGGGCCCGCGCCTTCGATCCGTTCTTCACCACCAAGCCGGTCGGCCAAGGCACCGGGCTGGGCCTCAGCCAGGTCTATGGCATCGTGCGCCAGTGCGGCGGCGACGCGCGCATCCTGTCGGTCCCCGGCGAGGGCACGACCGTGGAGATCTACCTGCCGCGCCACGTCGGGACGGCAACCGAAACGCCGGCCACGGAAGTCCCGCCGGAACCGGACCACCAACCGGTTCCCGACCTGTCGGAGGACGGGCCGCCGCGCATCCTGCTGGTCGAGGACGAGGCCATCGTCCGCTTCGTCGCGGTGGAGGCGCTACGCGGCGCCGGCTATGACGTGGAGGAGGCCGAGGACGCGACCGCCGCCCTGGCGATCATGGAGGCGTCGAAGCCTTTCCAGCTTCTGGTCACCGACGTCGGCCTGCCGGGTCTGAACGGCCGCCAGCTGGCCGAGATGGCGCGGCGTCTGCAGCCACGGCTGAAGGTCATCTACGTGACGGGTTACGCCGGCATCGCCACGGACGCGGAGTTCGAGCCGGGGACGCTTCTGCTGCCGAAACCCTTCACCCCCGACGCCCTGGTCCAGAAGGTCGGGCGAACCCTCGCCGAGAACAACGCCGCCGCCGCGTGACTCAGGTGGCGGCCTGTGACGGCCGTCACTGAGGAAGGGGTCCATCGTGTGCGAAGCTTCTCTCCGGAAAGACGGGAGAAGCCTGATGATCGGGAACGCCGATGCGGCGCGGCGCGAGCTGGCGGCCTTGGGCGAGGCGCTGAGCCGCGCCGAACGCGGCATGCCGCGCCACACGCCGGTGGAGCTGATGACGTGGTTGCTGCGCGCTGCGGCCCTGCACCCGGCGGCGGTGGCCGAGGCCATGCTGCTTCAGGTGTCCGACCTCGTGGCCGGAACGGTGACGGGCAACGCCGAAAAGGTCGCGATCATCCGCATGGGCTGGGCGGCCATCGTCCAGGCCCAGTACAAGCGCCGGGGCCTGACCGTCGTGGACGGCAAAGGCGCCGTGCGTGCGCGGGCGGCGTGAGGGGGGAGCTTTCGGAAGGGGACCTTCAGCGCGGCTCCTGCCAGGGCAGATGCTCGTTGCCGACCAGCTTTTCGGCCTCGGCGGCGGGCAGGGGCCTGGCGAAGTGATAGCCCTGGCCGTAGTCGCAGGCCAGCGCCCGCAGCAGGTTGGCGTCGGCGCTCGTCTCGATGCCTTCGGCGATCACGTCGAAGCCCAGCAGGCGTGCCAGATCCATGATGATGCGGACGATGGCGCGGTTTTCCTCCGACTGGTGCATGGCCGAGACGAAGGAGCGGTCCACCTTCAGGCTGTCGATGGGCAGCTTGTGCAGGTAGGACAGCGAGGAATAGCCGGTTCCGAAGTCGTCGATGGACAGCTTGATGCCGAGGCCGCGCAGGCCTTGCAGCAGCCGGATCGACTGCTCGGCCTTTTCCATGACGGCGCTCTCGGTGATCTCCAGCTTGACCCAGGAAGGTTCGGCCCCGGTCTCGCGCAGCACGTCGCGCACGACGCTGACGAATTCGGGATCGCCCAGCTGGCGGGTCGAGAGATTGACGGACATGAACAGGTTTTTGGAACCGGGCAGGCGCTTGTCCTGCCAGTCGGCGATCTGCCGGCTCGCTTCGCGCAGCACCCAGGCGCCCAGCGTCACGATCAGGCCGGTGCTCTCGGCGATGGGGATGAAGACGCCCGGCGGGATGTTGCCGCGCTCCGGATGGTTCCAGCGCACCAGTGCCTCGAACCCGGCGAGGCCGCCGGTGACCATCTCGACGATCGGCTGGTAGGCGACCCACAGCTCCTCGCCGCGCTCCAGCGCGTTGCGCAGGTCATGCTCCAGCCGCACCTGCTCCACGACGCGGGCGTGCATGGCGGGATCGAACCAGGCGTGCCCGGCGCCGCCCTGTTCGCGGGCGCGGCCGGTGGCGATCTCCGCGTCGCGCAGCACGTCCTCCGGCCGCGTGTGCACGGCCGAGGAGCAGGCCACGCCGATGCTGGCCGACAGGAACACCGCGGCACCCGAACTGGACCGCGCCGAGCGCACGAGGCCGGCGACCGTGTTCAGCCGCTGCTCGATGCCGGCCGGGTCGGATTCTCCCGCGATCAGCAGCGCGAAGGCGTGGTCGCTGATGCGCGCGATCAGGTCGAAGGAGCCGGCGTGGGCGCCCAGCCGCGCGGCGACGTCGCCCAGCAGCTCGTTCGCGAAGCCCTGGCCGAGGCTGGTGCGGATGTCCACGAAGCGGTCGATGTCCACGATGACCAGCGTGAACGGCTCGCCCATGGCGTGGTAGTCGGCCATGTGCTTGACCAGCAGCAGCCGGTTCGCCAGCCCCGTCACCGGGTCGTAGTAGGCGAGCCGGAAAAGGTCGTCCTGCGTCTGCCGGCGCTCCGTCATGTTCTGCATGATGACGAAATAGCCGGCGATGCCGCCGTCCGGGGCGTGGTGCGGCGCGTGCATCTTGACGACGTAGTGGTTCGCGCCGTCCGGGTGGGGCATCCAGCCTTCCGACTGCACCGTCTCGCCCTTCAGCGCGCGGTTGGCCGTCGTCTGGGTGCTGCGGAAGATGTCCTCGCCCAGCAGGTCCGCGACGGTGGTGCCGACGACGCGCTCCAGCGGGCGGCCCATGTAGTCCAGATAGGCGCGGTTCGCGTAGATGTGCCGGCGCTCGGTGTCGAGCAGGCCGACCATCACCGGCATGGCGTCCAGGATTTGCCGCAGGGTATCCAGTGCCGGAGCCCCGGATTCGGTGCCGGACAGGGCGGCGGCCAACGCGACGAGATGAGGGTCCGGCTTCATGGGCGGGAAAGGCGAGGCACCGTTGGGAAAAACTATACCCAACAATTACGCGAAACATCGCCCGCGCGTCAAAACCAAAGCCACCGGAAATGGCGGGATATTCCCTGTTTCTCTTGCTGCGGCACGGCGACTCGCTTTTCATACGCGGGTATTCATGCAAATTCAGGTTGCTATCGTGATGATTTAAGCTGTTTTTCCGTTGTGCGATGTGGGCGCGGCGGCGTGCTGCCGGGACGGGAGTTGTCGTGTTTGTGTACGAAAGGTTGCCGCCGGGGCGACCGGTAGGGCGGAAGCGCAGAAGCGGCATGCCTGCGTCACACTATCTGGCTGTCGTCATACGACCTTGCCCCGGCTATAATTTTGTCCATGCGCGAGAGGCGGCCCAGGCTGTGCCCGCTTCGGCAAAGACCTTCGTCTCCGCGCCAGAGGGAGAAACGTCATGGCACTCAAGGATCTGCTGGTGGTGGTGGATGACACGGCGGCCTCGGCGGCGCGCATCGATGTCGCCGCCCGTCTTGCCGCCCGGAACGACGGCCACCTCGTCGGGCTGTACAGCATCACCGACATTCTGCTTCCCGGCTACATCGCGACCGAGCTTCCGGAAGCCGTGCGCGAGAGCCAGCGCGTCTTCGCCGACGACCAGGCCGCCAAGGCCGAGGCTCTGTTCAACGACGCGATGCGCCGCCATGGCCTGACCGACCGCTCGGAATGGCGCGCCCTGCGCGGCAACCCCAACGACCTCACCGCTCTGCACGGGCGCTACGCCGACCTCGTGATCGTCGGCCAGGTGGACCCGCGCCGCGACCGCGACTATCCCGTGGTGATGCCGCAGGATCTGGTCTTCGACTGCGGGCGGCCGCTGCTGGTCGTTCCCTACGCCGGCACCTTCCCGACGGTGGGCGAGCGCGTGCTGGTCGGCTGGAACGCCAGCCGCGAGGCCACCCGCGCCGTCGCCGACGCCCTGCCGCTGCTGACCGAGGCCAAGCGCGTCGTGGTGATGGCGGTGAACCCGAAGTCGGGCAACGGCGGCATCGGCGACGAGCCCGGCGCCGACATCGCCAAGCATCTGTCCCGCCACGGCTGCCGGGTCGAGGCCGCCCACGTCTCCACCGACGCGGTGGAGCCCGGCGACACCATGCTGAACACGGTCGCCGACGAGTCCTGCGATCTGGTGGTGATGGGTGCCTACGGCCGTTCGCGCCTGCGCGAACTGGTGCTGGGCGGGATGACCCGCTACATGCTCCAGCACATGACCGTTCCGGTCCTGATGAGCCACTGACGGCTTTGCAAACGGGAGGCCCGGCGTCTGAGCCGGCCGGGCTTCCCGTTTTCCTTAAGACCCGGAATAGACCGGCGTTTCCCCCTGTTGATTCAAGGGCATGGGGAGGTGGAAGCGATGCACGCGCTGCCCGGTGTCCTGGCTGTTCTGTTCGGCATCATCGCCGTGACCGCTGCCGGCCCGGCCGACGCGCACGGCGCGCGAGACCGGGGCTCTTGGCGGGGCGGCGCTGCTGTCATCGTGCCGCCCGGCAGCACCGTCATCATCGTTCCGCGTCCGCGCCCCGTTCCTCCCCCCGTGATCGTCGGGCCGCAGGTCTGGGCACCATCGTGGCAACGCCGGCCGCCTCCCACCTTCGTGCCGCCGGTCTTCGGCTGGCCGCATGACGGGCCGGTCTACTCGTCCCCGTTCGACAACCGTTATGTCGGAAACTCCTGGGGTTCGCGTCACCGCTGGTGAAACTTGCTCATAAAAAGGCCGCCAAGTCTTGCGGTGGGCGCGGCGCTCCCGTTGGAAACGCCGCACCCAAACCGACAAGAACCGGCTGTGGCGTCAGCCCGTCACGAACCAGGCGGCTTGCACCTGGTCCCGGCGGACCCCGGTCAGGGTGACGTCATCGTTGCTGGAGAAGACGATCACCGCGTCTCCGGCGCCATTGGCGGCGAGCGTGTAGGTCAGGTTGCCGAGCAGCCGGATGCGGTCGCCCTCGGCGGCGTTGAAGTCGGTGATCACGTCGTGCCCGTCGCCGAGCCCCTCGGCGAAGCGCTGCCCGAAGACGAACACGTCCGCTCCCGCACCGCCGGTCAGGGTGTCGTTGCCCAGATCGCCGAAGAGCCAGTCATCGCCCAGGTCGCCGAACAACAGGTCGTCGTCGCGCCCGCTGTAGAGCGTGTCGTTGCCCATTCCGCCGTACAGCGTGTCCGCTCCCATGTTGCCGAGAAGGACGTCGTTGCCGGTGTTGCCGAACAGCCGGTCGGCGCCGTCATCGCCCTGCAACCGGTCGGCGGCGTCGTTGCCGAACAGCGCATCGTCGTCACGGCCGCCATACAGGGTGTCGCTGTCCCGGCCGGCGTAGAGCGTGTCGGCTCCCATGTTGCCGAACAGCACATCGGCGCCGGTGTTGCCGAGCAGCAGGTCATTGTCGCTGCCGCCGAACAGGGTGTCGTGGTCTTCGCCGCCCTGGACGGTGTCGTTGCCTTCGTCGCCGTACAGCACGTCGTTGCCGGTCTTGGAGCCGACGAAGTCGTCGCCGCCGCCGCCGTGCAGCGTGTCGTCATCGGCGCCCAGCACGATGTACTGGCTGGCGCCGTCGCCCCAGACGCTCTGCGAGCCCTCGCCGCCGGTCACCCGCGCCGCGCCGATCACCGCCGCGAACTCGACGTTCTGCAGCTGGATTTCGGAGCCGCTGGGCAGGTTGCGGGTGTCGATGACCAGCGCGGTCTGCGGCCCGGCGCCGGCCGGGGTGCCGGTGATGACCAGCGGCGTGCCCGGTGCTGTGGCGCCGGGGGCGGTGGTCGGGACGATGGTCTGGACCAGCAGGGGCGTGTCGGCCGGCAGGCCCTGCAGGAAGCCGGAGCCGCCGCCGGTGAGCTGGGTCTGATCGGCTGAGCCGGCGGCGGTGCGCGTCTGGATCTCGCGGATCAGGTCGCTGAGCGAGGAGCCGGCCGCCTTGGGGGCGCCGGAGCCGCTCACCGTCAGGCCGAAGCCGGTCGGCACCTGGGCGGTCAGCAGGCTGGCGCCGCCGCCGGTGACCAGCGGGATGTCGGCCACCGTGTTGTTGCCGACCTGCTCGGTCCGGGACGGGGGCACCACGGGGATGGTGACGGTGCGCCCGTCGGACCCTTGTCCGCTCGGTGTGGTCTCCACGACGACACCGTCCACCGTCCGCGATTCCGTCGGCGGTGCCGGCTGGTCGGGCGGCGGTGCCGGCATGGCGTTGGTCACGGGCAGGCCGTTGACGTCCGCCATTTCCTGCCCCACGGCATCCTTCAGCTCGCTGCCCTGGGCATTGTGCTGATAGCTGAACAGCACACTGTCGCCGTACCGGACGGCCGTGTCGAGCGTTAGCGTCAGGGTTTGGGTGCCGCTGCCGGAAACCGCGGTGATGGCCCGCGGCTGGTTGCCGACCAGGACGCTCATGCCGTGGCTGTCGGGCGCGATCACGGCCTCGCTGAAGGTCAGCGTCACCGTGGCGCCGTTGACCGAGGCCGCCGTCACCGCCGGCAGGTTGGCGTCGATGGCGTCGGCGTTCTGCGCGATCGCCGTCGTGTAGGCGCTGTTCGTGTTGCCGGCCGGATCCCGCAGCACGAGGTTGACCGGGATGTCGGCCCCCGCCGCCACGTCGGTGCCGCCGGCGGTCACGGTGAACTGCGCGGTGTAGCTGTGGTTTGTGGTCTTGAGCAGGTTGCTGAGCGCGAAGCCGCCGATGCTGCCGCTCGACAGGGTGAAGTCATCGGCATCGTTGGTCACGGTGATCGTTGCGGTGACCGTGTCGCCGATCTTCATCGCCGTGTTGTCGATGGCGACGTTCGTGATCTGCGGGGCAACCCGGTCCATGGTGTGAGTGCCACCGCTCGTGAAGCCACCAGTGATGGCTCGGCTGCCGCTGTCCGTGATGCCGGTGCCGCTGCCCTTCAGGTCCAGCCGCAGGGTGCCCTGCGTGTCGGCTGCCGTCGCGACACTGACCGTGTAGGTGCTGCCGGAGCCCGTGACGCCGGTGATGGTGCCGTTGGCCGTGTCGGTCTTGGTCAGGGTGAAGTCGTCGGCGGTCACCCCGGTGACGTCACCGCTGAAGACGACCGTGTAGTCGACGCTGCCCGCCGCTGCTGCGGCCGCCGCCGGCGTGATCGAGGTCACCGAGGGGCCGAGTTGGGGCACCGTGAACGTCACCGTGGCGGTGGCCGTGTTGGAGGCCGTGTCGACCACGTTGCCATGCGAGAAGGACAGTATGGTGCCGGGCACGATGTCCGTGCCCATGCCGAGCATGAGCGTGAAGGCCGTGGCGTAGCCATCGACCGGGGACACCGGGAGGAGGCTCGCGTTCATGCCGACCGCCTTGCTGCCGGTCTGCAGGTTGCCCAGGGTGATGGTGCTGACGCTCACCGGCTCGCTGAAGGTCAGGGTCAGCGTATCGCCGCCGCTGTAGGTGCCCGGCATGGTGATGTCGGCGGCGGTGATCGGCGTGGTCGCGTGGGCCTTCGGCGCCGTGGTGTCGATGGTGAAGGCTTGGACGGCGCTGGTGCCCTCGTTGCCGACGGCGTCGGTGACGCGGGCGCGCGCCTTGTAGGTGCCGGCCGTCAGCGCCGAGAGATCGAAGGTGGCGGTGTTGTTGCTGATGCTGCCGGTGCTGTGGATGGTCTCGCCGGGATCGGCGAAGTCGTCGTCGTTGTTGAGGTCGACGTCGATGGTCACCGCCGCGGCGTTGGCCACGCCGGCGCCGAGCGTGCCGTCGGAGGTGTTGACGGTGATGGAGGGCGTGGTGTCCTTGGTCCGGCTGGCGATGATGGCCGTCACCGTCGGCGCCGTGCCGTCGAAGGTGTATGTCGCGCCGGTCGTGAAGCCGCCGGTGATGGCGTTGCTGGTCGTCGCGCTGGCGATGCCGGTGTTGCTGTTTTTGAGGTCGAGGCGCAGCTTGCCGTCGCCGGACATGCCGGTGACCGGCACCGTCCAGGTCAGCCCGTCGTCCTGGCTGGTCACCTTGCCGTCCACGTAGAGCGGGTCGCCGACCGTTCCCGTCGTCGTGCCGGCGGTCTGGGTCAGGGTGAAATCGTCCGCGGTGACGCCGTTGACCTTCTCGTTGAAGGTAACGGTGAAGGTCACGCTGTCCGCCTTGCCGGCCGCGACCGCCGGCGTGATCGAGCTTACCGAGGGGCCAGGAGGCGCGTCGTTCAGCGTGAGCACGGAACCGCCTACCGGCGTGTAGCTGACGTTCCACACCTTGCCGGTTGGCGCGCTTGTGAGGGTCAGCGACTTATCGTTTGCAAGGGCGAGCGTACCCGTGACCAGCGTGTTCTGAAGACCGCTGAGATCCTGGTCGGTGACGGTGATGGTGTCGGTCGCGCCGAGCGATTTAATGGTGGCGCCGTTCAGGCTGGTCGACGTGCCCTTGACGACGTCGGCGCCGTTCGTCGCCTCGACCGTCAGCGTTCGGGTGAACGCCGTCGCATCGACGTTCAAAGACAATGCGGGGTTGGAGGATGTGATCGTCAGCCCTTGGGCGAAGGTCTGCGAGGCCGTTGCGCCCAGTGTGAAGCTGGCGTTGCCCTGAGGGCCGGAGTATTCGATTTTCGAAAAATTTTGAGCGTTTGCAAACTGGCTGTCCAAGATCGCCGGATTCGGGAGATAATTGATAATCCGAAGCGTGTTCGTGCCGCCGTTCCCATCGAGGAGCAGGTCGTTTCCGAGAGTCTGCGCCATACTCTCGACGATATCGTCGCCCTGGCCGCCGATGATGCTGTCCCCATGCGGACCGCTGGCCAAGATGACAGGGGCTGTCTGGGCCGACAGGTCGAAGAAAAATGCATGGCTGCTATCGATGGGAAAGCTGTTCGCTGTTTGAATGCTCCCCGATACCGAAGCGTCGGTCGGGAGGGGTTTGTACTCTTGGAGCCAGAATACTTGTGAGGGCATCCCAATTGGAATGCGAATAGATATTGTTGATGTTGCGGTGATGGTGCCAGCTATATCAATATTTTGTCCATTTGCGCCATTCATGAAACGAAGATTTTGTGCGCCAGTGGAGGAATAAAGTCCATTGACGTTAGGGGAGTACTTGAAAGTCGCCATTTGCTTCTCGTCGGTGCCCGGCTGGGACTGGTTTGTCCCGGTTTCGTCTCTATCCGCAATGCAGCATGGCGAATGCCAAGGAAACTCTTTCGCAAGTCCAGGGCGGTGTTGCCGAGCGCCAGGAAATGAAGCCACCAAGCACGGCCGAAGCGTTCGGCCTGAGCGTTCGATTCGCCCAGGCGCGTTCAAGGCGCCAAGTCGGTCGTTGGGGCCATCTCACTGAAATAGCGGATACATTTTAATTATAAACGGCCGGGAACAATGCTTCCAGAAATGAATTGGAACGGATCGGAATGCTTTGTAACGCACCTCCGGTAATGTTCTTCCCCGCGCAAATGGCCGAAAAGACGTATTGGGAGGCATGGGGCGCTCGCACGTCGGTTGCATGCGCCATTTCAGGATTGTGGGAGCGGTGAGAACTCCATGCGCAGGCTCACCGGAAAGCGGAAGTGCAGGCAAACCGCGTGGTTGATCACCTTGGCGGGAAACGGGTAGCCGGCGTACATCGGATCAGGGGGTGTTTGCGGAAAAGGGCGAAATACTGCCTTGAGAAAGCATCAGAAGACGAGCTTCATTGCAATGCGCCGCAGTGGGTCCAAACCCTTTGCCTGTTCTGCCGCAAGAATGGCTCTCAGGCGTTCCGGACATTCATCACCCCCGACCGGTTGGAAACCCAACGATGAATAGAATGGCGCATTGAAGGGCGCAAAACGATCGGTCGTTAGGGTTGCGCCTTTCAGTTTTCTTGTAAGGCCTTCCTCCAGCAAGGCATTCATTATTCTTCTCCCGATACCTTTTCTTTGCCAGTCTGGATAGACGTCCACCTCGCCGATATGAAGCCAGTCTTCGGCTATGTACCCGCCGCCGTAACCGACAGGGATATCCCGCTCATCGAATGCTGCAAATAGTAAGTTGTTGTTGAGGTATTGTTGCAGATCCTCGTCACTACTCGCCGTTGCTTCACCGGTAATGGCGCCTGCTGCTCGCAGCGTTTCAAACGACATCAATTCTATAGTGCATAATGTGGGAAAGTGATATCGGTTGGTTTTTCCAATGCGGATATTCACGGAGACCTCATCTTCTATGTCTATTTTACAAATTTTAGCAACAGTGTTTTAGCTGATACTGAGGAATATGGCGGTCCAACGATAGTTGATAACTTCAGAAATCAGCGACATGACTTTGAGTGCTCTCCAGTTTGACGGCCAAGCTTTCCCCGCGCTTTCGCGGCGGTAAGGCGGGTGTGGGGAAATTCCAACCAAGTCGGGACGTGTGCGCGATGTACCGATCCTAGTGGGGGGTGCCAGACGGATCGTTATGTATGTAGCCGGTCAGGAACAGCCGTAAGCCGCGCCTTTGCTCATCTACAAACGATACCATCCGTCTGGTCCGGTTCACTAGCAGCACGGGGCGTCTCCGTGACCGGCGAGCCGCACCCGCCGTCCCTCATGGCCCCCCAGATCGCCGAGCGCTACCTCGCCCACCAGCGCCAGCCCGCCGTCCCGGCCCCGGCGTACCGTCCGCCTTGGGTTCGATCTAAGAGCGCCTAACGAAACCGGGATTTGGCTGTTGGGAGGGGCATGGCAGCTCCTCTCGTTTCCGACGCCCTGTGGGCACTGATTGAACCGTTG
>NZ_JAGINQ010000009.1 GCF_017876165.1 Azospirillum soli
GGAATACGGCTGGCCCATGGACGCAGACCCTTCGACGGTGTCTCACTCCAACAGCACGGGCCAGCCAAAATGCCGTCTACACCCAAAAACAATCCTCTTTAGCCCGCAGCTTATTTCCCCACCACCTGCATGGACGCAAGAATGCGTTCCACCTCCGGCATGAACTTCTGCTGGTAATGCAGCTTCGGCGCCTGATGGACGACCATGTAGAGCTTGCCGTCCTTTTGCGTGGCCACGGCGACGCCCTCGCGATCGACCTCGTCCTTGCCGACGAAGGAAAACTCGATGCGGACGCCGTCGCCGCCGGACACCGTCACCGGCTTGACGGCGCGGGTGGTGTAGACGGTCGCTGTGTTTACCTTCGTGTAGGCCGCCTCGAACAGGGACACCAGCTCGTCCGTCGTCATGCCCTTGCGGAAGGCCGGCGGTGTTTCCTTGGTGCCGGGTGCGGCGTTGAACAGAGGCTTGCCGTCCTCGACGCCGGACAGCAGCAGGAGGTTGTGCAGCCCCTCGCCGTCGACGGTCCAGACGTCCAGGCGTCCGGTGTCTTCCCAACCGAGTTGGTCGATGCGGTTCCACTCGATGCCGGGTTCGACGACCATGGCATTCTGGACGGTTCTTTTCGCCGGCTGAACCAGCGAATAACGCGCGCAGCCGGACAGCGCGGTGAGCGCCAGCGTCACGGCCAGGACGCGGACGAAGGTCTGCGGCATGCAGGTCAGCTCCCCATGGTGATGTAGCTTTGGATCAGTTCGCGGTCGGTGGCGTTCCGAGCGAGCGCGAGATAACGCTGCAAGGCGTCGGATGCCCGCGCCCCTTCCCTCTGCTGGCGCAGTACGAGCCCCAGCCCCCGCCAGGCTTCCGGCGGAGCGTCCTGCTGTGCGACGGATCGCTCATACCAGCCGCGCGCCCGCTCCAAATCCCCGTTCTCGGCGCGCAGCCGGTAGGTTTCGCCATAGAAATGCATGACGTCCGCGTCCGGCGGCACGTCGGCGCTGAGCCGGTCGAGCAGCACCAGCGTGCGCGGAAACTGCCGCAGGCGCAGTTCATCCTCGAACAGTGTGCGGCGCAACCCGCGCAGTTGCGCGCGGTAGGGCTGCGCGCCGTCGGTCTGCCCCGGCTGGACCAGCGTCTTCGCTTTGGCGCTCAAGGTCTGCTGCCGTTCCTCGGGCTCGGGGTGGGAGGCGAAGAACAGGTTGCGCTCGGCTTCCTCGGCCATCGCCTTCTTTTCGGCGATCAGCTGTTCCCAGACCCGCGCCGCCTCGCCCGGCGCGTAGCCGGCCTTGGCCATCAGAGTGATGCCGATGTCGTCGGCCTCCCGCTCTTGGTCCCGGTTGTAGGAGAAGGCGCTGGCGACCAAAGCCATCTGCGCCACGCCACCGGCAAGCGGCGCGCCGGCCAGCGCCAAGCCCAGCCCCAGGAACGCGGCGAAGTCGGCCTTGGCCCTGGCGTCGCGCCAGCGGTTCAGGGCGTGCTTGCGCAGGAAATGCCCCATCTCGTGGCCCAGAACGGCGGCCAGTTGCGCCTCGTTGCGGGTGCGCAGCAGCAGGCCGGAATAGACCTGCATCATGCCGTTGGGCGCCATGGACGCGTTGAACACCGGCGTGCGGACGACATAGACACGGACGTCCGGGCAGTGGTCGGCGGCCATGCGGCACACGATGTCGCGGATGTAACGGGTCAGCCCCTCATCGCGCACCAGACCGCGGGAACGTTTCAACTCCGCCTCGGTCTTGTCCATGATCTGCCAGAGGCCGCCCTCGTCGGTGGCCAGCGCGGGCTTGTATCCGGGCGCCGTTGCGTCGCCGCCCGTCGTCGTGCACCCGGCAAGCGCCAGCCCCGTGCAGCACCCGCAGCCGGCCAGGAGACTCCGCCGACTGATCGGCGTCATTTCGGGAATTCCGTCAGCAGCACCTTGGCGGTCTCGCGCGCCGGTTCCGCCGTGCGCAGGTCGCCCATGCCGCGCAGCAGACGGTTGAACCAGACGATGTCGCCGTTCTCCAGATCGACCAGCGATGCGAAGCCGATCTGCGAACCGCCCTGGACGCTGACGCCCAGAAGCGCCGCCGCCACCATTAGCGCAACCCGGCCGCCGGAGGAGTAGCTGTCGCGCACCCAGACGAACAGCGCGTAATCGGCCCCGGTCGCCTCCCGCAACGCTCGGGCCGACGGCCCCAGCGACCAGTCGAACTTGCCGCGTTTGCTGGGCAGCTTCAACGGTTCGAAGAAATGATGCATCAGGATCGCGTGCCCGACCTTCGCGTGCAGCTTCTGCAACTGGTGCAGCGTGTCCACGACCTCCGGCTTCATCGCCGCCTCGTCGAAGCCGGCAATCTGCAAACCCAGGTCGCTCTGTTCCGCCTGGAACGCGGCGGCAAGATGCGCGCGCCCCGCCTCCGTCCAGTCGGCCTTCGGTTCCTGCATGCCAGAGGCCGACAGCTCGGCCAATTCCACGTCGAGCGGCATCAGCACGATGCGGGCGTTTCCGCCGGGACGCTTGATCGTCTCCACCTGCTTGGCCGCCGTCTGACAGCCGGCAACACTCAGCGCAAGAAGCAGGACGGCCGCCATTCGGACGAGTGAGGGCGCCGGGCGGAACGACGGAACGGTTGACCACATGCTATCACCTGCGCGCGTTACAAGATTTCATACGCATGACACGCGCACTCTATAGCTGCAAAAATCAGCCTTTCAACCACGTCATAATGTTTCCTTCATGCGACCTTTTCGCACACAGCAAGGTCCCCTGTCCGTCTTCCCCCATGGACGGAGCGCAGACGGAGCCCCACTCTCATGCTACCGTTTGCTCAATTGACGCCGGCAAAGCCCAACAAGGTTAGAGAAAAGCCACCATGGACAAAGGCACGCCCAAGGCCATCCGCCTGCAGGACTACCGTCCGCCCGCGCACCTGATCGACACGGTCGATCTGCATTTCGACTTGGGCGAGGACGCGACCACGGTCCGCGCCGTCCTGTCCCTGCGCCGCAATCCGGCGCGCGACGACGCCGAGAATCCGCCCCTGACGCTGGACGGCCAGCGGCTGGAACTGGTTTCGGTCACGCTTGATGGCAAGGCGCTGTCGCCCGACGACTACACGGTCACGCCCGACCACCTGACCATCCCGCGCGTGCCGGATGCCTTCACGCTGGAAACGGTCGTCCGCATCAAGCCGCAGGAGAACACGGCATTGGAGGGCCTCTACAAATCCTCCGGCAACTTCTGCTCCCAGTGCGAAGCCGAGGGCTTCCGCAAGATCACCTATTTCGCCGACCGGCCGGACGTAATGGCCCGCTACACCACGACCATCACGGCGGACAAGGCACGCTATCCGGTGCTGCTGTCCAACGGCAACCTCGCCGATTCCGGAGAGACCGGCGACGGCCGCCACTGGGCGCGCTGGGAGGATCCGTTCCCCAAGCCCTGCTACCTGTTCGCGCTGGTCGCCGGCAACCTGCGCCACGTCGAGGACCGTTTCCGCACCGCGTCTGGGCGTGACGTGACGTTGCGCATCTACGTGGAGCCGGGGAACGAAGACAAGGTCGATCACGCCATGCGCTCGCTGATCAAGTCGATGCGCTGGGACGAGGAGGTCTACGGCCTCGAATACGACCTGGACATCTTCAACATCGTCGCGGTCGGCGACTTCAACATGGGGGCGATGGAGAACAAGTCGCTCAACGTCTTCAACACCAAATACATCCTGGCGAAGCCGGAGACCGCCACCGACCAGGATTTCCTGGGCATCGAGGCCGTGGTGGCGCACGAGTATTTCCACAACTGGACCGGCAACCGCGTCACCTGCCGCGACTGGTTCCAGCTGTCGCTGAAGGAAGGCCTGACCGTCTTCCGCGATCAGGAATTCTCCTCCGACATGAACTCCCGCGCGGTGAAGCGCATCGCCGACGTGCAGCGCCTGCGCACCGTGCAGTTCCCGGAGGATTCCGGCGCCATGGCGCACCCCGTGCGCCCGGACAGCTATGTGGAGATCAACAACTTCTACACCCCCACCGTCTACGACAAGGGGGCCGAGGTGATCCGCATGATCCACACCCTGCTGGGGCCGCAGGGCTTCCGCAAGGGCATGGATCTGTACTTCCAGCGCCACGACGGGCAAGCGGTGACCTGCGACGACTTCGTCGCCGCCATGGCCGACGCGACCGGCGTGGACCTCTCCCAGTTCAAGCTGTGGTACCGGCAGGCCGGCACGCCGGAACTGGACGTGTCCGGCGCCTATGACGACGCGGCCCGCACCTACCGCCTGACGGTGAAGCAGACCGTCCCGCCCACCCCCGGCCAACCCGACAAGCAGCCGACGCACATCCCGCTCGTCATGGGGCTGCTCGGGCCCGACGGCGCGGATCTGCCGCTCCGCCTGAAGGGCGAGGACGCGCCGGCCGGCACCAGCCGCACCCTGCACGTCACCCAGGCCGAACAGACCTTCGAGTTCGTGGACGTGCCCGCCCGCCCGGTGCCGTCTCTGCTGCGCGGCTTCTCCGCCCCGGTGAAGCTGAAGGCCGACCTGTCGGACGCCGACCTGACCTTCCTGATGGCCAACGACAGCGACGCCTTCAACCGTTGGGAGGCCGGCCAGATCCTGGGCACGCGCCTGCTGCTGTCCCTCGTCGCCGACCAGCAGGCCGGCCGCGAGCTGGTTCTGCCGCAGAGCTTCATCGACGCCGTCGCCGCCGTTCTGAAGGACGCCGACCGGGATCCGGCCTTCGCCGCCCAGGCGCTCGTCCTGCCGACCGAGGCCTATCTCGGCACGCAGATGGAGGTGATCGACCCCGACGCCATCCACACGGCCCGCGAGTTCGCCCGCCGCACGCTGGCCAAGGCGCTGCGCCCCGAATGGCTCGCCACCCATCGCCGCAATGCCGGCAACGAGCCCTTCACCGTGGACGCCGCCGCCATCGGCCGCCGCGCGCTGAAGAACCTGTGCCTCGCCTATCTGATGGCGCTGGAGGACGAGGAGGCGCTCGGCCTCACGCTCGGCCAGTATCACGGCGCGCAGGCGATGACCGACGTGATCGCCGCCCTCCAGTTCCTCAGCAACGCCGACGCGCCAGAGCGCGAGGACGCCATCGCCGGCTTCTACGAGCGCTGGAAGGGCGAGCCGCTGGTGGTGGACAAGTGGTTCGGCGTGCAGGCCACCTCCCACCGCGCCGACACGCTGGAGCGGGTGACCAAGCTTCTGGACCACCCGGCCTTCGAGATCCGCAACCCGAACAAGGTCTACGCGCTGATCGGCGGCTTCGCCGGCGGCAATCCTGTGCGCTTCCACGAGGCGGGCGGGGCCGGCTACCGCTTCCTGGCCGATCAGGTGCTCCGTCTCGACCCGATGAACCCACAGGTGGCGGCGCGGCTGATGGGCCCCTTCTCGCGCCTGCGCCGCTACGACTCCAAGCGCCGCGCCCTGATGCGGGCGGAGTTGGAGCGGATCGTCGCCACGCCGGGCCTGTCCCCCGACGTGTTCGAGGTGGCGAGCAAGAGCCTGGAGGCGGCGGGGTAACACCCCCCAAAACGAAACCGGGCCGGAGATCACCCTCCGGCCCGGCGCGTCGCGGTTATACCCGCGTCAGGCTCACTTCTGCTCGGACAGGAAGGCGATCAGATCGTCAACCTTCTGCGCGTCCTTCAGGCCGGCGTAGGCCATCGTGCCGCCCGGAACGACTTCCTTCGGGGCGGTGATGTAGGCCTTCAGGTTCTCCGGGGTCCAGGTGAGGCCACCGGCGGCCTTCTCCTGCATCGGCTTGGAGTACTTGAAGCCTTCGATCGAGCCGGCCGGGCGGCCGACGACGCCGAACAGCGACGGGCCGACCTTGTTCTTGCCCTGCTCGGTGGTGTGGCAGGCCATGCACTGCTTGAACACGTCCTTGCCGGCGGCGGCATCGGCGGCCTGCGCGGCGCCCGCGCCCATGGCGATGCCGGCGATCAGGGCGGCGCCCAGAAGCTGCTTCTTCATTTGGTTGGTTTCCCTTCCGGAATTTGTTGACCGGCACGAGCGGCCGGCGAGACGTGCGGCAGCATACACATTCTGGGATTTAGGCCAACCCCCCAACATGTGGCCGCAGCCTGATAAACAGCGAAATCGGGTTATTTCATCCATGCCAGCACGGCGAGCAACGCGGCAACGGCGATCAGCGCCGCCCAGGGCACATACAGCCCGCCGCGCCCGCCGGCGCTCTTCCCCTGAACCGCCGGAATCGGCAGCGGAATTTCCGGCGGCGCCTCGGCCACGGCGGGCGTAACGGCAGGCGCTACCGCCGCGCCGACCGGCCGGGCTTCCAGCGGTTCAGCCGATGACTCAGCCGGCGGTTCGGCCGGCGTTTCAGCGCGCGGCGGCTCCTGGGGCGCGGGCGCGCCGACCACGGCGGTGAAGCGCGTGAAGAAGTCGTCGGCCATCTTGCGCGCGGTGGCATCGACCAGACGCGATCCGATCTGCGCCAGCTTGCCGCCCACCTGGGCGTGCGCGGTGTAGGACAGCAGCGTCGCGCTGCCGTCCGGCTCCAGCGCCACCTTGGCCCCGCCCTTGCCGAAGCCGGCGGCGCCGCCCGATCCCTCGCCGGTGATGGTGTAGCCGTTGGGCGGGTCGATGTCGGACAGGGTGACCTTGCCGGAGAACTTGGCGCTGACCGGCCCGACCTTGGCGACCACCTTGGCGGTGAATTCGGTGTCGGAGACCTTATCCACCACCTCGCATCCGGGAATGCACTGGCGCAGGATCTCCGGATCGTTCAGCGCCTCCCACACGCGTTCGCGCGGCGCCTCGATGCGCTGGCTTCCGCTCATCTCCATGACATCGTCCCTCCCAACCCTCGGGGTGCGGCCCCACCCTTCCCGTGGGCGTTGCGGCCAAGCTTACGCCGGACGATACGGCATCCTGGCGTTGCGCGACACCCCCGTTCGATGCTCTGTCTGATGGCCCCCTGACGGCCCCCGTCGATGCGGTCCCGATCAGCGCGGCGGCAGGCAGTTCTGGACGATGGGCGTGCAGGCCGACAGCGGCGCGCTTGCCGGATAGGACAGCTGCTCCACCACGCCTCCGCCAAGCACGAAGGTCGCCTCGCAGCCGCTTCCCCCGTCGGTAAACAGCGGAAAACCGAAGCCGAGCCCAACCCCGACCCCGCTGGAACTGCCGCCGAACCCGCCGATGCCCAAGCTGGTGCTGGGGCTGGCGGCGTAGCTGGGGCGCTGCACGTAGGTGTAATACTCCTTGCCCTCCACGGTCGCCTGACGCTCGGGCACGCCGGCACAGGCGAGCAGGCGCTCCTTCGGCATGCCGACCATTTCAACGCGGGCGCGTTGCGCCAGCTGCGGATCCGGTCCCGTGGCGCACGCCACCAGCAGCGGCCCCGCCGCACCCACAACCAAGGCCGCAACACGCCTCACCGACATCGCCGTCACCCTCCCAAGCACATCGTCCGCGCCACAATGCTCCGTCAAGCACAACCCAGGCCATGGCCTCCCGGTTCCCGACCCGACCCGGAAGACTGCGGGTCGGCAATTCGGAAAACTATCACGCTTTGCCGATTGTGATCGGCCATGGCTGTTGGTATGAGTAGACATCCGTTGGTTTCGACTAACGACTTTTGACGCAAACGACTTTCGACGAAGCAGCGGTCCATTATGACGACGGTCTATCTCGCGCTGGGCAGCAACCTCGGTGACCGCGCCGCCAATCTTGCGGCCGCGCTGCGGCACCTGGAACCGAAGGTGCGCATCGACCGTCACTCGCGCGTCTACGAGACGGCGCCCATGTACGTCACCGACCAGCCCGCCTTCCTCAACATGGCGGTGCGTGGCGAGACGGAACTGGCGCCTTGGGAATTGCTGGGTTTCGTCAAGGAAATCGAGGCCGAACTAGGCCGCAGGCAGGGTGGCTTGCGTTTCGGCCCGCGTCCGATCGACATCGATATCCTGCTCTATGGCGCTCTGGTGATGTATGCGCCGGAGCTGGAAATCCCCCACCCGCGCATTTCGGAACGCGCCTTCGTCCTCTGCCCGCTGGCCGACATCGCGGCAACCGTCCGCCACCCGGCGCTGAACCGCACGTTCGGCGAGCTGCTGGCCGCCGTTCCCGGCAAGGACACGGTGGTTCCGCTGCCTGACGCCCTCCCCGGCATGCTGGCGGAGGCCGTGTAACGGCGATTGCCGTATGGTTGGCCCGTATAGTGGCAAATGCGGGCCGTTGCGCTATAGTGGCCTTCGTTAGAGCGACGATGCGGCCGCCCGGCCAGGGTCCGGCATCGCCAAGGCCGCCGTCCGCGTGGAGACCCGTTTTTGGCCAACGACACCGCTTCCCGACGCGCCGACGCCACCGGCGCGACACAGACCTACACCATCCTGCTTCGGGATTTCACCGCCACCGTGTCGATCGCCGGCCGTCCCGAGCGCTGCCCGGTGAGCATCAGCCTGGAGCTGAAGGTCAGCCATCCCGGCCGGGGCTTTCCCGACGACATCACCGCCGTCATGTCCTATGAGGACATCGTGGAGGATCTGCGCCGTCTCTGCGCCGAAGACGCGATTCCCGGCGCTGACTACCTCGCCGACCGCACCGCCGGCCTGTGCCTGGCCCATGACAAGGTTCGCCGCGTCCGTGTCGATGTGGAGCTTCCGTCCCTGCAACCCGACACCGCCGCGGCCGGCGTGTCGATCACCCGCACCCGTCTGGACGAACCCTGAACCCTACGAGGGGAAAAAGCCTGTAGGCCGTCCTTTGGTTGACCCTACCTCTGCACTTTGGTGTTCGGCGGGCTTTTGCTCATCGTCTTGTGGATGTCTGTTTGAGGCAAGCACCTCTTCTCATCGTCATGCCCGTGCTTGACACGGGCATCCACGCCGGATCGGGAACGCCTATCCATCGCCGTGGATGCCCGGATCAAGTCCGGGCATGACCGAAACGGAAAGCTCCCAGGCCCCTTGGACACAGCACGGCTGTGCTTAAGCCTGTTGTGGGTGCAGGCAAGAACTTTGCCGGATCGCCGTCGCCCAAAACCGGCCATGGCTTATAAAAGGACGGGCTTGCGGTTGAGGAGGCCCACCCCTATCTCCCGTAGGATAACGTCCGGCGGGTGTACCCCTCCTGGGCGGATGGACATTGGACCGGACGTTAGTGCACATAGTCCATAAGGCCGGTCGCCCAAAGCGCTAGTGACAGAATATTACGCAATACCGTATTATTGCGTAATTCTGTTCCGCACATAATCAAAAAGCCGGTGCCTATTCAACGGGATGCCCAGGGAGGGAAACATGGACCATCAGAAGGATCCGACGCTGTTCGAACTCCTGGAAGAGCCGATCGTCATTGCCCTGATGAAGCGTGATGGGATCAGCCGGGAAAACATGCATCAACTTCTTGAACAGGTCCGCCGCAACCTCCGCGCCCGAGAAGAGAGGATGGCCGCCTGATTCTCAAATTCCCCTCTCCCCGCCTCGCTGGGAGAGGGGTGAACACGCTCACTCCCCCAACACCTCGCGCACCGCGTCCATCACCTCCGCCGGGGTGAATGGCTTGCGCAGCGTCTTCTGCGCGCCGAGCGCCTCGGCCACCGGCAGCACGTCCAGCGAGGCGCGCGCCCCGCCGCCCGAAATCGCGATGATCTTGATGCTGGGAAAGCCGCGCCGCAGCTCCATGATGGTCGCCAGCCCTTCCTGATTGGGCATGAAGATGTCGGTGATGACGAGGTCGGCCGGGTTTTCGCGAAAGGCGGCCACCCCTTCGATTCCGTCCCGCGCGCCCACCGCCGTGTGACCGCCGCGTGTCAGCGTGCGCAGCAGCATGGTGCGGACCATGTCGTCGTCGTCGATGATCAGCACATTGGCCATCGCAGCGTGCCCTCCCTTTCCATCGTTACTCGCGCTTCTGCGCCAGCCGCTCGTCGACGAGCTGCCCGGCCAGGGTTACGAACAGATCCGGCACCACCGGCGTGCGCAGGATGCGCGTGACGCCGGCCGCCTCGATCGCGGCTCCTTCAAGGTCGCTGTCCGGGTCGCCGCACACCAGGATCGGGATGCCCGGCGCCGCCGCCGCGAAGGCGCGGGCCAGGGTCAGCAGCTTCCATACCTGGGCAACCGGGCTTTGCGCCAGCACCACGAGGTCGAACCGGTCCGGCGCGATGGTGAACAGCGCCAGGGCGCGCCGGCTGCTGGCCGAGGCGACCACCTGAAAGCCCTGCGACCGCAACAGCCGCCCGGCCATGCTCAGCATGGTCCGCTCGTCGTCGATCAGCAGAATCCGGCCGCGCTCCCGGTCCGCCGCGCGCTGCGGTCCGTTGGGATCGTGCAGCGGCAGGTAAACGGAAAAGGACGCGCCCTGCCCGGCCGTGCTGACCACGTCGATCACCCCGCCATGGTCGGCGACGATGCCGTGCACGGCGGCCAGCCCCAGTCCGGTGCCCTTGTCCACCGCCTTGGTCGTGAAGAACGGTTCGAAGATGCGGTCGATCATCGCCGGGTCCATGCCGGCGCCGGTGTCCGCCACGGTCAGGCAAACGTAGCGGCCGGGGTTCAGCCGCGCCCGCGCCAGCTCCTTCGTGGCGCCCACGGCGGCGTAGGACAGCGACACCACGATTTCCCCCATCGTGTCGCCGCCGCCGCGAAGGTCGTCGCCGCCGATGGCGTCCAGGGCGTTCTTGCACAGGTTGACCACGACCTGATGGATCTGCGTCGGCGCCGCCAGCACCATCATGGCCCCGTCGTCGCTGAGGAAGCGCAGCGTCACGTCCAGCGGCACCGTCGGCTGAACCAGCTGCAACGCCTCCACGACCACAGCGCGCAGGTCCACGACCTCCCGCCCCACCTTCTCCTTGCGCGAGAAGGTCAGCAGCTGCTGGACGAGTCCTTTCGCCCGTTCGGCGGCGATGGTCACCTGGGCGACGTCGTCGCGCACCTCCGACCCTTCGGGCAGGCTGTCCAGCGCCAGATGGCTGTAGCCGAGGATGGCCGTCAGGATGTTGTTGAAGTCGTGCGCGATTCCGCCGGCCAGCACGCCGACCGCCTGCATCTTCTGGGCGCGGCGGAGCTGCTCTTCCGCCTGCCGGCGCTCGGTCACGTCGTCGGCCGTGCCGATGAAGTTGGTGATCCGGCCCAGGGCGTCCTTCACCGGCGCGATGGTGACCGACGCCCAGTAGAATTCGCCATCGCCGCGCCGCGCCGGCAGTTCGCCGTACCACGTCTCACCGCCCGACAGCACGCGCCACATGGCGCGGAACTGGTCGGTTCCCGGTTCCGTGAAGCTCAGCGCGAAGGCCTCCAGATCCGGCACGGCGGTAAGGTCCAGCCCGGTCATGGCGGTGAAGCGCGGGTTGACGTAGGCGGTCTTTCCCAGCGCGTCGGTGATGACGACGGCGACCGGGCTCTGCGCCACCGCCAGCGACAGGGTGTGCAGCGATTCCTCGGCGGTCTTCAGTCCGGTGATGTCGGTGATGAAGCCCTCCACGGCCTCCAGCGCCCCATCCGCGCCCGGAACGCCGACACCCTGCTCCCACACGTGCTTCAGCTCGCCCGCGCGGTCCAGGATTCGGTAGGTCAGCGTGAAGCGGCGGTGACGCGCGATGGCCTCGCGCATCGCCCCGGCGATCCGCGCCCGGTCCTCGGAATGGACAAGGCTGCCGTAGCCCGCCGCCCCGCCGGTCAGTTCCTCCGGGCCATAGCCGGTCAACTGCCGGCATCCCTCGCTGGCGAACAGCATGGTCCAGGCGTCGTCGACCCGGCGGCGGTAGGCCATGCCCGACAGGTTGCCCAGCAGCGTGACGAGCCGCCGCTCGCTCTCGTGCAGGTCGCGCCGGGTGTCCGCCTTGTCGGTTTCCGGCGGCACTGGCCGCTCGTCGGAGTCTTCCGTGACGTCGAAGGCATGGCTGGTGCAGCGGACCGTCCCGCCCGGCTCCGGCCGCAAAAGCGTGACCGTCTGCCACCACGCGACCAGCCCACCGCGCCCGATCACGCGATGGTCGGCGTGCCGCACCCGATCGCGCCCACGCCGCCGCGCCGTGGCGATCTCGTCCAGAAAGCGTTCCCGGTCCGAAGGGTGGAGGATGTCGAGGACGCCGACGTGCTCCCCTTCCACGGCCTCCGCACCAATCCCCAGGAAGCTCAGCGCACCGGGCGAGGCGGCGTCGATCCGGTGACCGGGCGCATCGCGCCACTGGATCACCAGCAGCGCGTCGTCCGAGACCGGAAGGACCGCGTCACCCGCCAACCGCTGCATGCCCCGACCTTATGAAACGCCGGAGCGAACTCTATCCAGGAATGGAACGAATAGGAAAGGGGTGTCGCGGCGGTGGGGATGACCGAAGGCGCATTGTCGCAGCCGCCGCGCCCCCTCCTACTTCACCCACACCACGCGGAAGGGCCGCTGCACCCCGTCATGTTCGGTGATGGAGATGTATTCGCCCTGCACCAGCGTGTGGCGGTCGAAGCGGAAAATCGGCTCGTCGTCGTCCGGATCCTCCTCGTCGTAATCGAACAGCCAGCCCTTGCCACGATGAACCAGCCGGCCGGTCTGCTCGTCCTCGCCGCGCCAGAATCGGCGAACGGTGCAGGCGGTCTTGTGGGCGCGCCATTCCTCGGCGTCCAAATGGCCGTCGCCGGTCAAGGGGGCGGTGAACTCGTAGCCATGGTCGCTGCTGCCCTCCGGATGGTCGGAGGTGCGGGCGAGTTCGAGGCGGATTTTCTTGAGCGGCACGGGCATTCCCTCCAGCTTTTTAGGGAGCGGATGGCAGCGGGGGCGCCCGACGGCTGTTTGCCGGCGGCGCCCCCGCGTTTCCTCCCGAACCTTTAATTCTTCAGCGGCCCGGTTGTTCCTCCGTGGCTCGCCGGCCTCGCCACCTCCCTACATCGTCCCCGCCCGCATGACGGGGTGATGCGCCACGAAGTCCTTCAGGACCACGGTCAGTTGCTGCGCGTGCACCGACTGGCCGTGGCTCGTGGCGCGTTCGATGTCGTCGCGGATGAAACGGGCGATCCGGCGGGGACCGTCGGCGGTGTGGACCAGGCAACAGCCCAGCTCCACGGCCACCATCTCCGGCAGATGCTCATGCTCCGCGATGGCGTCGATTTCATCTTCGGTGAGGTCGCTGAGCGCGATGCAATCCTCGATCGTCAACATGGCGCGTTCCCTTCCCGAGTGCCGGGCCGCCCCGATAAGGGGCGACCCCTGTGGTTCTTGAACCACCGGCGTGGAGGGCGCCTTTAAAAAGACAGCGCCGCGCGTCGGATCTAGTGGGCCATCAGCACGGGCAACCCGGCGTGACTCAGCACATAGCGGGTGACACCGCCCAGGATCATTTCCCGCATCCGGCTGTGCCCGTAGCCCCCCATCACGAGGAGGTCGGACCCAAGCTGCGTGGCCTTGTTGATGATGGCTTGGCCGACGGGTTCCGATCCCGGTGAGACAATAGTTAACTGAACATTAACGTCATGCCAAGCCAGATATTCGGCCATGCGACGACCTGCCGCAGCTTGCGTGGCGGAGGTTTCGGCGGTCAGCACATGGACCACGTCGGCGCTCTGGATGAAAGGCATCGCCCCGGCCACGGCGCGGGCCGATTCGGCGTTTCCGTTCCAGGCCACGGTCACGGTGCGGCCGATCTCGGCCGGCAGGTCCCGGGGCGCCAGCAGCAGCGGCCGGGCGGCACCGAGCAGCGCGGTTTCCACCGTCACATAGCCCTGCGTGTCGCGGTCGAGCGAGGCGTGGGAGAAGACCAGCAGGTCGCTCAGCCGGCCTTCCTGCGGCACCACGTCCTCGACCCGGCCGACCACCTCGCGCCAGCGGACCGAGGGGCCTTCCACCGCCGACGGCGCGTCGCGCAGCTCGACCTGGGCGGCCTGGGCGGCGGCCTCGAAATGGCGGCGGGCGGTGGCCAGATGGACGTTCGCCTCGCCCTCGGCGGCGCGCATGATCTCCTCGACCATGGCGCCCGACATGCCTTCGCCCAGCATCGGGACCGCGTCGCGCGGGTCCAGCTTCACGAACAGCGCATCGACGTGAGCGTCGAAATCGCGCGCCACCTTCAAGGCGGCGTTCAACGCCAGGGTGTCGCTGTCGGTGCCGGCCAGCGGCACGAGAATCGTCTTGAGTGCCATGATCTCCCCCCGGGCCGTTCCGCCGGCCCTTTTGGACGGTGGTTGCGGTGCTCCGCCAGCATGATGTCGCAACATCATACCTCATCGGCGTGCGACGTGCCCGCTCCTCCAGGAATTACGCCAGTCTTTCCAGCGTGGCCGCAAGCGTTTCCCCTGCATCCCTGCCAGAATCGACGCGCGCCCACGACATGGCTCCAAGTTCATAGGATTCCTGGCGTTCCGCCACCTCGGCCGTCGCGTCGGAGGCGTCGCCGCGGCGACGGGACACGCGTGCCACCCGTTGCTCCAGCGGTGCGTCCAGCCACACCCCGTCGAATCGCACGCCCGCGCCGCGCGCGATGTCCTCGATGGCCGCGCGCTCCTCGGGCTTGGCGTAGACCGCGTCGGCGACGACCGCGTGGCCGGCCGCCAGCACCGCCCGCGCCCGCTCGGCCAGTTCGGCATAGACCCGTTCCGACGTTCCCGGCCCGTAGGCCTCCGGCGGCAGCCGCTCCATCTCGCCGACTCCGAACAGCCGCTTGCGCAGCACGTCGGAGCGCAGCACCACCGCCCCCGGAGCCGACCCCAGACCGGGCGCCACCGCCCGCGCCAACTGCGACTTGCCGGTTCCCGACAGGCCGCCGACCGCCACCAGCCGCGCCGGCAGGGGTTCCAGCGCCCGCAGGGCATGGTCCAGATAGGCGACGGCGTCCCGTTTCAGCCCTTCGGCCGCCCCGCGATCCTCCTCCATCGCCGCCATTGTCGCGGCGATCTTCGCCCGCACCGCCGCCCGCGTTGACAAAAACAGCGGCAGCAGCGCCAGCCCGCCGTAATCCTCCGTCGCTTCCAGATAGCGGTTCAGCACCGTGTTCCCGAGCGCGCGCAGCCCGCGATGCTCCAGGTCCATCAACAGGAAGGCCAGATCGTAGCCGACGTCGATGACCGCGAAGGACTCGTCGAACTCGATCCCGTCGAACAGGGTCGGCGTGTCGTCCAGCAGCACGATGTTGCGCAGGTGCAGGTCGCCGTGGCAGTGCCGGACGAAGCCCGCCCGCCGCCGCTCCTCGATCAGCGGCCCCCAGCGGTCCAGCGCCTCCACCGACCGCTGTGTCAGCCGCCCGACCCGCTCCGGCGCGAACAGATCCGGGCGGTCGCGCAGTTCCGCGAGGTTTTCGTCCACCACCGCGCGCATGGCCTCCACCCCGCCGCCGTCGCTGCGGGGCTCCGCCTCCGCATGGAAGGCGGCGATGGCATCGGCCAGATCGCGCATGGTTTCGGCGGTCAGCAGCCCGCGTTCCGCTCGCCGGTCGAACAGCTGGTCCGGCGCAAAGCGCCGCATCACCACCAGCCAGTCGACCGCAAGGCCCTCCCCGCCCAGCCCCAGCGTTCCATCCGCCCGCCGAACCACCGGCGTCACGCCCAGATAGAGCGAGGGCGCTGTGCGCCGGTTCAGCGCCAGTTCCGCCTCGCAGGCGGCCCGCCGCTTCTCCGCCGTCGAAAAATCCAGATAGGGATAGCGCACCGCGCGCTTCAGCTTGTAGGCGCGCTCGCCGGCCAGAAAGACCATGGCCGCGTGGGTGTCGATTCGCTGCACCGCCGCTCCGCCATGGGTGCGCGGGTCTTCAAGAAACGCAGCCACCTCCTGCTGCGTGGCGTGGGGGTCGGCGTGCTGCATGGCAGCATCATAGCACAGGCCAAGCCATCGCCCCCATGTCCCAACGGGGTGATGCGTCCAAATGCGGCGGCGTTAAAGCCACCCCTTCCCGCCGGACTTCCCCCATTGAACCCCAACCGCGCCAACACGACATCAAGGAGGTAGCACGAACAGGCGCTTGCGAAATCGTCGCGCGTGTTCGTTTTGACAGATTTGTAACAGGCCCCGGCGCAGTATATTGGATCAATATAGCTGGGACCGAACGATCGGGAGTGCCGCCGTGAGCCGCAGTTCCTGGTGCCTTTCCATGGTGGCGTTGGCCGTGAGCCTCGCGTTCGCGCACCCCGCGCGCGCGCAGGACGACACGTTGCCGAACGACCGGATCGGCAACTGGAAGATCGGCGCGCTCGCCTACACGACGGGCGAACTTCCGGAGATGAAGGTTTCCGACCTCCACAACAAGGTTCGCATCGGATCGTCCCTGGTGCCGAAGCTGGAGGGATATGCGGAGGTGCGGCCTTGGGTCGCGCTCGGCCCCACCGCCCCGGACGGAACGCTGCACGGCATGGGCGGCATCCTGATCGACGTGCCCATGGGCGCCTTCGTCTTCACCCCCAGCATCGGCGCCGGCACCCTGCCGCGCAGCACGCGGGAACCGGCGGGCGCCGTGGAGTTCCGCTCGCAGTTGGAATTGGGTTACGAGTTCGAGAACAAATCGCGCTTCAGCCTCGGCTACAGCCGCATCGACAACAGCGGTCCTCAGACGGATAGCGCGCCCACCGCGAACAACGTTTTCGGCCTTTACTACCGCCTGCCCTTCGGTGCCTTGTCCGGTCAATGATGAGTCGCCCGCCGCTTTGTTGCAGCGCAATATAAGCGTCATCGAATCACGACATCCCGCATCCATCGTCACGGCTGCACAAAGGGGCGGCCAATTCTCGTCTTAACCACTTCTTAACGACGGGCCGATCTATTGACCTCTGGAATACTGCCGGGGGATCCGATCATGGCCAAGCGCACCACCACCGCCGCGAACACCTCGACCGCCAAAACGGTGAAGCCGGCGGCCGCCAAGACCACCAGAATCTCCAAGGCCAAGGCCGGCGACGTCGCCGCCGAAGCCGCGCCGGCCGTCGAGGATGCGGAGGCGCTCGCCACCGAGACGGGGGCCGAGATCGTCCTGCGCACCAACTTCACGGCGATCGAAGAGGATGCGCTGGCCCTGCTGCACGCCGCCAGTCTGCTGGTCGAGGCCGACACGCCGGAGAAGGTGAACGTCGCGCTCGACCACAATCTCCGTCTCTGGGTCGCCATCAAGACGGTTCTCCAGAACGAGGAGAACACGTTGGACTCGGCCGTGAAGGCAAACCTGCGCAACCTCGCGGCCTACGTGCAGGCCACCACGATGGAAGCGACCCAGGGCACCATCGAGATGCGCAAGCTGGTGTCGCTGTCCCGCATCAACATGCACATCGCCGAGGGCCTGCTGCGCGGTCACCAGAATCGCCTGGTGCAGGAGCGCGCCTATGAGATCTGGGAGCGCGAGGGCCGCCCCGAAGGCCGCGAGATGGACCATTGGCTGCGCGCCGAGGCCGAAATCGCGGACGTGCTGAAGCAGCAGCAGCGCTGATCCCGCTTCCCGCAAGCCGGCCATTCCGCCAAGACATGACCGCCCGCGTCGCGACACCGTGACGCGGGCGGTTGTGCTTTGATACCATTGGTCGGTGACCGCCCCACCGCTCTCCCCCTCCCGCCAGCACATCCGCGTGGACAACACCCCCCTCGGCATCGGGATGATGCTGGGTTCGGTGCTTTTGTTCTCGATGATGAACGTGCTGGTGAAGATCCTCACCGACCGCTACCCGGTGGCTGAGGTGACCTTCTTCCGCAGCGCCTTCGCGCTCGTCCCCGTGGCCGCGGCCATCACGCTGCAAGGCGGATGGGCGACCAGCCTGCGCACGGAACGGCCCTGGGGCCATGTCTGGCGATCGGTGATCGGCCTGACCTCCATGACGATGATGTTCTGGTCGTTCCACCTGCTGCCCCTGGGCGACGCGGTGGCGCTGAACTTCTCCGCACCTCTGTTCCTCACCGCGCTGTCCGTCCCGCTGCTGGGAGAGAAGGTCGGCATCCACCGCTGGAGCGCGGTTCTGGTCGGTTTCGTCGGCGTCCTCATCATGGTGCGGCCGAGCGGCGAGATGTTCATGCACCTCGGCGCCCTGGTGGCCCTTGGCGCCGCCTTCGCGCAGTCCTTCGCCATGGTCGCCATCCGCCAGTTGAGCCGGACCGAGCCGCCCAACACCATCGTCTTCTACTTCACCTCCTTCACCACCCTGATGCTGGCGCTGGCAATGCCCTTCGTCTGGGTGACCCCGACCCTGACCGATCTGGGGCTGCTGGTGGCCACGGGCCTGCTGGGCGGCGGCGCGCAGTTGCTGATGACGCGCGGCTATTCGCTGGCCCCGGCGGCGGTGATCGCCCCGTTCAACTACACCAGCCTTCTGTGGGCAGTGCTGTTCGGCTGGCTGCTGTGGAGCGAGCTACCCTCCGTCTACGTGACCCTGGGCGCCTGTGTGGTGGCGATGAGCGGCCTCTACATCCTTCACCGCGAAACCCGCAAGCGCCTTCCCCCGACACCCCCGGCGCCCTCGGGCGGGGGTGATTGAAGCCCCCTATTCCACGTAGATCATCTTCCGCGTCATTCCGCCGTCCAGCACCACCTCCGTCCCGGTGGCGAATCCGGCCGACAGCAGCCACGTGACCGCGTCCGCCACGTCCCGCGGCGTGCCCACGCGCCCGGCCGGATGCTGCGCGTGGTCGGCCTCGTTCAACACCGCGTCCGGATCCACGTTGATCCAGCCCGGCGACACCACGTTGACCCGCACCTCCGGTCCCAGACTCAGCGCCAGCGCGTGAGTCAGCGCCACGATCCCGCCCTTCGACGCCGCGTAAGCCTCCGTGTCCGGTTCCGACATGTGGGCGCGGGTGGAGGCGATGTTGACGATGCTGCCCCGGTTCGCTCTCAGCAGATGCGCGCAATGCTTGGCGGTCAGGAACGCCCCGGTCAGGTTGGTGCCGATAACCCGGTTCCAGTCCTCAAGCGTCAGTTCGGTCACCGGCTTGCGCACCATGGCCGGCGTTGTTCACCAGCGCGTCCAGCCGCCCGAAACGGTCCGACACGACCCCGGCCAGCCGCGCCACGTCGCCCTCCGCTCCGACGTCGCAGGCCACCGGCACGCATTCCCCGCGCACAGACAGTTCCCGCGCCGTCTGCTCCGCCCGCGCGCCGTCCACCTCCGCGATCACCACGGCCCAGCCGTCCTCCAGCAGGCGTTCGGCAATTCCACGCCCGATTCCCCGGCCACCGCCGGTCACCAGCGCAACCCGCTTGGTCATGATGCCCGCTCCTCCTTTGTGTTATCGCATTTGAATGTCCTTTCCCGATCAGTCGACTGTCTAACCGACAGCCGCTGCTCCTCCTCGTCATCCCCGCGAAGGCGGGGATCCAGAAGTTTGACGTATAAGTTCTTGAACGGACTGGATTCCCGCCTCCGCAGGAATGACGATGGAAGGGTTGTTTCCACACGGGAAGCAGCTTCAACGGTCAAATGCATAGCCCTGCCGCTACGTTCTTGCTTGGTTCCGATCTCTTCGGTATCCTTCGGCGATCAACAGCCGAATGGCATCCATGATGCCAAGGCAACGTTCATCGAACGCGCGTCGCACTCCGCTTCATTCGTTCACAAATCGTTGTGCAGTCGATGCACAATGGCCGTGCACGAACAAATGCCGATAACGCGCTGACAGCAAAGACGAAAAGGCCGATTTTTTCCGTTGTGCAGATTCGCGGATCCGCAAAATCTGCACAACGATGCACAATCGGGGTCCCGCACGCTCCGCATGGCGACGGTCACGGTGGACAGGACGCCTGTGCCTGGGGCAGAAACGGGCCATGCCGCTGCTGCCTCCCTTCCCCAGTTCACCCGCCACGCACCGTCTGCCGCTGATCGATGCGGCGCGCGGCGTGGCGTTGCTCGCCATGGCCGTCTATCACGCCTCCTGGGATCTGACCTTCCTGGGGCTGGCGACATTCGACCTGCTGACCGACCCGCTATGGCTCGCCGCACGGACGGCGATCCTCGGCAGCTTCCTCGTCCTGGCGGGCGTCAGTCTCGCGCTGGCGACCGAACGCGGGCTCGACCGGGCGCGGTTCCTGCGGCGTCTCGCCCTGCTGGTGCTCGCCGCCGCCGCCGTGTCGGCGATGTCCTACGCCATATTCCCGGACAGCCCGATCTTCTTTGGCGTCCTGCACCACATTGCCGTGGGGAGCCTGTTGGGCCTCGCCTTCGTCCGGCTGCCTTGGCCGGTGACGCTGGCGCTCGGAGTCGCGGTGATCGCGGTCGGCAAAACGGTGGCTCTGCCGCTGTTCGACACGCCTTGGCTGCGCTGGATCGGGCTGATGACGTTCGAGCCGGAGTCCAACGACTATGTGCCGCTGTTCCCCTGGTTCGGCGGCGTGCTGATCGGCATCGCGCTCGGCCGGCTGTGGCGCCCCCGGCGCGGCGAGGCCGGCCCCGTAACACGAGGCTTCGCCTGGGCCGGCCGGCACAGCCTTGCCATCTACCTGATCCACCAGCCGATTCTGTTCGGCGCCTTCTCGCTTGTGGCGCTTGGCATCGGGGTGGAACCGCCGGACGTGCGGAACTTCCTGTCCACCTGCGTCTCGTCCTGCGAAAACGGCGGCGGCAACCCGCAGGTCTGCATGGCGAGTTGCCGTTGCGTCGTCACGGACCTGGAACGCGCCGGCATCTGGAAGGACTTTCTGGCCGACCGTCTGAGCGCCGCCGACCAGAAGACCTTCGCCCAGACCGTCCAGGCCTGCGGCAAACCGCAACACTAGGCCCGGCAACACTAGGCCCGGCGCTGCCCCACGGTGTCGGCCACATAGGCGTCGCGCTGGCCCAGCGGCTTGTCGCCGCGTCCGTCCTCTTCGGTGGTGTCGTTGGCGGTCTGGTGCTCGATCTCCGCGTTCAGCTCGGCACCCGCCAGAATGACGTAGGATGTCAGGTTGAACCACAGCAGCAGAACGACGACCGCGCCGACCGACCCGTAGGTCTCGTTGTAGCTGCCGAAGTTCGACACGTAGATCGAAAAGCCGACCGAGGCGAGGATCCACAGGGCCGTCGCGATGCCGGAACCCCAACTGACCCAGCGCCATTTCGGCTCCCGCCGGTCGGGCGCGTAACGGTACAGCGCGGCCAGCGCGATCATGATCGCCACCGCCAGGATTGGCCAGCGCGCGAGGCTGGCGACCCAGCCGATGGGCGTGTCCTTCAGCCCCAGCAGGTTGATGGCGGCCGGCACTGCGACGATCAGGCCCAGCGTCACGATCAGGAACAGCAGCCCGGCCAAAGTCAGTCCCAGCGACACGAAGGCCAACTTGATGAAGCCGCGCCGCTCATCCTCGCCATAGGCGATGTTGAGGGCGGTGATCAGCGAGTTGGTGCCGCGCGACGCGCTCCACAGCGTCAGAAGCAGACCGAACAACACGCCGAAGCCCAGCCCCTGCGGCGGCGCCGACGCTACGCTTTTCGCCTGATCGCTGATGATCTTCAGCGCGTCGGGCGGCAGCAGCCCGGCGAGGCTTTCCACCTGCCGCTCCACCCCCACCGGGTCGGCGACGAGGCCGTAGAGCGACACCACCGCGGCGACGGCGGGAAAGATGGCCAGCAGGGCGTAGTAGGCCACGCCCGCCGCCACCATGGAGATGTTGTCCTTGCCCAGCTCGTCCCAGGTGCGCCAGAGGATGTCCTTCCAGCCCAGCTTGGGAATATCCGTGGGCCGGTCCGCCGACCGCCCCCGTCCGGGCTCCCGAGCATCCAACTGGCGACCGTGCATCTGGACACGCGGGTACTGGTAATGGTGGCGTCGGCTCAGCCCCAGCATGCAGCCCGCCCCCTCACGCCACCGCTTCGCGCAATGCGCCGACCCGATGGCGCACCGTCTCGATCTCATGGAAGTGGGCGCCGACGATCACCCGCAGTTCCTCCGGCAAATCCTCGTGCAGGCTTTCGCGGAACAGGGCGAGTGTCCCGTCCACGCCGCGCTCCAGCCCGCCCAGCACCGCGCCCCGCGTCCGGCCGCCGCCCAGCTCGGTGTGCAGGTCCTGCCAGACGGGATGCACCGGCCCTTCGGCGTCCGGCATGCCGCCGCGCCGCCGCAGCTCGTCGTCCAGGGACGCAGCGCTGCGGTCGAACTGCGCCGCGACCTGCGTCAGCCGGGGCGTCAGGCCGGGATCGTCCAGGATCAGGTCGGCTTGGCGGAAGCCCGTCGCCCCCTGGCGGCAGGCGTTGACCAGACCGGTCAGCAGGATGCGGATGCGCTGGTCGGAGATGGTCCCATGGCCGTGCGGCGTGGCGACCACGACCTCCGGCGTGCGCGAGACGTTCCAGGCCAGCCACAGGGCGCCGGCGGCCATCACCGCCAGGGGCCAGGGGTTGGACCGGATGGCGCGGGCAACGCGCGAGGGGTTGCCCTGCACCACGTCGCGGGCGACATCGATCAGGCCGCCGGACAGCTGGCCGGGCGACAGGCGGAACTCGATCTCGTCGAGAACCGCGTCCATCCGCGCCCGGATGTTGTGAATATCGTGCTCGATCTCGTCCGGTCCGCGCCGATCGCGCGCGGACACGGCGGTATCCCCGGTGGTGACGACCGTGTCGGTGGCTCGGTTCATGCCGGCGACTCCCCTCTTGAGGCTGCCGCCAAGGAACACACACCAAAGGCCGAAGGTTCCGGGGTTAGAACGGCCCAGCCGCCGCCACGATCTCGATGCTGCCGCGCCAGATCATCTCCAGCGCGACATAGGCGATCACCGCCAGACCGATGTAGGCAATCCAGTGGAAACGGTTCAGCAGCCGCGCGATGAAGCTGGCCGCCGCCCCCATCAGCGCGACCGACAGCAGAAGGCCCAGCGCCAGGATGTAGGGATGCTCGCGCGCCGCCCCCGCCACGGCCAGCACGTTGTCCAGCGACATGGACACGTCGGCGATGATTACCTCCCACACGGCGGTGCGCACCGGCTTGGTGCCCCCGGTCGGGACCGGTTCGGCCTCTGCGTTCTCTTCTTCCGAAACCAGGGCGGCGGCCATGGCCTCTTCCCGCTGGGCGCGCAGTTCGCGAAACAGCTTCCAGCAGACCCACAGCAGAAGCAGGCCGCCCGCGAAGGTCAGGCCGATGATGTTCAGAAGATGCGTGGTGATCAGGGCGAAGAGGATGCGCAGCACCACCGCCGCCGCGATGCCCCAGAAGATGACCCGCGCGCGTTTTTCCTTCGCCACGCCGGCCGCCGCCATGCCGACGACAATGGCGTTGTCGCCCGCCAGGACGAGGTCGATGAAGATCACTTGGCCGAGCGCGGCCAGTTCTGGAAGAAACGAGTCAAGCACGGGCGTGTCGTCCTCAATCCGGGCGTGTGCGGTGCCCTATATGCCCCATCGAACAACGGCGCAACCCCACTTGGGTGCAGAACAGCGGCGCGTCTCATGCGGATGCACCGGCACATCCCCACAATGGATGAGACCACGCCGTGTTGCACAACCTTGGCATTTCGGTAGGATGGCGACCCAAAACAAGAAACGTCAGCGACACATCATGAAAATCGGTCTTGTCCGCCACTTCGAAGTGAAACTCAACATTCCGAGCCGTCAATGGATGACGCCGGAACAAATCTCCCAATGGATGGCCGACTATGACGGCGCGGAGGTGAATCTTGGCAGCGTGGACCTCGGCGGCACTTCCTGGGCACGCTGCATCTCCAGTGACTCCCCGCGCGCCCAGAAGACCGCGCAGGCCATCTACAGCGGCCCCATCGAATACACCCCCATGCTGCGCGAGCCCGCGCTGAACCAGATCGCGCGCACGAACCTGCGGATGCCCTTCCAGTTCTGGAAGATGGTCCTTCGTGTCGCCTGGATGACCTCGCACAAGTCGCAGTTGGACGCCAAGACGGCCTTCCTCGCCAACGTGCGGACCTTCGCCCACGAGGTCCTGCCAACCTGCCGGGAGGACACGCTGGTGGTTGGCCACGCCGGCTTCATGATGTTCCTGCGCAAGGAACTGCTGCGCCAAGGCTTCAAGGGGCCGAGGTTCACTCTGCCGGAGAACGGGCGGCTGTACGTCTTTGAAAAGCCCTAACTTTCAGCAACCATGAGGTCGCCGAGCTTGGCGAGCAGGTAGTCCAGGTCCTCCGGCGCCAGATCCTCATACTGGGTGAGGATGCGTTCGATGACCCGGCGGCGGTGGCGTTCGATATCCTGCGCCTCGCCGTCGTAGGGGGTTTCCTTCAGCACATCGAGCGCGATGCGGCAGGCGGGCAGCAAAGCCGGCGGCAGCTTCGCCTTGTCGTAGATGGACTTCAGCCCCAACCGTCCGGCGTCATGGATCAGCAGACGGGCGTTGGTCAGCGGAACGTTCGCCATATGGGACATGGCCGTCTCGAAGAAGGCCACGTCGCCCATGCACAAGGCCCGGATCAGCAGCGACGGCGTCAGACGCCCGGTGCGCGACAGTTGGGCGACCAACCGTTCCAGCGCGCCCTCGTCGCTCTCGCCGCTGAACAGGGCGACGGTGGCCCGCTCGCGGCTTTGCAGGATCAGGTCGGAGGCGACCTGCGCCGGCAGCTCGTGGTTGGTGACGAGGTGCTGTTGCAGCTTTTCCGAGACGACCGCGACCAGCCGCTCGGCGATGGTGATCGGCAACCTGGAGCGGTGAACCAAGGGTTCCTGCACCGTTTCGCTGCCGCCGAACCGGTCGATCACGCGGGTCAGGCTGTGCTCGCCCAGCTCCGCCCCCTCGTTGGCGACCAGCGCGGCGACGGCCCCTTCCGACGCCGTTTCGATCAGCGCGTCGGCAACGCTCGCCGACACGGTCGGCCGCTGGGCGATCGCGGCGTGCTTGGCGTCAGTGCCGCTGTGGACGATCTCCACCAGATCGGCGTCGGTCAGAACGGTGGAGACGCTCAGCACCGGAATGGCGACCGCTTCCACGTCGCGCGCCAGCATCAGCGCCACGTCGCGCGGCAGCGACGGGCTGGCCTTCAGGTTCTCGGCCAGCGACTGGCGCACCCGCAAGACCGCGTCGCGGGCCATCACACGGATGATGTCCTCGGCCAGCTTGCGCTCGGAATCCGACAGGGCCGCCCCGTCGAACTGCTTGGCGACTTTGACGGCCAGATCGGAACGGCTGTTCGGGGACGGGTCCGACAAGAGTCGGGAGACGTCGTCCTTCGTCAGATGCTCGGTCATGGGTCCTGGACCCTTCCTGCCCCGGTGTGTTCCCTTATTTTTAGCGGGAACGAATTCACACAACCCATGATCGGCTCAAAGCGTTGAGTCTTCCTTAACGCTGTCAGGGGGCAACGTAGCGCGGCGGCTCCGGCAGGACCGACAGGCGGCGGCGGGTGCCGCGCAGGGCCAGTTCCACGGCGGCAACCTGCTCGTCCACCGAAATCACGATCTGTGAGGTGACCTCCAACTCCCGGTCCTCGTAGACGTAGGTTCCCGGATGCTGCTCCGCCCAGCGGCGGATGGTCTCGTCCCGCTCGCGCAGCAGGGTGCGGATCTGCGGGCGGAACAGGCGCATCATCGCGGTGATCCAGCGGTTCGCCGGCCAGGATGGGCGGGCGTGGTCCACGACGAAGGTCTCGATCATCCGGGTCACGTCCTCGGCCGCGTACCACGTCTCGCCGGTGACCCAGCGGTTGGTGGTGAACAGCCGCACCGGCTGCCCGGCAAGGTCCATGGCGATACCAATCAGATGGGACAGCGCGTCGTTGTCGGAGTCCGGCTCCTTGAAGTCCGGCAGAGGCACCGGGCGGACGCCGTCCGGCATGCCCAACGGCCGCAGGAAGGTGTGGAAATGCCCATGCTCACCCTCGGGCCGCTCGCCCTCCGGGTGGCAGTGGTAATAATACTGGGCATGATATTCGGCGTCGTAGACGTCGCCCGGAGGGTAGTGCCGCCACTCGTACAGGGTGCCGTGCCCGCGCAGCAGTTCCCCGACCACCGTGTCGCCGGTCTTGGCGAGTGCGCGCTGGCACGCCCGCACTTCGCGCGCGGCCTCGGCCATTTCTTCGAGGTCCTCGCGGGGCAGCCCCGAAAGCTCCGTTCCCGAAAACTCAGCCATCGGCCGATCCGCCCCGTCGCCGCTACGCTTGCAAGACTTCCATTACGTATGAGGATGCCGAGGCTTCGCAAGCGGCATTTTCAGCTGGTCCGCCCAGCACCCGCGCGGAACACGGACGTGCCGTTGCGCAGGGTCCATTCCACCAGCTGATTCTGCACCTGACCCAGCGCCTCGTTGAAGGCGGCGACCACATCGGTGAAATCGCGGCCGCGCACGGGCACGACGGCCTCGAAGGTCTCGCCCGCCTCGATTGTCCGGCGCGGCATGGCGACCAGCTTGGCGGCGATGCGGATATGCACCCGCTCCGGATGGGCGGAGGTCGGCGTGGCGTATTCCGCCTGGAAATCGCGCAGGTCAGTCTTCAGCACGAAGTCGGAGCGCAGGCCCACCGTGTCGCGCCCGACCGACACGATCCGCCCGCTGTCCTCGAAGGACTGGACGATCAGCCCGTGGATCATGTTGGGCGCGCGGTCGGCCCAGGACACATCGGCGAAATAGTCGATGGAGGTCGGGGAGCGCGCCACAGCGATGCGCGGCGTGTCGATGGCGCCGCTCGCCACCGGCGCTTCGACCAGCAACTGCCATTCGGCGCGCGGGATGCCGGGATCGACGGTGGCGCGCGGGGTCAGCGTGTAGAGGTTGGGCGCGGTCGGGTTGATCGCCGCGCAGGCCCCCACGGCCAACGCCACCAGACCCGCACAGGTCATCCTGATCCACCGGCCCGTCATTTCCCGCGCACCTCCACGCCCTGCCGCGTCCCGCCGAACAGGAAATTCGACGGATCGTTCTCAATCCGCGTGACGACGCGGGACAATTGCCCGGACAGGTCACGCAACTGGGTGATCAACAGCGTCAATTCATACAGCCCCGTCGCGGTAAAGTCGCGCACCGGTTCGCGGTTCTCGTTCACCATCGCGTTCAGCTGGTTGGTGGTCTTGGTCAGCGCCACCGTGAGGTCGTGCAGATCACCGGTCAGAGTCTTTGTGCCGGTCTCTACGGCGGACAGGGTGCGCTGCGCCTGCCCGACGGTCTGGCTCAACTGCGGCGCCAGCGGCTCGAAGGACTGCAAGGTGCGGTTGGCCTGCGCCATGGTGGCGTCCAGCCCCTTGCTCGCCTTCGCCAGCTCGGCGGTCAGAACGCGGGTGTTCGCCAGGATTTCGCCGAAGGCGGCTTGATTTTGCGGAGTCAGCAACTCGGTCAGGCGGTTGCTCACGTCCAGCGCCCGGTTCAGCAATTGCGGTGCCGCGTCCACCACCACGGTCAAGGAGGACGGGCGCGACGGGATCACCGGAACTCCATTGTCGTGGGCGGTGCGCAGCAGCTCGCTCATCTCCGTGCCGCCGGAGATCTGGACATAGGCGCCGCCGGTGATGCCCTGCACCTCCAACGAGGCGATGGAGTCCGTCTTGATCGGCGTCCCCTCCTGCACCTCGACGGTCACCTGCACGCGGGTGACGTTGCTGGGGTCCAGGCGGATGTCGGTCACCGTGCCGACGGAGATGCCGCGGTAGCGCACGGGGCTGCCCACCTGCAATCCGGTGACGGAGCCGGTGAAGAAGATGTGATAGGGCTGGCGCGTCTCCTCCAGCTGGACCTTGGCGACCCAGGCGGTGAAGACGAACAGGCCGGCGAGCAGGGCCAGCACGAAGCTGCCGACCAGGATGTAGCTGGCGCGGTTTTCCATGGCGTTCGGTCAGGCCTCCGCATGGCGCGCGGCGCGGCCGCGCGGTCCGTGGAAATAGTCGTGGATCCAGGGGTGTGAGTCGTTCAAATGCTGCTCCAGCGTGCCGACGCGGATGCGCTTGTCCACCAGCACGGCGATGCGGTCGCAGATGGAGGTCAGGCTGTCCAGATCGTGCGTGACCATGAAGACGGTCAGGCCCAGGCTGCGCTGAAGGCTGCGGATCAGCTGGTCGAAGGCCGCCGCCCCGATGGGATCGAGGCCGGCGGTCGGCTCGTCCAGGAACAGGATCTCCGGATCCAGCGCCAGCGCGCGGGCCAGCCCGGCGCGCTTGACCATGCCGCCCGACAGCTCCGACGGGTATTTCGGCCCGGCGCCCGGCGGCAGGCCGGCCATGGCGATCTTGATGCGGGCGATCTCCGCCGCTAGGGCCTGCGGCAAGTCGGTGTGCTCCTTCAACGGGACCATGACGTTTTCCGCCACGGTCATGGAGCTGAACAGCGCCCCGTTCTGGAACAGCACGCCGGTGCGAGCCTGCACGGCCACCCGCTCCGCCTCCGACAGCTGGCCGATGTCCTTGCCCAGCAGCTCGATCGACCCTTCCGCCGGCCGGATCAGCCCCAGGATTTCCTTCAGCAGGACCGACTTGCCCGTGCCGGATCCGCCGACCACGCCCAGCACCTCGCCCCTCAGAACGTCGAGGTCCAGGCCCTCGTGCACGACCTGCTTGCCGAAGCGCGTGGCGAGCCCGCGCACGCGGATCACCACCCCATCCCCGCTGCTGGAATCGAAGGACGGCACGGCTCGTCACACCCTCAGGACGGAGAAAAGGACGGAGAACATGGCGTCCAGCACGATCACCAGGAAGATGGACTCGACCACCGACTTGGTGGTCAGCGTGCCGACGCTCTCCGCGCTGCCGGAGACCTTCAGCCCCTCGTAACAGCCGACCATGGCGATGACGAGCGCAAAGACCGGCGCCTTCACGATGCCGACCAGAAAATGCGGCAGGGTGACCGCTCCGTGCAGCTGCCGGATGAAGGTGCCGAAGGTGATGTCCAGCGTCGCGTAGCTCATCACGGCCCCGCCGATCAAGCCCATGATGTCGGCGTAGAAGGCCAGCAGCGGCAGGCTGATCATCAGCGCCAGCGCGCGCGGCACGACCAGCAGCTCCACCACGTCGAGGCCCAGCGTGCTGATGGCGTCCACCTCCTGGTTCACCTTCATCGTGCCGATCTGCGCGGTGAAGGCGGAGCCGGAGCGTCCCGCTACGATGATCGCGGTCATCAGGATGCCGATCTCGCGCAGGATGGAGACGCCCAGCAGGTTCACCACGAACAGCTCCGCCCCGAATCGGCGCAGCTGGTCCGCCCCCTGGAAAGCCAGGACCACACCGATCAAGAAGGACAGCAGCCCCAGGATCGGCAGAGCGTTCAGCCCGGTCTGCTCGATGTGGAACAGCACCGCCCGGCCGCGCAGTCGGCTGGGATTCAACAGCACCCGCCCGAAGGTGATGGTAACGAGGCCGAGGAAGCCCAGCAGGTCCAGCCCCTCCCGCGCCGCGTCCACGGTCGCCCGGCCGGTGCGCTCCAGCATCTCCAGAATCGGATGGGAGGGCGGAAGCAGAGGCTCGGCGGGGGGCTGCCCGGCCTTGCGCACGGCGTCGAACAGGGCGGCGTGCTCCGGCCGGACGCCGGTCACCGACACCGCGTTCCCGGCCGCCGTCAGGCGGTCGGCAAGGCGCGCCAGGAGGTAGGCGCCCGCCGTGTCCATGGCGTCGAGCCGTGAGAGGTCCAGCCGCAGGGGCCCTCTTCCGTCACCGGGGCTGAAGGACTCCAGCTCGCGTGCCAAGCCGCCGGCCGCCTTCAGGTCCCAGCGCCCGAGCGCCGTGACCAGCCAGCCGCCGTCATGCTGGTCGCCGTCGCCGATACGCGACGCCTCCACCCAGGCCCCTTCGCGAGCCATCGCTCCGCCACCCTGTCCCGTTTACCGAAAAGGCTTAGTCCAAACTGATTTCGTTCGAACTTGGCCGCAAGCGACGGCGGCGGTCAACCGTGGGGCGGGCATGGCTGCGACGCAGCGGTGGTTTGCACCGGACGGGCGCGGTCGATAGTATGCCACCGCTTTTGCACAGGAACACGCCGACCATGTCGAACGCCATCAAGCTCAAGGAGCACATCCGCGGCATTCAGGATTTCCCGAAGCCCGGTATCCTTTTCTACGACATTTCCCCGCTTCTGGCCCACGCCGAGGCGTGGAAGGAGGCCATCAACCAGCTGGCCGACGCGATCCGCCCGCACAAGCCGGACCTGCTGGTCGGCATCGAGTCGCGCGGCTTCCTGATCGCGGCCCCGCTGGCCCTGGCGCTCGGCACTGGCTTCATCATGGTGCGCAAGCACGGCAAGCTGCCCGGCGACAAGGTCGCCCACTCCTACGACCTGGAGTACGGCACCGACACCATCGAGGTGCAGGCCGACGCGGTGAAGCCCGGCCAGCGCGTGGTGGTGCTGGATGACCTGCTCGCCACCGGCGGCACGATGGTCGCGGCGATCAACCTGCTGCGTCAGGTCGGCGCCGACGTCCGCGCCGCCGCGTTCCTGGTCGAGCTGACCTTCCTGAACGGCCGCGAGAAGCTGGACGTCCCCAGCGTCTCCCTGATGGCGTACGACTCGTAAAAGAATGGTCTGAAACGCAACACGGCCCGGCCGTCCTGGGACGACCGGGCCGTGGCTTGCCGTAAAACCTGCCAGGGCGTTAGGCGGCGAGCGGCTTGGAGAGCTTCTCGACAGCCACGTTGATGCGGGCGCTCAGCGGGGCGATGGCCTCGTTGGTGACGCGGGTCGAGAGGTCCTGGATGCGGGTGGCTTCGGACACGAAGGACTCGAAGCTGGACTTGAAGAAGTCGGTCTGGAGATCGACGACCTCCTTCAGCGACTTGGCGGTCAGCAGGGACTTGCCGGTGGTGATCGACTTGTCCAGCGACGCCTGGGTGTAGGCGACGACCTCGCGGCCGAGGTCCTGGGCGCCCTGCGAGGCGATCGTGCCGCTCTGGACCAGAGCGTCCACGTTGCCCTTGCTCAGCTCCTGGAAGTCGGCATAGCTCTTCAGCAGTTGGGCGGAGATCTTCTCGACCTGCTCCTTGGCGGCCGCGGCGGTCTGCTCGAACTGCTTCACGGCCTGCTCCTGGCCGGCCTTCACGAAGCCCTCGACATGCTCCTTGGTCTGGGCGGCAACATCCTCGAAAGCCTTGGTGGCGGGCTTCGCCTTGGTCGCGGTGGTCATCGTCTGCGTTCCTTCCTTGTCAAAGCCCGGCGTACATCCCCTTTGCAAAGGTTGGAGGCTTGCGGGCGGCGATTCTCCATCCCCACCCCGTCCCCCGGAGCGAGAATGCTGCACTGCAGCAATGGCTAATTTATGAGCACTCGTTTGTGGAGTCAACAGAGATTTTTGTGCAGTGCACAATGGGCGTGAGCCCCCTTGTCCGCCCAACCACCAGGGCGCGCAAGCCGCCGGATTTCGCGCGCAACCGGGCTACCCTTAACGGAAGCTTTACCGCCGGTCGTGCCTGATCCTACCGCAGTCGCCGAACGGATGCGCTTCGGCCAAAAGTCAGCAAAACTGCGGCAGGATGCCGCAGCCTTTCAGCGTGGGGACGCCCGTTCATGACCTATTGCCTCGGCATCAAGACCCGCGACGGCCTGATCGGCCTGTCGGACGGCCGTATCACCAGCGGCTCGCAGCTGTCCTCGGCGCGCAAGGTGACGATGGTGGGAAGCGGCGGCGACCGCTTCTTCATCATGAACTCCGGCCTGCGCAGCGTGCGCGACAAGACGCTGGCTTACCTGCGCCGCGACATGGCCAAGCGCCGGGGCGAGACCTATCCGACCATGCTCGACGCGCTGTCGGCCTTCACCGCCTGCCTGCGCCAGGTCGCGGCCGAGGACAAGGAGTCGCTGGAGGCGTCCAAGTTGCACTTCAACCTGCACGCCATCATTGGCGGGCAGTTGGCCGAGGACCGCGAACCCTACATGTTCCTGGTCTATCCGGAGGGCAACTGGATCGAGGTGGACGAGCGCACGCCCTACCTGTCCATCGGCGCCACCGCCTACGGCAAGCCGATCCTGGACCGCGCGCTGACCTACAACACCGACATGCAGACGGCGCTGAAGATCGCCTACCTGTCCTTCGACAGCACGCGCTTCTCGACCAACGACGTGGGCTTCCCCATCGACATGGTCTCCTACCACGCGGCGGAGCGAAACTGGCGCCAGTCGAACTTCGATTACGACGATCTGGTCGAGCAGCGGCTGTGGTGGAACCGGAACATCACCGAACTGGCCCGCCGCATGCCGGACGGCCCGTGGGTGGACACGCTGGTGCCGAACGCGCTGCGCAAGGCCGTAACCGAGGAGCCGGCGTAACCGCCCTTACCGCTGGGCGCCGGCGAACAGCCAGGCGCCGAACAACGAGGTGGGGCCGACCAGCCCGCGCGGCCCCACCTGCACCTCGAACAGCGGGCCGGCGCTGTCGACCCGGCCGCCGGTCGGCAGGGTGCGCGGGGCATCCTCGGGTTTGGGCAGCGTTGGAAAGGCGACGCCGGTCTGGTCGGCTTCCCGCAGCGGCTCGATAAAGCGGATGTCCTGGAAGCGGTCGGACGGATAGGGGTAGGCGTTGAAGAACCAGTTGCCGCCCCGGCAGCCGTTGACCAGCCAATAGACCCCGTTGGACGGCAGCCGCATGCCGCTGGGCGCCGGGTCGAAGGCGCCACTCTCGTAAAGGCGCAGCACGAACAGCGCGAACTGCCGGGGGGTAAGCTGGACCCGCCCGACCGGCCCGCGCCCCGCCGCCAGCGGGTCGTTCAGGTCCATGCGGGTAAGGTCGGTCGCCTCAAGAACCCGCGCCTCGACGATGGCGCCGCCCTTCGAGGCATCGCCAACCACGTCGTAGGTCCGGACGTGCTTGTTGTAGTCGGCGTTGAAGACCAGCCGGTAGTGGTCGCTTCCGCCCTTGCCGCAGGCCGCGCGCAGGTCGTCGCCGTTCAGGTAGCTGATCCAGGTGAGCTTGCGGGCGACAGGATTGTCAGTCGGGCCCGTCGAGGCGCAGCCGGCCAGAAGCAATCCCGCCAAGGTTCCCACCATCACCCCACATCGTGCGCGTGCCTTGCGCGGCGTCGGTTCGTGCATGGGAAGCCTCGCGTCCGGTAGGAGGAGCCGGGTGGCCGGCGGCGGTGGATGGGAGTGCGCCTGCTGTCGGACAACACGGTGCATCGCCGCGCGGTCCCACCGTACCCCATTTTCGTCACAGCCTCGCCAAAGAAGTCGAAGGCGTAAATTAACGAATTCACGCTAGACACTGATTCATCAAGAATTTACCATTGCACCAAACAGCAAGTATTAGCCTTTGGCGGGGGCATCATGAGCTTGACGCGCAGCGTCGTTCGAACCGGTCTCTTTCCGTTCGCCTTTGGCGCGCAGGAAAAAGAAGGGGAGCGAGGCAGGAAGTGGCGTGAGGGCGGGCGCTTGACGCGCGTTCTGTTCGCCGCAGTGGCGCTGTCGGGCGCGATGCTGGCCTCGGTGCCGGCGCTGGCGGCGAAGTACGCGGCAATCGTCGTGGACGCCCGGACGGGTGAGGTTCTGCACGAAGAGAACGCCGACGTTATCACCTACCCGGCGTCCCTGACCAAGATGATGACGCTCTACCTGACCTTCGACGCGCTGGACGAAGGTCGGCTGACGCTGGACCAGGCGCTGCCCGTGTCGTCCTGGGCCGAGGCGCAGTCGCCGACCAAGCTGGGCCTGCGCGCCGGCCAGAGCATCCGCGTGGAGCAGGCGATCCTCGGGCTGGTGACCAAGTCGGCCAACGACGCGTCGGTCGTTCTGGCCGAAGCGCTGGGCGGCAGCGAGGCCCGCTTTGCCGAGATGATGACGCGCAAGGCCCGCGAAATGGGCATGCGCAACACCGTGTTCCGCAACGCCAACGGCCTGCCGAACATGGAACAGGTGACGACCGCGCGTGACTTCTCGATCCTGTCGCGGGCGATGCTGTCCGACCATTCCAAATACTACCCGTATTTCGCCCGCCGCAACTTCGTCTACGGCGGCCGCAGCCTGCACAACCACAACCGTCTGATGTCCCGGTACGAGGGCATGGACGGCATCAAAACCGGCTACACGGTCGCCTCCGGCTTCAACCTAGCGGCGTCGGCCGTGCGCGACGGGCGCCGTCTGGTGGCGGTGGTTTTGGGCGGCAAGTCGGCGGTGTCGCGCGACAACCGCATGGCCGCGCTGCTCGACAAGGCCTTCGGCAAGGCGGGCAGCGATCCGGACGCGCCGGTCGTCGCCCGCGCCGGGAAGGCCGCCCCGCAGGTGGTTAGCGCCGCGCCGGACGAAGACGACACCCCGCCAGCGAAGAAGCCGGCCAAGGCCACGACCTCCGCGAAGGGCAAGCCCCCGGAGAAGCCGGCCGCGCAGTTGGCCTCCGCCACCAGCACCCCGGCCGTCGCCAAGGGCCGCGACGGCAACGTCTGGGGCGTGCAGGTCGGCGCCTTCTCCACCCGCGACGCCAGCAGCAAGGCGCTGGTTCAGGCGAACAAGCAGGCCCCCTTCCTGCTGCGCAACGCCAAGAAGACCATCGTCGAGGTGAAGACCGGCGACACCAAGGTCTTCCGCGCCCGCATGACCGGCCTGGATGAAAAAACCGCCCGTCAGGTCTGCTCGGAACTGACCCGCCACGGCCACCGCTGCGTGCCCGTGTCCCCGAACGAGAAGCTGTAAGGAAGCGCAGCCTCTCTCCATTGGCCCCTCCCCATGCCGGAGGGGGGCTTTTACTGGACGCTCGCCACCCTCACGGCGGCGTCCAGCAGGGCACCGTCCCCGCCGCGCCGGGCGATCAGCGACAACCCAACCGGACAACCGTCCGCCTCTCCCAACGGGAGCGTCACCTGCGGCAGACCGGCCAGTCCGGCGATGCAGGTCAGGCACAGCGTCCGCGCCCGATACGCCTCCAATTCCTCCGCTGAGGCGTTGCGCGCGGGCGCCAGGGTCGGCGCGGTCGGCAGGCACAGCACCGCCCCGCCCGCCAACAGCCGCTCCAGTTCCGCCGTCATGCGCGCCCGCACCTCGTTGGCGGCGCGCTCCATCGCCTCCGTCACCGTGGAGGCCCAGGCGAAGCGTTGCGCCACCGGGGCGCTGAAGCCCGGCCGCGCCTCGGCGATCCAGGCGCCGTGCGTGCGCCATGCGTCGCGCGATTGCAGCACCCGGAACACCTCCCGCCAGCCGGCGAAGCCGTCGCGGCTCAGCGTCACGTCGCGCGGCGGTCCCAGGACCGAGGTCACCGCGTCAAGCGCCGGTCCTAGAGCATTCCGCACCGGTGCGTCGGCCGCGCCGAACGCGTCCTCCACCACCAGCACGCCGGTCGGCGGAGCCTCCTCCCACACGCCCAGCAGCGCGCGCCCGACCGCCGCCAGCGGGCCGGCCTCGCGCGCGAACCAGCCCACCGTGTCGAAGCTGGGGGCCAGCGGCACCACGCCCACATCGCTGACCCGCCCATGGCTGGGCCGGAAGCCGTACAGGCCGCAGAAGCTCGCCGGAATCCGCACCGACCCGCCCGTGTCGGTTCCCAGCGCGATGTCCGCCAGACCACCAGCCACGGCTGCCGCCGATCCGCTGGACGACCCGCCCGTGAAGCGCAGCGGCGTCCTGGGGTTGGTCGGCGCGCCGTAGTGGGCGTTCTCCCCGGTCAGGCCGTAGGCCATCTCGTCCATCACCGTCTTGCCGACGATGGAGGCTCCGGCATCGAGCAAGGCGCGCACGGCCGGTGCCGTGTCCCGCGCCGCGTCTTGCGAGGCGAGCCATGCCGGGCAGCCAGCCCCGGTCCTGTAGCCCGCGATGTCGAACAGATCCTTCACCGCCAGCCGCAAACCGGCCAGCGGGCCGGCCGGCGCGCCCGCCACGGTCACGCTGGCGTGCCCGCAGAAGGCGCCCAGGAAATCTGTCGAACCAAAATCCGTTGAACCAAAATCCGTTGAACCAAAATCCGTCGAGCCCAAACCCGTCGCGCTCACGCCCGCCTCCCCTCCATGCCCTTGCACAGCATTCAAGCATGAGATTGCCCGTCTGACGAGCGGCCAGCCCAACAGGCGGGCGCATGCCCATTGTTTGAGCGGGTCATTTCTCGTCTTTCCGCCCATTTTCCACGCTCCCGGCCATGGCACGGGCTTTGCCACGCGAAGCCGTTCAACTTCGCTCGGTAGGGCGACCATGACCCATCTGGCTCCGGTGACCCTCGAACCGCCTCCCCTTCTCGCCGTCAGGCCGCCCGAGACCGTGTCCATGCGCACGCGGGACGGGGTGCGCCTCGACGCCGACGTCTACCGTCCCGATGCCGAGGGCGCGTGGCCCGTGCTGCTACTGCGCGTGGCCTGCGGGCGGCGCACGGCCCTGACCAGCCAATACGCCCACCCTCGCTGGTTCGCGGCACGCGGCTATGTGGCGGTGGTGCAGGACGTGCGGGGCTGCGGCACGTCGGAAGGCCGTTTCCACCCCTTCGAGGCCGAGCGCGAGGACGGCGCCGACGCGGTCGCCTGGGCGGCCTCCCTGCCGGGCTCGAACGGAGCGGTCGGCATGTACGGCTGCGGCTACGCCGGCATGGCGCAGTTGCTGGCGCTCGCCGAGCGGCCCGATGCCTTGCGCGCCATCGTGCCCGCCCTTGCCGGCTGGGATGTCTTCACCGACTGGGCGACGGAGGGTGGCGCCTTCCGCCTTGCCGACGCAATGGGCTGGGCCTTGCGGTGCGCCGCCGAGTCCGCCCGCCGCGTCGAGGACGGTGCCGCCTACGGCGCGTTGCTGGATGCCATCCGCGCCCTGCCGCTGAAGGACGAGATCCCCTCACGCCCCAAGGTTCTGCGCGAGTATGCCCGCCACTGCCATTATGACGACTGGCTGACCACCCCCGGTCCGGGGCCGAGCTGGGATGCCCTGTCCCCCCGCGCGGTGTTGGACGGATTGGCCGTGGACGTTCCCATTCTTCAGATCGGCGGCTGGTACGATCCCCGGCTGGCCGGGACGCTGGACGCGCACGAGGCGCTGTCCGCGAACGCGACAGCTCCGGTGCGCCTGCTGGTCGGCCCCTGGACCTCGGCCGGCACCGCGCCCGACGCGCCATCCCTCGACAGCCTGCAACTGGCCTGGTTCGAGCGCTTCCTGAAGGGCGAGCCCAACGGCGCCGAGCGCGCCGGCCCCGTCCGCCTGTTCGACGTCGTCGCCCGGCGCTGGCGCGATCTGCCCGCCCTGCCGCCCGCCTCCGTCCCGTTCCACCTCGCCAGCGACGGCCTTGCTACCCGCCGCGAGGGCGGAGCGCTTCAGGATCGCGCGCCGGCGGAATCCTTCCTCGACGTGGTGGTGCACGACCCGCGCGACCCGGTTCCGGCGGTGGGCGGGCACGCGGTCCCCGACGCCGGGCCACGGGACCGCGCCGCCATCGACGCGCGCCCGGACGTCGCCATCTACACGACGGCGCCGTTAGCGGCTCCGCTCGCCCTGTCCGGCCGGGTGGCGCTTGATTTGTGGGTGGAGGCCGATGCGCCGTCCTTCGACGTCAGCGCGGTGCTGTCGGTGGTGATGCCCGATGGGCGGGTGCTGCCGCTGACCCAGAGCCACGCGCGGGTCGAGCCGGGCGGGTCGCAGCGCCCGCTGCCCATCGCCCTGCGGGCGGTCTGCGCGACGCTGGAGGCCGGTTGCGCGCTGCGCCTCAGCCTTGCCGGCGCCTGCTACCCCGCCTATCCGGTCAACCCCGGCACGGGCGCGGAACCCGGCGAGACCCGCCTCGTGGACGCCCAGCCGATCACACTGCTCATCCACGGCGGCGGCGACCGCCTGTCACGCCTGCTGTTGCCCATGGAGACCTTCTAGGTCGTTACGCGTCCTCGTCCAGCTCGGCGCCCGCGAGGTCGGCGACCTTCTTGGCCGCGCCGATCAGGCAGACGTCCAGGCTCTGGTCCAGCAGGCGCATCATCAGCTCCCGGAAGGGCGCCTTGTCGCCGACCGACCAGGCGCGCTCCACCATGTCGCGGTACAGGTCGCGGTCGTCCGGCCGCACCACGACCGGCGGGTAGCCGGCGCGGTTCAGGATCAGGTTGCACAGCAGCAGCGCCGTCGCCGCGTTGCCCTCGTAGAAGGGGCGCACGCTCATCAGGCGGTGGTGCGCCTCGAAGGCGGTTTCCGGCCCGGCGTCGGTCCGGCGCAGCCAGCCGGACAGCGCCGACATCGACACACGCACCTTCGCCGGATCGGGCGATGCGCCGACGCCACCGTCCTTCAACGGGCCTTCCCGGTACTTGCCGGCCGCTTCGTCGATGCCCTGGTAGAGCACGCCGTGGAAGGCGGTGACGGTCCGCTCGGTCACCACGCCGCCGGGCTGGAAGGACAGGCGCGCCATCAGTTCCAGCGCACCGCGATGGTTGAGGACGAGCCGTTGCGCGGCGGGGGGGCGGTGCCGCAGGATCGCTCCACGGTCGAGCACCGTGCGCACCTCCTCTGGCTTCAGGTCCCCGCCTTCGACCGTGTTGCAGGCGGTGGTCAGCTCCAGCTCGAACCAATCGGCCAGATCGCGCACGACGGTCATCGGCAGCGGCCTGGCACTGTCCAGCGCACGCTTCTTTTCATTGATGTCGTCGAGCAGAGCCATGCCCAGCAACTCCCCCGGTCCTACACGAAGTCACATGCCTGCGGTTTTTTGCCGCTTTGATCGGCACCGTTGCCGGTTTTAGAATCCCTGTCAAGAATGGAGCGGCTTCAATATTATTCATCCATTCCATCGCCCCGGGGAGGAAAGACGTCATGGACCATGTCGCCTGGGACCCAACAATGAGCGTTGGCGTCGAAATCCTCGACGACGACCACAAAAAATTGATCGGCATGCTGACCGTTCTTCTGGAAGATGGCGTTGCGTCGAAGAACCGCGACGATCTGGTCCGGCTGCTGAATGGCCTGCTTGAGTACACGAGCGTTCACTTCGCGCGCGAAGAAGATCTGATGGATCGCCAGGGTTATCCGGACCTGGATGCCCACAAGGCCGCCCACCGCTACTTCGTGGACGAGGTGCGGAAGCTGTCTCGGGAGTATGACGAGAGCAACACGATGATGCTGCGCATCGACCTGATCCTGCTGCTCAAGGAATGGCTGATCGAGCACATCCAGTCGGTGGACATGCGCTACAAACCCTTCATGGCGGAGTCCGCCGGAACCGCCACGGCTCACTGAGCAGCGCGGGGAAAACCCCTCCCCCGAAAACCCCTCCCCCTAAGAAGGAAGAGGGGCTCGTCGCGGTTACCGGGTCGTGGTGGTGGAGCGCGTCGTGTCGGTGGACGTGCCCGTGGTGCCGCTGGTTCCGGTGGTCGAGGCGGTCGTGCCCGTACCGGTGCCGGCCCCGGTCGTAGACCCCATGCCGGCCATGGCCGAAGCGCCGGCCGTCGTCGTGCCGGTCCCGGTCAGGCCGCTGCCGGTCGTGCCGGTGTGCTGGCGGACGCGCAGGTTGTTCTGCACGTGCCGCACGCCGGAGATGGATTCCACGATGTCCTCCGCCCGACGGCGGGTCATGCGGTGATCGACCGTTCCGGACAGCGTCACCTCGGCGTTGCTCACCGTCACGTCGATTTCCGACGCGTCGATGTGCGGGTCGTCGGTCAGCCGGTCGTTGACGTCCTCGCGGATGCGATCGTCGGAACGGGTGTAGCCGCGCGGGCCACGGCCGCGATGCTGCGCGCGCATCTCGTCATCGCGCCGGCGGCGTTCAGCGTCCTCGTCGCCGAACCAGGAGGCGATCTCGTCGCCCGCCCGCTCCAGGAAGCCGCGATCCTCGCCATAGCCACGGCTCGACTCACGGCTGCGCCGCCAGTCGCTGCGGCCCCAATCGCTGTCGGTGCTGCCCCAGCCCCGCCCACGGTTGCGGTCCTCGCCATAGCCGTATTCCGTGCCCATGCCGCGATAACCGGCAAAACCACGGCCCTGGCCGTAGCCTTCGTACCGGTCCGACGAACGCCCGTAATCGCCGCGCCCGTAGTCGCTGCCGGAACTCATGCGGCCCCAGTCCGACCGGCTGCCATAATCACGGTCCATGCCGTAATCGCGTCCCATGCGGTCCTCGCGCGCGTAGCCGGACCCGCCATAGCCGCCGAAGCTGCTGGAGCCCTGCCGGCCGGAATAACTGCCGGAGCCGTAATCCTGCCGCCAATCGTCGTCGCGCCCTGTCCAGCGGCCGGAATCCGCGTAGGTCTCGCGTCCACCCTGCCAATCTGACATGCCACGGCCGGACATGCCACCCCGGCCATAATCACGGCTTTCGTTGTCCCGGCTGCCCCAGTCCCGGCTGCTGTAGTCGCGGCTTCCATAATCCCGGCTGCCTTCCCGGCGTCCGTAATCGCCCACATCGTAGGCGCCGCGCCCATAATCGCCGCGTCCGTAACCACGGCTTTCATCCTGATCGTAAACGCCGGCGTTGCGGTTCTGTCCGCTCCAGCCACGGCCTTCGTTCCGCCAGCGATCGTCGTCGCTCCAGCCGCGGCCCTCGTTCCTCCACCGATTTTCGTTCTGCGCCATGGTGCAAGGCTCCCGTTTCTCGTTGAGCTCCGTCCTCCGTGACGGTCTCCGGTCAACAGCCCCTTGACCTCGGGCGTTCCCCTTTCATCCGGCACGCAAATTGCTGATACCCGATCATTGCTGATGTCCGATCAGTCATCCACGCACACTTCGGCCCCGGTTCCTCGAACCGGGGCCGCCTTTTTCCCCGCTTCAGCCATCGCGCCGCATGCGTTAGCCTCAACGCACGCCCAGGGGAGATGCGGACATGCACGCCACTACGCTGGGGCACACGCGCCACAGCTTTCCCGATCTGAAGGCCCTGCTCGCGGCGGCCAGCCCGCACCGTTCGGGCGACGCGCTGGCCGGCATCGCCGCCGACAGCGACGAACAGCGCGCCGCCGCGCGCTTTATCCTCGCCGACCTGCCCCTGAAAACCTTCCTGGCCGAGCCCCTCATCCCCTATGAGGAGGACGAGGTCACCCGCCTGATCCACGACAGCCACGACGCCGACGCCTTCGCCCCCATCGCGTCCCTGACGGTCGGGCAGTTCAGGGAATGGCTGCTGTCGGAATCCGCCGACAACCCCACGCTGGCCGCGCGCGCCCCCGGCCTGACGCCGGAGATGGTCGCGGCGGTGTCCAAGCTGATGCGCAACCAGGATCTGATCGCGGTGGCGCGCAAGGCCCGCGTCACGGCGGCGTTCCGCAGCACGCTCGGCCTCCCCGGCCGGCTGTCCGTGCGGCTTCAGCCCAACCACCCGACCGACGATACAAAGGGAATCGCCGCCAGCATCCTCGACGGGCTGCTGATGGGCTGCGGCGACGCGGTGATCGGCATCAACCCGGCAACGGACAGCATCCCCAACACCATCCGCCTGCTGGAACTGGTGGAGGGCATCCGCACCCGCTACGCCATTCCCACCCAATCCTGCGTGCTGGCCCATGTCACCAACACCATCGCTGCCATCGAGCGCGGCGCGCCGGTGGATCTCGTCTTCCAGTCCATCGCCGGAACGGAGGCCGCCAATCGAGGGTTCGGCATCGACCTCGCCATCCTGAAGGAGGGGCGCGAGGCCGCCCTGTCGCTGAAGCGCGGCACGGTCGGCGACAACGTCATGTATTTCGAAACCGGCCAGGGTGCGGCGCTGTCGGCCGACGCGCACCACGGCGTGGACCAGCAGACGGTGGAGGCGCGCGCCTACGCCGTCGCCCGCGCCTTCAAGCCGCTGCTCGTCAACACGGTGGTCGGCTTCATCGGCCCCGAATACCTCTACGACGGCAAGCAGATCATCCGCGCCGGGCTGGAGGACCATTTCTGCGGCAAGCTGCTGGGCGTGCCGATGGGCGTGGATGTCTGCTACACCAACCACGCGGAGGCCGACCAGGACGACATGGACACGCTGCTGACCCTGCTGGGTGTCGCGGGCGTGAATTTCGTCATGGGCGTGCCGGGGGCGGACGACGTGATGCTGAACTACCAGAGCACATCCTTCCACGACGCGCTGTATCTCCGCTCCGCCCTGAACCTGCGCCCGGCCCCGGAGTTCGAACGCTGGCTGGAGGGCATGGGCCTGCTGCGCGCGGACGGCGGCATCCGCGACCTGCCCGCCCCCGCCCTGACCAACCTGCTGGGCCAAGCGGAGGCCGCGGAATGAGCGATGCACCGGCCAACGACCCCTCAACCAATGATCCCTGGGCGCGCCTGCGCCTTGCCACCCGCGCCCGCATCGGCCTGGGCCGCGCGGGCGATGCCTTGCCGACCGGCGCCTTGCTGGATTTCCAGCTCGCCCACGCCCGCGCGCGGGACGCCGTGCACACGCCCTTCGACACCGACGCGCTCGCCGCCCAGTTCGGCAATGTGCCGGTCGTCCGCGTGGTCAGCGCGGCCCCGTCACGGGCGGTCTATCTGCAACGCCCCGACCTCGGCCGCCGTCTGTCGCCGGAAAGCGCCGCCGCCCTACCCCCCGGCCTCTTCGACGTGGCGTTCGTCATCGGCGACGGCCTGTCGGCCACCGCCGTGCACGCGCACGCCGTTCCGACGCTGAAGGCGATTCTGACCCGTTTGGATGGATGGAGCGTCGCCCCTGTCGTTCTGGCGACCGGCTGCCGCGTGGCGCTGGGGGACGACATCGGGGCAAGGCTGGGCGCCGGGATGGTCGCGGTGCTGATCGGCGAGCGGCCGGGGCTCAGCACCGCCGACAGCCTGGGCATCTACCTGACCTACGAACCCAAGCCCGGCCGCCGCGATTCGGAGCGCAACTGCATCTCCAACATCCACCCGCCGGACGGGCTCGGCTACGAGGCGGCGGCCGACAAGCTGGCGTGGCTGATGCGCGAGGCGCGCCGGCTGAAGCTGACCGGCGTTTCTCTGAAGGACGACGCGCCGGCCCTGGACGCGCGCCCCTGAACGCGCCGTAGACGCCCTATGCGGTCGTCGGCAGTTCCAGCAGGCGTGCCACGACGCCCCGCAACTCGTCGTTCATGAAGGGTTTGTAGAGGACGGCGTCCGCGTTGAACATTTCGGTCATCTTCAACACGTAGCCGGCCGGCAGGTTCGGTGCGCCGCCGGACATCGCCACCACGCTGGTGCCGGGGTAACGCGACCGCACCGCCTTGATGACCTCGACACCGTCGACCTCCGGCATCAGAACGTCGGTGACGACGAGATCGAAGGTGCTCTTTTCCAACTCCGCGATGGCGATGCGTCCGTTTTCCGCCTCCACCACCTCAAGGCCAAGCGCCTCCAGCACATCGACGACCGACAGCCGCACCGCCGGTGCATCTTCGACGACCAGAACCTTCGCCATGACCACGCTCTCGCCTGAATTCTTGTTGTTGTTCAATATCCAGGGAATTACGCGGGTGTGGTCAAGCGCTTTGGCCGATTGCGGCGTTTTGCTGCAGACCGAGCGTGGAACGGACGGTGTCGACACGGAACTGGTTCAGGCGGCGGCGACCCAGCGGCGAATGGGCGTGCGCGACAGGGAGGAATTGCTGTAGGCCGCGACGTGGGAGATCTCCGCCCCGACCCAGCCGGGCAGCGGCACCAGCTGGTCGGGATGGGACAGTTCCACCTCCGCGATGACCAGCCCGGCGTTGTCGCCCTCGAACACATCGATTTCCCAGCACAGGCCGCCATAGGTGACCCGATAACGGGTTTTCTCGATCAGCCCTTCGCGGCAGGATTCACGCAGCAGACGCGCGGCGTAATCGGCCGCGATCGGGTATTCCAACTCTTCCCGGCACAGGCCGCGACGGCGGCTTTTCACCGTGATGGTGCCATGGTCTCCGGCCAGCCGGACCCGGACCGTGTTCTCGCCATCGGAAGGAAGATAGCCTTGAACGATGCGGACACCGTCCCGGCAGAATCGGCGGACGTCCTTGCGGACCAGAAACCGTCGCTCGATCTCGATCGCCATGGCTCTCGCCTTTCGGCATATTCCGTCGCCCGAAGGCTATCCGGATCGATGTGGCGGCGCAACAATGCGGGGCGCACATGCCGGTCGGCGCAGCCATGCGGTATTACCACTTCTCCCCACAATCCGGCACGCGCGCCCGGCACGCCGACTCCGAACATCAAACCCGATTTCGTGTAGAGTGGGGCCATGTCCTTCGATCCGACCCCCTGGCTGATTCTGTTCGCGCTGTACGGCGCCCCCCTGCTGCACATCCTGCTGTCCCCGCGCGGCGGGCCATGGCGGCCGCCGCCTGGATCGCGCTGCCCCTTCGGGCCGCGGGTCGGGTGGCTGGTGATGGTGCTGATGCTGGGGCCGGTCGGCTGGCTTCTGTTCGCCCTGCGCCGCCCCCAACGCCGGGGCTGAGAACGACTCGGCGGGAGTCCCCGGACCTGCGGCCCGCTGGCTCCCGCCGAATCGAAACTCCCATCAAGCACAGGCCGTCGAACGGCCGTTGATCGCCTTTCTTACCGCAGACCCAGGAAGGACAGGATCAGCAGAACAACGACGATGACACCGATGATGTAGAAAATGTTGGCCGGCATTCTTGAAGTCTCCTCCATCGATTGCCCCGTGAAGGGGCGGTTCTCGCCACGGTGGGCGGCATCGCACGGACAACGGGGCGCCGCCCCGGACGTTCCGGCCCGGCGATTTCGTCGCTAGATCCGTCCCATCAGCAGCAGGACGATCAGGATGATCAGCAGCACGCCGACGATCCCGCTCGGGCCGTAGCCCCAGGAGCGGCTGTGCGGCCATGCCGGAACCGCACCAAGAAGCACCAGGATCAGGATGATCAGCAGTATGGTGCCGACGCTCATGGCATCCTCCGATATGACGGAAACACAATGAGCAAAACGCGAACTCGACTTTTTTGTTCCTACAATGCGCGAGTGCTTGGCCTCGACGCAGAACGATAGGGCGAATTGGAACATCGCCTTCGGGTGCCGAAATTACGTCATCCAATCGGCCCGCCGCGTCGCGGCGACCGCTTCCACAGTTTGAGGAACAGCGACAGCTTCTCCCGCCCGTCGAGCCGTTCGTCCGACAGCGCCTCCAGAAAATCGGCCAGACGCTTGGACTTCACGACGCTATAGACGATCAGCCCCACCGTCGGCACCAACACCGCCAGGAACAGCAGGACCCGCGTCGCCAACGGCTCGTCCGCCGACGCGATCAGGTTCATGCCGAGGAAGCCGGTCACCAGCGTTCCGATGGTGCTGACCACCGTCACCACGGTCAGACGCAGCACCGTGTTGGCCTGTCGGCGCAAGCCGTCGCTGTCGAGATAGTCGCTCATATCCTGCACCTCGTCGCGGATCTCGGCGTAGAGGCGCTCCGTCGCCAGATGCCCGGACCACAGGCGGAACAGGTCGCGCAGCGGTCCCTGGATCGACAGTTCATGGAACCAGTAGCGGTGGGTGAAGCGCAGGAAAATTTCGAACACCTGCCGGATGTCGCGCTTGAAGACCTTCACCGTTTCGACTTTGCCGATATCCAGCCGGCTGACCGCCATCACCAGACGGTCCGATAGCATCAGCAGCGCAGCGCGGTGGAAATGCGCGACCAGCCCCAGCAGGAAATACTGGTGCCGGAACTGCCCGAGCAGCCCCGTTTCGCCATCGGTGTAGAAGGGATCGCCGTCCGGCCCGACCATGACCATCGCGTGCCCGCAGCACAGGATCCGGCTGCGCGTCCAGCCGCCCTCGACCGCCGGATCCCAATAACGGTCGTAGCAGTAACGTTGCTCGAACCCGTCCAGAAAGTTCGGCGCGAAGGGCAGCCTGTCCCTTTCCCCCGGCGCCGTCGCGAAGGCCAGCCGCACCCAGTCGGCACGCGTCAGCCGCTCCGGCTCGTCCAGCGACAGATAGGCGACCGCCGGCATCCGCTGATACTCCAACGGCCGGTAGCGCAGCAGCCCCGGCTCGCCCGAATGGTGCAGCACCAGTGGACGCAGCAGGAAAGCCCAATGCGCCGCGATGTAGGGCGCCCGGTTCCGGCAGACGAAGGACAGGTACTTGTCCTTGCACTCGTAGTCGGAGACGGCCAGCACCGTCCCGTTCACGCCGATCCATTCCACCAGATGCGGGCACTGCACGCCGGCGCCATCCGCGCTCCACCCCGACGGGTAGGTGCGGCCCAGCCGGAACAGCGTGTCCTGCACCTGGGGCAGCGGCATGTCCTCGCCCACCACCTCCACCACCAGAATGGCGATGTCCACGTCGTGGAAGAAGTACAGGTCCACATGCGCGATGCCGAGGGTCAGCACCGCCTCTCCCCTGCGCAGGGTGACCCTGACGCCGGCCACGTCCCGGCGCCGGAACACCCGGATCGGTGAGCCGCCGTAGCCCGGCCGGAGATCGCCCGTGGTGCCTTCGCCGTACAGGAAGCGCTGCACATAAGGCAGGAAAGCGACGAATTCGCTGTAATGCCGCTCCTTGAAGTCGGCGGGGTCGAGGGTGAACTCGTCCACCACCTCCTGCCACGCGCAATCGGGGCCACCCAGCCATTCCCAATGGTTCTGGATTTGAGCGTCCGCTTTCAGCGGCATCAGCTGCACGGGCCACAGCAGGATTTCCCGGAACTTGCGCACCCGAATCTTATCGTCCGTCATGGCGCACCTCCCCCGCTTGGGATCCTAACAGCCCGACGTACAAAGGAGGGAATTTTGCGACACGGCCGCGCGGCAATAGCTCGTTAACCATAACGGCGGATGGTCGGCTCAAATTTTAACCAAAGCAGCCCCTCCGCGAGATTGCTCATGGCCGTAAAGCCCACCGCCGCCGGGCCCACCTCCACCGGACTTTTCGCCCTCTACGCCCGCGTGTTCCGTGAAGCGAAACGTTTCCGTCCGCACCTGACGGGCCTGCTTCTGCTCGGCATGCTCGGCACGCCCATCGGCCTGCTGATGCCGCTTCCGGTGACCATCGCCGTGGACAGCGTGATCGGCGGCAAGCCGTTGCCCGGCGCGGTGGCGTCTTCGGTGCCGGCGGGCCTGCTGGACAGCCCGCTGCTGCTCGCGGTGGGGCTGGTGGTGTTCGTGGCGCTGCTGACCCAGTTGCACGGCCTCGCCGACCGCCTGCTGCGCGACTGGACCGGGCAGCGCATGGTCGCCGACTTCCGCGCCAAGCTGTTCCTGCACGCCCAGCGCCTCGCCCTCGTCCGCCACGACAGCAAGGGCATTTCCGACGCGCTGAACCGCATCGAGGACGACGCCAGCGCCATCCAATGGCAGATCAGCCATGTCATCCTGCCCTTCGTTACCTCGGCGGCCTATTTCGTCGGCATGGTGTGGGTGACCGCCCTCATCAACCCGAAGCTCGCCATCGTCGCGCTGGCCGTGTCGCCGCTGTTCGCGCTGCTGACCGCCCTGTCGCACCACCGCCTGCGCAGCCGCTGGGACGCGGTGTGCGAGAAGGACAGCGCCGCCAAGTCGGTCCTGCACGAAACCCTGTCCGCCCTCCGTGTCGTCCGCGCCTTCGGCCAGGAGGAGCGCGAGGTGAAGCGTTTTGCCGAGCGCACCGACGACCTGATCCGCAGCTTCATGCGCGCCGCTGTGGCGGAAAGCGGCCTGGGCTTCCTGGTCTCCGTCCTGCTGGCCTCCGGCACGGCCGCCGTTCTCTACATCGGCGTCACCGACGTGCAGGCGGGCGTGCTGACCGTGGGTGAACTGCTGCTGGCCCTGTCCTACCTCGCCCAGCTCTATCAGCCGCTCCAGAACATGGGCCATCAGGTAGCCGCCCAGCAGAAGCTGATGGCCAACCTGCGCCGCGCCTTCACTCTGCTGGACGAGACGGCCGACCCGGCCGAGCGACCGAACGCCAAGCCGATGCTGCGCGCCATGGGCGACATTGCCTTTTCCGACGTGTCGTTCGACCACGGCACCGGCCGTTCGATCCTGCGCGACATGACCTTCGCCATCCCGGCCGGCAGCCGTGTGGGCATTGTCGGCAAGTCGGGCGCCGGCAAGTCGTCCATGATCGGCCTGCTGACCCGCCTCTACGACCCGAAGACCGGCGGCGTGTACCTCGACGGCAAGGATCTGCGCGACCTGCGGCTGGCCGACCTGCGCCGCCAGTTCGCCATCGTCGGGCAGGACACGATCCTGTTCTCGACCACCGTCGCCGCCAACATCGCCTACGGCCGCCCCGACGCGACCATGCGGGAGATCGTCGCCGCCGCGAAGGCCGCCGACGCGCACGACTTCATCATGCGCCTGCCGGAGGGTTACGACACGCCGGTGGGCGAGCGCGGCATGCGCTTCTCCGGCGGCGAGCGCCAGCGCATCGCGCTCGCCCGCGCCTTCCTGTGCGACGCGCCGATCCTGATCCTGGACGAGCCGACCAGCGCTGTGGACCAGCGCACCGAACAGGCCATCATGGACGGCGTGGAGCGCCTGATGGAGGGCCGGACCACCTTCATGATCACCCATCGCCTCGCCACGCTGCGCGACTGCGACGTGCTGATCGAGATGGAAGCCGGCCGCATCACCAACGTCACAACCGATGTTCGCCAGTGGGTGTCCGGAATGAGTCTGGCCGCGTGATCTCACGGCGGCAAGACCGGCAGGCCGTGACATCGCGTACGCGTTAACCTTCACGAAAGCCGCCGCCTTCTACCGTTTGCGTTCGAACAGCCTCGGGACGGATGGAGCTTCGGGAATGGCGCGCTGGTTTGGGCTTCTGCTGCTCGGCTTCCTGCCCTTTGGCACCGCCCTGGCGGACGAGCCACCGGCCACGACCTGCGCCGGTGATGGTGGCGGGCGCCGATGCACAGCCTCCATGGTGCAGAGCTTCGCCAACAACCGGGGCGGCCTCAACGAGGTCAGCGTCAGCGTCGTGCGCGACGCCGCCTGCACCACCCTGCACATCGTCTTCGACGCGCCCATCGCGCTCGACCGCCCGGTGTCGCTGACGGCGGACGGCGCCCCGCCGCAGCGCTTCTACACGCCGGGCGAACTGGCCGACCTCGCCCGCGCGCTGGACGGCGGCGCTCAGCCCCTGTCGCCCGCACCGGAGGTCGCCAGCTTCCTGACCCAGGTTTCCACCGGCGCCATCGCTGACGCCGATGCCGGCCCGGAGATGATCAAGCGCTTCGCCGCCATCAAGGAACCCCGCCGCGTCGGCCTCACCTGCGGGCCTATGGAGCGACTCCAGCCATTGATTCACGCCGGCCACCCGCTGCGCCTGGAATTCCAAGTGGAGCCGCGCGCCGTCACCCAGGTCTATCACTGGCCGAGCTTGGGAACACGGACGGTGGATCTGCGCCTGGAGGAGCTTCTGGCCTCCCTCGATGTGGCGATGCCCGGTTCGTGAGGCTGAACCCCATCGCTTTTGAGGGTTAATCGAATTGCCTCCTTGACATATCCCTGTATTCTCGACGGAAGTACACAGTTGTGATGGGTGGAGCGCGCCCTTCGGCGCCCCCATCATCACAGCTGCCGGTATGAGGACACCGGCATACAGGGTCATCACGCGGGAGGGGGGCGGACGGTGTTCGGCTTTGCGCGCAAACTGTGGTCAGAGCCGGAGCCCATCGCGGCGTCGGTGCCGCGCGGGGTGCGTGTCTACGCCGTCGGGGACATCCACGGCCGGCTCGACCTTCTCGACCAGATGCTTGGACAGATCGAGCGCGACGCCGCAACGGCAGGCGATCTCGTCAAATACATCGTCTTTCTCGGCGACTATGTGGACCGTGGCCCGCATTCGAGCACGGTGATCGAGCGGCTGGCCGGCGGTCCCTCGCCCGGCTTCGGGGCCATCCACCTGCGCGGCAACCACGAAGCCGCGATGCTCGACTTCCTGGAGGACATTCGGGTCGGGCCGAGCTGGATCACCTACGGCGGCGGCGCCACGCTGGGCAGCTACGGTGTCATGCCGCCGGCCGAGGATGCCCCCGCCGAGGTTCTGGCCGCCGCGCAGGAGCAGTTCCGCGCCGCCCTGCCCGCTCATCATCGGACGTTCCTGAAGGGCCTGCGGAACAGCGTCACCATCGGCGACTACATGTTCGTTCACGCGGGCGTCCGCCCCGGCGTGCCGCTGGACCGCCAGGACTCGCTGGACCTCATCTGGATTCGCGACGAGTTCCTGAAGTCCCAGACCGACCACGGCAAGGTCGTCGTTCACGGCCACACCATTGCGTTGCAGCCGGAAATCCGGCCGAACCGCATCGGCATTGACACCGGTGCCTTCGCCACCAACCGGCTTACCGCCCTGGTCCTGGAAGACACCGACCGCCGCTTCCTCTGTACGGTTTGAAGACCGTCACGCCGACGGCGTCTCCGGCACGCCCTGGGTCAGCAACGTGGTCAGCCAGCGGAAGTCGTTGGGCACGTTGTTGGCCCTGAGGGCACTTTCCACCACCTGAAGGGCTTCCTCGGGCTTCGGCGGATGCGGATCCGGAGTCTGCGCACCATCGCCTCCGTCCGCCTCGCCGACGCTCTGGGCAAAAACGCTGACCGCGCCGACACCAAGACGGTGCTGGACCGTGGGAGCGGGTGACACCGACGTCGCCAGCATCTCGGCCGGCTCGGCACCGGCCGACGCGCCGACGCCGTTTAACTGCTCCAGCATCGCCGAGAATTGACCGGCCAGGTCCCCAGCCTGACGAGGCGCACCCGTGCCTTTGCGCTCCAGAAGCTCTTCAGCCCGGATGCGCATCAGCTGGGTGGCGTCGCTGTTGGCCATCATCGTCATGGGAACTACCCTGCGGCGTTCGGCAACCACGACGAACTAAGCAAAAACCGGACCACGGAATGTCACAAGGGAACGCCAAACGTTCGGCGCGGCCTTATCCCTCAACTCGGCAGAATTTTCCGCCTTACCCGGCAAAAACGTCCACAGGGGTGGGCAGTTTTCTCCCACCCCCAAGTCGACCTTTAATCGCGAAAGTTGATGTATTGAAGCGGTTGTTCGATCTTCATGTTGCGGACCAGCTGAATGGCCTCTTGCAGATCGTCGCGCTTCTTGCCGGTGACGCGCAATTCATCCCCCTGGATGGAAACCTGGACCTTCATCTTGCTGTCCTTGATCCCCTTCACAATGGTTTTGGCGAGGTCCTGGGCAATGCCCTGCTTGACCGTGACCACGTGACGCAGTGCGTCTCCCGCGGCGCGCTCCGGCTTCTTGGAGAAATCCAGCGCGGCCGCTTCCAGCTTGCGGCGCGTCACGTAGACGCGCAGCAGTTCCTGCATCTGCTGAAGCTTGGGCTCGTCGTCGGCCAGCAGGGTGATGTCGTTCTCGTTGCGCTCGACGGTGCAGCGGGAACCCTTGAAGTCGAACCGGGTCTCGATCTCCCGGCGGACACCGGCGAGGGCGTTGTCGATTTCATGGATGTCGGTCTTGGACACGATGTCGAACGACGGCATGGCGGCTTCTTCCCTTGAGGGCTGTCGATTTTGCCGGAACCGTAGACGAGGCCGCCCCCTATCTCAAGTCGCCCTTATGTTGGCTGCCCCGGATGCTGGAACTCGATGCCCGGTCCGCCGTTGCCGGGGCTGTTCTGATAGGGTTTGTCCGGCATCTTCGGCTGCGGCTGCGCGTAGAAGCGCGGTTCGCGGTCGTCCCAGGACCGCTCGAACGGAAGACGCATCATCGGCTGCGTGCCGTTGCGCTGAGCCTCGCGCTGGGCCTCCTGAAGCTGTTCGGCCATCCGGCGGTCCCAGGGCAGCCGGTACAGGTTCGGCTCCTGCTGCCACAGCAGCGTCAGATAGATCGCCTCGTTCTCCACCACGGTGGAGCTGAGCACCGTCGCCTCCTCCACGTGGGCGCCGAGCCACTCCAGAGTTACCGGCTTCGCCCGGCCGAGCAGCGTGGCCGGCGCGGCGTAGACCGCCGGCAGCATCAGCGCGAACAGCACCAGAATGATTGCCCGCGCCATCCGGTGGCGCGCCCAGCGCAGGGCCGACAGCACCAGAAGCAAGGCGACGATGGCGACGAAGCCGAACAGAACAGTGAGGCTTTCCATGGCACACCCCGAGAAAGGCGGGTGAACGGACGACGGATCAACTCTTCGCGGATCGCAACGGCTTGAACAGCGCGTGCAGGGAGCCCGGCACCAGTTCGCCCCGCTCGGTCAGGGAGAAGCGGAAGGCCGTGACCTCCTGCCCCTCGTGGTCGAGCCGGACGCGCGTGGCGGCGATGGTGGCCGCGCCCGACTCGTGCTCCGCCTTCACGCGGGCGACCACCCGCACCCAGATCGGAAACACGTTGTCGAGGTTGCGGAACAGGTGGACGTTGACCGTGTACTCGCCGGGTGGAATCCCGCGCGAGAAGGAGGTTTCGAAATTGATCTCGGTCGGATCGGCGTAGCTGCCCAGATCGTCGCGCAGCAGATTGAAGATCAGGCCCGACTTGTTGGAATAACCGACCGGCACGTCGCCCGGCGCCTGCACCCACAAATCCACGTCGGTGCGCAACTTGTCGTCCCAGCGGGCTTCGACGATGACGTTGCCGGGAGGGTCTTCCGACGACGTGCCGGTGCCCTCCTTTCCCTTGGGATTGATGTGCGGCAGCAGCAGCAGGACCATGCAGATAAAGCCGGCGAGCGCCAGCGTGATCATGTCCCGGAACACCGTGCCGGTGTCGTCGCCCTCGTGCCAGGGGTCAAACATGGGCGGCCCCGCCGCTCAACTCGGCGTGCGGACCAGCCTGGGGTCTCGGAATGGGAACGCCGGCCCCGCCTTCGGGACCGTCACCGTGCGCCGCGTCGATCAGAGCCGCCGCCAGATTGGCGGTTCCCGTCGCCAGCAGCTGGTAGTTGGCGGTGAGCCACAGATTCAGCACCGAGCCGACCAGCGTGGTGTAGAGCGCAATGCCCATGCCGTGGATCATCGTGCCGACCATGCCGCCGATGGCCCCGGCGTCCGACGCCTGCCCCGGATTGACGCCGTTCAGCGCCTCGACGAAGCCGACCACCGTGCCGATCAGGCCCAGCATGACCAGCGCGTTGCCGATCTGGCGGATGAAGATGATGCGCCCGAACAGCCGCAGTTCCAGCGCGCGGGTGGCGTTGGCGCTGCCCGAGACGGCGATGGCCTGCCGGTAGGCGTCGAGCCGGCCGCCATGCCCGCGCTCGATATGGTCCAATTCGACCGTCACCTTTTCGATCCGCCACGCCACGGCGACCAGGGCGGCCAGGAAAAGCAGAAAGATGATGATGCAGATCCGGCTGCTGTCAGCCCGGATGATGGTTTCGATCCAGCCGTTCATCCACGCCAGCGCAAGGCCCGCCGCGCCGAACAGGTTGATGGCGGCGAAACGGCTCCACAACAGCCATTGGTTCATCGGCGCACCCTGCCGGAATTGCACGGTTACGGAGCCGTGTGACGTTGGCCCGTCCAGCAATGAACCCCGGCCCCTCGGCAAGAGTTCCACGCGCACGCGGTGCCTTTACGGGCATTTCCCATGGAACTTTCGGACAGGTATCCGGTTCTTTGCGCGGTCCCAGCGATGCGACATGAGGGAGGGAGTCATGCAGATCCGGGAAATCATGACCCGGCAGGTCGAGCTTGTGAACCCGAACACTCCGTTGAAGGAAGCGGCACGCATGATGCGCGACGCCGACATCGGCTTCCTGCCGGTCGGTGAGAACGACCGCTTGGTCGGCACCCTGACCGACCGCGACATCGCCATCCGGGCTGTGGCGGAGGGCAAGGATCCGAACAACGCGAAGGTGGCCGACGCGATGACGCCGGAAATCGCCTACGCCTTCGAGGATCAGGACAGCAGCGAAGCCGCGCAGATCATGGCCGAGAAGAAGATCCGCCGCCTGCCGATCATGAGCCGCGAAAAGCGCCTCGTCGGCGTTCTGGCCATTGGCGACCTCGCCACCAAGACCGGGGACGACGATGTGGTCGGCCAGACCGTCCAGGATGTGAGCGAACCCGGCAAGGGCCGCCGGTAAGCAAAAGGCAGACAAAACGCCCCTCCCCGTCTTCAAATGGGAGGGGCGTTTTTATGCCCGCGTCTTACTTGATACCCTTGGAGTTCAGGAACGGGCCGTACTTCTTGTCCGTGCCCTGGATGTGCTTCACCAGCCAGTTCTTCAGGAAGTTCATGACCTCCATGCTGAGCGTGGCCGTGGCGCCGGCATGGTACTTCTTCTGGACTTCGATCACCTGCTTGGCGAGCGCATCGTGCTCGGCCTTGTGCTGAGCGTAGTCGCCATAGCCGTGCTGCTGAAAATAGCGCTCCTCGTTGGCGAAGTGCGTCTTGGTGTAGGCGATCAGCCCGTCCAGGATCTTGCCCAGCGCTTCCTTGCCGTGCCCGCCCTGCACCGCGTCGAACAACTCGTTGACCATGGCGACGAGCTTCTTGTGCTCGTTGTCAAACTGCGTCACGCCGACGCTCAGCTTGTCGTTCCACTCCATCAGCGGCATTTTTGTTTTCCTTTCTCGCAACGAGAAGAAAATTACGTCCTGGCGGGTAAAAAACCCCTGCTTTTGCAAAGGTTACGCGCTTTGCCGCTTGGATTCAACGGGTGGTAGGTCCGAAGGAGCATGCTGGGGGCGCGGCACCGCGTCGCTGGCAATATTTCTTCTTTTCCGCACACTCGTTTACAAATTATTCACCTGAAGATGAAGAAAATTTCTCACAACGCAATCTTTGGCGGTGGAGGTGACGGTGGAGGTCAAGGCGTATGAACCGGTCACTCTCCCGGTGACCAGCAAAATCACGATATCGAACCCGGCTGCGGCTGTTGTCGGCACGGCTCCCCACACCGACGGCGACACCGTGACCCTGTCGGACCGGGCCCGCCGCCTGCTGACCGAGGCCCCCGCACCGTCACAGGAAGACCTCGACCGTCTCGCCAAGCGCATCGCCGAACCGGTCCGACTGACCCGAGAGCCGGATCTTGCCAGCCTCGGCGAAGGGCTAAAGGGCGACTACAACGCGCGCTTCACCGGCTTCGTGCGCAAACTCCTGGGCCTTTCGGAGGACGAAGGCGTCACGCTTACCGGCGCCGTTGCCGGGATGCTGAAGAACCTGGCCGCCAAGGCCGGGATCGAGCCCCCAGAGGGCGAGGAGCTCAAGGAGGAGGACACCGGCGGCGTCTCGATGATCGAGATCCACTTCTCCGACCGCAAGGGTGGCGGGTCCGCTCAGATCATGATCGACGAGGAGATGCTTTCCGCCCTCGCGGACGAGGCGTCAGCCCTGAATCCGTACACGTCGCAGCGCCGCACCGTGAACCTGACCAAGCCCGAGAACGTCGAGCAGCGCAGCCGCGCGCAAGGCCTGAAGGATGCGTTGCGCGAAGGGCCGTTCGGCGACTTCTGGGTGGAGAAGCCGCACAAGAGCATGGCCTCGCCGACCGCACAATCCGTGTACGCCGTTGCGGACGGCGATGGCGGCGAGAAGCCGCTGTTCCTCATGCAGACGGAACACCAGAACGCCTTTGTCCGCGACAAGGCCGGTGACGTGTTCCAGCGGCTCGCCAGGGCGCTGTCCGGGGCCCTGACCTGACGGAACGTCCTGAGATGATGGAACCATAACGCCCTCCCCCTGTTGGAAGGGCGTTTCCATCATTTTAGGAACAAATCATGAACAAGGATCAGCATCCCAATCCGAAGACCGGCGACGATGTGTCCAACCGCAACAAGGACCCGAACGACTGGACCACCGGCGACGAGCCGATGACCGGCGCCCAGGCATCCTACCTGAAGACGCTCAGCGAAGAGGCCGGCGAGACATTCGACGACAGCCTCAGCAAGGCCGAAGCGTCCAAGCGGATCGACGCTCTTCAGGACAAGACCGGCCGCGGCAAGTGAACGGCGGCGCGGCCTTTCCCGACTGGCCCTGCCCTACGCCATCTCCTCGGCGTAGTGGCAGGCGACCAGCCGCTCGTCCACCGGGCGCAGGGCCGGCACTTCGGTCGAGCAGCGTTCGGTGGCATACGGACAGCGCTTGTGAAAGGGGCAGCCCGGCGGCGGGTTCAGCGGCGAGGGCAGTTCACCCTTCGGAATGACCCGCTCGGCCCGCAGCGCCGGATTCACGCGCGGCGTGGCGGCCAGCAGGATCCGCGTGTAGGGATGGCGCGGACGTTCGAACACCACGTCCTTCGGACCATGCTCCACCGGGCGGCCGAGGTACATCACCATGATCGCGTCGGCGATGTGCCGCACCACGCTCAGGTCGTGGGAGATGAACAGATAGGCGAGGTTCAGCTCTTCCTGCAAATCCATCATCAGGTTCAGAACCTGCGCCTGGATCGACACGTCAAGCGCCGACACCGGCTCGTCCGCCACGACCACGCGCGGGTTCAGCATCAACGCGCGGGCGATGGCGATGCGCTGGCGCTGGCCGCCGGAAAACATGTGCGGGTAGCGGTCGATCTGGTCCGGGCGCAGGCCGACCTTGGCCATCATGCCCAGCGCCTTCTCCCGCCGCTCCTGCTTGCCCATGGGCGTGTTGATGACCAGCGGCTCGGTCAGGATGGAACCCACGGTCTTGCGCGGGTTCAGCGATCCGTACGGGTTCTGGAACACCATCTGGACAGTGCGGCGCAGCTCCTTCATCTCCGCCGCCGTCCGCCCGACCACGTCGCGCCCGTCGTAGAGCAGTTGCCCCGACGAGGGCGGCTCGATCATCGTGACGGACCGCGCCAGGGTGGACTTGCCGCAGCCGGACTCGCCGACCACGGCCAGGGTCTTCCCGGCCTCAAGCTGGAACGACACACCGTCCAGCGCCTTCACCGTCGCCGGTGGCTTGAAGGCGCCGCGCTTCACGGCGTAATGCTTGCGCAGATGAATGGCTTCCAGCACGACCGGCCCGGTCGTCGGCATGGTTTTGGTGAGGAAATCGCTCATCGCAAGGCCTCCTCGACGCCCACGGGGCCATCGGGAAGAGGATAGAAGCAGCGCGCCCTGCCGGCATCGACGTCGAACAGCGCCGGCCGCTCGATGCGGCAGCGCTCCGTAGCGAAGCGGCAGCGCGGGTTGAACAGGCAGCCCTGCGGCCGGTCGGAGATGCCGGGCACCACGCCGGGGATCGTCGGCAGCCGCCGCTTGCCCAGCGCCCGCTCGGGCAGCGCGTCCAGCAGCGCGCCCGTGTACGGGTGGCGCGGCGCCTTGAACAGGTCGGCCACGGGGCGCGTTTCCGCCACCTGCCCCGCGTACATCACCACCACGCGCTGCGCCGTCTCCGCCACCACGCCCATGTCGTGGGTGATGAGGATCAGCGCCATGCCCCGCTCCTTCTGGAGGCGGACCAACAGGTCGAGGATCTGCTTCTGGATGGTCACGTCCAGCGCCGTCGTCGGCTCGTCGGCGACCAGCAGGCGCGGGTTGCAGGCGATGGCGATGGCGATCATCACGCGCTGGTTCATGCCGCCGGAGAGCTGGTGCGGGAAGGCCGACAGGCGGCTTTCCGGGGCGGGGATGCCGACCTGCTCCAGCAGTTCGATGGCGCGGTTGCGCAGCGCCTTGCCCGACAACCCCTCATGCACCTTCAGCGTTTCCATGATCTGGAAGCCGACGGTGAAGCAGGGATTCAGGCTGGTCATCGGCTCCTGGAAGACCATGGCGACGTCCTTGCCGGTGATCTTCCGCCGCGCCGACGGGTTCAGCGTCAGCAGGTCCGTTCCGGCGAAGCTCATCCGGTCGGCGACGACCTTGCCGTTGGAGCCCAGCAGGCCCATGACGGCCAGCGAGGTCACCGATTTGCCGGAGCCGGACTCGCCGACGATGCCGACCACCTCGCCCTCGTCCACGGTGAGGTCGATCCCGTCCACCGCGCGGAAGGTGCCGGCGCGGGTGGTGAACTCGACGGACAGGTTTTTGATGTCGAGAAGAGGCATGATGCGGATCAGCGTTTCAGCTTGGGGTCGAGCGCGTCGCGCAAGCCGTCGCCCAGCAGGTTGAAGGCCAGCACCGTGACCAGGATGGCGACGCCGGGCCAGGTGACGACCCAAGGCGCGCGCTGGAGGAACTGGAGCGAGGAGGCCAGCATGGTGCCCCATTCCGGCGTCGGCGGCTGCGCGCCGAGGCCGAGGAAGCCCAGCGCCGCCGCGTCCAGGATGGCGGTGGAAAAGCCCAGCGTCGCCTGCACAATCAGCGGTGCCACGCAGTTCGGCAGGATCACCACCAGCATCAGCCGCAGCGGCCCCGCCCCGGCGACGCGTGAGGCGATGACGTAGTCCTTGTTCGTCTCCGCCATCACCGCCGCGCGGGTCAGTCGGGCGTAGTGCGGGATCACCACGATGGACACGGCCAGCATGGCGTTGACCAGCCCCGGCCCGAGGATGGCGGCCACCACAACGGCCAGCAACAGGCTGGGCAGCGACAGCAGGATGTCCATGAAGCGCATGGTCAGCACATCGACCATCCCGCCGAAGAATCCGGCGACCATGCCCAGCGCCAGACCGACCGCCAGCGACAGCGTCACCACGATCAGGCCGATCATCATCGACAGCCGCGCGCCGTAAACCAGGCGGGACAGCATGTCGCGCCCGATGTCGTCGGTGCCCAGGACAAAGCGCCAGCTTCCCCCGTCCTGCCAGACCGGCGGGACGAGAATCGCCTCGCGGTACTGGATGTTGGGGTCGTGCGGGGCGACCACGTTGGCGAACAGCGCCACGAAGGCGATCAGCAGGATCACCGCCAGACCGATCATGGCCCCGGTGTTCTGCCGGAAATGGTACCAGAACTCGACCAGCGGGTGCGGCGGCTGGGAGGTCGGGACGGTGGCGGCGATCGCCGTATCCTTGACTTCGGTCGTCATCGTCTCACCTCACCGCGAATGCCGGATGCGGGGGTTCAGGACCCCATACAGAACGTCCACCAGCAGGTTCACGGCCATGACCGTGGTCGCGATCAGCAGAACGCCGCCCTGCAACGCCGGATAGTCGCGGCGGTTGATGCTCTCGATCAGCCACTTGCCGACGCCGGGCCAGGAAAAGATCGTCTCGGTCAGGATCGCGCCGCCCAGCAGCGTGCCGACCTGAAGGCCAATCACCGTCACCACGGGGATCAGCGCGTTGCGCAGCGCGTGCAGGCCGATGACCCGCTTGCTCGCCAGCCCCTTCGCCTTCGCCGTGCGGATATAGTCCTCGCCCAGCACCTCCAGCATGGCCGAGCGCGTCATGCGCGCCACCACGGCCAGGGGCACCGTGCCCAGCACGATCATCGGCAGAACCAGATGGTGCAGCGCCGACCAGAAAGCCTCGTACTCGCCGGCCAGCAGCGTGTCGATCAGCATGAAACCGGTCACCGGCTCCACGTAATGCAGCAGGTCCAGGCGCCCGGACACCGGCGTCCAGCCGAGCCCGACCGAGAAGAACAGGATCAGCAGCAGGCCCCACCAGAAGATCGGCATCGAATAGCCGGTCAGGCTGATGCCCATCACGCCATGGTCGAAGATCGACCCGCGCTTGACCGCCGCGATGATGCCGGCCGGCAGGCCGACCAGCGTGGCGAACAGCATCGCCGCCACGGCCAGTTCGATGGTGGCCGGGAACAGCGTGAAGAATTCGGAGATCACCGGGTTCCGGGTCACCAGCGACAGGCCGAGGTCACCGGTCAGCACCCCACCGATGTAGTCCAGGAACTGCTGCCACAGGGGCAGGTCGAGCCCCAGCTCTCGGCGCAGCTGCTCCAGGCGTTCGGGCGGAATGCCGCGTTCGCCCACGCGCACCTCGATGGGGTCGCCGGGCACCAGCCGGATCAAAAGAAAGGTCAGAAAGGTGACGCCGAGGAAGGTCGGGATCACCAAGCTCACCCGCGTCAGGATGAAGCGAAGCATCGGATCGTCACCGGGGGTCGTAACGAAAGCAAGGGGGCACCAGCCCCCTTGGTCATCCCTAACCTATAGGTATAGGGAAGCCGGGGGTTTAATCCTCCGGCCACCCCTTTGTAAAGCCGTTCCTCGTGTGGACTTATTGTTTCAAGTCCACGCCATGGAAACGATGCACACCGAACGGGTCCATCTTGTAATCGACCACATTCTTGCTCAGCGCCATGTGCTGGATCGAATGGCCGATGGTGAACCAGGGCGCCTCCTCCTTGAAGATCACCTGCGCCTGCTCGTACAGCTTGGTGCGCGCGGCGATGTCCGTGGTGCGCTTGGCCTGGAGCACGAGGTCGTCATACTCCTTGTTGCACCACTTGGCGATGTTCGAACCGCCCACGCGCGCCGCCTCGCAGCCCAGCAGGACGTGCAGGAAGTTGTCCGGATCGCCGTTGTCGCCGGTCCAGCCCAGCATGCCCATCTGGTGCTCGCCAGCCTGCAGGCGCTTGCGGTACTCGCCCCACTCGTACTGCACGACCTTGGCCTTGATGCCGACCTTGGCAAGATCGGCCTGCATCATCTCGGCCATGCGCTTGGCGTTGGGGTTGTAGGGGCGCTGCACCGGCATGGCCCACAGGTCGGTCTCGAAGCCGTTCGGATAGCCGGCCTCGGCCAGCAGCTTCTTCGCGCGCTCCTGATCGAAGGGGTAGTCTTCGATGTTGTTGTTGTACGACCACATGGTCGGCGGGATCGGGTTCTTCGCCGGAACACCGGAGCCCTGATAGACCGCGTCCACGATGGCCTTCTTGTCGATGGCCATGTTCAGCGCGCGGCGCACCCGCACGTCGTCGAACGGCTTCTTGCCGACGTTGAAGGCGAGGTAGCCGACGTTCAGGCCCTCCTGCTCCATCATCGTGATGTTGGGGTCCTTCTTCATCGCCTCCAGGTCGGCCGGATTCGGGTACGGCACCACGTGGCACTCGCCGGCCTTCAGCTTGGCGTAGCGCACGGCCGCGTCCGGCGTGATGGCGAAGACGAGGTTGTCGAGCGGCTGCCGGCCGCCCCAATACTGCTCGAACGCCTTGTAGCGGATGACCGCGTCCTTCTGATAGGCGACGAACTGGAACGGGCCGGTGCCGATCGGGGCTTGGTCGATCCGGTCGATCTGGTTCTTCTTCTGCAGGAAGTCCGCGTATTCCGCCGACTGGATGATCGCGAAGGGCATCGCCAGGTTGGCGATGAAGGGCGCCTCGACCTTGTTCAACGTGAACTTGACCGTGAGGTCGTCGACCTTCTCGATCGACTTCAGCAAGTCGGGCATCGCCATGTCGTTGAAGTAGTCATAGGCGCCGCCGGACACCTTGTGGAAGGGGTGATCCTTCTTCCACTGGCGGTTGAACGACCACAGGATGTCGTCGGCGTTGAACTCGCGCGTCGGCTTGAAGTCGTTGTTGCTGTGCCACTTCACGCCCTTGCGGAGCTTGAAGGTGTAGACGAGGCCGTCGTCCGACACCGTCCAGGATTCGGCAAGGCCGGGGATGACCTTGGTGCCGCCGCGCTCGAACTGAACGAGGTTGTTGTACACCGGCAGGCCCACGTCGAAGCTGGTGCCGGTGGTGTTCACCATCGGATTGAAGTTTTCGGGGCTGCCCTCGGAGCAATAGACGAGGGTCTTCGCCGCCTGTGCCGGCGCCGCAAACGCGAGCGCGGCGGCAACGCCAAGCCCGGCACCCAGCAGGATGCGCTTCATTCTTCTAGCCTCCCGTGTTCGATCGAAAGGGCGCCGGTTTCTACGGTCGCCCTTTGTGGTCTCTAAGGTCATTTGGCGCGCGGCCGATTTCGCTGTCAACACGCAAGCCAGCCTAGCCCTTGCGGGCGTTGCCATGCCTTTCGTCCCAGCTGGTATCTCAACCGCAGGCCGATTTCCACAGATCCTTAGTATTCGTAGAATAGCAGCGAATCCGGCCATTTCAGGGCGGACGGCGCGTCAACCTCGACACGGGTCCGCACGCGCTTCCGCCATGATCGATCACCGCCCGGATCGGGGGATCCGACGCCGACGGATCGCGACTCCGGCGGCGCGCTATCCACTCCGCAGCCATCCCACATCCTCAACCTGCGCAAGCCTGTCCTGAGCATGGGGTGGACGGGTAAATCTGGAAGCGGTGGGCATAGCGCACTATGGTGCGCCGGCTTCTGCCCACGGGATTTCGATGACCGCTGCCCCCCGCCACGCGGCCTTGACCGCCTGCGCCCTGTATGTCCTCTGCTCGGCCCTCATGGCGTCGAACGTCATCTTCGGGCGCGCCGCCGCGAACATCGTGCCGCCGGTCGGGCTGGCCTTCTGGCGGTGGCTGGTCGCCTTTCTCATCATCCTGCCGATGGCCCTGCCCGGCCTGCTGGCCCACCGCCACACCCTGCGCGCCGCGTGGAAGCGTTACCTGCTGCTGGGCGCGCTCGGCCAGGGCATCTGCGGCGCCGTCGTCTACATGGGGCTGGAACAGACCAGCGCGACCAACGCCGGCCTGATCTACGCGACCAGCCCGGTCATGATCGTGATGATCGCCGCCCTGTGGCTGGGCGAGAAGGTCACGCCGCGCCAGACCGCCGGCATCCTCGTCGCCATGGCCGGCGTTCTCGTGATCCTGACGCGCGGCGACCCGCAGGTGCTGTTCCGCTTCGCCTTCAACGTGGGCGACCTGCTGGTTCTGGTCGGCGCGGTGGCCTGGGCGGTCTACACGGTGCTGCTGCGCCAGTCGCGCACGTCGCTGCCGGTGGTGACGGCCTTCGCCGCCAACGCGCTGGCCGGCGTCATCGTGCTCGCCCCCTTTTACCTGTGGGAAACCCTGGCCTTCCGGACGGTGCCCGTCTCGGCGGAGGCGGCCGTCCGCATCATCGGCGTCGCCCTGTTCGCCTCCGTCCTCGCCTTCATCACCTACCAGAAGACCATCGCGACCATGGGGCCGGCGCGGGCGGGGACGACGCTCTACGTCATGCCGCTGTGGGCGGCGGTGGCGGCCTGGGCGCTGCTTGGCGAAGCGCTGCAAGCCTTCCACCTCGCCGGCTTGGCCCTGGTGCTGCCCGGCGTCGCACTGGCGACCCTGCCGCCCCGCAAGCCCGCTCCCGTCACCCGATCATCGGAAGCGTGAGGCCCCGCTCCCGCGCGCACTCCTTCGCCAAGTCATAGCCGGCGTCGGCGTGGCGCATCACCCCGGTGCCCGGATCGTTGGTCAGCACCCGCTCCAGCCGCCGCGCCGCCTCCGCCGTGCCGTCGGCGACGACGACCATGCCCGCGTGCTGGCTGTAGCCCATGCCGACCCCGCCGCCGTGGTGGATCGACACCCACGTCGCGCCCGAGGCGCAGTTCAGCAGTGCGTTCAGCAGCGGCCAGTCCGACACCGCGTCGGAACCGTCCATCATCCCCTCGGTCTCCCGGTTCGGGCTGGCGACGGAGCCGCTGTCCAGATGGTCCCGCCCGATGACGATGGGCGCCTTCAGTTCGCCCTTCGCCACCATCTCGTTGAAGGCGAGTCCCAGCTTCGCCCGATCGCCCAACCCCACCCAGCAGATCCGCGCCGGCAGCCCCTGGAACCGGATTCGCTCCCGCGCCATGTCCAGCCAGTTGTGCAGATGCGGGTTATCGGGGATCAGTTCCTTGACCCGTTGATCCGTCCGGTAGATGTCCTCGGGATCGCCGGACAGGGCAGCCCAGCGGAACGGCCCGATGCCCCGGCAGAACAGCGGCCGGATATAAGCCGGCACGAAGCCCGGAAAGGCGAAGGCGTTCTCCACCCCCTCGTCCTTGGCCATCTGGCGGATGTTGTTGCCGTAATCCAGCGTCGGCACGCCCATGGCGTGGAAGTCCAGCATCGCCCGCACGTGCCGCGCCATGGACTGTTTGGCCGCCTTCACCACCGCCGCCGGGTCGGCCTGCCGCTTTGCCTCCGCCTCCTCCAGCGTCCAGCCGGCCGGCAGATAGCCGTTCAGCGGGTCGTGCGCGCTGGTCTGGTCGGTCACCGCGTCGGGCCGGAAACGCGGATCGGCCTTTGCCCGCCGCACCAGTTCCGGAAACACCTCCGCCGCGTTGCCGAGCAGGCCGACCGACACCGGCCGCCCGGCCGCCTGCGCCTCCCAGATCATCGCCATCGCCTCGTCGAGGCTGTTGGCCGAACGGTCCAGATACTTCGTCTCCAGCCGCCGCTCGATCCGGTGGGCGGAGCATTCCACGGCCAGCATCGACGCCCCCGCCATGGTCGCCGCCAGCGGCTGCGCCCCGCCCATGCCGCCGAGGCCGCCGGTCAGGATCCAGCGCCCTTTCAGGTCGCCCGCGTAATGCCGCCGCCCGACCTCCACGAAGGTCTCGTAGGTGCCCTGCACGATCCCCTGGCTGCCAATGTAGATCCAGGACCCGGCGGTCATCTGGCCGTACATCATCAGCCCCTTGGCCTCCAGGTCCCGGAAATGCTCCCAGTTCGCCCAGGCCGGCACGAGGTTGGAGTTGGCAATCAGCACCCGCGGCGCGTCCGCGTGCGTCCGGAACACGCCCACGGGCTTGCCCGACTGCACCAGCAACGTCTCGTCCTCACCCAGCCCCTTCAGCGCCGCCACGATGGCGTCGAAGCAGGCCCAGTTCCGCGCCGCCCGCCCGATGCCGCCATAAACCACCAGCTCGTCCGGGTTCTCCGCCACGTCGGGGTCGAGGTTGTTCATCAGCATGCGCAACGGCGCCTCGGTCAGCCACGACCGGGCGGACAGTTCCGTACCGCGCGGCGCGCGCACGACACGGCGGTTCGCGGATTGGCTGTCGGTGGAGGCAGAGTCGGTCATCAAGAACCCTCCCGATTTTTTCTTTAGGTCGGAACGGCGCCTTCTCCCAGCAAGATCAACTCCGCGTCATCCCGCCCCGCACCACGCCCACGCATGGGTTGGCGCCCAGCCAGTAGCAAAGCTCCGCCGGGTCGCCGACGTCCCACACCGCGAAGTCCGCAGCCTTGCCCGCCTCCAGCGTCCCGTGCGTCTCGGCCATGCCCAGCGCCTTGGCGGCGTTCCGCGTCACGCCGGCCAGCGCCTCCTGCGGGGTCAGGCGGAACAGCGTGCAGGCCATGTTCAGCATCAGCAGCAGCGACACGGCCGGCGAAGTCCCCGGATTGCAGTCGGTGGCGACCGCCATCGGCACGCCGTGTTTCCGGAACAGCTCCACCGGCGGCAGTTTCGTCTCACGCAACGTGTAGAACGCGCCCGGCAGCAGCACGGCCACGGTCCCCGCCTCGGCCATGGCGCGCACGCCGTCCTCACCCGTGTGCTCCACATGGTCGGCCGATAGCGCCCCGTAGCGTGCCGCAAGGGCCGCACCGCCGCCGTCCGACAGCTGGTCGGCGTGCAGTTTCACCGGCAGGTTCAGTCGCCGCGCCGCGTCGAACACGCGGGCGGTCTGTTCCGGCGTAAAGGCGATCCGCTCGCAGAAGGCATCCACCGCATCCACCAACCCCTCCGCGGCCAGCGCCGGCAGAATTTCCTCGCACACCAGATCGATATAGGCGTCCGGCCGCCCGGTGAACTCTGGCGGGACCGCGTGCGCGGCTAGGCATGTCGTCCGCACTGTCACTCCGTACTGCTCCCCCAGCCGCCGCGCCGCGCGCAGCATCGCCCGCTCCGTGGCGAGGTCTAGGCCGTAGCCCGACTTCACCTCCACCACCGTCACCCCTTCGGCGAGCAGCCGCTCCAGCCGCCCGGCCGCGCTCGCCACCAGCCCCTCTTCCCCCGCCTGCCGCGTCGCCGCCACGGTGGAAACGATGCCGCCACCGGCCCGCGCGATATCCTCGTAGCTGGCGCCCTTCAGCCGCATTTCGAACTCGCGGGCCCGGTTGCCGCCGAAGACCAGATGCGTGTGGCAATCGATCAGCCCCGGCGTCACCCAGCGCCCGCCGAGATCGTGCACCTCCCGCGCCGCTCCTTCCGGCAAGTCCGCGCGCGGCCCGACCCAGGCGATCCGCCCATCCTTCACCGCCAGGGCGGCGTCCCGGACGGTGCCAACCGGTGCCATGGTGGCGGCGTGTCCGTTGAACCAGAGGCTGTCCCATTCCATTCTACAGGTCTCCCCTTTCTCAACCCATCGGCCACATGCCCACCCTGTTCGCCGACACCGCCCTGCTTCCCGACGGCTGGCGCAGCGCCGTCCGCATCACGGTGGCCATGGACGGCACCATCGCCGCCGTGGAGCCCAACGCCTTCCCCAACGGCGCCGAGCGGACCGCCGGCCCCGTCATTCCCGGCCTGCCCAACCTGCACAGCCACGCCTTCCAGCGCGCCATGGCCGGCCTTGCCGAGCGCGCGGGGCCAGAAGAGGACAGTTTCTGGACATGGCGGGAAACCATGTACCGCACCGTGGCGTCCCTCACCCCCGAGCAGGTGCAGGCCATCGCCCGTCATCTCTACATTGAGATGCTGAAGGCCGGTTACACCTCGGTCGCCGAATTCCACTATCTGCACAAGGCCCCGGACGGCACCGCCTACGCCGATCCCGCCGAGATGGCCCAGCGCATCGCGTCGGCGGCCGAGGACGCCGGCATCGGCCTGACGCTCTGCCCTGTGCTCTACCGTCACGGCGGCTTCGGCGCCCAGTCGCCCGGCGAAGGGCAGCGCCGTTTCATCCTGACCACCGACGCGTATCTCGACCTCCTGACCGCCATCGACCCGCGCGTGCCGACCGGCATCGCCTTCCACAGCCTGCGCGCGGTCACCGTGGAGGACATGGGCACCGTTCTGGCCGCCGTCGATCCGGCCCACCCCGTCCACATCCACATCGCCGAGCAGCGGCGCGAGGTGGAGGATTGCCGCGCCTGGTGCGGCGCCACGCCCATCGACTGGCTGTACGACCATGTCGAGGTGACGGCGCGCTGGTGCCTCGTCCACGCCACCCACGCCAGCGACGCGGAACTCGCCCGCATGGCCGCGTCCGGCGCGGTTGCCGGCCTCTGCCCGACGACCGAGGCAAACCTCGGCGACGGCGTCTTTCCCGCGCGCCGCTTCCAGGAACTCGGCGGGCGGTTCGGCGTCGGGTCGGACAGCCACGTCGCCGTCAGCCCGTCCGCTGAGCTGCGCTGGCTGGAATACGCCCAGCGCCTGACGGCGGAGCGGCGCAACCGCCTGTCCCGCCCCGGCCGCTCCTCGGTCGGCGGCTCGCTCTGGCAGGCGGCGCTCGAAGGCGGTTCGGCCGCCCTTGGCCATCGCACGCCCGGCATCGCGGTCGGCGCGCGCGCCGATCTGCTGGTGCTGGATGGCAACCACCCGCTGCTTTCCTCCGTCACCGATGACGCTATTCTCGACCGCTGGATCTTCGCCGCCGACCGTGCTCTGGTGCGCGACGTGATGGCCGGCGGCGTCTGGCGCGTCCGCGACGGCCACCACCCGAAGGAGGCCGAGGCCGCCGCCGCCTTCGCCCGAACCGCCAAGGCCCTCGCCTCGCTATGATCAAAGCCCGCCAGCACCGCGTCCTTCTCTGCGCCGACGACTACGGCCTATCTCCGGGGGTGAACGAGGCGATTTGCGACCTGATCGCCGCCGGGCGCCTGACCGCCACCTCGGTCATGTCGCTCTGCCCCTATTGGCGAGAGGGCGCCGCGCCCCTGAGGACCCTTGCCGACAAGGCCGACGTCGGCCTGCATTTCACCCTGACCGACCAGCCGCCGCTGGGCGCCATGCCCGGCCTTGCCCCGGACGGCCGCCTTCCCCCGCTCGGCACGCTGATGCGCAAGGCCTACACCGGCGGGCTCGACAAGGTCGAGATCCGCGCCGAACTGGCCCGGCAGATCGACGCCTTCACCGCCGCCTGGGGCGGCCCGCCGGCCTACATCGACGGGCACCAGCACGTGCACCAGCTGCCCATCGTGCGCGAGGCTGTGGCCGACGCGCTCGCCACGCTCCCCGGCGCCTACGTCCGCCTGTGTCGGGAGCCTATTGCGGCCATTCTTCGCCGTGGCGTCGCCGTTCCCAAGACGCTGCTGATCGGCGGCCTCGGCGGCGGTCTCGCCCGCCTGACGAAAGCGCGCGGCATTCCAGCCAACGAGCGCTTCGGCGGCGTCTACGACTTCTCCGGCAAGGCGCCCTTCGCCGACCTGATGGCCCGTTTCCTCGACGCCCCGAATGGGAAGACCCTGGTGATGGTTCACCCCGGCATCCCGGACGAGGCGTTGCGACGGGCCGACCCGTTGGTCGATCAGCGCAAGGTCGAGTACGACTATCTGAAGGGACCCGATTTCGCCGCCCTTCTGGACGCCCGGAGCATCCGGCTTGCGCGCTTTGCGGATCTTGCGACCGCTTGACGCGATGCGGCAGTTTTATGACGCATTGCGGTAGCCTTTGACCGCCACAAAACAATTCGATACCTAGAGATTCCCATGGACGGCGCCTCGCGGATTGCATGAATCCGGCGGCCTGCGCTCCCCCGTGGCAGGGTGGTCGCTGGAGAGCTGCGAAGCATGAATCAACAGGTGCCGTTCGACCCGCAGATCCCCCTCGCCACGCCCATCGGCATGGCCGGCGAACGCGGCGTGCGCGCCCCCCTGGTATGGGACCAGCTAGCCCGGACCCTGCTGTTCTGCCTGGCAGTCGTCGCCGCCCTGACCTTCCGCGACTACGGCATCAGCACCGACGAGGAGGTGCAGCACATCTACGGGCAGAAGCTGCTGGCCTTCTACACCAGCGGCTTTCAGGACTGGTCGGCGTTCAGCTTCAAGGATCTCTACCTCTACGGCGGCCTGTTCGATCTCGTGACGGCGCTGCTCGTTCCCAATTCGCCGTTCGACGAGTACGACACCCGGCACCTGCTCTGCGCCATTGTCGGCGTCTTCGGCATCGCCGGAACGTGGCGGCTGGGGCGCTTGCTGGCCGGCCCGCGCGCCGGTTTCATCGCGGCGGCCCTTCTGGCGCTCAGCGGCGTCTATTACGGCGCGATGTTCAACAACACCAAGGACGTGCCCTTCGCCGCCGGCATGGTCTGGACGGTCTATTTCGCCACGCGCATGGCGTTGCAGTTCCCAAGGCCACGCCCGTCGGCGGTGTTGAAGTTCGGCCTCGCCCTTGGGATGGCGCTCGGCATCCGGGTCGGCGCGATCCTGGCCGGCGTCTATCTCGGCGTGGTGGCGCTGATCTACATCGGCCTGACGGTGCGCCGGTTCGGGACGCGCGCAGCCTTGTCCGACGCCGGCTCGATCGTCCTGCGCTCCCTGCCCGCCTTGCCGGTCGCCTACGGGCTGATGGCAGCGCTCTGGCCCTGGGCGGTGTTCGAGCCCCTGAATCCCTTCCGCGCGCTGTTCACCTTCTCCAGCTTCCAGCATCTGCAATTCTCGCTGCAGACCCTCTATTCCGGCGCCATGGTTTCGGCCACCGACGCCCCCGCGCTGTACCTGCCGGTCTATCTGCTGATCAAGCTGCCGGAAACCGTGGTGATCGGCACCAGCCTGTCCGCCCTGCTGCTGGTCGCCTGGGCATGGCGGACGGCCCGCGACGGCGGCTCCTGGCTGCCGGTCATCCGCTATACCATGACGATTCTGGCCGCCTTCCTGCCCATCGTCATGTTCGTGGCGATGCGGCCGACCGTCTACAACGGCATCCGCCATTTCCTGTTCGTCGTGCCGCCGCTGACCGTGCTGGCCGCCGTCGCCTTCCAGCGGATCTGGACCCTCGCCGAGGCGCGGAGCGAGCTTGCCGGCCGCACCGTCGCCCTGGCGCTCGCCGCGACGGCGACGGTGCAGGCCTGGACGCTCGGCACGCTGCATCCCAACCAGTACGTCTACTACAACCAGTTCGTCGGCGGGCTGAAGGGCGCCGATGGCCGGTTCGAATTGGACTACTGGGGCAATTCCCTGCACGAGGCGACCAAGGAACTGATCGCCTTCATTGAGCGCGAGAACGACGGCAACACCCCACCGCGCACCTACACGCTGACCGTCTGCGGCAACCCGCTGGCCGTGCGTTACGACCTGCCGCCCTGGCTGAAGCTGGTCAACGGGATCGAGCCCGACTGGCGCCGCGCCGACTTCTTCCTGGCCTTCACGCAGAGCCGCCGCTGTCCTTCCCTGCTCGATGGCCGCCCGATCATCGAGATCGGGGTGGACGGCGTGCCCCTGTCCATCGTCAAGGACCGCCGCCGCGTCGAGGAGTGAAGCGTCCGGTAGTAATACGTACGTTCCACAAGCTTGACGCCTTCGGCACCGTGCCCGTACCCTTTCAAGGCATAGTTGCGCCAAGGAACGGCGCCCCCTTCACCGCAGGGGGTACCAACGACCGTTCCAGCGCACTCCATTCATGAATGCGATTGGGAGCGAATTCGTGCCGCAGAACGTGCATTCAACAAGCGATACCCCCCAGGACTGGGTCGCCTTCTGGAACCGCCCGAACGCCATCTACGCGAACCGCCGCAACTTGGAAGCGCATTTCGCCTGCCTGCTGCGTGACCTCGAAACCTATTTGCCGGAAGGCGGTACAGTGCTGGATTTCGGCTGCGGCGACGCTCTGGCGGCCGAGGCCATGGCCGCGCGCTGCGGGACTCTCTACCTCTACGATGCCGCCCCGGCCGTCCGGCAGCGCCTTCAAGACCGCTTCCACAATCACCCGCGCATCAAGGTGTTGGACGAAGACAGCCTTGGCTCCCTGCCGGCCGGCAGCATCGATCTGATCCTTGCGGTTTCCGTTCTGCAATACATCCCGCGTGAGGATCTGCGAGGCCTGATGCACCGCTGGCGCGGCCTGCTGCGGCCCGAAGGGCACGCCCTGATCGCCGACGTGGTAGACCCGCACACACCGATGCTTCAGGACATCGCCAGTCAGCTGCGCATGGCCCACCAGCACGGCTTCCTGCTGGCCGCTCTGCTCGGACTCGGCCGGCTGGCCTTTTCCGACTACCGCCGCATCCGACGCGAGGCGGGTTTCTCCGCCTACACCCCGGCGGAGCTGATCGACGTGTTGGAGGCCGCTGGTCTGAGCGCCGCCCCCCTGCCGCGCAACGTCGGCCCGACGCCGCACCGCCGCTCCTTCCTGGCCCGCCCCACCGATCGGAAGGCCGCGGTTCAGAGCGCGGATGAACCGGCGTTGAAGGTCCAATAGCGGTTGGCGGCAAAGCTCCACACCATCACCAGCCCCGTGGCGGTGACCTGCGCCAGCAGGTAGTGGAGGTCCAGCCCGTGGGTCAGCGCCCACATGATCGCGCTGTTCAGGCACAGGCCCACCGCCGCGACGGCGACGAACTTCGCGGCGGTGGGCAGGTGTTCCTGCTCGCTGCGGAAGACGTGCCCATAGTTCAGCACGTAGCTGATGATCCCCCCGGTCACATATCCCGCCGCCGAGGCCGGCACCGGCGGCACCGCCAGCAGTTCGGCCAGGACGATCAGCACCCCGTAATGCCCGACCGCCGCCGCGCACCCGACGACGGCGAACAGGATAAATTGTGTCAGCGGATGATGGGCCACGGGATGCACCGGCAAGTCTTTCCGCGCGAAGCTCTACCCGCGCGATAGCCCCCTGTCCACCCCCACTCCGGGAGAAGGAACGGTCATTCATCCCCCTCCCATTCCTTCTTGCGCAGCTTGTAGCGCTGGACCTTCCCCGTCTCGGTCCTGGGCAGCGCGTCCAGGAACTCCACAGCACGCGGATATTTGTAGGGCGCAATCCGTTCCTTGACGTAGCCCTGAAGCATTTCCGCCAGTTCGTTGCTGGGCCGCACGCCATCGCGCGGCACGATGAACGCCTTGGGAATGGTGCCGCGCAACGGATCGGGCGCAGCAACCACCGCGCATTCCTCCACCGCCTCGTGCCGCAGCAGCAGTTCCTCGACCTCAAGCCCGCTGATCTTGTAACCGGCTGAGACGATCAGGTCGTCGGTGCGCGCGTGGTACCAGAAGTACCCGTCCTCATCCATGTGGAAGGCGTCGCCGGTCAGATTCCAGCCGCGCTGCACATAATTTTCCTGCCGGGGATCGTCGAGATAGAGGCATCCCGTCGGCCCGCGCACCGCCAGCCGCCCGACCTGCCCCGGCGGCAGGGGAGTCAGGCTGTCGTCCACGACGCAGGCCTCGTATCCCGGCACGACCTTCCCCGTCGCCCCCGGCCGGACCGCGCCGGGCGGAGAGTGCAGCACGGCGTTCAGCATCTCCGTCGTGCCGAAGCTGTCCAGGATCTCCAGTCCCGTCGCGGCTCGCCACGCCTCGAAGGTCGCGGCCGGCAGAGGCTCGCCCGCCGACACGCAGGCGCGCAGGCTTGCCAAGCCCTCGGCCGCCACGACCTCGCCCTCCAGCATCGTCGTCATGGCGCGGTAGACGGTCGGCACGGTGAACATGACGGTGGCCTTGTGCCGCTGCACCGCTTCCAGCAGTTGTTCCGGCGTGGACCGGTCGAGCAGCACGACGGAGGCCCCGACCCGCAACGGGAACAGCAGCAGCCCGCCCTGCCCATAGGCGAAGGCAAGGGATGGAGTTCCGCAGAACACGTCGTCGGCCGTCGTGTGCAACAGGGACTGCGGCGACAGGTCGGCCACCGCCAGCAGGTCGCGGTGGAAGTGCGCCGTCGCCTTCGGCAGCCCCGTCGTCCCGGATGTGAAGGCGATCAGCGCCACATCATCCCCCGCCGTGTCGGCGGCGGTGAAGCCCGGCGGCTTGTCGGCGGCCCTCGCCTCCAACTCTCCCCCGTTGAAGCTCAGGACCGGCGTTTCCCCGCGCGCGGCCTCCAGATCGTCCAGGAACCGCGCGTCGCACAGCGCCAGATCGACGGCGGCGCGCTTCAGAATCGCGTCCAGTTCTACCGCGCGCAGCAACGACATGGTCGGGACGACGACCGCCCCCGCCTTCAGCACCGCCAGCCAGCAGGCAGTGATCATCGGGGTGTTCGGGCCGCGCAGCAGCACGCGGTTGCCGGAGACGATGCCGAAGTCCTCCACCAGCACCCGCGCGACGCGGTCCACCGTGTCGCGCATCCGGCCGTAGCTCCACACCACGTCCCCGCCAGCCACGCCCCCACCAATTACACAGGGGCGTTCGTCCCACCCGCGATCCCGCCAGACGTCCAGCAGGGCGGTGGCGGCGTTCAGACGCTCGGGATAGGTCAGCTCGGGCCGGTCATAAAGGAAATCGGGTTGTTGCTCCTCCGGAGGCAGGCCGTCGCGGGTGAAGCTGTCGATGTGACCGGACTGAGCCATACGCTATCGCCCCCCGTCCCTGTTTCCGCCGCGCGCCGATGTCTTCACCTTGCCCAGCAACCCCATCAACTGCACGACCTCGTCATGGGACAAGCCGTTGGTCATCTCCGTCAGCCAGCGGCGCTGCGCCGCCGTGATCGCCTGGACGATGGCCCGGCCCTCCGGCTCGATCCGGACCAGTTGCATGCGCCGGTCGCTGGCGGCGGGCGCCCGCGTCACCAGCCCGTCGCGCAGCAACCGCTCCACGATGCCCGTGACGTTGCCGTTGGTGACCATCAACCGTTTCGACAGTTCTCCCATGGTCAGCCCCTCGGGCGACCGGTCGAGCAGCGACAGAACGTCGAAGCGGGGCTGCGTCGTGCCGAATTCCTGGCGCAGCCGGCTGCGCAGCCGGGCGCCGATCAGGACGGCGCACGCCGAGAGGCGCAACCACAGGCGCATCTCCGGGGAGGCGGCGAGATCGGCCGCGGCCTCCACATCGACCGATGCGTCCCCCGGCGCCTCGGCCGAACACTCGGCCGGTGCGAAGGTGGATCCCTTCACGGTCTGTCTCACTCCCTTTGAGGGGCGTCCGCCGCGCGGCGTCCCTTCTTGTATGGATTCATTACTGTAGTGCGCTGCTCAGCCTTTGAGCCATGCAACGACAGAATGGTGGGTGCACAAGCAATCACCGTTTACGCTGGGAGGGTGGGCGCTCACGCGCCAGCGCTGAGGTACAGGTCGATTTCCGCCTGCTCCATGACGTGGGCGGTGCCGTGGATGATGCCGTTGGCGACCTGGATGATGCGGTGGATCATCGCCACCGAAGTCTGGCAATCCAGGCGCAGCTTGTCCGTCATGCCGTCCTGGATGTCGGCCCCGATCCGGTCCAGCGTGTGGCGGATCACCTGATGGGCCTGGGCGATGGTGTCCTCGAAGGGGCGCTTGAACTTGCTCGGCACATGTTCGTACGCCTCAATCGCCAGGTCCTTGTCGGAAAAGCCGCTGTCGCGAAAATGCTCGGCATAGCTCTTGGGCTGCCAGATCAGGCACTCCTCCAGCATGTCCGGCATGTCCGGAATCATCTCGATCAGCATCACGATCTCGTTGAAGTGATTGAGATAATCGGTCGCCAGCAGGGTCTTGTCGGAGATGTTGGTGCCCTTCACGCGCTGACGCCACGCCAGGAAGTCGGCCAACTCGTCCGGCGGAATGCCGTTGGTCATGGACGGGTCGAACTCTTGGTCTTCCATACGCGGTTCCGAATCCAAACGACAACGGGCGGGCAGCACCGTGGGACGGGAGATCTGTCAGTAATGCCCCGCAATCCAGCGCGCAAGCGTGCGCGAGCAACCGGCGCGCTGCAAGCGGCAAAAAAATTGCCGCCCCCACGGTTCCCAAAGAGGGGCGTGGGCGGCGGCTTCAGGAACTGGCGGTTCAGGGAGGAATCACACCATTGCCCCAAGAACACTCCCTTTTCCCGTTTGTTCCCGCACGCTTCGCATGTGCGGTATGCGGGAACGAATCCGGCTGGACGAAAAAGCGCCGCCACCGGGGGAATGGTGACGGCGCGCAGTCTTGGGAACACTCGCCATAACCCCATCGCGATCCGCGTCGGGGCGCAATACCAGAGTGACGGGATAAGTCTTTCACAAGCGTTAAGGCGGCGCACCGCGCCCGTTCCCGTGCGAGCCGCTCATCGCGCAATCGAAAGGGGATATCCGAAATACACTAACCGGTCCGAGGTAACCCGCTCCAGCTATCACCAATAACCCTTTTGAATTCACTCCTGATATGGCGCGAACTGCGCCATATGAACTTAACCTTGGAAGCAACAAATTCCAATTTCTCTTGCCACGAAGAACCGCGGCGGTGCCCAGCCAACCGCTTTGCAGAGAGGTACGGGGAGAGTCATGGATCAAAACACCCGCCACCTGATGGAGCATCTGCCCTATCTGCGCCGATACGCCCGTGCCCTGACCGGCGGGCCGGCTCAGGGTGATGCCCTGGTGACGCGCACACTGGAATGGTGCCTGGAGGACAAGGGCGCCCAAGCCGGAACCGACCAGACCGGAGCCGATCTGTCACGCGGCGCCCTGTACCGACATCTGAACCACCTCCAGGACAGCGCCGGCCAATCGGCGACGCGCGTTTCCCGACACCCGGTCGAGGCGGCGTTGTACAGCCTGGACGAATCCGACCGCCGCCTTTACCTGCTGGTCAATCTGGAGGATCTGCCACTCGCCGACGCCGCCTCGGTCCTGGAAATGCCGCCGGAAGAGGCGGTGGAGCGTCTGAACCGTGCCCGCGAGAGGGTGCGCGACCGGTTGACCGCCACGATCCTGATCGTGGAGGACGATGCGATCATCGCCTTTGATCTGGCGGAGACCGTGCGTGGCATGGGCCACACCGTGTGCGGCAACGCCGCCACCATGGACGAAGCTCTGGCGCTGGCCGCCGAACACAACCCGACGCTGGCGCTGATGGACATCCGCCTTGCCGAGGGCGACAACGGCATCGAGGTCGCCCGCGAACTGCGCCGCCAGCGTTTCCTGCCGGTGATCTTCGTGACCGCCTTTCCGGACGAGCTGTCCAAGCGCGGCCTGGAGCATCTGGGGCCGGTGATCCCCAAGCCCTTCACCCGCGAGCAGATCGAGCAGGCGATCACCCGCGCCGTCTTCACCCCCCACCCCGAGGAAGCGAAGATGGCGCTGGGGCCGCACTGAGCCGACGGTGATGGCCCGCCGGTGAGGACCCTGGGTTACTTGAACACCACCGTCTTGTTGCCGTTCAGCAGCACACGGTGTTCAACGTGGTAACGGACCGCCCGCGCGAGCACGATGTTCTCGATGTCGCGCCCGATGGCCACCAGGTCGTCGGGCGTCATGGTGTGGTCCACGCGCTCCGCCTCCTGCTCGATGATCGGCCCCTCGTCGAGGTTGGACGTCACGTAATGCGCCGTGGCGCCGATCAGCTTCACGCCGCGCGCGTGCGCCTGATGGTACGGCTTGGCGCCCTTGAAGCTCGGCAGGAAGGAGTGGTGGATATTGATGACCCGCCCGGCCATCCGCTGGCACAGCGCCGGCGACAGCACCTGCATGTAGCGGGCAAGCACCACGAGATCGACGTTTTCCTGTTCGACGATCTCCAGCAGGCGGGCCTCCTGCTGGGCCTTGGACTCGTTGGTCACCGGCAGATAATGGAACGGAATGTTGTGCCACGCCGCCAGCTGATAGAAGTCGCGGTGGTTGGAGACGATCGCCGGGATCTCGATGGGCAGATAGCCGGTTCGGTAGCGGTACAGCAGATCGTTCAGGCAGTGGCCGAACTTCGACACCATGATCAGCACGCGCTGGCGCCGGCTGGCGTCGTGCAGCTTCCAGGTCATGGCGAAGCGCTTGGCCACCTCCTCCGCGAAGGCCGCCTCCAGCTCCGACTGCGACGGTCCACCGGCCGCGGCCGAGAAATGGATGCGCAGGAAGAACAGGCCCGAGACGCGATCGCCGAACTGCGCGCTGTCGATGATGTTGCACGACCGCTCGGCCAGGAATCCGGACACCGCATAGACGATGCCCACCGTATCGGGACACGAGATGGTCAGGATGTAGTCGGAAGCGGTCTCGGACATGCGCGCCTACCGTTGCGGGCAAAAATTGGGGGCGAGTTCCCTAGCATGAACCTCCGCCGGATGCACCCGGCAATCGCTTTGGCGGCAATCACATTGGCAGCTTTTGGTAAAGACTTTCATGGCACACTGACGACCTCGACCGGAGAGGTGCATGATGACCATGGGCGGCAAGATCATCGGCGAGTACGCCAAGGGCAAGGTGGACAAGCTCCTAACGCCGGAAGCGGCCGACAGCACGTCGCGCCACCGCATCCGGCATTTCCTGGAGAACATGGAGGCGGCCGTCCTGGAGGCCAACTGCGAGGTCATCGGGCGCGAGATCCCGCATCTCAACCAGGAATCCTTCCTGCGCATGGCGGTCCGCGTGGCCGAATTGCGGGCCGACTACATCCGCGCTGGCCTGAAGGCGACCGAAGCCCGTCACCCTGCCCCCGCGGCCATTGAGGAGTTGGCCCGCATCCGCAAGGCCTACGAGGAGATGCAGGCGGTCTTCGACGCCGCCGAACGCATCATCGAACGCGGCTACGTGAAGCTGGGATAAAAAGCCAATGCCCCTTCCCGCTTCGCGGGAGAGGGAGAATTGCGCCGGACCAGTTCGGATCCTGGTTCTTGGAGATCACCCGCAAGCAGCGCGGGCGAAATGCCGCCGTTTCCAAAGTCGTGCCTGTTTCCGTTTGATGACAAAACCCCTCCCTGGCATCGCCGGAGAGGGGTTTGCAAATTCCACGCTTTGAGATCGAAAATGTCCGTCAGACGTCGCGAAAGTGTTCCAGTTCGCGCCGAAGGCTTGTCGCCTCCTGCTTCAAGGCAACCAGACGACCAACATCAGGAGCCGGGCTGCGCTCTTCCTTTTCGAGCTCACCCTCGACCTCTTGCTGCTCCTGCCGGATGATGTTGAACAGGGCTTTTCTCAACATCGCGACCTCCCAAGCTTATTGCTAAAATTTTAGCGCTTTCGGCGAGTATCTTCAAGCAAGCAGTGGATTGAGTCGAATCTTCATCCGGCCATGCCCGGGTGTATGAAAATCTTCCCTGCGCCATTGGTGGGGATTACCACCTTCGTCCCTTGACAACCCTTTTTCGCGCACCCATTGGTTAACGCGGACGAGACGCCGCCGGCCTGAACGCGGCGGAGCTTGGGGCTCATGGAACGCAGACACTTCCTCCACCTCGCGCTGTCGCTCCCCCTTCTTGGAAGCGGCGTGCTGCTGCCCTCCGCATCCCTGGCGGCGGAGAAGACGGCCGCCCGCCCGCCGGCGCGGCGGCGGCTGATCATGCTCGACCCCGGCCACGGCGGCATCGACCCCGGCGCCATCGGCACGCGCGGCACGAAGGAAAAGGACGTCACCCTCGACATTGCGCGGGAAGTGATGCGCCTGCTCTCCACCCGGCACAAGGTCGACGCCAAGCTGACCCGCCAGGACGACCGCTTCCTGGCCCTGGACGAGCGCGTGGATATGGCGCGGGAGTCGCGCGCGGACCTGTTCGTGTCCATCCACGCCGACAGCGCCCCCAACCGCGAGGCGCGCGGCCTGTCTGCCTACACATTGTCCGAAAAAGGTTCCGATGCTTTCGCCGCCGCCCTGGCCCATCAGGAGAACCAGGTGGACCGGTTGGGCGGGGCCGATCTGAAGGGCACCAAGAAGGTGGTCAAGGACATCCTCCTCGACCTCACCGCCCGCCACACCAAACACGCCTCGCTGGTCGCCCGCCACACCATCGTGAAGGGGGTTGGCAAGGACCTCCGCCTGCTCGACAACCCCATGCGATCCGCTAACTTTGCCGTGCTTAAGGCGCCGGACATCCCCTCCGTCCTTCTTGAGACCGGATTCCTATCAAACCCCCACGATGAGGAGATCCTGCGCGACGCCAAGGCGCGACGTACGGTCGCACGGGTGCTCGCGCGGGAACTGGCGGGCATCGTGTCCCGCGCCCCCTTCGCCTGACCGTCCACGTGATTGCGGCCTTCGCAGCCGCAGCGAGTGCAACATTCGTGCATCACCCTGGAATAAAAAGACGATGACGCGTAAAAGCCCCCAGAATCCCCATTGCCAACGCGCCCGCAGCATGACTTTTTCCCGCCGCTCGCCCCTTTGGCGGGCTGGGGGACGGAGGCAGAGCGTGGCAGGGTTTGGCCGCCTTTGGGCGCTGGTTGGGATGGTCGCCGTGACGGCGTTCGCATCCGGCTGCGCGCCCGTGGTGATCGGCGGCGCCGCCACCGCCGGCGTGGCCGCCAGCGAGCATCGCGGACTGAAGGGCTTCGCCAACGACACCCAGATCCAGGCCGAGATCAATCACCTCTGGTTCCAGCATTCCATGGACCTGCACCGGCGCATGGGGCTGACCGTCAACGACGGCCGGGTGCTGCTGACGGGGCGCGCGACCGACCCGCAGATGCGCCTGGACGCCGTCCGCCTCGCCTGGCAGGCCAAGGGCGTGCAGGAAGTCATCAACGAAATTCAGGTGGACAACGAGTCGGGCCTGATGGACAGCGCGCGCGATACCTGGATTTCGACCCAGCTGCGCACCCGCCTGACCTTCGACTCCCGCATCCACAGCCAGAATTACAACATCGATACCGTCAATGGCGTTGTCTATCTAATGGGTCTGGGCGTCAGCCAGGACGAGGTGGACCGCGCCGTCGATCACGCCCGCTCGCTGCCCAACGTCCAGCGCGTTGTCAACTACGTCCGCCTTCTCTAACCGTCCGCATCCTCCAGCGCCCCGCCTCCTCCAGCGCCCAAGGTCAACCGCCGCCATGGCACTCCTGCCCGTCCTCGCCCACCGCCTAGCCGCCCTCGCCACGGTCCTGTTCCTGACCATGGTGGCGCTGACCGCCGCGGCCGTGCTGGTGCTGGCCGGGGGCGGCGCGGCGTTCGCGCAACAGGCGCAGGACCAGGGGCCGGCGAACCGCCTGTTCGTCCAGGCGATGCAGATGATCAGGCAGGCCGACAACACCTACGACGTCGCCGAGGAAAGCCGCCTTCTGAAGGACGCCGACAAGCTCCTGAACGAGATCGTGGTGAAGTATCCGGACAGCCCGCTGGCGGTTCAGCTCGTCACCAACCAGTTCGTCGGCGACTTCGACTTCTACGAATTCCGCTCGCGCATCCGCGCGCTGGTCTGCAACGAGCCGCTGACCTCGCTGTGCTTCCTGCACCGCGTCGGCGAGATGCTGCCGCCGGTGGAAACGCCGATCACGGCGGCCCGCTGGGACTGGCTGTCGCTGGCCGTCGCCTACAACACCGTCGGCGACGGCGCGCGCGCCAAGGAGATCGTCGCTCCCTTCGTCAGCGCCGTGCGCCGGGGTGCCGCCGCCGATGGCGCGGGGCAGGACCTGTTCGTCGCCCGCGCGCTCGCCCTAATGGGTCAGACCCAGCTGGCGCTGGACATCACCCGGCAGATCCCCGACTGCTCGACGCGCATCTACAACCTCGCCGACATCGCCAAGGCGGCGGCATGGCGCAACGACGTGAACCTGACCGTCCAGCTGGCCGAGGAGGCCAAGGCCTACGCCACCGCACGCGGCTGTTCCTGGGAGCTGGGCCTTGTCGCCCAGGCCTTGCTGCGCGCCGGCAAGGAGGCCGCCGCCCGCACCCTGTTCCTCAACACGGTCGAAACCCAGTTCTCCAAGTTCCGCGAGACCAAGGGCGACTGCTGCCCGCCGGAGCTGGCCGTCGCGGCGGCGGAGCTGAGCGACAGCAATCTCGCGCTGAACCTGCTGCGCACCGTGCAGGACGAGAATCCCTGGGCCATTCCGGCGGTGCTCGGCCGGCTGGCGCGGCGCAGCGACGCCGCCGTGGCGCTCGCCTACGCCGAGCAGGTGCAGGACATCGACATCCGCGGCGAGTCCTTCGCCGAACTGATCGAGGCGGCGCTGAAGCGCGGCGACGGCACCACCGCGGCCGAGCTGATGAAGCGCCTCAACCGGATGGTGGACGAGGCCGCCGGCCGCCGCCCCGCCCTGCTCGCCCAGAAGGCCAAGGCGGAAAAGGCGATGTACGGCGACGACCGCTGGCGCACGACCTTCCAGTCGTCGATCAACGCCGCCGAGCGCGCCAGCAACTTCGTCCGCCGCGACATCGGCGCGCCGCTGCTGTCCGCCCTGGTGCGCATCGAAACCGGCCTGCCGATGCTCGATTAATCACAGCACCTGCTTCGGCAGCGACAGCAGCTCCTTGCGGATCTGCCCGAGGCTCGGCCGGTTTTCCGCCCCGAAGGCGATCGGCCGGCACAGGTGCATGGCGGTCACGCCGACCCGCGCGGTCAGCAGCCCGTTGATGACCCCCTGCCCCATGCGCGTGGAGATGGCCGCCGCCAGCGACCCGCCCAGCGCTTCCACCGCGACATGGTGCGCGCTCTCCGCCACCCCGGCGACGGCGATGTTGGCGAGCATCCGGCGCAGCAGCTTCAGCGAACCGACATAGCCCGGCCGCGCGCCGTAGAGCGCCGCGATCTCCCGCACCAGCTTCAGGTTCCGCCACAGCACCACAGCGAGATCGACGACCGCCGCCGGGCTGAGCGCCGTCGCCACCGCCGTGTCCCGCGACGCGCGCAGCACCATCTGGTAGGCCCGGCTGTCGAGCGGCGCCATCACCTCGCGGTCGAGCAGCCGCACCACCTCATGGTCATCGTGCGCGTCCGTGACATGGTCCTTCACCCGCTCCAGGGACGGCGCCAGATCGGTGCGCCCGGCGTACAACCGTGTCAGGGACCCGGCGAAGCGGTCCGCCTCGCCCGGTTCCACCGCGCCGGACAGCCGCTCCGCCTCCTGCCGCAGCGCCTCGATCCTGCGCAGCCGCCGCAGGGAGCGCAGTTCGCCCACCAGCATCGCCACCGCCGCCCCGCCCGCGACCACCGCCAGCGATGCCACCAGGGCGCCCAGCGCCACGCTGGTCGCAAAGGACCGGTTCAGCAAATCCCAGGTGTCAAACCCCAGCGCCACCAGCACCAGCGCCGCGACCGCCCCGACCAGCCACCGCCCGACGCGGCTCTTCGGCCGATCATCGACCGCCAGCAGCGCGGGCAACCGTTCGCCGGCGGTTCTGGGCGCCGTCCCGGCGATGATCGCCTCCTCCTCGGCGGCCGGCACGGGCGCGGCCCGTCCCGGGTCCAGTTCCATGGGCGGAACCCACTCCGCCTCGCGGGTGCGGGAATCGGTCATTCCAGGTAATCCCCCAGCAGGAACTGCAAAGCCTGATCCAGACGGATGTGCGGCAGGCCGCGCGTCTCGTGCGCCAGATTGTCGGGCGGCTGGAAGGCCATGAACTTGTAGGGATTGTCCCGCCCCGGCGGGAAGTCGGCATTCTCCGGGATTTCGCCGGGGAACAGCACCGTTGGCCGGTCGCGCCCGATGGGCACGCCGCGCACGCAGCGCAACTGCCGCCCCTCATGCTCGCTCACCACCGTCTCCGTGCATTTCAGCGCGGCGATGGCCATGGTGTCCACCTGTGCCCCCTCGAACCGGATGGAGGAGCGCGCGTCGGACACCAGCCGGTCCAGCAGATGCCGCAAACTGTTGTGCTGGTGCGAGGCGACGTGGTCCGCCTTGGTCGCGGCGAACAGCACCCGGTCGATCTTCGTCCCGAACAGCCAGTCGAGCCACCCCGCGCTGCCGTGCCGGAACGGCTCCAGGCTCAGCTCCAGGGCGCGCTTCATGTCACTCATCCCCGCCGGGCCGGAGTTCAGCGCCCCCAGCACGTCGATCAGCACGATCTGCCGGTCGAGCCGCGCGAAATGTTCGGAGAAGAAGCCGCGCACCACCTTCGCCTTGTACGCCTCATACCGTTCCTCCATCAGCGCCCACAGGCTGCCGCGCCCACGCTTTTCGCCGGGCAGCGGGCAGAAGGTCAGCAGCGGCGCGTCCTTCCACTCGCCCGGCTCCAGGAACCGCCCCGGCTGGATCAGGCTCAGCACATTGTCCGAGCGCCGGCAGGCGTGCAGGTAGTCGGTGTAGAGCGCAGCACCCCGCCGCGCCGTCTCCTCCTCCGCCGGAGCGCCGGGATCGACCGTCGCCAGCCAGCCGCGCCACGCCGCCGACAACTCGTCGCGCGGCGGCCGCGCCGCCAGTTCCAACGTCAGGGTGCTCCACTCGGCGAAGCTCTGCCGCAGCAGTGGCAGGTCGAGCAGCCACTCCCCCGGATAATCGACGATGTCCAGATTCAGCGTGGCGACCGGCTGGAGCGTCCGCTTGATGACCGCGTTCGGCCGGTAGCGCAGCGAGAGCCGCAACTGCCCGATGCCCCGCGTCGGCTCGGGCCAATGCGGCTCCGGCCCGGTCAGCGCCGCCAGATACCGCTCGACATCGAAACGGGGAACGTCCGGGTCCGGCTGGGGCCGCAGCCTTGCGGCCTGGAACCGCCCGGATGACACCACGTCCAGGAACGGCAGCCGCCCGGCCTTCAGCAGGTTATCGACCAGCGCCGTGACGAAGACCGTCTTGCCGGCCCGGCGCAGCCCTGTGACGCCCAGGCGGACATCCTGTTCCAGAATGCCGCCGGTCACCAGATCGCCGGCCCGTTCCACGAAACGGGTGCCGGCGTCGAACAGATCGTTGAAGACGGGAATGCGCAAGTCCGACGCTCAACCGAAGGGAAAACCGCCCTTCAATATGGGGATCCGCGCCCGCCGTCACAGACCCCCACCCTTGCGTCACGCTGTCAGGGTCAGTTGGCCCCGAAGTCCAGGCCCCACTGGGAGTAGCGCTCCGGATCGTTCTCCCAATCCTCGCGCACCTTGACAAACAGGATCAGGTGAACGCGCCGCTCCAGCATCTCCTCCAGTTCGGTCCGGGCAGCCTGGCCCAGCGCCTTGATGCGCGTCCCGCCCTTGCCCAGCACGATGGCCTTCTGGCTTTCGCGCTGCACGAAGACGACCTGGGAAATCTTGACGGAGCCGTTCTCAAACTCCTCCCACACCTCGGTCTCGACCGTGGCGGCGTAGGGAAGCTCCTGGTGGAGCTGGTGGAACAGCTTCTCGCGCGTGATCTCCGCCGCCAGCAGCCGCATGGGCATGTCGGAGATCTGGTCTTCCGGATAGTGCCACGGCCCCTCCGGCATGCGCGCGGCGAGGAAGTCGCGCAGATGCTCCACGCCGTCGCCGGTCGAGGCCGACAGCATGAAGATGTCCGTGAAGATGCCCTCGTCGTTGAAGGACTGCGCGAGGCCCAGCAGCTTCTCGCGCGGCACGAGGTCGATCTTGTTCAGGATCAGGATGGCCTTGCGCCCCTGCTCCTTCAGCTTCTCGACGATGCCGCGCGTGTCGTCGTCGATGCCCTTGCGCGACACGTCATAGAGCACGCCGACGAGGTCCGCGTCGTCCGCGCCCTGCCAGGCCGCCGCCACCATGGCGCGGTCCAGCCGGCGCTTCGGCTTGAAGATGCCGGGCGTGTCCACAAAGATGATCTGGCTGTCACCGGCAATGGTGATGCCCAGCACCCGCGTGCGCGTCGTCTGCACCTTGGAGCTGACGATGGACACCTTCGAGCCCACCATCGCGTTCAGCAGCGTGGACTTGCCCGCGTTCGGCGCCCCCACCAGCGCCACGAACCCGCAGCGCGGATTGTCAGGCTCATGACGGCCGGGCTCATGGCCGCCCGCTTCGTCCGTTCCGTCGTCCATGCCGTCTTCGAAATCGTTATCGTCGATATCCTTGTCGTGACCGTCAGTCATCGACCTTCACTCCCACTTGGCGCAGCAACGCGCTGGCCGCCTGCTTTTCCGCGATCCGCTTGGACGGGCCCGTGCCGATCACCGGCTCCATCCCCTGCACCCGCACCCCGACGCGGAACACCGGCTCATGCGCCGGCCCGCTCTGCTCGATCAGTTCATAGGCTGGCAGAGGTTTGCCCTTGCCCTGCACCCATTCCTGCAACGCCGTCTTGGGATCGACCGGCGGCGGCTGCACCCGGTCGATCTGGTCGGCCCAGGCGGAGCGGATGAAGCGCTTGGCCACCTCCATCCCACCGTCCAGATACAGCGCCCCGATCACCGCCTCACAGGCGTCGCCCAGGATGGTGCGGTTGCTGCGTCCGCCGCCCTGCGCCTCGGCCGGCGACAGGCGCAGATAGCGCCCCAGCCCGATGGCGTCGGCAACGCGCCCGACTGCTTCGCGCTGCACCAGCGACGCGTGCCGCTTGGCGAGCGCCCCCTCCCGCTCGTGCGGGAAGCGTTCCAGCAGCCATTCCGCCACGACCAGCCCCAGCACCCGGTCGCCCAGGAACTCCAGCCGTTCATAGGCCAGCCCCGGACCATGCTCCGGCCGCTTGCCGCCCCGGCCCGTGCGCTCCAGCCCCATCAGGCTCGGGTGCGTGACGGCGTCCGCCAGAAGCTGCATATCGGCGAAGACATGCCCAACCGACGCGGCCAAACCGTCCAGATCCGCGTCCATACGATCAGGATTCAACTCACTTCACCCCACTGAACAAACGGCTGAACCGCAGATCGAACGGCCAGCGCCACACCTCGAAGAAGCGGGTCCCGTCCTCCAGCGAGAAGAACAGGAATTCGGCGCGGCCGACCAGATTTTCCAGCGGCACATACCCCACCTGCGCCGGCACACGGCTGTCGAGCGAGTTGTCGCGGTTGTCGCCCATCATGAAGACGTGGCCCGGCGGCACCTTGAACACCGGCGTGTTGTCCAGGGGGCCGTTGTCCGTCTCTTCGATGATGCGGTGGGTGCGGCCTTCCGGCAGGGTCTCGATGAACTGCGCGACGCGCACCTCGCGGCCCAGCGCGTCCTTGGTGACGAAATCCTCGATGCGCTCGCGCTTCACCGGCTGGCCGTTGATGATCAGAACGCCGCCGCTGACCTGCACCGTGTCGCCGGGCAGTCCGACGACGCGCTTGATGTAATCGGTCTTGTTGTCGCGCGGCAGCTTGAAGACCGCCACGTCACCGCGCTCCGGCGCGTGGCCCAGGATGCGCCCCTCGAAGACCGGGAAGCCGAAGGCCACCGTGTATTTGCTGTACCCGTAGGAGAACTTGGACACGAACAGGTAATCGCCGATCAGCAGCGTCGGGATCATCGAGCCCGAGGGGATGTTGAACGGTTCGAACGCGAAGGTGCGCACGCCGAAGGCGATGATCACCGCATAGAAGACCGTCTTCACCGTCTCGGCAAAGCCGCCTGCATCCTTCGTTTTGCCGGTAACGGCGGTTTCTTTGTTCATGGTCATGCGGGGGAAGCCGTCGAGCTGGTGATGGGGGTATCGGCCGGTTCGGCGCTGATGATGACGAAGGCCTCGGCCATCGGATATTCGTCGGTCAATGTGACGTGAATGCGGGCCTGCATGCCCGGCGGCGTGATCGCCTTCAGCCGCTCCAGCGCCCCGCCCGTCAGCGTCATCGTCGGCTGGCCGGAGGGCAGGTTCACCACCCCCATGTCGCGCCAGAACACGCCGGCCTTGAACCCGGTGCCCAGCGCCTTGGAACAGGCCTCCTTGGCGGCGAAGCGCTTGGCGTAGCTGGCCGCCCGCGCGCTGTGCCGTCCGGCGGCGCTCGCCCGCCGCTCCGACTTCGCGCGCTCCACGTCGGTGAAGATGCGGTCGATGAAGCGGTCGCCGAAGCGCTCCAGCGACTGCTCGATGCGGCGGATGTCGATCAGGTCGTTGCCGATGCCCAAAATCATGCGCGCCCCATCACACCCGAGAATCCTTCATCAGGGCGCGCATGCGCTGGATGGCGTTGCCGAGCCCGACGAAGATCGCCTCGCCGATCAGGAAATGACCGATGTTCAGCTCCACGATGGTCGGGATGGCCGCCACGGCGCCCACCGTCTCGTAATTCAGCCCATGCCCGGCGTGGCATTCCAGCCCGATGGCCTCGGCGTGCGCGGCGGCGCGAACGATGCGCGCCAACTCCGCCTCGCGCTCCGTCCCGGCCGGCGCGTCGCAATAGGCGCCCGTGTGCAGTTCCACCACCGGCGCGCCCAACGCCTTCGCTGCGTCGAGCTGCGCCGGCTCTGGGTCGATGAACAGCGACACCCGCACGCCCGCGGCCCCCAGCTCGCTCACATAGCGCGTCAAGTAATCGTAATTGCCGACGACGTCCAGCCCGCCTTCCGTCGTCACCTCGGTCCGCTTCTCCGGGACGAGGCAGCTGGCGTGCGGCCGGGTGCGCAGAGCGATGCCCAGCATCTCCTCCGTCGCTGCCATCTCCAGGTTCAGCGGCAGAGCGACCTCGGCCCGCAGCCGTTCGATGTCCGAATCGATGATGTGGCGCCGGTCCTCGCGCAGATGCGCGGTGATGCCGTCCGCCCCGGCCTCGGCGGCAAGCTTCGCGGCGCGCACGGGATCCGGGGCACGCCCGCCCCGCGCGTTGCGGACGGTCGCCACATGGTCGATGTTCACGCCGAGACGAAGAGGACGGGGCATAAGGCGAGACTCCGGAATCCCACCGTCCCCGCGCAAGACCGGCGGGGCTCGGTGTTCCCGTCTATATAGCGGTGGTGCGGCGTCCCGTCACGCCCTCATCCCCGGAGAGGCGATCACGCCACGACGATCCGCGCCCCGAGCGCCTTCAGCTCGTCCATCGGCGGATTGTTGCGCGGCCACACCAGATCGGCCCCGTCGCCCTCATAGCGCGGCACAACATGGATATGAATGTGCGGCACCGTCTGCCAGCCCGCCGCCTTGTTGGCCTGAAGCAGCGTGATGCCCTCGGGCTCGAACGCCGCCTGCACGGCCTTCGCCACCCGGTGCACGGTGCGGAACAGCGCCGCCGCCTCGTCCTCGCTCACATCCAGGATCGTCGGCGCCGGCCGTTTCAGCGCCACCAGCACATGGCCGGGATTGACCTGCCCCGCGTCCATGAAGGCGAAGGTCTGTTCGTCCTCATAAACCTTGGCGCAGGGCAGTTCGCCAGCGATCAGGCGGCTGAAGATGGTCGTTTCGGACATGTTTCCTCCCTTCCAAGCCCGTTGGCCGGGCAATTCCATTCCAGAACCCTGCACACCGGGGCGGACATTGCAAGGAATAGGATACCCAGGACCCTGCCACCATCCCGACAACCCACCTGTACGATAGCGTCCTTGACAACCGCATCTTCCCCATTGACGCGATTTGATTGTCATAGGAATTATTGAAATACGAACATTTCTGGAGACATATCCCGCCTTGCGAGCGGCAGGCGGCCCGGAGCACGCGCGTTCACACGACTGTCCGTTGCGTTCGATTCACCCAAACCCGCCGGCAAACCACCCAAAACCGAATGGCCGATCTTTCGGCCTCCATGCAGCGAGGAATAACATGCCCAATTACGTGTCGTTTACCTCCGCTGGGGGATCAGCCACGCTCGACAACACGGATATTACTGGCTTCACCGCCATCGAGGTTCACTTTCAAACCACCTACAAGAAATACCAGCCGATTCTCAGCGCCATCTCCTATGGGTACATGGGCCAAAACGGCTATTTCTGTCTCTACCTGAAAGAAGGAAATCAAATCGGAGCCCGCTACTGGCATTACAGAACGGAGAACGCAACCGCAAGCTGGACTCCGTCCGTAACCTTAACCGACGGCGAATGGCACCAGATCGCCGTCAGGCTGGAGAACGGCCAGCTCACCTTCTATGTGGACGGCGTTCCGCAGACCTTGGACAAGAAGCTCCAGACGCAGCCTTTCTCACTTCCCATCGAGGTCGGCGGCAACATCGTCCTTGGAAACTTCAACTGGGATCAAGGATCGGACCTCAACGGCAGCTTCCTTGGCAACATCACCGAGGTCCGCGTTTGGAATAACCGGCAGAACTTCGTGCCGACTCCCTTCGCTCCCGTCGGCCCCGATGCCGCGGGTCTGGTGAATTACTGGCCTTTCTGGAGCAACTACGGCAGCCGGGCCAAGAATCTCGATGTCGCCACGGCCGTCAGCAAGCCGACGCCGGCAACGCTGAAGAACTGCACCCTCGCCTACTCCGCGTCGCAGATCTTCTACGATCCGTGGAACGAAGCCGTCCTCAACGCCCCGCTCCAGGCCTTCCCGTCCTTGAACGACGGGCTGCAGAGACTGGCGGTCCATGATCTGCTGAACCAGCTCGCCAAAAATGGGACCATTCAGGCTGCCGAGGCTGACCTGACGGCGTTCCGGACAAAGCTCTACCCGAATCCGGTGAAGATCACCCCCAGCACGCTGCCGTCCGCCATCGACCACGCCACCCCGAACACTCCCAACGGCAGTGACGCCGCACTTTACGCCAACGCCTTCAATACGGTGAAGGAGCAGCTGCTCAAGGAGATTCACACCCTTCAGTCGGTTTATGAGTACGCCAACCTCGCCACCCAGTTCGCGAATTCCTACTACAACAACGTCTCCACGGCCCTGGCGAACGCTTATTCCGCCAACGTCGCGCCCCAGACGGCGTCGGTATCGGTCGATCTCGACACCGGCTTGGAAATCTCCAAGGCGCTTATGGAATTCCTGCTGTGCGCCGTTGCCGCCCCGGTCCCCGCGCTGGCCGGCGAAGGCGCCTTGACCAACGGAAACGGAAACGAAGACGAGGAGGTGGAGCCCGGCGAAACCGGTTCGGCGGCGATGGCTCTGATCTTCGCCCTGATGCGCTTTGCCATTCCGAAAGACGACTCGGCCAGCATCCTTTACGAGATGAACAAACGCCTGATCGGCACCTGCGCCACGCTGCGCACCAGCGTCATCTCCACCTACAACGATTACGTCGGCAACGTGAACTCGACTGCGGTCGCAATTGCCAAGGATTGGGGCAAGCTTTCCCTGCTCCACGATCATTCGGACGATTTCGCCTTCCCGTTCTACCCGCCCACAAGGCAGCTTCTGGACGGGGTGCTTCAAGCCAACGAAATCGCGTTCTGCAAATCGATCCTGCCGACCCAGTATGCCCGCTGGGAATTGGTGGATGTTCCCGGAAACGCGATGAAGGACATCCATTTCAACGGAGCCGACATTCTCGACCCGTATCTAAGCACGTTCAAGAACGAGGGCGGACACTGGAACTTCTACACCATCGCCAACTTCAACCGTGACCCGAACGTCAACGGCTTCACCTCGGCTCCGTCGCGAGAACTGGTGGACTTCCTCAAGAAACGCAGCGTGACCACCGACGATCTGCTGTGGCGCTGGCCGTTCGCTCAGAACATCTATCAACAGAAGATGTGACTGGGGCCGTAGCTTGCCCATCTCCCTTATCCGCCGGGTCCCAGCGGATAAGGGAGAGGCTCTCAAAACCCCTGCGGTCAGCGCCCCCGCGCCCGGTCCACGGAGTTGATCGCGGGGGTCGCCCGCAACGCCGCCATGATGTTGGTCAGGTGCTTGGCGTCCTTCACGTCGATGTCGATCAGCAGCTCGAAGAAATCGGTGTTCCGGCTGGTGATCTTCAGATTCGTGATGTTGCCGCCGTTCTTGCCGATGACCGTGGACAGCGTACCCAGCGATCCCGGTTCGTTGTTCACCACCAGCGTGATGCGGCCGACATGCTCTTCGGGGTTGTCGGGGCCGATGTCCCAGGCGACGTCGATCCAGCGCTCCGGCGACTCGTGGAAGCTCTCCAGCGTTTCGCAGTCGATGGTGTGGATCGTCACGCCCTTGCCCGTCGTCACGATGCCGACGATGCGGTCGCCCGGCAGCGGGTGGCAGCAGCGGGCGTAATGCACGGCCATCCCAGGGATCAGCCCCTTGATAGGCAGGGGCGAATCCTTGCCCTTGTGCTTGGGCTTCGGCTTCGGGATGGTGATCGCGTTCTTGTCGTCGCCTTCCTTCGGCGTCGGAACGTGCGGCTTGTGACCGGGGAAGACGGCGTGGAAGACCTCGCGGCCCGAATGCAGACCGGACCCGACGCTGGCCAGCAGATCCTCGGAACTCGGCTGCTGGAAGATCTTGATGACCCCGTCCAGCGCCTTTTCCGAGAACTCGTAGCCTTCCGCCTTGAACTGGCGTTGCAGGATCGCGCGGCCCAGTTCGACGTACTGCGCGCGCTGTTGGGTGCGCAGGAACTTGCGGATGCGCGCCCGCGCCTTGCCGGTGACGACGAAGCGCTCCCACCCCGGAACGGGCGTCTGCGCCTTCGACGTGATGATATCGACCTGATCGCCGTTCTGCAGCTGCGTGCGCAACGGCAGCATGCGCCCGTTGATCTTCGCGCCGACGCAATGGTCGCCGACCGCCGAGTGCACCGCGTAGGCGAAATCCACCGGAGTCGCCCCGCGCGGCAGCGCGATCAGATCGCCCTTGGGCGTGAAGCAGAACACCTGATCCTGGAACAGTTCCAGCTTGGTGTGCTCCAGGAACTCCTCGGGCTTCTGGGCGTGCTCCAGGATGTCCAGCAACTCGCGCAGCCAGCGGTATTCGCGGGCTCCGGTGCGCGGCTGGCCCTGCTTGTAGGCCCAATGGGCGGCAACGCCCAGCTCGCCGATCTCGTGCATCTCGCGGGTGCGGATCTGCACCTCGATGCGGTTGCGCTCCGGGCCGATGACGCCGGTGTGCAGCGAGCGGTAGCCGTTCGGCTTGGGCGTGGAAATGTAGTCCTTGAAGCGCCCCGGCACGACCGGATAGTTGGCGTGGATGACGCCCAGCGCCTGATAGCATTCCGGCACCGTCTCGACCATGATCCGGAAGGCCATGATGTCGGACAGCTGTTCGAAGCTGACGTTCTTGCGCTGCAGCTTGCGCCAGATCGAATAAGCGGTCTTTTCGCGGCCCGTCACCGTCGCGTCGGGCAGTCCATCCGCCGCCAGCGTCTCGCGCAACTCGTCGATGATGCGCTGGACGCGGTTCTCGCCTTCCGACCGCAGGCGGGCCAACTGCGCCAGGATGCTGTCGCGGGCGTCCGGGTTCAGCTCGGCGAACGCCAGATCCTCCAGCTCGTCCTTGACCTGGTGCATGCCGATGCGCTCGGCCAGCGGCGAGTAGATCTCGATGGTCTCGCGGGCGATGCGCTTGCGCTTGTCCGGGTTCTTCAGGTGGAACAGCGTGCGCATGTTGTGCAGCCGATCGGCCAGCTTCACCAGGAGGACGCGGATGTCCTCCGACATGGCCAGCACCAGCTTGCGGAAATTCTCCGCCTGCTTGGCCTGCTCGCTGTGCATCTCCAGCCGCGACAGCTTGGTCACGCCATCGACCAGCCGCGCGATTTCCTTGCCGAAGAGCTTCTCGATGTCCTCCAGCGTGGCGACCGTGTCCTCGACCGTGTCGTGCAGCAGCGCGGTCGCGATGGTGCCGGCGTCCAGCTTCAGCTGGGTCAGGATGCCGGCGACCTCCAGCGGGTGGAGGAAGTAGGGATCGCCCGAGGCGCGGGTCTGCGACCCGTGCGCCTTCATGGAGAAGACATAGGCGCGGTTGAGCAAATCCTCGTCGGCCGAGGGGTCGTACGCCCGGACGCGTTCGACAAGCTCATATTGCCGGATCATGCCACCGGACCCGGCGCACCAAGCGCCTTGTTAGCGTTGAGACGAAAAGGGGGCCTTTCGGCCCCCGTACCCTCGCGAGCGGCCAGGATCAGATGTCCCCGTCGGCATCGCGCCCGACGACATCATCCTCCGTCATGCCGAAGGCGGCCTCGGGGTCGCCGTCCATGTCGGAGAGCATGTCCTCGCCTTCGCCGACCTCTTCGGCCTCGCTCATGCCGTCCTCGTCGTCCAGCGAGTTGTCGCTGCGCGCGGCCCAGTCGTGCTCGCCGGCCATCAGCTCGACGATCTCTTCCTCGGGCTCGTCCGGCTCGACGTGCTTCTGGTGGCCCTTGATCAGGGAGTTCTTCAGGTGATCGAGCGACACCGTCTCGTCCGCGATCTCGCGCAGGGCAACGACGGGGTTCTTGTCGTTGTCGCGGTCGATCGACAGCGGAGCGCCGGACGCGACTTCACGCGCGCGCTGGGCCGCCATCATCACCAGCTCAAACCGGTTCGGAACCTTGAGGACGCAATCTTCGACGGTAACGCGGGCCATACCAAACCAACTCCGGGATCTGCGAAGGCATTTGAATATATTGATCGGCCAGCGTCGGCGCAAGCGCTTAGAACCTGAATCGGACCCGCCCGCCGTACTCCGCCCGCACCCGCAGCCGCAAATCCGCCCCCTTGCTCCGGCGAAGACGACACCCTAGTTTCTACATCTGGCGCACCGCAATTTCGCGTACGCCGAAGATATAATACAATCACTTGTAGAAGGAATACGACATTGGAACGCAATGCAACTTTGCCGAAGGATGTTACAAAACTTTTTTATAAAGAAGAACGACTGGCAATGTTCATCGACGGCGCGAATTTGTACGCCGCCGCCCGCGCTCTCGGCTTCGACATCGATTACAAGCGGCTTCGCGACGGCTTCGCTTCCGAAGGGCGGCTGATGCGCGCCTTTTATTACACCGCCCTTGTCGAGGATCAGGAGTATTCGCCGATCCGGCCGCTGGTCGACTGGCTGGACTACAACGGCTACACGATGGTGACCAAGCCGACCAAGGAATTCACCGACGCGTCCGGCCGCCGCAAGATCAAGGGCAACATGGACATCGAACTCGCCATCGACGTCATGGAGATGGCCGAGCATGTCGATCACATCCTGCTCTTCTCCGGCGACGGCGACTTCCGCCGGCTGGTCGAGGCGGTTCAGCGCAAGGGCGTGCGCGTCAGCGTCATCAGCACCGTGCGCTCCCAGCCCCCGATGGTCGCGGACGAGTTGCGCCGTCAGGCCGACAACTTCATCGAGCTTCAGGACCTCGCCCCCAGCATCGCCCGCGTCCATCATCACCGCGACCCGGTGATGAACGCCGGCGGCATGGGCGGTGGGATGGGCGGCGGTCACGACCAGGGACCGAACGGCCTCTACGACAACGTCTGATCCCGCACCGGCGCGGCGCTGAAACGATTGGGATTAGCGCCGCGCCAGCGCCGGCTTCAACGCCTTGGCCGGCAGCGCGAACATCATCATGTAGGTGCGCTGGAGCGCGCTGCGGTTGTCGTCGGACACGATATAGACCATCGTCTCCTCATCCGGCCCCGGCCGCACCGCGATCCCTTCGAAGTTGTCCACCAGCAGCGGCGGTTCCAGCCGTGCCAGCTCCACACCATCTATGACCGCGCCCGGCCGCAACGCGTCGGCCGGCACATGAACGATTCGCGCCGCCCAGCCGCCCAGCAGAGACACGTATCGTTCCAGAACCAGCGCGCTCCCGTCCGGCAGCGGCGCCGCCCCGGTCGGGCGGAATCGCGGCGCCGTCCGGTAGGTCAGCGCCTGCCAGTCGCCGCGCGCCTTCAGCCCCGCTTTGCCGATCCAGGCGCGGTGCTCCACGACTCCGTCGTCATTGCCTTCCTCGATCACCAGCAGCCGCCCATTCGCCAGGGCGGCCATCGCCTCCGGCCCGCCGTTGGGCGGCGCGTCCTCCAGCCCCGGCGGGGTGGGCAAGGGCGCCGGTTCGCCTTCCGGACGCTCCGGGCCGGAGCGGTAGCGCAGAATGCGGTGATTCCGTTCGAAGGACACCAGCCAGGAACCATCGACCAACCGCGCCAGCTCCTCTGAATCGTTCATGCGGCCCGTTCGCCCCTTGCGCTCATCAAGCGGCAGATCCCGTGCCGCGAAGTCGCCGGCCCCGACCAGCTGTCCCGCCGCGTCGTAGGCCAGCCGGCCCGTCAGCGTCCGTCCATTGTCGCTGATCGCCACAAAGCGGTTGCCGTCGCCGCTCACCCATAAGCCGGACAGCCCACCCACGCCGCCGCCGTCGGGCAGCTCGATAGCCCCTCGAAAGTGCAGGGCGCCGACCTCCGCCGCCTCTGGGCGCTGCTTGTCGAGCGCCACCGGGAAAGCGCGCTTCGATTCGCCAACACCGGCCGCCGCGACGCAGCCGCCGGCCACCGCCAGCACGGCCAGAACGGAAATTGTCAGATTTCTCATGCGCATGAAGGCCACTGAAGCACGGCCCATCCGATCTGGAAATGCCTTTTCGGGCGTGCCACATCATGTCGAGGCCATAGGCCCCCTGCCCCGCCCGGCCGGAGGATCTATGCGCCCCGAGGTACTTCCTCAGAACCAATCCGAGAGCGGGGGGAAGCGCATAAATTGTTCTCGACCTTGTAGAACTCGTCCCGTCCGAACAGAGATTCGCGTGATGTCGATGCCCCCCCGGCACCAGCCGGCCGCCCTGCCCCCGGATCGTCCCGCCACCGGTCCGGACGCGCCGGAGGACCCGCTCGCCCTCCGCATCCGGGAGCTGGAATCCGAACTGCGCGAGCTTCAGCACCGCGCCAAGAACAGCCTGCAGCTGGTCATCAGCCTGCTGAAGCTCCAGGCCGGCCGCATCCGCGATCCGGACGCCCGCGCCGCCTACGAACAGACGCTGGTGCGAATCGAGGCGTTGGCCATCCTCTATCGGCAGCTGCACGAATCCGGCTCGGGCACCCACGTCGGCCTGCAACACTATGTCGAGGCCCTGGCCGACGCGGTGAAGCACGGCACGCCCGGCGGTCTCGCCAACGTCCCCATCGAGATCAAGTCCGACCCGATCCAGATCGGCCTTTACGAGGCGATGCCGCTTGGCCTCATCATCGCCGAACTGCTGACCAGCAGCCTGCATCACGCCTATCCGGAGCAGGGCTGGATCCGCATCAGCGTGACGCAGGAAACCAGCAGCCGCGCCCGATTGACCGTGGAGGACAACGGCCGCGCCCTGCCCGCCGGCTTCGACACCACGGCAGAAGACGGCCTGATGCTGGCCGAGGCGCTTGCCGCGCAGTTGGGCGACACCCTGTCCACCGACAGCGACGCCGCCGGCACCACCGCCAGCGTCAGCTTCCCGATTTAGCGTATCCCTTCAGGGGTGGTCGTGATGGTCATGCGGGTGTTCGGGCGCCGGGGCAGCCTTCACCGTTCCAGCGAAATAGTCCCGGATCGCCTGAACGGGATCGGTTTCCACCGTCGTCACCGGCTCGATGCCGCGCCGCCGCATGTGATTGATGAAGCCCTGCCCCGAAGAGCCGGTCACCACCACCTGAACCTCGTCGATCGGGTGCGGACGGCCGTCGCCGGCCACATGCAGCACCTCGTCCTCGCCCAGCTCGATACGCTTGACCTCGACGGGCACGCCGCCGGCCTCGGCCTCCAGCACCAGAAAGCGCCGGGCGCGTCCCCCGTGGGTGGCGATGGTTCGGAAATCCTGGGTGGCGACGGCGAACTTCATGCGGCATCTCCCTCATGGCGTGCACGCCACCGTGGCACGACGGATTGTCGTGCACACTGAGGGAAATCAATGAAGGTCAGAGGATGTCGGTTTCGTCGGAGCGGATGACGTCCGTCCACTTGCGCTCCAGCCGGCGCAGCGTGCGGTAGGTCACCTCGAAATCCTGAGTGTCGTCGTCGGTGCGGATCAGCCCCTCGGAATGCAGCGAGGCCATGCGGCGCAGCTGCTCGCACAGCTCCGTGCCCTTGGCCGACAGCTTCAGGCGGGCGGCGCGCTTGTCGCGCGGCGAGGCGGAGCGGTCCACATAGCCCGTATCCACCAGCTGCTTCAGATTGTACGACGCGTTGGAGCCCAGATAGTAGCCGCGCTCGATCAGGTCGCGCACGCTGATCTCTCCGTTGGAGATGTTCAGCAGCATCATCACCTGCACCGGACTGATGTCGTCGATGCCGATGCGGCCCAATTCGATCCGCAGCACGTCCAAGAATCGGCGGTGCATCCTTTCGATGATGCGGGCCACCTCATGATACATCTGGGTGGCCGTCGCCTTGTCCTTGCGCGCGGCGTCTTCGTTCTGTGGCTGGGCGAGCGTGGACATGGGTCTTTGGTTCTTCTTTGATGGCTCTGGAACCGCCTTCTTCAAGCAAATCACCCTAGGGAGCTAACTGTTTAAGATATGTTAACTCTGAGGGGCGAAAGTGCCGGCCGTCCGCAACACTCTCCGCCCTGCCTCTCATCAGGCCATCATCGACGGTTGCGCATGTTCACGACTTGTCACGGCCCCTTCGACCGTTCACGCTTCTCTCGCCGGCTGCGCGCCGCCGCGCTGGTCGCCGCTCTGTCGGCGCTTCCGCTCGCCGGCTGCGGGACATTCGGCGACGAGGCCGCCAAACCCGCCGCGACGCAGAGCCAGAACGCCAGCTACGGCTCGCTGATGCGCATCGCCGCCCAAGCGCAGGCGCAAGGTGACCTAAACACCGCCAGCACGCTGTTCGGCCGCGCCCACGAGACCATGCCGGACAAGGTGGAACCGCTGCTCGGCCTCGCCGCCGCCCTGACCGACCTCGGCCGCCCGCGCGAGGCGCTGGACGCCTGGCGCACCGCCCTGACCCGCGAGCCGACCAACGGCGACGCGCTGCGCGGCTACGCCCGCACGCTGATCGCCATGGACCAGCCGGAGGAAGCGGCCCGCCAATACGCCTCCCTCCTCAGCCGCGAGCCGAAGGACGTGCGCGCCCTGACCGGCCTCGGTGTCGCCAAGGACATGATGGGCGACCACGCGGGCGCGCAGCAGCAGTATCAGTTGGCGTTGACCCTGGCGCCCAAGGATCGCTCCGCGCGCAACAACCTGGGTTTCTCGCTTCTGGTGTCCGGCAAGCCGACCGAGGCGATCACCATCCTGGAACCGCTGGCCCGCGACCCGGCCGCCACCGCGCAACAGCGCCAGAATCTGGCGCTCGCCTACGGCCTCGCCGGCCGCGACGAGGAAGCGGCGCGGATGGCCCGCCTGGATCTCGACGATGCGTCGGTGCAGAAGAACCTTGCCTACTACCGCGAGGCCCGCGCGACCGGCGCCATCCCCGACGACGCCATACCGAATCCGATTGCCCCCAAAGCCTCTCCGCGCCCCAAGGTCGAGCCATCCAAGGAACGTGGGCGGTCGTAGGGGCAAGGCCTCCCTTATGTGTTCATAAGCGCCGGAAACTCACCCTCCCACGGCCTTGCCTCGGCTCCCTCCCTTGTCCGCCCCGCGCCCACGCGGAGCATCGGAGAACGGCATCGCCAGCAGGCTCAGCAAACCCAGCTTGCCCTGCTCCTGGTGGTCGGCGAGGCCGAGAACGGCGCCCTGGTGGCCGCGTTTCGGCGGGGCGCGGTGGTAGGTGCCGCAGAGGCGGTCCCACACCGACAGGAAGAAGCCGTAGTTCGTGTCGGTCTCCGTCCGGTCGATGGAGTGGTGGACGCGGTGCATGTCCGGCGTGCACACCATCCAGCGCAAAGCGGCGTCGAGCCACTCCGGCAGGCGGACGTTGCCGTGGGTGAAGACGGCAGACCCGTTCAGCACCGCCTCGAACAGCAGGACCACCCAAGGATCCGCGCCGATGGCCACGACGACGGCGGCCTTGAACAGCATCGACAGCAGAATCTCGATGGGGTGGAAACGCAGCCCCGATGTCAAGTCGATGTCGAGATCGGCGTGGTGCACCCGGTGCAGCCGCCACAGAACCGGCACGGCGTGTGATGCGACGTGCTGGAGGTAAACGGCGAAATCCAGGATCAGGAAGGCCGCGACCGCCTCCGCCCAGAACGGCAGGTCCACGAGGTTGAACAGACCCCAGCCGCGCGCCTGGGCGTACATCGCCGTGGCGAAGGCCAGCGCGCCGATGGTGACGCGCAGAATGACCACGTCCAGCACGACGAGGCCGAGGTTGATGCCCCAGCGCCGCCAGCGGCTCACCCGCAGCGGGCGCTTCGGGAAGGCGAACTCCAGCAGTCCGACGGCGACGAAGATGCCGGCGAAGATGGTCAGGCGCAACGCGGCTTCGCTCATGGTGCGTCCCTTCGGGGTCCTCACATCCATATCGGCGCGGTCGGGACCTTGTACCAGAATGGCCCGGCAAAGACTGCGCGTTGCCGGTGAGAAACTTCCCGGTCGCAAGGAGGAAATTGCCGCGACACATCGTGCACCCGATGTCACAAGAACAACCAACCCTTTGTCACGTCTTTGTTTTTGACCGGTGTGACCACTGGCACCGGCTTTGCGATGGGAAGGACGTGCCTACGGGCACCGAAGAAACCCTGGCCAAAGGAAACGAGACCATGTCTTTCCATGCCACCCCCATCCGGATCTGCATCGCCGCCTCTGTCCTGGCCCTCGCCGCCATGCAGCCTGCGGTCGCCTCGACCAGCGGTTCGGTCAAGTTGCAGGGTAATGTTGCGCTGAACTGCTCTGTGGCGGTGACCGACCTCAACCAGACCCTGAACCTTGTCGGCGGCGAGAGCGCGCGGCAGGTCGGTACGGTGGTGGAGAACTGCAACAGCGGCACCGGCTATACGATTTCGCTCAGCTCGGCCAACGGCGGTCAGCTGAAGAACAGCAACAACGCGACGGTGAGCTATCAGGTGGCCTACGACGGCCAGGGCGGCACGCTCGGCAGCGCCATGTCGGTGACCCGTTCCACCGCCCAGTTCGCTAAAAGCGTCCCGCTCGCCGTGTCGCTCAGCGCCAACGCCAACGCCATCGCGGGCAGCTATTCGGACACGGTGACGATCACCATCGCCGCGAAGTGATGGGCGCGGTGAAGTGATGGGCGCCGCCAAGTAATGGGCTCCGGATCGGCGCCGAAGGGATTGCCCGCCCGTCGCGGTTGTCTCTTTGGCGCCGGAGACCAGTTGGTGTATGGTCCGCCTATCCGGACTATAACCAACGATCTGATCCATGAACGGTTTTCGCCTGCTGGGCTCCGCCTTCGTCTTCACATGCCTCCTCCTGGCCCAGGTGAGCCCGGCCAGCGCCTTCCGTCTGGTGCCCATCGAAATGGAATTCGCCCCGAGCGGGCGCGGCGCCACGCAGATTTTCCGCCTGGAGAACGACACCGCCGAACCGGTCGCCATCGAAGTCTCGCTGATGACCCGGCGCATGACCGAGCAGGGCGAGGACCAGCTGGAGCCGGCCGGCGAAAATTTTGCCATCTTCCCCGAACAGATCGTCCTCCAGGGCAACCAGAGCCAATCCGTGCGCGTCCAGTGGATGGGCAATGCCAACCCGTCGCAGGAGCTGGCCTTCCGTCTGGTCGCCGAACAGCTGCCGGTGGACCTGGGCAAGGCCCCGCTGCCGGGCGGGCAGGTGCGCCTGCTGGTGCGCTACGTTGCGTCGGTCTACGTGACGCCGCAAGGCGCCAAGCCCGATCCGGTCGTGACCTCGGTCGCGCCGCAGGGCAAGGCGTTGGCGGTGACCGTCACCAACCGCGGCACCTCCCGACAGATCCTGCGCGACGCGACGCTGACCGTCACCGGCGGCGGCAAGACCGTGACCCTGCGCGGCGAACAGCTGACCGGCTTGCTCGGCGAGAACGTGCTGGCCGGGGCGACGCGCCGCTTTTCCATCCCTCTGCCCGCCGGTCTCCCCCAAGGACCGCTCAGCGCCACCCTGGCCGCCGCCCCGCGCTGACCGCGAAGGGGAAGGCCGCCTTGGGCCGTGCGCGGGACGAAGGACGCCTTTCCATAGCCCCTCCCCCCTCTTCCACGGGGGAGAGAGGGGCTTTGTTGCTCCTCGCCGTCGCTCTCTGCTCCCTCGCCCTGCCCGCTCACGGCCAGACGCCCGCCAAATCCACCGAGGACATCTACCAGCAAGTCTTCGGCAAGAAGAAGGGCGCCTCCGCCACGGCTTCGGCCGTGCGGGACATGATGGTTCCGGTGCTGGTCAACGGGCGTGAGGCCGGAATGGTGCCGGCGCGAATCGCCGCCGACCCCAAACAGACCACCGTCGCCCTGCGCCCGCTGCTGGAAACGCTGGCACCGCTGGTGCAGCCGGCCGTCCTTGAGAAGCTGCGCGCGGTGAAGGAGGAGCAGCTCCCCCCTGCCCGGCTGGCCGGGAACGGCATGGACATCGCCTATGAGGCGACAGAGATCGCGGTCGTCGTCAAGCTGGATCCGGAGGCGCGCAAGACCGTCGATCTCGACCTCGGCGGGGCGCCGCGTCCGCCGACCGGCAACATGGCGCTGGAACCGGCGGATTTCAGCGCGCTGACCAACATCACCGTCAACGAGGAGTGGATCTCCTACTCCGACAACCGGCCGAACGGCGGCCGCCGGCCGTTGCGCACGGCGTTCGCGCACGCCCTGAACGTCGGCGGCTTCGTGGTGGAAGCGAACACCTTCTACCAGGAGGACGGGTTCGACCGCTGGCAGCGCGGTGACGCGCGCGCCACGGTGGATTGGACCGACGCCGCCGTCCGCATCAGCGCCGGCGACGTGACCTTCCCGGTCAGCGGCTTCCAGGCGGGGCAGCGGATCGGCGGCTTCGTGGTCGGACGCAACTTCGCGCTTCAGCCCTACACCCTGTTCCAGCCGGCCGGGCAGCAGGAATTCGTGCTGACCTCGCCGTCCGTGGTGGACGTGCAGGTGAACGGACGGCCGACGCGCAGCTACCGCCTGCCGGCCGGTCCCTACAGCTTGCGCAACTTCCCCGGCACGCTGGGCGCCAACGACGTGACGGTCCGCATCACCGACGAGTTCGGGCGGACGCAGACCATCGACGTGCCCTTCTTCTTCGACAGCCAGCTGCTGGGCGAAGGGGTGCATGACTTCACCTACGCCGGCGGCCTGCCGACCACGGTCAACCAGGGGACCTACCGCTACGATCGTGGCCAGCCGACCGGTTCGGCCCGCCACCGCTACGGCGTCACCGACCAGTTGACGCTGGGGCTCAACGCCCAGGGCAACCCGGACCAGCGGATGTTCGGGGGGGAGGTGCTGTTCGCCTCCCCCATCGGCACCATCGGGATCGAACCGGCGGTCAGCGACGGGCGGACGCTGCCGCGCGATTACGCGGTGCAGATCAACTACCGCAACTTCACCACCGGCGACCAGTTCTGGAAGCAGCGCACGGTGACCGCCCTGGCGACGTGGCGCGGGCCGAATTTCGCGCAGTTGGGGACGACGCAGCCGCGCAATCCGGTGAAGCTGGACCTCGGCGGGCGGATCACCCAGCCTCTTGCCGACTGGGTGACGGCCAGCGTCAGCGGACGCTACCAGTATTCGCGCGATCCGACGCTGAGCGACACCTCGTCGGTGGAACTGGCGCTGCGCACGCGCATTGCGCCGGGCGCCTCCGTCGATCTGTCCGTGGAGCAGAGCCGGCGCACCAACGGCGAGATGGAAACGGCGATGTTCGCCAGTCTGCGCTATTCCTTCGACGGCAGCCGCCAGACGATCGGCGCACGCACCGACACGCGCAACCAGTCGCGGGAGCTGGACTGGCGCCTGCGCAGCACGGAGATGACCAACGCCCTGGACGCCGGCCTGCGGGTGCGCCGGGACCGCGACGGCTATGGCGCGGACGGCGACGCCTCCTTCCTGCACCAGCGCTTCACCGCCAACGCGCGCAGCACCTACCTCAGCCAGTTGAACGACTCGGGCACCGGGATGAGCCCACGCAGCTATGACCGCAGTTCGGCTTTGACCTTCTCCACCGCGCTGCTGTTCGCGGACGGCTATGTCGGCGTGTCGCGGCCGGTGAACGACAGCTTCGCCATCGTGGCGCCGCACCCAAGGCTGGCTGACAAGCAAATCGGCGTCGATCCCTACAACCAGCGCTACGCGGCGGAGACCGACCTGCTCGGCGCGCCCGTGCTGCCCGATCTGTCCGCCTACCGGCAGCGCGCCTTCCTGCTGGACGTGCCGGACGCGCCGGTCAGCTATGACCTGGGCAACGACCGGCCGGTGCTGGTCCCGCGCTATCGCAGCGGCACCGTGGTGCCCATCGGCACCGACGCCACCGCCAGCCTGTCGGGCGTTCTGAAGGGCGAGGACGGCAAGCCGCTGGGGCTTCAGTCCGGCGTGCTGCGCCCGGCGGACGGAAGCGGTGCCGCGGAGATCGCCTTCTTCACCAACCGCCAGGGCCGATTCCGCGTCGAGGGCGTGCGGCCGGGGCGCTGGACTCTGGTGATCCATGGGATGGAAGACCGGCCAAAGACCCTGACGGTCCCGGCGGACGGCGACACCATCGATTTGGGGGAGGTCAAGCCATGATGACGCGCATCCGTTTTGCCCTGGCCGCCGCGAGCCTGCTCTCCCTGTCCGGCGGGGAGGCGTTCGCCTGTGCCGAGTTCAAGAGCCTGCCCGACATCGTTTTTTCCAGCCCCTACGATCCCTTTGCGGCCACGCAGGCGCCGCGCACGGTGACCATCCGCGTCGGCGGCACGGAGAGCGGTTGCACCGTGGGGATCGGTGTGGATGGCGGGCAGAACGGCGGGCGACGGATGAGCGGCCCCGGCGGCGGATCCCTGCGCTATGAGATCGTCGGGTCGGACGGCCGGCCGGTTCCCGACGCCCCGGCGACGGCCGACAACGGCCTTCTTGTCGAGCGCATTCCGGGCAAAAGCCGCCTGGACGTCGCCGCCTACGCCATGATGCCCCCGGGACAGACGCCATCGTCCGGCGGCTACAGCGACCAGCTGACCTTCAACCTGTATGAGATGAGCGACGGCCAGCCCGGTCGGCTGCTCGATTCCCACACGGTGTCCGTTCAGGCGTCGGTCAGCGGCACGATCCAGAGCACGCTGGTCGTCGGCGGCCAGCGCGGCGACCTCGGCGGGCGCACCGCGACGCTGGAGTTCGGCGAACTGGAGACCGGTAAGAGCCTGACGTTCGGCCTGGAGGTGACCGGCAATACTCCCTATCAGGTGACGCTGGAATCGCAGAATCGCGGCCATTTCACCGGGCTGGACACCGGCATCACCGACGCCCGCATCCCCTATACGCTGACGATGGACGGCCGCACGGTGGGCCTTGGCGGGCCGTTCGACCTGCCGGTGTCCTCCCCCACCGATTCGGGACGGCGCAGCAACGAGCACGGCTTCGAGGTGAGGGTCGGGAATACCGAACGGGCATTGGCCGGGCGCTACAGCGATGCCATCACTGTCACCGTGTCGGCGAATTAACGTCCTTTTACGATCTCCCGGCCCAAGCTGAAGCATTCTTGGGATGGGAGGCCGCCATGGCGCGCTTCGGAAAGATTGCCGCGAGCGGTTTTGTGGTCGGGATCGTGGCGGCTGGAGCGGCCGCCCTGGCCGATGGTCCGTCGAGCAGCGGGCGCATCCGCATCGTCGGCGAGGTGCCGACCGTCTGTACCGTCGCCGTGACCGAGCGCGGCACCCCCCTCGATCTCTCCCGCGGCATCGAGCGCGTGCCCGTCGCCACGGTGGAGGAACGCTGCAACACCGCCGCCGGCTACAGCGTCACGCTGACCACCCAGAACGGCGGCCAGCTTCGCACGGACAATGGTGCGGCCGGCGTTCCCTACAGCATCAGCTACGACGGCGCCACGCGGTCTGGGGCCGGCATGGTCGCCAACCGCGCCGCCTCTCCCCAGCCGCAGAACCGGGAACTGTCGGTCAGCGCGGCGGCTCCCGACAAGCTCCCGTCCGGCACCTACCAGGACACGATCACCATCACGATCGCCGGGAAGTAAAGGACCTTCAGGCCGGCTTGGCCTGAAGCTCGCGGAAGCCGATCAGGCGGCGGCTGTCCTCGTCGAACAGGGCGAGACGAACCGTCTTCAGGCTTTCCTTCAGGCTGATCGACCGCACGGCCTGGAGTTCCGGAATCGACCGGTGGCAGTCGCGCAGCCGGTAGTTCGGCACGCGGGACGCCAGATGATGCACATGGTGATAGCCGACGTACGCGGTCATCCAATGCAGCCAGCGCGGCAGGTCGTAGAAGGAGCAGCCGTGGATGGCCGCCTCGTGGAAGTCCCATTCCGGCTCGTGGCGCCAATAGACGCTCTCGAACTGGTGCTGGACGTAGAACATCCAGATGCCGACCGTCGCCGCGATCAGCACCACCGGCAACCACACCTTCAGCACCGGCCCAAGGCCGAAGACCATGGCGAAGAGGGCCAGCACCACCAGGATCATGGCGTTGGTGGTCAGGACGCTGACCCAGGCCTTGCGGTCGCGGACCTGATCGCCCAGCGGAAAGCGGAATTTCCACAGGAACAGAAAGGTCGGCCCCAGGCCGAACAGGACCAGCGGGTGCCGGTAGAGACGATATCGGAAACGCTGGAATGGCGTCAGCGCCAGATACTCGCGCACCGTCAGCGTGTCGATATCGCCGGTGCCGCGCTTGTCCAGGTTGCCGGAGGTGGCGTGGTGGATGGCGTGGTCGCGCCGCCACATCTCGTAGGGCGTCACCGTCAGCACGCCCAGGCAGCGGCCGACCCAGTCGTTCGCCTTCGCCGAGGCGAAGAAGGCGCCGTGACCGCAGTCGTGCTGGAGAATCCACAGCCGCGCCAGGAACAGCGCCGCCGGCACGGCCAGCAGAAGAGTCAGCCAATAGCCGACCGACAGGGTCAGGCCCATCACTGTGATGATGCCGGCCAGCGGGATCAGCGTGCTGGCGAGTTGCCCGACGCTGCGGGCGACGCTGGGGTCCTTGTAGGGGGCGGTCCGTTCGGCCCAGAAGCGCGCCTGACGCTTGCGGGCTTGGTTGTCGTTCGCTTGGTGGGTTTCGGTCGTCGAAACGGTGGCGCTGGCGGGCGCCCCGATGGCGGCTGAAGTCATTGCTGAGAAATTCCCGGTGGTCAGGTGCGCAAACAGTCGGGTTTGGTCAGTGGGTGGTACTACATTCCGACAATCTAGCGTATGCCAGCGGGAAGGGCGTCTTAAATTTTATCCGACTTGCCCTCTCGGGCTTAAGCTATGCCGTAGCGCCGGCCAGCCTCGATCGTCAGCCCCAGGCCGACCGAGCCGAAGATGTTGCCCTCCACCACGCGCGCACCCGGTACCTCGGCCAGGATGGAAGCGCGGACCTGCGGCAGCAAGGTCGAACCGCCGGTCAGGAACACCGCGTCGATGCGCTCCGCTCGCGTGCCGGCCTCGGCCAAACAGGCGCGGACCCGCGCGCCGATGCGGCCGGCGAGGGTGCCGGTGGCTTCGTTCAGTTCCGTCACCGTGACCGGGCGGGTCAGGTCGCCGTTGCCCCAGTCGAGCGCCAGACCGGCCTCCGGCCCATCGGACAAGGCGATCTTGGTCCTCTCCACCGCCATGGCCAGCGCGTGGCCCAGCCGGTGTTCGACTACGCCGATCAGCCGCTCGATCCGGTCGGGGGCCGCCGAATCGCGGTGCAGCCGCTCCAGTTCCGCCATGGCCTTGGCGGTGTAGAGGAAGTTGATCTTCGACCAGGTCGCCAGATCGAGGAACAGATGCTTGGGCGCCAGCAGGCCGGCGCGCTTCATGGCGCTGCCGTGGCCGAGCAGCGGCATGGCGGTGGCGAGGCTGAGGTCGCGGTCGAAGTCGGTGCCGCCGACGCGGATGCCGTCGTTGGCCAGGATGTCCTCGCTGCGGTCGGCCTTGCCGCGCCGGTCCGGGCCGATGCGCACGATGGAAAAGTCCGAGGTGCCGCCGCCGATGTCGGCGATCAGGGCCAGTTCCTCCGCGTTCACCTGCTGCTCGTAGTCGAGCGCGGCGGCGATGGGCTCATACTGGAAGGAGATGGCATGGAAGCCGACGGAGCGGGCGATTTCGCCCAGCGTCTCCTCCGCCGCCGCGTCGCCGGCCGGGTCGCCGTCCACGAAATGCACCGGGCGGCCGAGCACCACGTCGGTCAGTTCGCCGCCCTGAGCGGCCTCGGCGCGCTCCTTCACAGCCTTCAGGAAGGTGGCGATGACCGCGCGGAAGCTGATGCGGCCCTTGCGCAGCGCGGTGTCGGCATCGATCAGGTCGGTGCCCAGCATCGACTTGATGGAGCGCATCAAACGCCCCTCGATACCGGACACATAGGCGTCGATGGCCGCCTGCCCGACCGTGACCTGATCGGCCTCGAAATCGAAGAACAGGGCGCTGGGCAGCGTCGAACGCTCACCGTCGAGCGGCAGCAGACGGAATTCGCCGTCCGCCCGGATGCCGAGGGTCGTGTTGGACGTGCCGAAGTCGAGGCCGCAGGCCGTCATGGGAACCCCCGCCGTGAGAAAAGGGGCGACGCTTTAACGGGGTCCGGCCTCCGGGTCAAGCCGTTCAAAAGCCGAGGGTGTGTTCGACCAAAATCTTCGTGCCAATGGCGATCAGGCCCAGGCCGCCGATCAGTTCGGCGCGCTGGCCCAGCAGCGGGCCGGCGGCGCGGCCCATCAGGACGCCGCCCGAGGCCATGCCGAAGGTCACGACGCCGATCAGCAAGCAGATGCTGACGATGTCCACGTCAACCACGGCCAGCGACACGCCCACGGCGGCCGCGTCGATGCTGGTGGCGACGGCGGTGAACAGCAGCGCGCCCAGCGCCGTGCGCCCGTCGCCATCGCCACCAGCCTCGTCCTCTTCGTCGCCGAACAGGCTCTCCCAGACCATCTTGCCGCCGACGCCGAGCAGCAGAAGGAAGGCGATCCAATGATCGACCTCCTGCACGAAGGTGGCGAAGGTCAGGCCCAGCGCAAAGCCGATGGCCGGCATGGCAAGCTGCACGCCGCCGAAGCAGGCGCCCACGCGGAACGCCTCCCACAGGCCGGGGCGGCGCAGGCAGGCGCCGGTCCCGAGCGCGGCCGCGAAGCTGTCCATGGACAGGCTGAAGGCGAGGATGAGGGCGGTCGCGATGGTCATGGGGCCAGCCGGCACGGGGAATAAGGCGGCGCGACGGCTAGCAGACTATGAACAGCTGTTCAAATACATTTGCTGGGGTTTTATGGAAGATTGGCTTACTGCCGCCTTCCCGCGCGTAGCGGGACGGTGCGGGTACCCTCGCCTTGCGGCGAATCGGCCCTTACCGGCGTGTCGGACAGCAGTTCCTTGATCGGCACGCCCAGCATGTCCTCGTGGCTCTTTTCAGCCTGTTCGAGAAGCTGCGCGGTGCGCTCCTGCCAGGGCAGCTCCAGCCCGCCGAGGCCGCGCACAGACCCGCGAATGCCGATGCCCAGCGCCTTCATCAGGTCGTAGAGGGACGATTCGCCGAGGTCGCGCGTCACCACCCAGGCGTTCCGGGTCGTGTGCGCAACCCAATGGGCGTCGCGCAATTGCTCCAGAATGCCGTCGATCAGCACCGTTCCGACCGGCACCCGCCCGACCAGCGTGCGCCGACGCAAGCCGACGCCGAGGCGGCTGGCGTCCATCAATTCGTGCAGCACCGCCAGCGCAAGGCCCAGTCGTTGAGCCGGCAGCAGCCCTTCCGGCCCACCGCGCGTGATCTTGCCGGCCCGCCATTCGGGAAGGGAGGCGGTGACCACCGCACCGAACAGCACCGTGGACCAGGCGATGTACAGCCAAAACAGGAAGATCGGCACCGTCGCCAGCGCGCCATAGATGGTCTGGTAGGCGGGGAATTCCCGCATGTACCAGGCGAAGCCCGCCTTCGACGTTTCCAGCAGCAGGGAAGCCACCGCCCCGCCGCAGGCCGCGTCCAGCCAATAGACCTCCCGGTTTGGGATGATGAGGTAGAGCAGCGTGCAGCCGATCAGCTGAAGCACGAAGGGCAGCACCGCGCCGATGCCCACCAGCGGGTCGGTGAAGTCCTCCAGATGCGCGAACTGCAACGCGGCCCACAGCGTGCTGGACAGCGACAGGCTGGCCCCGGCGAACAGGGGCGTCAGCGACACCACCGCCCAGAAGGACAGGATGCGCGTGATGTAGGAACGCGGCTCCTTCACCCGCCAGACGGTGGCGAAGGAGCCCTCGATGGTCCAGATCAGCAGCACCGCCGAAACGGCCAGCCCGACGACGCCGAAGATCGGCATCTGCCCGGCGTTGGCCATGAAGGCGCCGAGATATTCCAGGATCGCGTCGCCGATCTCCGGCACCAGATTCTTGAAGATGACCGTCTGGATTCGCGTCTGCAACGCGCCGAAGGCCGGAAAGGCCGAGAAGATGGCGAAACCGATGGTCATCATCGGCACCATCGCCAGCAGCGACGTGTAGGTCAGCGACGCCGCCGTCTGGAAACAATTGTCGTTGTAGAAGCGGACCGCCGAATAGGCGATGAAGCTCCAGGCCTCCCGAATGCGGGCGAGCACGCGGCGGGGCTTCGGCGTCCACCGTTCAGTTGCGGCCATGGAACGCCTCCCGCCCTGGGTTCACCGGATCGCTTTTGACCGGATCGGTCTTTCGTGTAGGATGCCGCCCACTTTTCAAAGCATAGCAGTGATTCACGAGGTTCCGATGTCCAACCCGAAGCCGCTCATGGACGGCAAGCGTGGCCTGATCATGGGTGTGGCGAACGACCGTTCGATCGCCTGGGGAATTGCGTCCACCCTGGCGCAGCACGGCGCCGAGCTGGCCTTCACCTACCAGGGCGACGCCCTGCTGAAGCGCGTGAAGCCGCTGGCCGATCAGGTGGGCTCGCGTCTGGTGCTGCCGTGCGACGTGACCGACGAGGCCAGCATCGACGCGACCTTCGCCGCCATCGAAGCGGAATGGGGAAAGCTGGACTTCGTGGTTCATGCGATCGCGTTTTCCGACAAGAGCGAACTGGACGGTCTCTACCTCAACACAACGCGGAGCAACTTCCTCCGCACGATGGACGTCTCCTGCTACTCCTTCACCGCGGTGGCGCAGCGCGCCGTGCCGCTGATGACGGAAGGCGGCAGCCTGCTGACGCTGTCCTACTATGGCGCCGAACGCGTCATGCCGCACTATAATGTGATGGGCGTGGCGAAGGCGGCCCTCGAGGCCAGTGTGCGCTACCTCGCTGTCGATTTGGGCGGGAAGGACATCCGCGTCAATGCCATCTCGGCGGGTCCCATCAAGACCCTGGCGGCGAGCGGCATCGGCGATTTCCGCTATATCCTGAAGTGGAACGAGCTGAACGCGCCGCTGAAGCGCAACGTCACCATCGGCGAGGTCGGCGGCGCCGGCCTGTTCCTGCTGAGCGATCTCGGCACCGGCGTGACCGGCGAGGTGATGCACGTCGACGCCGGTTACCACACCGTCGGCATGGTCGCGGTCGACGCGGCGGCCGAGGTCGGGCAGCTGCTGGGTTCGCTCGGCGCCGGCGCGACGAAGGGTTGATAAACGGAAAGGTGGCGAGCGGGAAATATTGTTGCGACCCGCTTGCCACTTTTGATCGATGCGAACATTAAACATTCGTTGACGTAACCTGCCGTCCAACTATCCTCCGCGCCCGAGATTTGGTGGGGAGTGGTGGTTCGATGAGGGCTAAACGGCATTCGGATTCGGTGTCCCCGATCCTGGAGCAGATCCTGTACGGCGGCTCCAGCGTGTCGATGAACCTGATCGCGATCACGCGCAACATCCCGCCGGAAAACCGTCTGTTCAAGGCGCAGGGCCTGAACAAGGCCATCCTGTTCAAGTACCCGAACTTCGACGAACGGGCCGACGAATACGCCAACCCCATCGTCGAGGACGAGGATGGCGAGGGCGGCAGCCGCCCGGTCGAAACGGGCATCTACGTCCCGCACAGCGCCGACCATCCGGAAGGCGGCGGCGTCGCCATCTACCTGCGGGCGCGCAACAGCGACGTTCTGCTGGCCGAGCAGTTCGGGCTGACCGCCGAGGCGGGCGAGGCGATGGCCGCCGACATGCGGACGCTGTCGCTGATCGACAGCATCCCGTCGCTGGACGCCTTCCTGCTGAAGACCTGCTTCGAGGCGGAAAAGGTCAACGCCGATCCGCGCCATTGGCTGATCAGCGACGAGGAGGATGCACAGCTCCGCCGCCTGATCCGCCAGCGCATCGAGCCCATCGTCCGCAAAGCCATCGACGGCGGCGGCACCAGTTCCCAGGGCATCGAGCGGTTCCTGGAGGCCATCTGGAACCCGAACATGGAAGAAGCCGGCCTGTTCGTGTCGGCCTTCGGCATCGAACGCAGCGAGGCCGATGCCATCTTCAGCGCCTGGAAGGGCACGACCTTCTACGAATACCAGCTGCGCCGCATCGCGCCGCGCGCGCGCACCATCCTGAACTGGCTGAAGTCGCGGGACTGCATCCCCGTCGATATCCGCATGCACAAGCCCTACGAAACCCAGCTTCTCATGCACATCGAAAAGGTGGGCAAGCTGCTGGAAACCACGCTGATGGACATCCGGCAAATCCTGGCGGAATACGAGGCGAGCTTCACTGCCTTCATGAACGGCCAGCCTGAACCCTTCCGCGACTATCTGCGCAAGATCCGCATGCGTTACTGGCTGCTGGGCTACTGCGTGTCGGCGCTAACCAGCGTGGCGCATCTGGACGCCCGCTGCATGAAGAACAACCCGTCGCGCAAGCTGTATTTCGAAATGGTCCAGAAGCTACTGCGCCAGTTCGAGGTCGCGCTGGACCGCCGCCGCGAACAGAAGGGCGCGTTCTGACCTTTCCCACTCGGCGCGCTTGACGCGCCGCCGGAAAGGCCGCAAGAAACCGGCTCTGTCTTTTGGCGAGGAAACCATGGCCGGCAACAGCTTCGGAACGCTCTTCCGCTTCACCACCTGGGGCGAGAGCCATGGGCCGGCCATCGGCGTGGTGGTGGACGGCTGCCCGTCGCTGCTGCCGCTGACCGAGGCCGACATCCAGCCCTGGCTGGACAAGCGCCGTCCCGGCCAGTCGAAATACACGACGCAGCGGCAGGAACCGGATCAGGTCAAGATCCTCTCCGGCGTGTTCGAGGGCAAGACCACCGGCACGCCGATCTCGCTGATGATCGAGAACACCGACCAGCGGTCCAAGGACTATGGCGACATCGCCGCCAAGTTCCGGCCGGGTCACGCTGACTACACCTATTGGAAGAAGTACGGCATCCGCGACTATCGCGGCGGCGGCCGGTCCTCCGCGCGCGAGACGGCCTGCCGCGTGGCGGCCGGCGCGGTGGCTCGCAGGATCCTGGGCGACAGCATCACCGTGCGCGGCGCGCTGGTGCAGATGGGACCGCACAAGATTGACCGCAGCCGCTGGGACTGGGCAGAGGTGGACAACAATCCCTTCTTCTGCCCGGACACGGAGACGGCGGCGCAATGGGCCGACTATCTCGACGGCATCCGCAAGAGCGGCTCCTCCATCGGTGCGGTGGTCGAGCTGGTGGCGTCCGGCGTCCCGGTAGGCCTGGGCGATCCGCTTTACGACAAGCTGGACAGCGATTTGGCCTGCGCGATGATGACCATCAACGCGGTCAAGGGCGTGGAGATAGGCAACGGCTTCGAGGCCGCATCGCTGACCGGCGAGGCCAACGCCGACGAGATGCGCGCCGGTCCAAATGGTGAGCCGCTGTTCCTGTCCAATCACGCGGGCGGCATCCTGGGCGGCATCTCCACCGGGCAGGACGTCGTCGTGCGCTTCGCGGTGAAGCCGACCAGTTCCATCCTCACCCCGCGCAAGACCGTGGACATCGAAGGGCACGACGCCGACATCCTGACCAAGGGCCGTCACGACCCCTGCGTCGGTATCCGCGCGGTGCCGGTGGGCGAGGCGATGATGGCCTGCGTCCTGGCCGACCATCTGTTGCGCCATCGGGCCTACACGCGCGGCTGAACATCCTGTAGCTTGCCGACCCGCAGGGGAAACTGATGCGGGGGCGGATTGCGATGTCGCGGGGGTGGCGCGTTGGGCTGTTTCTGGTCGGTGCGGTGATTTTGGCGGGTCCTGTCCAGGCGCAGGCCGGGACAAGGCCGTTCCAGGAATATGCGGAGACGCACAAGGACTGGAAACTCTACTGCCAAATCTGGACCGCGAATCCGCGCGTGGAATGCGAGCTGGCGTCGCGCAACGGCAGTGACAAAAGCTCCCGCGTCGTCTGGCTGCGGTCCAGCGAGCGCTGGCTGGACGGGCTGCGCTTCCGCTTGGACGAGGCTGGAACGGATTCGGCCAAACCCATCCGCGTCTGGGTGGACGGCGCCCTGTTCCGTCCGGAATTCCCCTGCAAGCCCTTCAGCTTCGAACCGAACACCTGCGCGGTGTCCGATCCCGACACGAATCGGAAGTTGGTGGAAAAGATGATGGCCGGCAAACGGGAGGTGTCCGCCGTCGGCTCGTCCCCAACCGGGGCCAAGTCGGAAGTCCGCTTCTCGCTGAACGGCTTCAAGGCGGCGGTGGAACGCATGGAACAGCTGCGCGCCGAGGCCGGCGCGCCCTGGATGTAAGAAGGTTGGGCCGCGCCGGCGCGCGGCCCAACACAGCTTACTCCGTGCCCGCGCTGTTCGGCAGCGAACGGCGGGTCTGCGAACGGCCGAGACCCGGCTCGTCCGGCGACATGGTCTGGTTATTAATCTGCCCCTGGGTCGAGCGCGGGTAGGGCGAGGTGCTGGCGCCGGAGCCGGCCCGGTTTGGGTTGGTCAGGGAATCGCGCGTCGGCGAGGTGCCAAGTCCCGGCTCGTCCGGCGACATGTTCTTATAGTCGCGCCCGCCCTCCTGCAGGGTCGTCCCGCCGCTGGTCCCCGAGACGGGCGGGCTGGTCAGGGTGTGGGTGCCGCTGGAGCTGGTGCCGCTCCATCCGCTGGCTCCGGTGTCGTTTCCCGTGCCGGTGCAGCCCGCGAGCAACAGCATCGCCGCGGACGCCGCGAAAATCATGTGACGCATCGTTTCGCTCCGCTCCCCAATCTTGAGTCTTGAGGTTCGCGACCATGGTCATGGCCGTCTGGAATGTCCTGCTTAACGCAGTCCTTCCCGGAGAGTTCCAATAGGATTGTTCAGCTCTGGTTACGCGGTTTCCGCTTCGCTTTCGCTCTTGGCGTATTTTTTCTTCGCAAGCTCCAGTGACGCCAGCAATTGCTTGCCGGTCACACCGCCGTCACCGCTGATGCGGGCGTTCATCACCGCCTTGATCGCGTCCACATGCGCCTTGAACAGCAACTGCTCGTTGGCGGTCACGGTGGTGAAGCTGCCGCGCGTCGCCTCGTACAGCGACTTGGCGATGTGGGTGATGAGCGGATAGCCGAAGATGCCGCCCTGCCCGCGCATCTCATGCGCGGCGCGGCTGACCTGGGCGATCAGCGCCGGGACGGCCGAGGGCTCCGACCGCAGGCGGTCCACGCGGCGGGCCATCTCTTCGACCTCCGCCGCGATCCAGGTGGCGTAATCGCCGGCGCGGCTCTGGATTTCCTCGTCGGCGGCGGCCAGCAGCTCGGGCGGCAGATTCGGCACGGGGTCCTTCGGCGCGATGCCCATCTTGGCGCCCAGCCGGTTGGGCAGCTCGAAATAGACGACGGGGAAGCGGTCGATGCCCGTCGCCTTGGACTTGCTGTGCACGACCAGGATTTCGCTGGGCGCGGTCATGCGGCAGTCCATCGCCACCGGCCGCTCGGTCCGCCGCCGGTCCGGCCCGAAATAGCCCTTCGCCAGCACGAAGCGGCGGGGCCGCGCGATGGCGAACAGCAGGCGGGCGGCGATGGTCCCGGCCGAGAAGGGCTTGGCGATGAAGTCGGTGGCGCCGAGGTCACGCGCCTGCTCCACATACTGCCGGTCAGCGGCGCCGGACAGCATCAGCACGGGCAGGAAGCGGTCGGGCGACTTCGGGCTGTAGCGCACCCAGCGCAGCAGCATCAGCCCGTCCACCTCCGGCATCACGAGATCGGAGATGATCAGGTCCACCGGCGCCGTGCCGGGCGGCAGCGACGCGCGCCGCTCCTCCAGAAAGCGTATGGCGTCCCCGCCGTTGGATACGCCGTGCACCGTGCCGACCCCGATGGTCCGCAGGGTGGCAGTGAGCACGGTGCGGATGAACGCGCTGTCCTCGACCACCAGAACGGACAACAGGTCGAGCTTCGGCCCGCTCTTCGCCCCGTTCCTGTTGCCGCCCGCATCGCTCATAAGGGAACCATGATATTGAATCGTCTCAAATTATTCGCATGCCCACAAGGGAGTTGGCGAGCGCGATCTTGCACCACGGCGCAACGTGGGGCTTTGCGCGCGGTCAAGGCGCCGCTACCTTTGCTCACAAATCACAACGGACCAAATCAACAGGGAGATCGCCACCAATGCCGCAGCCCGATCACGTCATGGCCCTGCCCGTGCCCGAGAATCCGGACCTCGACGCGGACATGCAGGCGCTGTTCGACAAGTGCGTGGAGAAGCTGGGCTTCGTGCCCAACGTGCTGCGCGCCTACAGCCTGCGCCCGAAGAAGCTGCGCAATTTCGCCATGCTCTACAACGAGCTGATGCTGGGCGAGAGCGGCCTGTCCAAGCTGGAGCGCGAGATGATCGCGGTCGTCGTGTCGTCGGCGAACCACTGCTACTACTGCCTCGTCGCGCATGGGCAGGCGGTGCGCAAGCTGTCCGGCGATCCGGAGCTGGGCGAGATGCTGGTGGCGAACTACCGCGCGGCGAAGCTGGAACCGCGCCAGCGCGCCATGCTTGATTTCGCTTGGAAGCTGACCAAGGAGCCCTGGACGGTGGGCGAGGACGACCGGCAGGCTCTGCGCGACGTGGGCTTCGGCGAGGAGGAGATCTTCGACATCGCCGACACGGCGGGATTCTACAACATGTCGAACCGCGTCGCTTCGGCCGTGGACATGATGCCCAACCGGGAATACCACAAGCTTGACCGCTAACTAGGCCGGAGTTGCCCGGATGCTGAGGTTCATCGTCCGCCTGTTCGCCTTCATCGGCTTTCTCGTCATCGCCGCCGTCGTGGCGGGGGTGGTGCTGGTGACGCGGCACGAGCCGGCCCTGCCCGACGCCATCGTCCTGGAACTCGACCTGAAGCAGCCGCTGGCCGAGGCCAACACCGACAAGCTGGCCCGCTTCTTCGGGCGCGAGACGACGATGCGCGACGTGCTGGACACGCTGGAGCGCGGCCGGCGCGATCCGCGCGTGAAGGGTGTGCTGGCGCATCTGGGCGGCGACAGCATTGGCTTCGCCCAGGCGCAGGAACTGCGCACGGCGATGGACCGCTTCCGGGCCTCCGGCCGCTTCGCCATCGCCTTCGCCGAATCCTACGGCGAGGGCGGGGCGGGCAACCGCTCCTATCTGCTGGCCAGCGCCTTCGACGAGGTGTGGATGCAGCCGCTGGGGATGCTGAGCTTCACCGGCTTGGCCGCGCAGATCCCCTTCGCCCGCGCGGCGCTCGACAAGCTGGACATCCAGCCGCAGATCCTCCAGCGCGAGGAGTACAAGAGCCTCGCCGACACCTTCACCCGGACCGACTTCACCCCCGCCCACCGCGAGATGATGGAATCGCTGCTGGGCGACCTGACGAACCAGCTGGTGGACGGCGTGGCGAAGTCCCGCCGCCTGCCCCCCGCCGCCGTGCGCACGGCCATGGATAAGGCGCCGCTGCTCGACAAGGAGGCGCTGGACGCCAAGCTGATCGACCGGCTGGGCTACGCCGACGAGGCCGAGGACGCGGCCCGCCAGCGCGCCGGGGGCCGGGTCGAACTGGTCGAGGCGCAGGACTATCTGGACGTGGCCGGCCCGGCTCACCGCAGCGGCCCGACCGTCGCGCTGATCCACGCGGTCGGCACCATCACCAGCGGCAAGAGCGAGAAGCCCGGCCTGGGCGAGGTCACCGCCGGGTCAGAAACCATCGCCAAGGCTATCGAGGACGCGGCCGAGGATCCCGACGTGAAGGCCATCCTGTTCCGCATCGACAGCGGCGGCGGCGGCGTTTCGGCGTCGGAGACCATCCGCCGCGCGCTGACCAAGGCGCGCGAGTCGGGCAAACCGGTGGTCGCCAGCATGGGTGACACGGCGGCGTCCGGCGGCTATTGGATCGCGCTAGCCGCCGACAAGATCGTGGCGTCGCCGGCCACGCTCACCGGCTCCATCGGCGTGGTCGCCGGCAAGATGTCGGCCGCCGCCCTGTCGGAGCGGCTGGGCGTCCATTGGGGCACCATCGAGACCGGGCCGAACGCCGGCATGTGGTCGCCGCTGCGCCCCTTCTCCCCCAGCGCGGAGGAGCGGCTGAACGCGATCATCGACAGCAGCTACAACACCTTCCTGACCCGCGTCGCCGAGGCCCGGCGCCTGACGCCCGAACAGGCCCGCGCCGCCGCCAAGGGTCGCGTCTGGTCCGGCGCGCAGGCCCGCGAGCTTGGCCTGGTCGACGAGTTGGGCGGGCAGGAAACCGCGCTGGTCCTGGCAAAGCAGGCCGCCGGGCTGGACGCCGAGGCACCGGTGACGCTGACCCCCTTCCCCCGGCCGAAATCGACGACCGAGGAGATCCTGGACCTCGTATCCGGCAAGGGCGATCTGGTGGAGGCGGCACACGCATTGGCCGCGTTGCGCCCGCTTCTGGCGGAGGTCGGCCCCATCGTCCAGGCGGTCCGGTCGGGCGAGTTGCAGGCCCGCATGCCGCCGGTCGGGCTGGGGCGCTGAGCGGTGCCGGGTCCTCGTCCTTTCGCCGCAGCGCTGCTGGCCGCCCTTATGACGGTGGGCTCAGCCCTGGCCGAGGAGGAGGCAAGCCCGACTCTGATGGCGATCGAACGGTCGGCCCGCTGCCTCGCCACGCTGGACGCCGACCCGACCTTCGCCACGCTGCGCGAGCGCATCCCCACAGGTCCGCTCATGGGAGCGTCGCACATCGGCAATCCCGGCCGTCCGGACGGCGCGGAGCGCGCGGTGCTGCGCCGCTACCGGGACAGCGCGATGCTCTGCGCGCCGGTGTTCGACGGAAAGGCGACCGGCAAGGCGGCGACCCTCATTCGGCTGATCCGTGACGGCTGGATGGAACAGACCCGCGCGCTGAATCAACTGGCCGAGGGCGCCATCGGCTGGAGCGACTACAACCGGATCACGCTGCTGCTCGACCGCCGGGTTTATCTGGCCGTCGACGACCTGATGCAGCAGCCGCAGGATTTCTGATTCAGGCGATTTTTGACCCGGGCGATTCTGACGATGTCCTACAGCTTCCTCTACACGGCGGCGACCCTGCTTGGGCTGTCCAGCCAGCCGCTGCCCACCCCGCCGGTCCTGGCGCCGCCCTCCCCGACTCCGCCCGCTGTTGCCACGGCCAGACCCGCCGAGCGCGGCGGCGTGATGCCGGTCGTCGCCCCCTTGCCCGCGCAGACGCCCAGCGGCGGATTCACCGCGCACGTCGCCTCCTACAAGACTGAAGCCGCCGCGCACACGGGTTGGGCGCAGATACGCGGCCAGGCGCCGGACCTCGGGTCGCTGGACCCGCATTTCCTCCCCGTCGAGGTTCCCGATAAAGGCACCTGGGTCCGCCTGACCGCCGGGCGTTTCGCCACCCGCGCCGATGCCGTCGGATTCTGCGCCTCGCTGAAGGCGGTGGTGCCGTATTGCCGCCCCCTGGAGGTCAAGGAGTGAAAGCACTTCCTCGCTCTGCCCCGCCATGGGAGAGGGCGTTCGGTTCAGCTTAGGTGGATGCCCCAGGCGTCCAGGCCACCGGCGGTCTGCTGCTGCTTGAAGGCGTCGCAGCCGACGCCGGCCAGTTCCACCATCAAAGTGTCCTGGCCGTTGGTGAAGCCGAAGCCCGTGCCGGTGCCGTTCTCGATGGCCCAGGAACGGGTGTAGGACCAGACCTGCGACGTGTTGTAGAGCGAAAAGGTGTCCTTCCCGATCTCGAAATCCTGAATGCGGCCGACTCGGGTTTCCCACACGCCGTCGGCGTTGTTCGCCCAGTGCCCGACGAAGGTGTCGTTGCCGGCTCCGCCGACCAGCAGGTCCCGGCCTTCGTCGATCCGCAGAGTGTCGTTGCCGTCGCCACCGTACAGCGCATCGTTGCCGAGCCCGCCGAACAGCGTGTCGTTGCCGTAGGCGCCGAGCAGCGTGTCTTTGCCGTAGGCGCCGAGCAGCGTGTCGTTGCCCCGGTCACCGTAAATCGAGTTGCTGTAGCTGTTGCCCGTGATGCTGTTGTCCAGATCGTTGCCGGCGCTTGAGGTGGTGCTGTAGCGCTCGTTGAAGGGCATGTCCTGGAGGATCATTGCCTCAACGTTGGCCGGCATGGTGTAGGAACCCTTGACGCGGATAAGGTCATAGCCCTCGCCCGCATAGATACTGTGAAACGGCATCAGACGTGGGCCAAAGCCGCACGCCTGATGCCGGATATCGAGAAGGGCGCCTTTTTCGTCTGGTCAGTGCCGCGTGGAAAGGCTGGCCGAGTAAAGGAAGACCAGAGAATTGCCGCTCAATTTGTTTTCGCTCTCAAGGTAGCTCTGAAATCCGGGAGAGCAAATCAATCGGGCGATCTCGTCCTTGGTAAAAACCGGCAAAAACGGATTGTTCGACAGCTCCTCGAATGCTGCCCTCGCCACCAGCCGCAGATTGGGCGGAAGCGCCGCAATATAGCGGTCGAGAGCACACTCTTCCTCACGCTCCATTTGGCGCACTCCTTCTCCACAATGTCTGAAGCTTAGTGGCTACAGAATAAAGATTGCGCAAACGGTCAAACGCGTAAAGAGACATCAACTGACGAAGTAGCAAATCCCGCACTCTGTTGTTCCTGCGTCACATTATACTTTGTAGGTAAGCGGGTCGATGCACGCCTATGCCTCCAACCGCCCGTCAACGTCTCTGTTCGCGCCCTCCCGTCAGGTGCGCAGCGGCAAAGGGCTTGCCACGCCACCGTGACGGCTAACGCCAACCTCCCGCGCAATATTCCGATGATGGCAAATTTTGGCGGCAGGCGCCCGCGCCTGACCGCCCCGGCTCGGCCAAGTGTCGCATCACCAAAGTTTCTTGCTTCCCGATGCTCCCGCCCCAATATCACCCGAAGCGCCCGCCCCTTATGCAAATCGGATAGCAACATGGCCATTAGTAATAGCTAAGCTTATCAGGCTTCCGTTTTAAGAATACTTGCATAATCAAGGCCCTCTCATTTCCAGATTGCTTCAATAAAACAGCGTTTCAACCACATTGACCATTATGACTTAATCGTATATATGCAAACGACCCTTTTCGGCGCGGGCAAGCCCCGAACGGCGGTGGGGAACCACTCGCCCAAGCGGAATGTTTGATTCCCTCTTGGAAGAGCAATGACCCGCCTAATGAATATTCGACACCACACTTATAGAACGTGCCGTGCAGCCTGAAGATTCCGATACCACAGCACCGACTCACAGTCCGGCGGGTGACCATCCGGACCACGACTCGCCCCCCTCGTCCCACCACAGCGGCGAGGAAGCCGGCTGCTGTATCGTCGGCATAGGGGCGTCGGCCGGCGGGCTGGAGGCACTTCAGCGCTTCTTCGACAACGTGCCGGGCAACAGCAACCTCGCCTACGTGGTCGTTCAGCATCTCTCGCCGGTGCACAAGAGCTTGATGGTCGATCTGCTGTCCAAGCACACCGAGATGGCGGTGGTGCAGGCGGCGGACGGCATGCTGGTGGAGCGCAACACCGTCTATCTGCTGCCCCCCGCCAAGCATATGGCGATCGAGGATGGGCGCCTGCGCCTGACCGCCAAGGATGCCGGCAGCGGGATGAGCCTGCCCATCGACATCTTCTTCACGGCGCTCGCCCAGGACCAGGGATCCTACGCCATGGGCGTGGTGCTGTCGGGCACGGGGTCGGACGGCACGCGCGGCATCCTGGCCATCAAGTCGGCCGGCGGCTTCACCGCCGTGCAGGAGCCGGAAACCGCGCAATTCGACGGCATGCCGCGCAGCGCCATCGCCACCGGGCAGGTGGACGCCACCCTGCCACCGGACGCCCTGCCCGCCCGCCTGATCGAACACGCGCGCAAGGCGCTGAGCCGCGCCCGCCCCGCTCCAAGCCAGCGCAACCGCGACAAGGAAAGCGACCCGCTGGCGCAGATCGTCGCCTCCATCCGGTCGGTCACGGGCGTGGATTTCTCCCACTACAAGCTCGCCACGCTGCTGCGCCGGATCGAACGGCGGATGAACGGGGCCGGGCTGGAGTCCATGGAGGACTACGCGGCCCTGCTGCGCCGGAACAACGCCGAGGCGGTCAGCCTCTACAAGGAGATGCTGATCGGCGTCACCCGCTTCTTCCGGGACGAGGCGGCTTTCAAGGCGCTGGCGGACAAGGTCGTCCCGGCCCTGCTGGGGAACCGGAACCCGCGCGACGCAATCCGCGTCTGGGTGTGCGGCTGCGCGACCGGCGAGGAGGCCTACTCCATCGCCATCCTGTTCGCCGAAGCGCAGGAGCGGCTGGGCCGCACCCTGGACGTCAAGATCTTCGCCACCGACATCGACCAGGACAGCATCGAAACCGCCAGCCTGGGCGAGTATCCGCGCTCCATCGCCGAGGACGTGTCGCAGGAACGGCTGGCCCGCTTCTTCACCGCGCGCGGCGACCGGTATGTGGTGTCCCGCGACATCCGCCGCATGGTGGTGTTCGCCGTCCACAACATCATGCGCGACCCGCCCTTCACGAAGATCGATCTGGTCAGCTGCCGCAACCTGCTGATCTACATGGACACGCCGCTGCAGCGGAAGGTGCTGAGCCTGTTCCAGTACGCGCTGCGCCAGGGCGGTTTCCTGTTCCTCGGCACCAGCGAGACGCTGGGTGAGCTGTCGGCGGAGTTCCATGTCCTCGACGGCCGGAACAAGGTGTTCCAATCCCTGCGCGCCGGCTCCTACCGGCTTTCGCGGCTGCTGGTTCCGACGGTGGCCGCCCCGCTGGTCCGCCACGGCGACGACAGCACCGGCCACGCGCAGGAGGAAGGTGCGGCCATCGACGAGGCCATCGGCGCGTTGATGAAGGCCTATGTGCCGCCGTGCCTGCTGGTCAACGACCAGATGAACATCCTGCATGTGTTCGGGGACGCCTCGACCATCCTGAAGGTGCCGGCGGGCGAAGCGACGCTGAGCGCCCTGAAGCTGCTGCCGTCCTCCGTCGCCATGGTGGCGGGCACGGCGCTGACGCGCGCCTTCCGCTCCGGCGATGAATTCACGCTGTCCAACATCCCGGTGAAGGACCGCGACGGCATTTCGGCAGTCAGCCTGCGCGTGAAGCCCTTCACCGTGCGCAAGACCGGGCGCCGCTTCGCGCTGGTCCTGGTGGATCCGGCGGCGACCAGCTTCCTGCCGGTGCCGGACAGCGACTTCGACCTGAACGCCGACGCCGCCGAGCGCATCCGCGGGCTGGAACAGGAGTTGATGTCGCGCGGCGAGAACCTCCAGGCCACCATCGAGGAGCTGGAGACCGCCAACGAGGAACTCCAGGCGACCAACGAGGAATTGCTGGCCTCCAACGAGGAGCTGCAAAGCACCAACGAGGAGCTTCAGTCGGTCAACGAGGAACTCTACTCCGTCAACGCCGAGTATCAGGCGAAGGTGGAGGAACTGACCGAGATCACCAACGACCTCGACAACCTGCTGCGCTCGACCGAGATCGGCACGGTCTTCCTCGACGGCGACATGGTGATCCGGCGCTTCACCCCGGCGGCGGCGGGCTTCATCAACATCATTCCGCGGGACGTCGGGCGGTCGATCACGCATCTCTCGACCAACATCGACTACCCGGACTTCATCGGCGACATCCGCGGGGTCTTCGCCACGCACCGGCCCATCGAACGGCATGTCCGCGTGGGCGGGGAACGGTGGGTGCTGACCCGCATCCTGCCCTACCTGACCGACAAGAACATGGTCGCGGGCGTGGTCGTCACCTTCGTGGACGTCACCGCCGCCAAGGAGGCGGAGCACCGCCTGCAAACCGTGCTGAACAGCCTGCCGGAACACATCGCGGTCATCGACCGCGATGGCGCCATCACCATGGTCAACGCCGCGTGGCGCAACTTCGGAGAAGGCAACGGAGCGCCCGCGCTGGACCGTTGCGGTCCGGGCACCAATTACATGGAGGTGTGCCGGATCGACGATGAAATCGAGGGCGCCGAGATCGGCCGCGCGGTGCATGAGGGGCTGCGCAAGATCCTGGCCGGGGAAATCGGCCATTTCACCATCGAGTACCCGTGCCATTCGAACACGGAGCAGCGCTGGTTCCTGATGCACGCGTGCCGCTTGAACGACGTGACCGGAGGCGTGGTGGTCAGCCACATCAACATCACCAACCGCAAGCTGATGGAACTGCGACTGAACACCAGCGCCATCACCACCACGGGCATTGCCACGGGCGCTACCGAGGGGGCTGCGTGAGCGAGTCCCTCAACGAGCGCCTGCGCCGCCGGGCCGAACAGGCCCTCACCAATGGCTTCGAGGGCGCCGAGCCTTCGGCCCAGACTCTGAAGGAGGTCGTGCACGAGCTGTACGTCCATCAGGCCGAGCTGGAAATCCAGAACGAGGAGCTTCGCAACGCCCAGCAGGCGCTGGAGGCGTCGCGCATCCAGTATGTCCAGCTGTTCCAGTCGCTGCCGCTGGCCTGCTTCACGGTCAACGCGGCGGGCATCGTCGGGGAGGCCAACGCCGCCGCCGAGCGGCAGTTCGGCCTGCCGAGCCGCCGGCTGAAGGGTCGCCCGCTGACGCTGCTGGTGGAATCGGTCGATCACGGCCGCCTGTTCACCGCGCTGGCGCGGCTGCGCGGGAGCGGCCAGTGGACGCGCCAGGAGTACGTCTACGTCGGTGCCCAAGGCCCCATCGACGGCCTGACCGATGCGCGGGCGGTGTTCCTGGACGACGCCGACAAGGGCGACGTTCTCATCACCGTGACCGACGTGACCGAGCGCAACGCCTGGGTCAGCGAGCTTCAGGTCGCCCGCGACGAGGCCGAACGCGCCCGCGCCGCCTACCACCACATCCTGCAATCGGTCGCCGACGGCATCTTCGGGCTGGACGAGGACGGCACCGTCACCTTCGTGAACGCGGCGGCCCTTTCCATGACCGGCTTCACCTCCGCCGATCTGGTGGGGCGCGGCTTCGCCGACCTTCTCGACGGCGCTTCGGAGGGCCGGCGCGCGGTGACGGAGGCGCTGGGCGACGGGCAGGTCCGCACCATCGCCGGGGAACGGCTGCGCCGCAACGAAGGGGGCGGTGGCGGCGGGGATTTCCTGGCGGAATTGACCATCTCTCCCATCGTCGAGCAGCGACGGATCACCGGCGCCGTCGTCGCCGTTCGCGACGTGACCGCGCGCCGCTCTGCCGAAGAGGCGCTGACCGTCAGCGAGCGGCGGCACCGTACACTGGTGCAGTCCCTGCACGAAGGGCTGGTCATGCGCTCAATCGATGGGACGGTGCAGGTCGCCAACAGCATGGCCGAGCGGCTGATGGCCGGCCCGGCCGCCGTGCTGCTCGACCCGCGCGCCAAGCCGTTCAACACGCGCACGCTGGGCGACCGCGCGACCACGGCCGGGCGGCGCTTCATCGGCGCCGACGGCGCCCGCCTGGCAGGGCTGCCGCCCGCCGCCCAGGCCGCCGAAAGCGGCAAACCGGTCATCGAGCAGATCGTCGGCATCGCCCAGGGCGACGGCGCCGACGCGCCGACGCGCTGGCTGCGCGTGTCCAGCCACCCGGTGCCGCGGGCCGACGGCTCGGTCGAAGCGGTGGTGACCAGCGTCACCGACATTTCCGCCATCAAGTCGATGGAGCGCGAGTTGAACGTCGCGCTGGACGCCAAGGAACGCTTCATGGCGGCGGCCAGCCACGACCTGCGCCAGCCCGTGCAGGCGCTGATGCTGCTGTCCGGCTTGCTGGCCAAGGAAGCCATCCCGGACGAGGCGCGGCGCATCGCCAACCAGCTGCGGGATTCAGTCGGCTCGCTTGGCGGGCTGCTCGACTGCCTGCTGGACATTTCCAAGCTGGAAGCGGGGCTCATCTCCCCCGACCTCGGCACGGTGGACCTGGGCGCGATCATGGAGCGCCTGCATGGAGAATTCTCCACGCTCGCCGCAAACTCCGGCCTGCAGCTGCACACGGTTCCGGCCCGCCTGACCTTGCGGAGCGATGGCGCATTGCTGGAGCGGGTTCTGCGCAACCTGCTCGCCAACGCGGTCCGCTACACCAAGCAGGGGCGCGTCCTTTTCGGCGTGCGGCGGCGCTCCGGCACCCTGCGCATCGAGGTGTGGGACACCGGCATCGGCATCGCCGACAGCCAGCTCGACCGCATCTTCCAGGACTTCTACCAAGTCGGCAACGCCGCCCGCGACCGGCGCGAGGGGCTGGGCATGGGCCTCAGCATCGCCAAGCGGCTCGTCCAGATGCTGGGCGGGACCATCGACGTGACGTCGCGCCTCGGTCGCGGCTCCTGCTTCGCCATTACTCTGCCGAACGCGTTGACCGACGGGGCCACCGGCCGGGCCGACGCCGCGGCCGGGGGTGACGGCGGCGAACTTATGGACGGCAACGATGCACTGATTTTGCTGGTGGAGGACGACGCGGTCATCCGCATGGCCCTCGCCCTGATGCTGGAAGGCTGGGGCTACCGCGTGGTCGAGGCCGGCTCGGTGTCCGAGGCGTTCGAACTGCTCGACGGGGAGCTGGTCCCCGACCTCGTCCTGACCGACTATCGCCTGCCTGACGGCGGAACCGGCCTGATGGTGATGGATACGGTGCGCCGCCGCCTGGGCCGCGACCTGCCGGGCGTTCTGCTGACCGGCGACACCTCCTCCGACCGCCTGCGCGAGGCGGCCGGCGCCCAGTGCGCCCTGCTGCACAAGCCGATCCAGCCGCACGACCTCTTCGGCATCGTGCGCCAGACGTTGCGAAAGGGCGAAGTCGGCACCGCGTAAGTCCGGCGGAAGAGCCCCCACCCTAACCGTTCCCCGTGCGCGGCATGGGGGAAGGCTGGGATGGGGGCCCTTCTCAACCGCTTCTCAGAAAAACCTACGGCCTTTCCAGATCCATCCTGGTCGCCTTCTTCAGGTGGTTCAGCCGTTCCTCCGCCTCGTCGCGCCCGTAGGGACCCTCCACATCCATGCCGAAGCTGACATAGTGCCCGTCCGGGCGGTCGATGTGGGTGCCGATGGGTATGTATTCGTCGGCGGGATCGTCGTTGCCGACGATCGCGCCATTCCGGATCTCCACGATGTGCGCCATGGCGAACGTCCTCTATTGCTGACCGGACGCCTCCGTCGGCTGCCAGTGGGCCACCCCGGTCATGTCGGGAAGGCGGTGCGCAATGCCCTTGTGGCAGTCGATGCAGGTCATCTGACCAGAGAAGAGATAGCGCTCGTGAGCCTGCGCGGCACGGGCACCCTGTTTGGTTATGTCCATGCTCTCCGCGCTGTGGCAGTTGCGGCATTCCAGGGAGTTGTTGGCCTTCAGCCGCGCCCATTCATGCTCCGCCAAGGTCCGGCGCATCTCGACGAACTTCTCGCGCGTGTCGATGGATCCGAAGATGTGCCCCCAGACCTCCTTGGACGCCTGCATCTTGCGGGCGATCTTGTCGGTCCAGTTGTGCGGCACATGGCAGTCCGGGCAGGTCGCCCGCACGCCGGAGCGGTTGGTGAAGTGGATGGTCTGCTTCATCTCCTCATAGGGGTTCGACTGCATCTCGTGGCAGCTGATGCAGAAGGCCTCCTTGTTGGTGGCCTCCAGGATGGTGTTGAAGCCGCCCCAGAACATCACGCCCGCAAGGAAGCCGCCCAGCGTCAGGAAGCCCAGGCTGAAATAGGCCGCCGGGCGCGAGAAGGTCTGCCACGCCGTCCGCAGCGAGTCTTTCAGCGCCATGGCTCACCGCCCCCCGCCGGGCGGCGTGGTGATCGCGTCAAGGTCGCGGAAGGTGTTCTCCACCAGCGGGTTGGCGGTCGTCTGCGGCACATGGCAGGCCGTGCAGAAGTAACGGCGCGGCGCCAGCCCGCCCAGCATGTTGCCGTCGCGGTCCTGGTAGTGGGAAATGCTGATCATGGGCGCCTGCGACTGCTCGGTGTATTTGCGGCTGTGGCAGGACAGGCAGCGATTGAAGTTCTTGTCGATCTGGTAGTCCCGGATGTTGTGCGGGATCACCGGCGGCTGTTCCGGGTAGTTGCGCGTCTTGCGCCGGTCGTCGGTCAAATCGGGCGCGATGGGCGGGGCCGGCGCCTCGGTGTTGAAGGGGTCCGGCCCGACCAGACGCGGGGCGTCCACGGCGAGCGCCCCGGTGACGCCCATGACCACGGCCGGTAAAGCCGCCAGCGCGGCCAGGATCACACGCATTCTCATTTCCCCTCCCCCGCTTGCGCGACCTGGACCGGCACCACCTTGACCGCGCATTTCTTGAAGTCGGTCTGCTTGGAGATCGGGTCGGTGGCGTCCAGCGTGACCTTGTTGATGAGTTGGCTGGCGTCGAAGAACGGCACGAAGACGACGCCGCGCGGCGGCCGGTTGCGCCCGCGCGTCTCCACGCGGGAGCGGATCTCGCCGCGCCGCGACTGGATGCGCACCTCCTGCCCGCGCCGAATGTTCCGCTCCTTGGCGTCGTCCGGGTGCATGAAGGTGACGGCGCCGGGGAAGGCCTTGTAAAGCTCCGGCACGCGCAGGGTCATGGAGCCGGAGTGCCAGTGCTCCAGCACGCGGCCGGTGACCAGCCACAGGTCGTAGTCCTGGTCGGGGCTCTCCGCCGGCGGCTCGTAAGGGGCGCCCATGATGTTCGCCCGCTTGTCCGGGTTGCCGTAGAACTGCAACCCCGCGCCCTTCTCCACATAGGGGTCGAAGCCCTCGCGGTAGCGCCACTTGGTCTCGTTGCCGTCAACCACCGGCCAGCGCAGGCCGCGCACCTTGTGGTAGGTGTCGAACGACGCGTAGTCGTGGCCGTGCCCGTTGCCGAAGCTGGCGAATTCCTCGAACAGGCCCTTCTGGATGTAGAAGCCAAAGTGCTTGGCGTCGTCGTTGTCGTAGTCCGGGTCGATCTGGTCGAGCCCGAACTTGTTCACCTGCCCATTGGTGTACAAAACCTCGTACAGCGTCTTGCCGCGCAGCTCCGGCGCCTTGGCGAGCTGTGCTTCGGGCCAGACCTCCTCGACCTTGAACCGCTTGGAGAATTCCACGAGCTGCCACAGGTCGGACCGCGCGTCCCCCGGCGCCTTGACCAGCTGGTGCCAGAACTGCGTGCGGCGTTCGGCGTTGCCGTAGGCGCCTTCCTTCTCCACCCACATGGCGGCGGGCAGAATCAGGTCGGCGGCCATGGCCGTGACAGTCGGGTAGGCGTCCGACACGACGATGAAGTTGTTTGGGTTCCGGTAGCCCGGATAGGTCTCGTTGTTGGTGTTCGGCGCCGTCTGGAGGTTGTTGTTCACCATGATCCAGTAGCAGTTCAGCTTCCCGTCCTTCAGCATGCGGTCCTGCTGAACGGCGTGGAAACCGACCTTCTCCGGGATGGTGCCCTGCGGAATCTTCCAGGCCGTCTCCACAATCTTGCGGTGCTCGGGGTTGGTCACCTGCATGTCGGCCGGCAGACGGTGGGCAAAGGTGCCGACCTCGCGCGCCGTGCCGCAGGCCGACGGCTGCCCGGTCAGCGAGAAGGGGCTGTTCCCCGGCTCCGAGATCTTGCCGGTCAGCAGGTGCAGGTTGTAGACCATGTGGTTGGCCCAGACGCCGCGCACATGCTGGTTGAAGCCCATGGTCCACAGCGACATGACCTTGACCTTTGGGTCGGCGTACAGCTTAGCCAGCGCCTCCAACCGGTCCTTCGGCACGCCGCTCAGCTCCGACGCCTTTTCGGCGGTGTATTCGCTGACGAGCTTGGCGTATTCCTCGAAGTTGCTGGGCTTGGACACGGCGGCGTCCTGCGCGTGCTGGGCGCGCTGCTCCAGCGTGTGGTCGGGCCGCAGGCCGTAGCCGATGTCGGTGTTCGCCATCCGGAAGTTGGTGTATTTCTCCACGAACTCCCGGTTCACCGCGCCGTTCTGGATGATGTAGTTGGCGATGTAGTTGAGGATCGCCAGATCCGACCCCGGCTTGAAGATGATGTTCAGGTCGGCGAGGTCGGTGGACCGATGCTCGAAGGTGGACAGCACCGCGACCTTGCAGTTCGGGTGCGACAGGCGCCGGTCGGTCAGGCGGGTCCACAGGACGGGGTGCATCTCCGCCATGTTGGAGCCCCACAGGACAAAAGCGTCCGCGTGCTCGAAATCGTCGTAGCAGCCCATCGGCTCGTCGCTGCCGAAGGTGCGGATGAAGGTCACGGCGGCCGAGGCCATGCAGTGCCGCGCGTTCGGGTCCAGGTTGTTCGAGCGGAAACCGGCGCGCATCAGCTTGGTGGCGGCGTAGCCCTCGAACATCGTCCATTGGCCGGAGCCGAACATGCCCACGGCCTCCGGCCCCTTCTCCTTGATGACGCGCTTCCACTGCTTGGCCATCTCGTCGAAGGCCTGATCCCAGGTCACGGGCTGGAACTGCCCGTCCTTGTGGTAGGCGCCGTCGCGCATGCGCATCATGGGCTGGGTCAGCCGATCCTGCCCGTACATGATCTTGGACAGGAAATAGCCCTTCACGCAGTTGATGCCGCGGTTCACCTCCGCCTGCATGTCGCCGTGGGTGGCTACGACGCGGCCCTCCTTCACGCCCACCATCACGCCGCAGCCGGTGCCGCAGAAACGGCAGGGCGCCTTGGACCACGTCATTTCGATGTCTTCGCGCGGGGCGAGGTTGGCGGCCCCGGCCGGCAGGGACATGTTGGCGGCGGCGGCGGCGGTCGCGGCGGCCTGCGCCTTCAGAACGTCACGTCGTGAGAGCTTCATGGGGCGCCTCTTCGGAGTCGGTAAGGTCTTCGACGGAATGGAAGACCAGCGTCGCGGCGTACACGCCGTCGAGCAGGCTGATGGTGTTCAGGTTGGTGACGATGTCGGCCTCGCTCTCGGTCTCCAGCGTGACGATCATCTTGCCGAGCGGGCTGACGGCGTGGACCTCCATCCCCGGCAGGCTCTCGATGGTCGCGCGGATGCCCCCGGCCGCCTCGGGCCGGGCGTGGACGACGATGCTGGAGATGTGTGTTTCCTTAGCCATGGCCCTCCCCGATGCTTGTGGCCCCGATGCTGATGGCGCCGGCCGGGCAGGAGGCGACGCAGCCCCCGCAGCCGGTGCAGGCGGCCGTATCGACGCGCGGGCGCGGCACCGACCGCAGCGCAAGCTCGAACTGGATGGCGCGCGGCGCGCAGCTGTCCCGGCAGGATTCGCAGTAGACACCGGCGCGGGTGAGGCAGCCGTCACCGATCCGCGCCTGGATCGTCCAGGGCGTCCGTTGCGGCGGGGCGAACAGCCCTTCGACCGGACAGACCTCCGCGCAAGCGTGGCAGAAGCTGCACTCACCCAGGCGGAAATCCACCTCCGGGAAGCCGCCGTCGCCGCGCGCGACGATGCCCTCGGGGCAGGCCTCGCGGCACTTGTCGCAGCGGGTGCAGAGTTCGGTGAAACGCGCCAGTCGCGCCCAGGGAGGGCGCACGGGATCGCGCGCGCGGCGCGTGAAGAGACGCCGCCGCGACGGGTTGAAGTCTCCGTCGGCCATGGCCGGTCAGCCCGTCGGCGGCCCGGCGATCAGCTGGTAGATCCACACCACCAGCCCCCAGCCGCCGACGAACGCGATGGCCAGGACCGGCCAGAACACGACGGTTAAAAACAGGAACGCCCAAAGCTCTCGGGACCGGCTTCGCTTCGCCGACGTCCCGTAAACGACGTTGTCCGCCATACCCCCTCCCCCCGGATGGGTCCCATTTGGGGAGAAGTAACAGCAATGCTTAGGTATGGTTCCATCAATCCTTACGGGCCAGGCGGTCAAGCCTCAGCCGGTGCCGCCCGTCGCTGAGCCGCCGCACCGCCCCCAGCGTCGCGATCAGCACGCCAAGGCCCGTCGCCCCGGCGATTAAAAACATGATGAGGATCTGGTACTTGACCGCCTCGGTCGGATCGACACCGGACAAGATTTGCCCCGTCATCATGCCGGGCAGAGCCACCACGCCGGTCGCCGCCATGCCGTTGACGGTCGGCATCAGGCCGGTGCGCAGCGCGTGGCGCAACACCGGCCGCAGCGCCACCCAGCGCGTGCAGCCCAACGCCAGTTGCGCCTCGATCGCCGCCCGCTCGCGCACCGCCGCCGAGGTCAGCGTGTTCAGCGCGAGGCTGACCCCGCTCATCGCGTTGCCCAGCACCATGCCGAGCAGCGGTATGGCGTAGCGTGCATCCCACCACGGGTCCGGCCGGATCGCCGTGGTCAAGGCCAGCAGCATCACAACCGTCGCCGCGAAACCCATCGCCCCGGTGCCCAGCCCATAGGCCCACCAGCCGGTCAACCGCCGCTCCTGCCGGGCCAGCGCCTCCTGTCCGGCGAACAGCAGCATGACCATGACAACGGCCAGCGTCAGCCACGGCGATTGCAAAGCGAACAACTGCTTCAGCACCAGCCCGACCAGCGACAGCTGCACCACCATCCGCACCGCCGCCACGGCCAGAGGCCGCGCAAGCCGCAGCGACATGGCGACCGACAGCCCCCCGTTGACGAGCAGGAGCAACGCGGCGGCGGCAAGGTCGAGGGGGTGAAGGGGGATCAGGGGCATGGGGTTCCCTGGTGAAAAGTGCAGGCGGCGGGCCCCCACCCACCCCTCCCCCACCTTCGGCTCTCAGCGAATGCCAGGGGCATTCGCCTGACGCCGTCAGCGCAAACCTTTGGTTTGCGCGAGAGGCGGAGGAGGGCTTTAGGCCCCTTCCCCCGCGAAGTGGGGGAAGGGTGGGATGGGGGCCCGCATGGGTTGCCTTCCCTCATACCTCCCTCACCTCCCCGCCTTCGACCCGCAACCGCCGATGCGCCAGCCGGTCGGCTTGGTCGCGAGCGTGGGTGACGATCAGCACGCCCACCCCTCGGGCCAGTTCCGCGCGCAGCAGCGTTTCCACCCGCGCCGTGGACTCCCGATCCAGCGCCCCCGTGGGCTCGTCCAGCAGCAGCACGCGCGGGCCTTGCGACAGCGCGCGGACCAGCGCCAGCCTTTGCCGCTCCCCGGTGGACAGGCGGGCGACGGGCCAGTCCAGCGCCTCGGCCGGCAGGCCCAGCGCCTCCATCAGCGGCACGGCGCGGTCGGGAAAGGGAAAATGCGCATCGACGCGGTCCGCCCACCAGCCCGACTCAGCGGGAACATAGGTGACGCGGCGGCGCCAGTCCGGGGCGGTCATGTCCTCCCGACGCATCCCGTCCAGCCGCACGTCACCGACCGACGGGTCGAGGTCGGCCACCGCCCGCAGAAGCACGGATTTTCCCGCGCCGGACGGTCCCTGAACGGCCACGCACTCCCCGGCATCCAGGCGGAAGGAGGCGGGTTTCAGCACGCGCGTGGACAGTCCCTGGACAGTCAGCATGGAGTGAGAAATGGCGGCGGCGGCAATCCGTTGAGAGCATACATCCTCACGGGATTGGCAGCCATTCGCGGCGGAGTCCTTGCACGGAACGCCTTGGGGGTTATGGTGTGCCCGCGCCGCCTCACGGCGAAGCCGACAAACCATGACCGACCACGCCCCATGACCGACCACACCGCCGACCACCCCGTCTTCACCCACCGCGAGATCCTGCGGGTGTTCAGCGGCGTGGCGCTCGCCATGCTGATGGCGGCGATGGACCAGACCATCGTCGCGACGGCCCTGCCGACCATGGCCGCCGACCTCGGCAGCCTGGACGACCTGCCCTGGGTGGTCACCGCCTATCTGCTGGCCTCCACCGCGACGACGCCGATCTACGGTAAGCTCAGCGACCTCTACGGGCGGAAACGGGTGTTGCAGGCCGCGATCTTCCTGTTCCTGATCGGCTCCGTGCTCTGCGTGCTGTCGCAGAGCATGACGCAGCTGATCCTGTTCCGGGCGATTCAAGGGCTGGGCGGCGGCGGGCTGATGGCGCTGGCTTTCACCATCATCGGCGACGTGGTCGCCCCGCGCGAGCGCGGACGCTACCAGGGGCTGATCGGCGGCGTCTTCGCGCTGGCCAGCGTTGCCGGGCCGCTGCTGGGCGGCGTCTTCACGGAGATGCTCAGCTGGCACTGGATTTTCCTCATCAACCTCCCGCTGGGGGCGGCGGCGCTGGTGATGACCAACCGGGCGCTTGGGCGGCTGTCCACCGGGCGCGCGCAGCCGAAGATCGACTTCCTCGGCGCCATCCTGCTGATGGGCGCGGTGACGGCGCTGCTGTTCGTGGTGTCGCGCGGCGGCACCGCCCTGCCCTGGACCTCCCCAATCATCCTCGGCCTGATCGCCGCCGGCCTCGCCATGCTCGCCGGCTTCATCGTGCATGAGCGGCGGGTGGAGGAGCCGATCCTGCCGCTGCACCTGTTCCGCCTGCCGGTGGTCGCCATCGCCAACCCGGTGGTGGCGGTGTCCGCCATGGTGCTGTTCGCCGGCATCGTCTTCCTGCCGATGCACCTGCAGCTGGTGCGCGGGGCGAGCGCCACAGCGTCCGGCCTGCTGCTGCTGCCGCTGGTCTTCGGCATGACGCTGGGCGCGGTCGGCGGCGGTCGCCTGATCGCCCGCACCGGCCGCTACAAGGTGTTTCCGCTGGCCGGGCTGTCGCTGGCGGCGGCGATGTATCTGGCCCTGGGATTGGTGCCGGCGGTGGCGGAAAGCGGGATTTGGTCCACGCTGATCCTGGTGCCGCTGGGCATCGGCTTGGGCCTCGTCATGCCGGTGATGACGGTGGCCGTGCAGAACGCCGTGGACCGCCGCGACCTGGGCGCCGCCACGGCGTCGGTGGGCTTCTTCCGCTCGCTGGGCGGTTCGGTCGGGGTGGCGGTGTTCGGCGCCGTCTTCGCCGCCGACGTCGAATCCCGGCTGAACGCCGCCGGACTGCCGGGCATCAGCGGCCGGGAGGTGATGGAGCATGGCACGGCCACGCTTGCCAGCCTGCCCGAAGCCGCCCGCGCCACCGCGCTGACCGCCTTCGAGCACGGCTTCGCCACCCTGTTCCTGCTGGCGGCCGGCCTTGCCGTCGTGTCACTGGGGCTGACCCTGTTCCTGAAGGAACTGCCCCTGCGTTCGGCGAAAGAGGCGAAGGCCGAGGCTGCGTAACTCAAGACTGCGACGGAAAGGGCTTCGGGCGGACCTTGGTCTGGTGCTCCGGGCAGCCATCGGCGCCGTCGGGGCGCAGGCCACGGTAATAGCCCTTCTGCCAGCGCTCGGTCACGGCGGCGCTGGTGGGGTCCTTCAGGTCGGCGTTGAACTGGCTGCGGGATTCCGCCCAGGCGCGGTACTGCGCGGCCAGTTCCGGGTCGCTGTCGAGGTCGCGCACCTCCGGCTCCAGGCTTTCCACCAAACCGCGCTGGACCGGGATCAGGGTCGCGTAGGGTTCGCCCTTCTCCCACACCACCTCGGTGTCCGGGGCGGTGAATTTCCAGTTCATGGTGAAGGGGTACGGCGACCAGTCGGTTTCGATCACGCCGGACAGGCCGTGGATACCGTGCTTGGGGTGGTTGATCGGGCCGGTCACCATCAGATTGATGCCCGGCGGGGTGCGGAACAGCACGCCGATGTGGAAGGTCAGGATGCCGCTGCCGAAATGGCTGGCGGGCAGAAGGGGATGCGATTCCTCCGCCGTCACGGTGATGGCGTCGATGCCCTTACCCCCGGTCCACACCGCCGACACGCGGCAGGGGGCGCAGACCTCCCACCCGTGCATGCTGGCGATGTTCAGCGGCAGACAGCGGTAGCCGTACTGGTCCGGCAGAGCGTCGATCCAGTCGCGGGTGGCGCGGGCGGGGCGGATGTCGGGCATGGCGCCCGAAAGGGGATGCGCGATCAGCTTCATGGGCGACAATCTGCCAGAATTCCCATTCTTTGGGTATACTGCGGTATTGGATAGGACAAAATGCCGCTTCCTGCTTATGTCCGCCTTGTTACAGCCGCCGGGGCACGCGCAGCAGCACCCACAGCACCAGCAGATGCGCCGCCGCCCAGACCAGGGCCGAGGCGGGCATCAGCCAGTCCGGCGCGGTGCTCGCCGCCGCGACGCGCAGGGCCGCCGCAAGGCTGACCAGCCCCATGGCGACGGTCGCGGTGCGCGGGAAGACGGTCGGCTGGGCTTCCCTCTGGAAGGTCGCGCGCAGCATCATGGACGCGGCGAGCGTGCCCAGCGCCCCCGCCCCCAGCACATGCCACCCCGCCCCGCCGGCCAGCGGGTCCACCCGCTCGATCCCCAGAAACACCCAGCCGAGCCCGAGCCAGCCGTAGCCAAGATGCAGGCTCCACAGATCCGGGCGCCGCAGAACCGCGCCGGTACGCCAGCGCGCCAGCCGCGCCCAGGCTGTGACGCCGGCCACGGCCGCGCCCACCGCCCCAACCCAGGGGACCACGTCCGCCGCCACGGTCACGGCCGCCACCACCGCTCCGGCGATGCCCGCCCATTCCAGGCGTGGCTGCACCCGCTCGACCGGCGCTCCGCCCTGCTCGCGCACCTCCCCGGCGGTGGCGGAGGGGATGATCCGCCCGCCCATCACCAGCATCAGGATGCCGATCAGGTGCAGGGCGAACAGTGCTCCCATCCGGCCGCCGTCGCCGCCCCACCAGGCCAAGGCCTCGGCGAGCGCGAAGGCGCCGATCACCGGTCCGAACAGGACGTTGTGGCTGCTCTTGGCCGCCTTCAGGAAGGGCACCCCGGCCGCCAGGAACAGCACCACCGGATAGACCAAGGAGATCGCCGCCGCGATGGGCAGAGGCAACCCGCCCAACACCGCCGCCCGCCCTGCCAGCCACGCGGCGAAGGCAATCCCGGTCACCAGCTTCGACGGCCGCGTCAACAGGAAGCCGCCGACCACCGCCAGCGCGTAGCCCAGCAGCATCTCATGCGCGTGCAGAGCCGGCGTCCAGCCGAGCCCGAGCCAGCCGAAATACCCCGCCACCCACAAGGGCACGCTGAGCGCCGCGTAGAGCGCGGCGGCCGGGAAGAACAGGCGGTGTCCATAGGGACGGCGGCGCGTGGGTGGGACGAAGAAGGCCATGGGAACTCGTGCCGTGCGGTGGGCTGCCACCATAACCCGGAAGCGGGTGCCTTATCTCCCGCCGCTTTCAAGGGTTGAAAGGTCCCCCTCCGGCAAGCCGAGTTCACGGGCCTTCAGAAGCCGGCGCAGGATCTTGCCGCTGCGGGTGTGCGGCAGGGCGTCGGCGAAGGCCACCTCGCGCGGCGCCAGGGCGGGGCCGAGCCGGCGCCGGGCGTGCGCGATCAGATCGCGGGTCAGATCCTCGGACGGCGCGAAGCCCGGCTTCAACGCAATGAACGCCTTCACCAACTCCCCCGCGACCACGTCGGGCTTGCCGATCACGCCGGCCTCGGCGACCGCAGGGTGTTCCAACAGGACGCTTTCCACCTCGAACGGGCCGACGAGGTGACCCGAGGTCTTGATGATGTCGTCCACCCGCCCAACGAAGCGGAACCGCCCGTCCGGGTCCCGCGTGGCAAGGTCGCCGCTGCGGTACCAGCCGTCCGCGAAACAGGCGCGCGTGCGTTCCGCGTCGTTTAGATAGCCCTGGAACAGAGAGGGCCAGGGCAAGCGCAGGACCAGTTCCCTCACCCCGCCCGGCTCGCCCCACACATCCGCCTCGATCCCCGGAACCGTGAAGCCCAGCGTGCCGGGAATCACCGGCTCCCCCGGCGGGGTGGCGAGCATGATGGCGCCCGTTTCCGTCTGCCACCATGTGTCGTGGAAGGGATGGCCGAACGCCTCCCGCCCCCAGGTCACGGCCTCGGCGTTCAGCGGTTCGCCGACGCTCGCGAGATGGCGAAGACTGGACAGGTCGTAGCGCCGCGCGAGTTCCGTGCCGGAGCGCATCAGCAGGCGGATGGCGGTTGGTGTGGTGTACCAGACGACGACGCGCTCCCGCTCCATCAGCGCGTACCAGCGCGCGGGATCGAAGTCGCCCTCGTCGGCGACCAGCGTCGCGCCCGCCGCCAGCGGTGCGAAAATCCCATAGACCGTCCCTGTCACCCAGCCCGGATCGGCCGTGCACCAGTAGACATCGCCGGCCCGCAGACCGAGCGCCGTCCGCGCCGTTGCGTGCTGCGCGACGATGGCGCCGTGCCCGTGCAGCGCCCCCTTCGGCGCCCCCGTCGTGCCGCTGGTGAAGTGCAGCAGTGCCGGATCGTCCGCCGTCGTGCGGGCGCAAGGCAGAGGCTCCACGGCGGCCAGCCGTTCCCCCCACCCCTCGTCCACCATCAGCGCCGGCACCTCCGCCGTCCCTTTCCGCGCCCACAGGGCCGCCGTGGTCACCACAAGCCGCGCCTTCGCCAAGGACAGGCGCAGGCGCACCGGCTCCGGCCCGAAAGCGGCGAACAGCGGCGCGTAGACGCAGCCCGCCTTCACCGCGCCGAGTGCAGCGACATACAGCGCCGGCAGGCGCGGCAGCAGCGTTGCCACCACCTCCCTCGGCTGCACGCCCATGCCGCGCAGCACGGCGGCGAAACGCCCGCTGGCGTCAGCCAACTCGGCGTAGGTCATCGCCCTCACGGCACCGTCACGGCCGATCCAGCGTAAGGCCACGCGCTCGCCCTGCCCCGCCGCCACATGCCGGTCCACCGCTGCCCAGGCCATGTTGATCCCACCCCAGGGTGCCGTCAGCGAAGCGGCCTCCTCGGCCCAGTAGGCGGCGCGGCCGGTCACAGCGTCAGCACCACATGAGCCACCGCCGGATCGTCCTTCTGCGTGTGGCGGGTGAAGCCGAACGCCTCGCACAGGCGCAGCATGGCTCGGTTCTCGTGCAGCACCTCCCCGAACACCTCCTTCAACCCAGTAGCGCGAGCGTGGTCGATGATTCGGCGCATCAGCACGGGGCCGAGCCCCAGCCCGGCCATGTCGTGCGCCAGCATCACCGCGAACTCGGCCCGATCGCCATCCGGCGTCGAGGCCAGATGCACCACCCCGTGCACCGTCGCCACACCCGGCCGGCCAAGCTCGGCGACCGCAAGCCCCATCTCGCGATCGTAGTCCAGTTGAGTCATGCGGGCGGCGACGCTGTGCGTCAGTTCCTGCTTCTGGGTGAAGAAGCGCAGCCGGATTTCGGCGGGGGTCAGGCGCTTGAACAGGGCCTTCAAGGCCGGTTCGTCCTCCGGGACCAAGGGACGGAGCAACAGCGTGCGGCCGTCCGCCAGGGGCAGCGGGCGCTCCATCTCCTTCGGATAGGGACGGATGGCGAAGGGTGCGCGGCGCTGGCCGGCCTCGACCAGACGCGCCATCGCGCCTCCGGCCCGGACACCGCCGGAGCCGAGCCGCACCGGCACGAGCGTCAACTGCGCCACATCCTCGACGTCGGCGACCAATTGTGCGACCTTCACCAGCAGCAGTGCTGCCGAATCCAGCGTGGCGGCGTCCAGCCCCTCTTCCAGCGCCAGACGCACCGCGGGCACGCGCTCCAGCGCCTCGCGGGCCAGCGCCATGTTCAGCGGCGGCAGGGCCACCGCCGTCTCTCCGGGAAAGCGCGCGGCGAGATGCCCAACCGTCAGCACCGGTCCGAACTGCGCGTCTTCATGCACCGTCACGGCAAGATCGTGGCCGGGAAACGCGTCCACGCCCGCCACCGGAATGCCGTAGGCGGTGAACAGCGCCCGCGCCTCGGCGTCGGTCAGCGCAGCACGGTCGGCGACCAGCGCCCCGTCGATCACCCGCCGCGCCGCCGCCGCATCGGGGACGAAATCCTCGGGCACGGAGGGCGGAGTCTCGGTCAGAAGCTCCTGGTTGCGGCGGAAGGCCAACGCGTGCTGAAAGGCCCGCACCGCCCGGTCCGGCGTGTCGAAGACCGGGACATGGTGGCGCGCCAGCTCCCCCGTCGCGTGCTCCGCGTCACGCTCGCCGAGCCAACTGGTGAGGACCGGCGTACGGCTGGAGGCGTCGATGGCCGCCGCGACGGTGCGCGCCACATCGCCGGCCGCGGCCAAGGCGGTCGGGGCGTGCAGCAACAGCACCGCGTCCACCGCCTTGTCCGCGCGCAAGCGGCCCAAGGCGTTCGCGTAGGCCGCCCCCTCCGCCCCTTCGCCCAAATCCAGCGGATTAGGAAGCTCTGCCGGGACCGCCAGCCGCCCTCCCCCCTCCAGCAGCGCATCGGCGGCTAGGCGCCCGACACCACGGCCATTGGCAACGATGGCCAGCCGGTCGCCCCGGATCGGCGTGGACACGGCCAGCGTTTCCAGCGCGTCGAACAGCTCTTCCAACGCCGCCACCCGCAGCAGACCGGCGCGCCGGATCGCCGCGTCGAACACCCGGTCGTCGCCATCCCGCCTGCCGGTGCGCAGCACGATGACGGGCTTCAGCCGGGACGCCGCCCGCGCCGCCGACACGAACCGCCGCGCGTCGGTCAGCGCGTCGAGCACCAGCAGAACCGCTTGGCACTCCGGCTGCGCCGACAGGTAATCCAGCAGATCGGCCACGCCCACGTCCATCGCGTCGCCCAGCACGGCGATGTGCGAGAACCCCACCTCCCGCCGGTGGGCCCAGTCGATGACCGCCCCGGCCAGGGTGCCGGACTGCGCCACCAACGCCACCCGGCCGGCCGGCGGCGGCCGGTGGAAGGCTCCGGCGTAGAAGCGCCGGCTTGGCACCGCAACGCCCAGACTGGCCGGTCCCAAAAGGCGTACCCCATGTTCCCGCGCCGCCGCGCGCAGGCGAAGGCGCAGATCCGGATCGTCGCCGTGAGCCCCCAGCAGCAGCGCCGCCCTTGCCCCGCCCGCCCCGACCTGCGCCACCAAAGCCGCCAGCCTCTCCGCCGGGGCGGCGATCAGGACCAGTTCGGGTACCGACGCCAGCGAGGCCAGGGCTGACGCCTCCACCCGCTGCACCACACCGCCATAGCCGGCCGCGAGGTTGCGCGCCGCGACGCGGGCCAGCGGCGGGTCGCCTTCGGCCACCACGGCGACGCCCTTGGGACAGAACAGAGCCTCCAGCTCGCGAACCGGCATGATTTCCCCCGCTGCGGCTCTGGTACACCTTGCCTTTTGGCCGGCGTCCGGTCAGGTTTCACCGGGTCATGATGCCCTGTGGGCGCCCCATACGGAAGCGGCAGCGCAAGCGGAGAGGATGCGATGGACCGGATCGAGCAAGCGGTGTTGGAGTGCCTGCGCGCGGTGGCGCCGGACGCCGACCCGGCGGCGCTCGCCCCGGATCGCCCGTTCCGCGACCAGATCGAATTCGATTCGGTGGATTTCCTGAATTACGTGATGAAGCTGGAACGCGTCCTCGACGTTCAGATTCCGGAGTTGGACTATCCCCAGCTGATCACGCTGGACGGCGCCAAGGCCTATCTGGCGAAGGCCACGGCATGACGCGCCTGCGTATCCGTATCGATTTCGAGCCCGGCGGCTCCATCGGCCCCGGCAAGATCAAGCTGCTGGAGCAGATTCGCGAAACCGGATCCATCTCCGCCGCCGCGCGGGCGCTGGAGATGTCCTACCGCCGAGCTTGGCTGCTGGTGGACGACCTGAACCGCATCTTCCGCGAGCCGGTCGTCTCGGCCGCCGTGGGCGGCAAGCACGGCGGCGGCACCGCTCTGACCGCCTTCGGCGAGCAGGTCATCGACCATTACCGCGCCGTCGAACGCGAAGCCCACGTCGCCACCGCCCACCGGCTGGCCGCGCTGCAGGCCACCGTCAACGAGGATTACGGCGCAGAGGGCGAACCGCCGGACGACGGCAGCTTCTCCGGCGATCCGGGGGTGAAGCCGGGGTGCAAGAGCGGCGGGTGACGGCTTTTACGCGAAGCACTCATTCTTCACGGATTTCGCGGATTTGACCACGAATTTCACGGATTTTAAGGCTCGCCGAGCGTTGCTTGTCCGGTCAGCCCGCACGGAGCCAAGATCAAAAAAATCCGTGTAATCCGTGCCGAAATCCGTGCAATCCGTGAAAAATTCGTACTTCCCTCAACACACTACACGTCCACCACGGCCGGCGCCCTCATCGACGCCACCAGTTCCGGGTCGAAGGCCACGCCCTTGACCAGAGCGAACACCTCGCGCCCCGGCGCCAGCCCCAGGTCGCGGAACGCCTGCCGGGTGATGCGCGCGATCAGGAAGGCGCTGCCGACCGCAATGCGCAGATCCACGCTGGCCGGGCCGACCTCGGCGAACTCCACGATGCGGCCCTTCAGCGCGTTGCGGACGCTGATGCCGGCCGGCGGTTCCAGCGCCACGATCACGTCGCGGGCGTGCACACGCAGGCGCACCGCGCGTCCCGGCTCCACGGCCAGATGCGGGACGGCCAGAGTGCCGCCGTCGAAGGCCAGCAGGGTCAGGCCGTCCGCCTCCTCATGCCGGGCGACGGTCAGGTCCAGCACTGCTCCCACGTCCTGCACGCCGGTCGTCGCGGCGATGTCCAGACGCCCCAGCACCTCCCCCACCGGACCGGACGCCACCACGCGCCCCTCCGCGATCAGCACCAGCGTGGTGGCGAGCCGCACCACCTCGTCGATGGCGTGGCTGACCAGCACGATGGGGATGTTCAGTTCGTCCCGCAGCCGCTCGATGTAGGGCATGATCTCGGCCTTGCGCGCCGCGTCCAGCGATGCCATGGGCTCATCCATCAACAGGATGCGCGGCTGCGACAGCAGGGCGCGGCCGAGTGCTACGCGCTGCTTCTCGCCGCCGGACAGGTTGCGCGGCCGGCGGTCCAGCAGGTGCGACAGGCCCAGCAGTTCCACCACGGGGCCGAGCGCGATGCGGCGTTCTGGTTCCGGCACCCGGCGCAGGCCGAATTCCAGGTTGGTCAGCACCTTCATGTGCGGGAACAGCCGCGCGTCCTGGAAGACATAGCCGACGCGGCGCTTCTCCACCGGGATGTCGATCCGCTCGCGGCTGTCGTAATAGGTCACGCCGTCCACGCGGATGTGCCCGGCATCCGGGCGCCGCAGCCCGGAAATCGCATTGATGACCGAGGTCTTGCCGGAGCCCGAGCGGCCGAACAGGGCAATGACGCCCCGGTTCTCCGTCGCGAAGGCGATGTCCAGGTCGAAGCTGCCCAGCATCTGGCGGATGGCGACGTCCAGCATGGCTCAGCGCTGCCCGATCAGAAGGCGCAGCCGGTGCGCCAGGACTTCCGACAGCATCAACGCCACCAGGGAGATTGTGAAGGATATGGTCGCCAGCCGCGCCGCCACGGCCTCGCCGTCCGGCTGCTGCGTCGCCGCGTAGATCGCCAGCGGCAGGGTCTGCGTCTGACCGGGAATGTTGGAGACGAAGGTGATGGTCGCCCCGAACTCACCCAGCGCCGAGGCGAAGGCGACGATGGCGCCCGCCAGCAGCCCCGGAGCCATCAGCGGCAGCATGATGTTGACGAAGCGGTCGATGGGGCCGGCGCCCAGCGTGCGCGCCGCCGCCTCCAGGCCCGTGTCGATCGCCTCCACCGACAGGCGGACCGCCCGCACCATCAGCGGGAAGGAGGTCACGCCCGCTGCCAGCGACGCGCCCTCCGCCGTGAAGATCAGCTTGATCCCGAAGGTCTGGTACAGCCATCCCCCGATCGGCCCGCGCGTCCCCATTGTAACCAGCAGAATATAACCGATCACCACCGGCGGCATGACCAGCGGCAGGTGAATCAGCCCGTCCAGCAGCGTCTTTCCGGGAAAGTTCCAGCGCGCCAGCACCCAGGCCGCCAGCACCGCGAGGGGTAGGCTGACCACGATCGCCCATCCCGCCACGCGCAGGCTGAGCAGGACGGCGGTCACCTCCATGGGGGAAAGGATGTCCATCCCCGCAGCTTACTCGGGCTTGGCCACCGGAACGAAGCCGAATTCGCGGAACACGCCCAGCGCCTCCGACGACTTCAGATAGCTGTAGAACAGCTGCGCGTTGGCGTTCCTGCTCGTCGCGGTCAAAGCCAGCGGATAGGTGATGGGCGGGTGGCTGTCGGCCGGGAAGGTGGCGACGATCTTCACGCCCTTGTCGATGACCGCGTCGGTCCGGTAGACGATGCCCAGTGGCGCCTCGCCCCGGCTGACCAGCGCCAGGGCCGCTCGCACGTTGTCGGCGCGGGCCAGCTTCGGCGCGATGGCCGCCCACATGCCGAGCTTCTCCAGCGCCGCCTGAGCGTACTTGCCGACCGGCACGTTGCTGGGATCGCCCGTCGCCAGACGCCCGTCGCCCAGCACGGCGGCGAGGTCGAAACCCGTCTTCAGATCGACGGCGACGTTGGAATCCTTGGGCGCGATGAGCACCAGATCGTTGCCCAGAAGGTTGATGCGGCTGTCCGCCTTGATGAGGTCGCGCTTCTGCGCATAGTTCATCCAGTCCAGATCGGCCGAGAGGAAGATGTCGGCCGGGGCGCCGTTCTCGATCTGCTTGGCGAGCGCTGAACTGGCGGCGAAGGAGGACGTGACCGTGACGCCACTCTTGTTGTGGAAGTCCTTGGCGATGGTCTCCAGCGCGTTCTTCAGGCTGGCGGCAGCCAGCACCAGAACGTCCTGAGCGTGCGCGGCCGGCGCCGACACCATCACCGCCGCCGTCATAGCTAGAACGACCACAGCCCCCTTCAGCTTCGAACCGCGCATCGACGCCATGCCAACCTCCTTGAAGCGGAACCCTATATCCATACCGATACAGCGGTATCATCAATATAACGAAGGGGTAGGTCGGTAAAGCGGATTCCGCGCCTGCGAAAATGATGAAGGATCGGGCGGAGGGTTGGGATGCGGGCACGACCCATGCTATGGGATGGCGCGTTTCGCCCGTTTTCCAAGGACTCCGCCCATGCGCCCGGTCAAGATCGCCCCGTCCATCCTCTCCGCCGATTTCGCCCGGCTGGGCGAGGAGGTGCGCGCCGTCGATGCGGCGGGCGCCGACTACATCCACATCGACGTGATGGACGGCCATTTCGTACCGAACATCACCATTGGCCCGGCTGTCGTAAAGGCGCTCCGCCCACACACGGCGAAGACGTTCGACGTGCACCTGATGATTTCGCCGGTCGATTCTTACATCGCCGGCTTCGCGGAAGCCGGGGCCGACATCATCACCGTCCATCCGGAGGCCGGCCCGCACGTCCACCGCACGATCCAGCTGATCAAGTCCTACGGCAAGAAGGCCGGCCTGTCGCTGAACCCCGGCACCCCGCTGGAGGCCGTGGATTATCTGCTGGAGGACCTCGACCTCGTGCTGGTGATGACGGTGAACCCCGGCTTCGGCGGGCAGAGCTTCATCCACAGCCAGCTTCCGAAGATCCGCGAGCTGCGCAAGCGCATCGACGCGCTGGGCAAGCCCATCGACCTTCAGGTGGACGGCGGCATCAACGGCGAGACCGCGCGCATCGCCATCGAGGCCGGCGCCGACGTGCTGGTCGCCGGTACCGCCACCTTCACTGGCGGCCCGGACCGCTACGCCGAAAACATCCGCATGCTGCGCTGGTAGCCGACTAACGCCGCACGCCGTCCACGATCAACGCACGGCGGTTCCGCACGCAGTCCAGCGTGAACACGAGGGGGTCCGCCACCCCCTCGTATCCGGCCGTCCGGAAGCCGGGGACTGCGTCCTGGAACGCGCCGTCCCTGGTGCAATAGACCAGCGGCACCGGTTGAAGACCGGCGAGCGTCAACGTCTCCGCCAGCATGTAGACCGACCAGCGCGTGCGGTGCTTGGCCGGGTGGGTAAAGGGCATGCGACGGTCGGGATAGCCGGGCGGCTCCGGCCGCGCGTAGGTGCGCAAGTCGGCGTCCGGCACCGCCACGCGCAGCACGCCGCCAACGCGCAGAACGCGACGGCACTCACGCAGCAGCGCCAGCGTCTCGTCGAAGAACAGGCGTTGCAGGTAATCCTCGGTGACGACGAGGCTGAAGGCCCCGTCCTCGAACGGCAGCCGGTCGCCCTTGCGATAGACCCATGGCTGAAACCGGACGCCGGCGGCGGGGGAGGGACGCCGCAGCAGACCGGCGACACGCCGCCACAGGGGCTCCACCGGTCGGTAAGACGGGTCGCCGAGATGTGTCCAGCTCTCGCCGTCGAAAAGCGGCGGAAGCCCGGCATCCGGACACACCGCCCCCAGCCGCAACCGCTGGAACGGCGGGGCGGTCGGATGCCGATCGGTGCTGGGAGACGGCATAAGCAGCGGCGGCGATCCTCAACGCACGGTGGAACCCGCGCACTGTATCAAGGACCGCCAGCCACCCCCACCCTGACCTTCGGTCGCCCCCCTATTGTTGCCGGACGTTATTGCTGGGCGGTCGGCACGCCCGAGCCGGCCAAAGCCTGCGCCTGCTGCAAATGCTGCTGCAGCATCGGGATTGTCTGCGCCGCAAACTCGCGGAAGGGCTGCATGCCCGGATCGGTGGAGGTGCGGGCCTGCTCGTAAATGCGGATGGTATCCTGGTGCGCGGCCACCTGATTGGTCAGGAACTGGCGGTCGAACTCGTTGCCCGACAAGCCCTGCATCTGCGTCATCATCTGCTGTTGCTGCCCGGCCAGGATCGGCTGCGGTTCGATCCCGTGCGCGCGGGCCAGCGCCATCAGTTGCTGGTTCCCCGTGGTGTGGTGCTGGACCATCTGGCTGCCGAAGGCGCGCACCGGCTCGCGGCTGGACTTGTCCATGGCGAGACGGCCGGATTCGACTTCGAAGATGCCGCTGGCGGCGGCGGCCTGGGCGAAACCGGCGGCGGTGCTCGTCTCGCCCAGCGTGGTGGATTTGCCGGCCTGCGCCGTGGTCGGGTCGGCGATGCCCAGCGCCGGGGCGCCCGGCGGCTGGCCGGGTTTGGTGGACTGCTGCGCCAGCGCCGCCGAACCCAACGCCGGTATCGCCAGCGCCACGGCCAGCGCCGCGGCCTTCGCATTGATGCGTTTCATCCTGACACTCCCTGGGTGGAAGCCCTTGCGTGGGACCTCACATGGCGCCGGGACAACATGGGGTCATCCGCAAAGGTTCCTCGTTCGGGGCAGAACCATTCGGCGTCCCGCGCGTTATGGGTCATTGGGAAGAGGGTCCCGCAACAGCAGGGAGAGTTGGGTTATGGGTATCCTTTGGACGATCATCATCGGCTTCCTGGCCGGCATCGTCGCCAAGTTCCTGATGCCGGGCCGGGATCCGGGCGGCTTCATCATCACGACGCTGCTCGGTATCGCGGGCGCCTTCGTCGCCACCTATCTGGGCGAGGCGGTCGGCTGGTACCGGGCCGGTGAAGGGGCCGGCTTCATCGGCGCCATCGTCGGCGCGATCATCATCCTTGCGATCTATCGCATGGTGGTTGGCCGTCGGACGACGGTCTGATTTCCGGTCATCCTGGCAGAAACTGAAAGAGGGCGGCCCCACCGGCCGCCCTCTCTCCTTGTGCGCGCGTTCTTGAACCGTTACGCCAGCGCGACTGGCGTCGGCATGAAGACGGCGCGGGAAATGGCCGCCTTGATCGCCTCGTTGGTGAAGGGCTTGCGGACGATCTGGCCCAGGTGGCGGGCGTTCGCCTCCTCCAGGTCGCCGTCGAAGGCGGTGACGAAGATGGTGCGCAACGCGCGCTTCTGGCGCAGGCGGCGGGCGATCTCCACCCCGCTGTCGCCGTCGGCCAGCCGCACGTCCAGCAGCGCGAGCGTCGGCTGCTCGGCCTCCAGCAGTTCCAGCGCTTCCTTCTCGTTCACGGCGGTGCCGCAGACCACATGGCCCATGTCGGCGACCAGGGAGCCGATCTCCATCGCCAGGATCGGGTTGTCCTCGACCACCAGCACACGCTGGGTCAGCGCCGCGCGCACCTTTTCGCGCGCGGTGTTCAGCCGCTCCGTCGCCTCGGCCGGGGTGATCTGAAGGACCTGCGCGGCCTCGGTGACCGACAGCCCTTCCAGAGTGATCAGCAAATACATGCGCCGCTCGCCCTCCGGCAGGGTGGCCAGCGCGCGTTCGATGGGATGGGGCGAGGGCGCGGGTTTCCCTTCTCCGTCGCCCCCTTCCTCTCCATTGTCATCGAACAGCAGATGCAGGAGCGCGTAGAGCGGCACCCGCGCCCCGCTTTCCAACCCGAAGCGCGACGGCGCCATCACGGCGACCTCGACGCAGCGGGTCACCAGATCGTCGCCCGCGTCGGTCGATCCGGTCAGCGCGCGCGCGTAGCGGCGCAGATACGGCAGATGATCGTAGAGTTGGCGTGCGTAGACTCGCATGACCCGTTCTTCCGCGCCGTCTGGTTGAGCCATCCGGTCCCCGGCACCGAACGTGCCGCCCGGCTGGGCTTGGTTAATTATCCATTAACTTCCTGAAACACTATCACGCCCCATCCGGGCCGCGAACCGAAAAAAAGCCGAGTGGGCATTCCCCGGTTGGCAGAGGTCAGCGCGCCTTTTCCCGCTGCTGCCGCGACCGCCACTGCCAGGGCTTCTCGACCTTTCCGGCCCACAGCCCCAACGTCCGGCTCTGCGCGAAGGCCTCTCCGGAGGCATAGGTCGGCGACAGGCTGCGGTAGGCGAAGGCCCAGCCGCGCGACACCATCGCCGCGCCCAGATCCACGCCGCGCACGCGGCATTCGCCCATCTTCTGCCCGTTGCGGTCCCTCTCCGCGATGGTGCACGTGACCTCCTCGTCCTTCAGTATGTTCGCCAGCACCGCCGTGGCGATGCGGAAGCAATCAAGCTCGCGACCGTACCGGTTCTTGCACATTTGTCCGGGATCCGGCGCGTCGATGCCCATCAACCGCACCGGAGCGCCGTTGACGGTCAGCAAGTCGCCTTCCACGGCAACCCCTCTGCCTTTTAACGTTTCATTGGGTGTGCTGGCGACCTTTCCTTTGGTCGTGCCACCCTGGGCATAAGCCGTCGAGCCGGCCAGATGAACCAGCACAACCACCACCAGACCGATGGCCTCAGAATAACGTCGGAGTTGCATCGAGCGGGGCCGCGCAGGTCTCGTCGTCATTGCGCACGCTGTTGACGCGCGGGCCGACCGAATAGGCTTCCAGCAGCTCGTCGGGCGCCGGCTTCAGCAGCCCTTCCAGCGCCGGGCGCGGCGCCGCCGGGTCGAGCCACAGGCCCCAATCCCGCTCGTCCAGGATCACCGGCATCCGCTCGTGCAGAAAGGACAGTGTGCCGTTCGCCGTGGTGGTGACGATGGTCAGCGACTCGAGTGGCCGCTCCAGCGCCGGCCCGCCTTTTGGCCCGGCCCAACGCTCCCACAGGCCGGCGAAGGCGAAGGGCGCGCGGTCGCGGCGGTGGATGGCGTAGCCCTGCTTACGCTTGCCTTCCGGTTTCCACTCATAGAATCCGTCCGCCGGCACGAGGCAGCGCCGCTTGCGGAACGCTTCGCGGAAGGCCGGCTTTTCCGCCACCGATTCGGCGCGCGCGTTGATCATCCGCGCCCCGATGGACGGATCATCGGCCCAAAAGGGCACGAGGCCCCAGCGCAAAACGGCCAGATGCCGCCCGTCCTCCTCCCGCCGCACGGCCGGCACATCCTGGGTCGGCGCGACGTTCCAACGAGGCTTGAGGTTCGGCCGTTCCGGGACGCCGAAGACCTTCTGGAGTTCCGAAACCGGCGTGGTGAGAAGCATGCGTCCGCACATGCCTCTGAATATGGCGCGTGGCGGACATCCGCGCCACCCTATCACCATGCCCCCTGGCACCACGCCCCCTATCACCACGCCGGGGTTCCCCTGCGCCAAGCTCGGGCCTATCTTGTCGGGGCGCTCCATGGGACGAGAACGGAAAGAGCCAGCACCATGCAGAAGTTCGGAATCGGCCAGGCAGTCCCCCGCACCGAAGACGCCCGCCTGTTGACCGGCGGCGGCCGCTACACCGACGACGTGTCGATGCCCGGCCAGACCTACGCCGTCTTCGTGCGCTCGCCCTACGCGCACGCCACCATTCGCGGCATCGATCCGGCGGACGCCGCTGGCCAGCCCGGCGTGCTCGGCGTCTTCACCGTGGCGGATCTGGAGGCCGACGGCATCGGCCCCCTGCCCTGCATGGCCGGGCTGAAGCAGCGCGATGGCTCTCCCTACATCGCCCCGCCCCGTCCGGCGCTGGCCAAGGGCCGCGTGCGCCATGTCGGCGACCCGGTCGCCGTGGTAGTCGCCGAAACGCTCGAAGCAGCCCGCGACGCCGCCGAACTGGTCATGGTCGATTACGACGATCTTCCCTCGATCACCGGCACGCGCGAGGCGCTGGAGCCCGGCCGTCCGCTGGTTTGGGACGAGGCGCCGAACAACCTGTGCTTCGACTGGGACCAGGGCGACGAGCCGGTCGTTGAGGAGGCGCTGTCCAAGGCCGCCCGCGTGGTGGAGCTGGAGATCGTCAACAACCGCGTGGTGCCCAACCCGATGGAAGGCCGCGCCTGCCTCGCCGGGGTGGAGGCCGACACCGGGCGTCTGGTCATCTATGTCACCAGCCAGGGCGTGCACGGCCTGCGCAAGCAGTTCTCCACGCTGTTCAATTTGCCGGAAAGCCAATTCCGCGTCGTCACCACCGACGTCGGCGGCGGCTTCGGCATGAAAATCTTCAACTACCCCGAGTACATGGTCTGCCTGTTCGCCGCCCGCCGGCTGAACCGCCCGGTCAAATGGACCGCCGAGCGGACGGAGGGCTTCATCAGCGACGACCACGGCCGCGATCATGTCAGCCGTGCCCGCCTCGCGCTGAACGCCGATGGGCATTTCCTCGGCCTGCGCGTGGACACGGTGGCGAATCTCGGCGCCTATCTGTCGAACTACGGCCCCTTCATCCCGACCGACGCCGGCTCGGCGATGCTGGTCGGGTCCTACAAGACGCCGGCCGTCTATGTGCGCGTGAAGGGCGTCTTCACCAACACCCAGCCGGTGGACGCCTATCGCGGCGCCGGCCGTCCGGAGGCCGCCTATCTGCTGGAACGGCTGATCGACCACGCCGGCCGCGTCACAGGTCTCGGCCCGGCGGAAATCCGGCGGCGCAACTTCATCCCGCCGGAGGCGATGCCCTACGCCACCCCCATGGGGCAGGTCTACGACACCGGCGAGTTCGTCCAGAACCTTGAGGACGGCCTTGCGCTGGCGGCGTTCGACTCGCTGCCCGCCCGCAAGGCGGAGGCCAAGGCGCGCGGCAAGCTGCGCGGCGCTGGCATCTCCACCTACATCGAGGCCTGCGCGGGCGGCGGGCCGGAGCAGGCGACCGTTCAGGTCAACGGCGACGGGCGCATCGTGCTGATGATCGGCACCCAGACCAACGGCCAGGGCCACGAGACTGCGTACAAGCAGATCCTCGCCTCCCGCCTCGGCGTTCCGCCGGAGGATGTGGAGGTCATCCAGGGCGACACCGACCGCGTCAAATGGGGCAGCGGCACCGGCGGTTCCCGCTCCGTCCCCGTGGGCGGCGCGGCGCTGGCGGAAAGCGCGTCCCGCGTCGTCACCAAGGCGACCGACGTGGCCGCCGACCTGCTGGAAACCGCCGCCGTGGACGTGGAGTTCAAGGAGGGCGTCTTCAGCGTCGTCGGCACCGACCGCAGCGTCTCCTTCAAGGAGGTCGCCGCCAAGGCCGCAGCGGATGGTAACGGCGTTGCCTTTTCCGAAATGGCTCGCTGGACCCCGCCGGCCAACACCTTCCCCAACGGCTGCCACATCGCGGAGGTCGAGATCGATCCCGACACCGGCGTGGTGGAGGTGGTGAACTACAGCGTCGTGGACGACTTCGGCACGGTGGTAAACCCCATGCTGGTGATCGGGCAGGTGCACGGCGGCATCGCCCAGGGCATCGGGCAGGCGTTGCAGGAACGCGTGGTGTTCGACCCCGACAGCGGGCAGCTTCTGACCGGCTCCTTCATGGACTACCAGATGCCGCGCGCGCTGGACATTCCGCCGATCCAGGTGAAATTGAACTGCGTGCCCAGCACGACCAACGCGCTCGGCATGAAGGGTGCCGGCGAGGCCGGGGCCATCGGCGCGCCGCCCGCCGTCATCAACGCCATCGTGGACGCGCTGTCCGACTACGGCATCCAGCATGTGGACATGCCCGCCACGCCTCAGGCGGTCTGGCAGGCCATCCAGGCGAACCGGACGAGGCAGGCTGCGGAGTAAGATGTCCCTGCGCCTTTTCCGATGGAAAGACCCTTTGTCACACTCCGAAGAACAGCATTCGCCTTAAATCGCGCCATTCACACGCCCGATCAATAAGGGCGGGAACGAGAGGGGGAGCGGGGAAATGGCGGCAGACGACAACGGCGCCAAGAGGAACGCCAAGGGCTGTGGCGGCCAGTGCGCCAACGGGCTCGGCTTTGACTTCACGATGGCGTTCCAACCGATCGTAAACGTCGAGGCCGGCAACGTCTGGGCGCATGAGGCGCTGGTGCGCGGCAAGGAAGGCCAGGGCGCCGGCTGGATTCTGGGGCAGGTGACGGAAGACAACCGTTACGCCTTCGACCAGTCCTGCCGCATCAAGGCCATAGAATTGGCCGCACGCCTCGGCATGGGCGATGCGCGGCTGTCGATCAACTTCCTGCCCAACGCCGTCTACAAGGCCGAGACCTGCATCCGCGCCACGCTGGAGGCGGCGGCCCGCACCGGCTTCCCACCCGACCGCATCGTCTTCGAGGTGACGGAGAACGAGCGCGTGGTGGATCAGGCTCACCTGAAGAGCATCTTCCGCGAATACAAGCGCCAGGGGTTCCTGACCGCCATCGACGATTTCGGCGCCGGCTATTCCGGCCTGAACCTGCTGGCCGAATTCCAACCGGACGTGATCAAGCTGGATATGGAACTGACGCGCGGAATCGACCAGGACCGTCCCCGCCGCAGCATCGTCAAGGCGATCCTCGGCGTCTGCCAGGACCTCGGCATCACCCCTGTGGCCGAAGGCGTGGAAACCCGGGAGGAGTCGCTCGTCCTGCGCGACCTCGGCATCACCCTGATGCAGGGTTATCTCTACGCCCGCCCGTCCTTGGAATCCCTGGTGACCGAACCGGCGCTGGCGACGGCGTAAAGCGTCATCCCCCGATCCAACTCGCCAGCGCGTAGGCCGCCGCCGCCGCCAGCCCGCCCACGGCCAGCGTCTGCGCCCCGGAGCGCAGCGCGCCCATGCCCGTCAGCCGCCCCTTGATGGCGCCGAAGACCGCCAACGCCACCAGCGTCACCGCGACGGAGATTTGCAGCGCCGGCATCAGGTGGTCCAACAGGATGTAGGGCACCAGCGGGATCAACCCGCCCACCACATAGGCCCCGCCGATGGTCGCGGCGCTGGTCGGGGCACGGCGGGGATTGGGCTCGTCCAGGCCCAGTTCGAACTTCATCATGAAGTCCACCCAGCGCTGCCGGTCGCTGGCGATGGCCGCCACCACGGAATCGAGCTGCGCGCCTTGCAGGCCATAGTCGCGGAAGATGGCCGCCACTTCGCGCCGCTCCTCCTCCGGCAGTTCGTGCGTCTCGCGAACCTCGCGGGCGTATTCCGACCGGTAATGCTCCGCGTCCGTGCGCGCCGCCAGATAGCCGCCCAGCCCCATGGCGATGGCCCCCGCCACGATCTCGGCAAGGCCGGCGGTCACCACCAGCCCGGTGTCGTCCACCGCCCCCGCCAAACCGGCGGCCAGCGCGAAGGGCACCGTCAGGCCGTCAGCCATGCCGATCACCACGTCGCGGACGGTTTCGGATGCGGTGAAGTGGCGCTCGGTGTGCGGAACGGCAGGCATGGACGCTCGCCTTCTCAAGAGGTTGGCTCCCTGATACCGCAAACAGGAGCGTCAGAGCACCCCGCAAGCCGCGACCGATCACCGCGCCCGAACGGCCAAGGTCATATAGGTCATGCCACCGCCATAGGAGGCCAGCTTGGCCGCCAGCGCCCCCTCGCCCGACAATGGCGTGAAGCCCTGGCGGTCCCAATAGGCGCGCGCCTTGGGCGTGGAGGTCAGCGCCAGTCGCGCGTATCCCCGCTCCGCCGCCAGCGCGCGTGCGCGCTCCAGCGCCGAGGCCCCCAGCCCCAGCCCGCGCGCCCGGTCCAGCAGCGCCACGTCGTGCAGGTAGAGGCAGTCGGCGTCGGCCGGCAGGCTCCCCAACGGCGAATCGAGCGGCGGCGGCGCGCCGATCCGGCCCGGATGCATCACCGCGTAACCGACCGGCATTCCGTCGGCCACCGCCATCCAGCATCCCGCCGGGAACAGGGCGAGGCGTTCGGCGAAGACGCCGCGCTCCTCCGGGTAATCGGGGTGCACGACGTCCGCGATATCCATCACCGTGTCGAGGTCGGAGGGCTCCATGGCCCGCCAGATCGCGTTCATCCGCATGCTCCTATGCCCATTGCACTTTCCGGGGCTTCCAGCCGGGCCATTCGGCGCGCTATGGTCGATGTTCGACTGTTGTCCCCTGGAGGAAACCATGACCGACGCCGCCGCCGTGGCGAGCCTTTTGCCCAAAGTGCGGACCATCGCGCACGAAGCCGGTCAGGTGATCCTGCGCTTCTACAACGGCGGCATCGACGCCGCCACCAAGGTCGACGGCAGCCCGGTCACCCAGGCCGACATCGCGGCCGAGCACGTCATCATCCCCGCCCTGCACCACGTCGCCCCCGGCATCCCCGTGGTGTCGGAGGAAGCGGCGGCGGCCGGGCACAGGCCGGACATTTCCGGCGGGCGCTTCTGGCTGGTCGATCCGCTGGACGGCACCAAGGAATTCATCAGCCGCAACGGCGAGTTCACCGTGAACATCGCCCTGATCGAGGCCGGCCGCCCGGTGCTGGGCGTCGTCTACGCGCCGGCCACCGGCGACCTTTACGCCGCCGCGGGGCCGGGCACCGCCGTGCATTGGGTAGAGGGTCGCCACGATTATCCTATCAAGGTCCGCACGCCGCCCGCCGATGGCCTGACCGTGGTGGCCAGCCGTTCCCACGGCTCCGGCGGCGAGCTGGAGAATTTCCTGGCCCAATACACGGTCAAGGACCGGGTCAGCTGCGGCAGCTCGCTGAAGTTTTGCACGGTGGCGGCGGGCAAGGCCGACCTCTACCCGCGCTTCGGCCTGACCAGCGAGTGGGACACCGCCGCCGGCCACGCCGTCCTCGCCGCCGCCGGCGGCCGGGTGGAGCAGCCGGACGGCTCGCCCCTCGTCTACGGCAAGGACGACATCCTCAACCCCTTCTTCATCGCCTACGGGTGGTGACGGACGAATGGTGAAAACCCTGTGTGAGGCGGCCGTCGCGGTGCTGACCGCCGCGGCGCCGCTCGACAAGGTGCGGCTGACGCAAGAGTACGCCGCCGCGTGGCGCGAGGGCCGCATCGCCGACTTCGGCACCCTGCCCCCGCCCGAGCGTCCCACACGCCCCGAGCGTCCCGAACTGAAGCTGCCCCGCGACATGCCCAAGCGCGGGCGCGGCGGCAGCGCGCAGAACCGCGTCGCCTTGCTGCACGCGCTGGCGCACATCGAGCTGAACGCCATCGACCTCGCCTGGGACATCGTCTGCCGCTTCGTGGGCGAGGGCATGCCCAAGGGCTTCACCGACGATTGGGTCCAGGTCGCCGACGACGAGGCCAAGCACTTCCTGATGCTGGAAGAGCGGCTGAACCAGCTGGGCGCGAGCTACGGCGACCTGCCGGCCCATGACGGGCTGTGGCAGGCCGCGACCACCACCGCCCACGACCTCGCCGCCCGGCTGGCCGTGGTGCCGATGGTGCTGGAGGCGCGCGGCCTGGACGTCACCCCCGACACCGTCCGCCGCCTGCGCGAGTTCGGCGACGAAGAAAGCGCCGGCCTGCTCCAGATCATCCACGACGAGGAAATCACCCACGTCGCCGCCGGCCGACGCTGGTTCGGCCACCTCTGCGCCAAGCGCGGCGAGGATCCGGTCGAGGCGTGGCAGGGACTCGTGAAGCAGTATTTCCGGGGCAGTTTGAAGAAGCCCTTCAACGTGGACAGCCGGCAGGCCGCCGATTTCGGGCCGGAGTTCTACGAGCCGATCGCGGAGTGATACCGAAGGCGTTTGATGGCTTCCATCAAACGCCTTCGGTTCAAACCCGGCAGCACATGGCCAGCCATGTGCGAGAGGGTCATACGGCCGGCCGAAACATGAAGCCTTCATGCGCCGGCCGTATGAGGAGCCGTCAGCGCCGCGAAATCTGGCCGATTTCACCGGATCGCAGCTTTTCGATCAGCCGCTGCTCGAACTCCGGATCGTCGGCCACGTTGACGCCATTGTCCTTCAGCCGTTGATTTTCGATCAGATCGAGACTGCTGACGAAGTGAAGGCCAGGATGATTCGGCGGGATCGGCAGACCGGGCCGGGCCGGATCCACCGTCACGCCCATGCGGATCTCCCATTGACGCCGCATCAGCGCCATCGGATCCGGGTTGCCGATACGCCGCAGGGCCGCCTCGACCTCGTCGAGTTCCTTCCGCTCTTCGGGCGTCAGGCGCGACGGCAGGATCTCGTTTTCCCAACGCTCGGAACGCACCGATGCGAGACACAGGTGCATCGCGCTGCTGACCGTGCTCGCGGTGATCTTGCCCTCTTTGGCCAGCGCGATGATCCTGTCCTGGTTGTCCTTGCCAAGAGCGGAAAACGCCGCCGCATGATCGCTGTTGAGATCAAGCAGCATCGTATCGACGGAGATGCTGTCCGGCGCGCGGGCCGCGGTCTTGGGCGCGGCCGGAGCCCCGCCACGGGCGGCAGCGTACTTGGCGGCGCGCTCGGCCGCCTCCACCGCGCTCAAGGGCTTGGCCGTCCGCGTTGCGAAATCCAACTGAACCAGTTGAAAGTTGGCGAAGGTGAGCATTGGTCCTCCCGGTGCGGTGCGGCGCAAGGCAGCCATGCAACCCACGGACCAAAACCGCGCACCTCCACAACCCAGATGAAGCGCCGGCTGAGGAACGTGCGGGCATTTCCTTCTCATTATGGGCGGCAGTCTGTGCCGTCCTGAAACGGTAGTTTTTGCCGGGATGTCCTGCTCAGTCCAACACCAGCAACGGGCGAAACACCTCCTCCAAACTGGTTTGGTGACACCCCGCCTTCACCAGATTCCACGGCGTGACGTTCGTCGCACGGATCAGTTTCCGCACCACGCGCCCATCCTCCGCGTCGAAATCCAGCACGTTCAGCGCCGCGAAGTCCTGCTCGAACACGCCAAGCGCGCCAAGCCCGGCCCCGCAGGCCCAGGACAGCAGCAGCCGGTTCACCCCGTCATGCGCGACCAGCAGCAGTTGCGTCCAGCCGGGCTCCGCCAACAGCGCCTCGAAGGCCGCGACGACGCGCGCCTGCACCTCTTCGAAAGCATCCCCCCCGGCGAACCGCGCCCCCGGAGCCGTCGCCGCCTCGAACCCGTAGACGTAGGCGGCCTCGCGCTCCTCGCGCGGGATCAGGCGAAAGCGGCCGGCGCGGATCTCCAGAAAGCCCGGCGCCTCCTCCACGTCCAAGCTACGCCCAGCGACCGCCAGGTCGGCCGTCTCGCGCGTGCGCGGCAGCCCGGAGCAGATCACCCGGTCGAGCGGCACCGCCGCCAGGGCCTCCCCGGCCGCGCGGGCCTGCGCCCGCCCCTCCTCCGTCAGCCCGGCGAGCTTCGGATTCAGCGGCTGCCCGGCCTCGTCGTAATAGGCCACCTGCCCATGCCGCATCAGATAGACGCGGCGGCGGCTGCGCGTGCCGTCCAGTGGCGTGAAGCTCACGACTTCAGCGCCTTGGGGTTGGAGATGCCGAGCCGCGCGCGGACGATTTCCTCCAGGCAGTCCATCAGCATGCCCTGCCCGTCCTGGTCGAAATCGCCGGCCGCGATCTCAATGCACAGACGGTGCTGAAGGCCCTCCACGCGCTTGCGCAATTCATCTCCGGACAAGGACCCGTCCGCGTCCTCCCCATACAGCGGCGCCAGCGCCGCCAGCATGGCGTGCCCGGCGTCGTCCAGACCATTTAGTTCGCGTTGGGCGATGGACAGGGCGTTGGCGATCATCAGCGCGGTGTAGCGCTGGGCCGGCGGGATGTTGGGCAGCAGGTCGTAGCGGAAGGTCTCCAGCGCGATGTTCAGCAGCCCCTTCGCATCAGGATTGGCGCGCATCAGTCGGCCCTCGCTTCGGTGGCGCTCGTCTCTTCAACCGTCCGGCCGACGGCCTTCAGGTGCCGCAGCAGGTCCATTTCGATCTCCGGCAGCATGCGTCCGGTCAGCGCCAGTTCCAGTGACGGTTCCTCGCCGGAGGTGTGGCGCCGCCCCTGCAACAGCGCGATGGCGGCCCAGCGCACATAGGCCGCCGCTTCCCAATAGGCCACGGCCTGCGGATCGACCTTGCGCCCCGACGTTTCCTCGTAGCCCGCGTAGAAATCCTCGCGGCCGGCCAGCCCGCCCGCCTGGCGGTCGTTGCGGCCGAACCGCCAGGACCGCGCGCAGAACCAGCCCAAATCCTCCATAGGGTCGCCGAAGCCCGCGAACTCCCAATCCAGAATCGCGGTCAGTTTGCCGTCCTTGACCAGATAGTTGCCGGTGCGGAAATCACGGTGGCACAGCACCAGATCGCCCGGCGGGGGTGCGTTCACCTCCAGCCAGCGCAGGCCCCAGGCCAGCACGGGGTCACGCGCCGCCACCTCCCCCATCCAGTCGCGGTAGCTGTGGATGCACGCCAGCGCCGGGGCGGCGTCGGACAGCGGCAGCGCCTCCAGGCCGGCCGTGTCCGGCCCGGCCTTGTGCAGCAGCCCGAGTTGCCGCCCCAGCTCGCGCGCCAGCCCGCGCTGCGGCTCGTCGGACTTCACCACCTTGTGCCCGGCCCCGACGCCGTCCGCCCGGCGCATGATGTAGAAGTCGGTGCCCAGCACGGCCGGGTCGGCGCAGGCGGCGATGGGCTCCGGCGCCGCGACGCCCGCGTCGAAGGCGGCCCGCAGCACGGCGAATTCCTGCATCTTGGAGATGCTGGCCTTCATGCCCGCCGACGACTGGGCGCGCAGCACGCAGGCGTGCCGCCCGGCGAGCGGCCCGCCCTCCACGTCCAGCGTCACCGCGAGGTTGAGCGAAATCGCGCCGCCACCCAGGCGCCCCTCGTCGGCCACGGACACGCGCGTCGCACCCGTGGCTTCGGCCAGCCACGCCTCCAGGCGCGGGCGGCTGTCGTCGTTGATCAGGACCATGACCAGAATCCGTCGCTCTCGTCCATGTAGAAGCGCGACAGAACCATCTTGTGCACCTCCGACGCGCCGTCAACCAGACGCGCCTGCCGCGCATAGCGGTACATCCATTCCAGTGGCGTATCCTTCGAATAGCCCCTTGCACCGCACAGCTGAATGGCCGTGTCCACCGCCTTGTGCAGCGTGTCGGCGACGTGCACCTTGGCCATCGACACCTCCTTGCGGGCGAAGTTGCCGCGGTCGAGCTGCCACGCCGCCTTCATGGTCAGCAGGCGGGCGATCTCTATCTGCATGGCGACGTCGCCCAACATCCACTGCACGCCCTCATGCTCGGCCAGCTTGGAGCCGAAGCTCTCGCGCTCGCGCACATAGGCCGCCGCGATCTCCATGGCGCGCTTGGACATTCCCGTCCAGCGCATGCAATGGGTCAGGCGCGCCGGCCCAAGGCGGATCTGCGTCACCTTCAGCCCGTCGCCGACATTCATCAGCACGTTCTCGTCCGGCACTTCCAGCCCGTCGAAGCGGAGTTCGCAGTGACCGCCGTGCTCCTCCGGCCCCATGATCGGCACGCGGCGCACGATCTCCCAGCCTGGCTGGTCCTTGTCGAACAGGAAGGCGGTCAGCCCCTTGCGCTTGTCGTCCGAGGTGCGCGCCATCAGGATGAAGTGCTGCGCCTCGCCGGCCCCGGTGATGAACCACTTGTGGCCGGAAATCACCCAGCAGTCGCCCTTGCGCTCCGCCTTGGTGCGGATCATCGACGGGTCGGAGCCGCCGCCGGGGTGCGGTTCGGTCATGGCGAAGGCGGAGCGCACTTTGCCGTCGATGATCGGCTGCAACCAGCGCTCCTTCTGTGCCTCGGTCCCGACCTTGTTCAGCAGCATCATGTTGCCGTCGTCGGGAGCCGCGCAGTTGAAGACCACCGGCCCGAAGATGGAGCGGTTCATCTCCTCGTAGCTGGCGGCCATGCCGACGATGCCGATCCCCTGCCCGCCGCGCTCCTTCGGCATCTGCGGCGCCCACAGGCCGGCGGCCTTCGCCTCCCCACGCAGGCGCTCCAGCACGGCCGGCGCGATGTTCTCATGCTCGTCATAGGCGGCCGGGTCGGCTTCCTCGGGCAGGATGCGGTCCTCGACGAAGGCCCGCACCTTGCGGCGGTACTCCTCGATGTGCGGCGGCAGGGTGAAGTCCATGAAAGGCCCGTCCTTCAAAGCGTGTTCACAAGGTGCCCACCGTCCACCGGGACGATGGCGCCGGTCATGTAGGCCGCCGCGTCGGAGCACAGCAGCAGCAACGGCCCGTCGAGGTCCGGCAGCTTCCCCAGCCGACGCTGCGGCACGCGTTTGATCAGCGCCTGCCCCGCATCGGTCGCCAGGAAATCGCGGTTCAAATCCGTTTCCATGTAGCCGGGGGCGAGCGCGTTCACCCGGATCCCGAACCGCGCCCATTCCAGGGCCAGCGCCTGCGTCAGCTGCACCAGCCCCGCCTTCGACGCGGCGTAGGCGGCGACGTGCCCGGCGACGCGCAGGCCGAGGATGGAAGCGATGTTGACGATGGAACCGCCCTTTCCGCCGTCCTTCATAACGCGGGCGGCCTCCTGCGCGACCAGGAAGGCGCCCTTCAGGTTGGTGTCGACGACCCCGTCCCAGTCGGCTTCCGTATGCTCCAGCGCGGCCTTGGAGACGGTCGTCCCGGCGTTGTTGACGAGGATGTCCAGGCCATTGAGCACGCCGGCCGCCTCCCGCACGCCGTCGCGGACGGAGGCCACGTCGGTGACGTCCATGGGAACGGCGACGGCCTGTCCGCCGGACGCGGCGATCTCCGCGACGACGCCGTCCAGACTGTCCCGCCGCCGCGCCGCCAGCGCCACCCGCGCCCCGGCCCCGGCGAGCACCGTGGCGAAGTGCCGGCCAAGCCCGGAGGAGGCCCCGGTGACCAGGGCGGTTCGGCCGGAAAGATCAACGATCATCGTTTGCCCCTAAGCGTCAACTCTGCGCCCCCATCCCAACCTTCCCCCACTTCGCGGGGGAAGGAGCTTGATCCCCTCCCCCGCCGACAGGTGGGGGAGGGTTAGGGTGGGGGCTCGCGGCAACCACGCCCCTCACAACCCCTTCGCCTGATCCCTCAGCACGAATTTCTGGATCTTCCCCGTGGAGGTCTTGGGCAACCCGCCGAACACCACCGTCCTCGGCGCCTTGTAGTGGGCGAGGTTCTCGCGGCAGAAGGCGATGATGTCCGCCTCGGTCACCTGCCCTTCCGACCCCGGTTTCAGGGTGACAAAGGCGCAGGGCGTCTCGCCCCACTTGGCGTCGGGCCGGGCGACGACGGCGGCTTCCATGACGTGGGGGTGCTTGTAGAGGACCTCCTCCACCTCCAGGGACGCGATGTTCTCGCCGCCGGAGATGATGATGTCCTTGGCGCGGTCCTTGATCTCCACATAGCGGTCGGGGTGCATCACCGCGAGGTCGCCGGTGTGCAGCCAGCCGTCGCGCAAAGCCTCCTCCGTTGCTTTGGGGTTCTTCAGGTAGCCCTTCATCACCGTGTTGCCGCGCAGGACCAGTTCGCCCAGCGTCTGCCCGTCGGCGGGAACCGGCTCGCCCGTCTCGGGGCTGAGCACCGAATGCTCCGACATGGTGACGTGCGGCACACCCTGGCGGGCCATCTTCACCGCGCGGTCGTCGAGCGACAACGCCTCCCAGTCCTCCTGCCATTCGCACAGGGTGGCGGGGCCGTAGCATTCGGTCATGCCGTAAAGGTGCGTCAGGCTGAAGCCCATGCGCTCCATGCCGGCGATCACCGCGCTGGGCGGTGCCGCCCCGCCGGTCGCCACCTGCACGGGGCCGTGCTCGAACTTACGTTTCACGGCGTCCGGCGCGTGGATCAGCATGGTCAGCACGATCGGTGCGCCGCAGAGATGGGTGACCTTCTCCTCCGCGATCAGCCGGAAAATCTCCGCCGGGTCCACAGTGCGCAGGCAGACGTGCGTCGCCCCCACCGACGTGACGGCCCACGGATAGGTCCAGCCGTTGCAGTGGAACATGGGCAGCGTCCACAGATAGACGCTGTCCGGCCGCAGCCCGAAGGCGATGACGTTGGCCAGCGCGTTCAGGTGCGCGCCCCGGTGGTGATAGACGACGCCCTTGGGATTGCCCGTGGTGCCGGAGGTGTAGTTCAGGGAAATCGACTCCCACTCGTCCTCCGGCAGGCGCCAGGGGCGGTCGGGATCGCCGGTGCGCAGGAAATCCTCGTATTCCTGGTCGCCCACCGGCTCGACCGTCTGCGCGGCGGGATCGTCGATCCACACGACGCGCGGTGGTTTCGCCATCCGTTCCAAGGCGGTACGGGCCACGTTGGCGAGGCCCCGGTCCACCAGGAACAGCCGGCTCTCCGCGTGTTCCAGGATCAAGGCGACGCTGGCCGCGTCCAGGCGCGTGTTGATGGCGTTCAGCGTCGCGCCCGCGCCGGGCACGCCGAAATGGGCCTCCAGCATCGCGGGCGTGTTGTAGGCCAGGACCGACACCACCTCCCCCGTCCGCACCCCGGCGTTGACAATGGCCGATGCCAGGGCGCGGGACCGCTGCTCCACCTCCGCCCAGGTCAGGCGGCGGTCACCGTAGACCACACCCACCTTGTTCGGGTGGATCATCGCCGAGCGGCGCAGGAAGTCGAGCGGGGTCAGAGGAACGTAATTGGCCGCGCGCTTGCCCAGGTCGCCAGAAGTGGTCCCTGGGGCGGCCCCTAAAGCGGTGTTGGCGGACGGAGTGGTGGCGCCCACGGTCGTGCCCTCCCTGTCGTTCTCGCGGCGCCTCGACGCGGGCGCCTTGACGGGGATGGTAGGCATGAACACGGCCAACCGACAAGGGCGACCTTCGGCAGGATCATCAGCGGGCAGCGGCGACCAGCTCCGTCACCACGTTGGCGTTTGCGGCGGCCAGAGCCTCGGCGCGGGTGCCGTAGTCCAAGCTGCCGGAAAAGCCGCCACGCTCCACCACCGTGCGTATCCAGGCCGGCGAGGTGCCCAGGCCGACCAGCCGCTCGATCATCTGCTTGGTGGTCTTCAGCGTCATGGTGCCGGACCGGTCATCGCGCGGGGCGTGAACCATGAACCAGGCCCCCGGCTCCGCGCTACGCTTGGCGCCGGCCATGAACACGCCGAAGCACATGCTTTCGCAGGTCGCGGTGCCGCGCACCAGCGTGTTGACGGCGCGGCCCTCGGCGCGGTGGCGCAGCATGGCGTCGATCATGGCGTAGCCGGCCTTCACGAAACCGCCGGGGCTGTCCAGCTCGACCAGCACGGCCCGGCCGGCGGGGGCGGCGTCCAGCGCGCCGATGAAGGCGGCGGCCACGTCCGGGGTGATGACGCCGGTGACGGCGACGCGCACCCGGTTCACCTCCAGTCGCACCGCGACGGAACCAACAAGCGCGGCGTCCACCGCCGGCGGCTGCGCGATGCTGGTGGTCTCGGCCGCGCAGGGCAGCGCCATGACCAGCGGCGCCGCGACCAGCAGGGCCAGGACCGTCAACAGGGTGCGCATCGCGGGGCTCCATCGGTGAGAACGGGCCGACGATACGCGAGAGACGGGAACCGGGCTGTGCAGGCGCTCACAGAGGACGCGCGTTTCCCCTACCCCGCGCGAAAGCGGTGCACGCGGGCTAGCGCGTTAACGCCTCTGGCTTCGCCGGAAGGGCGGGCAAGGCTTGTAAGATAAAGCGCCATCAATCCCAACGCGGGAGCCCAGCATGACGGCGGTGCGGATCGCGTTCGACAAGGAACTCGTCCTCTCCGGACACTTCCTCCTGAAGCATCTGGAAAAGCCGGAGCTGCAACGGCTGGCGTCGAGCGCCCGGCTCGCCTATTACCGCCCCGGCGCGATCATCTTCCAGAAAGGCGACCCCGGCGACAGCATGATGGCGGTGATCCGCGGCCGGGTGAAGATCTGCTCCCACTCCGCCGACGGGAAGGAGCTGGTGCTGAACATCATCAACAAGGGCGGCCTGTTCGGCGAGATCGCGCTGCTCGACGGTGAACCGCGCACCGCCGACGCCGTGGCGCTGGAGGAAACCGACCTGCTGGTGCTCGACCGCGCCAAGTTCATCCCCCTGCTGAACGAGCGCCCGGCGGTGGCGCTGCAACTGATCACCGTGCTGTGCAAGCGCCTGCGCCAGACCAGCGAGCATCTGGAGGACACGCTCTTCCTGGAGGCCTCGTCCCGCTTCGCCCGCGCCCTGATGCGTCTGTCGGAGGTGTTCGGCAAGCCCGTCCCGAACGGCCTGAAGCTGGACATCAAGCTGTCACAGCAGCAGCTCGGCTGCCTCGTCGGCGTCTCGCGCGAGAGCATCAACAAGCTGCTTGGCGAATGGCAGCGCAACGGCGTCATCGCTGTGGAATCCGGCCGGATCACCCTGCTGGACCGCGAGGCGCTGGAGGAGATCGCGGAGGCGAACGGGTAGCCCTCAGACACCATCGCGGCGGAAGTGCCGTTCGAAGAATTCGACGCAGACTCGAAGCTTGGCCGAGGTGGTCAGCCGGGCGGGATAGACGGCCCAGATGTCCGCCGGCTGGCTGTAGCCGGGGAGGACCTGGACGAGCTTTCCGGCTTCCAGCGCGGCGCGGACATCCCACACCGACCGCAGCATGATGCCCCGCCCGGCCACCGCCCATTGGTGGACGATCTCGCCGTGGTTGGAGGCGAGCGGCCCGGTGACGCGGACGGAGGTTTCGCCGTCCGGTCCGGCCAGCTTCCAGACGCCGAAGGGGTGGTCGCGCTCCTTGATGACCAGACAGTCGTGACCGGACAGATCGTCGAGATGCCTCGGCGTCCCGCGCCGCTCCAGATAGGCCGGTGCGGCGCACAGGATGCGCCGGTTGGCGGCCAGCCGACGCGCCATGAGCTGCGGCGCGATCTCATTGCCGACGCGGATGTCCAGGTCGATGCCCTCGCTCGCCAGATCGACCAGTCGGTCCGACACGTCGAAGCGGACCTCAAGCTCGGGATAGCGCTCCGCAAGGGCGTCGATGGCCGGCGCGACATGGACCCGCCCGAAGCCGAGGCTGCTGCTGATGCGGATCAGCCCGCGAGGGGTGAGCCTGGCCGCCGACACCTCCTCCACCATGTGATCGACGTCGTCGAGGATCGACTGCGCCCAGCGGTAGACGCGCTCGCCCGCCTCCGTCACCGCGACCCTCCGCGTGCTGCGGTGGAGCAGCTTCACGCCGAGGCTACTTTCCAGCAGCTGTATCCGCTTGCTGACGTAGGCCGGCGAGGCACCGAGCGCGTCCGCGGCCGCAGCGAAGCCCGATTTGCGGGCGACTAGACAGAAGACGCGCAGATCCTGAAGTTGCGGGGGATTCTTCACGATTCGTGTTTCATGCATCCATGACCGGGACGATTATGAACGATCCCGGTTCCGCTATGCTAGCTGCGTTGAACCCGTTCACCCGCCGCGCGGCTGCCCGAGGAAACCACTATGAGCAAGACATACAAAGTCGCCGCCATCGCTGGCGACGGCATCGGCAAGGAAGTGCTGCCGGAAGGCATCCGCGTGATCGAAGCCGCCGCCGCCAAGTTCGGCCTGACCATCGAATTCACCAGCTTCGATTGGGCAAGCTGCGACTATTACCTCGAACACGGCCGGATGATGCCGGACACCTGGTTCGAGACATTGAAGGGCTTCGACGCGATCTACTTCGGCGCGGTCGGCTGGCCGGACAAGGTGCCGGACCACATCTCGCTGTGGGGCTCCCTCATCAAGTTCCGGCGGGAATTCGACCAGTATGTGAACCTGCGCCCGGTGCGGCTGCTGCCGGGTGTGCCCTGCCCGCTCGCCAACCGGAAGCCCGGCGACATCGACTTTTTCGTGGTGCGCGAGAACACCGAGGGCGAATATTCCTCCGTCGGCGGCCGCATGTTCGAGGGCACCGAGCGCGAGTTCGTCCTTCAGGAGGCCGTGTTCACCCGCCACGGCGTCGACCGCATCCTGAAATACGCGTTCGAGCTGGCCAACAGCCGCCCGCGCAAGACGCTGACCGCCGCAACCAAGTCGAACGGCATCTCGATCAGCATGCCCTATTGGGACGAGCGCGTCGCGGAGATGGGCAAGGCCTACCCCGGCGTCGCCTGGGACAAGCAGCACATCGACATCCTGTCCGCGCGCTTCGTGATGCAGCCCGACCGCTTCGACGTGGTCGTCGCCTCCAACCTGTTCGGCGACATCCTGTCCGACCTGGGCCCGGCCTGCACCGGCACCATGGGCTTGGCGCCCTCGGCCAACCTGAACCCGGAACGCCGCTTCCCCTCGCTGTTCGAGCCCGTTCACGGCTCGGCGCCCGACATCTACGGCAAGGGCATCGCGAACCCCATCGCGATGATCTGGTCCGGCGCCATGATGCTCGACTTCCTCGGCAACGGGGACGCCGCCTGCAAGGCCGCCCACGACGCGATCATCGCGGCGATCGAAACCGTGCTGGCCGAAGGTCCGCGCACGCCGGACGTCGGCGGGACGGCGAACACGACCGACGTCGGCAAGGCGATCGCCTCGGTGGTTTGATCCGAACCGGCGGCTCATTCAGGAGGCTAATTCAACTCCCGAACCACCCGGACGCCGTTGTTCAGGTAGCGAACGTCCACGTCGTAGAACAGCCGCGCGGTGGAGCTGATGTCGGTCATGCTCGCCCGCCACGATCCACCGCGCAGCACCCGCTCCCGACAGTTACCCGAGGTCCAGGCACTGCCGTCACCCGGCGCGCCGGTGTAGCTGGCGTTCCAGCAATCGGCCACCCACTCGGCCACGCCGCCGTTCATGTCGTGCAGGCCGAAGGGGTTCGGCTTGTAGCTGCCGACCGCTGGCGGGGTCAGCCGCTCTTGCGGGCCGCCGCAGTCCTGGCAGTTGGCGAAGGTGCCCGTCTGCCCGGCCCACCAGTAACGTCCCTCGGTCCCGCCGCGCGCCGCGTATTCCCATTCGGCCTCGGTCGGCAGGCGGTAGCGCTGCCCGGTCTTCTGGCTCAGCCACTTCACGTAGGCCTGCGCCTCCTCCCACGAGATGTTGTGGATGGGGGTGTTGTCGTTGGCGTTGGTCATGCGCGGCATGCCGGCGGTGCAGCCGCCACCGTCCACGCAGGCGCGCCATTCGGCCACCGTCACCTCATAGGCGCCGATGGCGAAGGGTTTGGCGATGTTGACCCGGTGCGCGGGCCGTTCCGTGCGGTCCCCCTGCTCGCTGCCCATGGTGAAGCTTCCCGCCTGGAGGCGGACCATCACCGGGCATTCCCGGCAATCCTGAAAGCTGTTGGACCGGCTGTGGTTGCGCACGGTGCCATTGCTCGCGTCATTCGGCGGCTGCGGCGCCGGCATGGCCGCGACCTGCTGCGGTTCCCCAGCCGGCGCCGGAGCAGGCGCGGGTGGAGGCAGCGGCGCAGCCTGTGGCGCTTGAGGCTGTGTCGGAGGCGTGGCGCCTTCGGTGCGCTGCTCCGGCGGTGTCATGCGGATCAGCGGGGCGAAGACATAGCCCTGCGACCCGTCGTTCAGCGCGACGCGGTACCAGCTGCCGCCCGGCACGCGCCCCAGAACCTTGACCTGCGTGTTGCGCGGCACGTTGGCGACGCGGGCGGCGTTGTTGGCCGGGGACGCCCGCAGGTTGGCGTCGGAAACGGTGACGTAGGTCCCATCCTCCACCGGATCGAGCTTGGGCGCCGCCATCGCCACCTCCGTGCCGGTGGACGGGCGCGCCGCCTCCGACGTGCCCGAGAGCATTGCCGGCTGGCTGCCGCTGACGGTCGTCTCGCTCTTGCGCGCCACGGTGGTCAAGGAGTTGAGCTTCTGCTTGGCCTGCGCCGCGTGGGCGCCGTTGCCGAACAGCCGCAGGTATGCTTCCAGATCGGCGGGCTCGCTGCTTTCCTTCACCATCCGCCACAGCCCATCCTCAAGGTCCGGCGCCGAGGGGGCGGAGCCCGGCGGGGCGACCTCCAGCGTGATGGTCGAGGTCGCGCGCCCGCCCTTCCCGTCCTCCACCAGGAAGGCAAAGGCGCCGGCTGGGCCGGGGGCGGACTGTTCGGGGTCGAAGGTCAGCCGGGTCAGCACATCGGCGGTCAAACGGTCGCTCGGGCGGATGAAGGTGGCGCCGTCCTTGACCTTGCCGCGCTCAGGCACGGCGGTCACGGTGATGGTCATCGGATCGCCGTCCGGATCGGTCGGTGCTTCGATGCCCAGCGGGTTGGGCACGGCGCGGAACGCGCGCTCCGCCACCGTGACCGGCGGGCGGTTGCTGGGCTTGATGGCGATCTTCACCCCGCCCCGCACGGTGCCGCCCCGCCCGTCCATCACCGCGAAGTCGAAGCTGCCGGCCTCGCCCAGGGCCGTCGCGTCGGGCTTGAAGCTGGTCGCAGCCAGCTGCTCCACCGTCAGGTAATCGCCGATCAGCACCATGCGGTCGCCGATCAGCACCCGGCCGCCGCGCGGCAGGCCGGTGACCTGCGCGAACAGCTGGTCGTCGTCCGGGTCGGTCGGCCGGCCGATGCGCATCGGCTCGGCGTCGGCCCGGTCGAACACCTCCAGCGGCTTGATCTCGCTCAGCACCGGCTCCCGGTTCGGCGGGCGCGGGTTGAAGTAGAAGGGCGTCGCGCCCAGCGAACCGAAGATGTACGGCTCCTGCCGGCCGTTGGTGGCCTGCTTCACGCTGTCGCGCACGTTGCGGAAGAACAGGCTGAGTTCCAGCCCCGGGGTTTGCAGATGTTGCAGCAGCGCGGACGTGTAGGGGCTGTGATCGCCCTGCCCGTCCTCGGCCAGCTGGTCGGCGCGGGTAGCCATGGCGACCAACGTGTCGCTGGGCGTGTCGTCGATGCGGGCGAAACCGTAATTCACCTGCAACCGGTTCTGCCCGGCCCGCTTCAGCCGGTCCACGAAGGGGTTGTTGCGGCAGGCGTCCAGCATGAGGATGCCGAGCTTACGGGCCTGCGACAGCTCGCCCAGCATCAGGTTCAGCGGCATGGCCTCGTAGACGAGGTCGCGCTCCCGCTCCAGCCGCGCGTCGGCCGGCACGATGTAGTTGTTGCCGCCGACCTGGATGCCGTGCCCGGCGTAGAAGATCACCGCCACATCCGCCTGCGACGCCCTGATGCCGAAGTCGCGCAGAGCGCGCTCGAAGGCGCGGTTGTCGAGATCGAACTTTTCGTCCACCTCGAACTGGAGCTTGCGCAGAGCCTCCCCGATGGCCTTGGCGTCGTTCGGCGGGTTGGGAAGTTCGGGGGCGGATTCGTACTTCCCGATGCCGACGACCAGCGCGATGCGCTTCTCCTGGGCGCCGGCCTCCGCCGCGCCGAACAGGGCCAGGACAACCAGCCACATGAGAAGGCCGAAGCAGCGTCGCGCCAATCGTCCTTTCACCATCGCGCTGTCTCCCCGCCGGGTGAGCCACCAACACAGACCGTGACAGCAGACGGTGACCGCGGCAGACGGGGCCGCGATCCGGTGATCTATTGTTGCTGGAAATGCCAGCCTATTCTTCCGGATCGTTCACGCCAAGCGTTCAATCAGCCTAATCCCGAAAACAGGATCGCGCCTTCGCCAGCGGAATTACCTCATCTTTGTCGAGGCGCCTTCACTCGCCCGCCTCGGCGGGACGAAGCGCCTGCGGCCCCGCATCGTCGAGGACGAGCCAGATGCGCACGGCCTTGCGCTTGCCCTTCAGCGCCACTTCTCCCACCGGCAGGCCCCGCACCTTGCCGTCCACCGCCGTCCAGGTCGGCTCCCCGATCACGATCCGGCAGTGGGGGGAGGAGCGCATGTCCACCGTCTTCCCCAACGCCTCCAGCCGCGCCGCCGTGTTCGCCGTGTCGCCGAGGAGGGAGTATTCCATATGACGCAGACCGCCCAGACTGCCGGCGACCAGCGGCCCGGTGTGAATGCCGACGCGGATGCCCACGGGGGGCAGCCCCTCCGTCTGCCATCGCCGGTTCAACTCGGTCAATTCCCGCCCCATTTGGAGCGCGCAACGCACCGCGCGTTCGGCATCGGCGTCGATCTCCGCTTGCGTCGTGCGGGCGATGGGGGCGCCAAACACGGCCAGGATGGCGTCGCCGATGAAACGCAGCACGATCCCGTCATGCGCCGCCACCACCCGCACCATCACCTCCAGATAGCCTTCCAGCCAGCGGATCAGCGGCTCCGGCTCCAGCGCCTCGCAGACGGTGGTGAAGCCCTCGACGTCCGAGAACAGGACGGTGGCGGTCAGTTGCTGCGGCTTCGGCCGCCCGCCGGCCAGAAAGGTCGCCCGCTCCTGCCAGATTTGCTCGGCGACGGGCTGCGAAACGTGGTTGGCGAACAGCCGCATCAGGTTGCGCCGGTCCGCGCGCTCGCGCAGCGACAGGTGCGCGGTCATCGCCGCAATGCCGCCCAGCCACGCGGCGGACGGCGCCATCATCGGCACCAGCGGCCCACCCTGCGCGAACAGCGCCACTCCCGCCGCCCACAGCCCGAACAGGACGCTCAGGCCGGCGAGCGCCAGGGCCCAAGTCGGCAGCCCGGCCACCGCCAGTGCCACGCCCGCGGCACTCAGCAGAACGACCAGCGCCGCCTCCCACCCCAGCGGGATGGTCCGGCTGGTCCGCCCGTCCAGCAGTTGCGCCAGCACATGCGCCTGGATCTCCACCCCCGGCGTGGACAGCCCGGCGACCGCCAGCGGCGTGCGGTGCTGGTCCACCCCGACCAGCACGGTCCCGACCACGGCGATCCGCCCGGCCAGCCACTCGCGCGGCAGCATCGGCACCATGTCGGCCGGGTAGACCGGGAAGGGCTTCGCCTCCGGCGACGGACCGGCGCGCCAATCGATGCGGAAGGGCTCGTCGGGGATCGGCGTCCCGGCCAACTGGGCCAGCCGCGCCGGGAAGCTCGGCGTGCCGTCCGGCCCGCGCGGCACATGCCAGCGCACGGTGCCGTCCAGCCGGTCCTTGGCGAGGTTGGCGTGCCCGTGCGGGATGCCGTCCAGAAACCGGCCGAGATAGCGGCGCTGTTCCTCGGTCAGGGGCGTGTCCTGCAAGGCGGTGATCCCGACCACCGGCACGGTCGCCCGCCGCAGCGTCTGCCGCAGCCGCTCATCCAGCGCCGGCAGGGTCGGCTGGTCGAACAGGATGTCGAGCCCGATGGCCCGCACCCCCGCCCGCTCCAGATTCCCGACCAGATCGGCCAGGAATCCCCGGTCCACCGGAGAGCGGCAGGCCAGCGACGCGAACAGATCCTCGCCCAGCGTCACCAGAACCACGCCCTTGTGCTGGGGTTCCGGTTTCGCGAAATAGGCGATGGTCACGTCGCGGAAGCTCTCGTCGGCCGAGCGCAACGGCGGCACCAGCCGCGTCAGGCCCAGCGCCGCCGCCGACACGCCGGCCACCACGGCCAGCACCAGCCAGGGCGTGGTCAAAGTCCCTCTCTCATGAATGGGTCCTCAATCCACGCGCAGGATGACCTGGGCCATGACCAGATCGGTCTGCCGAAGGGAGTTCAGCGTCTGCTCCAGCCGCGCCGCCGCCTCGTCGCTCAAGGGGCGAAAAGCGTCGCGCCGCCCCGGCAGGTCGTTGCCGAGGTCGCGTCCGGCCGCGAAGCAGCGCACCTCCTGATCGCCGGTCGGCTCGCCCGCGCGCAACGGCATCGGCATGCGGTCGCCCGGCATCGACAGGGTCTGGTGCCCCTCCACCAGCGAACTGGCCGACGGCCCCGGCGGGAAGATCGGCGTCAGCTGGCCGCGCACGTTGCGCAGGTAGCAGTAGACATGCGCGTCCCGGTTCGTCTGAAGCACCAGCTTCACCGGATCGCCCGCCTTGTACGTCGGGTACAGCCCGCGATCGGTGGAGAGGTACAGGTTCAGCGGCGCCATGGCGTCACGCACCGGGGTCAGCAGGGCGGCGGCCTGCGCGGCACAGCCCGCCCCCGCCAGCCGCACGGCCAGCGCCGCCCCCTCGCCGCCACCGTCCACCACGCGCAGGTGCAGGGCGTGGCGCGGCTTGCCGTCCGCCCCGGCGACGGACAGTTCCGTGCCGTCCTTCACCGAAAGCTCCTTGGGCCAGGGCACGGAGGGCGCCTTGTCCCAGCTGACCTTCGCCGCCGTCCCGCGCGCGGTGTCGCGCAGGGTCGCCGGGATCAGCGCCGGGTCCTGTGGCTTTTGCAGCATCGGCGTGCTGCCGGCCTTCACGCACTGCGTGCCGGGCTGGCCGGGGTCGATGGCGAAGGCCTGCTCCGCTCCCTTCTGCAAGGGACTGCTCAGCGCCCGCGCCGCGCCCAGGTCGGTCTGGAAGAAGCGCTCACCGCCGACGAGGCTGCCGACGCCGTTCCACGACGAGGACTCCGGCATCTTGTCCAGCGCGCCCTCGAACGGGCCCTTCACCCGCACCATGCGGCCGTTGGCGAACAGGAACAGCGCGTTGGCGCCGTCCGGCACGGTCACGGATGAACCGTCCGGCACGACCTGTCCCTGGGCATAGCCGGGCGCGGTCGAGGCGACGACCACCGCCTCCGCCGCCTGGACGGGCACGCTTGCAAGGCTTCCGAACAGAAGAGCCAGGGCCGCGCATGTCGCTTTCCGCATGCTCACCTCCACCGGCGGGGATCGCGAGATCATTGGGGTTTCCCGGACCCCTGTCCAGGAAACGGAGGGGGAAGGCCGGGCCTTCGAACCCGGCCCAAAGAAGGTGTGGGAACGCGCGCGAATGGGCATGACAGATCCTCCAAAGGGATTGGCCGGAGCCTTCGCGCCCAGCCTAAGCCATCGCGAACGCCAGTGCTGTGAGCCGGCCCACAACACGCCGCTGGCCTCCCGCTTTCACGCCCCTGCTGTGGCCCCCGTCACAGCGCACCGCATTCCGTCGTCCTAGACTGCACCGCAGCACCACCATTCTCGTACCCCAGAGGAGACGCCCCATGTCCGCTTCGCGCGTGTCGCCCATCCCCTCGCGCGGCACCTTCGCCCGCTATGGAATCCATGACGTCGCCTACATGCGAACGGTGCTCGTGGAAGGCCGCGTCGCCTACGCGGTCCACGCCGCCGACGGCACCTGTCTGTGGCTCGACGCCGACCGCGAACAGGCCGGCGCCGCCCTGAAGGAGCACCGCATGCAACTGGTCAGCGTGCATTGACGAACCCCCCTTTCCCCAAACGGGAAAAGGGGGTTCGCATGGCTTCTTCCTACTCCGTCGGCCCGAGCAGACATGAGGTCCGGTTCTGGCTGACGATGGACAGGGTCGTCTCCGGTCCGCCCCCCCGGCGGAAGCGCAGGGCGTTCATCTGGCTGGCGAGGCTCAGCGAGATGACGTTCAGGTCGGTCTCGTCGATGATCTTTTCGCCGTCCTGCCAGCACTGGACGCGCACGCGCCCCTTGGCGACGCCGATGTCGATGCCGCCGGTTTGCGGACCGACATCGTGGCCGTTCTTCTTGACCAGCGTGGCCCCGGCGGTCCCGACACAGAGCGGGACCGCCGCGACGGCCATGATGAGAAGCAGGTTCCGAACCATGGCGCGTCTCCTTCCAAACCCCGTCAGCGGACGGGCTTGAACTCGACGCGCCGGTTGCGGCTGTCGTTGGGATCGGGGGTCAGCGGCTGAGCCTCGCCCATGCCGGCGATGGCGATGCGCTGCGGCTCCACATGGTGCATGCGCACCAGATACTCGCCGACCGACACGGCGCGGCGCTCCGACAGGACGAGGTTGTACTGGTCGCCGCCGATGGCGTCGGTGTGCCCCTCGATGACGAGGCGAAGCGAGGGATCCTGCGACATCAGCCCGCCGACCGCGTCGATGTAGGCGTAGAAGTCGCGCGGAATTTCGGCGGAGTTGAAGGGGAAGTTGATGCGGAAGCCGAAGGCGTTCGGCTGCTGCTGTTGCCCCTGCATCGCGGATTCCGCCGCCGGGCCGGTCTGCATGGTGGCGGGCTGCGCGGCGGACTGCCGCTGCGTCGGACGCGGCGTCGCCGTGGGCAGAGGGGCTGCCGGCGGGGCCGCCGCTTCCTGGATGGGCTGGCGCTTCGGCCGGGGCTGGGGCGCCGGTTCAGGCTGCGCCTGCGGAGGCTGGGTGTAAGCGGGCTGGGAATAGTTCGGCTGGGAATAGTTCGGCTGGGAATAACTCGGCTGGGCCATGGCGGGCGGCGCCGGGGTCGGCGCGCCGCCGTAGTTGGCCGGCTCGGTCGGGCGCGGGCGCTGGGCACTGCCGACGCCGCTGCCGATGATCTCGATGCTGCGGGTGCGGATCTTCGGCTGCTCCTGCCCTGCGGTAGGGGCTTGCGGCGTCCCGACCACGTCGCGCAGTTCGTCCACGGTCGGCGGGCGCTCGAACATCATGACCTTGGAATTGCCCAAGCCCTCCACGGTCTGCGCCAGCGCCGGCCCGGCGCAGGCGACGGCCAGTACGGGCAGCGCCACGCGGCTCAGGAGACGAAGACTGGTCTTGGACATCGGAGCCCTCCTAAGGAAAGGTCGTTGGATGGTCATGCCCCCTGTCTACCCCTGTCCACCGGTGCCCCGCTGTGAGCCGGCCAACACCTCGCCGTCGATTCTTCACCGCATGGCCGACACCGCCGGCATCACCTGCACCCTCATCTGCTTGGACTTGACGCTCGTCCCCTGGATGCTGCCGTAGGCGCCCAGCACGTCGGCCAGAGAGGCGCCGGGGATCGGCTGAAGATCTTCCGTCTTGTACCGCTCGGGGATGCGCGTGCCGATCTCGTCGCGGGCGACGACGCAGGCGATGGTCTCGGCCGCACCGGGGCGGTCCATGCGCAGGTTGAAGGGCTTCTGCGCACCCGGCGGCACCTCGGCCTGCTGGTTGGCTTGGAGGAAGGCGTCGGGCTGGAAGCGGTTCGGGAAGATGCGCGCGACCGACCCGCCGGCGTCCTGGTAGTAGCAATAGACGAAGCCGTCCGCCGTCGGCTGCACGCGCACCACCAGCGCCTCGCCCACGCGGTATCGGGGCTGCGGCCCCCGTTCGGAGGTCAGGACGATGTCAGGCGAGGCTGCCGCGCCCGTCGGGGGAGCAGCGCGCGGCAGCCCCTCCCCACCCGCGTTGGAGACCGACTGGATGCGTGCGGTCTGCCCGGCGCGGCCGGAGGGCTGGGCCAGCATGCGCTGGTACAGGTCGAAGTCGATGCGGCCGGTGGCGATCAGATCGTGGTCAGCCTGATAACGGGACACCGCATCGCGCGTGCTCTCGTCGAGTTGCCCGGTGTCCGATCCCTGATAGTAGCCTTCCGCCGCCAGCACGCGCTGAACGTAGGCCACGCGCTGCGACGGCGCCATGCCGTCGAACCAGTCCCGCGCCTGGGCGGTGAAGGTCGGGTTGGTCTGGTCGATACCCAGGCATTGCCAGTAGGGGGTTCGGGTCATCTTGCCCAGCACCTCGATGGTGCTGAGTTCGACCAGCGTCCGCACCGCCTGGTGCAGCCCTTCGGACTTGTTGAGCGAGACGTTGAAGGACAGGCCGGCCTTGCCGACCACCGCGCCCGCGTCGGCGCCCTTGCCCGATGAGACGACGGCGAGCGAGTTGCTCGCCGACAGGCCGGGGATGATCTGGCGGGTCGCCAGTTCGCCGATGTTCAGGTCGACCGAGATGACCGACATCACCTGATCGGCGGAGATGCCGAGATCGACGGTCGGCAGGGAGATGCCGGCACTCGCCGCCTCGCTCACCACATTGTCGTCCAGCTGCGTGATGGCGCCGCGGATGTAGTAGGACGGCGCGCGGAAGTTCGGCTGCACGCCGATCATCCAGTACAACGCGTTCACGTCGTCCAGCGTCGGTTCGAAATCCACGAAGCGGAAGGCGCTCGACCGCTCCGACATGCGGGACACGGCGGTGATCAGCATTTCCTTGGTGCCGCCGGCCACCTTGCCGGTGGCGTCGGGGATGCCGTTCGACGTGATGAAGATGTCGCGCTTGCCATGGTTCCACATCAGCGTGTCCATGCAGCGCAACGCCTCGGTGAAGCTGGAGACGGTGCGCACCGCCGGGGTCTTGGGCTGCTGCACCACCGTCGCCTTTTCGCCCGACGTCACGCAGGCCCCCAGCAGCAGGACCGACGCGGCGGCCAGCGCCTTCGGGATCAACCCACTCGGGTTCAGCCGATGCGGCATGATCCGCCGCCGAGCGCACACCATGGCGAACTCCCTGCATGCATGATTGTCGTTTGTGCGATTATTGGACCGGAACGGCTGTTCCCGAACGGAACTTCCGCGCGGCCTGCATGGCTCCGGAGGAGAGGCGTTACCCCCGAAGAGGAGAAGGCCGCCCCACCCCCGGTCAGTGGATCGAAAATCTCAGCGGATCGAAAACCTCACCGGACCGAAACCTTGGTGCTGTCCCCACCGGGTCGCACCGTGATCGTGATCTTCTTCGACATGATCGGCGGGTCGTGCGGGATATGGTCCTGATCGCCCATGAGCAGTTGCAGCGTGTGCTTGCCGGGCGGCAGTTCCAGGTACGTTTCCGTCTGGCCCTTGCCGAAATGCAGGTAGTTCTTGTTGTTCGGGATCGGCTCGTCCATCGGCGGCAGGTCGGCGTCCACGATCAGGTGATGGTGGCCGGTGTTGTCCTTCTTCACCCCGGCCGGCGCCACGCCGAAATTGCGCAGCCCGAACCAGACCTTGAAGCGGCCCTGCACCGTCTCGCCGTTGTTGGGCCAGCCGATGTAGAGGTAGACGTTGGCCGGCGCCTTCACGCGCCCGGTCGGGACGACGCCCGGTTCCGGCGTGCTCTCGTGCTCGTGCGTCGGCGACGACGGTTGGGGCGTGTTCTGGCTGTTGGGCAGCGGCGTGTTGACCGGGTCGGCTTCCGGCGACGACTGCGCCGACGCCGGTCCGGCGACCAGCAGAAGACCGAGGCCGACGGTGCCCAGCAGCGTCGCGGCTATGCGTGTCATGACGTCCTCCCCCCTCGGGCTTCAAGGAACGGTGGCTTCAAGGAACGGTGATGGTGACCTTGTTCGACATGATCGGCGGGTCGTGCGGCACGTGGTCGGCGTCGCCGACGACCATCTGGATCGTGTGCTTGCCGGGCGGCAGCTCCAGCCGGACCTCCGTCTGTCCACCGCCGAAATGAAGGGATTGCTTGGTGTTGGGGATCGGCTCGTCGAGGTTCACCAGCTCGCTGTCCACCAGCAGGTGATGGTGGCCGGTCTGTTCCTTGCGGATGCCGGCGGGGGCGACGCCCATGTTCTGAAGGCCCATGCGGACCCAAAGCTTGCCGCCGGGGATCACCGCGCCGTTGGGCGGCCACATGATGTAGGCACGCGCCCCGTCCGGGGCCTTTTCCCGCTCGGCCAGTGCTGCTCCGGGCAACAGGAGAAGCGCGGCCGCCACAATCATGGCGACACGTTGCATAATCCCCCCCATTGATTTTGAAGGACCGATTTTATGCCCTGTCGAGGCGCAGGGATCGGGGTTTTTCGCACCTCATCCTTTCTCCCCCGCACCGCCGATTATTTGAGTTGGCGCGGAGGGACTCTCCCCCCTCACTTTGCGGCAAATGACACAGTTCCTACCCTATTCCTTTGCGGGCTTGACCGGGCCGTCGCCGGTGCGATGGTCGGAGGTGGGAGGTTCCGCCCACGCAATGCCCGACTCGTCCCGTTTCGCGCACCGCACCCTTGGCACGACCAACGCCGGCACGGCCAACATTGGCACAATGGGGGTGGCGCCACGCCCGGTCCTGCGCCATCTGCTGGCGCCGGCCGCGCTGACGCTTGCGGCGCTTGCCGGGGTCGCGCACCGCCCCTGGCTGACCGACCACATCGCGCCGTTCGCCGGTAGGATGACGGCCGAGGGCGTGGTGGCCGTGCTGGCGGCCACGGCGTGGCTGGGCGCCGCCTGGGCGGGATCGCGGGTCATCGACGTGGTCATGGCGCGGAGCGTGCGCGCCGTGCCGATCCCCCGGCTGCTGACCGACCTGCTGCGCGCCTTCCTCTACGGGCTGGCGGTGCTGGGGATCCTGGCCTTCGTGCTGGGCCAGCCAGTGACTGGGCTGCTCGCAACCTCCGGTGTGCTCATCGCGGTACTGGGCTTCGCGTTGCGCAACATGATCGCCGACATCTTCTCCGGCATCGCGCTGAACATCGAGCATCCCTACCGCATCGGCGACTGGATCGAGCTTGCCCCCGGCCTCACCGGACGGGTGGACGAGATCAACTGGCGCGCCACCCGCCTGATCACGCTCGAAGGCACGGCGCTGGTGGTCCCCAACGGGCTGGCGGCCGGAAGCCGCATCGTGAACTTCAGCCAGCCGGGCACCGGCTTCCGCGCCACCCTCACCGTGACTCTCGACCCGGAGGTGCCGGTGGCGCGGGCCAAGCGCATCCTTCTGTCGGCCATCGTCTGCTGCGACAGCATCCCGGCCGAGCCGCGCCCCGACGTGGTCGTGGAGTCCGTCACCCTGAACGGCGTCACCTATCAGGCGCGCTTCTGGGTGCCCGACTACGCGCATCTGGCCTCCGGCCGCGACGCCGTGGCCTCCGCGATCCTGGAGCACCTCACCCGCGCCGGCCTGGAGCCCGCCCGCCCCAAGCAGGAACTGCGCCGCCCCCGCCCCGCCCAACCCCTCCAAGCGTCGGAGGAGTTGGGTCAAGCCCTGTTGTCCAAGGTGGACCTGTTCGCCGCCTTCCGGGAGGATGAGGTCGTCGAACTCGCCGCCGGCATGCACGTCCGCCACGTCCCGGCCGGCGAGGCCGTGGTCCGCCAGGACGAACTCGGCACCTCCCTCTTCCTGGTCGCGGAGGGGGCGCTGGACGTGCGCGGCGCCTTCGGCGGGCGGACGATCCTGCTCGACCACATGGGGCCGGGCGACGTGTTCGGGGAGATGTCCCTGCTGACCGGCCAGCCGCGCAGCGCCTCGGTCATCGCCAACACCGATGCCGTGGTCTACGAGCTGGACAAGGAAGCGCTCGACCCCGTGCTGCGCCGCCGTCCGGAGCTGGCGGCGCGTCTGGCCGACCTGATGGGCCTGCGCCAGCGCCGCAACGACGCCCACCGCCGCGCCAGCACGCCCGCCACCGCCACGCCGGCCGCCACAGACCACGACCTGCTGGCACGGTTGCGGGCGTTTTTTAAATTGTGAGAACCCGAATCCCCTCTCCCGCCCCCGGCGGGAGAGGGGAAAATTTGCTCACGTCCCCACCGGCAGGAACGGCACGCCGGCCTGTTCCATGGCGCGCTCGATCACCTCGGCCGAGGTCTGGTCGAACAGTTGCAGCAACAGGTCGTCGATCTCCCGCTCCTCGCTGCCGGCGCAGGCATCGAACAGGGTGGCGATCACCTCGGCCTGATACCGCTCGCGTCCACTGTCGCCGCCAGCGTAGCCCATGGCCTTTGCCACCGCGATGGCGACGCGGAAGGGTTTCATCAGATTGTTGGACAGGCCGGCCTTGGCGAACAGCGCCTTCAGCCCGCGCGGGCCGCCGTCCCAGGCCAGCTTGCGGGCGTTCTCCACCGGCAGCCCCGCCCGCACCGCAATCCCCGCCGTGAACAGCGCGATCTCCCCCGCGCACAGTGCCCGGAACAGCAGCGCCGAGGTCAGCCGGCCCCGGATCAGCAGATGCCGGGCCAGCAATTCCACATCGGCCTCGCCCCGCGTCAGCGGCTTCAGCAGCAGCAGAGTCGCCGCCTCGCGCGCCCGCTCCACCAGCTGCCCGATCAACCGGGGGCTTAGCCGGTGAGTGCGGATCAGCCGCGCCCGGATTTCCTCCGACACGAAGAGGATCAGCTTTTCGACCACGGCGGCGGACAGGTCGGGCCGCGCGGCCATCGCCTCGTTCACCGGGGCGACCGCGCCGAAGCGGTCCAGCACCTCGGTCAGCGCTGGTTCCGGAATAACGGCACCCCGGTTGCGCAACAACTCTGTGATGACGATGACGTTGCCCGTCTGCACCAGGGCGGTGGACAGGGCGGGCGACAGGCGCTTGCGCCCGGCGATGGCCAGCTGCTTGGCCGCCCGCTGCTCGGTCAGGATTTCCAGCAGCAGCCCTTCGCTCAGCCGGTCTGCGTGGCGCAGGATCGGGAAAGCCACCCGGTCCACGTCGCGGGCCAGCCGTTCGGCCAGATCCTCGGTCAGCAGGGTGGAATTGTGGATCTGCCACGCCACCGCCTCGCGCACGGCGGTCACCGCGTCGGCGGCGAAGCGTTGCAGGATCTCCAGCGCGAGCCTACGCTCGGCCTCGCCCAGCTCGCCGGATTCCAGGTCGCGCACCAGATGGGTCATGGTGTCGATGCGCGCCTGGGCGTCGGGTGCGGTCAGCAGACGCTGCACGTCCTGCTGGGTGAGAGAGCGCGTGGCCATGGACGAGCCGCTTTTCGGATCAGAACTCCGGAGTATCGTAGCGGATAAGATCGCTCCACGCCCGTTCCATCCGGCGCAGCGTCCGGTAGGTCGTCTCGAAATCCGCGGCTTCCGTGTCGTTGCGCACCAGAGTCTCGGCCCGCACGGCCTCCAGCGATTTCAGCGCCTCGCACAGCTTCAGCCCGCGCTCCGACAGGCGCAGCCGCGCCGTGCGCCGGTCGCGCTGCGAGGCCGAGCGATCCACGTAGCCCGCCTCGACAAGGTGCTTCAGGTTGTAGGACGCGTTGGAGCCCAGATAGTAGCCGCGCTCCAGCAGGTCGCGCACCGACAGTTCCTCGTTGCCGATGTTGACCAGCATCAAGGCTTGGCTGGGGCTGAGGTCATCGACGCCGATGCGCGCCAATTCCATGCGCAGCACGTCGAGGAAGCGGCGGGTCATGCTCTCGATGATGCGGCCAAGGTCGGTGTAGACCGCCGGCACGGCGGCGCGGTTGATCCGCTCGGGCTCGCTCGGGGATTGTTTCATGGCGGCGCTCATGGGGCTGCTCCCGCTTTTCGAATGCACTTCAACGAATGGGTTCCGAACCGAAGGGGGTATCCCTCCCTCCGAACCGAGAATGAAAATATTTTATTCGAATTTGTCGAAACAATGTTGAGACATGCCGTCCGCGCTGTGGGGAACCGGTTTCGCTCCCTGGCGTTTGCAACGGGGTACCTGTTTTGCACCGCCGAAGGAGCTGCCCATGCCAGCCGCCATCCGCCCGTCCCGCCCCGAAAACGTTATGGAACGGAGGGCTCGCTGATGCGCAACGGATTGGCTCTCGCCGCCGGCCTGCTGGCCGGCCTGTGGCTCGACACCACCCGCCGCACCGCGCGGGTCGAACGCGACCACCCGCCCCGCGGCCGGTTCGTGGACGCCGACGGCGTGCGGCTGCACTATCTCGACCGTGGCCCCGCGAACAAGGCCGATGGCCGTCCCGTCGTGTTCCTGCACGGAAACGGCATCCTGGCCGAGGACTGGTCGCTCAGCATCCTCGACCAGGCCGCGCGCCACCGGCGCTGCATCGCCTTCGACCGCCCGGGCCACGGCTACAGCGAGCAGCCGCCCGGCGCTTATGGCGCGGCGGAGCAGGCGGCCATTCTGCGCGCCGGCGTCCGCGCGCTGGGTTTGGAGCGTCCGATCATCCTCGGCCACTCGCTGGGCGGGATCGTCGCCTTGGCTTGGGCGCTGAACTACCCGGACGAGGTCGGCGGGGTGGTGTTCGTGTCCGGCTACGCCTACCCGACGCCGCGCGCCGACTTCATCCCCTTCATGGGGCCGGCCATTCCGGTTGCCGGCCAAGTGATGAGCCGCACGATCCTCCAGCCGGTGGACCGCCTGCTTCTGCCGCCGCTGATGCGCCGCATTTTTGAGCCGAACCCGGTGCCGCCTTACTACGCGGACATTCCGCCCGACCTGCTGCTGCGCCCGACGCAGTTGGAGGCCGCCGCCGCGCAGCTCGCGGCGCTGATCCCCAGCGCGGTCGAGCTGTCCCCGCGTTATCCGGAAATCCGCTGCCCCGTCGCCATCGTCGCCGGGCAGGAGGACCGCATCGTCAACCCGCAGGACCACGCCGTGCGCCTGCACCACGACATCCAGGGATCGACGCTGCACCGGCTGGCCGGAACGGGCCATATGCCGCACCACGCGCGGCCCGACGCGGTGCTTGCCGCCATCGATCGGGTGGAACGGGCCTTGACCGTGGAGACCCCCACGGCCGTCCCGGTAGGCTAAATCGGGGGGTGTCGGGGACTGGAGGTTGCGACTCGAAAAAAACGACTCGATGCGACTCGGATGAGCGATGGTTAACAGTTTGGTTACGAACCCAGGGCTAACGTTCGGTCAGAACGCACACCTTCAGCGCCTCAAGGATTCTGACCGATGTCCATGGCCGCCGACGTTGATACCATCGAACGCACCTCCATCGTCGCTTACACCCTCCTCAACGAGCTGCACGACGTGCTGGCTCTGCCCAAGGCTCCCGACGATGTGACGCTCGGCATCCTCATGGGCCTGTCCATGTTCATGGATGACAAGGTCGGCCCGATGCGCGCCAAGCGCCTGATGTCGGAGGCCCCGACCATCGTCCTGAAGACGGACGCCCACGTGACCGGCGAGCAGATGCAGCGCATCATGCCGGTCCTGCGCGCCTTCGGCGACCACCTGAAGGACATGCGCGCCAAGGCCGCCCGTCCGGTGGACGACACGGTCCTGTAAAAGCGGCCCGCAAGGTCTTTTTCGGGAAGAGGCTCGGCCCCACGGCCGGGCCTCTTCCTTTTTGCCGCTTGCAGCTCTGGGTTTCCGGCCATGCTTGACCAGCCCGCCGTTTCGGCGGATGCTCGGCCTCCATGGACTGGCTCACCGCGCTTTCCATCGTCACCATCGCGGCCGGCGTGACCATCAGCATCGTGGTGCTGGCGGCCGTCGGATCGATCCGCCACAGCCTGAACGAAGGCTCGGCCCGGCAGGCGCAGCAGATCCGCAAGCTCGCGGAGACGGTTGCGTCCCTGAACGCCCAGCAGCAGGCGGCGCAGGCGCGCATCGAGCTGCTGACCGACGCCAACCGCAAGCTGGCCGGGCAGTTGACCGCTTTGGGTGAACGATTGGGCGACGCGGACGCCTCCCCCCGCCCCTCCGGAACCGCGAAGCTCCTGCATTGACGACCGCCACCACGATTGACGAACGGGCGCGCTGGACCGCCAGCGCCGACGCCTGGGACCGCTGGGCCGACCCCATGGCCGATCTGGCCGACAAGCTGAACCAGCCCTTGCTGGACGCGGCGGGCGTGACGGCCGGCACGCGCATCCTCGACCTCGCGTCGGGTGCCGGGGAACCGGCCCTGAGCGCGGCGCGGCGCGTCGGGTCTTCCGGTCTGGTGGTCGGCAGCGACCTCGTCCCCGGCATGATGGCCGGCGCCGTGCGTCGCGCCGCCGAGTTGCCGGACGGGCGCCCCGCCTTCACCGCCGCCGACATGACCGCCCTGCCCTTCCCGGACGGCTGCTTCGACGGGATCACCTGCCGCTTCGGCATCATGTTCGTGCCCGACGTGGTCGGAGCCCTGGCCGAGGTGCGCCGCGTCCTGCGCCCCGGCGGCAAGGCGGCCTTCATGGTCTGGGGTCCGCGCAACGGCAACGCGCTGTTCGAGGTGGTGAACGCGGCGGTCGCGGCGACGCTCGGCGAGGACGGCAGCCTCGCTCCGCTGTTCCGCTTCGCCGAACCGGGCGGGCTTGCCGAGGCCATGCGCGCCGCCGGCTTCCGCGAGGCGACCGAAACGGACATCACCCCGGTCCGCAAGGCTCCCAAGGGCCAGCCCTTCTGGCGCGCCACCCTGGACATGAGCTTCGGCCACCGCCTGCACGGCCTCGACGCCGCCCGGCGCGGCGCGCTGGAAGCCGACATCGTCAGCCGTTTCGAGGAACGCGCGTCCGGCGACGTGATCCCGCTGCCCGCCCACGTACGGATCGTGGTCGGAACGGCCTGAACTCCCTACTCCATTCCCTCTCCCACCGGGGTTAGGAGAGGGAATGGAGAGCGCGTCAGTAGTTCATCTCCCACTTCACACCCAGCCGGGTTTCCGCGTCGGCGCCGACGTCAGCTTCCGCCTTGATGTTCTTGGTGATGTCCACCTCCACGGTGGCGCGGCTCTGGTTCGCGCCGATGCCTTGCTCCACGCCGACATAAACGCGGTCGCTGACGTAGCGCCCGGCCTCGACCGCTCCACCGCGGCCGTTCTCGCCGGTGGTGAAGTCCAGCCGGTCCACGCCCAGCCCGCGCCGCACACGGTCGAGCAATCCACCGCCCCCACCGCCGAAGCCCGCCAGCGTCGCCGCCGACTGGGCAAGCTGCACCGCCTCCGCCGCGCCCAGGTTGGCGACGGATTTGCCGAACAGCACGCCGGCCAGCACCTCGTCCTGCGGCAGTCCCTGGGGCGAGGTCAGCTCCAGCTTCGGCTGGCGGGCGGTGCCGGTGATCACGACCTGCGCCGTGATGTTGTTGGCGGTCGCCTCCGCCAGCAGATCCAGGCGCGGGTCGATCTCCGGCCCGCCGTCGAACTCGATAATGCCGCGCTTGAAGACGAAGGATTTGGCGAGCAGGTCGAGCTTGCCCTTGATCATGGTCAGCCGCCCGGCCACCACGGGCTGGTTTGCCGTGCCGGTGACGGCCAGTTGGCCGCTGAACTCCGCCTCCAGCCCGCGCCCGCGCACGAAAATCTGGTTCTGCGCGCCCACCGTCAGGTTCAGCCCCAGCGCGAAGGGCGGGGGTTCGGGCGGCGGAGCGTCCGGCGTGGCGACGGCGTTGCTGACGCTCGCGTTGCGGACGGTCTTCGTGTTGCCCTTCCGCCCATTCGCCTTCTGAGTCGGCTTCTGGGCTGCCGGCTTTTGGGCCACCACCGACTTCGGCGCGGTTTGGGAGGCGGTCTGAACGGCGGGGCGCCCGCCGCCGACTTCGACCACCTTCAGATCGACCACGTTGGGCGGCGTCTGGTTGGGGATCTGCACGTCCACCCGCTCCAACCGCACCGGCCCGGCCAGCACGGGGTTGGTGAAGGTGCCGGTGAGGGTCAGCGACGCGCCGAGCGTCGCCGTCGCCAGATCGTTCTGCACCAGCCGCGCGTTGTCCGCCTGGATCTGGATGTCGAGCTGCCGCGCGTCCGTCGCCGCCGGCCGGATGACGCCGCGCGCACCCACCGCGCCGCCGTTCGCCGTTCGCGCGGTGAAGGACTGGATGGTGAAGACGTCGCCTTCGCCGACGATGCGCGCGTCGATGTTGCTGATGATCGCGCCCGACGCGCGGTTCTCGTACCGCGCGTTGTTCAGCGCCACAGTGCCGCCCAATTGCGGCGCGCCGACCGTCCCGCCCACGTTCATGTCCAGCCGCAGGGTCCCCTGCGCCCGATCGCCGGACGCCGCCAGCAGGTCGTTCGCCAGAGAGGCGTCGATGGTGCCGTTGACCGCCGCCTCCAGCCGTCCCTTCTCCGGCACCGACACGGCGAAGGTCTCGGCGTTCATGACCAGCGGCGCCCCGGCCGTCAGGTTCAGCCGCCCGCCGCCCCCGTTCCGCGTGGCCGCGTTGCCGTTGACCGACACCCGCTCGTCCCGCCACTGCGCGTTGAGGGTGGCGTCGATGCCCGGAACGCCGGCCTGCGTGGTCTGCTGCGCCCTGAGGTTGGCGACGCGCACCGTGGCGTCGGCGCGCGGCTTCCGCACGGTGCCGCCCAGCGTCGCCTGCGCGTTCAGCGTGCCGTCCAGCCGCAGCGTCGGATCGGCCAGCCGGGCCAGCGCCATCGGCACCTGATCCAGCCGCAACTCACCGGACAGCGCGTCGCCCTTCAAGCCGAGGTCGGCGACCAGCCGCGCCGTCCCGCTGACCAGCTGCAACCCCGATACCTCGTAGCGCCGGTCGCCCAGCGCGATGGTCGCCGGCCCCGCCAGACGGAAGGATTCGCCGGAATAGCGCCCCTGCATCCGCTCCAGCCGGACGCGGTTGAGGTCCCCTTCCTGCGCGAAGGTCCCGGCCAGTTCCAGCGCCAGCGGGTCGCGTCCGGCGCCCGCCGCGTCGGCCCGGAAGGAGGCTTTGGCAAGGTTGCCGTCCACGCTCGCCGTGACGCGCGACAGGTCGTTGCCCGCCGCCGCCCCGTCCTGAAGCTCCACCCGCGCCTTGCCGCTGGCGCTGCCCAGCGCGTCGGCCACGTCCGCCGTCGCGGTCAGGCGGCGGGCGGCCAGCAGCGGCGCCCCGTCCCCCTCGACCCGCAGGTTACTGGCGTCGGCCTTCAGCACCGCCGCCTGCTTCCCGTTCGGAGCGTCGAGCGCCACCGTGAAGCCCGCCGCCCCGTCCAGCGGCACCCCGGCCAGTTCCGAGAAGGTCTTCAGCTGCGGCAGGTTGCCCTCAAGCCGCCCGGTCGCGGTCATCGCGTCCAGCGCCACCCGCACCGCCCCGGTGACCCGGTTCGGCCCGCTCGCCACGGCCAGTTCATTCAGTTGCAGGACCTGCCCGGTCAGCGCATAGCCGCCGTCCACCGACAGGCCGGCGCCGGCCAGATGGGTGCGCGCCGTCACCCGCCCCTTCGGCTCGGCCGGCAGGCCCGCCGCCGTCGCGGTCAGTTCCGTCGCGCCGAAGCGCCGGCCCTGCACCACCAGATCGCGGGCGTTCAGCCGGGCTTCCGCCTCCAGCGCGTCCAGCGGCCCCTTTGCCGTGGCGTCCAGCGCCAGCCCGCCTTGCATCGGCGTGCCGGCCGCCGCGCCGACCGGGGCAAGGTCGGCGACCTCCAGTCGCGTGTTCGCCTCGACCCGGCCATCGACCAGGGCGGCGGCGCCGACCAGCCGGCCGTTGCCGCCGTCCACCGCCAAATCCTGAAGCCGCATCGCCCCGCCCGGCTCCATCACCAGCCGGGCGCCCAGCGTCGCCGCGTCGCCCAACACCGCGTCCGCCGGGGTGCCGGTGTCCAGCCCCCGAAGCGCGCCGCTCAGTTCCGCCGTCAGGGTGCCGTCCTGCGTCCGGCGCACCGGCCCGCCCAGCGTCGCCGCCCCGCCGAGCGGCCGTCCGGCGAGCCCCGACAGCCGCGACAGGTCGTCCGCCGTCAGCGTCACCGCCATGTCGGCCGTCTGCCCCCAGTCGGCGGCCGTGCCCTGCGCGGTGGCCCGCGCCGCCGCCGTGGTCAGGGTCAGCCCGTCCAGTTGCACGCGCCCCTCGCCCACGGCGACCTGCGCCTTGCCGTCCAGCCGCACCTCCGGCCCGGTCACGGCGGCCAGCGCCGGATCGTTCGCCGCGAGGTCGCGGACGACGCCTTCCAGCGCGACGGTCAGCGCGTCCAGCGTGCCTTCCGCGCTGCCGGTCACCACGCCTTCCCGCCACGCGATGTCCGGGGCGAGGCCATGCAGGGCCGATTCCGGTCCCGCCGCCACCTCCCAGCGCAGGGCGAGGCTGCGCCGGTCCGCCCCCACCGTGCCGGTCAGCGTCGCCGTCCCGGCGGCGGCCTCGACCGTCACCGGGCGCAGCGTCAGGGCACCGCCCGGCGCGACCAGCACCGTGCCTTTCAGCACCGGCTGCGGCCCGACCAGCGGCGCCACCGGATCACCCAGCAGGGCCGCGACATCGCCCCCGGCGGTCAGCGTCACCGCGTGCCCCTCCGGCACCGCCCGCACGGCGGCTTCGGCGTCGAGGCGCGCGGCGTTCTCGGCGACCGCCGTCAGCGTGCCGTTCCAGTCGTCCAGAGACCCCTTGCCGTCCAGAGCCACGTTAACCGGCGGCAGTCCGGGGATTGCCAGCGCGCGGGCGATGACGCCGCCCGCCGGCTCCGACGCCTTCAGAGTGAGGTCCAGCCGCTTGTCGTCGGGGTTGAAGGTCGCGTCGAGCGCCACCTGCCCCGGCTGCTCGTCGATGCGGTTCACGGTCAGGTGCGCGTCCAGCGACGACCCGCCCGACGCGAGGTCCAGCGACCCTTCGACCTTCAGAACCGCCGCCTGCCCCAGCAGAGGCTCGGCCAGCCGCAGTTCGTCCAGCGCCAGCCGTCCCACCGCCACGCCCACCGGCAGGTCCGGCAGCAGGGAGGTCGGCCCCTGCTGCGGTTCCGGCGGGGTCTCGGACGGCGCCGGTGCCCGCTCCACGATCACGCGCGCCGCCTCCACCACGTCGGCCTTGGCCTGCCCCCGCAGCAGCGCGGTCGGAGCCAGGTTCATGTGCACCCGCTCCAGGCGCAGCCAGATGCCCTCGCGGTCGGCGACGGTGATGTCGGACACGGTGAAGTCGAACGGCACCGCCCCGCTCAGCGTGCCGATCTTCACCTGAAGGTCAGGGCCGGAGACGGATTTCTCGATGGTATCGGCGATCCAGCGGCGCACCGCGTTCGCCGGCCCCCAACCACCGCCCTCGGTGTCGGCGGCAAAAGCCGCGCCCGTCAGGACGATCAGGCCGAACAACACCAGGACCAGACGACGAAGCCCCTTCACCACTCACCCCGTTGCGGTACTCCACCCCTGGCATAACGGGAAATAGAGAGAGGGGTCCCGCGCCAAGTGCCAAATAAGAGCCTCAAAACGCCTGCCCCAAACTCAGATACAGCTGCCAACGCGCGTCCCCGCTCTCGGGGTTGAGCGGAAAGCCCACGTCCACCCGCAGCGGACCGAAGTCGGTGTAGTAGCGCGCGCCGATGCCGGCGCCCACCCGCAAGGGCTGGCTGAAGTCCGGAAAGGTGCTGTCGTACACCGTGCCCGCGTCCACGAACGGCACCACCCCGATGGTGTCCGTCACCTTGATGCGCAGCTCCAGCCCCGCCTCGAACAGCGACCGCCCGCCGGTTGGATCGCCGAACACGTCGCGCGGCCCCGCCTTCTGGAAGCCGAAGCCCCGCACCGACCCGCCGCCGCCTGCGTAGAATCGGCGGTCCGGCGGGATCTGGTCCAGCGTGGCGCCCAGCGTGCTGCCCACCCCGATCCGCCCCGCCGCCACATACCGCCCGTCGCCCGACAGGTCGCGGTAGGCCGACCCGTTGACCTGCACCGACGTGAACTGAGTGTCCGTGTCGCCGCCGATGGGGAACCACGGCGTGACCTGAAGGGAGGCGCGGTAGCCCTTGGTCGGGTTCAGCAGATTGTCCGACCCGTCCCACGCGGCGCCCAGCGGCACGCCGATCAGCGCGGTCTGATAGTCGCGCAGGTTGGTGCGCACCCGCCCGCGCTGCCCGGTGACGCCGTAGGAAATCTTCAACTGGTCGGTCACCTGCCGCTCCAGCGTCGCCGTCAGCTCCGTCGCGACGCGGTCGTAGGCCGGCGGCTGGTCGGACACCACCTCGAAATTCAGCAGCAGCGACTGCCGCACCGCCAGGAAGTCCGGCTTGCGGAAGTTCACCGAAAAGCGCAGGTCCGGCAAATCCAGACTGTCGCGGTTGGAGGAACTCCCGGTGTCGCCGCCGATGCGCCCGACCTCCACCCCCAGCCGCAGCCGCTCCGCCCCGCCGAACAGGTTGCGGTGGCCCCAGTAGGCCGAACCGCCCAGCCCGTCTTCCGACGAATAGAAGGTACTCGCCCCGATGAAGCGCGGCAGCCGCTCCGCAAGGCTGACGGTCACCGGCGTGACGCCGCCCGGCCCCGGCTGCTCGGCCAACCGGACGCGCACCGTGTCGAACACATCCAGTTGGGCGATCTGCTGGCGCGCCCGCTCCAGCAGCGCCGGGTCGTAGACCTGCCCCTCGCGCCACGGCAGGCGGCCACGGATCAGGGCCTCGTCCACGTCCTTCAAGCCCTCGATGCGGGTTTCCCCGAACTCCACCAAGGGTCCCGGATCGACCGTGAAGGTCACGTCCATGCCGCGGTCGGTGTGGTCCACCACGACGCGTCGCTCCGCCACCTTGGCGAAGGGGTGCCCGCGCTCCCCCATCCGCCGCAGCAGGCCGCCCTGCGCATCGACCACCTGCGGCGCCCGCGCGCGGTCCCCGGCCTTCAGCCCCAATTCGTCGGCGGTGATCGGCGCACCCGGCAGCGGCACGCCGTTCTCCGTGCGGATGGTCACCGTCCTGAACCGGTATTCCGGCCCCGGCTGCACCGCCACGGTCACCTTGGCCGGCTGCCGCTCCGCATCGATTCGGACATCGAGCGTGGCGTCGTAGTAGCCCGCCGACCGCAGCGCCGTCTGCAACCGCTCCCGGTCATCGTCGGCCCGCCGCTCCAGCCCCAGCAGCGAAGGCGGCGGGTCGTCCTTCAGGCTCACCAGCGTCGAGGTGTCCCGCAGCAGGTCCCGCAGCGTGGAATCCTCAACCCCGGTGATCTCCACCTCGTAGGGAAGCCGGCTCTCGGCCGGAGCGGCCTCGGGCGGCGTTGTTTCGGGCGGCGTTGTTTCGGGGGGCGCGATCTCCGGCGGCTCCTGCGCGCGGACGGCGCCCAGGGGCACCGGGGCGAGCGCTACGGCCAGCAGCAGGACGGCGATGCGGGAAGCGGAGGCGTGGCAGATCATCGTCCGTCCATGTGGGGTGTGCGAAAAAAGAAACCACTGGCGCGGCTGTCGCACCCCCACCGACACCGCCCCTGAAACTCGTTATAGGCCGAACGTCGTCTCGCCACTTGCGTTTGCCCGCTGAATCATTATATTGCGCTGCACCAGTTCCCCCGGCAGAGCCCTCCGAAGTCACTCTCGGCGGGCGTTTTTTGTTGCGCGCGGCAGATGCGCCGCGGTGTCGGGGCGGCACAGCGAGACGAAAGCCCCGAGCACCACACATGAATCTTCGTAACGTCGCCATCATCGCGCACGTTGACCACGGGAAGACCACCCTGGTCGATCAGCTCCTGAAGCAGGCTGGTTCCTTCCGCGAGAACCAGCAGGTCGCCGAACGCGCCATGGACTCCAACGATCTGGAGCGCGAGCGCGGCATCACCATCCTGGCCAAGTGCACCTCGGTCCTGTGGAACGACCTGCGCATCAACATCGTGGACACGCCGGGCCACGCCGACTTCGGCGGCGAGGTCGAGCGCATCCTGACCATGGTGGACGGCGTCGTCCTGCTCTGCGACGCGGCGGAAGGCCCGCTGCCGCAGACCAAGTTCGTGCTCGGCAAGGCGCTGAAGCTCGGCCTGCGCCCCATCGTCGTCATCAACAAGGTGGACCGCCCCGACGGCCGTCCGCACGAGGTGCACGACGAGGTGTTCGACCTGTTCGCCTCGCTGGACGCCAGCAACGAGCAGCTCGATTTCCCGACCCTGTTCGCCTCGGGCCGCAACGGCTGGGCGACCACGGACCTGGACAACGGCCCCCGCGAGACGCTGACCCCGCTGTTCGAGCTGATCCGCGACCACGTCCCGGCCCCGAAGGTCGAGGAGGACGCGCCCTTCCGCATGCTGGCCACCACGCTGGAAGCGAACCCGTACCTGGGCCGCATCCTGACCGGCCGCATCCAGACCGGCAGCGTCAAGGTCAACATGGCCGTCAAGTCGCTGAGCCGCGACGGCAAGCTGATCGAGAACGCCCGCATCAGCAAGGTGCTGGCCTTCCGCGGCCTGGAGCGCGTTCCGGTTGACGAGGCGCACGCCGGCGACATCGTCGCGCTGGCCGGCCTGACCACCACCACCGTCGCCGACACCATCTGCGCGACGGACGTCGCCGAGCCGCTGGCCGCCCAGCCGATCGATCCGCCGACCCTGGCGATGACCTTCTCGGTCAACGACAGCCCGCTGGCCGGCCGCGAGGGCGACAAGGTCACCAGCCGCATGATCCGCGACCGCCTGATGCGCGAGGCGGAAGGCAACGTGGCGCTGCGCGTCAGCGACACCGAGGGCGGCGACGCCTTCGAGGTGGCGGGCCGTGGCGAACTCCAGCTCGGCATCCTGATCGAGACCATGCGCCGCGAGGGCTACGAGCTGGCCATCAGCCGTCCCCGCGTGCTGTTCAAGACCGACCCGCTGAACGGCCAGCGCCTGGAGCCGATCGAGGAAGTCGTCGTCGACGTGGACGAGGAGTTCTCCGGCACCGTCGTGCAGAAGATGGCCGAGCGCAAGGCCGATCTCGTCGAGATGCGCCCGTCGGGCGGCGGCAAGACCCGCATCGTCTTCCACGCCCCGTCGCGCGGCCTGATCGGTTACCAGGGCGAGTTCCTGACCGACACGCGCGGCACCGGCATCATGAACCGGCTGTTCCACGGCTATGCCCCCTACAAGGGCACCATCGCCGGCCGGCGCACCGGCGTCCTGATCTCCAACAGCGACGGCACCGCCGTGGCCTACGCGCTGTGGAACCTGGAGGATCGCGGCCCGATGCTGATCGATCCGGGCGTTCCGGTCTATCAGGGCATGATCATCGGCGAGCACACCCGCGGCAACGACCTTGAGGTCAACGTCATCAAGGGCAAGCAGCTGACCAACATCCGCACCACCAGCAAGGATGAGGCGGTCCGCCTGACCCCGCCGATCCAGATGACGCTGGAGCGCGCCCTGTCCTACATCGGCGACGACGAGCTGGTGGAGGTGACGCCCAAGTCCATCCGCCTGCGCAAGCGCTACCTCGACCCGAACGAGCGCAAGCGCCACGCCCGCGCCGCCGAGGCGAGCTAAGACGGAAAAGCGAGGGGCCTTCCCGGCCCCTCGCGCTCCCCGGCCACGGGCCGGAAGGCCCTTGGAACCCTGAGCTTGGCCGGCTATCCTTTTCCAAAAGGGAGGGAGCCATGGCGGGGCGTGAACACCACTACAGCACGACCGTGACCTGGACCGGCAACCAGGGCACCGGAACATCAGGCTACAAGGCCTACAGCCGCGACCACGACATCACAGGGCCCGGCAAGCCGACCATTCCCGGCACCTCCGACCCGGCCTTTCGCGGCGATCCCTCCCGCTACAATCCCGAAGACATGCTCGTGGCCTCGCTCTCCGCGTGCCACATGCTGTGGTATCTGCACCTGTGCGGCACCGGCGGCATCGTCGTGACCGCCTACACCGACTCCGCCGCCGGCACCATGGCCGAGGACTCCAGCGGTGGCGGCCGCTTCACCGAAGTGATCCTGCGCCCGCAGGTAACCCTCGCCCCCGGCAGCGACCTTGCCAAGGCCGAAGCCCTGCACCACGACGCCCACGAGAAGTGCTTCATCGCCAATTCCGTGAACTTCCCGGTGCGGGTCGAAGCGCGGATCGCGGTGGAGGCGTAGAAAACCCCTCCCCCGAAGCGGGAGAGGGGCTGTTTCTACTCTCTCAAGCTCTTCTTCTTGATCTCGGGCTTCTCGCCCAGCTCATCGAACTTCTCCTGCACCGGCTTGTCCGGGTTGCCGGACGCTTCACCGGTCTCCTCGACGAGCTTGTCCTCGATCCGCTGGGCGCTCTCGGACGGAGCGTCGCCCTTGCGGCCTCCGTCGTTTTGCGGCGTCATCGCCGGTCGCCCCGGATGAAATCCTTCACCTTGCCGACGAACTTGTCGATTTTGCCTTCCGCCTTGTCGGCGCGGCCTTCGGCTTCCAGGTTCGGATCGTTGGTCAGATCGCCGGCCTGCTTCTTGATCTCGCCCTTCACTTCCTTCCCGGAACCCACGATGCGGTCGGTGTTCATGGCGGCATCTCCGTGCTTGTTTTACTCCTCGCCCCACACAACAGGGATGGAACGCAAAACTCACGGAGCAGCCTGCCCCTATTTCCCGCCCTATTTTTGGTTCAGTGCCGCGCGGACCCGCGCGACCAGCACATCCCGCTCCGCCGCCCCATACCGTTCCGCGAAGCCCGATCCCCACACCGGCCCCGGCCAGGCGGGGTCCCCCTTGGTCCGCGCGATGACGTGAACGTGCAGCTGCGGCACCATGTTGCCGAGCGCCCCAACGTTGATCTTGTCCGGCCGGAACAGCCTCTCAAACACCTGGGACGCCAGCGAAATCTCGTCCATCAGCCGGTGCTGGTCGGCCTGCGGCAGCTGGTGAATCTCGGTCAGGGCGGGCCGCGCCGGCACCAGGATCAGCCAGGGCCAGACCCGATTGTCCATCAGCAGCACGCGGCATAGCCCAAGCTCGGCCACCGGCGCCGTATCGGCCTCCAGACGCTCGTGCAGATGGAACACGGTCACCCCCTGATGTGTCTTTTGCCTTCGGGAATAAACGCAGGGCTCATGTGTTTCCCGAAGCGCTGGTTGCGGGACGAAGAAAAATGTATAAAGTGCGCTGCGATCTTTATTCGATCGGGCGGAGTTTTACAAAGAAGTCCGCCGCTGTCGGAAGGATCGTTGCGCTCGCCGCTCGTCGTGAGCCAACAAAGGCCGGCGCGAGCGGTTTTGCGACGGGACACACACGTCCAGCTGTCAGGGTGGTGCAAGGGTTTCGGTCCGAAGATGGTGTCGGGGCGGCGTTGCCGCCTGTGCGCCGTCGAAGGAAGTCAGAGGCAAGGCAACCGGGGCGGATACGGCCGTTCCGGCGGCACGAAGTGCGGGAAAAAGAAAGACTGTCATGCGCAAGTCGGCGATTGCGGTTCTTCTTCTGGTGATCCTCGGCAACATCGGGGTGTGGGCGCTGTGGAACCGTCCGGTCGCGGAGCGGTCGTGGGGCGGCGCCGTCAGCGGCGTCGGCTACACCCCCTTCCACCCGGACAAGAGCCCGTCCAAGGGCGACCGCGCCTCGCCCGAGGACATCGAGAAGGATCTCGCCGCCATCGAGAAGGCGGTGAAGGGCGTGCGCATCTACTCCACCACCGACGGCTCCGAGCAGACGGTGCCCATCGCGCGCAAGTACGGCCTGCCCGTCACCGCCGGCGCCTGGATCATGGGCAAGCCGGAGGTGGACGAGCCGGAGATCAATGGCCTCATCAAGCTGGCCCGCGACAACAACAACGTGCGCCGCGTGCTGGTCGGCAACGAAGCGATCCTGCGCGCCGACGTCACCGTCCCGCAGGCCATCGACTACATCAAGCGCGTGAAGAAGAAGGTCAACGTCCCGGTCTCCACCGCCGAGCCGTGGCACGTCTGGCTTGAGCATCCGGAACTGGTGGACGCCGTGGACTTCATGGCCGTGCATCTGCTGCCCTACTGGGAAGGCCTGCCGGTCGACCAGGCGGTCGACTACGCCATGTTCCGCTACAACGAGCTGAAAACCAAATACCCGAACAAGCACATCCTGATCTCGGAAATCGGCTGGCCGGCGGACGGCCCGTGGCGTCGCGGCGCCGAGGCGTCCCAGGTCAACCAGGCGAAGTTCATCCGCAATTTCCTGAACGTCGCGGCGCAGAACAAGCTCGACTACTTCATCATGGAGGCCTTCGACCAGCCCTGGAAGCGGGAGATCGAAGGCACCGCCGGCACCAGCTGGGGCCTGTGGGACGCGTGGCGCAACCCAAAGTTCCCGATGATCGGCGGCGTGACCGAGGTACGGAACTGGCCGACCATGTGCGCCATCTCCGTGGGCGTGGGCTTCCTGCCGCTGGTGTTCTTCCTGTGGCGGCGCGGCGGCGACCTAAAGTTCGGCGGCCAGCTGTTCTACGGCGCCCTGATCCAGGCCGTGGCCTCCGTCCTGGTCTTCTCGTTCACGGCGGCTAGCGCGGCCGGCCTCGCCACCACCACGGAAATCGCCTGGGGCCTGCTGCTGTTCTGCCAGCTCGTCCTGCTCGCCGTCATGCTGATCGACGGGCTTGAGCTGACCGAGGTCGTCTGGCAGGAGCGGTTCCGGCGCAAGTTCCAGCCCTGCTCGGCCGCCCCGCTGCCGACCGCGCCCAAGGTCTCCATCCATGTGCCCTGCTACAACGAGCCGCCGCACATGGTCATCCAGACGCTGGACGCGCTGGCCCGCCTCGACTACCCGAACTACGAGGTGCTGCTGCTCGACAACAACACCAAGGACCCGGCCGTCTGGCGTCCGGTGGAGCAGTACTGCAAGCAGCTCGGGCCCAAGTTCCGCTTCTTCCACCTGGACAACTGGCCGGGCTTCAAGGCCGGCGCGCTGAACTTCGGCCTCGCCCAGACGGCGCCGGACGCGGAGCACATCGCAGTCATCGACAGCGACTATCAGGTCCACCCCGACTGGCTGAAGGCGACGATCCCGCACTTCGACCGGCCGGAGGTCGGCTTCGTGCAGTCGCCGCAGGACTATCGCGACTGGGACCAGGACCTGTTCCAGCGCATGATCAACTGGGAATACGCCGGCTTCTTCCACATCGGCATGATCCAGCGGAACGAGCGCAACGCGATCATCCAGCACGGCACGATGACCATCATCCGCAAGTCGGCGCTGGAAGGCGTCGGCCGCTGGGGCGAGTGGTGCATCACCGAGGACGCCGACCTGGGCCTGCGCCTGTTCGAGCACGGCTACGAGGCCGTCTACATGCCGGAAAGCTATGGCAAGGGCCTCGTCCCCGACAGCTTCTCGGCCTACAAGACGCAGCGTTTCCGCTGGGCCTATGGTGCTGTGCAGATCCTGAAGCACCACTGGCGCGACCTGCTGCCGGGCGGCAAGCGCCTGACCGGCGGGCAGAAGTATCACTTCATCACCGGCTGGCTGCCCTGGTTCGCCGACGCCGCCCACATGATCTTCGGCATCGCCGGCATCGTCTGGTCGATCGGCCTGCTGGCCTTCCCGAAATATTTCGAGTTCCCGCCCAGCGTCTTCATGATCCCGACGCTCAGCGTCTTTGCCTTCAAGGTCGGCGCCTCGCTCTGGCTCTACGAGGCGCGCGTGAAGTGCGGCTTCTGGGACAAGGTGGGGGCGGCGGTCGCCGGCATGGCGCTGACTCACACGGTCGGCCGCGCCATGTGGCTGGGCATCTTCACCTCCGGCCGCCCCTTCGTCCGCACGCCGAAGTGCGAGAACCAGCCGGCGCTGATGCAGGCCTTCCTGATGGCGCGGGAGGAGATCGCCCTGCTGCTCGGCCTGTGGGGCGCGGCGCTGGCCATCGTGATGGTGTTCGGCCACGAGAACCGCGACGCCTTCATGTGGTCGGGCCTGCTGGTCGTGCAGTCGCTGCCCTATCTGGCCGCGCTGATCACCGCCCTGATCAACGCCTTCCCCAACATCAACTTCGGCAAGCGCCGCCCGCAGCCGGTCGAAGTCGCGGGGGCCGGCGCCGCCGACTGAGCAAGTTCCGCACCGAACCGCGAAAAGGCCCCGCTCCGGCGGGGCCTTTTTCGTTGGCTATCCCGGCGGGCGAACCGTCACCTTGACATTCGCCATTTAATCCGTACACTTGACAATCCACACTCCCACAGTGGAGGCGCGTCATGACGGACGGACTCATCGGCCGGTCGGAACCCCTGATCCGCTCGCCCTCCGCCGTGGAGCGCATGGGAAGCGCGACGGACCGGCAGCAGCGCCGCCAGCCGCAGCAGGAACGCCGCAGCCAGGAAGAGCCGAACAAGAAGCGCCGGCGCATCTACGACCTCCTGTTCGACGAAATCGACCAGATCGACACGCTGGACGGCGGACAGAAGGCGCGCATCAAGCAGAACATCCGCGCGCAGCTCTCTTCCCGCGCGCCGCCCTCCGCCGCCGGCCCTCCGCCGGTGCAGGACGAGGCGCGCGTCGCCGCGGCGCTTCTCGACGAGTCGGCCACCCCCGATCCGGCGGACCACGACCGCATCGTCCACATGGCGGCCCCGACGCACCCGCATCTTCCTCCGCAGGAGGTGGCGGAGAACGCGATCCTGGCCATGCAACTGCGCAACTGCCTCGCCCACCGAACGACGACCGCCCGCCGCGTGGCGGTGTACCTCCACCTTCTCCTCACGCTGGACGGCGCGCTGCGCCCCCACATGGTCGTGGACGTCTGAAAGCAAGGTCCGAAGCGGCGCCCGTTCCCGCGTCGCGATTAAGGTCTACCGCTCCCTCCGATGCGCCGCCCCGGTCGACCGGGCGTTGCGGCAAAATGGCTTTGTTCATCCTCTGGCGTCACGTTTCGCCGCGGATGGTCCCGCCCCCGCGAGGAGGTCCCCTGTGCCCGACTCCCATCTCGCCACGCCAGCCCCGCTTTCCGGCGACGCCCTGCGCCAGTCGCTGTCCACACGCTTTCAGAAGGCGCGCGGCCGCACCGCCGAGCTGGCCGCGCCCCTGTCGCCCGAAGATCTGATGGTGCAATCGGTCGCCGACGGCGCGCCGGCCAAATGGCACCTTGCCCACACGACCTGGCTGTTCGAAACGACCGTCCTGGTGCCCTGCAACCCCGGCTACCGCCCCTTCGACCCAGCCTTCCTCCATCTGTTCGCCGCCCGCGAAGACCGCTTCGGCAGCCATCAGATGCCCTCCCCCGCCCTGCGCCTGCTGTCCCGGCCGAGCGCGTCGGAGGTCATGCGCTACCGCGACCACGTCAACGGCGCCGTGCTGCACCTGCTCGGCCGGGCCGATGAACAGCACCTCGATGACATTGCTGAGCGCGTCGAAGTCGGCATCGCCCACGAGCGGCGCCACCAGGAACGCCTGCTGACCCACATCAAGCATGCTTTCTGGAGCAACCCGCTGCGCCCGGCTTACGAACAGCCGCCGCAGGACTATTCCACAACCCCACAGCCGCAGAGCTGGATCGAGCATGACGGCGGTCTGGTGGAGGTCGGCCGTTCCAACGCTCCCCCCGGCTTCGACCATGAGGGGCCGCGTCACAAGGTTTACCTGAACCCCTTCCGCCTCGCCTCCCAAACGGTGTCCTGCGGCGAGTATCTGGCCTTCATCGAGGAGGGCGGCTACACCACCCGTTCCCTTTGGCTGGCCGACGGGTGGGAAACGGTGCGCGCCGGGAACTGGCAGGCGCCGCTCTATTGGGAATGGCGCGACGGCGCGTGGCAGATCTTCACCCTTTACGGCATGCGCCCGCTCGATCCGGCCGAGCCCGTCTGCCATCTCAGCTGGTACGAGGCCGACGCCTTCGCCCGCTGGGCCGGCAAGCGCCTGCCCGACGAGGCCGAATGGGAGGCCATCGCGTCCGGCTGCGACAGCATGGGCAACCTGCTGGGCACTGGACACCGCCACCCACGCCCCAGCCCCTGCCATGGCGAAGGCCCCTGGCAAATGTTCGGCGACGTGTGGGAATGGACGCGCAGCGCCTTCACCCCCTATCCCGGCTACCGCCAGCCGGACGGCGTGGACGAGGCGGTGCACGGCCGCTTCATGACCAACCGCATGGTGCTGCGCGGCGGCAGCTGCGTGACGCCCTTCGACTACGCCTGCCCGACCACCCGCCACTATCTGCGTCCGGACGCCCGCCTGTCCTTCACGGGAATACGGCTGGCCGAGGACCGGTAGGGGTGAATTAGAACCATTGTAAAATCGTGGCATCGAGGGACGCCGTCGGGTATATCCATAATTAAATTATGGATATATGGAGCCCACCCGTGTCCCTCGACCTTCCCCAACCGTTCCGCCACCATGTCTTCTGCTGCGCCCAGCAGCGCCCGCCCGGCCACCCGCGCGGCAGCTGCGCGGCCAAGAACGCGCACCCGCTGTGGGAACGGCTCAGCCAGCGCATTCAGGCCAAGGGCCTGATGGATGTGGGCATGGCATGGACCGGCTGCCTCGGCTTCTGCTCGGCCGGCCCGCTGATGGTGGTCTATCCCGAGGGCATCTGGTACCGCCCCGAAGCGCCCGAAGACATAGACGAGATCGTCGAATCCCACCTCGTCAACAACACGCCGGTCGAACGGCTCGTGATGGTGCCGACGCGCTGACGTTCCCGGTGAGGGTCCCGGAGCGGAAGAGGACGTTTCCGGGCCCAACCTATGCCGTGTCCAAGGAGCCTGGAACTTTCCGTTTCCGTCATGCCCGCACTTGAAACGGGCATGACGATCAGAAGACGTGCTTGACCACAGAGGGCCACAGGGCGATGAGCAAAAAGCCCCGCCGGCTCTTCATGCCCCAAGCTCAAATCCAGCTCTCATCGTCGCCACCGCTGTCGAAGCCGGGATCATCGGCCTGATAGTCCGCGTCCTGCACGTTCGGGGCATCCTGCTCACCCCCCTGATCGTGCGCGGCCTCGCCATAGTAGTTGTTGATGGTCGTCTCGCCGCCGCCGGCCGCCGTCTGGCTCGCCCCCGCCTCGCCGAACGGCCCCGGCGAGTGGCTGAGCATCGAGGAAATGGCGCTCGCCGCCAGCATGCCACCGGCCACACCGGCCGCCGTCTGCGCGGCTCCGCTCAGGAAACCGCCGCCGCGCGGCGCATAGCCCTGAGGCCCAAAGCCGGCTTGCGGATAACCGGGCTGCCCATAGCCCGGCGGCTGCGCGTAGCCGGCCCGCGGCGCCGCCCCCCACGGACCACGCCCGCCACCGGCGGGAGGAGGCACGGGGTTGTAGGCCGGCCCCTGCGGGGCGACGGGCGCCGCCGGGCGCGGCTCCTCCGGACGGCTGCCCCACGGGCTGCGGCCACCGAGGCCGAGCGCGTTGGACAGGAAGCTGCCGCCCCCACCGGTCGTGGACTGCTGTTGCTGCTGCGCGCGGGACTGCGCCTCCTTCAACTGGCGCTCCAACTCCTCGATGCGCTGCTGGGCGCCGGTCAGCGCCTGCTGCTGCACCAGCACGGACTGGGCCAGATAATAGGGCGCGGTCGGTTGGCTCTGCACCAGCTGCTGGATGAAGCGTTCGGCCTCCGCGTCGCGCGGCTGGGCCTCGGCCTCGCGCAGGTGCTGGAACAGGTCGGAAAGAAGGTTGCGTTCCTCGGGCGTCATACCGTTGTCTCCTGTGCGCGTTTTGTGGGGCGCGCTCATGATGTGGCGTGCCAGTCCCCCTTGAAACAAGGGAGGTGATGTCGCGGCCTATGCCCTTTCTCGCCGATTCGACCACCGGCCTAGCCGATCCCGCCTCGGCCTTTCGTTCCGTTGCGGAAACTTTTTGGCGCTTGTTACGATATTATCAATCAACGAAGCAGCCACCCGTGTACGGCGAAAGCGCTGCCGAATCCATCATCGCGAGGGAGAACGCCTATGCCGACGATGCCGTTCCTGGAGGAGAGCCCGACGACGGACAACCTTCTGGCCGCCGATGAGATCGCCGTCATTGCCCTGCATGAACATCTGACGCTGAAGGAAGCGGCCATTCGCGGCAACGACCTGATGCGGGAGCCCTGGGGCCACGCTGCCCTGCGCCAGATGGTCTGGGACACGCTCAACGACGCCCGCCGCCGCAACAACGAGAAGATGGTCGCGGAGATGACGGCGCTCTACCGCCGCACCTGCCTGCGCTATCCCAGCCTGCACGACCGCCGCACCTCCCCGACCCGCGAGACGCACCCCTTCCCGCCGGTTCGAGAGGTGAGATAAAATTCCTCGCAGGCAACGGGAGACTTGCGCCGGAGCGATGCCGAAACCGCATAGCTCGCGCACGTCATTCGTATACACATCGTTGTGCAGCCACTGCACAACGACCGTCCACGAACAAACACGCGCAACCCGCTGCCACATCAGCGTGAATCGCTCTGTTTGCCCATTGTGCAGATTTGCGAATCTTCGAAATCTGCACAATGGTGCACAACAGGGCACAGGCAAAACCCATGCATTAACCGCATAGCTCCGCTAGCCGGCCTTCCGCTGCTCGTCCGGTTCGGCGGCAGCATCGCCGCTCAGCGCCGTCCGAACCGCGTCGTCCACGCGATCCAGCCAGACGAAGGTCAGCTGTTCCCGCACCGCCTGCGGAATGTCGTCGAAGTCCTTGCGGTTGCGCGCCGGCAGCATGACCGTCTTCAGGCCGGCGCGCTGCGCCGCCACGACCTTCTCCTTGATCCCGCCCACGGGCAGAACCAGACCCCGCAGGCTGATCTCCCCGGTCGTCGCCGTGTCGGACCGGATGCAGCGCCCGGACAGCAGCGAGACCAGCGCCGTGAACATGGCGACGCCGGCCGACGGCCCGTCCTTCGGGATGGCGCCCGCCGGGACGTGGATGTGGATGTCGAACTTGTCCAACCCCTCGGGGTCGAGGCCAAGCTCCCGCACCCGCGACTTGACGAGGGTGAGCGCGGCCTGCGCGCTCTCCTTCATCACCTCGCCCAGCTGACCGGTCAGGATCAGCCGGCCGGAACCGGCGAAGCGGCTGGCCTCGATGAACAGGATGTCGCCGCCGACCGGCGTCCAGGCGAGCCCCGTCGCGACGCCGGGAACGCTGGTCCGCATCGCCACGTCGTTCTCGAAGCGCGGCGGCCCCAGGATCTCGGTCAGGTTTTCCGGGGTGATGGTCATGCGCTCCGCCCGCCCCTCGGCGATGCGGACGGCGACGTGGCGGCAAACGGCGCCGATCAGGCGCTCCAGGTTGCGGTTGCCGGCCTCCCGCGTGTAGTCGCGGGCGATGGCCCGCAGCGTCTCGTCGGGCAGTTCCAGCTGCTCTGCCGTCAGCCCGTTCGCCACCAGCTGGCGCTTGACCAGATACCGCTTGGCGATCTCCAGTTTCTCGTCCTCGGTGTAGCCGCTGAGTTCGATGACCTCCATGCGGTCGCGCAGCGGGCCGGGAATGGTGTCCAGCACGTTGGCCGTGGCGATGAACATGACCTTGGACAGGTCGAACGGCACGCCGAGGTAATGGTCGCGGAAGGTGGCGTTCTGCTCCGGGTCCAGCACCTCCAGCAGGGCCGCCGACGGGTCGCCGTGGAAGCCCTGGCCGAGCTTGTCCATCTCGTCCAGCATCAGGACGCAATCCCGCGTGCCGGCCTTGCGGATCGCCTGGACGATGTTGCCCGGCAGCGCGCCGACGTAGGTCCGGCGGTGGCCCCGGATCTCGCTCTCGTCGTGGACGCCGCCCAACGAGACCCGCGCGAAGGCCCGCCCGGTGGCCCGGGCGATGCTCTGGCCGAGCGAGGTCTTGCCGACGCCCGGCGGGCCGACGAAGCACAGGATCGGGCTGCGCCCCTCCGGGTTCAGCTTGCGCACGGCGAGGAATTCGAGGATGCGGCGCTTGATCTTCTCAAGCCCGTAATGGTCCTCGTCCAGGATGCGGCGCGCCTCGGCGATGTCGATGCTGCTCTCGGACAGGCGGCTCCACGGCATCTCGATTAGCCAGTCGAGATAGCTGCGGACCATGGAATGTTCGGCCGCCGCCTCCGGCATCCGCTCCAGCCGCCGCAACTCCTTCTCGGCGTGCTCGCGCACGTCGGGGGGCATGCCGGCCTTGGCGATTGCGTCCTGAAGCTCGCCGATCTCGGCCTGCCGGCCCTCGTCGGCCTCACCCAGCTCCTTCTGGATGGCGCGGAGCTGTTCGCGCAGCAGGAATTCCCGCTGCCGCTCGTCCATGGACTCGCGCGTGCGTTCGCGGATGTCGCGGGAGATGCGCAGGACCTCGATGCGCTGGGCCAGCAGGTTGCCGACCTTGTCCAGCCGGGCCGGCAGGTCGAAGGTCTCCAGCACCTCCTGCTTTTCGAACGGCTTCAGATCCATGTAGCTGGCGGTCATGTCGGCCAGCTGGCCGGGGCTGTCGATAGCCTGGACCGCGCCCAGCAGTTCCTGCGGCGCCTGCGGCAGCAGTTGCAGCGCCTCCACGGCCTCGTTGCGCAGGTTCAGGAAGCGGGCCTTGACCTCGGGCGTGTTGGCGTCGGCCTCCTCGACCATCTCGACGCGGGCGGCCATGAAGGGGTGGCCGGACACCCACTCAGTGACCCGGAACCGCTGCTGCCCCTGGCAGACCAGATGGTGGGAGCCGTCGGGCGTGGTGACGTAGCGCAGAATGCCCGCCGTGGCCCCGACCCGATGCATGTCCACCCCGGTCGGTTCCTCCACCGCCTCCTCCCGCTGGAGGACGATGCCGACCGGGCGTTCGGTCCGCGCCGCCTCCTGGGCGGCGGCGACCGAACGGGCGCGCCCCACCGTGACCGGCAGCACCACGCCCGGAAACAGGACGAGGTTGCGGACGGGAATGATCGGGATCACGTCGTCGGGAAGACCGAAGGCCTTGGCGGGGCCATGCTCATCGCTCATGCGCTTGTCCTTCAACCCATCTTGTCCAGCGCCAGCACGAGGCAGCCGGCGACCAGATCCCGCCGGCCCATGCGGTAGGCGCCGGGCGGCAGCTCGATGCGCCGCTCGAAGCGGCCGTGGGGAATCTCCAGCCGGTGGATGATGCCGTCCCGCCCCAGCGGCAGCGTCCGCTCGCCGGCCACGACGAGGACGCCGTCCTCAATGGCGACCTCCAGCTGGTCGGCGGCGACGCCCGGCAGGGCAACCGCGATGACCACCGCGTCCTCCGTCTCGTAGACGTCGATGGGCGGGGTCCAGCAGGCCCGGCGCGGGCCGGGCGTGGCCGGGCGGAAGAATTGGCGGTGCAGCCGCTCGGCCCGATCGAGCAGTTCGACGGCCTCGGACCACATCCAGGTGCCGGGATCGCGACGGGATGGCATGGACCCTCCTTGGGGGCTCTCGGATCAGGGGCAAGGAGGCGTCAGGCGCCGCCGCCGGCTTCCTCGCGGGCGCCGGGTGCCCGTTCCTCGGCCCCCCGGCGCTCACCGGATTCGGCTCCGGACTCGGCCCCGGACTCGATGGCGCCCATGCCGGCGGCGGCCCGGCCGAGGTTGCCGGCGTCGCCTTGCTTGGGAACGGTGTTGGCGTCCATGGCCTCGGGCGCACGGATATCCGGATTTGGGTTCGGCTGCCCGCAGTCGCGGCAGGCCCGCTCCCAATGCTCCGCATGCCGGCCTTCGGGACGACCTTCCTGTTCCCATATCTCGTAAGCCCGCTCGCGGATGCGGTTCTCGTCCATCGCGTCTCCCCCTCGACCAGCGGCCCGTCAACAGGCGACTCTGGGCTCCCGGCGTGCATGCCAAGGCCCGTCATTGGCTACGAGAACGGCGCGGAATCATGGGCGTTCCCCTGTCCGTGCGGACATCAGACGGAAGAGAGGGGAATGGCCGTTCGAGTCGCGGTCAGGCGTGTCCTTCAAGCATGGCCGTCCGGCGGGTCGGGGCGACCGACGTCGTCGTCATGGCCGCTGCGGTTGCTGAGGAAGACCAGGGCCATCAGCCCGATGGCCACGGCGCTGGTCAGCACCGCCCCCAGGATCATGGCCAGCAGCCCGTGCAGGCTGAGGCCGAACGTGTCGAAGCCCAGCGCCGCCCAGGTTCCCAACAAGGCGGCCACGACCAGAACCGGGCAGACGATGAGGAAGAGGCGAAGCCAGTTCATGCACGGGGGTCCCTCAGTCGGGCGGGGAGAGGTCCACCACCATGGCGACCTTGCCGTCCGGGGCGCAGCGCTGCCCCATGCAAAAATAGGCCATCGACCAGCCGGGACAGGCCCCCAGCAACGCGGACGCGTCCGACAGCCGGCCGCGCGGGTCTTCCACGGTGGGGACGATCAGGCGCACGCCCCCCGTCTCCGTCCGGGTGACCGCCCCCAAACCGCTCAGCCGGGCCAGGCAGGCGGCCTCGGCCTGCTGGTTCTGCTCCTCGACCGTGCCGGCAAGGCGGGAAGCGCGGAAATACAGCCCGCCGCCCATGCCGGCGAAGGCAGCCCCGGCCACGATCAGGAGGATGGACAGAACGCGCGTGGTCTTGGCTTCGAACATTGGCGGCTCGACTGGGGTCAGAAGGACTGCTTGGCGAGCTGTTCGGAGACTTGCAGGATGGGCAGGATGGTCAGGCCGAACAGCACGAGGCCCGACATGCCCAGGAAGATGACGGCGGTCCCGCGCAACACCGGCAGGGCCATGCGGACGTTCAGCAGGTAGAGGTCGCGGTGCTGAAGCGCCAGGGCGTGCAGGGTCCGCGCCACCTCCACCCGGCTCTCCGCCGCGGCCAGCGAGGCGCGGTCGGTGGCGTGGACGGAGCGCAGGGCCTCCGCCCAGTTCCGGCCCAGCACCACGGCGCGGGCGGCGCGGCGCAACTCCTCCGCCAGCATGCCCCGGTCGGCGGAATCGGCGGCGAGGTTCAGCGCCTTGTCCATCCCGACGCCGGAGCCGATGAGCAGCGACAGTTTGTGGAAGGTGATGTAGTGGCTGAGGCCCAGCGCGATGTGGCGGTAGACCGGCAGGGCGAACAGGATGCGGTCCGCCGCCGCCGGCGCCAGTTGCCGGCCCACCGTGCCCACCGTGCCCAGCACCGCCACCAGAAGAAGGAAGGCAAACACCAGCCCGCTGGTGACGTTGGAGGCCAGCTCGACCCAGGCCACGTCCACCTCGGTCTGGGCGTTGCGGATCAGGTCCGTCTGCATCAGCCAGGGGTTCAGCACATGGGCGGTCAGGATCATAGTGACCGCCCCCAGCAGGGCGTGCCCGACGGAGATCCACAGGCCCACGCGGAAGTCCCGCGCCGAGGACAGCATGTCGGTCTCGAAGGTGGCGGCGTTGCGCAGGGCGTCCGGCGTGCCGGCGCCGTAGCCGCCCGCCCGCACCAGCGCCACCACCGTGGCCGGAAAGTCGCCGGGCAGCCGTTCCATGGCGCCGGGCAGGTCGTCGCCGGTCTCCACCGCGTCAGCCATCCGCTCGGCCACGCGGCGGATGCGCCCCTCGAAGGAAGACGCGATGCGCCGCAGCGCCTCGGCGAGGCCGACCTTGGACTCCAGCATGGCGGCCAGTCGGATGAAGAGGATGTGCCGCTCGTTGTGGTCCAGCGTCCGGGCGAAGGTGAAGGAGGAGCGGCGGCGGACGGACAGGATGCGGCCCCGGCCGCTGAGCGCGGCGCGGGCGGCGTCGGCGTCGGCGGCGTCCACCGTCAGGCTGCGGGCCTTGCCGGCGGCGATCAGGCGGACTTCGAAGCGCGCCATGGCCCCTCCCTCTTCCGCCGCTCAGCGGTCCTGCTCGACGAAGACCGTGACCGTCGGGCGGATGATGATGAAGAGGGCTTCGCGGGACAGTTGCTGCGCCCGGTGGGTGATGGGCGAGGTCGCCTGCTGGTTGTCGCCCTCGCGGCGGGTGGCGACGGGTTCGTTGTTGTCAAAGGTGTTGCTGTCCACCTGAAGGCCACCCAGCACCACCGTGTTGCCGGCCAGGACGCGGACGATGTCGTTCAGCGCCTGCTCCTGCGTCTGCGGCTGGGTGATGGTGCCGACCTGATTGCCGGCGGACAGCTGGACGAACCGGATCAGGCTGTTGACCAGCACGTTCAGGTCGGCGGTCACGATGCGGGTGTCGGCGTCGTAGAAGGGGGTCAGCTTGATGGTCAGGCCGGTCTTGACCGTGGAGGTCTGGGCCGACCCCAGCAGGCCGGGGCTGAGCGTGCCGGCCGCGCCGATGGTGTTGACGCCGACGCCGCTGACGTAGGGGACCTCCTGCCCGCTGCGCAGGGTCACCTGGGCGCCGGACAGGGTGTGGACCTCGACGTTCTGCTTGGTGTCGGTATTGCCGAAGCGGGACAGGAAGTCGATGGCGCCAGCCACGTTGAAGACGCCGTTGATGCCCAGAATTTGGCCGGTCGGCGACACCGCGAAGGACACCGGGTCGGTCGCGGTGGACAGCCCCGTCTGGACGCCGTTGGTGGTCGTCGTTCCGGTCGTCCCGGTCGTGGTCGTCGTCGTGCTGCTGTTCCGGCTGTTGAACTGGAGGACCAGCTTGGACCAGTCGAAGCCGCTCGCCGACTGGTCGGTCAGGCCCAGCGTCACCACGGCCAACTGGACCTTCACCATCGCCATGTTGCGGTGGATGCGGTCGATGTAGGGCCGGATCACCTCGGTGTAGAGGCTGGGCGGGGCGGAGAAGACGATCTGCCCGCCGCGCAGGGACGGGGTGATGTCGCCGGCCCCCATGCTCTTCAGGTCGGCGGAGACCGACTGGATCACATCGGCGATCTGCGGAACCGTGAAGGCGTAGCGGTCGCGGTCGGTCAGGAACAGGGTGCCGTCCTGCCACCAGGAGACGATGCCCATGCCGCCCTGAAGCACGCTGGTCAGTTCGCTGAGCGTGCCGGTGAAGGAGCGAAAGGGCAGCGCGCGGGCCAGCATTTCCGAATCGCTCGACTGCTCGAACCGGGTCGCGACGCGGACGCCGGTGAAGCTCAGCATCGTGACGAGGCGGTCGAGGGTGTTCTCCCCCGCCGGGTAGCTGACCGAGATGCGCCGGGCGGCAACGGACGGCGGCAGCGCCTCGCGCACCGAATGCACCACCAGCATGCCGCGCCCGACCGGAACGTGGGTGACGGCCGGCGCCCCCTCCAGTTCCATGCGGTTCTGCGAGTCGCGGACCACATCGTCGCGCGGCGGCAGGTTGCCGGCGGGCGGCAGGCTGCAGGCGGCAAGGAGCGTGGTCAGCAGAAGGGTGGAAACTAACGACCGCAAGCGCCGGCTCCTCCGGACGAGGACGGGAAGGCGCGCGGATCGACCAGGAAGGGGGAGCCGGCGCGATCCTGGAAAAAGGCCTTGCCGTCCAGGCAGCCGATGAACACCGCGCCGGCCGGAACCACGTCGGAACCGCCGCCGGCCGATGCCACGTTGGGCAACGGCGGCAGGCCCGGCAGACCCGGCGGCAGGCTGGTGTTGGCGGACGCGGCGGGAGCCGCGCCCTTGCGGGCGACGGCATCCTGGATGGGTTTCGGGATTCCGGCGCCGTCCCTGCCGTTCAGTGCGTCCACCACGGCCTTGATCAGCCGATCCTCGGCGGCCGAGACGGCCTTTTCGATGCGCTTTTGCAGGCGGAATTCGATGTCGTCGGCGCGCTCGGACGGGGCGAGGAAGGGGTTCGGTTCGATGGCCAATGCCGGGAGAGGGACAAAGGCGGACGCGGGCGCGAGAAGGAAGGCCGCAAACGCGATGCCGCGCCACGCCCCCTGCCCCATCAGCCTTGTCCTGGAATGGATCATTCCCGCCGCCGTACGAACCCGTCTCGCGTTCAGCTACACCCCAAATGGGTTAACCAATCGTAGCTATACGCCGCAGAACGCCGCTCCGCCAGCATGAGGTGACGGGAATGACCCAGCCACAAGCCTCTGATCAGTGCGAGAGCAGCAGCGGCACCGGGCAGGTGCGCAGCACGTGGCGGGTACCGCCGCCCCGGTGCAGGAACGGGAAGCCGTAATGGCCGTGCGCCCCCATCACCAGCAGGTCGGCGCCGGCGTCCATGGTGCGGGCGAGCAGCGCGTCCATGGCGCCGATGTCGGACACCGTGAAGTGCGTCTGTTCGGCCTTCACGCCATGCAGCGCCAGATGCTCCTGCACGCCGACACGGGGAGGTTCGGTCGGAGCGCCGGACGATGCCTGGGTCAGGACGGTGATGACCGTCACCTCGCTGGCGGCCTGGAGCAGCGGCATGGCATCGGCCAGCGCGCGGGCGGCCTCGCGCTCGGCGTTCCAGGCGACGGCGACGCGCTTGCCGATCACCGGGAACTGGCCGGCGTAGGGAAGCACCAGCACCGGGCGCCCGGAATTGAGGACGACCTGCTCGTTCATTTCCTCAGGGGCCACGCCGTCGCCGCTGCTGCGGTCGTACTGGCCGAGGACCGTAAGGTCGGCGAATCGGGACCAGATGATGGTCTCACGGATGACGTGGTTGTACTCGCCATGCGCCAGCGCGTGCCACTGGCCCTGGAGGCCGGCGGCCTGGAGCTTGCCCTGGAACAGCGCCTCGCTGCGCGCCGAGGCTTCCGCGAGGTGGTCGCTGGAGCGGCGGGCAATGACGCTGGTGGCGTTGCGGTCAGGCTGCGCGAAAAGGCCGCGCACGAAAGCCCCGTGCTGCTTGGCGAGCGCCAGCGCCGCATCCAGCCGCGTTTCCACATGGGGGCTGGAGTCGAGGTGCACGAGGATGTGCTTGAGAGACATGGAAAAGCTCCTCCCGTTCTTTTTGTTCCCTGCGGCGATTGTCCAACGATGCCGTCCCGGATTCCAGCGGGAAAACCGCCGCGAGCGTCCGGTTCGGCCGTTATGCGCAGAGCACATAACGGCCGTTGTGCATCATTGTGCAGTTTTTGAGGGGGCTGGACTCTGCACAATGGGCGAAATCGGCACTTCTCTGTGTTGCTGCAACGCTTTACGAGCCATTGTTCGTAGGCTTTCGTTGTGCAGCGGCGCACAACGATTCGCGTACAGACTAATGACGAGCCATGCGTATCGGGTATTAACCAGCGCAACATGTCATTGGCCAATGCTGCATTGGCTGACAGGCGCACCTCGCCCAATTGTGTTAGGAATTGTAGCCCACGCGAAAAGATTGAGCAACGATGAAGGGGCTCACCACAAAGGCACAAAGGACACAAAGAAGATCACAAAGGGCTTCCGGCGTTCCGCAGGGCGCGTCCGCCGAAAGGCGCTTCTTTGTGAAAATCTTTGTGTCTTCGTGTCTTTGTGGTGAATCCTCGTCACCACCACGATTTGCCGGCCTTCGGCCGTCCCCTCACCCCACCCCCTCTCCCACAGGGGGAGAGGGGCTAAAGAGAAAAAATTACTTCTTGACCAGCGGGCACTGGCTTTCGGCGATGGGGAGGAAGGCCTCCTCGGCCGGGATGGTGCGGACGATCTTGTAATAGTCCCACGGACCCTTCGATTCCTGCGGGGTCTTCACCTGGGCCAGATACATATCGTGCACCATGCGGCCATCCTCGCGGATGCGGCCGTTGCGGGCAAAGAAGTCCTCGACCTTCGTCTCCTTCATCTTGGCGACCACCTTGTCGGTGTCGTCGGTGCCCGTGGCATCGACCGCCTTGAAGTAGTGCATCAGCGAGGAATAGACGCCGGCCTGGACCATGCTGGGCATCTTGCCGGTCTTGGCGTGGAAGCGCTTCGACCACTCGCGGGTCTTCTCGTCCATGTCCCAATAGAAGCCGGTGGTCAGGTTCAGGCCCTTGGCCGTCTCAAGACCCAGCGAGTGAATGTCGGTGATGAAGACCAGCAGGCCGGCGAGCTTCTGGCCACCCTGGACGATGCCGAACTCGTTGGCGGCCTTGATGGCGTTGATGGTGTCGGCGCCAGCGTTGGCGAGGCCGATCACCTCCGCCTTCGAGGACTGGGCCTGGAGCAGGAAGGACGAGAAATCGCTGGCCGGGAACGGGTGCTTGACCGCACCCAGGACCTTGCCGCCCGACGACTTCACGACCTTGCTGACGTCGTCCTGGAGGTTCTGGCCGAAGGCGTAGTCGGCGGTCAGGAAGTACCAGCTCTTGCCGCCCTCCTCCACCATGGCGCGGCCGGTGCCGATGGCCATGGCGTAGGTGTCGTAGGTCCAGTGGATGCCGCCCTTGAAGCAATCCTGGTTGGTGATTCGCGACGAGGCGGTGCCGGAGATCAGGGTAATCTTGTTGTTGGCCTTGGCGATCTCGTTCACAGCCAGCGCCACGGAGGTCGTGACCAGTTCCGCAAAGACGTCCACCTTTTCGACGTCCACCCATTCGCGCGCCTTGTTGGCGGAGATGTCGGCCTTGTTTTGGTGGTCGGCGGTCAGCAGCACGATGGGCTTGCCGGCGGCCTTGCCACCGAAATCCTCAATCGCCATCTGCGCGGCGGCGACCGCGCCGGCACCGGCGAGATCGGAATAGGTGCCGGACATGTCGGTCAGCAGGCCGATCTTCACCGCGTCGTTGGAAACCTGGGCCTGCGCGGTCCCAGCAGCCATGCCGGCGGCCAGAGTGCAGGCGGCGACGCCGCAGGCGAGCGACTTCAGAAGACGCATCGGATCGTTTCCTCTTTGATTTATAATGGTTTTTTGTGCCGATTTGGGGGTCGGTCAATCAGCATTGCAAAATACTCGTCCATAGGACAGCCAAATGCAACAGCGGCTATTTGTCGCGCAGGACAGCGCCAACAAGCGCTTGCCTTTCCATTGCATTGCATTTGCGTGCAGGGCGATCAAGACACCGCCACCTATCGGGGCCTGGAGCGGCACCGTCACGCGCCGCTTCGTCGGCCTCCCCTTCCCAACGATCCATCTTTGATTGCGCTCGCCGCGACCGGTTCGCCCCACCAGGGGCCGCTTTTAACGGGCTGAGGCGCACTGCGACAAACCGTCACGCTGTGATGGGCGGCACAGCCCAACCCAAAGACGTGAATTCATACTCCGTTAAAGATTTTACGGATTCATCGATACTCAAGCATAGCCGAATTTTGACATCTCGTATGTGAACAGTTCCAGAAAAGAGACAATTCCGAAAACCAGATACAGCTTTGTCAATTTTCGAGTGACTGCGCCCTCACCGCGCCAGCCCGACGGAAAGAAGTAGAAAGGGAAAACGATGTACAATCTTATCGTTGTTATTATTGCCGTCGCGCTAACGGCGGTGATGGGTGCGGCCGGCGTGTTCTATGGCGGCTCCGCCTTCACCAGCGCCGGCCCGAAGGCCGCGGCCATCGGCGTGATCCAGAACATGGCGCAGATGCAGGGCGCCTGGATGCTGTACACCAGCAACGGCAACACGACCAGCACCACGGTCCCGACCATGACGGCGACCGGTCTCTCGACGGACTTGATCTCGGGTGGCTACCTCGCCGCGGTGCCCACGGCACCGACCATCGCCACCACCTTCGGCGCCACCGGTACGGCCGCTTATCAGCTGGATCTGACGTCCTCCCCCGGCCCGGGCATCTTCATCGTGCTGAACTCGACCTCCGGTTCCCAATGCCTGGAAATCGCCAAGGCGGGCGGCATGGTTTCCCCCACCGGCAACCTGGCCGCGCCGGGCGTGACCGGCGTGCCCAACCTGTCCACGTCGGTCATTTCGAACGCGACGCTCAACACCGCTCTGACCGGCTTCAAGTTCGGCTGCGTCGGCCTCGGCACGAACCCGACCGGCCTGTCCCTGGGCAGCGGCGCGGGCATCGCTTTCCTCGCCGGTGACGGCCTGGCGGGTGGCGTGCAGAAGTACTTGGTCTATTACAAGCAGTAACGATCTGAGTGGGTGGGCGCCAAGCTTCGGCGGTCCGCCCACCTCGTGGAATGCCCCCGTGGAATACCAAGGACCGGCTGATTTCGGCCGGTCCTTTCTTTTTTCCGGCACGGCGGGTTTGATCCCGGATAGACTGGACGACGCGCGCAGCCTCCGCAACGCATCATGGTCTCGTTTCTTCTCATCACCATCATGGCCATCTCGCTCGTCGCGACGACGGGCTACACGGCGTTCACGCTCGTCCAGTCGTCCGACAAGGTGGCGCAGGCGCAGCGCAGCGCTGGGCAGATGCACAAGCTCGCGGCGCTGGTGGAGGCGAACCTGCGCACGCTGAAGAACGACGGCGTGCTCTACCCGCCAGCGCCAAAGGAAAACGCCGACGGCAGCATGGAACTGCCGGCCTGGCTGGTGCCGGGGATGCGGACGCCGTGGGGGGCTGCCTACGGTTACTGCGTGTTCGCCCCGGCCGAGGATGCGGTGGCCGAACGGATCGTCACCGCCGCCTGGCCGCAGGAAGGAGCGGCCGGAGCGCGGGCCTACGCCATTGCGGCCCCGGCCGCGCCGCCAGAGGTCGCCAGGGCCGGGGTGCTGGCCGCCGTGCTGGCCCCGTCCATCGGATCGGACAAGCTGCCGTCCTGCGCGTCCCTGACCATGAAAGACGGATTGCTGTCGGTGCCCGGCGGATCGGTCGTTGCGGTGACGCGCGGCGCGTCCGCCGACCTCGCCGCCATCGCGGCGGCGGCCACGGTGCGCCGCCACGTCGCGCCGGAAGCCATGGGCGACGGCAGCGGGACGACACCGGCCAACGCCATGACCCTGACGGCGGCGCTGGGGCTGTGGCAGGCGACCCAGCCGGCGACGATGGTGCTGCGCATGGTTCCGGGACGGCACGAGGTGCCGGCTGCGCTGCTCGACCAGTTGGCCGCCGGAATGGGCGCCGGGCGGGCGGCGCGGGTGGTGTTGCAGGGCGAAGGGCCGGGTGTCGTCGTCGGGTCGAACGCGGCGGGGGCGAGCTTCCGCCTGCCGAACGATGTGCGGGTGGAGAATGTCGGGTTCGAGACGGCGGTCGAGGCCATGCCGGGAACGCGGGTCACCTTCGTCGGCAGCAACGCCATCGCGGTGAACGGCGGGCCGGCGCTGAAGGTCTCCCACGCGCATCTGGACGTGACGGGCAGCCTGACCCTGGCGTCCGGGTCGGGGGACGGCGTGCAGGTGGCCGGGGGCGAGGCGCTGTTCCGGGATGCGGACGTGGTCGCCTCGGTCGGGACGGGGCGCGCGGCGCTGGTCTCCTCTCTCGGGGCGGCGGTAACCTTCGCGGCAGAGAAGAAGCGCCCAAGGCTGCATGTGCGTGGGCGCGGCGGCGTGCCGCTGGCGGCGATCCGGTCGGGCGGCGGGCAGACAATCCTCGACCGGACCGACGTGGCGACGGACGGCGACACCCAGTTCGCCGTGGTGCTGGAAAACGGCGCCCTGGAGCTGAGCGCCACGGCGCTGGGCACCCCGGCGGCGCGGCCGAAGGCGGCGGGCGTGCTGGACCTCGGCGGCGCGCGGGTGGCGGCGGACGCCAACACGCAGGTGACGGTGGCGCCGGGTGCCAAGTGCGGCCATGGCGAGCTGTTCACCCAGCGGATCGTCCGCGCGAACTGGGGCTGCCGGCAATGAGGACGCCCTTCGAACCGATGGGACCTCCCACCGCCGTCCGCGAGGAGCTGGCCGCCTATCTGCTGGACCGGGGGCTGGTGTCGCGGCCGATCCTGAACGCGGCGCTGGCCGAGCAGCGGGTGACGGGGGAGCCGCTGGGCTCTATCCTCGTGCGCAATGGCTTCGTCGCGCGCGCCGACCTGACGGAGGCGCAGACCAGCCACGAAGCCGCCGCCCACATGCCGGAGCCGGTGGCGGCCACACCGGTGCCGCTGCGGCTGCTGGAAAAGCACGCCATCATCGTGACGGGGGAGACGAAGGACGCCGTCTACATCTCCACCCTGCATGAGGAGATGATCGCGGCGCGGGTGGTGGCGAAATACTACCCCGGCAAGCGGGTGCGCTTCGTCGCCTTCGTGCCCGACCATTTCGACGACTTCCTGGACCGCGTCCGGCGCGGCGAGAGCGCCGCGGGCGACCCGGAAGGGCTGGACACGCTGCTGTCCCAGGCGGTGGAGGCCGGCGCGTCGGACATCCACATCGCGCCCCGGCGCAAGTCCTACAGCGTCTTCTTCCGCGTCAACGGCGTGCGCCAGCTGGTGCATGAAGGCACGCTGGACCAGTACGCGACCATCGCCGCGCAGATCAAGGACCGCGCCGCCATGGACTTGGCCGAGCGGCGGGTGCCGCAGGAAGGCCGCTTCGACGTGGAGCTGCGGGGGCGCGCGGTGGACCTGCGCGTGGCGACGGTGCCCTCGGTGGACGGCGAGATCCTGGTGCTGCGCATCCTCGACGCCGAGCGGATCCAGCCGATCCTCGACAGGCTGGGCATCACGCGGGTGGCCGAGTGGCGGCGCAGCGTCGACCAGCGGCACGGCCTGTGCCTCGTCTGCGGGCCGACCGGGTCGGGCAAGACGACGACCCTGACCGCCACGGTGCGCGAGATGGACCGGCTGGGCAAGGCGGTCTACAGCATCGAGGATCCGGTCGAATACCGCGTCGCCTACGCCGGGCAGGTCAGCGTCAACCCGGCGGTGTCGCTGGACTTCGCGCAGGTCGTCCGCTCCTTCATGCGGGCCGATCCGGACGTGATCGTGCTGGGCGAGGTGCGCGACGAGGAAACCGCGAAGATCGCCGTACGCGCGGCCGATACCGGGCACATGGTGCTGACCACGCTGCACACCGGGTCGGTGCAGGGCGCCATCGACCGGATGCGCCATCTGGGCGTGGCGCCGCACGACCTGAAGAACCTGCTGCGCTGCGTGCTGGTGCAGTCGCTGATCCGGACCACCTGCACGGCCTGCCGGGGGGCGGGGTGCGAGGCTTGCCAGGACACCGGCTATGGCGGGCGCACCGTCGTCAGCGAATGCGCGCCCTTCGAGAATGGGGCCGCCGTGGTCGCCGCCGCCAAGGGGCAGCGGAGCTGGACGACGATGATGCAGGACGCCGTCGCCAAGTTCCACGCCGGCCTGACCACCGGCGCCGAGGTCCGCCGCGTCTTCGGCAGCGAGGCGCAAGGGCTGGGCGGCACCGTCCCGGCCGTGCGGGAGGGCAAGCGGTGAGCATCGTCCATGTCGTCATGGCCGTCGCCCTGTTCGCCACCATCACTTTGGGCGGCGTGCAATACATCAGCGCGGACGCCCAGACCCGCATCCGCATCGGCGGCGCAGCGGAGGCCGGCTTCCAGACGCTGGAATCCGCCTTCCGCGCGCGGCAGGCGGCGGGGCTGCCGGCCCCGACCGTGGAGGGGTGGGAAGCGACGCTGTTCCCGGCCTACGGCACCAAGCCGACCCCGCCGAAGGATCTGGCCTGGAGCTATGGGATGGATACGACGGGGACGTGGTTCTGCCTGTCCGGCACGACGCAGGACCGGCCGACTCGCGAGGCGCTCGACCGGCTGAAGGCGCGGTTCGCCGAGGGGCTCTACACGGTGGGCGAAGGCTGCGGCGGCGGCGCGGGCACGCCGGGTGCCGTGGCCGGGACCTATTGGGTGGCGAAGGCCGCTTCCTAAAGCGAATCGCCCCAGTCGAGTCTACGGGCGGTCTTGAAGGCGGCGCCGTCGCGCTTGCTGAGCGCCCGTTCGCCGACGCTGCCGTCCGCGTTGCAGGTCCTGAGGGCGATGCGGCCGCCGCCCGACCGGGGCGGGACGAGGATGCGCGCCTCCGGGGACGGGCCGGGTTGGCGCGAGACGGCGACGTAGGCGTATTTCTCGTCTTCCCACGGCACCTCCGCCCCTTTCGCTTGGCGGTGCAGGCGCGAGCGGGCGACCCGGCGGGAGAAATGGCACCAATCCGGCGCGGCCAGCGGGCAGGCGCCGCCGTGGACGCAGGGCGCAATCATGTGCGCGCCCATGATGAGCAGCCGGTCGCGGGCGCGAAGAATGCGCTGCCAGCCGGCGGGGGTGCCGGGCTCCACGATCAGCAGCGTGTCGGCGGTCAGCGACCAGAGACGGTCCACGAGGCGGTCGCGCGCGTCCGAGGACAGTTCGTCCAGCACATAGGCGAGCGTCACGAGGTCACGCGGGGCGAGATCGGGGAGACCGTTGATGATGTCGGCCGAGCGCCACTCGATTCGGGACGGCGATGCGGCTTGCGAGAGGGCTTCGCCGCAGGCGCGGATGGCCGGGCTGCCTTCGATCAGCAGGGCGTCGTCGAGACTCGGCCAGCAGTCGGAGGCCGCCCAGAAGGCGGTGCCGGGACCGGCCCCGACGTCCAGCGCGGTGACCGGGGCGAAGTCCGGGCGCCGGTCGGCGACGAATTCCATGCCGGCGCGGACGGCGGCGTAGGTGGCGGGCAGTCGCGTGGCGAGGTAGGCGCGCGCGGCCATGTCGTCGGACAGGTGCATGCGGCCGTCGCGCACCTCCGCCCGGTAGCGTTGCGACAGGATGTCGGCGGAGCGCTTCAGGTCGGCGAGGCTGATGCCTTCAAGCGCGCGGTCAACCGCGCCACGGAGCGAGGGAGGCAGTTCCATGGCGCGCACCATGGGACGCAAGCCCTTAAGGAATCGGAAAATGCGGCAGGCTTGCTGTCCAAGCGGCGGGGGCGTACTGTCCGGCCATGGCCCAGAGCACTCAGGCCCCAAAGACCCAAGAACGCATTCTCAGCCGCGCGAAGGAAATCGCGCAGGTGCATGGAATCGCGGGCGTCAGCTTTCGCGACATCGCCGCGCACATCGGCATCAAATCGGCCAGCGTTCACCACCACTTTCCGTCCAAGGGCGACCTGACCGTCGCGCTGGTCCGGATGCAGCGCGCGGAGACCGAATCGGCGCTGGCGCGCATTGAGGGCGAGGCCGATTTCCGGGAGCGGATGCGGAGCTTCGTGAACCTGTTCCGCACGCATCTGGTCACGGGAAACCGATTCTGCCTGTGCGGCATGATGGGGGCGGAGGTCGCCGGCTTGCCGGAGCAGGCGCAACACGAACTGGCCGATTTCTTCGACGCGTGCGCCGGCTGGCTGGAGGCGCAGATTGCCGCTGAAGGCACCCGCCTGCGCTGGAGCCCGTACGCCTCGCCCGCGCAGGTCGCGCGGTTGTTCGTCGCCAGCCTGGAAGGGGCGATGCTGATCGCCCGCGTGCATCAGGACGTGGCCCATTTCGACGCGGCCATCGGCGTGCTGCTCGACGGACTGTCCCAAGACTGAACGGTCATACCGCATGGGAGAGGTTTGACAGTTTGGCGTCCGTCGTGCCTACCTATCACCAGATAGGCAAGAGGGAGGCGGGGGCATGACGACGCTGGACCGGCAGACATCCGCGGCAGGTGCAGTAGCGGACGCCGCCCCGCCCGTGGCTGCGAAGGTGGCGATGCTCACCGCTGTCGCCATGCTGGCCTTTGCCGCCAACTCCGTCCTGTGCCGGTTGGCGCTGGCCCACACGGCCATCGACCCGGCGACCTTCACGCTGGTGCGCATCCTGTCCGGCGCGGCGACTCTCTGCCTGCTGGCGATGACCGCGAGCAAGGAGCGGCGCATCGGCGGGGACTGGAGCGCGGCGGTGGCGCTGCTGGCCTACGCGGCGGCCTTTTCCTTCGCCTATGTCTCGCTGGCGGCAGGAACCGGGGCGCTGTTGCTGTTCGGTGCGGTGCAGGCCACGATGATCGTCACAGGGCTCATAAGGGGCGAGCGGCTGGCGCCCGCACAGTGGGCCGGGCTGGCCATGGCCTCGGCCGGGCTGGTGGTGCTGGTGGCGCCGGGGGTGTCCGCGCCGCCGCCCTTCAGCAGCGCGCTGATGCTGGTGGCCGGTGCCGCCTGGGGCGCCTATTCCCTGCTGGGGCGGCGCAGCAGCACGCCCCCGCTCGCGGCGACCGCCGGGAACTTTCTGCGGGCGTCGCCATTGGCCCTGCTGCTGGCCTTGCCCATGGTCGGCAGCCTCACTCCGGATCCGATGGGGCTGCTGTACGCGGTGCTGTCGGGCGCGCTGGCGTCGGGGGTGGGTTACGCGATCTGGTACGCCGCCCTGCCCGGCCTGAGCGCCGCCCGCGCGGCGTCGGTGCAGTTGAGCGTTCCAGCGATCACCGCCGTCGGCGGCGCGCTGATGCTGGGGGAGACGATCACGATGCGGTTGGCCCTGGCTTCGGCGGCGATTCTCGGTGGCATCGCGCTGGTCATCGTGGGCAAGATTCGGCGGGCTTGAGGAGAGGGTGACTATGGCCGGACCGCATCTCGTTTATGTCGCCGATCCCATGTGCTCCTGGTGCTGGGGCTTCGCGCCGGTGATCGAGGCAATCCGCCATAAGTTTAGCAACCGGCTGCCGATCCGGCTGGTCATGGGTGGACTGCGCCCCCAGACAACGAAGCCGATGGACGACAAGGCCAAGCATTCCACCCGCACCCATTGGGAGCACGTGCACGCGGCGTCCAACCAGCCGTTCGACCTGAGCTTCTTCGACCGCGAGGGCTTCGTCTACGACACCGATCCGGCCGCCCGCGCCGTGGTGGTGGTGCGGCGCGGCGGGATGACGAAGGCGCTCGATTACCTGCACCTCGTGCAGGCGTTCTTCTACGCGGCGAACCAGGACGTGACGGACGAGCGGGTTCTGGCCGACCTTGCCGAAAGGGTTGGGGAGGACCGCGACGGCTTCCTCGCGCTGTTCCGCGGCGAGGACGCGAAGCAGGAAACCTGGGGCGACTATGGGATCGCTCAACGGGCCGGCATCACCGGATTCCCCACATTGCTGGCGGGGGAAGGCGACGGCAGTCCTTACGTCGCCGTGACGCGGGGCTATCAGCCGCCGGACCAAATCCTGGCGCTGCTCGACCATTGGCTGGCCGGGCTGGGGCTGGGACTGGGCAACCGCCAAACGACATAAAGAGTCCGCGCCGCGTGCCTTCGCCGCCGCTCACCGGTTGCAGAGCCGGAGAGTATGCCGGCTGACGCCGCTGCCGCGCGCCGGCTGGCCCCCATTCCAGCCCCAGGACATTCGATCATGAACGCCAATCAGCCGTTTCGCCTGCTCGGCCTGTCGGGCAGCATCCGCCGCAACTCCCACTGCACGACCGTGCTGGAGACCCTGAAGGAAAAGCTGGCCGGCAAGGCGGAGCTGACGATCTTTCCGCTGAACGACATCCCGCCCTACGACCCGGACCTGGATGCCGAGAACACCCCGCCGGCCCCGGTGGCGATGCGCGAGGCGATCGGGGCCAGCGACGGGCTGGTGGTCATTTCGCCGGAGTACAATTACGGTATGTCCGGCGTGCTGAAGAACGCGCTGGACTGGGCATCCCGCCCCGCCATGCGGTCGCCGGTCAAGGGCAAGCCGATCCTGATCATGACGGCCTCCCCCGCCTTCACCGGCGGCGTGCGCGCCCAGCACGAGATGCGGGAGACGCTGGCCGGCATGATGGGGCGCGTCATCGCCCGGCCGCAGGTGGTAATCGCCTCCGTCCACGAGAAGATCAAGGACGGCCGGTTGGTGGACGAAGCGTCGGTGACTTTTGCGCTGGCCGCCGTGGACGACCTGCTGGCCGAAATCCGGCTGCTGCACATGGCGGAGGGGGCCGGGGCGGAGGGAGCCGGGGCGTAGAGCGCCGGCCCCATGTCCTCCACCGCCTCCCGCAAGGTCATCTACGCGGCGCTGGCCGGCAACCTGATGATCGCGGTGACGAAGTTCGTCGCGGCGGCGATGACCGGCAGTTCCGCCATGCTGAGCGAGGGCGTCCATTCGGTGGTGGACACCGCGAACGAGGTTCTGCTGCTCCACGGCCTGCGGCAGGCCGCGCGGCCGGCCGATGCGGCGCACCCGCTCGGCTATGGGCGGGAGCTGTATTTCTGGAGCTTCATCGTCTCGCTGCTGATCTTCGCGCTGGGCGCCGGGGTGTCGGCCTATGAGGGTGTCGCCCGCGTGCTGGACCCGCATCCCATCGCCAACCCGATGGTCAGCTACGTCGTCCTGGTGCTGTCCATGCTGTTCGAATTCCTGTCCTGGCGCGTCGCCGTGCGGGAGTTCCGCGCCTCCAAGGGGAGCCTCGGCTATGTGGAGGCGGTGCGGAAAAGCAAGGATCCGACGACCTTCGTGGTGCTGTTCGAGGACAGCGCCGCGCTGATCGGGCTGTTCATCGCCCTGGTGGCGACGCTGGCGGCGGAGCGGCTGGACCTGCCCGTGCTGGACGGTGTCGCCTCGCTGGCCATCGCCGCGCTGCTGGCGGGCACGGCAATGTTCCTGGCGCGGGAAAGCAAGGGCTTGCTGATCGGCGAGGCGGCGCGGCCCGAACTGATCGCGTCCATCAAGGCGCTGGCCTTGGACATGCCCGGCGTGGAGCGGGCGGAACCCGTTCTGTCGGTCCATCTCGCCCCGCGTCAGGTGGTGATCGCCATGGATGTGGATTTCACCGACAGCATGACGGCGGGCGCGGTGGAAAACGCCGTCGCGACCATCGAACGGCAGGTCAAGGACACGCACCGGGAGGTCGCGGCGATCTTCATCAAGCCGCGCAGCATCGCGCGATGAGCATCAGCCGATAAGCGTCAGCCTTCGAACCCCTCGCGGTCCACGAAGGACGCGGGCGTCAGGACGGCGAAGGGGAAGGTTTCCCGATGGGCCAGCAGGTGGTCGTCGCTGGTGACCACCGGGCAGCCGGTGGCGGCGCCCAGGGCGGCGAATTTCCGGTCGTTCGGGTCGGCGACCTGCGGGAAGTCGTCGGGGAAGACCGGACCGGCAAATTCCCCCGCCTGGGTGAAGAGGGCGGACGCGTCCTCCCATCGCAGACGCGGAATGCGGCCGAGGACGGACTTGGCCTCCGACCGCGTCGCCTCGTTCCAGACCAGCAGGCACCGCCCCTCCCGGATCGCCGCGACGATGCGGGCGGACGCGCTCTGCGGCTTGAAGCCGGCCGCGACAAAGACGTTGGTGTCGAGGATGACGCGCGTCGTCACGGCGCCCCGTCACGACGTCTGGGAATGGTCGATGGACGGGGGCTTGTGGGCGCGGCGATGGTGGGCGCGATGGCGCAGAAGCAGCCGCGTCCGCATCCGCGCGTCGTCCACCAGCGGAACGATCGCCAGGAAGATGAGGAAGATCGCGAGCGGAATGGTGGTCACGTAGCCCGCGTGCTTGAACCCCACGGCCCCGGCCGCACCACCGAGGAAGAAGGAGGTCAGCAGCGACAGCAGCAGGAAAAGCCTCGGCCAGTTGGGGCGCACGGGCTTATAGCGTGCGGATTCCTTCTGCGAGTTGATGTAGCAGAGCTTGCCCAGCTCGATCCCGATGTCCGTCACGATGCCGGTCATGTGGGTCGTGCGGATTTCGGAGTTGGAAATCTTGGTGATGATCGCGTTCTGCAACCCCATGATGAAGCACAGCAGCAGGACGGTGATGGGCACGGCCAGGGCCTGATGCTGTTCCAGGGCTTGGCCCATGATCCCGAAGCACAGAAGCAGCAGCGCCTCCCAGAACAGCGGGTAGGCATATTCGCTGCGCATCCGGTGATGGCGGCCCCAGTTGATGAGAATGGTCGAATAGGCGGCGCCCGCGATGAAGGCGGCCAAAGACGCCAAGCCGGTCGCGACGGCGGCCAGGTTGCTCAGGACCAGATTGTCGGCCATGGACGACACGATGCCGGTCATGTGCGAGGTGTATTGCAGCACCGCCAGAAAGCCGCCGGCGTTGATGGCGCCGGCGACGAAGGCGAGCGACAGCCCGAGATGGATGTTGGCGCGTCTCGTCCGCTTGCTCCCCGACAGGGTGCGGAGGTAGGAGACCGGCATGCTGCACCGCAAGGACAGAGGGCGTATGGGACAGCATAGCGGACGGACGCCGCCAAGGACAACGCGCCCGCGTCAGGGCATCGCTGACGTTTTCGTATGAGGCCGGTGGTTGCGGATCCCTATCGTCAGGTCTGCGCTCCGCGGCTCAGGGGAAGGATGCGGGCCGTCCGCCCGGCGGCGGCGAGCGCGTTGGCGACCGCCGGGCCGATGGGCGGAACGCCGGGCTCACCCACGCCGGTCGGCGGTTCCGCCGAGGGAACCACGTGCACCTCGACGCGCGGCATCTCGGTGAAGCGCAGCACCTCGTAGCCGTCGAAGTTGCTCTGGTCCACCTCGCCGCCGGTCAGGGTGATCCGCGAATGGAGGATGGCCCCCAGGCCGAAGCCGATGCCGCCTTCCATCTGGGCGCGGATCTGGTCGGGGTTGACGGCCACGCCGCAGTCCACGGCGCAGACGACGCGCTCGACCCGGAAGCCGCCACGGTCGTCCATGGCGATCTCCGCGACTTCCGCCACCACGGTCGCGAAGGATTCATGCACGGCGACGCCACGGAAGCGCCCGGCCGCCAGGGGTTGCCCCCAGCCCGCCTTCTCCGCCGCGAGGTCAAGCACCCGGCGGTGGCGGGGATGATCGGTCAGCAGGGCGCGGCGGAACTCCACGGGGTCGCGCCCGGCCGCCGTCGCCAACTGGTCGATCATGGTCTCCATGGCGTAGGCCGTGTGCGTGTGCCCAACCGAGCGCCACCACAGGACCGGAACCCCGGCCGCCACCGTCGTCAGTTCCGCCGTGAGGTTGGGAACGGCGTAGGGGCTGTCCGACACGCCCTCGACAGAGGTCGGGTCGATGCCGTCCTTGACCATGGCCGCGAAGGGGGAGTTCGCCAGGATCGACTGGCCGACGATGCGGTGCTTCCAGGCGACCGGGTTGCCGGCGGCGTCCAGACCGGCCTTCACGGTGTGGAGGTACATGGGACGGTAGCGGCCGCCCTGCATGTCGTCCTCGCGGGTCCACAGCACCTTGACCGGCGCCCGCCAACCGATGGCCTTGGCGCACTCCACCGCCTCGACGATCACGTCGGCGTCGGGCGTGGCGCGCCGGCCGAAACTGCCGCCCGTCATCATGACGTGGAGGCGCACCTTGTCGGGCGAAACGCCGGCGATCGCGGCGGCCTTCGCCTGATAGAGGTCGGGCATCTGGTGGCCGCCCCAGACCTCCAGCACGTCGCCGTCCTTGCGGGCGACCGCGTCCATTGGCTCCAGCGCAGCGTGGGCGAGGTAGGGGAACTCGTAGGTCGCCTCCACCACCTTGGCGGCGCCGGCCAGCGCCTTGTCGGCGTCGCCACGCCGCGCGGCAACGGCGGTCGGCGGCTGGGCCGCGAGGCGCTTGAACTCCTCCATCAACTCGGCCGTTCCGCGCGCCTCGGCGGTGTCGAGGTTCCATTCCACCTTCAAGGCTTCGCGGCCCTTGATCGCGGCCCAGGTGTGTTCGGCAATGACCGCCACGCCGCGCGAGATTTGCACCACCTCGACAACGCCCTTGACGGCCTTCGCCGCCGTGGCGTCGAAGGAGCGCACGGAGCCGCCGAAGCGCGGCGGGTGCGCCACCACGGCCGTCAGCAGACCCGGCAGCTTGACGTCGATGGTGTAGGTCTGCCGGCCGGTCGATTTGTCGGCACTGTCCACGCGGCGGACGGATTCGGAACCGATGAGGGTCCAGTCCTTCGGATCCCTGAGCGGCACGTCGGCCGGCACCGGCAGCGCAGCGGCGCGTTCCGCCAACTCTCCGAAAGTGGCCCGGCGACCGGAGCGATGGGTCAGCACGCCCCGCTCGACAGTGATCTCGGACGCAGGGACCTTCCACTCGTTGGCGGCGGCCTGGACGAGCATGGCGCGCGCGGTGGCGCCGGCCCGCCGGTAGCGCTCGAAGGAGGAGGCGATGGCCGTCGAGCCGCCGGTGCCCTGTACGGCCCCGCCCCAGGCGAGGTTGCCGTACAGCTTCGGATTGCCGGCGGCGCCCTCCACGCGGAGCTGGGCCGGGTCGGCGCCGAGTTCCTCGGCCACCAGGGTCGCCAGACCGGAGTAGATGCCCTGCCCCATGTCCATGTGCGCGGACAGGACGGTCACGCTGTTGTCCGGCGCCACCCGCAGATAGGCCGCGAAGGGAGTCTGCGCGGCGCTCGCCGCCGGCTGCGCCTTGGCCGACGCGATGGGAAGCCCGAGGGTCAGCCCGGCCCCGGCGACGCCCGACAGGACGAGAAAGCGGCGGCGCGACAGCGCGGGGGAGAGCTGGGGCGACGGCTTCGGAGCGAGGAAACGCATGGCTCAGCCCTCCAGGGTCTGGGACGCTTGGTGGATGCCGGCGCGGATGCGCTGGTAGGTGGCGCAGCGGCACAGGTTGCCGTCCATGGCGGCGTCGATGTCCGCGTCGCTGGGCTTCGGCGTGGCAGTCAGCAGCGCCACGGCGGCCATCACCTGCCCCGACTGGCAATAGCCGCATTGCGGCACGTCCAGCGCCGTCCAGGCCTTGGTCACCGCCTCGGCCACCTTGCCGGTCAGCCCCTCAATGGTCACCACCTTCTGCCCCGCGACCGCGCTGACCGGAGTGACGCAGGAGCGGATCGGCTGACCGTCCACATGCACCGTGCAGGCACCGCACTGCGCGGCGCCGCAGCCGAACTTCGTGCCCGTCAGTCCGACAAGGTCGCGCAGCGCCCACACCAGGGGCATCTCGGGATCGGCGTCAACCTCGTACTCCCGGTCATTGACGATCAGCTTCATGAGTCCGTTCCTTGCGGGCTGTTGACATCCACAGGGGGCAGCAACCGGAGCCGCGTGGGCGGCGCCGGCATCGGACCGATATTCTTAAGCGAAAGGAAGCTTGGCGATTAGATGCTCTTATCAGCATAAACCTATGAACAGGGTTCATAAGTGAGATCCGCCCTCAGAAGCGGATCCCGCGATTGAGCAGCCAGCCGAGCGGCCCGGTGAAGACCAGGGGCTGGTCCTGCACCAGCAGGCACAGGCACTCCCCATCCCGGTCGCCGACGGCGTGATGCGGCGTGTGCGGCTCATAGGCCGCGACGTCGCCCACGGCGTAGCGGCCGTGCTCGTCGGAATAGCCGCCCTTCAGCACCAGCAGCATCTCGCAGTCAGTGTGCTTGTGCGCCGGAACGCGGCTGCCCGGCCCCATGCGCAGCAGGCAGGCCGACGCCGTGCCGACGCTGAGCGCCCAGGCGGACACATGGATGCCCGGCACGATGCGGACCCACTCCAGCGCCTCGGGCTCGGCACCGACAGCGCGGCGCAGCGGACCGGGGAGAAGGCTGCGGATTGGGTGCGCCGGTTCGGGCGTCGGAGGGGGCGCGGGGGCCTCGGACAGGCGGGCCATGACCGCGTCGAGCAGGCCAACGGACACGGGCTCGGCCGGAACCTCTTCGAGCAGCACGCCGCCGAAGGCTTCGAAATCGGCCACCTGCCGGCGGCAGTCCGGGCAATAGGCGAGGTGCGAGGCGACGAGGAGGGCCTGAACCTCGCGCAGGCTGCCGGCGGCGTAGTCGAGCAGCAGTTCGGGGGCCGGGTGAAGGATGGGCGTGCGCGTCATGCTTCCCCCCCGATCGCGCGGCGCAGGCGGACGAGGGCCAGACGCAGGCGGGTCTTCACGGTGCCGAGGGGAATGCCGCGCTCGGCGGAAATCTCCGAATGCACCTTGTCCTCGTAATAGGCGAGCCGCAGAACCTCGGCCTGTTCGGGCGGCAGTTCGCCGATCACCGTCCGCAGGCGGGAGGCGGCCCGGGCGGTCTCGACCTCATGGTCGGGTTGCGGCACGTCATCGAAAGGCGCGATGTCGTCGGCCCGCAGTTCCGGACGGCGCTCCTGCCGGGCGCGGTCGATGCGGCGGTTGCGGGCGATGGCGAAGACCCAGGTCGCCGCGCTGGCCAGCGCCGGGTTGAAGGTCTCCGCCCGCTGCCACACGGTCAGCATGACGTCCTGCACCAGCTCCTCCGCCGCGCTGTCGTCGGCGCCAAGCTGGCGGGCGTAGCCCTTGATGCGCGGGGCGAAGTGGCGGAACAGCGCCCGGAATGCCTCCTGGTCGCGGTCGCGGGCAACCGCGATGAGGAGTTGCTCACGGGACGGCGACGACGGGTCGCCCGGATCGGCCTGATGCAGCATGCCCTCTCGGTGGTCTTGCGCCCGTGAACCGGCTGGGAGGAACGGCCGCCCCCTCAACAGGCCGGGAGGCAAACCGCAGGGATATGTTGGCGCAAGATACATCAGACCGTTCGTCGAAGAAATGTTTGATGGCGAGATAACAGAAAAACGGTTAAGAGAATATACGAACGATTGGATAAGTTGGATTGCGGAAATTTTCGCGACAGGCGATGGATCGCCTCGAACGCCCAGCTTTCCAAAAAAGAACCCGCCGCGGAAGGTGCGGCGGGTTCAGTGTGTGGCGATGCATTTGGAGGTGATGAGGTCTACGAGCGCCGGGCCGCCCTGGATCTCCGCCACCCCCGAATTGCATGTCATGACCGTTGGCCTATACCATCCACTGGATTGAGAGCTGGACCGCCCCCACCTGTGGGGGGAGCCGCCAGCGCCAAGAAGGAAGAAGGCATGAGCCTCGAACCCAACTTCGATCATCTCCGTGCCCGCGCCGTGGAGTCGCTGTTCCAGCACCTGTCGGACGCCTGCGTGGGGCTGATCGTGGTGGACAAGGACGCCCGCGTCGCCTGGATCGGCGAGCGTTATCTGGAGCTTCTGGGCTATCCCAAGGACACGCTGGGAAAGCCGGTGGAGGAGGTCATCCCCAACAGCCAGATGCGGCGTGTGGTCGAAACCGGACAGCCCATGCTTCTGGACCTGATGGACGTGGGCAAGCGCACCATCGTCGTCACCCGCCTGCCGCTCCGCGACGAGGACGGTTCGCTGATTGGCGCCATCGGATTCGCGCTGTTCGACCGCGCCGACCGGCTGCGCCCGCTGGTGTCCAAGTACCAGAAATTGCAGGACGAGCTGACCCGCACCCGGCAGGAACTGGCGCACGAGCGGCGGGCCAAATACTCCCTGTCGCAGATGATCGGCAACAGCGAGTCGATGCGCGAGGTCAAGCGGCTCGCCCGCCGCGCGGCCCAGATGGATTCCACGGTGCTGCTGTTGGGCGAGACCGGCACGGGCAAGGAACTGCTGGCCCACGCCGTCCATGCGGCCAGCCCGCGCGCCGACGCGCCCTTCGTCGGCGTGAACGTGGCGGCGATCCCGGAAAACCTGCTGGAGGCGGAGCTGTTCGGCGTCGCGCCGGGTGCCTTCACCGGCGCCGACCGGCGCATGCGCGAGGGCAAGTTCCAGCTCGCCAACGGCGGCACGCTGTTCCTGGACGAAATCGGCGACATGCCCCTGCCCCTCCAGGCCAAGCTGCTGCGCGTGCTTCAGGAGCGGGAGTTCGAGGCGGTCGGCTCCAACAAGGTGGTGCGCGTCGATCTGCGCATCATCGCGGCGACCAGCCGCGATCTGGCGGCGCTGGTCCGGGACAAGCAGTTCCGCGCCGACCTCTATTACCGCCTCAACGTGGTCCCGATCACCCTGCCCCCCTTGCGCGAGCGCGCGGAGGACATCGGCAGCATCGCCGACCGCATTCTGGACGAGTTGGCGCTCGCCTCCAGCACCCCGTCGCGGGAGCTGCTGCCGGAGGCCGTCGCGGCGCTGGAGGCGCACGACTGGCCGGGCAACGTGCGCGAGCTTCACAACGTGCTGGAGCGGGTCGTGGCGATGAGCGACGACCTGACGCTGACCGCCAAGCACATCCACGCCGCCCTGCCCCCGTCCCTGGATGCGGAGCCGGAAGGCGTCGCGGACGGGTTGGCCTCAACGGCCATGCTGCGTTCGGCGGGCGGCAGCCCCCGGCCGCTGAACGACGTGTTGAAGGACACAGAGCGCGCGGCCATCATCGGCGCGCTGGCCCGCACCGGCGGCGTCAAGGCCCAGGCGGCCAAGCTGCTGGGCATCTCCCGCGCGTCGCTCTACGAGCGCATGCAGGCGCTGGGCATCCGGGAGGATCTGCAAGGGTCGGCATAAAAGAAGGGGCGGCCCGAAGGCCGCCCCTTTTCATTTCCCTGCCGCCTATCAGTGCGCGCCGTGGAAGGTGCGGTTGATGACGTCCATCTGCTGTTCGCGGGTCAGCTTGATGAAGTTCACCGCGTAGCCGGAGACCCGGATAGTCAGCTGCGGGTACAGCTCCGGATGATCCATGGCGTGCAGCAGCGTCTCGCGGTCGAACACGTTGACGTTGATGTGGTGCCCGCCCTGCCCGAAGTAGCCGTCGAGCAGCCCCACCAAGTTGTCCACCCGCTCGCCCGCGGTCGGGCCCAAGGCACCGGGCACGATGGTGAAGGTGTAGCTGATGCCGTCCTGCGCGTGCGCGTAGGGCAGCTTGGACACGCTGGCCATCGAGGCAATGGCGCCCTTCCTGTCGCGCCCGTGCATCGGGTTGGCCCCCGGTGCGAACGGCTGGCCGGCCTTGCGGCCGTCCGGCGTGTTGCCCGTCTTCTTGCCATAGACCACGTTGGAGGTGATGGTCAGCACCGACTGGGTCGGCACCGCGTCGCGGTAGGTCGTCTGCTTGCGCAGCAGGCCCATGAAGGTCTCGACCAGCCACACCGCGATGTCATCGACCCGCGCGTCGTTGTTGCCGAAGGCCGGGTAGTCGCCTTCGATGACGAAGTCAGTGGCCAGGCCCCGCTCGTCGCGGACGACCGTGACCGTGGCGTGCTTGATCGCCGACAGGCTGTCCGCCACCACGCTCAGGCCGGCGATGCCGCAGGCCATGGTGCGCAGCACGTCGCGGTCGTGCAGCGCCATCTCCAGCCGCTCGTACATGTACTTGTCATGCATGAAGTGGATGGCGTTCAGCGTGTTCATGTAGGCCCGCGCCAGCCACTCCATCATCGGAAGCAGGCGGTTGACGACCTCGTCATAGTCCAGCACGTCGCCGGTGACCGGGGCGAAGGCCGGGCCGACCTGCTCGCCGGAGACCTCGTCCTTGCCGCCGTTGATGGCGTACAGCAGCGTCTTGGCGAGGTTGGCGCGGGCGCCGAAGAACTGCATCTGCTTGCCGATGCGCATCGCCGACACGCAGCAGGCGATGCCGTAGTCGTCGCCCCAGTACGGCCGCATCAGGTCGTCGTTCTCGTACTGCACCGAGCAGGTCTTGATCGACGTCTCGGCGCAGAACTTCTTGAAGGCTTCCGGAAGCTGTTCCGACCACAGCACGGTCAGGTTGGGCTCGGGCGCCGGGCCGAGGTTGTTCAGCGTGTGCAGCATGCGGAAGCTGCCCTTGGTGACCAACGTGTGGCCATCCAGGCTCATGCCGCCGATGCACTCCGTCACCCAGGTCGGGTCGCCGGAGAACAGCTGGTCGTATTCCGGCGTGCGCAGGAAGCGGACCATGCGCAGCTTGATGACGAACTGGTCGATCAACTCCTGCGCGTCGGCCTCGTCCATGCGGCCTTCGGCGATGTCGCGCTCGATGTAGACGTCGAGGAAGCTGGAGACGCGGCCCAGCGACATGGCAGCACCGTTGGCCTCCTTCACCGCCGCCAAGTAGGCGAGGTAGGTCCACTGCACCGCCTCGAACGCCGTGACGGCCGGGCGGGTCACGTCGAAGCCGTAGCTCGACGCCATCTGCACGAGTTCCTGAAGCGCGCGGATCTGCTCGTTGATCTCCTCGCGCAGGCGCAGCGTCTCTTCAGTGATCTGATCCAGTTCGAGGGACTTCAGCTGTGCCTTCTTGTCGGCGATCAGGACGTCGGCGCCGTAGAGGGGCAGCCGGCGGTAATCGCCGATGATGCGGCCGCGCCCATAGGCGTCCGGCAGGCCGGTGATGACGCCGGACTTGCGGCAGCGCAGCATTTCCTCGGTGTAGACGTCGAAGACGCCGTCGTTGTGGGTCTTGCGCAGCTGCGGGAAGATCGTGTCCAGCTTCGGCGACGGCGTGTAGCCGTAGGCCTCCAGCCCCGCCTTGACCATGCGGTAGCCGCCGAAGGGCATGATCGCTCGTTTCAGAGGCTTGTCGGTCTGCAGGCCGACGATGACCTCCAGATCCTTGTCGATGTAGCCGGGGGCGTGGCTGACGATGGAGGACACGACCTCCGTGTCCGCGTCCAGCACGCCCTTGGCACGCTCTTCCTTGAGGAGGTCACGAACCTTGCCCCAGAGCTTGCCGGTGCGCTCGCTGACTGGAGCCAGGAAGGCTCCGTCGCCCTCGTAGGGACGGACGTTCCTCACCAGGAAGTCGCGGACGTTCACCTCCGTCCGCCAGACGCCGGGCTCAAAGCCGCGCCATGCTTCAGCGGTAAGGGATTTCGGCTCGACCATCAGGGTGTCCATGACACGCCTCCTGTATAGTGGTCCGTCCGCCGGTCCGGGGCCTGAGCGCCCTTGGGACAGGCGGACGGACGGTTACTCTTCTTGGGCTTCGGTGTGGGCCGGGGCTGACTGTCGGTCAGCAGCACCGGCGGACACCGTCCCATCTCCGCTGCAGCTCAGACTTGAAGAATTCCTTCCGGTCGAGCGGGGCGACGTCGGCGTGCAGGCGATTGTGACGTTCGAGATACCGTTCGAAGGCGTCGTCGCCGGTCACTTGGCGGAACCCGTTCCAGAACGCTCGGAGATAGGAGATCAGCATGGGGCATTCCCCCGTCTTGCGCCTTGCCCTAGGTCAATGGTGGACGAATAAATCCCCCCCGGTCAATCGCCGTGACCGACGGCAACGTCGCTCATCGGCGGGTGCGGACGGTAGGGGACCTCGGCCAGCGGCGGAACCGGACGGCCGTTGATGTGGCGCAGCGTCAGGCGAACCGTCTCGGCGATGGTCACGAACAGGACCGCCACGAAGAAGACGCTGAGCACCGCGTCAAGGCGCTGGTTGAAGATCAGCTGGGGCGCGACCTCGGCCATCTTGCCGGTCAGCTGGCCGGCCATCAGCTTCGCCTCCAGCGCGTCGGCGCCGGCCAGGAAGCCCACCCGCGGGTCGGCGGACAGGATCTTCTCGTAGGTGGCCCAGCTGGTGATGAAGGTCAGGACAGTCAGGGGCGCGGCGGTGACCCAGACGTAGCGCAGCTTGCCGCTCTTCACCAGGATGCCGGTCGCCACGGCCAGCGCGATGGCGGCAAGCATCTGGTTGGAGATGCCGAACAGCGGCCACAGGATGTTGATGCCGCCGTACGGATCGATGGTGCCGATGTAGAGGAAATAGCCCCACATCGCGACGAACGCGGCCGAGCTCATCACCGCCGACGGGTAGGACGACACGTTGCCCAGCGGCTTGTAGATGTTGCCCAGCAGGTCCTGGAGCATGAAGCGGCCGACGCGCGTGCCGGCGTCCACGGCGGTCAGGATGAACACCGCCTCGAACATGATGGCGAAGTGGTACCAGAGGGCCAGCAGATGCTTGCCGAAGGCGCCGGCGAAGATGGTCGCCATGCCGACGGCCAGCGACGGCGCGCCGCCCGTGCGGGCCAGCAGCGTGGTCTCGCCCATGTCCTTGGCAAGCTGGTTCATGGTCTCGGCCGTGACCGGGAAGCCCCAGCCGGTGATGGTGGCAACCGCCTTGGTCACGTCCGCGCCGACGATGCCGGCCGGGCTGTTGATGGCGAAGTAGACGCCGGGTTCCAGCACGCAGGCGGCGATCATTGCCATGATGCCGACGAAGGATTCCATCGCCATCGAGCCGTAGCCGACGAGTTGGATGTCCTTTTCGTTGGCGATCATCTTCGGCGTGGTGCCGGACGAAATCAGGGCGTGGAAGCCGGAGATGGCGCCGCAGGCGATGGTGATGAACAGGAAGGGGAACAGGCTGCCGGCGAAGACCGGGCCGGTGCCGTCGATGAACTTCGTGAAAGCCGGCATCTTGATGTCCGGCTGCAGCACGATGATCGCGAAGGCCAGCATCAGAATGACGCCGATCTTCACGAAGGTGGAGATGTAGTCGCGCGGGGCGAGCAGCAGCCACACCGGCAGGATCGAGGCCAGGAAGCCGTAGGCGATCACCAGCAGGGCCAGCGTCGGGCCGTCGAAGATGAAGTAGGTGCGCAGAACCGGGTCCGCGTCGACCCAGCCGCCCGCGAAGGTGGCGAGGATCATCAGCGCGAAGCCGACCAGCGAGCCTTCCATCACCCGTCCCGGACGGATGTGGCGCATGTAGACGCCGACCAGGATGGCGATCGGGATCGTCATGGCGACGGTGAAGGTGCTCCACGCGCTGTGCTTCATCGCGTTGACGACGACGAGGCCGAGGACGGCCACGATCAGCACCATAATAAGGAGTGTGCCGACCAACGCCGCGTTGCCCGCGATGGGGCCAAGCTCGTCACGGGCCATCTGGCCCAGGCTCTTGCCGTTGCGGCGGGTGGAGCAGAACAGGATGATCATGTCCTGCACGCAGCCGCCCACCACCGCGCCGACCAGCAGCCACAGCGTGCCCGGCAGGTAGCCGAACTGCGCCGCCAGCGTCGGGCCGACCAGCGGGCCGGCGCCCGCGATGGCCGCGAAATGGTGGCCGAAGGTCACCCAGCGGTGGGTCGGGACGTAGTCGCGGCCGTTGTTCAGCACCTCCGCCGGGGTGGCGCGGCTTTCGTCCACGCACAGAACCTTGGCGGTGATCCAGCCCGCGTAGAAGCGGTAGGCCAGCAGATAGACGCCGAAGGCGGCGCCGACGAACCAGAATGCGTTGATCGTCTCGCCGCGGTTCAGCGCGATGCCGGCAAGGCATGCGGCGCCGAACACGCCAATAGCCGCGAAAATCAGCGACTTCAATCGTGAGGTCATGTTCCACCTCTGTCACAAGCCACGATCGTCGTCCGTCGTCCGGCAGCGCGAGAGGGCATAAAAAGCTCTCACGGCGGGCGGGCCTGGAGGCGGGGCGGCGCACTGGACGCGGGGAATCCCCCGTGGAGGGGCCATCGCGGGCGGAGTTTGGCGCGGGCGATGGTCTGTGCCGTCTCGCGGGCTTCCTGGCCCGTCATCACGTTGAAGGCCGGCGGAACTGGTGGCCCCACCCTCCAGCGGCGGGCCACGTTACGGTCCACGAGCCAACGCGAGCGTTGGCGTTCGCCGAATAGTAAGCCGCAAATTCAGAGACAAGCACATTGATCCTTATCAATCGTCATATGCGAAAAGAGCATTACGATAGGTAAGTCGAGGGGGTATCCTCGACCTGAATCACGCAAGTTACGCTGCACCGCAGCATTTCGGCCCGATTTCCGGAGTTGCCGATCATGCAGAAAATTCCCGTTACGATCCTCACCGGCTACCTGGGGGCCGGCAAGACGACGTTGCTGAACCGCATCCTGTCGGAGCCGCACGGGCGACGCTTCGCCGTCATCGTCAACGAATTCGGAGAAATCGGCATCGACGGCGATCTGGTGGTCGGCGCCGACGAGGAAATCTTCGAGACGAACAACGGCTGCATCTGCTGCACCGTGCGGGGCGACCTGATCCGCATCATCCAGGGGCTGCTGAAGCGGCGGAACGCCTTCGACGGAATCCTGGTGGAGACGACGGGCCTCGCCGATCCGGGGCCGGTGGTGCAGACCTTCTACATGGACGACGAGATCGCGCTGCGGACGCGGCTGGACAGCGTCGTGACGGTGGTGGACGCCAAGCACCTGCTGGACGGGTTCGCCCATAACCGCGAGGCGCAGGAACAGGCGGCCTTCGCCGACCTGATCCTGGTCAACAAGACCGACCTCGTGGACAGCGGCCGGCTGGCGGAGGTGGAACTGCGGGTGCGGGCGCTGAACCCCTTCGCGACGATCCGCCGGACGGAGCGCTGCGGGATCGCGCTGGCCGAGGTGCTGGACCGCCGCGCCTTCGACCTGGACCGCATCCTGGCTGAGGATCCGGAGTTCCTCGATGACCATCACGGCCATCATCACGAGCATGAGCATCACCACGACGACGACATCCAAAGCCTGTCGCTGACCGTGGAGCGGCCGGTGGACGCGGAGCGATTCGACGCGTGGCTGCGCGGCGTGGCCCAGGAGAAGGGGCCGGACCTGCTCCGCTACAAGGGGATCGTCGCGGTCGGCGGGGGTGACTGGAAGATCGTCGTGCAAGGCGTGCACATGCTGATCGACCGTGGCGAACCGGAGCCCTGGCGCGACGGCGAAAAGCCGTGGAGCCGGCTGGTCTTCATCGGGCGCAAGCTCGACGGGGCCGCCCTGCGGGACGGGTTTGCATCGTGCGCGGCGTAAGCGGCACCCCGGCCCTGTTCGCGCTGGACGCGACCCCGGCCGGGATCGCCTTCGACGGCAAGGGCGAGCGGCTGGCCGTGGGCCTCGGTGACGGGACGGTTCGGATCGTTCCGGTGCGCGGCCCGGCACGTGGGGGCGATCCGCTGACCGTCGCCGCCCATGACGGCGCCGTGCTGCACCTGCGCGCCGATGGCGACGGGTTCCTCAGCGGAGGCGACGACGGGCGGCTGCTCCGGGTCGGGCGGGATGGCGGGGCGGAGACGCTGCTGCATGTCCCCGGCCGCTGGATCGACGCGCTGGCCGTCAATGGCGGTGCCTGGGCGGCGGCGACCGGCAAGACCGTTCATGGGCTGGGCGCGCCGCTGGACCACCCGAGCACGGTGGGGGCGCTGGCCTTCGATCCGGCGGGCGGACGGCTCGCCGTGGCGCATTACGGCGGCGTGACCGTCTGGCCGGTCGGCGGCGGGGAGCCGCAAAGGCTGGAGTGGAAGGGCTCGCACATCGCCGTCAGTTGGAGCCCGGATGGGCGCTTCGTCGTCGCGGCGGCGCAGGACAATGAACTGCACGCGTGGCGGATCGCCGACGGCACCGCAATGCAGATGGCGGGGTACGGAACCAAGACCCGCTCACTGTCCTGGGGGGCGGGGGGCAAGTACCTCGCCACCAGCGGGGCGGATGGCGTGGTGCTGTGGTCCTTCGCCGGTGACGGCCCGTTCGGCAAACCACCCATGGAACTGGGGCCGGAACGCAAGGTGCTGGTCACGGCGGTCGCCTGCCACCCACGGGAAGCGCTGATCGCCTACGGCTATCGGGATGGGCAGGTCAGCCTGATCGGCTTCGACGACCGGCCACCGGTGGATCTGCTGCCGGCCGACGGGGAGCCGGTGGCGGGGGTGGCTTGGTCGGCGGACGGTGGCTGGCTGGCCGCCGCCGGCGAGGGCGGGCGTGTGGCTCTGTGGCGGCGTGGGGGTGGGTTGATGGAGAGGGTTAAGGGCTGGTTGCGAGGCGCCTGAACCATATCCTTCCGCACCACCCTGCATTATCGCCGAGCGTTCTCGATGTCGGCGAACTGGTCAGGGTTTGCGCCAGTCGATTGAGGCTGGCTGGATTGCGCCGGACAATCTCTGGTCAATGCGTGCTCGAACGCGTCGATGCCTTGGAGGCCGTCGCCGGTCAATGTGTAGGTTCCCTTGGCGACTCGCTCAAACCACCCATACACATTGCGTTGAAGAATCGCCGCCACGTCCTTCGGCGCGCCAGCCGTGCGCAGAGCCTTCAGCGTCATCGGCCCGTCGCCCAGCAGCCGCGCACAGCGGAGCGCGTCCTGCCGATAGGCGGTGACGATGGGCACACGGGTGGACCCGCCCTTGTTGGGATCGCCCTGGCGCCTTTTGTGTTCGCCGAGCAGACGGGCGGTGCGCTTGCGGTCCTTGCGCGGGGTATAGGGGACGGGATCGAGCAGGACATCCACCTGATGCCCCTCGGCGCGCGCGGTGTCCACGATCAGCAGACCGACGCCCAGCCGGCGGCAGAGCTTGCGGACGCCGCTGTCGTGGGGGGACGGGCCGCTGGCTTTCCGGCCGGGCTGGGGGACGGCGAGATAAACGGTGTCGGTGAGGCCGAGCCGGTCCACGCCCTGGAGCAGCAGTTCCAAGGTGAAGCGCTTCTTCAGTTCGACGATCAGCGGCGGTTCGTCGGCGCGGACGGCAACGATGTCGCAGCCCTGGACTTCGGCCTTCACGTCGTAGCCCTGGGCTTCGAGGAAGGCTTTGACGGGGGCGTAGAGATCGGTTTCGGCGGTGATGGGCACGGGGTAGCATTCCGAGACGGGCCCCCACCCTAACCCTCCCCCGCTTCGCAGGGGAGGGAAAAGAAAAAGGCGCCTGACGGCGCCTTTTTTTAAGGGCAGGATAACCTGTTAGGCTGCGACCTTCTGCTTGCGCAGGATCGCCAGGATGTCCGACGCGGCCTTCGGGATGTTGGTGCCGGGACCGTAGATCGCCGCCGCACCGGCTTTGTAGAGGTAGTCGTAATCCTGGGGCGGGATGACGCCGCCGCAGACGACCAGGATGTCGCCCGCACCCTGCTTGCGCAACTCCTCGACCAGCTGCGGCACCAGCGTCTTGTGGCCGGCGGCCTGCGAAGACACGCCGATGACGTGCACGTCGTTCTCGACGGCTTGGCGGGCGGCCTCGTCCGGGGTCTGGAACAGCGGCCCGATGTCCACGTCGAAGCCGATGTCGGCGAAGCTGGTCGCGATGACCTTGGCGCCACGGTCGTGGCCGTCCTGGCCCATCTTCACGACGAGGATGCGCGGGCGGCGGCCTTCCTCCGTAGCGAAGGCGGCGACCTCCTCCTGGATCTTCTTGAAGCCCTCGTCACCCTCGTAGGCAGCGCCGTAGACGCCGGAGACGGAGCGGATGACCGCGACGTGGCGGGTGAAGGCCTTCTCCAGCGCGTCGGAGATCTCGCCGACGGTGGCGCGGGCGCGCGTCGCCTCGACCGACAGGGCCAGCAGGTTGCCGGACTTCTCGGTGGCGGCCTTGGTCAGGGCCTCCAGCGCGGCGCGGCACTTGGCCTCGTCACGGTTGGCGCGGACCTGATTCAGGCGGGCGATCTGGGATTCGCGGACGGCGGTGTTGTCGATGTCCAGCACGTCCACCGTTTCCGGGTTTTCCGGACGGTACTTGTTGACGCCGACGATCACCTCCTCGCCCCGGTCGATGCAGGCCTGACGGCGGGCGGCGGCCTCCTCGATCAGCAGCTTGGGCATGCCGGACTCGACCGCCTTGGTCATGCCGCCCATATCCTCGACCTTGTTGATGAGGTCGAGCGCCGCCTTGGCGAGGCTGTGGGTCAGATGCTCGATGTAGTAGGAGCCGCCGAGCGGATCGACCACGTTGGTGACGCCCGACTCCTCGGCGATGATCAGCTGCGTGTTGCGGGCGATACGGGCGGAGAACTTGGTCGGCAGGCCCAGCGCCTCGTCGAAAGCGTTGGTGTGCAACGACTGGGTGCCACCCAGCACGGCGGCCATCGCCTCAATGGTCGTGCGGATGACGTTGTTGTAGGGGTCCTGTTCGGTCAGCGACACGCCGGAGGTCTGGCAGTGAGTGCGTAGCGCCAGCGAGCGGGCGTCCTTCGGGTCGAACTTCTGCTTCATCAGGGTGGACCACAGCAGGCGCGCGGCGCGCAGCTTGGCGATCTCCATGAAGAAGTTCATGCCGATGGAGAAGAAGAAGGACAGGCGCGGCGCGAACTTGTCGACCGGCAGCCCCTTCGACATGGCGGCGCGGACGTATTCCAGGCCATCGGCGATGGTGAAGGCCAGTTCCTGGACGGCCGTCGCACCAGCCTCCTGCATGTGGTAGCCGGAGATCGAAATCGAGTTGAACTTCGGCATGTTGTGCGCCGTGTACTCGATGATGTCCGCAATGATCCGCATCGAGGGCTCGGGCGGATAGATGTAGGTGTTGCGGACCATGAACTCCTTGAGGATGTCGTTCTGGATGGTGCCGCTGAGTTTGTCCTGGGATACGCCCTGCTCTTCCGCCGCGACGATGTAGCCGGCGAGGATCGGCAGAACCGCGCCGTTCATGGTCATCGACACCGACATCTTGTCGAGCGGGATGTCGTTGAAGAGGATCTTCATGTCCTCGACGCTGTCGATGGCCACACCGGCCTTGCCCACGTCGCCGACGACGCGCGGGTGATCGCTGTCATAGCCACGGTGCGTGGCGAGGTCGAAGGCGACCGACAGGCCCATCTGACCCGCCTTGAGGTTCGCCTTGTAGAAGGCGTTCGACTCTTCGGCGGTGGAGAAGCCGGCGTACTGGCGGATGGTCCAGGGCTTCACCGCGTACATCGTCGCGCGCGGGCCGCGCGTGAAGGGCGGGAAGCCCGGCAGGCTGTCCAGTTCCAGCCCTTCCAGATCCTCCGCCGTGTAGAGGGCCTTGACGTCCAGCCCCTCCGGCGTCTGCCAGATCAGGTCGTCGAGCTTCCCGTTGGCTCCGAGGTCCTTGGCCGCCAGGGCCTGCCAATCGGCCAGGGTCTTCTTCGGGAAATCGCTCATGGGACGCCTCCTCGACACGGCTTGATTCGAATTACTTAGGACAATGACAATGTGTGCTTAGGTTTTGCCCCCTCCCCGGCCCTCCCCCGCTTGCGCGGGAGAGGGAGATTGGTTCCCTCCACCGCCGAAGGCGGGGAAGGGTTAGGGAGGGGGCAAAAACTTCAGTAATTTACGCCTGCGAACGGCGGGCGACGACCTTCCAGGCGGCCTGCATGATGGCGGCACCCAGGGCGGTCTTCAGGATGGTGGCGGCCCAGAACGGGGCCAAGCCGAGGGCGATCGCCTTCTCGCCGCCGAACAGGACGGCCATCCACGCAACACCCGGCACGAACAGCAGCGCGTGGCCGATGGCCAGGGCGGCGACCGCCTTGACCGGGGTACGGTCCCAGCCGCGCTCGGCCAGCCAGCCGGTGAAGGTCGCGGCCAGCAGGAAGCCCAGCAGATAGCCGCCGGTCGGGCCGGCCATGTAGGCCGGGCCGGCGCCGGCGCCGGCGAAGACCGGAAGGCCGGCGAGACCTTCCAGGAGGTACAGCGCCACGGTCGCCGCGGCGAGGCGGCTGCCATAGGCCATGCCGAGCAGGATGACGACCATGCTCTGCATCGTCATCGGCACCGGCCAGAAGGGCACCTGCACCTTGGCCGACACGGCCAGCAGGGCGCTGCCCAGAACCACCGCGGTGGCGGCGGCGATCAGGCCGCCCTTCGGGGCGACCGTCTCAAGAAGCGAGGAAGGACGCTGCGAAAGCGTGATTCCATAAGCCATCGTCACTCACCTTTCCCTAAAGCGAAGTTTTCGGCGCAAGCCTTCGGCAGACTTACCGGCGGGCTTACGCAAACTCCACGATCTTCTGATCGACGGCCAGGCTGCTGCCCGGCGTCGCATGGATCTTGGACACCACGCCATCCTGCGCCGCGCGCAGAATGTTTTCCATCTTCATCGCTTCGACCACGGCCAGCACCTCGCCGGCCTTGACCTCCTGCCCTTCGCTGACGGCCAGCGAGACGAGCAGGCCGGGCATCGGCGACAGCAGGAACTTGGACATGTCCGGCGGCGCCTTCACCGGCATCAGCGCGTCGAACTTGGCCGCGCGCGGGGTCAACACCTTCACCACGGCCTGGCTGCCGGAATGGAACAGGCGGTAACCCACGCCGACGCGGTCCACCTGGATGCAGACATGCTCGCCGTTCACCGTGCCGCGGAACAGCGGCTCGCCCAGGTTCCAGTCGCTCCACACCGTGTGGTGCTTGCCGTCGAAATCGACGGTGTAGCCGATGCGCTGCGGGCTGCCGTCCACCGGGTGGACGTGGACCGGGTGCTGCGTGCCGTCCAGCACGACGACCCAGTCATCGCGCACCTTGGCCTTGTTGCCCGGCATCTTGCCGCTGATCTGGATGTCGCGGTCGTTCAGGCAGCGGTGGATCACGGCGGCCACCGCGATCAGGATCGCCGGGTCCTCCGGCGGCAGATCGGAGGCGTGGAAGCCGTTCGGGTATTCCTCGGCGATGAAGTTGGTGGTCAGCCGGCCTTCGACGAAGCGCTGGTTGGCCATCAGGGAGGCGAGGAACGGAATGTTGTGGCTGACGCCGCGGATGTAATACTGGTCCAGCGCCTCGCGCATGCGGGCGATGGCGGCGTCGCGCGTCGAACCCCAGGTGCACAGCTTGGCGATCATGGGGTCGTAGTACATGGAGATCTCGCCGCCCTCGTACACGCCGGTGTCGACGCGCACGTGCGGGTCGTCGGTCGGCGGACGATAGTGGGTCAGGCGGCCGGTGGACGGCAGGAAGTTGCGGAACGGATCCTCGGCGTACACGCGGGCCTCGATCGACCAGCCGTGCAGGCGGATGTCTTCTTGGCGGATGTTCAGCTTCTCGCCCGCCGCGACGCGGATCATCAGTTCGACGAGGTCGAAGCCGGTGATCAGCTCGGTGACCGGATGCTCCACCTGGAGGCGGGTGTTCATCTCCAGGAAGTAGAAGTTGCGCTCGGCGTCCACGATGAACTCGACCGTGCCGGCGGACTTGTAATCCACGGCGCGGGCCAGCGCCACGGCCTGCTCGCCCATCGCCTTGCGGGTGGCGGCGTCGAGAAACGGCGACGGCGCCTCCTCAATGACCTTCTGGTGGCGGCGCTGGATCGAGCACTCACGCTCGCCGAGGTAGAGCGCGGTGCCCTGCCCGTCGGCCAGCACCTGGATTTCGATGTGGCGCGGCTGCTGGATGTACTTCTCGACGAAGACGCGGTCGTCGGCGAAGGAGGAGCGCGCCTCGTTCTGGGCCGAGCGGAAGCCTTCGCGGGCCTCCTCGTCGTTCCAGGCCACGCGCATGCCCTTGCCGCCACCGCCGGCCGAGGCCTTGATCATCACCGGATAGCCGATGTCGCGGGCGATGGTGACCGCCTCGTTGTCGTCGGCGATGACGCCGAGATAACCGGGGACGGTGGAAACGCCGGCTTCCTTGGCGAGCTTCTTGGACTCGATCTTGTCGCCCATGGCCTGGATGGCGTGGGCGTCGGGACCGATGAAGGCGATGCCGGCGGCGGCCAGCGCCTCCTGGAACTCACGCTTTTCCGACAGGAAGCCGTAGCCAGGGTGGACCGCCTGGGCGCCGGTCTTCTTGCAGGCATCGACGATGCGGTCGATCAGCAGGTAGCTCTGCGCCGAGGGGGCGGCACCGATGTGGACGGCCTCGTCGGCCATCTCGACGTGCAGGGCGTTCTTGTCGGCGTCCGAATAGACGGCCACCGTCTTGATGCCCATGCGGCGCGCCGTGCGGATGACGCGGCAGGCGATTTCGCCGCGGTTCGCGATCAGGATTTTCGAGAACATGACGGCGTGCCTCAGAGCGGGATGTTGTCGTGCTTGCGCCAGGGATTCTGGAGCTGCTTGTTCTTCAGCATGGACAGCGCCTTGATGACGCGGCGGCGCGTGCCGTGCGGCATGATGACGTCGTCGATGTAGCCGCGCGAGGCCGCCACGAACGGGTTGGCGAACTTCTGCCGATATTCCTCGGTGCGCGCCTCGATCTTGGCGGCGTCGCCGATGTCGGAGCGGAAGATGATCTCCACCGCGCCCTTCGGCCCCATCACCGCGATTTCCGACGAGGGCCAAGCGTAATTGATGTCGCCGCGCAGGTGCTTGGACGCCATCACGTCGTAAGCGCCGCCGTAGGCCTTGCGGGTGATGACGGTGACCTTCGGCACGGTCGCCTCGGCGTAGGCGAACAGCAGCTTGGCGCCGTGCTTGATGATGCCGTTGTATTCCTGGGAGGTGCCGGGCATGAAGCCGGGGACGTCCACCAGGGTCAGGATCGGAATCTCGAAGGCGTCGCAGAAGCGCACGAAGCGCGCGGCCTTCTTCGAGCTGTCGATGTCCAGGCAGCCGGCGAGCACCATCGGCTGGTTGGCGACGATGCCGACCGTGGTGCCGTTCATGCGACCGAAGCCGATGATGATGTTCTTGGCGTAGTCGGGCTGAAGCTCGAAGAAGTCGCCCTCGTCGACCGTCTTCAGGATCAGCTCCTTCATATCGTAGGGCTTGTTCGGGTTCTCCGGGACCAGCGTGTCGAGCGACAGGTCGTCGCGGTCGATCGGGTCGGTGCAGGGACGCTCCGGCGCCTTCTCGCGGTTGGAGGCCGGCAGGAAGTCGATAAAGCGGCGCAGCTGGAGCAGCGCCTCGACGTCGTTCTCGAAGGCCATGTCGGCAACGCCCGACTTGGACGAGTGGGTGACGGCGCCGCCCAGTTCCTCGGCCGTGACGACCTCGTGGGTGACGGTCTTCACCACGTCCGGGCCGGTCACGAACATGTAGGACGAATCCTTCACCATGAAGATGAAGTCCGTCATGGCCGGCGAATACACGGCACCACCGGCGCAGGGGCCCATGATGAGCGAGATCTGCGGGATGACGCCCGACGCGTTGACGTTGCGCTGGAACACCTCGGCATAGCCGCCGAGCGAGGCAACGCCTTCCTGGATGCGCGCACCGCCGGAGTCGTTGAGGCCGATCACGGGCGCGCCGACCTTCAGGGCCTGGTCCATGATCTTGCAGATCTTCTCGGCGTGGGCTTCCGAGAGGGAGCCGCCGAAAACGGTGAAATCCTGGCTGAACACGAAGACAAGTCGGCCGTTGACGGTGCCGTGGCCGGTGACCACGCCGTCGCCGGGAACCTTCTGATCTTCCATGCCGAAGTCGTTGCAGCGGTGCTGCACGAACATGTCGAACTCCTCGAACGAGCCTTCGTCGAGGAAGAGATCGATGCGTTCGCGCGCGGTCAGCTTGCCCTTGGCATGCTGGGAAGCGATGCGCTTTTCACCGCCGCCCAGGCGCGCCGCGGCGCGCATGGAGTCCAACTTGGCCAGAATTTCTTGCATCAGGCGATTCCCACTATGACGAGCGGCGTAGGTTTGCGGATCTTGCGACAGGCTCCCGCGCCGTACCGGCCTGGATTATTCACAAGATTTGCAATTGGGCAATTGGCCGGGCGGCAAAAATGTGCGAAGTTGCGAATATATTCGCAAACGCAGGACTTGGTTTGCCAAGATTGCGAATCTACCGGAAGGCATAGAGCGCCGGTTGCAGGACATCGCGCAGGACATTGCCATGCAGAAGAAGCTTTTCCTCGGCTACAAGCTGCGCCGTCTGCGCGAGCAGCGGGGCATGACCCAGGCGGCGCTGGCCAAGACGCTGGACCTGTCGCCCAGCTATCTGAATCAGCTGGAAAACAACCAGCGTCCGCTGACCCTGCCGGTGCTGCTGAAGGTCTCCGCCGTGTTCGAGGTGGACCTGTCCAACTTCGTGGAAGACGAGGACAGCCGCCTCGTCGCCGACCTGCGCGAGGCGCTGGCCGACCCGCTGTTCGCCGGGGCGCCGCTGACCAACGCAGAGCTGCGCAGCGCCGTCGGCTCCAGCCCCGAACTGGCCCGCCGCGTCCTCAGCCTCCATCAGGCCTATCAGAAACTGCACGAACGGGTGCAGTCGCTGGCCGACAGCCTGTCGAATCAGGAGCAGGACGACAGCTTCGCCGGCCCGCAGTTCCCCTACGAGGAGGTGCGGGACTATTTCCACTACTGCAACAACTACGTCGGCCCGCTGGACGAGGCGGCGGAACGGCTGTGGGACGCGGAGAAGATCCATTCCGGCGCCCTGCTGAACGAGTTGGCGGCCCTTCTGAAGCGCCGCCACGACGTGCGCGTGAAGATCGTCGCCGACGATGCCGAGACCGCCATGCGCAGCTATGACGAATCCACCGGCACGCTGCGCCTGTCCGCCTTGCTGAACGGGCCGAGCCGCGCTTTCCACATGGCCCACCAGATCGCCCTGCTCGGCTTCGGCGAGACCATCGAAGAGCTGGTGGCGCAGGCGAAATTCTCCAGCGAGGACGCGAAATCCATCTGCCGGGTCGGGCTTGCGAACTACTTCGCCGGCGCGCTGGTCATGCCCTACCGGGCCTTCGCCGCTCAGGCCCGCGCACTCCGCCACGACGTGGAGCAGCTGCAAAGCCGCTTCGGTGCCAGCTTCGAACAGGTCTGCCACCGCCTGTCCACCCTGCAGCGGCCGGGGGCGCGGGGCGTGCCCTTCTACTTCGTGCGCGTGGACATGGCCGGGAACATCACCAAGCGGCATTCCGCGACGCGCTTCCACTTCGCGCGATTCGGCGGCGCCTGCCCGCTGTGGAACGTGCACGAGGCCTTCGCCCAGCCCGGCAAGATCTTGGTGCAGTTCGCCCAGATGCCGGACCGCAGCACCTACATCGGCATCGCCCGCACCGTGACGAAGCGCGGCGGCGCCTACCTGAAACCGTCGCGTCAGTTCGCCGTGGGATTGGGCTGCGAGGCGACGCACGCCAACGAGATCGTCTACGCGGCAGGCATCGACACGTCGAACGTGGCGGCGGCGGTTCCCATCGGCGTGAACTGCCGCATCTGCGAACGCACCGACTGCCAGCAACGCGCCTTCCCGCCCATCGGCAGCCAACTAACCGTAAACGAATCCCACCGCAGCTTCGTGCCGTACCTGTTCACGCAAGCCGGCCGGGTGGATGAGAGCGCGTGAGTGAATGGCAGGGTAGCCTTTTACGAGGATTGCGCTACTCTCCGCGCCACAACCTCCGTAAGGTCCCTGCCATGCGCACGTCCGCTCGCCCGCTGCCCCAGAAGACCATCGGTGTCCTCGGCGGCATGAGCAATCAAGCCACGGCCGAGTATTACCGTCTCTTGAATGAAGGGCTGAACGCGCGTCTGGGCGGGTGGGACAACGGCGAGATCGTCATCGTCAGCGTCAATTTCGGCAACATCGAGCATTTTGTCCGGCAGGACGAATGGGATGCCGCCCACCGCTACCTGTCGGGAAAGGTGGATGCGCTGGAACAAGCCGGAGCCGACGTGATCCTGTGCGTGTCCAACACCATGCACCGTGTGGTGGAGCCGATCATGGCTGAACGCCGGACACCTTTCATTCACATCGCCGATCCCACAGGCGAGGAAATCCGGGCCACCGGACTGACGCGTGTCGGGCTTCTCGGAACAATGCCGGTGATGCGGTCTGATTACCTGCGTGCGCGGTTCAAGGACCGCTTCGGGGTGGAAACCCTGGTTCCTGCCGATCCGGAAAAGGAGACGATAGACCGGATCATCTTCGATGAACTGGTGCGGCGCGATCTGCGTCCGGAATCGAAGGCTCAGTACCTTGAAATCATCGACCGCCTGAAGGCTCAGGGTGCCGAGGGAGTGATCCTCGGCTGCACGGAAATTTTCCTGCTGGTAGATCAGGCGGACCGTCCATCCTTCCCCATGTTCAACACCACAGCGCTGCACACCGCCGCTGCCGTGAATTTCGCACTCGCGGATTAGGGACGATCCTTCACCGCCCCGATCAGGAATTCCTTGTTCCCTTCCGGTCCCGTGATCGGGCTTTCGGTGATGTCGAGCACGCGCCAGCCCGGCAGGGCGTCGAGCCACGCGCGGATGCGGTCGCAGACTTCCTGGTGAAGTTCCGGCTCGCGGACGACGCCGCCCTTGCCGACGCGACCCTTGCCGACCTCGAACTGCGGCTTGATGAGCGCGACGAGGCGACCGCCGGGCACGGTCAGGTTCAGGGCCGCCGGCAGCACCACCTCCAGCCCGATGAAGCTGGCGTCGCAAACCACGAGGTCCACCGGATCGGGGATTTCTGCCGTCGTCAGGTGGCGGGCGTTGGTTTTTTCCAGCACCACCACGCGCGGATCGTTGCGCAGCTTCCAGGCCAGTTGTCCGTGCCCGACGTCCACCGCATAGACCTTGGCGGCCCCGCGCGTCAGCAGCACGTCAGTGAAGCCGCCGGTCGAGGCGCCCACGTCTACGGCGGTCAGGCCGGTCGGGTCGATGCCAAACGTGTCCAGCCCCTTCACCAGCTTCAGGCCGCCACGCGACACCCATGGGTGGTCCTGCCCCTTGACCGACAGCGGGGCGTCCTCGGCGATCTGGTCGCCGGCCTTGTCGATGCGCTTGGTGTCGGAATAGACCAGCCCGGCGAGAATCAGCGCCTGCGCCTTCGCACGGCTTTCCGCCAGCCCGCGCTCGACCAGCGCCACATCCGCCCGCACCCGCGCCATCATACCCCTCCCGAATCCAAGGTGGGAGATCCATGGCGCAGGAACGGCCGTTCGGCAAGGGGGTTCGGCAAGGGCCGAAGCCCCCTCAGGCCGGCAGATCGAGCACGAAGCGGGTACCGGGAGCGTTCGACTCGGCGCGCAGCTTGCTCTTGAGCTGACCGGCGAAGGCCCGCGCAACCTTCATGCCCAGCGTGTCGGCGCGCGCGATGTCGAAGCCCGGCGGCAGGCCGCGCCCATGATCGGCGACGGTCAGGCGTCGGCCGCCTTCGGGAAGGGCCGTCAAACTGACCTCCACATCGCCCGGCGCGCCCGGAAGATAGGCGTACTTGATCGCGTTGCCGACCAGCTCGTTCACGATGAGGGCGAGCGGGATGACCGAATCCACCGGCAACACGGCATCGTCCGTCGTCACCACGATCCGGCGATCGGCACCGCCCGCCGCGAGGCTCGCTTCCATTTCCACGCAGGCATCGCGCAGGTAACCGGCGAAATCGACGCTGCTGCCGCGCCCGACGGCGTGGATGCGCTGGTGCGCCTGAGTCACCGTGCCTATGCGCCCGCAGGCCTCCTGAAAGGCGCGGCGCATGTCCGGATCCTTCGTGGACAGGGCCTGCAGCGTCAGCAGGCTGGACACCAGCTGGAGGGTGTTCTTGACCCGGTGGTTGATCTCCCGCAACTGCTGGTCGCCCGAGGCATCGGCGGCGGCAACCTCGCGCGCGGTCACCAGCAGCGCGCGCACCGCCCCATCCGCGCCGTCGCGCAGAGGCGTGACGTCAAGGTCCCAGGTCCGCTGGTCCGGCGTGCCGGCGCGGACCCGCGCTCGCTGGCCGGTGCGGTAAACCACGGACAACGCACCGGAATCCACCGCCGGGAACAGTGCGGCGATCCCCTGCCCCCTGACATCCTGCCCAGCCGTCAGGCCAAGCTCGCGGAAAGCGGCGTTGGCAAAACCGCAGCGGAGGTCATGCCCCTCCACCACGGCCGTCGGCGTCGGCGTGTGCTCCAGTATTTCGCGCAGGAAATTCGGATCGGAAAAGTCCAATCCAGACATTCCGTATGACGCATCAATGTTGTTTGGGCGAGTTCCGCCCCCGTCCGAGCCACGCCCAGCAGCGGCCGCGTACACCTGAGGCATATTCTGCAAACCCCTCGCCTCTTCACATTGGTTAATTTTTAATGTTTCCAAATTGTAAAGCAGCGGTACTTGCCATACCAGCGAAACAACCCGAAAAGCCGCTAGCAAATAGGGGTAGGTCTTTCAGGTAGGTCATAGAAACCCACCGGGGGAACCAGATGGCAGCGGGCTTTCTACCGCAGTCGCGTCAGCGATGAAAAGCAGCGATCACGCACCGCAACATCGCTTCCCGCACACCGTCGAACCAAACCGACGCATCGCGGAACAGGGCTTGGCCAACGCCATCACCGCGACAGCGTCGGCCAAAACCAGCCCTGAAGCAATTCGTCCTTACAGCGTGCCCGGATAGGACCCGCCGTCCAGAAGCACGTTCTGCCCGGTCATGAAGCCGGCCTGGGCGGAGCACAGGAAGGCGCACATCGCCCCGAATTCCGCCGGGTCGCCGAAGCGGCCGGCCGGGTTGGTGGCGCGCCGCGCATCCATCTCCTCGTCCACGCTGCGGCCGGCGGCCTTCGCCATGCCTTCCATGGTGGTGCGCAGCCGGTCGGTCTCGAACGGGCCGGGCAGCAGGTTGTTGATGGTCACGTTGTGCCGCACCGTCTGCCGCGACAGCCCGGCGACGAAGCCGGTCAGCCCCGCGCGCGCGCCGTTGGACAGGCCGAGGTTCGAAATCGGCGCCTTCACGGCCCCCGAGGTGACGTTGACGATGCGCCCGAACCTGCGGGCGATCATCCCGTCCACCGTCGCCTTGATCAGGAAGATCGGGGCCAGCATGTTGGCCTCCACGGCGCGGATCCAGTGTTCCCGCTCCCACTCGCGGAAATCGCCCGGCGGCGGGCCGCCCGCGTTGTTGATCAGGATGTCCGGCTCCGGACAGGCGGCCAGCGCCGCCGCGCGCCCTTCCTCCGTCGCGATGTCGCCGACCGCCGTGGTCACGGTGGCGCCCGTCGCCTTGCGGATCTCCTCAGCGGTGGCCTCCAGCAGGTCGCGGCCGCGCGCCGTGATGGTGACCTCGACGCCCTCGGCCGCCAGCGCCAGCGCGCAGGCCTTACCCAACCCCTTGCTGGCCGCGCACACGATGGCGCGCCGCCCGGCGATTCCCAGATCCATCCTCGTCTCCTCCCGTTTTGTCGTCGAGTTCCGCCAGCACCTCGCGGGCCAGCGGCACGGTCAGCGGCCGGTGCGCGGCCAGCGAGGCCCGGTCCAGCGCCGCCACCACCCGCCGCGCCGCATCCAGCGAGCGTTCCATCCGCGCCAGAAGGTAAGTGATCAGGTCCATTCCCGGCCGCAACTGCCGGTCGGCGAACAGCTTCACCAGAACGGCGGCGAGCAGCGCGTCGTCCGGCGCCTCCACCCCCACCGCCGGGGCCGCCTTGATGCGCGACCGCAGGTCGGCCAGCCGGGCGCGCCAGCGCGCGGGGGGCTTGCGCGACAGCAACAGCAGGTGTCCGCCCGAATCGCGGGCGAGGTTGTAGAGGTGGAACAGCGCCTCCTCGCGCGCCGGCTTGCCGGCCACCTTGTCAGCGTCCTCGACCACCACGGCGTTGGCCCTGGCGATCAGCCCCGGCAGGTCGGCGGTGTCCAGCGTCTCCCCATTCGCGATGGGCGCGTGGCTGCGCGCGCGCCAGACGTGGCCCAGATGCGTCTTGCCGCAGCCCGCCGGCCCGTACACCGTCAGCGCGGGCGCCGTCCAGCCCGGCCAGCGGTCGAGCCACGCCACCGCGTCCGCGTTGCTCGGCGCGACGAGAAAATCCTCGCACCCCATGGCCGGACGATGGCCCAGGTCGAGCGGAAGCTGGGCCCCCAGACTCATATGCCCAAACTCATGCCGGATCGCTCATGGCTCGACGGTTCCATTTCCGCGATAATAGGGGCTGGCGAGATACTGGCGCAGCGCGAACCGCGTCAAGACCCCGATCACCGCCGCCACCGGCACGGCCAGCAGGACACCGACGAAGCCGAACAGGCTGCCGCCGGCCAGCAGCGCGAAGATCACCCACACCGCGTGCAGCCCGACCTTCTCGCCGACCAGCTTCGGCGTCAGGACGTTGCCCTCCACCGCCTGCCCGAACAGGAAAATGCCGACCACGATGCCGACCCGCCACAACTCGTCGAACTGCAACAGCGCCAGCCCCGTGCTCGACACGAATCCGAACAGCGAGCCGACATAGGGAATGAAGGACAGCAGCCCCGCCACCAAGCCGATGACCAGCCCAAAGTCCAGACCCGCCGCCGACAGCGCCACCGCGTAGAATACCCCCAGCACGACGCAGACCAGCGCCTGCCCGCGCACGAAGCCGGCCAGCGTCGAGTCGACCTCGCGCGCCTGCTCCCGGATGGTCTCCGCATGATGCCGCGGCAGCCAGCTGTCCACCGTGGCGACCAGCACGTCCCAGTCGCGCATCAGGTAGAAGGCGACGATGGGCGTGATGAACAGAACCGACAGCACGTCGAACAGCGCCAGCCCGCCCGACAGGATCCGCGTCAGCATCCGCCCAACCCAGCCGACCACGTCGCCGGCGTAGGATCCGGCCGCGCCTCGCAGCCGCTCCACATCCTCCGGCGACAGGCGGTGGATCAGCCGGTCGAGCATCGGCAGCACGCGTTCGCGCAGCACGGTGGCGTAGTGCGGCAGCACCTCGATCAGATGCGCCACCTGCGCCTGGACCAGCGGCAGCAGCAGCAGCGCGAACAGCACCAACACCACGACGAAGGAGAGCAGCACCGTCGTGGTGGCCAGCCAGCGCGGCAGGCCCCAGCGCTCCAGCCGATCCACCACCGGGTCGAGCAGATAGGCGATGGCCAGCCCCGCCACGAAGGGCAGCAGCATGCCGGACAGCATCCACAGCGCCAGGACGAACAGTCCCAGCCCGATCAGCCAGAAGCGCAGCTGCTTGGCTGGGCTCACGGAACGCCCCCGTGCCGGTTGAACAGCAACCCGCCACGATAGACGTAGGCGAGGCCCGACAGCACCGTGGTCGCGACGCAAGTCCAGACCAGCAGTTCCGCGGCCGGCATCCCCGCCAGCTGGAACTCCGGCAGGCCCAGCCCGGCCGGCGCCAGCACGACGGCGACCAGGGCGATCTGCACCGCCGTGTTGATCTTGCTGATGTAGAGCGGCTGCATCGCCAGCGATTCCTTCAGCGTGTACAGCAGCATCACACCGCCGACGATCATCGCGTCGCGGAACACCACCAGGATGACCAACCATAGCGGCAGCTCGCCGACGTGGCCCAGCGACACATAGACGCTGACCAGCAGCGCCTTGTCGGCGATCGGGTCCAGATAGGCGCCCAGCACCGTGCGCGCCCGGAACATGCGCGCGACGGCCCCGTCCACCGCGTCCGAAATACCGGCCCCGACGAACAGCCAGAAGGCCACGCCCAGCTCGCCCGCCAGGATGAAATAGACGGCGACCGGCACGATCAGGATGCGGCCAAAGGTGATGATGTTCGGAATGCTCACCGCGCGCTCACCGGCAATGCAGGGGATTTTCCAATATATGCGTCATCCCCGCGAAGGCGGGGATCCAGGGCGCCTTGACAACACGTCGGCACGCCCTGGATTCCCGCTCTCGCGGGAATGACGATGACGGGGATCAATAGCGGCTCGGACCTGCGGCCGGCAGGGTGCCTAGGTTGCGCGGCGGCGCGCCCGGCGCGACACCGGCCGGCGCAGCGCCGTACGGCTGCGGCACCGCCATCGGGGCGGGGGCACCCATCGGGGCCGGCGCGCCGAGCGGCGCGGGGGCGGCCATCGGCGCGACTCCGCCTGCCGGCCCGGTCACCGGCGCAATCTCAGCCCCGGCGCCGCGCAGCAGCGGGCTCAGCTGCCAGTCGGACACGGGTGCGACCGGCAAACCCGGTTGCCCCACCGGCTGAACCGCCGCCGCCGCCGTGCGGGTCAGCCCTAGGTCGCGGCGCGCCAAGGCCTGCCGCAGGCGCTCCACGTCGCCGCGATGGGTCAGCGCCACCACGGCCTCGCTGCGGCTCATCGACACGATGTCGGCGCGGGTCACCGCCGGAACGCCGCCCAGACGCTTGCGGGTTTCCACCCAGTCGTCCAGGCGCGACAGCGGGACACGCACGATGGTCGACTGCTCCGGCCCGGTCGCCACCATGTTGTCGCGGCGCCAGGATTCGTCCACGGCGGCGGCCACGAAGGTCACGGCGCGGTTCAGGACATCGTCCGGCCGGTCGGAGGCGTCGGCCTTCACGTTGACCGCCTGCTCCTCCTTCGTGCCGTCCGGCGCATAGCGCGTCACATCGACGGTCAGCCCGCGCCCGAGGTCCGGCCCGGCCGCCGGCAAATCCGTCCGGGCGACGATCACGCCACCCGCGTTGTAGCGCTGGGCGATGCGGGCCAGGGCTTCCTGGTTGCCGGACAGCGCCTCGTTTACGCCGATGGCGGAGATGTCCGCCAGTTCCCCGTCCGGAACTACCAGCGGCACCAGCGATGCGCCGGTCCGGTTCTCCCACGCCTCGCGCCACGCGGTCCGGTCTTCCCACAGCACAGCGCGCCCATCGGTCACGGTGACCGGCAGCACGACGAAGGGGCGCGACGGCGGCTCGACGTACTGCTGCCCGCCGCCGGCCAGCGTCTCGCGCACCGCGTTGGGGCGGAAGCGCACGGTGATGGAGCCGACGTAGCGCGTCGCCGAGACCTTCTCGTCGTCGATCTCGAAGCCCTGGACCAGCCGGGCGAGGTCGTTGTCGGAGACTCGGGGGACGCTGGTTGCGGTCGGGACGAGGCGCTTGTACATCTCGGACCAGGCCTTCACCTGCGCCTCGCGAATCGCCTGATCGCGGGCGGCGTTGGCGTTGGCGGCGTTGACGTCCACCTTGACCCCGGACACGGTGAATCCGTCGGGCGAAACCGCTCCGGCGGCAGGCCCGGCCCCCACCCCAGCGGACGGCACGGCCACGGGTGGAGCGGCGGCCGGCGTTTGCGCCCCGGCGGGGCCGGCCGGAACGGCCAGAGCCACGATGACGGCGGCGAAGCCCGCAAACAGCGGCGCGCGGCGGCGGTGGAGCATTGCAATGCCTTCCGATTCGAGTATGTTCGGCCCGTTCCGACGGCCCAGCGATCGTGTGGCCCTGGTATATAGCTCAGCCCAAGCGAGGATACCATCAGCACCCAGTCTAATAACACGTCCGACGCCTACAAGCAGGCCGGCGTGGACATCGACGCGGGCAACGCGCTCGTTGACGCGATCAAGCCGCTCGCCCGTTCCACCGCGCGCCCCGGTTCCGACGCCGGGCTCGGCGGATTCGGTGCGCTGTTCGACCTGCGCGCGGCCGGGTATCGCGACCCGCTCCTGGTCGCCACCACCGACGGCGTCGGCACCAAGCTGAAGGTCGCCATCCTCGCGAATAAGCACGACACGGTCGGCATCGACCTCGTCGCGATGTGCGTAAACGACCTCGTGGTCCAGGGCGCGGAGCCGCTGCTGTTCCTCGACTACTACGCGACCGGCAAGCTGGACGTGGCCGCCGGCCGCGCCATCGTCGCCGGCATCGCCGAGGGTTGCCGCCAGGCCGGCTGCGCGCTGGTCGGCGGCGAGACGGCCGAGATGCCCGGCATGTATTCGGACGGCGACTACGACCTCGCCGGCTTCTCCGTGGGCGCCGTCGAGCGCGAGCATGCGCTGACCGGCTCCGCCGTGCAGGCGGGCGACGTGGTCATCGGCATGGCCTCCTCCGGCGTGCATTCCAACGGCTACTCGCTGGTGCGCAAGCTGGTCGAGAAGTCCGGCCTCGGCTACGATTCGGCCTGCCCGTGGGACGCCTCGAAGACGCTGGGCGACGCGCTGCTGACCCCGACGCGCATCTATGTGAAGAGCGCGCTGGCGGCCGTGCGCGCCGGCACGGTGCGGGCGCTGGCCCACATCACCGGCGGCGGCCTGATCGAGAACATTCCGCGCGTCCTGCCGGACGGGCTGGGCGTGACGCTGGACGCCGCCAAGTGGCCGCTGCCCCCGGTCTTCTCCTGGCTGATGACGACGGGCGGTCTGACGCCGCTGGACATGGCCCGCACCTTCAACTCCGGCCTCGGCATGATCGCCGTGGTTCCGGCGGACAAGGCGGAGCAGGCCATCGACATCCTGACCAAGGCCGGCGAGACGGTCTTCACCGTCGGCACCGTGCACGCGGTCAAGGACGGCGAGGCCCGCGTCACCGTCACCGGAATGGACACGGCATGGCGCGCCTGAAAATCGGCGTTTTGATCTCGGGCCGGGGCAGCAATTTGCAGGCGTTGATCGACGCCTGCGCCGCCCCGGACTTCCCGGCGGAGATCGCGCTGGTGCTCTCCAACAAGGCCGATGCTTTCGGTCTGGAGCGCGCCGCCAAGGCCGGCGTCCCCGGCGCCGTGGTCAGCCACCGCGACTTCCCCGGCGACAAGCAGGCCTTCGAGCAGGCCATGGACGCCAAGCTGCGCGAGGCCGGGGTCGAGCTGGTCTGCCTCGCCGGTTTCATGCGGCTGCTGTCGCCCTGGTTCGTGGAGCAGTGGCGCGACCGGCTGATCAACATCCACCCGTCGCTGCTACCCTCCTTCAAGGGGCTGGACACGCACGAGCGGGCTTTGGCCGCCGGGGTGCGCTTCCACGGCTGCACCGTCCATTACGTGCGCCCGGAGATGGACGAGGGGCCGATCATCGTGCAGGCAGCGGTTCCTGTCCTGCCCAGCGACGACGCCCACGCGCTGGGCGACCGCGTTCTGGACTCGGAACACCGCATCTACCCGCAGGCCGTCCGCCTGATCGCCGAGGGCCGCGCCCGCGTCGAGGGTGACGTGGTGGTGATCGACGGCGCAGTCCCGACCCAGCCGTCCGTCATCAATCCGCCGGCTTAAGCGGAGCCCTTGCCGGCACCGTTCGTGGTCCCCACATTCTCCGCCGGATCAAACGCCCAGAATGGGGGGACGAAATGGCGGTAACCGATCACGACGGTCACAATCCGGTCAGCGATGAGCTGGTGCGTGAACATGCGGCCGGCTGGCATGCCTTCACGCAATTCATGACCTACGGCACCGCCGCCGTGGTGGTCCTGCTGATCCTTATGGCGATTTTCCTGCTGTAAATCAGCGTATCCCCTCCCCCGCCGAAGGTGGGGGAGGGTTAGGGTGGGGGCCCGCCGCCCGCGCCTTACTGCCCCATCGTTTACTGCCCCGCCGGCAGCCGGCCCAGCAGCAGGTCGCGCACCTCGCCGACCAGCGAGTCCACCTGCGACTCCCAATCGTCCTGCCCGGTCTGGATCGCGTGCATGATCTGCGTCGCCAGATGAATGAGGGTCGCGCGCACGCAATCCTCCGGCGGGAAATCCAGGCCCACCTTATCGCGCAGGAAGACGCCTAACTGATCGGCGGAATTCCAGGGGTGCGTGATCACCGTGTTGAAGCCGCTGGTGCCCAGGAACACGGAATTCAGCGCGGTTGCCTGACGGTTGATGCCGTCGATGGCGGTGTCCTGGTCGATGTTTTCCTTCACCACTTCCTGGAACGCGGCAAGGCACTGGTCCACATAGCCGCGCACCAGCAATTCGACCACGCCCTGGTCGCCCAGATCATTGCGGCCCTGCACCAGCGGCGGCAGAGGTTCCAGCAATGCTGCGACAATCGGCTTGACGTCCTGGCGTTCCATCGTGGTGCTCCTTACGGTTACTTCCCCGAATACTCGACTTTGCGACTCCTGTCCATGACGGCTTCACCCCGCCAGGGGATAAGCCAAGGGACAAGTTCGTGACGCAAAAGCAAAGGGCCGCCCCGAACGGGACGGCCCTCGCTCAAATCACGAATCAACCGGCTGAATTCAGCCGACCAGCTCGATGCCGGCGAAGAAGAAGGCGATTTCCTGGGCGGCGGTCTCCGGGGCGTCCGAACCGTGCACCGAGTTGGCCTCGATCGACTCGGCGAACTCCTTGCGGATGGTGCCCTCGGCGGCGTTGGCCGGGTTGGTGGCGCCCATGATCTCGCGGTTGCGGGCGATGGCGTTCTCGCCTTCCAGAACCTGCAGGACCACCGGGCCGGAGATCATGAAGGACACGAGGTCGTTGAAGAACGGGCGCTCGCGATGCACGCCGTAGAACTGCTCGGCCTGGGCCTTCGACAGCTGGACGCGCTTCTGCGCGATGATGCGCAGGCCGCCGTCTTCGAACTTGGCGTTGATCTTGCCGGTCAGGTTGCGGCGGGTGGCGTCGGGCTTGATGATCGAGAGGGTCCGTTCGACGGCCATGGCGGTGGGCTCCTGGTTGGGGCTTTGCCTTGTTGAAGGCATTAAAGGCGCCGCAGGATAGGCCAGGGCGCCGGTTGCGCGGCGTTATATAGGCGCTTTGCGGCAACGGCAACCGCTTCGTGGCAGCCCCCGCCATGGCAGCCATATCGGCGTTGCCCCACCCGTGTCCCTTCAAATCGGGGGTGGCTCGTGTTACATCCGGCCCCAAGATGCTGCACATCAACGACCTGACGTTCCGCTACGGCGGACGCGTGCTGTTCGACCACGCCACCGCCGTGGTGTCGAAGGGCCATCGCGTGGCCTTGGTCGGCCGCAACGGCACCGGCAAATCGACGCTGCTGAAGCTCATCGCCGGCCAGCTCCAGACGGACGCCGGCGCCCTCACCGTGCCGGCCGGCACCAAGATCGGCATGGTCGCGCAGGAGGCGCCCAGCGGCTCCACCACCCTGATCGACGCGGTCCTGGCCGCCGATACGGAGCGCACCGCTCTGCTGGCGGAGGCGGAGACCGCCACCGACCCCATGCGCATCGGCGAAATCCACGCCCGCCTTGCCGACATCGAAGCGCACTCCGCCCCGTCGCGCGCGGCGCAGGTGCTCTCCGGCCTCGGCTTCGACGCGGAGGCTCAAGCCCGTCCCTGCTCAGACTTCTCCGGCGGCTGGCGGATGCGCGTGGCGCTGGCCGGCGTGCTGTTCGCGCGGCCCGACCTGCTGCTGCTGGACGAGCCGACGAACCACCTCGACCTCGAAGCCACGCTGTGGCTTGAGAGCTATCTCAAGAACTACCCGCACACGATCCTGCTGGTCAGCCACGACCGCGACCTGCTGAACTCCGTGCCGACCACGACCATCCACGTGGACAACGGCAAGCTGGTCACCTACGCCGGCAACTACGACCAGTTCCTCCGCCAGCGCCGCGCCAACGCCGAGCGCCTGCAGGCCATGGCCGCCAAGCAGGAGGCCAAGCGCAAGCACATGCAGTCCTTCATCGACCGCTTCCGCGCCAAGGCCACCAAGGCCCGCCAGGCGCAGAGCCGCATGAAGGCGCTGGAGAAGATGGAATCCATCACGCTGATGGAGGACGACGCCGAGGTCGTCTTCAACTTCCCCCAGCCGGACGAGATGGCCCCACCGCTGATCGCGCTGGACAACGTCACCATCGGCTATGGCGACAAGGCGATCCTGCGCCGCGTCAACCTGCGCATTGACATGGACGACCGCATCGCCCTGCTGGGCGCCAACGGCAACGGCAAGTCCACGCTGGTGAAGCTGCTCGCCGGCCGCCTGCCGGCCATGGACGGCGAGATGCGCCGGCCGTCGAAGCTGCGCGTCGGCTATTTCGCCCAGCATCAGCAGGATGAGCTGGACCTGTCGCTCACCCCCATCCAGCAGACCCAGCGCATCATGCCGCTGGCGCCGGAGGAAAAGGTGCGCGCCCACCTCGGCCGGTTCGGCTTCCAGCAGAGCAAGGCCGAGACCCGCATTTCCGACCTCTCCGGCGGCGAGAAGGCGCGCCTGCTGCTCGCGCTGATGAGCCGCGAGACGCCGCACATCCTGATGCTGGACGAGCCCACGAACCACCTGGACGTGGACAGCCGCGAAGCTCTCATCGAGGCGATCAACGGGTTCGAGGGCGCCGTCATCCTCATCAGCCACGACCCGCACCTGATCGAACTGACCGCCGACCGCCTGCTGCTGGTCGCCGACGGCACCGTGCAGGCCTATGACGGCGACCTCGACGACTACCGCCGCTACCTGCTGGAGCGTGCCCGCGCCGACCGCCAGGGCGGACGCGGCGACACCGCCGACGCCGGCCCCAGCCGCAAGGACCAGCGCCGCGCCGCCGCCGAGGCGCGCGCCTCTCTGGCGCCCTTGAAGAAGAAGGCGACCGACGCCGAAGCCCTGGTCCACAAGCTGACCGAAGAGAAGCGGAAGATCGAAGCCAAGCTGGCCGACCCCACTCTCTACACCGGCCCCAGCGACAAGCTGCAGAAGCTCCAGATCGACCTGGGCGTGGTGGACAAGAAGCTGTCCGCCGCCGAGGAAAGCTGGCTGGAACTGCTGGAGACTTATGAGAGCGCGGCGGCGGAGGCCGGCGTATGAGCGCGTCAGACGAATTGGCCCTCTCCTCCATTGCCGCCGAAGACATGGTGGAGGAACGCACCTCCGACGTTCTGGCGGCCTTCCGCGCCAACCTGCCGGGCGAGCGGGTATCGCTGGGCGACCTGATCCAGGCGCTGGGCGACCGGTCGCTGGGCACCATCCTGCTGGCCCTGTCGCTGCCCACGGTGGCGCCGGTGCCGCTGGGCGTGTCCTGCCTGTTCGACCTGCCGATTCTGCTGTATTCCGCCCAGATGGCCTTCGGCCGGCGGGGTGCCGCCCTGCCCGACTGGCTGCTGCACCGGTCGGTCAGCCGCAAGATGGCCGGCCGCATGATCGACGCCGCCATGCCGCGCCTGACCGGCATCGAGCGCATGCTGAAGCCCCGAGTCTCCCGCTTCGCCGACATCGACCGCGAGCGCTGGTTCGGTTTCCTGATCCTGCTTCTCTCGCTGACCTGCGTCGTGCCGTTGCCGCTCACCGGCTGGTTGCCGGGCTTCGCGCTTGTTCTTCTCTCCCTCGGCCTGATCGAGCGCGACGGCGCGGCCATCGCGGTCAGCCTCGCCCTCACCGTCGCGGCGCTGGTGTTCTTCGTGGTCGTGCTGAGCGGCCTGTCCTACGCCGGTCAGGAACTCCTCGCCTTAACTCCATAGACATAGCCTTCGGCCGTCCAGTGGGTTGCAGGGTGCGGTCGATTGCGACATAAGTGCGCTTAGGGAATGCTTGGTTCGGGACCCCTTGGGGCTCTTGCTTGTTTAGCCCCGGGGCAATCGCTCAACAGCCAACGGCGAAAGGCCGATCTATGACACCAACGGAATTCACCGTCGCCGAAAAATCAAAAAGCGGCAAGACGCCGCCGGCCGCGTGGCTATTCTTCCAGCGTTGGATGGCAAATCCCCTTTCGATGGGTTCGGTTACTCCGTCTTCTCCAGCCCTTTGCAAGTTGATCCGGCAGAATCTTGTCTGCGGCCCCGATCAGGTCATCGTGGAGTTCGGCGGCGGCACCGGCGCGATCACCCGCGCCCTGCTCGAATCCGGCATTCCGGGCGACCGCATCTACAGCTTCGAAATCGACGACCACCTCGCCCGCTTTCTGCGCGGCCATTACCCGGACGTGAACGTCATTCATGACGACTGCCGGAAGGTGGCGGAAATCCTCGGCCCCAACCTCGTCGGCAAGGTCGGCACCGTGGTCATCGGCATCCCGATGCTCAACATGCCGATGACGGTCCAGAAGGAGGTCGTGGAGGCCTGCTTCAGCGTCCTGCCCGAAGGCAGCCGCTTCATCCTCTACACCTACACCATCGGATCGCCGCTGAACCAGAAGGCGCTGGGCATCAAGGGCAAGCGCCTGGGCTTCACCCCGCGCAACATCCCGCCGGCCTCGGTCTGGGGCTACTGGAAGGCGTAGATAAGGCGCGGCTGTTGGGTTTCGCCAACGCTCAACCCGACACGCCCCCTCACGGCTTCTTCGGCGCCATCCGCAGCAGCGAGTCGGTCCAAGCCGCCGGCAGCAGTGCCAGCAGCCACACCGCCGCCGCCATCGGTGCGGGGAACGAGATTCGCCCCTTGTTCCCCGCCAGCGCCCGCTTGATGACCCGCGCCGCCGCCGGCGTCTCCATCAGGAACGGCATCGGAAAGCGGTTCACCGCCGTCATGCGGCTCTTCACGAATCCGGGGCAGATCACCGACACCCCGATCCCCTGCCCCGCCAGTTCGCCGCGCAGCGATTCCCCATACACCCGCACCGCCGCCTTGCTGGCGCAGTAGGCCGGCGCGCCCGGCATGCCCCGAAACCCGGCCAGCGAGGCCATCAGCGCAATCTGCCCCCGCCCCCGCGCCTGCATGCGCGGCAGCAGCGGATGCACCGTGTTCAGAACGCCATCCAGGTTAACCCGGAAGATTCGTCGCGCCTGCTCCTCGCTTTCCGTCCCGTCGCCGGTCCCTGCCGAAATGCCGGCGTTGGCGATGACCAGATCAACCGGTGCCCGCGCGTCCACCGCCGCCAGCCACTCCGCCATGGCGTCCCGGTCCGCCGCGTCGAGCACCACGCCATCCACCTGCGCGCTCAGGCCCCGGCACCGCTCCGCGACGGCGGCCAGCCGCCCCGGATCGCGCCCGGTCAACGCCAGCGTTACTCCCGGAGCGGCATAGGCATAAGCCAGCTCCTCCCCGATTCCGCTGGAAGCCCCGGTGATGACGATGGAGCGCGGATTCCGCATAGTCCCCTCAATGCTTGTTGCCTCGTCCTGCCGCCGCTATAACTTGAGCCGCAAGATCCCACAAATTGTAGTCGAGGCCGTTTTGTCCGCCCAACGCCCCGCTGTCTCCAGCATGACCGGCTTCGCACGCGTGGACGGGCACGCCGAGGGTTATTCCTGGACCTTTGAGGTCAAGAGCGTCAATGGGCGCAACCTCGACATCCGTTGCCGCCAGCCTTCGGGCTTCGACACCATCGAGGCGGCGGCCCGCGCCGAGATGCCCAAGCGGCTCGCGCGCGGCAGCGTCAACCTGAACCTGACGGTCAACCGCAGCCAGTCCGTGGCGCAGCTGCGCATCAACCGCGAGCTGCTGGCCCAGGTGCTGGAGCTGGCGCGCGAGATCGAAGGCGCCGGGGCCGCCGCGCCGCGCCTCGACTCCCTGCTCGCCGTGCGTGGCATCATCGAGCCGGTCGAAGAGGACGAAACCGAAGCACGCGAGCGCGTCGAGGCCGCCCTGAAGGCCGACCTCGCCCGCGTCATCGACCAGCTGGTTGCGGCGCGCCTGTCCGAAGGCGCCCGCCTCGTCACCGTGCTGAACGGCCATCTCGACGAGATTGAACGCCTGATCGACGCCGCGTCGGCCTGCGCCAGCACCCAGCCCGAGGCATTGCGCGAGCGCCTGCGCCATCAGGTCGCCGCCCTGCTCGACGCGTCCCCAGCCCTCCCCGAGGAGCGTCTCGCCCAGGAAGCCGCCATCCTCATCGCCAAGGCCGACGTGCGCGAGGAGATGGACCGCCTGCGCGCCCACATCCAGGCCGCCCGTGACATGCTGAAGGAGGGCGGCGCCATCGGCCGCCGCTTCGACTTCCTGTGCCAGGAGTTCAACCGCGAGGCCAACACGCTCTGCTCCAAGTCCGCCGACGTGGAGCTGACCCGCATCGGTCTGTCGCTGAAGGCCTCCATCGAACAGCTGCGCGAGCAGGTCCAGAATATTGAGTAATCAGGCGAGCGATCAGAAGGCCATGGCCCCGACTTCTTCCCCCAAAGATATCACGCGGCGCGGTCTGATGCTGGTCCTGTCCTCGCCGTCCGGCGCTGGCAAGACCACCATTTCCCGCCGCTTGCTCGACCGCGACCCCGGCATCACCATGTCGGTGTCGGTGACCACGCGCCCGATGCGCCCCGGCGAGCAGCCGGGCGTCGACTACTATTTCGTGGACATGCCGGAGTTCGACCGCATGGCCGAGGAGGGTGAGCTGCTGGAGCACGCCCGCGTCTTCGGCAACTGCTACGGTACCCCGCGCAGCACGGTGGAACAGGCGCTGGGCGCCGGCCGCGACGTTCTGTTCGACATCGACTGGCAAGGCACGCAGCAGCTGGCCGCCAACGCCCGCGCCGACCTCGTCAGCATTTTCGTCCTTCCGCCGTCCGGCGAGGAGCTGGAGCGCCGCCTGCACACCCGCGCCCAGGATTCGGCCGAGGTGATCGCCCAGCGCATGGCCAAGGCGTCGGACGAGATCAGCCATTGGGCCGAATACGACTACGTCATCGTAAACCACGACGTGGACGAGAGCGTGGCCTCCGTGCAGGCTATCCTGCGCGCCGAACGCCTGCGCCGCACCCGTCAGGTCGGCCTGCCCGGCTTCGTCCAGCGCGTCCAGGCCGCGCTTTAGGAACCCACCCAGACCGCCGCTGTTGACGACTCACGACGCCGTTTCAGCGAAAGTGAGTCGTCCATGGCGAAGTCGATGGCGAAAAGATTCAAGCTTCCCAAGAAGATCGGCGGCGTGAAGGTGCCCAGGCATCTTCGCAAGTCGAGCAAGTCCCTGGCCGGGTTCCTGGCCTCGCCCCTTGGGCGGGAACTGGCCGCCGCCGCGCTGACCGCGATGGCCGGGGTGCTCGCCGGCAACAAACAGGCCCGAGAGGCGGTCGCCGACACCGGCCGAGAGGTGGCACACACCGGGGGCAAGGCGGCGGGCGCTGTCGGTTCCGTGGCGCGCACCGTTGCCGAAGCCGCCATTGGGGCTGTGGCCGACGCCGTGCAGGGCTCCGGCGATTCCGACAAGGGCAACCGCAGACGACCGTCCGATAACGCGCCCCACACCCACTAAGAGCGCCTTCTTCTGTAATCGGGCCGGTTCGGTCAAGCCTCTCCCGCCGTGATCTCGTCGCAGGGCTCATGCTTCTGTCCGTGGTCGGCATGGAGCCGCCACATGATGCGA